>NZ_SMTF01000001.1 GCF_004357985.1 Luteimonas aestuarii | reverse complement strand
GATTCCCGATTCCCGATTCCCGATTCCCGATTCCCGATTCCCGATTCCCGCCCCATGCCCCGCATCCTGCTGGTCGAAGACGAATCCGCCATCGCCGACACCGTGGTGTACGCGCTGCAGGCCGAGGGCCATGCGGTGGTGCATTGCGCCACGGCAGGCGATGCGCTGCGCCAGGCCGGTGCCGTCGCATTCGACCTTGCGGTACTCGACGTGGGGTTGCCGGACATCGGTGGTTTCGCGCTGTGCCGGGAACTGCGCGCGCGGCATGACCTGCCGGTGATCTTCCTGACCGCGCACGGTGCCGAGGCGGACCGCATGCTCGGGTTCGAACTGGGCGCGGACGACTACATCGCCAAGCCGTTCTCGCCGCGCGAACTGGCGGCACGGATACGGGCGCTGCTGCGACGCGTGGCCGCCGCTGCGCCGGCGCCAGTGGCGTCGAAAGGCTTCGAGCACGATGCCGAAGGCCGCCGCATCCGCTGGCACGGGCAGTTGCTCGAACTCACCCGCTACGAATACGGCCTGCTGGCGGCGCTGCTGGCGCGGCCGGGTGCGGTGCTGTCGCGTGCGCAGCTGATGGACCGGGTGTGGGGCGATGCGCTGGACAGCAGCGACCGCACCGTGGACACCCACGTCAAGACGCTGCGCGCGAAGCTGCACGCCATCGCGCCCGGCACCGACCCGATCCGTACCCATCGCGGCCTGGGCTATTCCGTGGATGCCGGCTGAGCCGCGGTGAAGATCGGCCTGCGCATCCTGCTGGGGTACTTCGTGATCGTCGCGATCGCCGGCATCCTGTTGCTGCGCGTGTTCGTGCAGGAAGTGAAGCCCGGCGTGCGCCAGGCGATGGAGGACACGCTGGCCGATACCGCCAACGTGCTGGCGGAACTGGCCACCGACGACATGCTGGCCGGGCGCATCGCCGACGGCCGCTTCGCCCGTCGCATCGATGCGCTGCGCCATCGCGACCTGGGCGCGCACATCTGGGACGTACGCAAGCGCCGCGTCAGTTACCGCGTCACCATCACCGATGCCGCGGGCATCGTGGTCTACGACTCGGCAGGCCTGGACATGGGCCGCGACAATTCGCGCTGGAACGACGTGTACCTGACGCTGCGCGGCCAATATGGGGCGCGTTCGACCCGCAGCGATCCGGACGACGAAGACAGCACGGTGATGCACGTGGCCGCGCCGATCCTCGACGGCGACCGGCTGATCGGCGTGCTGACGGTGGCCAAGCCGAACAGCGCGACCCAGCCGTTCATCGCGCGCAGCGAGCGCACCGTGCGCCGCTGGGGGCTGGTGTTGCTGGGCGCGGCGCTGGGCATCGGCCTGCTGGCATCGTGGTGGCTGTCGCGCCAGTTGGGCGGCCTGCAGCGCTATGCCCGCGCAGTGACCGCGGGCGAGCGCGCCACGCTGCCCGATGCCGCGGGTGAGTTCGCCGACCTCGGCCGCGCGCTGGAAACCATGCGCGACCGGCTGGAGGGCAAGCAGTATGTCGAGGGCTACGTGCACAGCCTCACCCACGAACTCAAGGCGCCGTTGACCGCGATCCGCGGTGCGGCGGAACTGCTGTCGGAACCCTCGCTGCCCGAGGCCGACCGGGTACGTTTCGCCGCGCACGTCGATGGCCAGAGCGAACGCATGGCGCAGACCATCGACAAGCTGCTGGCGCTGGCGGCAGTGGAATCGCGGCAGCGCATCGAGCAGCCGGAGGCGATCGATGTCGGCACGCTGCTGGCCGACGTCTGCCTGCAGTTCGCATTGCGCGCGGAGCAGCAGGGCGTGTCGCTGCAGCCACCGCGGGAACCGCCCGCGGCCATCGTGCGCGGCGACGGCTTCCTGCTGCGGCAACTGTTCGCCAACCTGCTGGACAACGCGCTGGCGCACGCGCCGGCGGGCAGCCGGGTGCGGTGGTCGCTGGTACGCGCTGGCGCGCATGTCGTGGTCGAGATCGGGGACGAAGGCCCCGGCGTGCCGGAGTACGCACTGGGCCGGGTGTTCGAACGGTTCTATTCGCTGCCGCGTCCCGGGGGCGGCAGCCGCAGCAGCGGACTGGGCTTGCCGTTCGTGGCCGAGGTGGCCGAACTGCACGGTGGCCGCGCGTCGTTGGCCAATCGCGACGAGGGCGGCGCCATCGCGCGGGTGGAACTGCCGCTGGCGGACTGACCGGACGTCGTCGCCCGCGCCGTGCTCCGCCCGATGCGGGTACTTCACCGTCGCCACACATTCGCGCCATCGCCGGCCCATGCCGCGCGGGCACGCTGGCGCCCTCATCCGGAGGGAGCGTGCGATGAAGCTGGCTTTGAAGGTGTTGGTGGTGGTGCTGATGACGCTGGCGATCCTGGTGCCGTTGGCGATGATCCGTGGCGTGGTGCACGACCGGCAGGTCTATCGCGCCGAGGCGGTGCAGGCGATCGCGCGCAGCGAGGCTGGTGCGCAGGGCATCGCTGGCCCGGTGCTGGTGGTGCCATGGACCGAGATCGTGGAAGTCGAGGAAAAGGACGCGCGCGGCGACGTGGTGCGCACGGTGCGTCGCGACGGGGAAAGCGGCGAATGGGTGTTCTTCGCACAGGACGCGGCATTCACCGCACGGCTGGCGCCCTACACGCGAAGGCTGGGCCTGCATGAGATCCGCATGTACGCGCTGACCGGCAACCTGCGGGCACGCTTCGATGTGCAGGTGCCGGCCGATGCCGATCCCGCGCTGCCGCGACGGATCGGGCAGCCGTGGCTGGGCTACGGCATCGCCGATGTGCGCGGCCTGCGCGCCGCACCCCGCCTGCGACTGGACGGCAGCGAGGTCGCGCTGCAGCAGGGGCAGGGGCATCGCGGCCAGCCGGGGGTGCATGTGCGCTTGCCGGTGCCACGGGCCGGCACCTCACTGGCCTTCGATGCCGTCCTCGACGTGGAGCTGGCCGGCGCCGAAGCCTTCGCCTTCGCGCCGCTGGCAACGCGCAACCACGTCGTGGTCGAGTCGACGTGGCCGCACCCGCAGTTCAATGGCGCGTTCCTGCCGCGCGAGCGCAGCACATCGGCCTCCGGGTTTCGCGGCGAATGGGAGGTCAGTGCATTGGCGACCAATGCCCAGGCGCAATATCGCGGCGGGCAGGGGCTGTCCTCGACCGACGTGGCCGCGGTGCGTGACGGCGGTGGCAACGGGCTGGACGTGGTTGGGATTTCGCTGGTCGACCCGGTGAATCCCTACGTGCAGGCCGACCGTGCCACCAAGTACGGCGTGCTGTTCGTGCTGTTGACCTTCGTCGGCTTCTTCATGCTCGAGTTGGTCAAGCAGCTGCGCATCCACCCCATCCAGTACGGCCTGGTCGGGCTGGCGCTATCGATCTTCTTCCTGCTGCTGGTGGCGCTGTCCGAGCACATCGCATTCGGCTGGGCCTATCTCGCGGCCAGCGTGGCCTGCATCGGCCTGCTCGGGTTCTATCTCGCACACGTACTGCGCAGCACGCTGCGGGGCGGCGGGTTCGCGGCGATGCTGGCCCTGCTGTATGCCGCGCTGTACGGCCTGCTGGTCTCGGAAGACAACGCACTGGTGCTCGGTGCGGGACTGCTGTTCGTGATCCTCGCTGCGCTGATGGTCGCTACCCGCAGGGTCGACTGGTACCAGCTGGCGGCGCCGGCCCCGAAGCCCTGATTGCAGGCAGAGGTCGAGTTCGAGTGGACCGCTGCAGCCGGGCGTCAGGCTGCAGCGGTTTCGCGCTCGAGGAACAGCAGCAGGAAGCCAAAGAACTCGGCGCGCGGGGCAAGCGCGTGGCCGACGACCTTCCAGCCTTGCTTGCGTGCCTGCCGGTCGTAGGCGCTTGCGCCGATGGCAGGCGTGATGCGGCGCGATGCAGTGCCGTAGAACGCCGCGCGCTCGGCCATCTGGTCCTCGAACGAAGGCGTGTTGAAGCGCGGGTCGGCGTTCATCATTTCCGGATCGGTGATGAAGTTCAGCGCCAGCACCGCATGTTCCGATTTCGGGTCGAAGTAGCGGAACACGGCGGGCATGGCGTCGAAATGCTCGCAGAAGCCGTGGTAGATGCCGCCCAGGTTGTTGTCCAGCACGATCATGTCGTACAGGCCGAGGCGATCGTCGCCCTCGTTGATCATCCTGAAGCTGTCGCCGTGGATCGACGTGACCTTCGGGTCCAGCTTGCCGGCCAGCCGCGCCGCGTCCTGGTCGATGTCGCACAGGTGGGCTTCGCTGACCCGGTCGAGGTAGCTGTGCGACATGTTGATGCCGGCGCCGGCGAACGGGTCGAGGATGCGTGGCCGCTCCATCGGGTAGCCGTGTGCCGCGCACAGCCAGAACACGGTGTCCATGTGGAACACCACGCGCGTGTAGTTGCGGAGCGGCGGCGCCAGCGCATGCAGGCCATTGATGCCGGCGATCGCTGCGCGGCGGGTCCAGTAGTGCAGATCGGCGGAAACCGAAGCCATGGTGTCACCCCTGTAGCGAAGACAATGCGTCGGGACCGGTGCATCATGGCGACTGCCGTGGTGATGCCTGCGGCCCTGTTGTGAAACAACGTGAAGTCCTACGGGTTCCGGACAAGGCAGGTGGCGCACCATGCAATCGCAGCAGATCCAGGTGGTGCGTGGGGCCGAGGCGGGGCCGTGGCTGGAGGCGGTGGCGGCGCTGCGGATCGCGGTGTTCCGCGACTGGCCCTACCTCTACGCGGGTGATCCGGGCTACGAGCGCGAGTATCTCGCCGCCTACGCGGCATCGCCGCGCAGCGTGTTCGTGCTGGCGCTGGAGGGGGATCGACCGGTCGGCGTATCCACCGGCTTGCCGCTGGCCGACGATGCCGAGGCATTCCGGGCGCCGTTCGACGCCCGTGGCATCGATCCCGGCGAGGTGTTCTATTTCGGCGAGTCGGTGCTGCTGCCGGCGTGGCGCGGCCGCGGCATCGGCCACGCATTCTTCGATGCACGCGAAGCGCATGCGCGAACGTTGGGGGGCTTCCGCTGGACGGCATTCGCCGCCGTGGATCGCGACGTGGACGATCCACGACGCCCGCCGCGACATCGTGGCAATGATGCGTTCTGGTCGCGGCGCGGTTACGTGCGGCAGCCGGGCATGACGATGCGCCTGCCGTGGGAGGAAACCGGCGTGGGAAGCACCATGCACGCCCTGACATTCTGGCTGCGGCCACTGGAGCACACGCCATGAGGGTCGCGGTGGCGCGTTACGACATCGCTGCACCGTCGAGCTTCGACGCGTTCGCCGAGCGCCAACGTGCGTGGCTGCAGGACGCCGCCGATGCAGGTGCACGCATCGCCGTGTTGCCGGAGTACCTGTCGCTGGAGCTTGCTGCGACGTTCGCGCCGGAAGTGCAGGCCGACTTGCCGCGTTCGCTGGCCGCACTGCAGGCGTTGCGGCCGCAGTGGTGTGCGCTGTACACCTCGCTGGCGCGATCGCTGTCGATGCATGTGGTGGCAGGCACCTTCCTGCTGGACGTCGCCGGGGAGGGCGGGCAGGCGCCTCGCTATCGCAACCGTGCCGACCTGTTCACCGCGCAGGGCGGGCACGCCTGGCAGGACAAGCTGCAGTTGACCGGGTTCGAGAAGGCCGTCGGCACGATCGAGCCGGGCGATGCATTGAAGGTGTTCGCGCTGGACGGACTGCGCGTCGGCATCGCCGTGTGCTACGACATCGAGTTCCCGCTGCCGGTGCGCGCGCAGCGCGAGGCGGGCGCGCGCGTGTTGCTGGTGCCCAGCTGCACCGATACCGAGGCCGGCGCGCACCGCGTGCGCATCGGTTGCCAGGCGCGCGCACTGGAGAACCGCTGCCATGTCGCGCAGGCGGTGACCGCAGGCATCGCGGAATGGAGCCCGGCGCTCGACGTCAATACCGGCGATGCCGCGGTCTACGTGCCGATGGACGTCGGGTTTCCCGCCGATGGCGTGCTGGCACGCGGCACGCCGGCACAGCGTTGGGTATTGGCGGACGTGGATGCGGATGTGTTCGATGCCACCCAGGCGTCGGCTCAGGTGGGGATCGACCGCGATTGGCGGGGTCAGTTGGTGCCCGCGCTGGCACGTGCAACGCTGGAACGCCTGTAGCGTACCTTCCGGAAGTGCGCACCCGCCGTCATCCCCGCGCAGGCCGGGAACCATGGGCTCGGGTCTCGAGTAAGGCCTGGCGGGGAATTCGGCGGAGTCGATGCCCGTCGAGGAGTTCCGGGCTCCTGGTTCGTGCCGTGGCTGCGGAATCAATGACACCGTGGGAAGTGGTTCGCTTGCGAGGATATCCCGCGACACGGCTCCCCGGCGTCTTTCGAACGCGGGATGTGGCCAACGACCCCCGCTCACTCCGCTTCGGCAGTCCCCGTCGGCAGGATCGCGAACTCCGACAGCACGCCGTGGTGGTCGGATGCCCACGCGCCGGTCTCGTCCGGTTGGGTGAACAGGATTTCCGAGCGCAACGCCTCGAAGCGTCCGCGCTGGAAGTAGATGTGGTCGATCCGCCGCGGTGTGTCGAACCAGGCAAGGTTGAGCGTAGTCGCCTCAGGGCTTGCGTCGGGATGCAGCTGCCCGAAGCTGTCGATGTATCCGCTGCCGGTCAACGCAGCAAGTTCGGGTGCATCGGCCAGGGCATTGAAGTCCCCCCCGACGATGCTGGGTGCATCGCCGGCGGTCCGCGTGATGAACTCCATCAGGCCATCGATCTGGCGCGCGCGAAGCGCCGCGCCGCCGGGGGTATGGTGCAGGTGGGTGACGTAGATGTTGACCGGTTGCCCGCGCACGTCGATCCGCAGCATCCCGGCGTTGCGGCCGTCGTCGCGTGGCTCCAGCGCCACCTGGTCGCGCGCCAGCACCGGGTGCGGGGTCAGCAGGGCGTTGCCATAGCGATGCACCTTCTCTTCCGGATCGACACTGGTGAAATACACCGCGTAACCAAGTTCGGCTGCCAGCCATTCGGCCTGGTTCTGCAGGTTCTCGTGCTGCAGGACTTCCTGCAACACGATGGCATCGGGTCGCAGCGCGCCCAGCACGCCTGGGATCTGCGCGCGGCGCTTCGGCCAGTCGTCACGGTCGTGGTAGAGGTTCAGCGTGACGACCGTGACGGTCGAATGCGCATCGGACGGGGTGGCTTGCGCGTGAGCGGCCATGCAGCCGGCGCAAAGCAGGCTGGCCAGCAGCAATCGAAACAGGGGGCGATACATCGCATTGTCCGTGAAGGTGCGGAAACCCGTCAGCGTAGCGGCGTTTCCATGCGATCACATGAACGCATGCACCGGCACCGCCCACAGCGACACGAAGGCCAGGCCTGTACCGATGGCGGTCGCGGCCAGCACGTCGCTGGGGTAGTGCAGACCCAGCACCACGCGTGAGGTCGCCACCGAAGCGGCGAACGGCACCAGCAGCCACGCCAGCGCCGGGTAGTGCGCCACGGCGACGATGGTGAACGACACCGCATGCAGCGTATGTCCGGAGGGGAAGCTGAATTCGTCCAGCGGCGCCACCCAGGCGCGGATGCGGCCATCGGAGGCGAAGGGCCGCGGTCGCCGCGTCCAGCGCTTCAGTCCCTTGTACATCAGCAGTGCGACCATGCCGGTCGCGGCCATGTGGGCCGATGCCGCCAGTCCCTCGCGGCCGTCGACCAGGATCAGGATGGCCATCAGCGCATACCAGAACACGCCATCGCCAAGCCGGCTGACGGCGGCGAAGTAGGCACGCACGCGCTGGCGCGCGCAGGCGCGGTTGGCGCGCAGGCACCAGGCCGATTCACGCTGTACCAGTCGTTCAAGCCGTGGCGAGGCGTGCATGTCCGGTCTCCCTGCCGGCAAGCCCGGCGAGCAAGGCATCGAAATCGGCCGACACGCGGTCCGGCGAGAGCGGGTGCACCGCGTCGCGCGCAGCCGCGCCCATTGCGCGGCGCAGGGCGGCGTCGCTGCCGATGCGCACCACGGCCTCGACGAAGGTCGCCTCGTCCTGCAACGGCACTGCCGCGCCGTGGCCGCCGTCGCGCAGGTGCTCGTGCGCCGCGCCGTAATCGTAGGCCACCGTGGCCAGGCCGCTGGCCATCGCTTCCAGGGTGACGTTGCCGAAGGTTTCGGTGGTGCTGGGGAAGGCGAACAGGTCGGCGCTGGCGAACAGGCGTGCCAGCGCTTCGCCGCGCTGGATGCCGAGGAAGATGAAATCCGGGTTGTGGCGGGACAGGCGTTCGCGCATCGGACCATCGCCCACCCATACGTAGCGGGCCCCGGGTTGCGCCTGTTGCAGCGCGCGGAACGCCCGCACGGCCAGGTCGAGGTTCTTCTCGGCCGCGATGCGGCCGACGTGGATCACCACCGGGCCGGCATCGTCGCCAAGCCACGCGCTGCGGATGCCTTCGTCGCGCTTCGCCGGGTCGAACAGTACGGTATCCACCGCGCGCCGCAGCAGGCGTACCTCGTGGAAGCCACTTGCCTGCAGGAAGTCGCCCAGCGCGCGCGTGGGCACCAGGGTTGCCTGTGCGCTGTTGTGGAAATGGCGCATCCAGCGCATCGCCACCGGCTGCAGCCACGGCAGGCCGTAGTCGCGCATGTATTCGTCGAACCGGGTGTGGAAGCCGGTGGCCACCGGGATGCCGAGTTTGCGTGCCGCGCGGACCGCCGACCAGCCCAGCGGGCCTTCCGTCGCCACGTAGATCGCGTCGGGACGGGCATCGCGCCACAGGCGCTGCAGCCGCCCCGCGCATGGCAGGCCGATGCGCAGTCCGGCATAGCGTGGCATCGGCACGCTGGCCACGCGCGTCTGGTCGCCTTCGCGCCCGGGTCGCATGCCGGCCTGTGCCGGGCGTACCACGCACACGGCATGTCCACGCGCGCGCAGGCCCTGCTCCAGCGACTGCACCGTCAGCGCAACGCCGTTGACTTCGGGCGGATAGGTCTCGGTGACGATGGCGTAGCGCATGCAAGGCTCCACGTTTGCGTCATGGTGCGCACGGGCGATGAAGCCTTGGTTGCAGCGTGGTTGCGGCGGGATGACAGTCGCCGGGCGGGATCAGGCCACGAACGGCTTGAAGGTGATGCCCAGCCCGGGCATGTCGTCGGGCTCGCCCAGCAGGTCCGAGCGCAGCAGCGGGTGTGCATCCACCCAGCGCTTTCCGACCACCAGGTCGAGCCGGTCGTCCCCGGCCTTGAGCTCGAGGTGCGGGATCGGTTCGGCGCTGCGCGAGCGATGCAACAGCACCGCCAGCCGCAGCAGCGCGGCCTTGCGCTTGGCCGACGACAGCAGGCGGTCGGGCAGGGCGTCGAACGCGCTCTTCGACACGCCGCGCCGGTGCGTACGTACCAGCGACGACAGCACCTGCTGCTCCTGCCGCGAGAAACCGGAGATGTCGGAGTGCTCCAGCAGGTAGGCGCCGTGCACGTGGTACTGGCTGTGCGCGATCACCAGGCCGATCTCGTGCAGGCGTGCGGCCCAGCCGAGCATCAGTGCGTCGTCGTCATCGAGTCCCCAGGCCTCGCGCACCTGCTGGAACAGGCGCATCGCGGTGGCCTCGACCCGCGCCGCCTGCGCCTCGTCGATGCCATAGCGCTGCATCATCGCAGCCACCGACAGGTCGCGTGGATCGTTGTCGCCGCCGCGCCCCAGCATGTCGTAGAGGATGCCTTCGCGCATCGCGCCCTTGCTGACCATCATCCGCTGCAGCCCCAGCGCCGAGAACGCCGCCTCCAGCACCAGCACGCCGCCGGCGATGATCGGCCTGCGGTCGTTGGACAGGCCGGGCAGCTCGATCGCGTCGATGCGATCGGCCTGCAGCAGGCGGTCGCGCACTTGCGGCAGCGCCTCGGCGGTGACCGCGCCCTTGGTGAGCTTCATCGCCGCGCAGATATCGCCGATCGCCTTGTTGGTGCCGGACGCGCCCAGCGCCTCGTTCCAGCCCAGCTCGCGATAGGTATTGGCGAACTGCTGGAACTCGGCCGAGACTTCGATCACCGCGTCGCGCCACTTCTTGCGCGTCAGTTTGCCGTTGCCGAAGAAGCGCCGCGTGGTGGCGATGCAGCCGGCCTGCAGGCTTTCGCGCTCCAGCGTGTCGAAACCGGCGCCGATGATGCATTCGGTGGAACCGCCGCCGATGTCGATCACCAGCCGTCGGTGCCCGGCCTTCGGCGGCTGCGCGTGCGCCACGCCGAGGTAGATCAGTCGCGCTTCCTCGCGGCCGGAGATGACTTCGATGGAATGGCCCAGCGCGGTTTCGGCCGGCACAAGGAAGGCCTGCGGCGAAGCAAGGCTGCGGACCGTGTTGGTAGCCAGCGCACGCACGTGCTGCGGCGGGATGTCGCGGATCCGCTGGCCGAAGCGCGCGAGGCACTCCAGTGCGCGCTGTCGCTCGTCCGCGGCCAGGCCGCCACGGCCGTCCAGGCCTTCGGCCATGCGCACCGTCTCGCGCAGGCGGTCGACGATGCGCAGTTGGCCCAGCGTGTAGCGCGCCACGACCATGTGGAAGCTGTTGGACCCGATGTCGATGGCAGCCAGCATGTCGCCATCGTCGAGCGGAGGCGCGGTGGGTTCGGCCAGGGACAGCGTTTCGGTCATCCGCACAGTTTCGCCAGCAGGGAGGATTGCGCCGAGTGCGGCATCGCTCCGTCGGCGGGCGAGAGTTTGAGGTAGCTGCCGTCGGGCTGCAATTCCCACGCGTTGAGGTTGTCGGCAAGGTAGTTGTCCAGCGCCTCGTCCTTGACCCGGGCCTTCAGTTCGGGATCGAGGATCGGGAAGCAGGTTTCCACCCGGCGCAGCAGGTTGCGCTCCAGCCAGTCGGCGCTCGCGCAGAACAGTTCCGGGTCGCCGCCGTTGGCGAACCAGTACACACGATGGTGCTCGAGGAAGCGACCGACGATGGAGCGAACGCGGATGTTGTCAGATATGCCGGGCACGCCCGGCCGCAACGTGCATGCGCCACGGATGACGAGGTCGATCTGCACGCCCGCCTGCGAGGCGGTGTACAACGCCCGCACCACCTGCGCCTCGTTGAGTGCGTTCATCTTGGCCATGATGCGGGCCGGCTTGCCATCCAGCGCGTTGCGGGTCTCGCGCTCGATCCGCGCGATGATGCCGGCATGCAGGGTGAACGGCGACTGCAGGAGGCGCTTGAGTGCGATCGCTGGCGCCAGGCCGGACAGTTGCTGGAACACCTGGTGCACGTCGGCACCCAGGTCCGGGTCCGCGCTGATGAGGCCGAAGTCGGTGTAGCCACGCGCGGTGCCGGCATGGTAATTGCCGGTACCCATGTGCACGTAACGGCGCAGCTTGCGGCCCTCGCGACGCACGACCAGCAGCATCTTGGCGTGCGTCTTGTAGCCGACCACGCCGTACACCACCTGTACGCCGGCCTCCTGCAGCCGATCGGCAAGGCCGAGGTTGGCTTCCTCGTCGAAGCGCGCGCGCAGTTCCACCACCACGGTGACGTCCTTGCCATTGCGCGCCGCCTGCACCAGATGCTCGACGATCGCCGAATCCTTGCCGGTACGGTAGAGCGTCTGCTTGATCGCCAGTACGTTCGGGTCTTCGGCCGCCTGCTTGATCAGCTCCAGCACCGGCGCGAACGAATCGAACGGGTGGTGCAACAGCACGTCGCCCTCCGCGACCAGCTCGAACATGGCGTCGGTGCCCGCCAGCGTGCGTGCCTGGAACGGCGGGAACTTCAGTTCCGGCCGCTGCACCAGGTCGTACACCTGGGTGACGCGGTTGAGGTTCACCGGGCCGTCGATGCGGTAGACCGCGTTCTCGGGCAGGTCGAAGTTCTCCAGAAGCGTGCGCACGATCGGCTTGGGGCAGTCGGCGGCGATCTCCAGCCGCATCGCGCGCAGGTAGCCGCGCCCGACCAGCTCGTCGCGCAGCGCCAGCGCCAGGTTCTCGACTTCGTCCTCGTCCAGGATCAGTTCGGAATTGCGGGTCACGCGGAACTGGTACGCGCCCTTGACCTCCATGCCGGGGAACAGTTCGTCGACGAATTCCGACAGCACCGCCGACAGGAACACGAAGTCGTGTTCGCCGCCCGAGATCCGCTCGGGCAGCTGGATGATGCGCGGCAGCGAGCGTGGCGCGCGCACGATGGCGAGGTGGCCGCTGCGCCCGAACGCATCCTTGCCCTTCAGCACCACCACGATGTTGAGCGACTTGTTGAGGATCTTCGGGAACGGATGCGCCGGGTCCAGCCCCAGCGGCGAGAGCACCGGCAGGATCTCGTCGCGGAAATACGCGCGCAGCCAGCGTGTCTGCCGGGCACTCCATGTCCCGCGTGCAAGCACGCGCACGCCGTTGTCCTCCATTTCCGGGCGCAACACCTGGTTCCAGCAGCGGTACTGCGCGTCCACCAGTTCCTGTGCGCGTTCATGGATGCGCTTGAGCAGGGTGGTGGGGGCCAGCCCGTCCGGCGGGGCGATGCTGCCGAAATCCTGCGCGTGTCGCACCGTGGCGGCGCGGATTTCGAAGAACTCGTCCAGGTTGGTGCAGGAGATGCAGAGGAAGCGCAGGCGCTCGAGCAGTGGCACCGACTCGTCCAGCGCCTGTGCCAGCACGCGGAAATTGAAATCGAGCTGCGACAGCTCGCGGTTGAAGTAGAGCGATGGGTCGCGCAGCGGATCGGCGACGTCGCCCCCGCCCACCGGCGTGGCGATGTCGGCGACGGGTTTACGCGTCTTGCGTGGCTTGCTCACTCGGGGCTCCGTGGAGGTCTGGGTCGCGCGCCAGGATGCGATCGGCGCCGAAATGGCATGAGAAAAGGCTGCCTTGGCCGACTTCGCTCGCGACCTGGAGGCGGCCCTGGTGCAGGTTCAGTACGTGCTTGACGATCGCCAACCCGAGGCCGGTGCCGCCGCTGCCGCGCGAGCGGCTGGTGGAGACGCGGTAGAAGCGTTCCGTGAGCCGCGGCAGGTGCGACGCCGGGATACCGAACCCACTGTCGCGCACCGACAGCGCCACGCCATCGCCGTCGTGCCAGAAACGGACATGGATGCTGCCGCCAGCGGGGGTGTAGCGCACCGCATTGCTGACCAGGTTGGAAAACGCGCTGTGCAGTTCCTTGGTGGAGCCCAGCAGGTCCACGCCTGCTTCATCGGCCACCGTGACCTGGTGCTTGCCCTGGCTGAGCGCCTCGGCCTCGCGGCGCAGGGTGGCGAGCATCGAGGCCATGTTGACCGCATCCTCTTCGATGTCGTCCTGCGCCTCCAGCCGCGACAGCGTCAGCAGGTCCTCGACCAGTTGCGTCATCCGCTGCGACTGCTGCTGCATTTCCTTCAGCATCGGTGCCCACTCGGGCTGGTCCTCGGGATCGAGCATGTCCAGGTAGCCGTGGACCACCGTCAGTGGTGTGCGCAGTTCATGCGACACGTTGGCCACGAAATCGCGGCGCATCTGTTCCAGTCGCATGATCTTGCTGACATCGCGTGCGACCAGCAGCCACAGTTCGTCCGAATAGGGGATCAGGCGCAGGCCCAGGCGCACCAGCGGCGATACCGGCGAGGGCACGTCGAGGATCGGTTCGGCCTGCGGGCCGCTGGCCAGCCAGTGCGACAGCTGCAGCGGCTGCAGGCGCTCGACGATCGATGCGCCGATGTCGTTGGGGTAGTGCAGCCCCAGCAGCGGCGTGGCGGCTTCATTCATCCACAGCACGCGCTGGCTGTCGCGCTCAAGGACCACCACCGCGTCCGGCAGCGCGGCGGCGGCGGCGCGATAGGCGCGCAACATGGCGACCAGTCGCCGTTTGCGGTTGCGCACGTCGTCCTGCTGCTCGCGCAGCAGGGATTCGAGTTGGTTCCACACGCCGACGCCACTTGGGACGGGCATCCGCTGGCGCGAGGTGAGGTGCATCAGCACCCGTCGCAGGCGCCAGTAGTGCCACGCCACGATACCGAGCGCCGTGATCGCCAGTGCCGGCCACACCTGGCCCAGGGCAAGCCCCAGCAGAAGGCCAGCGGCCAGCACCAACACGAGTTGGCCGAGGGTGCGGAGCCAGGCGGAGCGGGCGCGGGGG
Organism: Luteimonas aestuarii; assembly: GCF_004357985.1. Classification (GTDB taxonomy): domain Bacteria; phylum Pseudomonadota; class Gammaproteobacteria; order Xanthomonadales; family Xanthomonadaceae; genus Luteimonas; species Luteimonas aestuarii. The sequence goes on along the minus strand of NZ_SMTF01000001.1, from coordinate 510,527 downwards.
GGCATGGAATCAGTCTATGCGATGGGATGCGGGTGAGGCGGATGGGTGGCGATTGGTGTGGGTTGGACGGTGTGCGTTTGCTTGCTGGTATCGCGCATCTCGATGGCTTCAAAGCAAGCGCCCATGGGTCCCGCCTGCGCGGGGATGACGGTTGCTTTGCTCTTTACGCGGGCGGTGTGGATTCATGCAGACCCGGAGGGCGGCCGGCATGGATGCCGGACGTTTTTCGACAGGACATGGATGTCCTGTCGAAAAATCCCGTCGAGTCCAATCTGGGACGTTAGCTTCGTCGGGGAAAGGCCCTTTCTTTTGGTTACTTTTCTTTGGGCTAGCAAAGAAAAGTAACTCGCTCGCCGCAGGCGAGTGAAAGCCTTTGGTCTTGTGCGGGCAAAAGATGGAGCTGTAGAGAAAACAAAGGCTTCCGTCCGCTATCGCGGCCGGGTTCATTTCTTTTTGCTGGCCCAAAAAGAAACGAACCAAAGAAAAAGGGCCTTCCCCGACAGAGCTAACCGGGCATGTCGAATTCGTCGGGATTTTTCGACGGGACATCCATGTCCCCTCGAAAAACGGCGCGCGTCCTGCGCGCCGCCCTTCGGGTCTCCATGGCTGCGTCGAGGCTCGCTGACGAGCGAAGAGCACCAGGGATGCTTTCTGCCAGATTGCCAAACCCGTTGCTCACACCGCAGCCGAGAACCGGTAACCCGATCCCCGCACCGTCTGCACCATGCCATCCAGTTGCACCGGCTCCAGCGTCTTGCGCAGGCGGCGGATGTGCACGTCCACCGTGCGTTCCTCGACGTACACGCTGCCGCCCCACACATGGTCCAGCAACTGCGCGCGACTGTAGACGCGCTCCGGGTGGGTCATGAAGAAATGCAGCAGGCGGTACTCGGTGGGGCCGATGCTGATCGGCTCGTCGCCGGCGAACACGCGATGCGCGGCGCCATCGATGCGCAGGTTGCCGACGGCGACGCTGCCGTCTTCGTCGTCGTCCCGTGAGCGCCGCATGACCGCGCGGATGCGGGCCAGCAGCTCGCGGGCGGAGAACGGCTTGACGACGTAATCGTCGACGCCGGCCTCGAGCCCGCCCACGCGGTCGTTCTCCTCGCCGCGGGCGGTGAGCATGATGATCGGGATCTCGCGGGTCAGCGGTTCACGGCGCCAGCGCCGGGCCAGTTCAAGGCCGCTGGTGCCGGGCAGCATCCAGTCCAGCAGGATCAGGTCCGGCACGCGGTCTGCGATCGCCGACTGCGCTTCGCGCGCATCGCCCGCATGGACGGGATCGAAATCGCCCTTGCGCAGTGCGAAGGCGACCATGTCGCGGATGGCGGGTTCGTCGTCGACGATCAGGACGCGCTTCTGCATGGATCTGCCGGCTGGGGGCGGGTGCCGGCATTAAACGACAGTTTTATGACCGAACGATGACGGGCCTAACGCCGGCGCAGGTCCTCGTCGCGGATGCCCTGGCGACGCAGTTCCAGCACCACGGGGGTGATGGTCGCGATGCGCGCGTCGATGCGGGCGCGGGCGTAGTAGTCCAGGTCGTCGCGCTTCTTGAGTGTGTTGAGCTGCACCAGGGCCTGTTCCTCGCGGCCGCTGAGGAAGGCAGCTTCGGCCCAGGCCTCGCCGGCGCGGACCGGATCTCCGGCGATTTCGCTGGCGCGGGCGAAGGTGCGCTGGAACATCGGATCCTCCGCCGACGACCGCATCAGCGGGCGCAGCACGGCCTGGGCACGTCGGCCCGATTCCGGGGTGTCACGCTCCACGAGGACACGCGCGTAGGTCAGGGCCACGGCCGGGTTGTGCGGCATGCGCTCGAGCAGGCTGTCGAGGTGGCGGTCTGCCTGCGCCGGACGGCCGGCGCGCTCCTCGGCCTCGGCCAGGCCCAGCGACAGCCACAGGTCGCCGGGGTGCGACTGCAGCAGTTCAGCGAACTCCGTCGCAGCCGAGGCCGCGCCACGGCCATCCTGCAGGCGCGCGACGGCCAGGCCGTAGCGCTGTGCATCGGTCAGCTGGCCAGCGCGCTGCATCTGCTCGTATTCGCGGATGGCTTCGGCCGGGGTATTGGCGCTCAGCACCCGCAGGCGTTCCTTGGCCCAGCCGAACTGCACCGGGTCCGGACCGTTGCCGCCCGCTTCGGGCAGTCGCAACGACGACGGCAGCAGCGGATTGCCGGAGAGCAGCAGGTCGGAGGCCGGCGGTGCGTTGTCGCTGGCGGTGCCCAGTGGATCGGCGGCGCCTTCGGCGGGTGCGCGCGGCGGCGCCTGCCCCCACGTGACCGACGTCGCGACATTGGCGTTGCCGGCCATCTGCTCGGCACGCTGGCGCGCCTCGCCGACCCGGGTGGTGGTGACCGGATGGGTGCGCAGGTAATCGGGCGCGCGTTCGCGCTCGCCGCCCTGGTTGGTACGCGAGGCGGCCTGCATGCGCTCGAACATCGTCGCCATCGCCATCGGCTCGTAGCCGCTGCGGGCGAGGGTGCGGATGCCGAGGCGATCGGCCTCGGATTCGTTGGCGCGGGTGTAGTCGATCTGGCGCTGGATCGCGAGGCCCTGCGCCGCGGCCATCGCCGCCATGGAGGCATCGCCGGCGGAGCTGCCGCCTGCCGACTGCGCCACCGCGATCGCGCCCAGCATGCCCAGCAGGATCGGGATCTGGTCGCGCTGCGCACGCTCCACGCCGCGCAGTACGTGCTGCTGGGTGACGTGCGCGATCTCGTGCGCCAGTACGGCGGCCACCTCGTCCTCGCTGCCTGCCGTCAGCACCAGCCCGGCGTTCATGCCGATGTAGCCGCCCAGGGTGGCGAAGGCGTTGATGCTGCGGTCGCGCATCATGAAGAACGTGTAGCGCTGGCGCGGCTGGTCGCTGACCGCACCCAGCCGGTTGCCGGCCGACTGCAGCCAGCCGTCGATCAGCGGGTCTTCCAGTACGTAGTTGTAGTGGCGCAACTGCGCCAGCAGCATCCGTCCGTACTCCTCCTGCTGCACCGGGCCGATCAGGGTCCCGGCGGACGAGCCGATGTCGGGCAGGCGGCTTTCCTGCGCGGTCGCGCCCATGCCGCCCAGCAGGGTGAGCAGGGCGATGGACAGGGACAGGCGCAGCGGGCGGAGTGGGCGCATCAGGAGCTGGAGGTCGGGGAAACGATGTCGGGAGGATGCAGTCTCGCGCCCGTGAAGGCGTGAACTCTGTGTTAACCGGACCGGTGTGGCCCGGCAGGCAACGCTGCGTTTTGGCGTCGGACTGGAAATGACCGGCGGTGCGCACCACACTTGGACCTCCGACACGACGACAAGGTTCCGGAGCGCGCGTGACAGCAGGCATCGACTCCCCCGGCAGCGCGGCGCAGCCGCCCATCACGCTGTACACCAGTGCGGTGTGCGGCTATTGCATGGCCGCCAAGAACTTCCTGAAGAGCAAGGGTCTCGACTGGGAGGAGGTGCGCGTGGACCTGGACCCCAAGGCACGCGAGCGCATGCTGGCGCTGGCCCGGCGCACCAGCGTGCCGCAGATCTTCGTCGGCGACGTGCACGTGGGCGGGTATGACGACATGGTCGCCCTGAACCGGGCCGGCAAGTTCGATGCGCTGCTTGGCGACGCAGGGGCTTCCCCGTGAGTGGTGATGCCTCTGGCGGCGAGTCGGACCGCATCGCGGCATTCACCGCCTTCCGCAAGCGCATGAACGACCGCATCCTTGCCGAACCCAACCAGGTGGTGCGGCGCTTCTTCGCGCTGGACACGCAGACCTACCAGGCCGGCGCGCTGGATGTGAAGACCAAGGAGCTCCTCGGGCTGGTCGCGTCGCTGGTGCTGCGCTGCGACGACTGCATCAGCTACCACGTGGCACAGTGCCGCGAGGCGGGCGTGAGCCGCGACGAGATGTTCGAGGCTTTCTCGGTGGGGCTGGTGGTCGGCGGCAGCATCGTCATCCCGCACCTGCGGCGCGCGGTGGACTTCCTCGACCAGCTGGAGCAGGGCGACGCCGACGCGCCTGGCGCGCACGCACACGACTGATCCGATGCACATGCCGTCGTGGCGGCTGCGGGCAGGCCAAGCGCGCCTCAGACCATCGTCGATTTGGGGTACCGGCGGCCGGTCCGGCATAATGGGCGGATGTTTTTTGCCCATTTCGCCGTGTTTTTCGGCGTTCGACCGTACGGAACCCCCACGCAATGACCCAGACGATCACCATCATCCGCGGCGACGGTATCGGCCCCGAAATCATGGATGCCACCCTGCACGTGCTCGATGCGATGCAGCTCGGCCTGCAGTACGAAGATGCCGATGCCGGCCTGGTCGCACTGGAAAAGCACGGTGAACTGCTGCCCGCGACGACGATGGCATCGATCCGTCGCAATGCCGTGGCGCTCAAGAGCCCGCTGGCCACGCCGGTGGGCGGGGGCTTCAGCTCGATCAACGTCGAGCTGCGCCGCCAGTTCGACCTGTACGCCAACGTGCGTCCGGCGATCTCGTTCCCCAACACCAAGTCGCGCTTCGACAGCGGCATCGACCTGATCACCATCCGCGAGAACACCGAGGGCTCGTACATCAGCGAAGGCCAGGAAGTGTCGGAGGACGGCGGTACCGCGGTCTCGATCACCCGCATCACCCGCAAGGGCTCCGAACGCATCGTGCGCTACGCGTTCGAGCTGGCGCGTTCGACCGGTCGCAAGAAGGTCACCATCGTGCACAAGGCCAACATCCTCAAGAGCACGTCGGGCCTGTTCCTCAAGGTCGCGCGCGAGGTGGCCGCGGAATATCCGGAGATCGAAGCCAACGAAATGATCGTGGACAACGCCTGCATGCAGCTGGTGATGCGTCCCGAGCAGTTCGACGTGATCGTCACCACCAACCTGTTCGGCGACATCATCTCCGACCTTTGCGCGGGCCTGGTCGGCGGCCTTGGCCTCGCGCCGGGCGCCAACATCGGCAAGGACGCGGCGATCTTCGAGGCGGTGCACGGCACGGCCCCGGACATCGCCGGCCAAGGCAAGGCCAACCCCTGCGCGCTGCTGCTGGCGGCTGCGCAGATGCTGGACCACCTCGGCAAGCCCGACGATGCCACGCGCCTGCGCAAGGCCATCGTCGATACGCTGCAGGCCAGGGACAACCTCACGCCGGACCTCGGCGGCAGCGGGAATACCCTGTCGTTCGCCAAGGCGATCGCCAGTCGCGTCTGACCCGGCCTGCGCCCTGACGCATGCGGACGGGACGCTTCGGCGTCCCGTTTTTGTATCCGCGGCATTCCGCCAGGCGGGATGACGGCAGCGCATCCACGCCGCAGAATCCGGCGACCCCACGCGATGGCTTCCCGATGACCCAGCCTGCCGGCGCCCGCCCCAGTGCGATCGCCCTCACGCCGCTGCTGCTGTTCCTTGCGCTGTTCTTCGGCGCCGGGCTGTACTTCACCGCCCTCGGCGAGCCGATGGGGTTCTACCAGCTGCGCGCGCCAGTCGCGATCCTGCCCGCCCTCGCGCTGGCGGCGTGGATCGCACACGCCCGCGGCCTGAAACCCGTCGAGGTGCTGCTGCGCGGCATGGGCGATCCCAATATCGTGCTGATGTGCCTGATCTTCCTGCTGGCCGGCGCGTTCGCTTATGTATCGAAGGCGGCCGGTGCGGTGGATGCCATCGTCGGGCTGGGCATCGGCGCGCTGCATCCGGCGTTGCTGCTGCCCGGGCTGTTCCTGATCGCGGGCCTGGTGGCGCTTTCGATCGGCACCTCGATGGGCACGATCGCCGCCGTGGTGCCGATTGCCCTGGGGGTCGCGGATGCCTCCGGGCTGGATCGCGCGCTGGTGGTCGGGGCGGTGATCGGCGGCGCGATGTTCGGCGACAACCTGTCGGTGATCTCCGACACCACCATCGCGGCCACGCGTACGCAGGGTGCGCAGATGCGCGACAAGTTCCGCGAAAACGTCAGCATCGCCGTGCCCGCCGCGCTGGCCACCATGGTCTTGCTGGGTATCGCCGGCGACTCTGCCCCGGTGGAAGTCGACCACGTCGCGTCGCCCTGGCTGGCCCTGCCTTACGTCCTGGTGCTGGTACTGGCGGTGGCGGGTCTCGACGTGCTGCTGGTGCTGGGCATCGGCCTGCTGCTGTCGGGCACGTTCGGCCTGCTGTTCGTGGCCGACTACGACCTGGTGCAGTACGCGGGCGACATCTGGACCGGCTTCGAGGGCATGGTGGAAATCCTCCTGCTGTCGCTGCTGATCGGCGGGCTGGGCGCCCTGATGAAGGCGTCCGGCGGACTGGACTGGCTGGCGGCGGCCATTGCGCGCATCGGGTGGGGGCATCGCGGACGCCGCACCGGCGAAGCAAGCATCGCCGCGCTCGCGGCCACCTCGGATGTGTTCACCGCCAACAACACCGTGGCGATCCTCGTGGGCGGCAGCGTGGCGAAGGACATCGCGACCCGGCATGGCATCCCGCCCCGGCGTGCCGCCAGCCTGGTCGACATCTTTGCTTGCGTGCCGCAGGGCGTGCTGCCCTACGGCGCGCAGCTGCTGCTGGCGGCATCGCTGGCTTCGGTGTCGCCGCTCGCCCTTGCAGGCAAGGTCTGGTACTGCTGGCTGCTGGCCATGGTGGCCATCGTGTTCATCGCCTGGCCTTCACGTGCTGGCATGCCTGTCGCGGACAGCAAGGGAGCCCCCACGCAGGCATGAGCTCCCGCAGTCCGGGATATCAGGGGGCCTGGCGGGGCCGCGACTTGCGGCGGCATCCTACCTGCGCCGCCGCGAGTGTCTATCGTTCGATCAGGGGAAAACCATGAAAAAGGGCGCCCTCGGCGCCCTTCTTGGTGATGCGGACATGTGCGTCAGTTGCGCGACTGCAGCTTCGACAGCAGGCGCAGGAACTCGATGTACAGCCACACCAAGGTGACCATCAGGCCGAAGGCCCCGTACCACTCCATGTACTTCGGCGCGCCCTGTTCAACGCCCGTTTCGATGAAGTCGAAATCCAGCACGAGGTTCAGCGCCGCGATCACCACCACGAACAGGCTGAAGCCGATGCCGACGATGCCGCTCTCGTGGATCAGCGGGATCCCGCTGCCGAACATGTTCAGCACGATCGAGGCCAGGTACACCAGCATGATGCCACCGGTGGCCGCCACCACGCCCAGCTTGAAGTTCTCGGTGGCCTTGATCAGGCCGCTGCGGTAGGCGAACAGCAGCGCGAACAGCGTGCCGAAGGTCAGCAGCACCGCCTGCATCACGATGCCGTCGTACATGTGGTTGAACATCGCCGAGATCGCGCCGAGGAAGAACCCCTCGACCAGCGCATACATTGGCGCGGTCACCGGTGCCCAGGTCTTCTTGAACACGGTGACCATCGCCAGGATGAAGCCGCCGATCAGGCCGCCCCACATGTAGATCGGGGCCATCGCGGTCGGCTCGCCGTTGACGAAGCTCGCGTTCCAGGCGAAGGCCGCCGTCATCACCGTCAACAGCAGCAGGATGCCGGTCTTGTTGACGGTGCCGTTGAGGGTCATCGCACCGTCGGCGCGCGACACCACGGTGCCGCTGCCGAGGTCGAGGAAGGTGGATTCCTTCAGGGCCGGATTGCCGCTGCGCATGGAGAACTCCAGGGAGAAGTGAACGATGGGGGGGAGGATACACGGCGCAGGTAAATCCCGGCCTCGTGCGTTCCGGTTTCCGTCTGGAGGAGGTGCCCGTCCGGCGGATGAGGGGGGTGGGGCTGCCAAGGCTTTTCCTCCGCCATGCAGCCTGATTCGGGGGCCATCAAATAGCGTGGCGCTCCGGGATGCGCGATTTGCGGCGGCTCCCTCGGGACGGGCTCGACCATCACCGCGTCGCGGGCCCTTTGCGTCGATTCGTCGAGGGCGCGGCTCCGTCCGCTTGTTCATTTACCCGGCGGCCCGAGGTGGAACCCGGGGTGGTGCGAAAGGAGGGACTCGAACCCTCACGGGGGTTACCCGCTGGAACCTAAATCCAGTGCGTCTACCAATTCCGCCACTTTCGCCCGATCTCGCGCCGCGCATCTTACTTCGCGCGGGCAGCCTCGCGCAGCGGGCGAACCGGAGGTTCGAATCCGGCGATCCGGGGCGGCGCAAACGAAAAACCCGGCGCATGGCCGGGTCTTCGTGAAATGGTGGGCCGTCAAGGATTCGAACCTTGGACCTATTGATTAAGAGTCAACTGCTCTACCAACTGAGCTAACGGCCCCGAAAATCGGGCGAAGATTGTAACAGACCCGCTGCCGCTGGCAATGGCTTACCCATGACTGCGGGGAAATAGGGTGGGGTGGCTGAGGGGACTCGAACCCCCGACATCTGGAATCACAATCCAGGACTCTAACCAACTGAGCTACAGCCACCACATGGAACCTGCGTAGGATACCGGAGCGACGGGGTCCGTGGCTTCCGGCAACCGTTTCGAACATGGTCGAATCGACTCGTCGATGTCGCGCACCGGGAACGCGGACATCGCCACACCGACTCTCGATGAATCCTGCCTGGCGCGCCCGGCAGGACTCGAACCTGCAACCACCGGCTTAGAAGGCCGGTGCTCTATCCGGTTGAGCTACGGGCGCGTATGCGCATGATAGCGGCCCCGGCAGGTCCGGATGGTCGGGGTAGAGGGATTCGAACCCCCGACATCCTGCTCCCAAAGCAGGCGCGCTACCAGACTGCGCTATACCCCGGTGGATCCGGATATTGCTGGCCCGTTGGCGTCTTGCCGCGGGGAACCGCCCATTGTCCGGGCGTGCGAGGGGGGTGTCAACGCGCCGTGGGCCCGGCATCGTGGCCCTGATGCCGGGAGGCGGGGGCGCCGGCACAAGGTCCGTCTGGCGCGAATGGCTGGCGGCGAACCCCGGAATCCGCCAAAATATTCCGTTCCGCCGGTGCGGTCGGGTCGAACCCGATGCCGCTCCGGACCGCACGGCATCCACAGGATGCGCCCAGTAGAGCCAAGCCGCCGGCACCATGCCGCGGTGGCAGGAGTGAATATGCAAGTTTCGGTCGAATCCGTCGGCAACCTTGAGCGCCGCATCACCTTCCGCCTGCCGTCGGAGGGCATCGAGAGCCAGGTCGGCGGACGCCTGCGCGAGATCGCGCGTACCGCGCGGATCAAGGGCTTCCGTCCCGGCAAGGTGCCGACGAAGGTCATCGAGCAGCGCTATGGCGAGCAGGTGCGCGCCGAAGTACTGGACGGCCTGCTGCGTGATCGTTTCAACGAAGCCGTGCGCGAGAACGAGCTGCGCCTGGCCGGCCAGCCGAAGATCGAGCCTGGCGAAGCCGTAGGCGATGAGCTGGCGTACGTGGCCACTTTCGAGGTGGTGCCGGACTTCGGCGATATCGACGTCTCTGGACTCAACGTGGTGCGCCATACCGCCGAGGTGACCGAGGAAGACATCGACCGCATGATCGAGAACCTGCGCATGCAGCGTCGCAGCTGGAGCGCGGTCACGCGCCCGGCGCAGTCCGGCGATGCGGTGGATGTGCAGACTTGGTCTGAAGTGGACGGCGAGCGACTGCCTGCCGAGGGCGCCGAGGGCGGCACCACCGTCATCGGCTCCGGCGCGATGTACGCCGACCTTGAGAATGCGTTGGTTGGAATGTCGAAAGGCGAGCAGAAATCGCTCGAAGTGGCGTTCCCCGCCGACTGGCGGGTGCAGCGCCTGGCCGGCAAGACCGCGCAGGTCCACCTGCAGGTGGAGCAGGTGTCCGAACAGCACCTGCCGGAAGCCGATGCCGCGTTCATCCGCAGCTTTGGCGTGAAGAGTGGCGAGATGGACCAGTTCCGCGCCGACATCCGCACCAACCTGGAGCGCGAGCTAAAGGGCGCGCTGATGAACCGCCTGCGCCGCGAAGTGGGCGAGCAGCTCATCGCCACCTTCGCCCAGGTGGAGATGCCGCCCAAGGTGGTGGAGGCCGAAGCGCGCGCGATGCTGCAGCAACAGCTCGACCAGCTGCGCCGCAACGGCCGCGACCCCGGCCAGGTGCCGGCGGATGCGCACCAGTCGTTCATCGAGCCGGCGCGCAAACGCGTGCTGGTCGGCCTGCTGGTGGGCGAGGTGGCGCGTCGCAACGCGCTGGTGCTCGATCCCAAGCGCGTGAACGAACACCTGCGCCTGATCGCCTCGACCTACGAGGAACCCCAGCAGGTCATTGACTTGTACCGCAACGACCCCCAGCTGATGTCGGGACTGCAGAACCGCGTGATGGAGGAACAGGTGATCGACTGGATCGCCGAGCGCGCCCAGCACGAGGAGAAGCAGTTGACGTTCCAGGAAGCGATCGCGCCGTAGGGCGGGTTTCGACCCGCCGTTCGGCCGACATGTAATCCAATGGCGGGCCAAGGCCCGCCCTACGCAGCTGCAAGCACCGGGAAGCGACCATGATCGATACCACCCCCAAGGCCCTCAACCTCGTCCCGATGGTGGTCGAACAGACCAGTCGCGGCGAGCGCGCCTATGACATCTACTCGCGCCTGCTGAAGGAGCGCGTGATCTTCCTGGTCGGTCCGATCGACGACTACATGGCCAACGTGATCGTTGCCCAGTTGCTGTTCCTCGAGGCCGAGAACCCCGAAAAGGACATCAACCTGTACGTGAACTCGCCGGGCGGCATCGTCACCGCCGGCATGGCGATCTACGACACCATGCAGTTCATCAAGCCGGACGTGAGCACCATCTGCGTCGGCCAGGCGGCCAGCATGGGCGCGCTGCTGCTGGCGGCGGGCGCGGCCGGCAAGCGCTATGCGCTGCCGAACTCGCGGGTGATGATCCACCAGCCGCTGGGTGGCTTCCAGGGCCAGGCGACCGACATCGACATCCATGCGCGTGAAATCCTGTCGATGAAGCAGCGCCTCAACGAGATCCTCGCCCGCCACACCGGCCAGTCCATCGAAACCATCGCCAGCGACACCGAGCGCGACAACTTCAAGAGTGCCGAGGCCGCTCGTGAGTACGGACTGGTCGACCAGGTCCTGGAGCGCCGCCCGGACGAGTCCATCCAGCCGGCCTAACCGATTGATTCCACAGGGAAACTATGGTCGTGCAGCGCGCCGTTTGCGCTGCCGGGCCCTGTGCTATTCTCGAACCGTGAACGCAGCAGCAGACCAGAACACAGCATGAGCGAAGATCGTCAGGGCCGCAGCGGCGACAGCAACAAGATCCTGTACTGCTCGTTCTGCGGAAAGAGCCAGCACGAGGTCAGGAAGCTGATCGCCGGCCCCAGCGTGTTCATCTGCGATGAATGCGTCGAACTGTGCAACGACATCATCCGCGAGGAACTCGAGGAGAAGGCGCAGTCGGCGCGCAGCTCGCTGCCCAAGCCCAAGGAAATCCTCGAGGTCTTGGACCAGTACGTGATCGGCCAGTTGCGTGCCAAGCGCACGCTGGCGGTGGCGGTCTACAACCACTACAAGCGCATCGAGAGCCGGCAGAAGAACGACGACGTCGAGCTGGCCAAGTCCAACATCCTGCTGGTCGGCCCGACCGGTTCGGGCAAGACCCTGCTGGCCGAGACCCTGGCGCGACTGCTCAACGTGCCGTTCACGATTGCCGATGCCACCACGCTGACCGAAGCCGGTTACGTGGGCGAGGACGTCGAAAACATCATCCAGAAGCTGCTGCAGAAGTGCGACTACGACGTCGAGAAGGCGCAGCAGGGCATCGTCTACATCGACGAGATCGACAAGATCTCGCGCAAGTCCGAGAACCCGTCGATCACCCGCGACGTGTCCGGCGAAGGCGTGCAGCAGGCGCTGCTGAAGCTGATCGAGGGCACCGTGGCCAGCGTGCCGCCGCAGGGCGGGCGCAAGCATCCGCAGCAGGAGTTCCTGCAGGTCGACACCAAGAACATCCTTTTCATCGTCGGCGGTGCGTTCGCCGGGCTGGACAAGATCATCCAGCAGCGCAGCACCGATGCCAGCGGCATCGGCTTCGGTGCCAAGCTCAAGAGTTCCGAGCGCAAGACCGAGACCGGCAAGGTGCTGGCCGACGTGGAGCCGGAAGACCTGATCAAGTTCGGCCTGATCCCGGAGTTCGTCGGTCGCCTGCCGGTGGTCGCGACGCTGGAGGAACTGGACGAGGCGGCGCTGGTCAAGATCCTCACCGAGCCGAAGAACGCGATCAGCAAGCAGTTCAAGAAGCTGTTCGAAATGGAAGGCGTGGAGCTGGAGTTCCGCCAGGATGCGCTGAGCGCCATCGCCAAGAAGGCGATCAAGCGCAAGACCGGTGCGCGCGGCCTGCGCACCATCGTCGAGTCGGTGCTGCTCGACACCATGTACGACCTGCCATCGCTCGAGAACGTGAGCAAGGTGGTGGTGGACGAGTCGGTGATCGAGCACAAGTCCGATCCCTACCTGATCTACGAGACGCCTGCGGCCACGCAGAAGGTCGCTTCGGCCGAGTAAACGCTGGCCGAACGATCCGGCAGGGCAGCCCCCTTGCGGCTGCACTGGCGGAACACGCCGTTCCGCGCAGGGCGGCGTTCATCTGTCCCCTTCGTTCCTTCGAGCCGGTGTGAGCGCCGCGTGGTCGGGCGACGCCGGCGCGCTTGCATCCTTGTCGCGATAGCCCCATAACGGAGGCGACGCGATGTCGCGTGACTGCCTTGCCCGGAAGCCGAAATGACCGATACCACCCCCCGCGAAACGATGGAATTGCCCGTGCTGCCGCTGCGTGACGTGGTGGTGTTCCCGCACATGGTGATTCCGCTGTTCGTCGGTCGCGACAAGTCGATCCGTGCGCTGGACCTGGCGATGGAAGGCGACAAGCGCATCCTGCTGGTGGCGCAGAAGTCTGCCGAGACCGACGATCCCTCGGCGGACGACCTGTATACCCTCGGCACGCTGGCGCAGGTGCTGCAACTGCTGAAGCTTCCCGACGGGACCATCAAGGTGCTTGTGGAAGGGGTGGCACGGGTGGAAGTGTCCAACGTACAGGAGGCCGACGGCACGCTGGCGGGTCGTGGCACCGTGGTGGATCCGGTCGATTCGCGCGATCCGCGCGAGGTCGAGGCGATCGCGCGTTCACTGGTCTCGCTGTTCGAGCAGTACGTCAAGACCAATCGCAAGCTGCCGCCCGAACTGCTGCAGACGCTGTCGGGCATCGACGAGCCGGGACGTCTCGCGGACATCGTCTCCGCGCACCTCGGCGTGCGCCTGGCGGAGAAGCAGCGCCTGCTGGAAACCGTGGATACCGCCGACCGGCTGGAACTGCTGGTGGGCTTCGTCGATGGCGAAATCGATGTACAGCAGATGGAGAAGCGCATCCGTGGGCGCGTGAAGTCGCAGATGGAGAAGTCGCAGCGCGAGTACTACCTCAACGAGCAGATGAAGGCGATCCAGAAGGAACTCGGCGACATGGACGACGCGCCGAACGACCTGGAGGATCTCGCGCGCAAGATCGCCGAGGCCGGCATGCCGAAGGAAGTCGAGGCCAAGGCGAAGAACGAATACAACAAACTCAAGCAGATGTCGCCGATGTCGGCCGAGGCCGCGGTGGTGCGCAATTACCTCGACTGGCTGCTGGGCGTGCCATGGAAGAAGCGCAGCAAGGTGCGCAAGGACCTCAAGGCCGCGCAGGACACGCTGGATGCCGACCACTTCGGCCTGGAGAAGGTCAAGGACCGCATCCTCGAGTACCTCGCGGTGCAGTCTCGGGTGAAGCAGATGAAGGGGCCGATCCTGTGCCTGGTCGGTCCGCCGGGCGTGGGCAAGACGTCGCTGGGCCAGTCGATCGCGAAGGCGACCAACCGCAAGTTCGTGCGCATGTCGCTGGGCGGCGTGCGCGACGAGGCCGAGATCCGTGGCCATCGCCGGACCTACGTGGGTTCGATGCCGGGTCGCATCGTGCAGAACCTCAACAAGACCGGGACGAAGAACCCGCTGTTCGTGCTCGACGAAATCGACAAGATGTCGATGGACTTCCGTGGCGACCCGTCGTCCGCCCTGCTCGAGGTGCTGGACCCGGAGCAGAATAACGCCTTCAACGACCATTACCTCGAAGTCGACCTGGACCTCTCCGAGGTGATGTTCGTCGCGACCTCCAATTCGCTGAACATCCCCGGTCCGCTGCTCGACCGCATGGAGGTCATCCGCATCCCGGGCTACACCGAGGACGAGAAGATCGCCATCGCGATGCGCTATTTGGTGCCGAAGCAGATGAAGGCCAACGGCCTGCGCGACGGTGAACTGAAGATCGCGGAAGAGGCGGTCCAGGACATCGTGCGCTACTACACGCGCGAATCCGGCGTGCGTAACCTCGAGCGCGAAGTCGCGCGGATCTGCCGCAAGGTGGTCAAGGAAATCGCCCTGCAAGGCCCTGCGACGGCCGGCGCGAAGAAGGGCAAGTCCACGCGCGCCATCACCGTCAACTCGAAGAACCTCGAGAAGTACCTCGGCGTGCGTCGCTTTGACTTCGGCCGCGCCGAGCAGGACAACGAAATCGGACTGGTCACCGGCCTGGCCTGGACGGAAGTCGGTGGCGACCTGCTCCAGGTCGAATCCACCCTGGTGCCGGGCAAGGGCCAGACCATCCTCACCGGCCAGCTGGGCGACGTGATGAAGGAGTCCGCATCGGCGGCACTGTCCGTGGTGCGCGCGCGCGCCGACCGGTTGGGCATCGACATCGAGTTCCTGCAGAAGCACGACGTGCACGTTCACGTGCCCGACGGTGCCACGCCGAAGGACGGCCCGAGTGCCGGCATCGCGATGGCGACCGCGCTGGTGTCGATGTTCACCAAGATTCCGGTCAAGGCCGACGTGGCGATGACCGGCGAGATCACCCTGCGCGGCAAGGTCACTGCGATCGGCGGACTGAAGGAAAAGCTGCTGGCGGCGATGCGCGGCGGCATCCGCACCGTCATCATCCCCGAGGAAAACCGCAAGGACCTCGCGGACATCCCGAAGAACGTCACCCAGCACATGAAGATCGTGCCGGTGAAGTGGATCGACGAGGTGCTGGACCTGGCGCTGGAGCGCCCGCTAGCACCGCCCGCGGCACCGCGCGAAGGCAAGCCCGAGGCGCCGGTGACCCGTCGGCGCGAGAAGCCATCCCGGCGCCCCGACGTCAAGCATTGACGCCATCTGAATGGGCCGTTGCCTGCACGACAATGCGTGCCGTGGCGCTGGACCGCGCGTGACCGGATTCGCAGATCCAGGTCGAAATCGACCGGCACACCGCGTAGAATGGCGGCGTGAGCCGTTTTCATCCGGTCGCGTGCACGGCGGATTCCCCGCCACCGCATGTGGCCCCACCAGGCGGAACAGTCCGCACAAGGAGTCCATCCATGCCCATGAACAAGAGTGAGTTGATCGACCAGGTCGCCGACAAGGCTGGTCTGTCCAAGGCCGATGCCGGTCGTGCGCTCGATGCCACCATCGATGCCATCACCTCGGCGCTCAAGCGCGGCGATGCCGTGAACCTGGTCGGCTTCGGCTCGTTCTCGGTCAAGGCCCGCGCGGCCCGTACCGGCCTGAACCCGCGGACGAAGGAGGCGATCCAGATCCCCGCTTCCAACAATCCTGCGTTCAAGGCTGGCAAGGCGCTGAAGGATGCGGTAAACTAATCGGCTCCTGAGTTCCCTCGTTGGGTGCTTAGCTCAGCGGTAGAGCGTCTCCTTTACACGGAGAGGGTCGGGGGTTCGAAACCCTCAGCACCCACCACGCGCAACGCGGTGAGTCGCGAGTCGTATTTCGCAAGAGTTCAAAATCAGCGGAGTGGTAGTTCAGTCGGTTAGAATGCTGGCCTGTCACGCCGGAGGTCGCGGGTTCGAGTCCCGTCCACTCCGCCAGATGTTCCGAAGCCCCGCCAAGTGCGGGGTTTCGTTTTTCCGGGGTTTGCCGCGCCGCAGGCAGGCGAAACGTCGCGCTTGCGCTAAACTGCGCGGCTACGTCCAGACAGCGCAAAACCATGCTGCAAGCCCTTCGTGACAAGACCTCCGGCTGGATCGCGATCGTGATCGTGGCGATCCTCGCCGTGCCGTTCGCCTTCTTTGGCATGGAGCAGTACCTGTTCCAGAGCAGCGCCAATTACGCGGCGAAAGTGGAGGCACCGCCGAAGTGGTGGCGCTCCGCGCCTGCGTGGTGGCCGGCCTCGATGGTCTGGGATAGCGAGGAAGTCAGTGCCGAGGATTTCCGCACGGCGTTCGAGCAGGCGCGGTTGCAGCGCCGTGACGCCGAGGGCGAGGCGTTCGATGCGCGCGGGTTCGAGACAGCGCAGAACCGCCGCGAGGTGCTGGAGGGGCTGATCGACCAGGCGGTGATCCGACTGGCGGCCCGGCAGGCCGGGGTCGCGGTCGGCGACCGCGAAGTTGCGGAGATGATCCGTGAGTTCCCGGCGTTCCAGGTGGATGGCCGATTCGACCCGGAACGCTACCAGTTGGCGCTGGGTTCGCAGAATCCGCCGCAAACCCCGGCTTCCTTCCAGGAGCTTGTGCGCGAAGGCCTGCAACAGGGCTTGATCCCGACCCGCATCGCGGAGTCGGCATTCGTCACCGGGACCGAGACCGAACGCATGCTGCGCCTGCTGGGTGAGCGCCGCGACGTGTCGCTGGTGGTGCTGCCGCCGCCGGAGGCCGACACCGCCGCCGTCACGGCGGAAGAAATCCAGGCGTGGCACCAGGCCAATGCCGCGCAGTACCGCGCGCCGGAGATGGTCACGCTGGAGTACCTCGATCTTGAAGCCAGCGCCGTTCCGCCGCCCGCGGCACCGGACGAAGCCAGCCTGCGCCAGCGCTACGCGCAGGAACAGTCGCGTTTCGTCGATCCCGAGCAGCGCCTGGCCTCGCACATCCTGGTGCGCGTGGATGCGGGCGCGGACGACGCGGCTGACCAGGCGGCGCGCCAGAAGGCGGCGGAACTGGCCGGACAGGCCCGAGGCGGCGCTGATTTCGCCGCGCTCGCGCGTGAGCACTCCGACGACACCGGCTCGCAGGCCGGCGGCGGCGACCTTGGCTGGGTGGCGCAGGACGGCACGATGGTGAAGCCGTTCGAGGATGCGCTGTTCGCACTGCAACCAGGCGAGGTCAGCGAGCCCGTCAAGACGCCGTTCGGCTGGCACGTGCTGCAACTGCGCGAGGTGCGCGAAGGCCGCCAGGTGCCGTTCGAGGACGTGCGCGACGAGCTGTTGGCCGAGCAGGCCGAGGCCGACCGCGAGCGCAGCTTCAACGAGTACGTGGGCGGCATCATCGACGAGGTCTACAAGAACCCGACCTCGCTGGAGTCTGCCGCGGAGCTGGCCGGTCAGCGGGTGCGCACGGTCGGCCCGTTCGCGCGCGGCGAGGGCACGGGCATCGCCGCGATCCCGGCGGTTGTTCGTGCCGCGTTCTCCGAAAGCCTGGTGCAGGACGGCACGGTCAGCGATCCGATCGAAGTCTCGCCCACGCGCAGTGTGCTGGTCCGCGTCTCCCAGCACACGCCCGAGCGTGCCTTGAGCGCGAACGAAGCGCGTGACGAGATCGTGGCGGCGATCCGCGCCGACCGCGCCGCCAAGCGCATCGAGGCCGACGCCGAGGCCATGCTGGCGCGGATCCGCGCGGGCGAATCGTTGCAGGCCGTGGCTGGCGAACGCGGGCTGGAAGTGCAGAGCATCCCGGGCGTGCCGCGTGGGGCGCCGATTCCCGATCCGGCCGCGGCACAGGCGATGTTCCGCGTGCCCGCCCCCGAGGGCGGCGTGCCAGTGCCGGGCAAGGCGCCGCTGCCCGATGGCGGCATGTTGGTGTTCACCGTTGACAGTGTGGCGCCGGGCGATCCGGCGGAAGCATCCGAGCAGGAGCGCACGATGTTCCGCCAGCAGATGTCGTCGCTGATGGGCAACGAGGATGCCGACAGCCTGCTCAAGGCCCTGCGCCGCGCGATGAAGATCACCGTCGTCGAAGCGCGACTCTGACGCCGGCGCTTCGTTCGCGCAAGTGAAAAAGCCCGGCATCGCCGGGCTTTTTCATGAGGCTTGCGCCGAGGCGTGGCGCGGCATCATTCCCCGTCGTGCAGCCCGGTCATGCCGAGGATGTTGTAGCCGCCATCGACATAGGTGATCTCGCCGGTCACGCCGGCCGCCAGGTCCGAGCACAGGAACGCGGCGACGTTGCCGACATCCTCGATGGTGACGGTGCGGCGGATCGGTGCGTTCGATTCCACGTGGCCGAGGATCTTGCGGAAGCCGCCGATGCCGGCCGCGGCCAGGGTCTTGATCGGGCCGGCGGAGATGGCGTTGACGCGCGTGCCTTCCGGGCCGAGGTTGAGCGCAAGGTAGCGCACGGTCGCTTCCAGGCTGGCCTTGGCCACGCCCATGACGTTGTAGTTCTCCAGCGCGCGTTCGGCGCCGAGGTAGCTCAGGGTCAGCACCGCGCCCTGGCGGCCCTGCATCATTGGCCGCGCCGCCTTGGACAGTGCCGCCAAGGAGTAGGCCGAGATGTCGTGTGCCAAGGCGAAGTTTTCGCGTGTCAGCCCATCGAGGAACTGGCCGGCGATGGCCTCGCGCGGCGCGAATGCGATGGCGTGCACAAGGATGTCGAAGCCGTCGCTCCAGTGCCTGCCGAGGTTGTCGAACAGCGCCGCGATCTGCGTGTCGTCGGCGACGTCCAGCGGGAACGACGGGCCACCGCCGAGCTTCTGCGCCACGTCTTCGACGCGCGATTGCAGCTTTTCGTTCTGGTAGGTGAAGGCCAGTTCGGCACCTTCGCGGTGCATGGCTTCGGCAATGCCGTTGGCGATGGAGCGCTGGCTGGCGATGCCGGTGATCAGGGCGCGTTTGCCTTGCAGGAAACCCATGGGATGCTCGCGGATAGGGACGCGCCTATTCTGCCACGCCGGCCGCGCCGGTCTCCGGGGGAGTGTCGTCCACCTGCAGCACCATGCCGGGGCGGAGCACGCTGGTGGCCTGCAGGCCGTTGCGCGCAAGCAGTTCGTCGCTGCGCACGCCGTAGCGCCGTGCAATGACCCACGCCGATTCGCCACGGGCGACGGTGTGGGTGCGCGGCGATGTCGCCTCGGCGGCAGGGTCAGGCTCGGGCGGTGCCATGTTGACGAATCCGGCAACACCGCTCGTCGCGGTCGACGGGCGGGTCGGGGTCGGGGACGGGACGGTGTTGGCAGCCACCAGGCGCGCGGCGCTGTCGTTCAGTGGTGCCAGCAGCATGCGGCCGGGCGCGGACGCGATGGCGCCGTTCGCGTGCGCGGGGTTGAGGCGCTTCAGTCGTGCCGCGTCCAGCCCGTGGCGCTGGGCGAACGCATCCAGGTTGCCGCGCCCGGCCGGCACTGCTGCGAGCAGCGCCACCGGACGGTCGAGGGAATCCAGCCAGGCCTCGCGTTCCTCGGCTTCCTCCAGCAGGCAGGACAGCGCATGCAGTTTGCGTACGTAGGCGTGGGTGATGGCGGGCAGGGCGAGGGTCTCGGGCGTCGCGTTGGCCGGCGTCTGTCCTGCGCGACGCAGGGCGCCCAGTACGCGGTACTCGCCGGCGTTGTACGCCATCACCGCCAGCCGCCAGTCACCAGCGAACATGCCGTGCAAGGTCTTGAGGTAACGCACGGCCGCCTGGGTGGAATCCACCGGCGACAGGCGCCCGTCGTAGCCGCTCTCGATCGGCACCTTGTGGTTTCTGGCCGTCGTGGCGATGAACTGCCACAGCCCGACCGGGCCCGAGGGGCTGCGCGCACCGGCGCGGTAGCCGCTCTCGACGAAGGGAATCAGCGCGAACTCGGTCGGCAGATAGGCTTCATGCAACGCGTCGACCACGTAGCCGAACAGCGGCAGCACGTCGGTTCCGGGCGTGGCGAACTGGCCCGGCGCATGCGCAAAGTGCCGGCGCCAGCGCTCGCTGTCGCCGGGCGCGCATTCGGGCTCGGCCAGGCCTTCGCGGAACTTGCGGTAGATCTCCAGCCCGTTGCGGGTGCCTGCCGGCATGAGTACGGTGCTGGTGCCGGTATCGTCCTCCTGGGCGGCGCCGGGCGCGGCAGGCGGTTCGGCCGCAAGCGCGACCGGCACCAGGCACGCCAGCACGAGGATGGCCAGCGGCCTGCGCCATCGATGTCGCCGGGTCATGCGGCGAACCCGTCTTTCCAGCGCCGTAATGCGGCGAAGGCGGCCACCCGGTCGCTGGCGACAGCGGGCTCGCGCGCGACCACGGCATCGCGCACGGCGGGCGCATCGATGCGCAGGAAGGGGTTGCAGGCCCGTTCGTCGCCCAGGGAGACGGGCAGGGTGGGGTATCCGGTGTCGCGCATCGCGATGACCTCTTCGTGCCGGCGCTGTAGCGCCGGGTTGCCGGGATCGACCACGCGCGCAAAGGCGGCATTGGCCAGCGTGTACTCGTGCCCGCAGCAGACCAGGGTCTCCGCGGGCAGGGTGGCCAGCCGGTCGAGTGAGCCGAGCATGTCGCCGGGCGTACCTTCGAACAACCGTCCGCAACCCAGACTGAAGAGGGTGTCGCCGCAAAACAAGTGACCGTGGCCATGGAATGCGATGTGGCTCACGGTATGCCCGGGGACCGCCAGCACCTCGAAGCGCCAAGGGGCGGGATGGATGACATCGCCATCGGCGACCGCGTGGGTAACGGTGTCAATGCGTGGGTCTGCCGGGCCGTACACCTGCAGCGTGGGCCAGCGCTGCAGCAGGGCAGGCACGCCGCCCACGTGGTCCGGGTGGTGGTGGGTCAACAGGATGGCGCGCGGCGACAGGCCGGCATCGGCGGCGGCCAGCACCGGCGCCGCCTCGCCGGGGTCCACGATGACGGCGTTGCCAGCGTCATCGGCAAGCGTCCAGATGTAGTTGTCCGAGAGGGCCGACAGGGCGCGCAGATGCATGGGGGCTCCGGAAGCCTGGGACAGAGGAGGCGATCGACGGCCGCCATGGGTCTTCGATGCCACGGGCGTGAACCAAGGGGCCGACGCCGTAGAATGGCGACCATGCCTTCTTCCCTGCCGGGCGGTCAATCCGCCGCCCATGCCTGGTTCCAGACCCCGGCCGGCCGCGCGGTGGTGGACGCCCAGGCGTCCCCAGTCGCCGACGCCCTGCGCCAGCGCCCCGGCCAGCACTGGCTGTGGCTGGGGCCGGGTGCCACCGCGGGACCCGAAGACGCACGTGGGCTGCGACTGGCCGTGGCGGAAGGTGGCTGGCAGGGCGATATCGCCTGCAGCCTGCCACTGCCGCTGCCCAACGAGTCCTTCGCCACGGCCGTGCTGCAGCACGCGGTACCGGCCGGCGGCGAGGCCGACGCCCTGCTGGCCGAGGTCGCGCGGATCCTGGTCCCGGGTGGACGGGTGTGGATGTTCGTGCTCAATCCGCTGTCGCCATACCGCTGGCGCTGGCGGGGCACGGGCTTGTCGGCTGCGGAGCCGCTGACCTGGCGCCGTCGCCTGCGCCGGCACGGGCTGGTGCCCGACCCGGTGTCCCAGGGCGTGGGCCCGAGCTGGCGGGTGGAGGCCGCGTCGCCTCCGCAGCACGGCCCGGGCCTGCGGGCGGCCTACCTGCTGCAGGCCGAGAAGCGCGAGTTGCCGCTGACGCCGCTGCGCCAGCGGGCCGCGCTGCGCCTGCCGCAAGGGGTGCCCGCGGCATGAAGATGGTCGAGATCCATACCGATGGCGCGTGCCTGGGCAATCCCGGCCCCGGCGGCTGGGCGGCCCTGCTGCGCTACGGCGAGCGCGAGCGCGAGCTGGCCGGTGGCGAACCGCAGACCACCAACAACCGCATGGAGCTGATGGCCGCCATCGTGGCGCTGGAAACCCTGACCGAGGCCTGCGATGTCACCCTGCATACCGACTCGCAGTACGTGCGCCAGGGCATCGCCGAATGGATGCCGAACTGGGTGCGGCGCGGCTGGAAGACCGCCGGCGGCGCACCGGTCAAGAATCGCGACCTGTGGGAGCGGCTGCATGCCGCCAGCCAGCGGCATCGCATCGACTGGCGTTGGGTGAAGGGCCACTCCGGCGATCCCGACAACGAGCGCGTCGATACGCTCGCCCGCGACGAAGCCATTCGTGAGCGTGCGGCCGGCAACGCCGCGCAAACCGCCTAGCCCGAATCCATCCAGGCCCCGAAACCCACCAGGAACGCATGCGCCAGATCGTCCTCGACACCGAAACCACCGGCCTGGAATGGAAGCGCGGCAACCGCGTGGTGGAGATCGGCTGCGTCGAGCTGGTCGAACGGCGGCCGACCGGGCGCACCTTCCACAAGTACCTCAACCCGCAGCGCGAGTTCGAGCCCGGTGCGCAGGAAGTCACCGGGCTGACGCTGGAGTTCCTGGCCGACAAACCGCTGTTCGCCGACATCGCCGACGAGTTCCTGGCCTTCGTCGATGGGGCCGAGCTGGTGATCCACAACGCCGCGTTCGACATGGGGTTCCTCGAACACGAACTGGCCCAGCTGGGTGGACGTGGCCGCCTGGCGGACCGGGTGACGGTGCTCGACTCGCTGTTGCTGGCGCGGCAGCGCTACCCCGGCCAGCGCAATTCACTCGATGCCTTGTGCAAGCGGCTGGGCGTGGACAATGCGCACCGGCAATTGCACGGGGCGCTGCTGGACGCCCAATTGCTGGCCGAGGCCTACCTGGCGCTGACCTCTGGACAGGGCGAGATCGGGTTCGGCGGCGAGGCGTCGACCACCCCGGCCGCGCAGGCCGCGGTGGTGCGCGTGGTCGATGCCGGTCCGCGTCCCGCGATCACCCCCGACGCGGAAGAACTGGCCCTGCATGCAGCGCGTCTGGAGGCGATCCGCAAGAAGGCCAAGGATGCGCGCTGCCTGTGGGATGACGCGGCGGCCTGAGCGGACTGGCCTGGGAGCGCACTTCAGCGGAACGGACCATTTCGCCGCCCGGCGCCACGTTCGAAGTGCTTGAGACCTGCCCGACAGCTCCGGCGCACGCCTGGCGTCAGCCGAACTGCGCCGACCGACTCAGTGCCTGCGTACCAGCAGTACGGTCACGTTGTCGGACCCACCGCCATCGAGCGCCGCGGCCACCAGTCCGTCCACGCATTCCTGCGCGCTGCATTCGTCGTGCGCCAGCACCCGGGCGATGCCCTTGTCGTCCACTTCCTCGGTCAGCCCGTCGCTGCACAGCAGCAGCTGCATGCCGGGGCCGAGTTCGCCTGACAACGTTTCGACGTTCAACTGCTGCGGGTCGGTGACGCCCAGCGCCTGCGTGACCACGTTGCGATGCGGATGGCTGCGCGCCTGGTCGATGCTGATCGTGCCCTGCGAGATCAACTCCTGCACGTAGCTGTGGTCCTGCGACAGCTGCACCAGCTTGCCGCCGTGCCACAGGTACACGCGACTGTCGCCGACCCAAGCGACTTCGAAGCGGCTGCCGACCACGCGCGCGGCGACCACGGTCGTGCCCATCGGCAGCGAGTCGTTGCGTTGGCGAGAGGCGCGGATGATCTCCTCGTCGGCGATGCGGATCGCCTGCGGCAGTGGCGTGCCCTGGCGGATCTCGCGCACGATGGCTTCGCGCGCCAGCGCGCTGGCGACCTCGCCGTATTCGTGCCCGCCCATGCCGTCTGCGACCAGCCACAGGCCCAGCTCGCTGTCGCCGTAATACGTGTCCTCGTTCAGCTCGCGGCGGAGGCCCGCATGGGTGAGGTGTCCGAATTCGATCATGCGATCCCCGGGGCGGGGCAGGGCGGCTGTCCCATACATCAACGAAGGATGGCCCGGCGGGCGGTCATCGCGCGGTGAAGACGACGCATGCAGTGCATGGACTGTTCCGTCCTTGGAGGATGCGCGCCAAGGTATCAGAGCGACGGCGAGAGCGTCAGCCGGTGGCGCGTTGGACCCGGCAGGAACGGCGATGGCCGTCCGTGGACCCAGTCGTCGTGGCCCGCGCCCCAGAAGGGCGACAGTGGATGCCCGCTCTGCCCACCGGGCATGTGCGCGATGCCCTCGGCCTCCCGGCCCGGAGAGACCACCATGCGTTGCGACGCGCCGAAGCCCGGACCCTGCACGCGCGGCACCAAGCCATCGCCGGGCAGTGGGTCGGCCGGCATGCACAGCCGCGACCTGAGCACGCTGGGCAGCGCGCCGGCCAGCGGGTGGCAGATGCGCGCGGTGTTGCGCTCGCCCCATGTGCGCTCCGCCAGTGGCCCGTGCGGTGCGAGTTCGGTGCGGACTTCGCGCGCGGCATCCTCGAACAGCGCGTCCCAGGTCTCGAAGCGCTTCGACAGCAGGTGCGGCGGCCGTGTGGTGACCAGCGGCCATGCCACGCCCTCGAGTTGCGGCAGGTCGGGCATCTCGAACGCATCGCCCAGCGCGACGCGGGCGGGCGCGACCAGGCCATCGGCGACGCGCGACAGCACCGCCTGCCGCCAGGCGCGCACGAGTCGATAGCCCGCCGAGTCGACGCTCGCGCGACCGCTCCAGTCCCGGGCGGCGTCGGCCAGCTCGCGCAGGGCGGATGATGCGTTGTCTTTGGCACGGTCCTGGAGCAGCGTGTGCCAGTTCGACAGGAGCAGCGCGCGATCGTCGAGCTGGATCGCCAGCAGGTCCTGTTCGGTGAACCGGTCCTTCGCCAGCAACTGGTCGCGGATCTGCTGCTGGCGCACGCCGAGCGCGTAGCCGCCGTCGCCGATGCGTTCGAGGTCGGCATCGGAAACGACGCGGGCGTTGGCGGTCCAGAGGCGATGCGTGTCGGGCGAGCGTGTGGACGGGGATGCCGTCGTGTTGATATCCCATCGATAGCAGCGCTCGCGTCGCACGCCCGCTGGCGCGCTTTCAGAGGCGAGGCCATGGATCTCTGCGGGATCGTTGGCGACCAGGTCGCCTGCCGAACAGCCGCCGCGGCGTTCCGGCAGTGGTCCCAGCAGTCGCCACGCGATGTTCCCGACCGCATCGCCGACGACGAGGTTCTGCGTCGGCGTGGCGGTGCGGTCTGCGATTGCCAGGGCCTCGTCGAGATCGGCCGCATGCGCGAAGTCGGCAAGGCCGAAGTTGATAGAGCCGCGCAGGTGCGCAACCCAGCGCAGCGACAGCACGCTGCCGTTGCCCGCGTCGTGCAGGATCGGCCCCCACCGGGTTTCGCGCACATCGAAAGCCAGGGGCGCGTCGCCGGCCACGTCGATGCGCTCGACGTGGGTCACGGCATCCGTGCATCCCTCCGTCGCGTTCTCGCCACACGGCGTTTCCAGCGCCCAGTCCAGATAGTCGCCGTAGCTGTTGGTGAAGCCCCAGGCGACGTGCCCATTACTGCCCACGATCACCGCCGGCAAGCCGGGCAAGGTAAAGCCCTGCACATCGACCCGGCCACCCGGTGCCCACGCATCGGGATAGCGCAGTCGCGCGCGGAACCAGATGTTCGGCGCGCGCAGGCCCAGGTGCATGTCGTCGGCGACGATGGCGCGGCCATCCGCCGTCAGTTCGCCGGAGACGGCGAAATTGTTGCTGCCGGGAGAGAACCCGGTCGCCGCAGGCGACCCGCCGATGCCTCTCTCCCGCGTCGCGGCAGAGTGGGGGACCATCGACGGAGCGGATGGTGGCGTGAGGGCAAGCGACTCAGCGTCGTCGTCTGGCGCCGGCAGGGCGCGCAGGTCCACCTCATCCGCCACGGGCAGCACCGCATCGCCGAAGCCTTCGCCCGACAGCGGCGCATCCCAGCGGCTACCGCCGTGCGTCAGCAGCGCGAACAGCGCCTCGGGCAGGTGCGGGCGCAGTTTCCACAGCGCGAGTTCGCGCGTGTTGCCCGAATCCTGCAGGTCGAAGTACATGGCGTAGCCGGCAAGCGCGGAATCGGCTTCGGTCCAGGGCTGCGGGGTCTGGCGGAGCAGCAGGTACGGCCACGGGCGCACGCGCAACGTGGACAGCCCGGCATTGACGCCTTCGGTGTAGGCCCGCAGGGCATCTCCCTTGTCGCCGATGATGGCGTCGAGGTTGTCCATCACGCGCGCGCGCATGCGGTGCACGCGGTGGCGCTTGTCGGTGTCCAGCGCAACCGGGCCGAACAGCGCCGCCAGTTCGCCCGCCGACGTGCGTCGCAACAGGTCCATCTCGAAGAACCGTTCCTGCGCGTGCACGTAACCGAGCGCGCGTGCCGCATCGGTCTCGCTGGCGGCCTCGATGGTCACCACGCCAAGCGCATCGCGCTGGAGGGTCGCGGGCGCCGACAGGCCCGGGAGATGCATTTCGCCATCGAGCGCGGGCAGGCTGCCGCGCACCAGCCACGAAGCCAGCAGGGCCACGATCAGCAGCAGGGCGAGGAGCAGCAACAGCAGGCGGCGCAGCCAGCGGACCATGCGGGTGTTCCCTTGGCGGGGTTGTCGGGCGTGGTCTACATCATGCCGTTTTGAGAATGCGAAATGCAGTCGTTCTCACTCGATCATCGTCATCCGGGGTTGGTTAAGCTGTGGGCACCCCCGCACCGGCACGCCCTGATGAAAGGCCATCCCGAAGTCATCGATTACCTGAAGTTCCTGCTGCGTGGCGAGCTGGCGGCGCGGGACCAGTATTTCCTGCATTCGCGCCGCTACGAAGACCTCGGCCTGCATGCGCTCTACGCACGCATCAACCACGAGATGGAAGAGGAAACCGAGCACGCCGACGCGCTGCTGCGGCGCATCCTGTTCCTCGAGGGCACGCCGGACATGCGTCCCGATGCCTTCGAGCCGGGCGAGACGGTCGAGCAGATGCTGCGCAAGGACCTGGACCTCGAGTACCTGGTGCGCGACAACCTGGCCAAGGGCATCGCCTTGTGCGAACGGCATGGCGACTATGTCAGTCGCGAAGTGCTGGTGACCCAGCTGGCCGACACCGAGGAAGACCACACCCACTGGCTGGAGCAACAGTTGCGCCTGATCGAAATGGTCGGCCTGCAGAACTACCAGCAAAGCCGGATGGGCGAGGCGTCGCCGTCGGCCTGAGCATGGCCTGCGGCGCGCGCGCTGCACGAAAGGGGATCAAGCCTGCTTGTGCAGGCGGTAGGCGCAGGTATGCAGCGTCGTGATGCCTTCGTCGAGGAATGAGGCCTCGCGCTGCAGGATGTCGCGGCGTTCGAGCAGTTCCACCTGCCAGTCCCGTCCATAGACCCGCATCACCTCGTCCTGTTGCACGGAAAACGGCGGCCCGTCCTTCTGGTGCTGCGGATACTCCAGCGTGACCAGCAGGCCGCGGCAGCCGATGGGCAGCCGCGCATGCAGGGCCAGCGCGTAGCGCTCGCGTAGATCGGGTGGCAATGCGATCAGCGCGGCGCGATCGAACACGCCCCCACAGTCCGACAGCGTGGCCGCATCCAGCGCGAAGGCATCGCCGCGGATGATCTCGATCGCGTCGGCCACGTGGTGCAGGCCGAGGCGCGACTCGTGCACATCGGGGACCAGCCCGTGTTCGGAGAAGAACTGGTCCACCGCCAGTTGCGACAGCTCGACCCCCAGCACGCGATGGCCGCGCGACGCGAGCCACGGCATGTCAAGCGACTTGCCGCACAGCGGCACGAAGACGCGGCTGCCCGGCGCAAGCTGCAGCGATTCCCAATGCGCCTCCAGCAGCGGCGACGGACGCGCCTGGTGGAAGCCGATGCGGCCTTCCCGCCAGCGCTGTTGCCAGAAATCAGGTTGCACTTGCTTCCTCCGCCTGACTTGGACTGAACGGCTATTCGACCAGCAGCCCATCCACCTTCTGCCAGCCCCGCGGCAACAGGCCGCCGCGACTGGCGCGCGCGCCCACGTAGTCGCCCAGGTCCTTGAACGACAGGCTCATCGTGCGCGTGCCGGACTGCACCACCAGCGTACCGCCCGGCGGCACCACGGCCACGGCGACCACGCGCTCGGTGCCACGCTTGGCCTTGGGGATCTCGATCAGCTTGTTGCCCTTGCCCTTGTCGAGTTCCGGCAGCTCCGAGACGGGGAACGCCAGCAGGTGGCCGGCGCTGGTCACCGCGACGATGCGGTCGTCGGGGTTGCCGGCGACGGCGGCAGGCTGCAGCACCTTCGCGCCTTCCGACAGCGACAGCATCGCCTTGCCGGCCTTCTGCCGGCCGGTGAGGCTTTCGAACCGGGTGACGAAGCCATAGCCGTGCGACGAGGCCAGCACGTAGCGGTCGTCGTTGCCGCCGCTGGCCAGCGCCGCGAACGACGCGCCGGCCGCGGGCGAGAAGCGTCCGGTCAGCGGTTCGCCGTTGCCGCGCGCCGAGGGCAGCGAATGCGCCAGCGTCGAATAGCTGCGACCGGCGCTGTCGAGGAAAGCCACCTGCTGCGTCGTGCGTCCCTTGACTGCGGCGAGCAGGGTGTCGCCTTCGCGGTAGGACAAAGTTTTCGCGTCGATGTCGTGGCCCTTGGCCGCGCGTACCCAGCCCTTCTGGCTGAGGACGATGGTCACCGGTTCGCTGGCCACCAGTTCGGTTTCGTCCAGCGCCTGCGCGGCATCGCGCGCAACCAGCGGAGAGCGGCGGGGGTCGCCGAATTTCTTCGCATCCGCCAGCAGCTCGTCCTTGACCAGCTTGCGCAGCTTGGCCTTGCTGGCCAGCGTGGCGATGATGCGGTCGCGTTCGCTGTCCAGTTCGTCCTGCTCGCCGCGGATCTTCATTTCCTCGAGGCGGGCAAGCTGGCGCAGCCTGGTTTCAAGGATGTACTCGGCCTGTTCCACCGACAGCTGGAAGCGTGCGATCAGCGCCGGCTTCGGTTCGTCCTCGCTGCGGATGATGCGGATCACCTCGTCCAGGTTGAGGAAGGCCACCAGCAGGCCTTCCAGCAGGTGCAGCCGGCGCTCGACCTTGTCCAGCCGGTGGCTGAGGCGGCGGGTGACGGTGTCGGTGCGGAACAGCAGCCACTCCGACAGCAGTTGCTTGAGGTTCTTGACCTGCGGGCGGCCGTCGAGGCCGATGATGTTGAGGTTGACGCGGTAGCTCTTCTCGAGGTCGGTGGTGGCGAACAGGTGCCCCATCAGTTGCTCGGCATCCACGCGGTTCGAGCGCGGGATCAGCGCGATGCGCACCGGGTTGGCGTGGTCGGATTCGTCGCGGATGTCTTCCAGCCACGGCAGTTTCTTGGCACGCATCTGGGTGGCGATCTGCTCGATCACCTTGGACGGCGATACCTGGTAGGGCAGGGCGGTGACGATGATGTTCGCGCCTTCCTTCGCGAACGTCGCGCGTGCACGCACGCTGCCGTGGCCGGTTTCGTACATCGCCAGCAGGTCGGCGGTGGGGGTGATGATCTCGGCGGTGGTGGGATAGTCCGGGCCGCGCACGTGTTCGCAGAGGTCGCGCACGCTGGCATCGGGGTCGTCCAGCAGGCGCACGCAGGCGCTGACGATTTCGTTGAGGTTGTGCGGCGGCACGTCGGTGGCCATGCCCACGGCAATGCCGGTGGTGCCATTGAGCAGCAGGTGCGGCAGGCGCGCGGGCAGCCAGCTGGGCTCGTCCATCGTGCCGTCGAAGTTCGGCGTCCAGTCCACCGTGCCCTGGCCCAGCTCGCCCAGCAGCACCTCGGCGATGGGGGTGAGCTTGGATTCGGTATAGCGCATCGCCGCGAACGACTTGGGGTCGTCGGGCGAGCCGAAGTTGCCCTGGCCGTCGATCAGCGGATAGCGGTAGGAGAACGACTGCGCCATCAGCACCAGCGCCTCGTAGCAAGCGCTGTCGCCGTGCGGATGGAACTTGCCGATCACGTCGCCGACGGTACGCGCCGACTTCTTCGGTTTTGCTGCGGCCGACAGCCCCAGCTCGCTCATTGCATAGACGATGCGGCGCTGCACCGGCTTCAGGCCGTCGCCGATGAACGGCAGCGCGCGGTCCAGCACCACGTACATCGAATAGTCGAGGTAGGCGCGTTCGGCGTATTCGCGCAGCGGGATCTGTTCGAATCCGTGGAACGGGGTACGGACGGGATCGGTCATCTTCTGGATCGCGGCAGCGGCAAGGGGAAGCCGACGATTCTACCGCTGGCGACAACCACGGCCGTGCCGCCGGGGGGCGACGGCGAAGCGGCATGCAGGGGCTTGGCGCGGTGGACGGCAAGCCCGCGCGGGCCTTCGTCCGGCAGGCTGCGCAAGCGCCACGGTCAGGGTTTTCCTACACCCGCGCGCGGTGAGCGCCGACTGTATCGGCCGGCCCGGCGGGGCATTCTGGTTCTGCCAGCAACGTGCGTGCCGTCGATACCCCCGGCGCATGTCAAGCAACGTACGGGCGCCACGGGACGGCGCCGCTGGTACCCCACTTTTCAGGTTTTCGAAGGATCGTCCCATGTCGACGCTCGAACTGATCGCCCGCGGTGGTGGCTGGCAGCTGGTGGACGCCGGCAAGCTCTCGTTCTGGTTCCCGGAGCGCGAGAAGGCGCTGGAAACCGTGACCATGATGGCCGATGCCCGCAGCCTGCTGCACGGCATCGCCACGACCGTCCACGCCGAGAACCACAGCGGCGAAGTCGAACTGGTGGCCAGCTTCGGCTAGGTTCGCCACGGCGGCGCTTGCAGCTTCACCTGCCTCGTTTCTCCAGTAACGGTGGGACCGCATCCTGGCCGGGACCTGGTCGTGTTCGAGCGAACCGATGACGCTCCCGCCGTGTGCCGTGATCTGGCGGGATGCCGGACACCGCGGGCACTCAAGTGCGCCACTGCCCTGCCCCGAGGGAGAAAGGCAACAATTAATGGTAGCGCTAACATAATTCTGGCTTGGTGGACTGCCTTCCATGCCGCGCTGCAGCACGGCTTTTCCAGTCTGCGCTGCTACAGTCGGCCTATCTCAACGGGGTGGTGTCGGGGTCATGGGGCAGGCGGTCCGTCCATCGATGCGGCAACTCACGGCGGCAGATCGTGATAGCGCTAACCTGATTCGAATTGCCGGGGGCGGGCGATGACCGTGCTGGCGGGCATCGATGCCGGCACCCAGAGCATCAAGGTTCTGGTGTACGACGCGGACCGTCGCGAAGTGCTGGACTCGGCCAGCGCACCGCTGGATCTGATCAGCGGCGAGGATGGCAGCCGGGAGCAGCACCCTTCCGACTGGGTGCATGCCATGGAGGCCTGCTTCGACCGTTTCGACCCGGGGCTGCGGGCGCGGATCGCGGCGCTGTCGGTGTCCGGGCAACAGCACGGCTTCGTGCCGCTGGATGCCGCTGGCCGGGTCCTGGCGCCCGCCAAGCTGTGGAACGACACCAGCACCACCGCCGAATGCAGCCGCATCATGGACGCGTTGGGCGGCGCGACCAAGACGATCGCCTCGGCAGGCAACCCGATCCTGGCCGGATACACCGCGTCCAAGCTGCCGTGGACCAAGGCCCATCGCCCGGACGCGTACGCGAAGCTGGCGACGATCCTGCTGCCGCACGACTACCTCAACTTCGTGCTCACGGGCGAGCTGTGGATGGAGCATGGCGACGCCTCCGGCACCGGTTGGCTGGACGTGCGCACGCGGACCTGGTCGCCGGACCTGCTGCGTGCGACCGATGCCGATCGCGACCTGGGCGACTGCCTGCCGCCGCTGGTGGCGCACGACACGCTGTTCGACATCGCGCCAGCGTCTGCAGCGCGCCTTGGCCTGCCGACCACGGCGAAAGTCGCAGTGGGTGGTGGCGACAACATGATGGCCGCCATCGGCACCGGCTGCGTCGGCGAGGGCCGGCTGTCGATGAGCCTGGGCACGTCGGGCACCCTGTTCGCGCATGCGTCGCGACCCATCGTCAGCGACGACGGCGACTGGGCGGCGTTCTGTTCGTCCACCGGTGGCTGGCTGCCGCTGATCTGCACCATGAACTGCACCGTGGTCACCGAGCAGGTGGCGCGCCTGTTCGGCTTCAGCACGCGCGAGGGCGATGCGCACATCCACGCCACGCCGCCGGGCGCGCAGGGATTGACCATGCTGCCGTTCCTCGGCGGCGAGCGCACGCCCGACCTGCCGCTGGGCAAGGGCGTGCTGGCCGGGCTGGACCCGCACAACATGAGTCCCGCGCACCTGTATCGCGCGGCAATGGAAGGCGCCACGTACGCGCTGCGTTACGGGTTCGATGCCTTCGTCGCGGCCGGCATGCGTTTCGAGCGCATCGTGCTGACCGGCGGTGGCGCCAACAGCGCGGCGTGGCGGCAGATGGTGGCGGATGTGTTCGACCTGCCGGTCGACGTGCCGCGCCAGGCGGAAGGCGCCGCCTTCGGCGCCGCGCTGCAGGCGCTTTGGGCACTGGAGCGCAGCCAGGGCAGTGATGCCACCATCGAATCACTCGTGGGCGCCCATGTCACCACCGACGCCAGGCAGGCCTGCACGCCGGACCCTGCGCGCGCCGAGGCCTACCGTGCGCCCTACCGTCGCTATCTGCAGCACCTCGAAGCCGTGATGCCGCTGTTCCGGCCGGGCAGTCCATAGGCGTGAACCAGTCACGCATCCCTCCCCAACGCATCTTCCACAGGACCATCGCAGCATGAGCACGACCCCCTTCATCGGCGCACGCGAGTACTTCCCCGGCATCGGCAGGATTGCCTTCGAAGGTCGCGACTCTGACAACCCGCTGGCGTTCAAGGTCTACGACGCGGACAAGCGCATCGGCGACAAGACCATGGCCGAGCACCTGCGCTTCGCGGTGTGCTATTGGCACAGTTTCTGCGGTGCGGGCCACGATCCCTTCGGCCCGGGCACGCGTGCATACCCCTGGGATGCGGGCGATGGCAAACCTCTGCAGAAGGCGGAAGCCAAGCTCGATGCCGCCTTCGAGTTCTTCACCAAGCTCGGTGTTCCCTACTGGTGCTTCCACGACATCGACCTGTCGCCCGATGACGATGACATCGGTACCTACGAGTCGAACCTGAAGCACATGGTGGCGCTCGCGAAGGCGCGGCAGTCGGACACCGGGCTGAGGTTGCTGTGGGGCACGGCCAACCTGTTCAGCCATCCGCGCTACATGAACGGCGCGTCCACCAACCCGGACTTCGCCGTGGTCGCACGCGCTGCGGTGCAGGTGAAGGCGGCGCTGGAAGCCACGGTCGAGCTGGGCGGAGGCAACTACGTGTTCTGGGGCGGCCGCGAAGGTTACGCCACCCTGCACAACACCGACATGAAGCGCGAGCTGGCGCACATGGCGCGGTTCTTGACCATGGCGCGCGACCATGGTCGCAGCATCGGATTCAAGGGCAACTTCCTGATCGAGCCCAAGCCGATGGAGCCGATGAAGCACCAGTACGATTTCGACAGCGCCACCGTCGCCGGATTCCTCAAGGACCACGGGCTGGAGAAGGACTTCAAGCTCAACATCGAAGCCAACCACGCCACGCTGTCGGGCCACAGTTTCGAACACGACCTGCAGGTCGCCAGCGACCACGGCCTGCTCGGCAGCATCGACGCCAACCGCGGCAATCCGCAGAACGGCTGGGATACCGACCAGTTCCCGGTGGACCTGTACGACACCGTCGGCGCGATGCTGGTCGTACTGCGCCAGGGCGGCCTGGCGCCGGGTGGCCTCAATTTCGATGCCAAGGTGCGGCGCGAATCGACCGATCCGGCGGACCTGTTCATGGCCCACATCGGCGGCATGGATGCGTTCGCGCGCGGACTGGAAGTGGCGCATGCGTTGCTGACCGCTTCGCCGTGGGAGCAGTGGCGGAGGGACCGCTACGCCAGCTTCGATGGCGGAGACGGCAAGGCGTTCGAGGAGGGCGGACTGGACCTCGCGGCGCTGCGTGCGCTTGCCGGCAAGGCAGGTGAGCCCGCGCAGGTCTCCGGGCGGCAGGAGCAGTACGAGAACCTGCTGAACCAGTACCTGTTGCGCTGAGCTTGCCCGGCGTCGCATGCGGTGCCGGTGGTAACGATCCCGACGACACGATGGCGAACAGGAGCAGGGCAATGACCGCAGCCACCCGGCAACACGAGAACACCGGCCTGATCGTGGCGATCAGCGTGGTGGCGACGATCGGCGGCTTCCTGTTCGGGTTCGACAGTGGCGTGATCAACGGCACGGTCGATGGCCTTCAGCGTGCCTTCGATTCCGACTCCGTGGGCACCGGCTTCAACGTGGCATCGATGTTGCTGGGTTGCGCGATCGGCGCGTTCTTCGCCGGTCGCCTAGCCGACCACTTCGGGCGCCGCAACGTGCTGATCGTGGCGGCGGTGTTCTTCTTGGTCTCGGCCTGGGGTTCGGGCATCGCCGGCAGTTCGCTGGAGTTCGTGCTGTACCGCGTGCTGGGTGGCCTGGCCGTCGGTGCGGCCAGCGTGATGTCGCCGGCCTACATCAGCGAGGTCTCGGCGGCGCACTACCGTGGCCGGCTGGCGACGGTGCAGCAGATCGCCATCATCGCGGGCCTGTTTGCGGCCTTCCTGAGCAACTATCTGCTGGCCAATGTCGCGGGCTCGTCGGTGACCGAGCTGTGGGCGGGCTACGAGGCTTGGCGCTGGATGTTCTGGATCGAACTGGTGCCGGCCGCGCTGTTCCTGGTGGCGCTGCTGTTCATCCCGGAAAGCCCGCGCTACCTCGTGGTCAAGCGCCGCAATGTGCAGGCGCTGCAGGTGCTGACCCGGCTGTACGGCGAAGCCGAGGGCACGCGCAAGCTGGGCGAGATCGAGGCCTCGCTGGCGGCAGACCACCATCGGCCGCGGTTGTCGGACCTGGTCAGCAAGACCACCGGCAAGGTGCGGCCGATCGTCTGGGTCGGCATCGGCCTGGCGACCTTCCAGCAGCTGGTCGGCATCAACGTGGTGTTCTACTACGGCGCGGTGCTGTGGCAAGCGGTGGGCTTCTCCGAGAACGATGCGCTGTTGATCAACGTGCTGTCGGGTGCGCTGAGCATTGGTGCCTGCGTGGTCACGGTGTTGCTGATCGATCGGATCGGGCGCAAGCCGCTGCTGTGGATCGGTTCGGCGGGCATGGCGGCGTCGCTGGCGCTGCTGGTGGTGGCGTTCGCCAGCGGGTCGCTGGTCGACGGCCGCCTGCAGCTTTCGGACAACATGGGGGTGCTGGCGCTGGTGGCCGCGAACGTCTACGTGATCTTCTTCAACCTGTCCTGGGGCCCGGTGATGTGGGTGATGCTGGGCGAGATGTTCCCCAACCAGATCCGCGGCAGCGGGCTGGCGGTGGCGGGATTGTTCCAGTGGGGTTCGAACTTCCTGGTGACGATGACCTTCCCGATGCTGCTGGCCGGCATTGGCCTGGCCGCGACCTACGGGCTGTACACCGTCGCCGCCATCATCTCGGTGTTCTTCGTGCTGCGGTTCGTGCACGAAACCAGGGGCCGCGAGCTGGAACAGATGCAGGGCTGACGGGATGGCTGGCGCGTCCACGACCGGCATGGCGATGCGAGGCGCACGCAGCGATGCGATGCCTCGCGACCCGTCGGTGGCGATGTCAGCGGCGGCGCGGTGGCCCGGCGACGGAGTCGCGTTCGACCAGCCGGTGCGGCACCACGTGGTCCACCAGCACGCGGGTACTCTGGTCCTTTCGACGGATGCCGCGCAACAGGACCTCGATGGCGGCATTCGCCATCGACGCAATGGGCTGGTGGATGGTGGTGAGCTCTGGCCACACGGTGGTGGCGGCCGAGGTGTCGTCGAAGCCGACCACCGACAGGTCCCGCGGCACGTCCAGTCCGCGCCGGTGCGCGACCGAGATCACGGCGGCGGCCATGTCGTCGTTGCTGGCGAAGATGGCGCTGGGCGGGTTGCGGTTGGCCAGCAGTTTTTCCGCGGCCTTCAGCCCGGAGCGGTAGGTGTAGTCGCCCTGCTGCACCAGCGACAGGTCGATGTCGATGCCGGCGTCGTGCAGTGCCGCCTGGAAGCCGTCGTAGCGCCGTGCGCTGGCGTTCTGGTCCGGGCGCCCGCGGATGAACCCGATGCGGGTGTGGCCCTGTTCGATCAGATGCTCGGCCAGTTCCTTGCCGGCGCGGAAGTCGTCGATGCGCACGCAGGAGATGTCTTCGCTGAACCGGTCGGACGCGATCGACACCACCGGTACGCCGGCGCGCGTGAACTCATTCACGGCCACGCGGGAGTCGCACAGCGGCGGCGGCAGGATCACGCCGTCCACCTTGCGCGCCATCGCCCGCGCGGCCTTGCGCTCGGACTCGGCGCTGGGGTCGTCCCAGTAGTCGATCACCAGCTGGATCGCGGTGCGCGAGGCGACCCGCAGCAGGCCGACCAGCAGTTCGCGCAGGTAGGCGCCGCTGGGGTTGGTGTAGATCAGCGCGATGCGCGTGTGCTGCGCGGCGGCCAGCGAGCTGGCGGCGAGGTTGGGGGTGTAGTCCAGCTCGCGCACGGCGCGCATGACCCGGTCGCGGGTGGTGTCGCGCACCTTGCCCTGTCCGTTGACCACGCGCGAAACGGTCATCGGCGAGACCTTCGCCAACGCGGCGACGTCGGCGATGGTCGCCGCCTGGCCCTTGCGTCGTACGGATTTCCTGGGCTTTTCCAACACGCATTCCCTCCGGCAGCCGGCCGTAGCCGTGGCGCTTGTACGCGACGCACCTGCACGCGGCGGAGGGCGTCGGCGACAACGCGTGGCAAGGCATGGAGACGTCGGACATGACCTCGGGCACGACCTGCACGGGCGACAGCGTACGCCAGAAGGCCGCCGGCGCGCATCGGCGATGGCGGCCTGTCGCCCGGGACCAGGGTCGCGGCCGACGGTTGGCATGGCTGCTGCTGTTGGCAGGGCTGTCGATGCTGGCCCCTGCCCGGGCCGAGGACGGCTACGACCTCTGGCTGCGGTATCGTCCGCTGCCCGCCGCGCAGGTGGCCGCGTACGCGCCCGAGATGCAGCACCTGCGGATGGACGTGGACTCGCCGGCCCGGGCCGCTGCCCGCGACGAGCTGTCGAATGCACTGCAGGGCTTGCTGGGCAGCGCGCCACAACCCGTGGACCGCATGCGTCCCGGCACCCTCGTCATCGGCACCCCGGCGTCGTCGCCATGGCTGGCCGGGCTGGCCGCCGATGTCGATGGCCTGGGCGACGAGGGATTCCTGGTCCGTCGCATGCGGGTGGACGGTCAGCCCGCCATCGTGATCGCGGCCAACGCCGATGCGGGACTCGTGTACGGCACGTTCCGCTTCCTGCGCCTGCTGCAGACCGGGCAATCGCTCGAAGCGCTCGACCTTCGCGAAGCGCCGCGGGTGAAGCTGCGCGTGCTCAATCACTGGGACGACCTCAACCGCTATGTGGAACGCGGCTATTCCGGCCAGTCGATCTGGGACTGGCACCGCCTGCCGGGTTGGCTGGACCCACGCTATACCGACTACGCGCGTGCCAATGCCTCCATCGGCATCAACGGCACCGTGCTCAACAATGTCAATGCCAATGCGCGGATCCTGACGCCGCAGTACCTGGAGAAGGTGCGCGCGCTGGCCGGGGTGATGCGGCCCTATGGAATCCGTGTATACCTGAGTGCGCGCTTCAGCGCGCCGATGGAGATCGGTGGACTGGCGACGTCGGATCCGCTGGATCCCGAGGTGCAGCGCTGGTGGAAGGCGAAAGCCGACGAGATCTACGGCCTGATCCCCGACTTCGGCGGTTTCCTGGTCAAGGCGAACTCGGAAGGACAACCCGGCCCGCAGGATTACGGCCGCAGCCATGCCGATGGCGCCAACCTGCTGGCCGACGCGCTTGCGCCGCACGGCGGCGTGGTGATGTGGCGTGCGTTCGTGTACTCGGAGGAGGAGCCCGACGATCGCCACAAGCAGGCGTACAACGAATTCGTGCCGCACGACGGCGAATTCCGCGACAACGTGCTGGTGCAGGTGAAGAACGGCGCCATCGACTTCCAGCCACGCGAGCCGTTCCATCCGCTGTTCGGCGCCATGCCGCGGACGCCGCTGGTGATGGAGTTCCAGATCACCAAGGAATACCTGGGTTTCTCGACGCACCTGGCCTACAAGGGCACGCTGTACGAGGAAGTGCTGCGCGCCGACACGCGGGTCGATGGCGAAGGCTCCACGGTGGCGAACGTGGTCGACGGCTCGCTGCATGGCCATGTGCTGAGCGGCATGGCTGGCGTGGCCAACATCGGCAGTGATCGCAGCTGGAGCGGTTCGCACTTCGACCAGGCCAACTGGTACGCCTACGGGCGACTGGCATGGGATCCCGATCTGTCCTCGCGCGCGATCGCCGAAGAGTGGGTGCGGATGACGTTTTCGAACGATCCTGCGCTCGTCGCGCCCGTGGTCGGGATGATGATGGACTCGCGCGAGGCGGTGGTGGATTACACCGGCGCGCTGGGGCTGCACCACCTGATGGGGCGGGGCCACCATTACGGGCCGGGACCGTGGGTCGACGGTGGGCCGCGCGCGGACTGGACGTCGGTGTACTACCACCGCGCCACCGGCGAGGGCATCGGCTTCGACCGCACCACCGGCGGCAGCGATGCGGTGTCGCAGTACGCACCGGAACTGGCCGCGGTGTTCGATGACCCGACGCGCGTGCCGGAGGAGTTCCTGCTCTGGTTCCACCACGTGCCCTGGGACCATCCGATGCGTTCCGGCCAGCCGCTCTGGGACGAACTGGTCATGCGTTACGACCGTGGCGTGGACACGGTGCGGCGCATGCGCGCCACGTGGGACGCGCTGCAGGAGCACGTCGATGGCGAACGCCACCGGCAGGTCGCTGCGTTCCTTGCCATCCAGGAAAACGAGGCGCAGTGGTGGCGCGATGCCAGCATCGCCTACTTCCAGACGTTCGCGCGCCGGCCGCTGCCGGCCGGACATGCGCCGCCGCCGCGGTCGCTCGAGTACTACCAGTCGCTTGAGTTCCCGCATGCGCCGGGGGATACGCAATGAGGGGGCTCGGGCCGGGCGATCCAGCCGTGGTGCGTCGCCTCGTCTTGATGGCGTGTGCCGTGGTGGCGTGCTGCGTCGCGTTGTCCGCCGGCGCAACGGATGCACGTGACGCACGGCTGCTGCATGCGATGTTCCAGGACCATGCCGTACTGCAGCGCGACCAGCCGATCCGCATCTGGGGCCAGGCACAGCCGCAGCAGGAGGTACGCGTGACCCTGGCCAACCGCCGCGTCCGTGCGCGGGCCGATGCGGACGGGCGCTGGAAGGCGTCGATCCCGGCACTGAAAGCCGGCGGGCCATACGCGCTGTCGGTCGTTGCAGGCGACGCCACGCGCACGCTGCGTGACGTTCTGGTCGGCGATGTCTGGCTGTGTTCCGGCCAGTCGAACATGGAGCTTCCGGTCTGGCGTTCATTGGATGCGCGTGCCGAGATCGCCGACGCATCCGCCGATTCCATCCGGCTGTTCACCGTGCCGCAGGTGGGCAGCACCGTCCCGCGCGAGACCTTCGGCACGCCGGCAACCTGGCAGATCGTCACGCCGGAAACCCTGCGCGACTTCTCCGCCGCCTGCTTCTATTTCGCGCGCGAACTGCAGAAGACGATCGACGTACCGATGGGTCTGGTGAGTGCGGCATGGGGCGGTTCGCGCATCGAAGCATGGATGAGCGACGAAGCCTTGCGTGCAACCGGCGGACAGGGTGAAGCACTCGACGTGCTGGCTGCCTATGCGGAGGATCCGGTGGCGGCCGCAGCCGCATGGGGCGACCTGTGGGCGCGCTGGTGGCGCGGTCGCGACGGGGCGCAGGTCGGTGACGAACCGTGGCTTCCCTCGCACCCGGTGCGTGCCGGCTGGCGCAATGCGCCGCCGCAGCTGGGTGCGTGGGAACGCTGGGGCGTGCCGGAGATGGCTACGTTCGACGGCATGGTCTGGTATCGCGCCACGGCGCGCCTGACTGCGCGGCAAGCGGCACAGGATGCGGTGCTGCTGCTCGGCCCGGCGGACGAGATGGACACCACATGGGTCAACGGCCGCGGGGTGGGCAGCACCTACGGTGCCGGTACGCCGCGTGAGTATCCGCTGCCGGCCGGGCTGTTGCGCGCGGGTGAGAACGTAGTGGTCGTCAACGTGCTGGACACGTGGCGCGAGGGCGGGTTGTCGGGTCCCGCATCGGCGCATGCGCTGCGTTTCGCCGACGGTTCCACGGTCACGCTCGGCGGCTGGCGCTATCGGGTCGTGCCGGGCGAAGCGTCGCCGCCGCGTGCGCCATGGCAGACGGCATCGGGGCTGTCGACCCTGCACAACGGCATGATCGCGCCGCTGGGGCGCTACGGCTTGCGCGGCGTGGCCTGGTACCAGGGCGAATCCAATACCGGCGAAGGCGGGCGCTACGCCGACCTGTTGCGCGGCCTGCGCAGCGACCTGCGCGCCCGTTTCGGTGCGGACCTGCCGTTGCTGGTGGTGCAACTGGCCAACTTCGGTGCGCCACCCACCGCGCCGATCGAAAGCGGATGGGCGGACGTGCGCGAGGCGCAGCGGCAGGTGGCGGCGGAAGATGCACGCACCGCACTGGCCGTCGCGATCGACATCGGCGACCGCTACGACATCCACCCGCCGAACAAGCAGGAACTCGGACGTCGGCTGGCCCGGGCGGCCCTGCATGCCGCGTACGGACGGCGTGGGGCGGCATCGGGCCCGGTCCCGCGCTCGGCGACGCATGAGGGCGAGGCCGTACGGGTGGTGTTCGCCGACGTGACCGATGGCCTGGTGGCCCACGGCGGGGAAGGGCCGATCGGATTCGAACTGTGCGGCGTTGGCCGCGGCACTTGTCGCTACGCGACGGCGGAACTGCAGGGTAATGCGGTGCTGCTGCGGGGGCGGGGTATGGCAGGCGCGACGCGGGTGCGCCACGGCTGGGCCGATGGTCCGGTGGTCACGCTGTTCGATGGCGCAGGCCTGCCGGCCGGCCCGTTCGAGATCGAGGTGGGGCCGTGAACGTCGCGACCTTGGCTCCAAGACTCCAGCTTTGAGACAAGAGCGGAATGACATGACATCACAGCCAAACATCATGGGTGCACCTCGTTCGTCGTCGCTGAGCTATACCGCCATGGCGTTTCAGATGCAGGGACGACCTCCTTGCGTGCCGCCCCGCGCGTGGCTGACGACGCTGCTGCGCGATGTTGGGGCAGGACGGTTCGGATCGAAGGGGCTGCTGTCGTCGGTAGCGGTATGGATGCTGTTGATCACGGCACATGCTGCCGAGCCAGCGCAATTCCACTGGTTCGAATACACCGGCCGCGATGCCGCGTTCGAGGCGCCGCTGCCGGACGGCCACTTCCGCAACCCGATCCTCGCCGGCTTTCATTCCGACCCCAGCGTCGTCGCGGCGCGCGGCAAGTTCTACATGGTGCATTCCACCTTCACCTATTTTCCCGGCATCCCGGTGTTCGAGAGCGAAGACCTGGTGCACTGGACGCAGGTGGGCAGCGCCATCCATCGCCGCGAACAGCTCGACTTCGACGGGCTTGGCGTCTCGCGCGGCGTGTTCGCGCCCGCCATCGAATATCACGACGGCACGTTCTACGTGGTCAACACCGCCGTCGACAGCGGCGGGAATTTCATCGTGACCGCGACCGATCCTGCGGGCCCCTGGTCCGATCCGCACTGGCTGCCGAGCATCGGTGGCATCGATCCGTCGCTGTTCTTCGACGACGACGGCCGCGTGTACATCCTCAACAACGACGAGCCGGACGTGCCGGTGCGCTACGACGGCCATCGCGCGATCTGGCTGCAGGAGATCGACATCGCCACGCTGACCCCGTTCGGCCCGCGCAAGGTGCTGGTCGATGGCGGCGTGAAGCCGGAAGAGAACCCGATCTGGATCGAAGGCCCGCACATCTACAAGGTCGACGGCTGGTACGTGCTGTCGAACGCGGAAGGCGGCACCGGTCCGCAGCATTCCCAGGTGGTGCTGCGCAGCCGCGACGTGTGGGGACCGTACGTGCCCTACGATCGCAACCCGATCCTGACCCAGCGCGACCTCGACCCGAAGCGCCCGCTGCCTGTCACCAACGCCGGCCACGCGGACATGCTGCAGGGGCCGGACGGCAGCTGGTGGGTCACCTTCCTGGCCAGCCGCAACTACGACGGGCGCCAGTACAACACAGGGCGCGAAACCTACCTGCTGCCGGTGACCTGGCAGGACGGCTGGCCGACGATCCTGCCGCCGGGCGAAGAGATTCCGTACGTGCTGCCCGGTCCGTCGTGGATGCGGCAGCCGGCCGACCAGGCGCCGCAGACCGGCAACTTCACCTGGCGAGACGACTTCGATGGCGGCGAGCTCGACAAGGCGTGGCTGTTCGTCCGCGTACCGAAGAGCGATTGGGCGGACGTAGCCACGCAGCCGGGAATGTTGCGCATCCATCCACTGGCCGAAGGCCTCGAGACGCTGGGCAATCCGTCCTACCTCGCGCGTCGCCAGCAGCACTTGCGGTTCGATGCCAGCACCGCGTTGTCGATGCCGGAGGTCGGTGTCGCGGCGGGCATCGCGGCGTTCCAGAGCGAGCAGTACTGGTACTTCCTCGGCGTGCGCCGCACCGACGCTGGCGCGCAGCTGTTCCTTGAACGACGTGCAGGCGACGCGCCGGCCTCGGTGGTTGCCAGCCGCGGGATCGACGTCGACGACACGGTGGTGCTGAAGATCACCGGTGACGAAGGCCGGTATGCGTTCGGGTTCGATGCCGGTGGTGGCGACTGGCAATGGCTGGTCGACGACGCCGACGGCACCGTGCTCAGTACCGAGGTGGCCGGCGGATTCGTCGGTGCGACGCTGGGCCCGCACGCGCGCGACGAGCGTGGTGGAAACGCCGGGGGGACGGGCCATGCGGACTGAAGGCATCGCGCAGCGCGATACGTGGTCGCAGAGCCCATCCCCCGCCTGCGGGGGAAGAGGCCCGCAGGGCAGATGGGGGCCGCGGGCGCAGCGAGCGTGGGGCGGACCACGCGAGGCCGTCGCGGGGAACGAACATCCCATCCAAGGGCCGGGGACGTGCAGCGCCATTGCACTTCGAAGGCCCTCACCAGCTTCCGCGCGTGCGCCATCGCGCTGGAGCCGGATTGCGACGGCGTTGCTGGTGCCGGTCCTGGCGCTGCCAGCCCTCGCACGCGATACGCAACCCTGGCTCGATACCACGCGCAGCTTCGAGGCGCGTGCCGCTGCGCTGGTAGCGGAAATGACGCTGGAAGAAAAAGCCGCGCAGATGCAGAACGATTCGCCCGCGATCGAGCGGCTGGGCGTGCCCGCCTACGACTGGTGGAACGAGGCGCTGCACGGCGTGGCGCGCGCGGGCGCGGCGACGGTGTTCCCGCAGGCGATCGGCCTGGCAGCCACGTTCGACGTGCCGTTGATCGACGAGGTATCGCGCACCATCAGCGACGAGGCCCGCGCAAAGCACCACGCGTTCTTCCGCAACGGTGAGCATGGCCGCTACCAGGGCCTCACGTTCTGGTCGCCGAACATCAACATCTTCCGCGACCCGCGCTGGGGCCGTGGCCAGGAAACCTACGGCGAGGACCCGTACCTCACCGCGCGCATCGGCGTGTCGTTCGTGCGTGGCCTGCAGGGCGACGCGCCGGACGGCACCCCGCTGGACCCGCGTTATCGCAAGCTCGATGCCACCGCCAAGCACTTCGCCGTGCACAGCGGCCCCGAAGCCGATCGCCATACCTTCGATGTGCACCCCAGCAAGCGCGACCTGTACGACACCTACCTGCCGGCGTTCGAAGCACTCGTAAAGGAGGCCAACGTGGCCGCGGTGATGGGTGCCTACAACCGCGTCTATGGC
This sequence comes from Luteimonas aestuarii, assembly GCF_004357985.1. GTDB lineage: Bacteria > Pseudomonadota > Gammaproteobacteria > Xanthomonadales > Xanthomonadaceae > Luteimonas > Luteimonas aestuarii. Next base: position 467,059 of record NZ_SMTF01000001.1, on the reverse strand, counting down.
GAGTCGGCCAGCGCCAGCCGGTTCCTGGCCGAAGACCTGCTGCGCGGCGAGTGGGGCTTCCAGGGCTACGTGTTGTCCGATTGTTGGGCGGTGGTCGACATCTGGAAGAACCACAAGCTGGTCGAGACGCCGGAAGCCGCCGCCGCGCTCGCGGTGAAGAACGGCACCCAGCTCGACTGCGGCGATACCTATGCCGAATCGGTCCCGGTCGCCGTGCGCAAGGGCCTGCTGGACGAGGCCGAGGTGGATGCCGCCGCGACGCGGCTGATCGCCGCGCGCATGCGCCTGGGCATGTTCGATCCACCGGAGCGGGTGCGCTGGGCGCAAACGCCTTACTCGGTCAACCAGGCGCCCGCGCACGACGCGCTGGCGCGCGAGGTCGCGCGCAAGTCCGTCGTGCTGCTCAAGAACGACGGCGTGCTGCCGCTGTCGCGTGACCTCAAGCGCATCGCGGTCATCGGCCCGACTGCGGATGACGTCATGTCGCTGCTGGGCAACTACTACGGCACGCCGGCCGCGCCGGTCACGGTGCTGCAGGGCATCCGCGAAGCGCTGCCCGATGCCGAGGTGGTCTACGCGCGCGGCGCGGACCTTGTCGAGGGCCGCGACGATCCCGCCGCCACGCCGCTGGTCGAGCCGCAGTACCTGCGGCCTTCGGCCGGTTCGAACGAGCGCGGCCTGCGCGGCGAATACTTCCCCAACCAGGACCTGTCCGGCACGCCGGTGCTCACGCGCGTGGACCCGCAGGTCGCGTTCCGCTGGGATCGCGGCTCGCCCACCGACAACCTGATGGCGCGCGGCGAGGCCGGGCCTGGGCAGGCGCTGCCAAACGACCGTTTCAGCATCCGCTGGAGCGGCCAGCTGCTGCCGCCGGTCAGCGGCGACTACCGCCTCGAAGTGGGCGCCAACGACGGCTTCCGCCTCTCCCTCGACGGCAAGCTGCTGGTCGAACGCTGGAGCAATACCGAACGCCTGCGCAGTGCCGATGTCCGCGTGCGGCTGGAGGCCGGGCGCGCCTACGACATCGTGCTGGAGTACTACGAGCACGAGCGCGACGCCGCGGTGCGCCTGGCCTGGGACCTGCCGGGCGCCAAGCCCGCGCTCGAACACGCCCTGGATGTCGCACGCGATGCCGACGTGGTGGTGTTCGTCGGCGGCCTGACCGGAGACGTCGAAGGCGAGGAGATGGACGTCGAGTTCCCCGGTTTCTCCGGCGGCGACCGCACCGACACGCGGCTGCCTGCGACGCAGCAGAAGCTGCTGGAAGCGCTGCACGCCACCGGCAAGCCCGTGGTACTGGTGCTGACCACGGGCTCGGCACTGGCGGTGGACTGGGCACACGACAACCTGCCGGCGATCCTGGTGGCGTGGTACCCGGGGCAACGCGGTGGCAACGCGATGGCCGACGTGCTGTTCGGCGAGACGAATCCCGCCGGACGGTTGCCGGTGACGTTCTACAAGGCCGACGAAGTGCTGCCGGCGTTCGACGACTACGACATGGATGGCCGCACCTACCGTTACTTCGAGGGCGAACCCCTGTACGCCTTCGGACATGGGTTGTCGTACACCACGTTCGCGTACTCCGGCCTGCGGCTGGACCGCACGCGCGTGGGCCGGGACGATGTGGTGCACGTGCAGGCCACGATCCGCAACGCGGGGACGCAGGCCGGCGACGAGGTGGTGCAGTTGTACCTGAAGCCGCTGGCGCCGCAGCGTCCGCGCGCGCTGAAGGAATTGCGCGGATTCCAGCGCATCCACCTGCAGCCGGGCGAAACGCGCGAGGTGGTGTTCACGTTCACGCCTGCCGATGCCTTGCGTACCTATGACGAAGCACAGGCTCGCTACGTGGTCGACGCGGGTGCGTACGAAGTGCAGCTGGGCGCATCGAGCGCCGACATCCGCCAGCAGGCGCGCTTCGCGGTGTCCGGTGATTGAGCTGCGCCCGCGTCGCGTCAGGTCGCTTGCGCGGCCGCCTGCACCGATGCGGGTGCAGGCGCGCGCTGGCGGATCAGCGGTCCGCGCCGAGCCCGGTGGCGTGGGTGCGCACGCGGGCGAGGAAGTCGTTGGAGGTCATGTACAGCGTGCGGCCGTCATCGCCGAACGTGCAGTTGGCGATCGCGCTGCCGGTTTCGATGCGACCGAGCCGCGTGCCGTCGGCCGCGATCACCAGTACGCCGCCGGGACCGGTGGCGAACAGCGTGCCATCGGTGGCAACCACCAATCCGTCGGGCAGGCCATGCACGCCTTCGCCCATCAGGTCGGAGGCGTCGGCGAAGACGCGGCGCCCGGACACGTCGCCGGCATCATCCAGGGCATACGCCATCCATACCGGCTGTTCCGGATCGGACACGGCGACATACAGGGTGCGCTCGTCGGGCGACAGCGCGATGCCGTTGGGATAGGTCAGGCTGTCGTCCAGCAGGTGCACGCTGCCATCGGCGTCGATGCGGTACACGCCGTTGAACGCAAGTTCCTTGGCCGGCGAGTCGTTGCCGTCCTTCAGGCCGTACGGTGGATCGGTGAAGAACACCGCGCCATCGCTGCGAAGCACCACGTCGTTGGGGCTGTTGAAGCGCTTGCCGTCGAAATGCGTCGCCAGTGGCGTCTTCGCCTTCGTCGCGGGATCGAAGCGGGCGACCAGCCGGCTGCCGGAATCGGCCAGCAGCACCGTGCCGCCGGGCTCGGCGAACAGGCCGTTCGCACCCGCCTCGCGCAGGGTGCCGTCGTCCGGGCCGCCATAGCCGGAGGGCTGCAGGAACACCGACAGGCCCTCTGCATCCGACCAGCGATGCATGGTGTTGCCGGGCACGTCGGTGAACAACAGGTAGCCGCCATCGCCATCGCGCACCCATGCCGGGCCTTCGGACCAGGTGAAGCCTTCGGTCTGCGGATCGGTCAGCCGTTCGATGCGGGCATCCCCGGGAACGTGCGAGTGGAATCCGTCCGCGTACGCGGTGAGCTGGCCAATCACCGGGAATGCCTCCCCGGGATCGCCCGCCGTCGCGGCGTTGCCGGCGGCATCGCCCGTCGTGACCGTGCAGGCCGCAAGGGCTGCCGCCAGAGGCAGGGCGAGGGTGGCGCAAGAACGAAAGGACATGTGGTTCTCCCGAAGCGTGTCGTTGAAGGGCTGGGTGCTCGCGCGGATGCGACGTGGGTGGAGCCGTTGGGCGACATCACGACCGTTGCCGCCTTGTCGCATCGAGCCGACGGACGCTTCCTGTCCTGCACCCATCGACGCGCGATAGCGAACCCAACTTGCATTGCCTCCTGCACCGATGCGATCCGCATGCCGGGCAATGCATCGGCATGCTCCGATCATAACGCCGACTACCTGCACGATGTGCGGCAACGCATCACCTGCAACCGCGCCCGCCGTACGGGCACGGACCACCATCCGCCTCACGGGAGACCCGCATGATCCATGCCACACGAAACCACCGGCGCCATGGCTGGCTGGCCACCATCGCCGTCACGCTCGCTGCCATCGCCGCGCCGGTCGTCGCCAGCCCGGTCGAGGTGGTGATCGAAGCCGATCGCCCGGGTGCCACCATCCATCCCAACGTCTACGGGCAGTTCGTCGAGCACCTCGGGCGCGGCATCTACGAAGGCATCTGGGTGGGCGAAGACTCGTCCATCCCCAATACCCGCGGCTACCGCAACGACGTGCTGGCCGCGCTGAAGGACTTGCGGGTGCCATTGCTGCGCTGGCCCGGCGGCTGCTTCGCCGACCAGTACCACTGGCGCGACGGCATCGGCCCGCGCGCGCAGCGTCCCAAGCGCGTCAATACCAGCTGGGGCGGCGTGATCGAGGACAACGCCTTCGGCACCCACGAGTTCCTGGACCTGGCGGAGATGCTCGGCGCCGAGGTCTACGTCAACGGCAACCTCGGCACCGGCACCCCGCGCGAGATGGCCGAGTGGGTGGAATACATCACCGCGGACGGCCAGTCCACGCAGGCCGAACTGCGCCGCCGCAACGGCCGCGACAAGCCCTGGAGGCTGCACTACTTCGCCATCGGCAACGAGGCCTGGGGCTGCGGCGGCAACATGCGGCCGGAGTACTACGTGGACCTGTACAACCACTACGCCACGTTCGTGAAGGCGCCGGAAGACAACCAGCCGAAGATGATCGCCAGCGGCGGCCACGGCGACATGACCGAGTGGGCCGAGGCGATCAGCAGCGGCGTCGAGCCGAACTGGAGCCTGCGCCTGGACGGCATCAGCCACCACTACTACACGTTGCCCAACGCCGACTGGGAGAAGAAGGGCGCGGCGCTGGGCTTCGACGAGGCGGCGTGGTTCGCCACGCTGCGCCAGACGCTGCTGATGGACGATTACATCGTGGCCAACAAGGAAGTGCTGGCGCGCAACGACCCCGACGGCAAGTACGGCTTCTACGTCGACGAATGGGGCACCTGGTACGACACCGAGGAAGGCGACAACCCCGGCTTCCTGTTCCAGCAGAACAGCCTGCGCGATGCCGTCGTCGCCGCGCTGAACTTCCACATCTTCCACGACCACGCCGACCGCGTGCACATGGCGGTGATCGCGCAGATGGTCAACGTGCTGCAGGCGATGATCCTCACCGACAAGGAGAAGATGCTGCTCACGCCCACCTACCACGCCTTCCACATGTATCGCCCGTTCCACGGTGCGACCACGCTGCCGGCGCGGGTGCGGAACGCGCCCGAGTATCGCCATGGCGACGGAGCCATCCCCGGCATCAGCGTGTCCGCCGCGCGCGACACCGACGGCAAGCTGCAGCTGGCGCTGGTGAACCCGGATCCCGGCACGCCACTGACCGTGCACGTGGCCGTGCAGGGCGGCGCCGTGCAGCGCGCCAGCGGACGCCTGTTGACCGCCGATGCCATGGATGCGCACAACAGCTTCGCGCAGCCGCAAGCGGTGCGACCGCGCGACTACAGCGTGGAGGCGCGCGAGGGACGACTGGCGATCGAGCTGCCGGCGAAGTCCATCGCGGTACTGGTCGTGGAATAGGCTTGCGCACGACCCACACGACCCGTGCGGCGCGGGTCGTTTGGTATGCGAAGTAACCTCCATCCAGCGATGGGTGCGTGTACCGAACGCTGCTGCCGTGCAAGCGCAGGGGGCATCGCGTTGCCTTCCGGGTTGACGGAGGCAGCCTTCGCGCAGCGCATTGGCCTTGTGTCACGCATGCACAGCCTGATCTTCGCCGTGCTGTCCGACGTGCTGCGCAAGCATGCTGGTGGCCTGTCGATCAGGACCGACCGGCCGGGCAACCCCTATGTGGAGGCGCCAGCCCGCGCGCCGAAGGCCAAGGCGGCGTTCTTCGGCGTGGTGCAGGCCAGGAAGTCCTACGTGGGGCTATCACCTGATGCGGTCTACGAGGATCCCGGTCTGCTGGATGGCATCGGCGATGGATTGCGCGGGAGGATGCAGGGCGAATCGTGCTTCAACTTCGAGGCTGTCGATCCTGTGCCGTTCAAGGAACTCGACCAGCTGACGAAGCGATGTGCCGCCAGTGTGGAAGGACGCCCGGGCGTAGGGCGTGTCGTCTGGCGCGGCGCGCGGCACGATGGCGCGCTGGATGGGACAGGCCGACGCCTCACTCCCGAGCCGGGTGCGCCATGTCGTGTGACGGTCGTTGCCGCTACTCCACGCCACTCTGCACGTAGTCCCGCAGCCACGCGAGGGCAGGGCGCTCGCTGCCGTCCTCGTTGACGAGGTAGGCGCGCTGTTCAGTGCGCCACATGCCGGGCCGGAAGCCCCAAAGCGTGATCCCGCGGACGCCGGGGTGGTCCCAGAACACCGGGAAGATGCGCTGGTAGTCGGCCAGCTGTTCTTCGTCGGTGGCGCCATCCACGTCGAACTCGGTGACGTACACGGGCAGGCCGGTGGCCGCCAGCGCATCCAGGTTTTCCCGGTGCACGTCCATCGAGGTTTCGGTGGTGGTCGAGAACGCATGACCCTGGATGCCGATGGCATCGATCAACCCTTCGCCCTGCAGCAGGCGGATGATCTCGAGATAACGCCGCGTGTTGTCGGGGGTGTTGGTCACACTGTACTCGTTGAGCATCAGCTGTGCGTCCGGGAAATGCTGGCGCGCGAGGCGGAACGATTCGAGGATCCAGTCCCAGCCGGTGTCGCCATCGCCACCCAGCGCGGCGATGTAGTTGCCGCCGCCTTCATCATCCTGCGATGGCGGGTCGTGCAGGGGTTCGTTCACCACTTCAACGGTATCGATGTCGGGATAGCGTGCGGCCACGGCGGCGAACCACTGCTCGATCGCCGCGCGCTGTTCCGCTGTGGACAAGGTCTTGATCCACTCGGGCTGCTGGTTGCCCCAGACCATCACGTGCATCTGGAACGGCAGGTCGTTGTCCTTGGCGGTGCGGTAGGCGGCATCGAGTGCGGTCCAGTCCATCACTCCGCGCTCGGCCTCCACCTCGCCCCACTTGCCGCCGTTCTCGGGCGTGACCTTGTTCCAGTACACTAGGAAGTCGCGCGCCTGCGGCGGGCTGTGCGCACTGCCGAGGAACTTCTCATGGCCATGCGCCAGCGCGGTGCTGGCGGATGCCGGCGTGGCGCCAGTGACCGCGCTTCCGGCGGGTGCGGGAGCGCCACCGCACGCAGCGAGGGCCAGTGTCGCGGTCATCAGCAGGGTGGGCATCAAGGGTTTCATCGGGCAAGGCTCCCGGCAGGCAACGAATCGGCGATGTCGTCGGAGTGACCGGAGTGCGGATGCAGGCCCTTCGGGAGTGCCGGTATCGCAGCGACCACTTCGACGACAGGTGATAGCGCTATCAGTAACACAGGCGTACCACGGGCGCCAATGCCGATCCGTGGCATGTGCCGGCGACAACGCCTGAAGCCTTGAATCCACGCTTCTGGCCAGACACTGCGGTCGTGCTGCTATGCAGCGTGCGTACCCTGATTGGTAGCGCTACCATTCGTGTCGGGACAATGCGGACATGTTGCGCATGTTGCCATCGGCCATCCGGCCGTCGTATTGCAGGGGGCGGGATGACGGAACAGGGCCGACAAGATCGCTGGCGAACGCAGGGCAGGCATGGTGCGCGCGCAGTCGCCGCGCGGGACGATGCGGTCCGGGTGATTCGTTGGACGCGGCCCGGCTGCGTCCAGTCCATTGGGTCCCCGGTCGCCCACGCTCCACGACTTCCTCCCACGGCCCGCACCGGTGCGACCGACCACCGGCCGGGCCGTGATTTTTCATCGGATGGCACGTGCACCCCGCATGCGCCGGCGCTGGAGGACTGCGCCGTGAGATCGTCGCGCTTCCGATCCCATTGCCGGCAGATGCCATGACCAGTACCGCCGAAAAGCTATCCGTCACCGAGAAAGTCGGCTACAGCCTCGGCGATCTCGCCGCCAACCTCATCTTCCAGACGCTGGTCACCTTCCTGGCGTTCTTCTACACCGACGTGTACCGCATCCCGGCCGGTACCGCGGCAACGATCATCTTCGTGGTCGGACTGTTGGGGGCATTCGTGTTCACGCCGCTGATGGGCATCGTGGCCGACCGCACGCAGACGCGCTGGGGCAAGTTCCGGCCATGGATCCTGTGGACGGCGGTGCCGTTCGGCGTGCTGTCGCTGCTGGCGTTCAGCACGCCCGACCTTGGTCCGCAGGGCAAGGTGGTGTACGCGTTGGGAACGTACACGCTGCTGGTGATGGTGTACGCCGCCAACAACCTGCCGTATTCGGCGCTCAGCGGCGTGCTGACCGGCAACATGGCACAGCGCAACAGTCTGTCGGCCTACCGCTTCGTGGCGGTGATGGTGGCGCAGTTCATGATCCAGGTGTTGCTGTTGCCGCTGGTGCTGATCCTCGGCGACGGCGACAAGGCACGGGGCTTCCAGACCACGATGATGCTGTTCGCCATCGTCGGGACGGTGTTCTTCCTGATCACCTTCCTCACCACGCGCGAACGCGTGGTGCCCACGCCCGAGCAGAAGTCGACCGTTCGCGAGGACCTGGCGGACCTGACGCGCAACCTGCCGTGGATGCTCATGCTGGCGGCGACGATCCTGGTCTTCATCAACCTTGCCCTCAAGGGCGGCATGTACGTGTACTACTTCCAGTACTACATGAGCGAGCCGCACCTGGCGGCGTTCCTGCAGGACGTGGGATTCAACGGTTTCATCGCCGGGCTCAACACGGTGCTGACCGGCATGGGGCTGACCGCGTTCCAGTGGCCGGAAGATGCACCCACGTCGGCCTTCAGCCTGTTCAACGCCGGCGGCATCATCTTCATGATCGTCGGCATCGGCTTCTCGAAACCGCTGGCCGACCGCTTCGGCAAGCGCAACGTGTTCGGCAGTGCGTTGTTCGTGTCGACGCTTTTCCTGCTGGCGTTCTGGCTGTATCCGCCGGATGCGGTGGGGCTGGTGGTGGTGTCTTACGTGCTGCACGGGTTCACCTATGGCATCACCATCCCGCTGCTCTGGGCGATGGTGGCCGACGTGGCCGACTGGTCCGAGTGGAAGAACAACCGCCGCGCCACCGCGATCATCTTCTCGGCGATCCTGATCGGCCTGAAGCTCGGCCTGAGCATCGGCGGCGCGCTGGTGGCCGGCATCCTCGCGTTCTACGGCTACGACCCGGATCTCGCCGTGCAGTCGCCGGGCGCGGTGCAGGGCATCAAGCTGGCGGTCAGCGTGTACTGCTCGATCCCGTTCCTGCTGTGCGTCGCGCTGCTGTTCTTCTACGAGATCGACAAGCCCATGGAATCGCGCATCGAGCGCGAACTGGGCGAGCGCCGGCTGCTGCAGCCACCGGCACCCCTTTGACCGCAAGCCCCACGGACGCATCGATCCATGAGTGAGCCATCGCCGACGGACGACATCGAACTGCTCGGCGCGAAAGCCATTTCGCAGCCGCTGGTGACGCACATCTACACCGCCGACCCGTCCGCGCACGTGTACGGCGGCAAGGTCTACGTGTACGTGTCGCACGACATCGAAGCCGGCACCGCGTTCGACGACGAAGGCGGTCATTTCATGATGACCGACTACAACGTGCTGCGCATGGACACGCCGGAACACGCGGCGCAGGACATGGGCACCATCCTGCACGTGCGTGACGTGCCCTGGGCGGACCGGCAGATGTGGGCGCCCACGTCCGCCACGCGCGACGGACGCTATTTCCTCTACTTCCCCGCGAAGTGCGCCGACGACCGCTTCCGCATCGGCGTGGCCGTCGCCGATCGGCCGGAAGGCCCCTTCACCGCCGATCCGGAGCCCATTGCCGGCGCGTACTCCATCGACCCGGCGGTGTTCGTCGACGACGACGGTACGCAGTACCTCTATTTCGGCGGCATCTGGGGCGGGCAGTTGCAGAAGTACCGCGACAACGCCTTCGACCCGGCGCACGAGGAGCCGACGGGCGACGCGCGGGCGCTGGGTCCGCGCATGGCGCGCCTGCGCGCCGACATGCGCGGTTTCGACGAACCCTCGCGCGAGATCGTGATCCTCGACGAACACGGTACGCCGCTGCGTGCCGATGACCACGACCGGCGTTATTTCGAGGGCCCGTGGGTCCATCGTTTCGACGGTCGCTACTACCTCTCGTACTCGACCGGCAACACGCACAAGCTCTGCTATGCCGTGGGCGACAGCCCGTACGGGCCGTTCACCTGGCAGGGCGTGGTGCTGTTGCCCGTGGTCGGCTGGACCACGCACCACTCGATCATCGCGTATGGCGAGCGCTGGTACCTGTACTACCACGACTGCGTGCTGTCCGGCGGCATCACCCACCTGCGGTCGGTGAAGGTGGCCGAACTGCACCACGAGGCGTCGGGGGGGATCAGGACGATCGACCCCTATGGCGGCTGAGTCCGGCACGCTGGACGCGGCCGTGCAGGGCGCGATGCAGCGGCTGCCGCCGGGTCCGTTGACCTCGCTGACGCGCGGCGTACTGTCGGTCGATCTTTCACCGCAGGCGGGCGGGCGCATCGCGCAGATCCGCCATCGCGGTATCGAGCAACTGTTCGGCCCCGACGATGGCGATCATGCCGCGATCGCCTGGGGCTGCTTCCCGATGGTGCCGTGGGCGGGCCGCATCCGCCATGGCCGTTTTGCCTTCGATGGACGCGGGCACGCCTTGCCGGTGAACTTCGGCGCGCACGCCATCCACGGCACCGGATTCACGCAGCCGTGGACGCTCGAAAGGCCCGGCGACGCCACCGCAATGCTGACGCTGGAACTGCCCACGGACATGCGATGGCCCTTCGGTGGTCGCGCCACGCACTGCATCACCCTGCAGGACGAAGACACCCTGCACCTGGTGCTTGAGGTGACTGCAGGTGACCGGCCCATGCCGGCCTCGCTGGGTTGGCATCCGTGGTTCCGCAAGCCAGATCGCATTGACTTCCAGCCCGATGCCATCTTTCCGCGCGATGCCGAGGGCATTGCCACGCTGCCGCCGGCCGCGCCGCCGCCGGGGCCCTGGGACGACTGCTTCGTCAACCGGCGCCCGGTGCGCGTGCATCGCGGGGATACAACGCTCACGATGACGTCGGACTGCATCTGCTGGGTGGTCTACGACCAGGCCGCGCACGCCACCTGCGTGGAACCGCAGACCGCCATGCCCGATGCGTTCAACGCCGACCCGGTGGTCCTGCCGCCCGGGCAGTCGCTGCGGGCCTGGACCACCTGGCGCTGGACGTGACGTATCCGAATCCGCGCCGCCGTGGCGCCCGGCCCGGAACGCAAAAAACCCCGCGATTCGCGGGGTTTTTCGTGTGCCACGTGGTGCCCAGGAGAGGACTCGAACCTCCACGGTTTTACCCGCTAGTACCTGAAACTAGTGCGTCTACCAATTCCGCCACCTGGGCAGGTGGCCGCGTATGTTGCGTTGCGGCGCGGGCAATGTCAAACCCTTCCCGCGGTGGACGGGCCGGTGACGGGGCGGCGTGTACCATCCGCGCATGACAAGGACTCCAGGCAAGCGCGGCGGTGGCCGCAAGACGCCCTCCAAGGGACCCTCCAGCAGCGGCAAGCCGTCACGCGCGCAGGAGGGCGGTCGCAAACCGCGGCAACAGGCGACGGCGAAACGGCCGCCGTGGATGCCCGATCTGCCCGCGACGCCTGCCGCAGGCGCGGGGGGCAGGAAGAAGACTGCACGCCCTGCCGATACGACGCGCCCTGTGCGCGACAAGCCTGCCGCTGGCGGCCGGCGCAAGGGCGGTTTCCATGACCCCCACGCCGAACGCGAGGCGCGGCGCTACGATCGGCCCATTGCCAGTCGCGAGGCGATCCTGGAACTGCTGGCCTCGGCCGACGGCCCGATGTCGGCGGATGAGCTGGCCGATCGCCTCAAGTTGAGCGAACCCGATCGCGCCGACGCGCTGGGCAAGCGCCTGGGCGCGATGGTGCGCGACGGACAACTCCTGCAGAACCGTCGCGGCGGTTTCGTGCCGGCGCGGCAGGTGGACCTGATCCCGGGCACGGTGATCGCCAATCCGGACGGCTTCGGTTTCCTGCGCCCCGACAGCGGTGCCGGCGACGACCTGTTCCTGCCGCCCGGCGAAATGCGCAAGGCCATGCACGGCGACCGGGTGATGGCCAGCGTGACCGGCGTCGACCGCCGCGGGCGCCGCGAGGGCGCGATCGTCGAAGTGCTGGAACGGCGACTCAACCGCCTGATCGGCCGTTTCACCCTCGAGTCCGGCATCAGTTTCGTGGTGCCCGATGACCGCCGCATCCAGCGCAACGTGCAGGTGCCGGCCGATGCGCGGCTGGGCGCCAACCACGGGCAACTCGTGGTCTGCGAGATCACCACGCCCGCAGAGGAACGCCGCCCGCCGATCGGCAAGGTGCTGGCGGTGCTGGGCGATGCGCTGACGCCGTCGCTGGTGGTCGAGGCGGCCATCCACGGCCACGAGTTGCCGCACGAATTCCCGCCGCAGGTGCTGGCCGATGCCGGCGCGGTGCCGCTGGACGTGACCCATGACGAGGCGCGCAGCCGCGTGGACCTGCGCGCGCTGCCGCTGGTGACCATCGACGGCGAGGATGCGAAGGACTTCGACGACGCCGTCTACTGCGAACCGAACCAGGGCGGCTTCCGCCTGATCGTCGCCATCGCCGACGTGTCGCATTACGTGCGGCCCGGCGAACCGCTGGACGACGAGGCGCAGCTGCGCGCGACCAGCGTGTACTTCCCCGGTTTCGTGGTGCCGATGCTGCCGGAAACGCTGTCGAACGGCATCTGCTCGCTGAAGCCGAAGGTGGACCGGCTGTGCTTCGCCTGCGACATGCAGGTGGACCGCGAGGGCAACGTCACCGGTTCGAAGTTCTACGAAGCGGTGATGCACTCGCACGCCCGCCTCACCTATACCGAGGTGTGGAAGGCCGTGGGCGAGAACGACGCCGAGGTGCGCAAGCAGATGGGTGCGGTGCTGCCGCAGGTGGAACGCCTGCACCAGCTGTACCACGTGCTGGCGAAGGCCCGGGCCAAGCGGGGTGCCATCGAGTTCGAGAGTTCGGAAGTGCGCTTCGTGCTCGACAATCGCGGCGAAGTCACCCAGGCGGGCATGCTGGTGCGCAACGATGCGCACAAGCTGATCGAGGAATGCATGATCGCGGCCAACGTCGAGGCCGCGCGCTTCCTGCTTGAGAAGGAGATCCCGGCGCCGTACCGCATCCACGACAAGCCGCCGGAGTCGAAGTATGCCGACCTGCTGGAGTTCCTGAAGGAGTTCGCGCTGCGGATGCCACCCTGGGGGCGCCTGCAGCCCAAGGACTTCGCCAACCTGCTGAAGAAGGTGCGCGAACGGCCCGATGCCACGCTGCTGGAATCGGTGATCCTGCGCAGCCAGAGCCAGGCGGTGTACTCGCCGGACAACATCGGCCACTTCGGCCTGGCGCTGGAAGCGTATGCGCACTTCACCTCGCCGATCCGCCGCTACCCCGACCTGCTGGTGCACCGTGCGATCAAGCATGCGCTGGCGCGCGGCAAGCGCGATGCCTTCGACTACACCCCGCGCGAGATGGCGTCGCTGGCGCTGCAGTGCTCCGAGCGCGAACGCCGCGCCACCGAGGCCGAGCGCGAGGTGGACGAGCGCTATCGCGCCGCATGGATGGAGCAGCATATCGGCGGTGAGTTCGACGGCACGATCAGCGGCGTCACCAGCTTCGGCCTGTTCGTCGAGCTGGACCAGTCGAAGGTCAACGGCCTGGTGCACGTGACCCAGCTACCAAATGACTTCTATCACTTCGACCCTGTGCGCAAGACCCTGGCGGGCGAACGCGCCGGGCGCGAGTTCCGGCTGGGCGACCGGGTGCGGATCGTGGTGCTCAAGGCCAGCCTGGAGGAGCGCAAGATCGACTTCCGGCTGGCCGAGGAGCGGGGTGCCAAGGCGCCACCGCCGCGTGGACAGCCGGCGAGGCGGCAGAAGAAGAAATACTGATCGCGCCCGAGCCGACGCAGGCGCCAGCGGACGCCTGCGGGTCTGGCGGGCCCATTGGTCGCGGGCATGGCGGCCGGCTTCTACAATGCGCGTAATTCCACGAGCCACCGTCGCATGAGCAAGCAGAACCAATGGATCGTCGGCATCAATGCCGTGGCTGCGGCGGTGGAGCACGACGCCACGCACGTGCGCGAGGTGCTGTTGGAGGCGGGTGCCAAGAACCCGCGGCTGGCGGAGATCGAGACCGCCGCGCGGCGCAAGGACATCGACGTGCGCCGCGTCGCGCAGCAGGCGCTGGACGGCGTGGCCGGCGGCGTGCGCCACCAGGGTGTGGCCGCGCGTTACGCCGCGGCGAAGACCTGGGACGAGCATGACCTGGCCGAGCTGGTGGCGCAGGCCGGCGGCAAGGCCTTGATACTGGTGCTTGACGGCGTGCAGGACCCGCACAACCTCGGCGCCTGCCTGCGCAGCGCGGCGGCGGCGGGCGTCACCGCCGTCGTCATCCCCAAGGACAAGGCGGTGCAGGTCAATGCCACCGTGCGCAAGACCTCGGCCGGCGCCGCCGACAGCGTTCCGGTGGTGCGCGCCACCAACCTCGCGCGCTGCCTGGCCGACCTGCAGAAGCAGGGCGTGTGGATCTATGGCCTGGTCGGCGAGGCCGATGCGTCGCTGTACCAGCTGGACCTGACCGGCAACGTCGCCCTGGTGCTGGGCGGCGAGGGCGATGGCCTGCGCCGGCTGACGCGCGAGCACTGCGACCAGCTGGTGTCGATCCCGATGCCCGGGGTGCAGGTGTCGCCGGGCGTGGAAAGCCTCAACGTTTCCGTCGCGACGGGCGTGTGCCTGTTCGAGGCCGTGCGCCAGCGTTTTTCCTGACACCAACGACCAATCCGCAACGAAGAAGAGAGGATCCGACATGATGTCGCTCGACCTGCAATGGCATGACTGGGTGGGTTTCGCCGGGACCTTCATGGTGCTGGCTGCGTTCTTCCTGCTGCAGGCGCGCCGCCTGTCCGGCATCGGCATCACTTACCAGCTGCTCAATCTGGTCGGGGCGATGGGCGTGCTGGTGTCGGTGATCGTCAACTTCAACGCGCCGGTGTTCTTCATGCAGGTGGCGTGGATACTGATCGCGGGCTACGGCATCGCGCGGGGGCTGTCGGAAGGCGGCAAGCCGCGGCGCTGAGAACGACTGCCGGGTCAGCCGGTGGTCACCCGGCAGGCACCCATGCGTGCAAGAATCCTCCTGCGCCGGGACGACCCGGCGCCTTTGCACATCCGGGGACGGCCCCATCGTCAAGATGGAGGTGCCACCATGCCCTGGATGATCCTGCTGCTCGCAGGCCTGTTGGAAATCGGTTGGGCGATCGGCCTCAAGTACACCGAGGGCTTCACCCGCGTGTGGCCAACCCTCGGCACCGTCGCGGCAATGGTCGCCAGCCTGGGCTTGCTGGGCGTGGCGATGAAGTCGCTGCCCGTCGGCACCGCCTATGCGGTCTGGGTGGGCGTGGGCGCTGTGGGCACCGCGATCCTGGGCATCGTGTTGTTGGGCGAACCGGCCAACGCCGCGCGCTTTGTCAGCCTTGGACTGATCGTGGCGGGCATCATCGGATTGAAGCTTGCAGCAGGTTGAGGGGCGTCACGCCGCACGACGCGCCCGAGGTCGTGAGGTACTGACGCCGTGCGAACGCACGCAAGCAGCCGGAAGCCGGGGCAAAAATCCGCGGCCTCCACGCTGCGTGCGGGTGCGATCAACCGCTGTTGCGGCTGTCGCGCTTGCCCTGGTTGATTCGGTCCCGCGTGCTGATGCTCCCCTTGATCGCGGGCATGCGTGCCTCACCTGCGTGGAGTTCCTGCGCCCGGCGTGCGGCCGCACCGGACTGGTAGCCGGGCTGGCCGGGTGCGGAGGCACCGCCGTCCAGCGACTCCCATGGCTTGGGCGCACGATCGCGCTCCTGCTTGGCCTTGAGCAGCGACTGCGTGCGCTTCAAGGCCTGCCTGGGGGTAAGCGGTTTGGTGGTGGCTGTCTTCCTGGCGGACTTGCCGGCCTTCTTGCGTGCAGCCTTGGCGACAGGTGACTTTGTCGCAGCGGTCCTGGCGGCAGCCTTGCGTGCAGGCGCCGGCTTGGCAGCCGCGGAGCGCTTCTTTTCCGTCGTCTTCGCGCTTGCCTTTTTTGCAACAGTCGCCTTGGTTGCAGCGGACTTCGTCTTGCGGTCGGCGGCTTTTCCGGTCGCCGCTTTCGTGGTTTTGCCGGCGGCTGTCTTCCTGGCAGGCGACTTCTTCGCCGCTGGTTTCGCGGCCTTGGCACTGCGCGTGGCGTCGCGCGTCGCCTTGCGTGCGTCGCGCCGGTCGCTGCGACGGCTTGCCGACTTGCGAGCGGGTGTCTTTGCAGCCTTCTTCGCGTTCTTCTTCGCAGCCTTCTTGCCGGTGCCGGTGTTGGCGTCGGCCACCTTGTCCAGCTGCGCCTCGAACCGGCGCAGGATGTCGGTGGTCAGCTCCACCTTGTCCTTGCTGCGCTGGTTGGCGACGCCGCTGGCGCCGCGCTTGTTGCCGGTCCTGTCGCGGGACGAGAGTTTCTGGCGCTGGACCAGGTCACGGGCGCGGTCGCGCAGGTCGCGCGCACGGGAGATGCGTACCGAGAGTGCCTTTTCATCGAGTTCGCGGATGGCGTTGGCGCGGCTGTCGTCGTAGAGCGCCATCTCCCGCTGGTTCAGCAGTGCGGTCGCTTTCGCGCGTGTGATGGGCATCGTCCGGCTCCTTGTGCAATGGAGCCTCGAACATAGCGACGCGGATGATTGCGGTGCGTGAAAGCTCAGGCCGGCGTGGCGCCGCGCGGCCAGTCGTTGACGATGGTGCAGAACAGGCGCGCGGTCTGCTCGGCGTCGTACAGCGCCGAGTGCGCCTCGCGAGTGTTCCAGTCGAACCCGGCGGCCTGCACGGCACGGGCCAGGACCGTTTGCCCGTAGGCCACGCCCGCCAGGGTGACCGTGTCGAACACGCTGAACGGATGGAACGGGTTGCGTTTGTGTCCGCTGCGGGCGACCGCGGCATTGAGGAAGTTCAGGTCGAAGTGCGCGTTGTGGCCGACCAGGATCGCGCGCTGGCAGCCGTGCTTGCGGATCGCCGCGCGCACGGGTGCGAACACGTGGTCCAGCGCGTCGCGTTCGGGTTTGGCCATGCGGAAGGGGTGGTCGAGGTCGATGCCGGTGACTTCCAGCGACTGCGGGTCGATCAGCGTACCGGGGGCCGGGTCGACATGCGCGCTGGCGGTCTGGCCCAGTACCAGCCTGCCATCGTCATCGAGGTCCAGCGGCACCGCGGCGATTTCCAGCAGTGCATGGCGGTTCCAGTCGAAGCCGCCGGTTTCCACGTCGACCACCACGGGCAGGTAGCCGCGGAAGCGTTTCGCCATCGGCGATGCGGACGCGGTGGGCGATGCGGCGGCGTGAGTCATCGCGCAAGCGTAGCAGAGCTGCTGGCTTCGACCGACCGGCGCATGCCGCGCGCCGCCCCGGCGAGGGGCGGCGCCGGCGGGATCAGGGCGTGGTGGCGGTGTTGGTGCCGTCGCGCTTCTCGCGCGGCGGCAGGGCGTCGTCGCCGTGGACCAGGAACCAGATGTTCTCGGCGATGTTGGTCGCGTGGTCGCCGATGCGCTCGATGTTCTTGGCCATGAACAGCAGGTGCGTGCAGGGGGTGATCGCGCGCGCGTCTTCCATCATGTAGGTCAGCAACTCGCGGAACAGCCCGGTGTACAGCGTGTCGATCTCCGCATCCTTGGCGCGGACGCGCTGCGCGGCTTCGGCATCGTTGTCGCGGTAGGCCTGCAGAACGTCGCGGATCTGGGTGACCGCCAGCTGGCCGATCGCGTTCAATCCGCGGGTGAGCGGCAGCGGCGGCGACAGGTTCAGCGCGGTCGAGCGCTTGGCCACGTTGGCGGCGTAGTCGCCAATGCGTTCGATGTCGGCGGAAATGCGCAGGGCCGCGAGGATCTCGCGCAGGTCGCGCGCCATCGGGCCGCGCAGCGCCAGCTTCATCACGTCCTGGCTGACGACGTGCTCCAGCGCGTCGATGGCTTCGTCGTTGGCGATGATGCGCGCGGCGGCCTTGTCGTCGCGGCGGTCCACCACGTCCAGCGCGGCTTCCAGCTGTGCGGCAGCCATCTCGCCCATGCGCAGGATCTCGCCGATCAGGCGCTGGCGTTCCTCGTCGTAGCTCTTGACGATGTGGTCGTGCGGTTGGGTGTTCATCAGCCGAATCGTCCCGTGATGTAGTCCTCGGTCTGCTGCTTCGAGGGATTGGAGAAGATGGTCTCGGTGGCGTCATGCTCGACCAGGTCGCCGAGGTACATGAAGGCGGTGAAGTCGGAGACGCGCGCCGCCTGCTGCATGTTGTGGGTGACGATGACGATGGTGTAGTCCAGCTTCAGTTCTTCGATCAGCTGCTCGATGCGGCTGGTCGAGATGGGGTCGAGCGCGGACGTCGGCTCGTCAAGCAGCAGCACGTCCGGGCGCAACGCCACGGCGCGGGCGATGCACAGCCGCTGCTGCTGGCCGCCGGACAGGCCCAGTGCGCTCTGGCCCAGCTTGTCCTTCACCTCGTCCCACAGCGCGCCCTGGCGCAGCGCGTGTTCGACGCGCTCGTCGAGCTGTTTTTTCGACAGCTTCTCGTGGTGGCGGATGGCGTAGGCGACGTTCTCGTAGATCGTCATCGGGAACGGCACCGGCTTCTGGAACACCATGCCCACCTTGCTGCGCAGGCGGTTCATCGGGTACTTCGGCGACAGGATGTTCTCGCCGTCCAGCAGCAGTTCCCCGCTGGCTTCCTGCTTGGGGTACAGCGCGTAGATGCGGTTGAAGATGCGCAGCAGGGTGGACTTGCCGCAGCCGGACGGTCCGATCATCGCGGTCACCCGCTTCTCGGGGATGTCCATGTTGATCTTCTTCAGCGCATGGAACTTGTCGTAGTGGAAGTCGAGGTCACGGACCGCGATCTTGACCGGGGAGGGCGCGAGCGCGCCGCGCCCCTGCGTGGCCACGCTGATGCGTTGCGACGGCGCGGATTGGATGTCGTTCATGGCCGTGTCCGGTCCGAGGTTAGTCATGGGATATCTTGTTGCGCAGCAGGATGGCACGAGCGACGAGGCTGACCACCAGCACGAACAGTGTCAACACCAGCGCACCTGCCCAGGCCAGTTGCTGCCAGGATTCGTACGGGCTGCCCGCGTACTGGTTCATCACCACCGGGACGCTGGCCATCGGCTGCAGGATGTTGCTGTTCCAGTACTGGTTCCCGAATGCAGTGAACAGCAGCGGCGCGGTCTCGCCGGAGATGCGGGCCAGCGCCAGCAGGATGCCGGTGACGATGCCCGCCGAAGCGCTGCGGTACAGCACCTGGATGATCACCTTCCACTGCGGCACGCCCAGCGACAGCGCCGCTTCGCGCATCTGCACCGGCACCAGCCGCAGCATCTCGTCGGTGGTGCGCACCACCACCGGCAGCACGATGAAGGCCAGCGCGATGGCGCCCGCGAGTGCCGAGAAACGACCGCCGGTCTGCATCACGAACAGGGTGTAGACGAACAGACCCAGCACGATCGAAGGGGCCGACAGCAGGATGTCGTTGACGAACCGTACGACGGTGCCGGCCTTGCGCGCGTTGCCGTATTCGGCCAGCCATGTGCCCGCGGCGATGCCGAGGGGCGTGCCGATCAGGATCGCCAGGCCACACATCACCGCACTGCCGAAGAAGGCATTCGCCAGCCCGCCTTCCTGCATCGGAGGCGGGGTCATCTGCGTGAACAGCGCCCAGTTGATGCCGCCCAATCCGCGCGAGGCCAGCGTCCACAAAATCCAGCCGAGGAAGAACAGGCCGAACAACGCAGTGACGACCGCCAGGATGATGGCGACGGCGTTGTAGATGCGACGCTTGCCGTACAGGCGGTCGGCGGTGCGCAGTTCCGCTTCGGTCTTGACCTGGATGCCCAGTGCGCTCATCAGTTGCCCTCCCTGCGCGCCAGCTGCATCAGCATCAGGCGGGCGATGGCCAGTACCACGAAGGTCACCACGAACAGCACGAAGCCGAGCAGCAGCAGGGCCGAGCGGTAGGTTTCGGTGGCTTCGCCGAAGTCGTTCGCGATCAGTGCGGCGATGGTGGTGCCCGGCTCGAGCAGGGATGCGGAGAACCGTACCGAGTTGCCGACCACGAAGGCGACCGCCATGGTTTCGCCCAGCGCGCGGCCGAGGCCGAGGAACATGCCGCCGATCACCGCCGACCGGGTGTAGGGCAGCACGATGTTCCAGCTCACCTCCCACTTGGTCGCGCCGAGGGCGTAGGCCGATTCCTTCAGGCGCGTGGGCACGGTGAGGAACACCTCGCGCATCACCGAGGAAATGAAGGGGATGATCATGATCGCCAGCACGAAACCGGCGGTCAGCAAGCCGATGCCCAGTGGCGGTCCGCGGAACAGCATGCCGATGCCCGGGATCGTGCCGAGGTGGTCGTTCATCCACGGCGTGACGTGCGTGGTCATCACCGGCACCAGCACGAACAGGCCCCACATGCCGTAGATGATCGACGGGATGCCGGCCAGCAGTTCGATCGCGGTGCCGACCGGTCCGCGCATCCAGCGCGGCGCCACCTCGGTCAGGAAGAAGGCGATGCCGAAGCTCACCGGCACCGCGACCAGCATGGCGATGACGGCCGTGACCACGGTGCCGTAGATCGGGACCAGTGCGCCGTACTTGTTCTCCACCGGATTCCATTCGGTCGAGAAGAAGAAGGACAGGCCTTGCGAAGCGAGGGCGTCGCGACCGCCCCACAGCATCGACAGCGCGGCGCCGGCCAGGGCGACCATGACGAACGCGACGGTGGCAACCAGCAGCCAGCGGAACAGCCGGTCATTGCGGGCGTCGCGTGTATCGCGAGCGCCGGCGGCGGGGAGGGCGGTGGCGTTCATGGCATCCCGGTTCGTTCGATAGTCCACATGTGGAACGGCAAGCCGGAGACGGGCGCCGTCCGTTCCAGTGTTCCGCCCTGCCTGGCCGCCGTGTTGGCGGCCCAGCCAGCGGGACGCACGCGGGTGCGTGCGTCCGTGGCGTGGCCGGTCAGGCCTGACGGTATCGCAAGTGCGTTACTGCTGGATTTCCGCTGCCCAGTAGGCTTCGATCTGCTGCACCAGCTCCGCCGGCAGCGGCACGTAGTGGAGTTCCGCTGCCTGGGCCTGGCCGTTTTCCAGCGCCCACTTGAAGAAGTCGAGGGTGGCCCGGCTGCGCGCGGCATCCCGCGGCTGCTTGTGCATCAGCATGAAGTTGGTGGCGGTGATCGGCCAGGCGTCGGCACCGGGGGCGTCGGTGATGACCAGGTTGAAGTCGCGCGCGTTCGCCCAATCGGCGTTCGCGGCGGCGGCCGCAAAGGACGATTCGTTCGGGCGGATCCAGTTGCCGGCGGCGTTCTGCATCTGCGCATACGGCATGTTGTTCTGCAGCGCATAGGCCAGCTCGACATAGCCGATCGAGCCGCGGATCTGCTGCACGTAGGACGCCACGCCTTCGTTGCCCTTGCCGCCGACGCCGCTGGGCCACTGCACCGAGGTGCCTTCGCCGACGCTGCTCTTCCAGTCCGGGCTGACCTTGGACAGGTAGTTGGTGAAGTTGAACGTGGTGCCGGAGCCGTCCGAGCGGTGGACGATGCTGATCTTGCCGTCCGGCAGGCTGACGCCGGGGTTGAGGCCGGTGATGGCCGGGTCGTTCCAGGTACTGACCTTGCCCAGGAAGATGTCGGCCAGCACCGGGCCGGTCAGGCGCAGTTCGCCCTGCTGCAGGCCCTGGATGTTGACCACCGGGACCACGCCGCCGATGGCGGAGGGGAACTGGACCAGGCCGGCCTCGGCCAGTTCCTCGCTGGGCAGCGGCTTGTCGCTGGAGCCGAAGTCGACCGTGCCGGCCTTGATCTGGGCGATGCCGCCGCCCGAGCCGATGGACTGGTAGTTGACCCGGTTCCCGGTGGCCGCGCTGTAGTCCGCCGACCACTTCGACACCAGGGGGAAGATGAAGGTGGCGCCGGCGCCCGTGATCTGGGCACCTCGCTGGGTGCCGCCCGTGGCGGCGGTCTCCTGGCTCCCGCTTGCGCTTTCGTAGCCGCATGCGGCGAGCAGCGACGCTGCTGCGAACGAGAGAAGGGCGGTGCGCGCCTGGATGGCTTTCATGGAATCTCCGGAAGTAGGACGCCGCTCGGGGCGGCACTGGCCGGACTATGAAATGATGTTTTTGTTACAGGCGGATGACATCCTCCGGGGCGTTCCGGGAAGAGGGGCTCAAAAAAACGGGCCCGAGGGCCCGATGGGGAGCGTAGGACGCCAATTGGGGAGAGAGATCTGCCGGCTTGCAGCCGCGGGGAACGTGGGAGGGCGCGCCTCTGCGGATGGCCTGCGCATAGTGGACCCCGCCCAGATGGCAGGTTGATGATCCGCAGGTTTCGGTTGCATGACAGCCACGGTCGATCCTCGGATGGCCTGAAGACCACTGTCACGAAACAAACACAACCGGGAAATGAAATTGTCACGATTGACATCGTGTTGTCACAATCGATGCCCAGGCTTTCCTGCGTTCGCGCGGGCCGAGTGCTGGCCTCGATCGCGAGACCGACCCCCAGCCCGGAGTATCCCGTGTCGAAACCCTTGTTGCTTCCGACCGTCCTCGCAATGGCGATTGCCGCCGCGGCACCGGCGACGGCGCATGCCAGCGACGCCGAAGAGATCGCCTTGCTGAAGGCGCAACTGCAGCAGTTGCAGGCGCGCATCGAACAACTCGAGACGCGCGCAACCGCGTCGCCCCCTGCGGACGCATCCCCTGGCGCTGTCGAGCAGGGCGTGGCCGAACCCGGATCGGCCACGCCATCGGTGGATACGCGAGGCGGCTTGAAGGTGGTTTCGGCGGACAAGGCGTTCGAGGTGTCGCTGGGCGGGCGGGTGCACTTCGACGCGTATGCTTTCGATCGCGACATCGCCGCGGCCATCGGCACCACCGAATTCCGGCGCGCGCGCCTGACCCTGCAGGGCAAGGCCTATGGATGGGACTACAAGCTTGAGCAGGATTTCGCGGCCGGCAGCAACCTCGATGGTCTGCGCGATGCGTACATCGGTACCTCGCTGTTCGGCGGCAAGGCGATCATCGGCCAGTTCAAGCCCTACCGGTCGATGGAGGAACTGACCAGCTCCAACGAGATCCTGATGATGGAGCGCCCGTTCGCATCGGGCAGCGGCCTGTTCAACGGCCGGCAGTTCCAGCAGGGCGTGGGCTACCAGCGCTCGGGGGATCACTACACCGCCGGCCTCAGCGTGTTCAACCTGCGCGGTGCCAACGGGCCGCGCAACGAGGGCCATGGCGTGGCGGGCCGCGTCACCTATGCCCCGATCAACGACGAGGGCCGTACGCTGCACCTGGGTGCATGGGCCAGCCACGAGGACGTGCGGCTGGGTTCGGCCGATATCGCCGCGGTGGCGAACTACGCCGGTCGGCGCGGTCCCGCGCAGACCATTGCCGTCACCACCAGCGCCAGTGGCGGCGAGGTCACGGCGCATGGGCTGGAAGTCGCAGCGGCAATGGGGTCCGCGTTCGCGCAGTCCGAGTACGTGCGCGCAAGCTTCGGCCAGCAGGGCGGCGGCGACAGCGACGTCCAGACCTGGTACGTGCAGGGCGGCTGGCTGTTCGGCGGCGCGCACAAGCCCTACAAGTCGGCGACCGGTGTGTTCGGTTCGCCGAAGGTCGGCGCGGACGGGCAGTGGGAACTGACCGCCCGCTACGACGCCATCCGCAACCGCGACGTGGCCGCGCTGGACGTACGCAGCTGGATCCTCGGGCTGAATTACTACGTCAACCCGAACCTGCGCTTCATGCTCAACTACACGCAAGGCGACAACCGCGCCACCGGCGACGAAACCGGGCAATACGCGCTGCGGGCCCAGTTCGCGTTCTGATGCACGCGGCCCCCGGCATCCGCGCCGGGGCGACTCAGCGTCCCGGCGCGGGTGGCGTCGGAACCAGGAACCGCGCATGCACGCGCAGCTGTCCGTTCCCGGTCGTGACGTGCAGCGCGTCAGGGGCCAATCCGTGCTGGCGGCGCATCTGTTCCAGCCACGCGACCAGCGGTGCATGGTCCACGGCGTCGATGTCGACCAGCCATGTGCCCGGCTCGCCGTCGCGATCGCGCGTGATGGCCACGCCGGTGGCGCGGGCGGCGTCGACGACAGCCGCCGAGACCGCCTCGCGCGTCGTTGGCGCTGTTGCGTCGCCGGGCTGCGTTGCCAGCCGCGCTGCGGCGGCCTGCACGACTGCAAACGTGTCGGCGGCGCGCTGGTGCGAAGCATGCGCGGTCTCCCGGACCTGTCGTAGCGGTGTGAGCATTCCATACCACCACGCGAAGGCCGCCAGGGCCGCGAGGATCAGCCACAGCAAGCGCCGTTCGCGGACGTCGCGCGCCTGCCACCACGTCTGGAGGGCGTGCAATCCGTTCATGGGCGCACCTCCAGCGAAAGCTCACTGCGCAAGCCGTCGCCGAGTGCCTGCGTGTCCACTACCACGGCATCCAGCCCGCTGTCGCCAAGGCGCGTGCGGATCGCATCGAGCGTCGCGGAGTCGGGGTGCTGCACGCCAGCCAGGGCAGGAGCGGCGCGTTCCAGCGTGAGCGCGTCGAGCCGTGCGCCCGGCGCGTGCGAAATCGCCTGCGACAGCAGATCCATCCGCGAAGCCAATGCGTCCGGCCAGGTCGTCCGTGACAGTAGCGCCGCAGCGGCTGTCGCGGGATCGGGACTGTCCGACCCGCCGGCACCATGCGTGGCCAGCACCGCCGTGGCCTTCGACTGCAGCAGCTGCGCAGCCACCGCATGCCGCAATGCGAGCGCGCCATCCACCAGCGCGGGCGACAACAGCGCCAGTGCCGCGAGCACGCGCACGCGCCTTCTCAGGCGCGTGCGCGGCCCGTCGCGACGTGCGTACGGTCCCTGCAGAAGGTCCGGAGATGCCGCAACGGCATGGCGCGCGAAGATCGCCTCAGCGGTGGTGGTGGCGTCGAGGGCATGCATCGCGTCGGCGTCGGCGACGACGGCCAGCAGCGTCGCTTCGACGCGGAACGCCTGCGTGCGCCCTCGCGCCAGCACCTCGCCCTGCCAGTGGACGACATGCAGTGCCTCGTCGTGGTCCGGAGGCGGCAGCAGCAGGTAGTCCGGCAGCAGCGCCTCGGGCGTGATGCCCAGACGCTCGCATTGCGCCAGCCAGCCCTGCATCGACGCGTGCGTGGTCGCCAGCACGCATCGCGGCATCGCGGGATCGGCGGCGGGGTCGAGGGCGACATGCATCGCAGCCAGGTCCCCGGCCACGTGGTCCTCCAGCGCCAGCCGGGCCGCGGCCATCGCCTGGTCCGCGCGCCGTGAGGGCAAGGTGCGCCACAGTGCGCGCACCTCGGTCCCCGGGACCACCACGCGGGCGCGGAGGCGCGGGCCGGCCGAGGCTGCGTCCGCGCGCAGCAGCCGGCGTTCGAGCAGGCTGCCATCGGCGCCGATGTGCAGGCACAGGGCATCGCCCGTGGGGTCGTTTGGCAAGAGCACCAGTCGCATCGTCAGTCTTCTCCACTCCAGCGCCGTGCCACCAGCGCCACGCGCCCGTCGGGCCTTCGGTGCAGCAGGGTGCCCATGTCCACGCGTGCATCCATGTAGCGCACGTCTGCGGACACGCGGAACCAGTCGCCGCGCAGCGACACCTGTTCGTACACGGCGCTCGGCACGTCGCTGCTCGCAAGGCCGGGCGTCGCCCAGAACGCGACGGCGTCGCGCCAGCCGCTGGCCGGGCGCGCGGCGATGATGCGCGCCCCGGCCAGCGGGTCCAGTGCGCCCAGCGTGAGCATCGACAGCAGCGGCGCATCGTCCGGTGTCAGGGCGTTGACGTTGAGCGGCGAGGGCGCGGCCATCGGCAGTGCGCAGACGTGCCGGCGCAGGCGCGCATAGGCGGGCGCGGCGTAGCCGTGGATCGCGCGCAGTTCGCTGGCGTCGGCCAGCAGGGTGGCCGACGTGCGATACGCAGGCCGCAGGCCGAGGTACGCGGCATCCTCGGCGCCACGCGGCGAGCGCACCTGGTCGCTGTCGATCCAGTCCACCAGCGCGTCGGCCATGGTCTCGGCCTGCTCGGCGGGAAAGCCGAGTGCCGCCAGCAACGCAAGGTACTGGCGTACGCCCAGCTCGCGGCGCTGCCACTGCCCGGGCATGCCCTCGACCACGCTGTTGAGGTTGAAGCAGCGGCTGCCATCCTCGATGGTGGCTTCGACGTGCCCCTCTTCGACCGGGAACGCGACGATGCGGCGCTGCCACAGGCGCGGGTCCACGCTGCCGCCGGACGCCAGGCCGGCGATGCGCTGCATCGCCATCTGTTCGACCCCCTGCGCGTACCAGCGCGCTTGGGCGATGTCGCTGGCATTGGCGCTGCGGCGCAGGCCGAAGCGCACGTCATCGAGCATTGCCACCACCAGCACCGACATCACCATCGCCAGCAGCAGCACGGTCAGCAAGGCCATGCCGGCCTGCCGGTGCGGCCGCGGCGGGACACAGTGCCGACTCATGTCGACGCACCGGGCAGCAGGAACACCTGGCGCACACGGCCGTAATGCTCCAGCTCGAGCTCCAGTGCCACGGCGTCGGGCAACGCCTCCTGGCCACCGATCCAGCCATCGTTCCAGCGCCCTTGGACGTGGAATGCGAGCGATCCGGCGCGCACTCCCTCCAGCAGCACCTGCGGCGTGCCCGGGCGGGCACCATCCAGGTCGCTGCGCGCGCTGCGCTCCAGCCGGCCATCGGCGATGCGGTACTCGACGTACTGCAGCGATGCGCGTGGCGCGTCGTCCGGGTTGTCCCAACCATGGCGCACGAAGGCCAGCAGCGGCAGGCGCGGATCACGCGGGGCGGCGTTGAAGGCATGGCGGTCGGCGCCGCCATCGGGGCGGCGCGTGCGGCGTGCGACGGCCTGCGACAGATCGGCCTGCAGCAGGCCGTGCGCCAGCTGCAGCTGCGACATCCGGTCCAGGTGGGTGCGCACCGCGGCCTGCTGGTCGGCGGCATGGGCCAGCGCCAGCACCGCGGCACCCGAGAGCAGCGCGAACACCGCCATCGCGACCAGCATCTCCAGCAGGGTGAATCCCCGGCTGCGTGCGTGCGTGCGCTGCGCGCGACGTGGCTGTCGCGTCACGGCACGGCCCGGAACAACTGCGTGTCGATGCTGACGCGGTCGCCGTCGCCCGGGCCGACGCGCACCCGTATCGCCAGCAAGCGTCCACCGTCGCCGGTATCGACCTCGCTGGGCTCGCGCAGCCAGCGCCAGCGACGCCCCCCCAGCTCTTCCACCCCGGCAGCGGGTGTTGCGAGTGCGCGCGGCTCGAGCAGCATGGCTTCTGCGGCCAGGTTCTGCGCAACGATGCCGGCGAGCACGCGTTCCTCCACGTGCGCCGCCGTGCGCGTACTCTCCCCCGACAGGTTGAGCAGGGCCAGCACCACCAGCGCGAACACGGCCATCGCCACCAGCAGCTCGATCAGCGAAAACCCGGATTGACGGTCAGCGCATCGCATCGTCCACCCGGACCTTGCCTGCGACCTCGACGACGACGGCGGCGCGATGGTCGCCCAGTGCCAGCACCAACGTGCGTGCTTCCGCACTCCCCGTAGGCTCGAACGCAAACGTGACGTGCGGTTCGCGCGGCGCGAGCAGGGGCCTCGTTTCGCCTTGCCAGCGGCGCGACGCGAAGGCGGGCGCGGCCAGCGGCTGCCAGGCACGGCCGGTGCGCGCCTCGAACGCATAACCGTCGGCGTCGGCCCGCACGCGGACGGGACGCGCCGCGAGGATGGCTTCCTCGCGCGCACGCTGCAGGTGCAGGGCGAAGGCGTCGGCCTGCCGGTGCAGGCTGGCATCGCCGGGGGGCAGCGACAGCGCGACCGCGGCCCCGGCCACGCCGAGGATCGCCAGCACCACCATCAGTTCGACGAGGGTGAAGCCGGGCGGCGCCGTGATTCGTGGCTTGCGGTTCGTGACTGCAAACGGCCTCAACCGCGCCACGGCGTTGCCGTTGGCACGCTTCGCCTGGTCACAACCCGCCGATGACGAACCGACCATCACCCAGTTACCCATCACATCGCTGTCATTGCCAGTTGCCGATGTCGGCGTTGTCGCCTTCGCCGCCTTCCACGCCATCGGCACCGAACGAGAACACGTCGAAGGCACCGCGGCGTCCCGGTTGCCGGTACTGGTAGGGGTTGCCCCACGGGTCGGCCGGAAGCCTGCGGATGTATCCACCGGGACGATAGCGT
The DNA here is from genome assembly GCF_004357985.1 of Luteimonas aestuarii. Taxonomy (GTDB): domain Bacteria; phylum Pseudomonadota; class Gammaproteobacteria; order Xanthomonadales; family Xanthomonadaceae; genus Luteimonas; species Luteimonas aestuarii. Next base: position 439,310 of record NZ_SMTF01000001.1, on the reverse strand, counting down.
TCCGGACGCGCCAGCCCCGCCGGTGCCGATACCAGGGCCTGCAGTCCCTGCTCGGTGCGCGGGTAGGCCAACTGGTCGAGCCGGTAGGCATCGAGTGCCTGCTCCAGCACCGAGATGTCGGCGCGCGCCTTTTCGACCATCGCACGGTCCTGGCTGGGCATGACGTTGATCATCACCACCGTGGCCAGCAGGCCAAGGATGACGATCACCACCATCAGTTCGATGAGGGTGAAGCCGCGTTGCCCGACGACTCTTGATGGGGCGTTGGTGGTTCGCTGGCGCATCGGTCTGTGCTTCCTGTTTCGTGGGTGTCGCGACGTGTTTCCAGTCGATGGATTCGGCAACCGCCGGTCGGCGACCGCCTGTTCCGCCTCAAAGCGCCATGGTGTTGAACTGCAGGATCGGCAGCAGGATCGACAGCACGATCACCGCCACGATGCCGCCCATCGCCACGATGATCGCCGGCTCGAGCAGGCTCATCGCGGCGGTGGTGAAGGTGTTGAACTCGCGCTCGAGGTAGTCGGCGGCGCGGTCGAGCATGGGTGCCAGCTGGCCGCTGTTCTCGCCGCTGGAAGCCATGTACAGCAGCGTCGGCGGGAACACGCCGGCGCGCTTCATCGCCGTCGACAGGCTGCTGCCTTCATGGATGGCCTCGGCCATGCCCAGCGTCGCCTGCCGCAGCACCTGGTTGACCTGGGTGCGCGCCGTCGCGGCCAGCCCTTCGACCAGCGGCAGCCCGCTGCCCAGCATGATCGCCAGCGTGCGCGCCATGCGCGCGCCGTGCACGTCGCGCAGCACGCGGCCAATACCCGGCAGGCGCAGCAGCATGGCGTCGAAGCGCAGCCTGTACCCGGGTTTGCGCAGCAGGTGCAGGGCAGCGGCGATCGCCGGTACGACCAGCAAGCCCAGCAGCCAGCCCCACCCGGTCAGCACCTCCGAGACACCGATCACCGCGCGCGTCAGCCAAGGCAGGGTGCGGCCCATCGAATCGAACTGTTCCACCACCTTGGGCACCACGAACACCATGAGCGCGACGACCACCGCCAGCGCCGTGGACGCGAGTGCGGCGGGATAGACCAGCGCGCTGGTGAGGCGCGCGCGGACCTGCTGCTGTCGTTCGAGCAGGTCCGCCAACCGTTCGAGGATCTGCGGCAGCGCGCCGGAGCGCTCGCCAGCGGCGACCATGGCGCGGTACAGCGGCGGGAACGCCTTGCCTTGCCGCGCCATCGCATCGGCCAGGCGGAAGCCCTCCACCAGTCCGCGATGCACGCCCATCACCACGCGGCGGACGTGGGCGCGCTCGGACTGCGTGCCGATGGTGCGCAAGGCTTCCTCCAGCGGTGCAGTCGCGGCAAGCGTCGCCAGCTGCCGGGTGAACAGGCTCAGGTCGCGCGTACCGAAACGCGTGAAGGCGAAACGCGGTGCGGTTCCCGACGCATCGTCGCGCGTTGCATCCAGGCGAACCGGTACCAACTGGCGCTCTTCCAGCAGCCGCCGCGCCTCTCGCGGGCCCGCGGCCGCGACCACGCCGGTATGCAGGCGCCCCCCCGCATCGAGGGCGGCGTAGTCAAACGCCGCCATCGGCCCCGCCTTCGGGTCGCGCCACGCGATAGGCTTCTTCCAGCGTGGTGATGCCGGCGGCCACGCAGGCGTGGGCACTGTCGGCCAGGCGACGCCCCTGCGCGAACGCGGCGCGGACCAGCGCATCCTCACCCGCGTCCTCGGCCACCAGCCGCCGGATCGCATCGTCCACCGCGATCACCTCATGGATGCCAGTGCGTCCGGCGTAGCCGGTGTGCCGGCAATGGTCGCAGCCCATCGCACGGTACACCGGGCCGTCGAAGCCGGGCATGGCCATGCGCGCGAGCGGGCGCGCCGCGTCGTCGACCGCGCGGCAGTGCGGGCACAGCCGGCGCACCAGCCGCTGCGCCAGCACCAGGCGCAGGCTGGAGGCGAGCAGGAAGGGCTCGATGCCCAGGTCGCGCAGCCGGGTGATGGCACCCGCGGCATCGTTGGTGTGTACCGTGGACAGCACCAGGTGGCCGGTCAGGCTGGCCTGCACCGCGATCTTCGCGGTCTCGCCGTCGCGGATCTCGCCGACCATCACCACGTCCGGGTCCTGGCGCAGGATGGCGCGCAATCCCGCGGCGAACGTCATGCCGACGCGGGTGTTGACCTGGGTCTGGCCGACGCCATCGATCGCGTACTCCACCGGGTCCTCGACGGTCAGGATGTTGCGCTCGCCGTCGTTGAGCGTGGACAGCGCGGCGTACAGCGTTGTGGTCTTGCCCGACCCGGTGGGGCCGGTGACCAGCACGATGCCGTTCGGTATGCGCAGCGCCTCGCGCAACGCGGACAACACCGCGCCGTCCATGCCCAGTTCGGCCAGCGAGCGCATGCCGGCATCCTTGTCGAGGATGCGCATCACCACGCGTTCGCCGCCGCGGGTGGGCAGGGTCGAGACGCGCACGTCGAAGCTGCGCGCGCCCATCGCCAGCGACACCCGCCCGTCCTGCGGCACGCGCTTCTCGGCGATATCCAGGCGCGCCATCACTTTCACGCGCGACACCAGCAGCGGGGCGATCCGCGCAGGCAGCGTGGCGGCCTCGCGCATCACCCCGTCCACGCGCAGGCGCACGCGCAGCGACGATTCGAACGATTCGATATGCACGTCCGACGCGCCCAGGCGCACCGCTTCGGCGATCAGGCCGTTGATCAGGCGGATGACCGGAGCATCGTCCTGGGTATCGAGCAGGTCGGCAGTGGCCGGCAGGTCCTCGAGCAGGGCATCCAGCGTGCTGTCGGCATCGATCCCTTCGACGCGGGCGGCCGCATCGAGCCCGGCGTCGGCATACAGTTCCGACAGGCGGCGGTCGAAGTTGGACACGGGCATCGTTTCGACGCGCAGCCCGCGGCCCAGCAGTCGGCGCACTTCCACCAGTGCCTGCGCGTCACCGCCTTCGCGAAGGCCGACGACCGGGGCGTCGCATGCGTCGTCCAGCACCAGCACGCCGTGGCGGCGCGCGAAGGCGTAGGGCAGCGCGGGCGAAGCCAGGCTCATGGCGCTTCGGTCGTCGTTGCCGGCGCGGGCGCGGCAGGCACCGGCATCGTCGGCGGCGTGGTCATCAGGTACTCGCGTACCAGGGTGTCGAGCGCGGCTTCGGCGTGGCCGTCGCGCAGCTGGCGGTCGCGGATGTAGCCGTAGCGGCGTGCGGTCTCGCGCTGCGCGTCCTCGGCGCCGCCGACGATCGTCGGGCGCAGGAACACCATCAGGTTGGTCTTGTTGCCGGTGCGCGAACGGCTGCGGAACAGCCCGCCGATCACCGGGATGTCGCCCAGCAGCGGCACCTTCTGCAGCGTGTTGCGGTCGCTCTGGTCCAGCAGGCCGCCCAGCACCACCATCGCGCCGTCGTCGACCACCACGTTGGTCTCGATCTCGCGCTTGTTGAGGATCAGCTCCTGGTAGTCGCTGCTCACCGGGCCGGCCACGGCGGAGACTTCCTGCTTGATTCGCAGGGTGATGCCGCCGCCCGCGTTGATCTGCGGACGCACGGTGAGCTGCACGCCCACGTCCTCGCGCTGGATGGTGCGGAAGGCGTTGTCGAAGTTGTTGCTCAGGGCCTCGCCCGTGGTCAGCGGCACCTCCTGCCCGACCAGGATGCGCGCTTCTTCGTTGTCCAGGGTGAGGATGGAGGGCGTGGACAGGAGGTTGCTGGCGGTATCGTTCTGCACCGCATTGATCACCAGGCCGAAGAGGTTGTCGCCACTGCGTCCGCCGATGCCGAACAGGCTGCCGCTCAGGCCGAACAGCGAGCGCGCCGCGGCCTCGCGTGCCAGGTCGCCGATGGTGTCGTCGCCATCGCCATCGCCGTCGCGGCGCCCGGCCAATGCCGCCCCGGCCAGCGGCAGGATGCCGACGTCGGCGGTCGAGAACTGCGTCGCGGCGATCGGCACGTTGCCATCGCGCCCGGCCACCACCAGCTGCGCGCCGAGCTTGCGTGCGGCGTCATCTGAGATCTCCACCACGATCGCCTCCACCAGCACCTGCTGGCGGCGTTCGTCGAGCTGGCGGATGACTTCCAGCAAGGTCCGCTGGGTGTCGGGGTCGGCGTGGATCACCAGCGAATTGGAGCCCGGGTAGCGGACGATGGTCGGGCGCTTGCCGCCGGCGGGCGCAATGACCTGCGCGTTCGCGGCATCGACCGCCGGGCCCTGCGTCGCGCCATTGGCGGTGGCGCCATCCGGTGCCTGCCCGATGAGCTGCTGCAGCACCGGCAACAGCTGGTCGGCACTGGCGTGCTGCAGCTTGACCACCGCCACGTCGCCGCTGCGTTCGGCGCGTCCATCCAGGTCCATCGCCATCTGCGTCACCTGGCGCACCAGCGATGCCTCGCCGCGCACGACCAGCGAGTTGCTGCTGTCCACCGGCAGGATCGACAGCACGTTGCCGGGATCGTTGCCGGCGATGCCGAACACGCCCGCCAGCGTGCCAGCCATCTCGCGCGCGGACGTATTGCGCAGGGTCACGGTGTCGATGCTGCCGCTGTCGCGGTCGATGCGCTCGACCAGGCCGCGCACCCGGCGGATGTTGTCGGCGTAGTCGGCAACCAGCAGCCGGTTGCCCTGCGGCAGCGCCATGACCACGCCGCCGCGCCCGACCAGCGGCTTGAGCGTTTCGGCGGCCACGCGGGCATCCAGGCGCTGCAGGTTGAACACTTCGGTGGCGAATCCGTAGCCACTGCCACCCAGTGAACCGGGCTGCTGCGCAGCGCTGTCGTCCGGGACGATGCGATAGGTGGCCCGCCCGGATGGCACCGCCACCAGGCCATTGGCGCGCAGCACCGCCAGCAGCACGCCGATCAGGTCCTGGTTGTCCATCGCCTGCTGGCGATGCACGTCCACGCTGCCCTGGACGCGTGGATCGACGATGAAGGTCGTACCGGTGGCGCGCGCCACGTCCTGGATGAAGGCACGCAGGTCCACGTTCTGCATGCGCATCGCGGCGGCTGCATCCTGTGTCGCCTGCGCGTTCGCAGCGCACGCCGGCGCCAGCGCCAGGCAAAGCACCATGGCGAGTGCGGAGATGCGGATCATGGGGCGCGGGCTCCGAGTTGCAGGGTCCGCGTCTGGCCGTCGCGGCGGAAAGTGAGCCGTGCGCCGTCGGCGGATTGCAGTTCGCCGGACAGCTGCAGCAGGCGTTCGGGGTCCAAGGCCTGGCCGTTGACATCCAGCAGCACGTCGCCGGGTTGCAGCCCCACCTGGCGGAGCAGGGCGTCATCGTTGCCGGGCATCAGCGTGTACCCGGTCACGCGGCCGTCCTCGCGGTATGCGCGCAGGCGCGCGGCAGCGAAGAGTGCTGCGGCATCGACCTGCGTCGCCGTGGTGGTGGAGTCGGTGGCGGCAGGCGCCACGGGTGGCGGGCTGGTCGGCAAGGAGCCCGCTGCACCGTCCCGACGTGCAGAACCGCCATCGACGGGAAGGTCGACGCGGACGGTCTGCGTGTCCCGCCGCAACAGTACATGGTCGCCGCCAACGGTTTCCAGGACCATGCCGGGTGCGATCTCATCGCCCACCCGGTGCGCCACCTGCGTCCCGCCCGCTTGCGACAGGATCGCGGTACTGCCACTGCCATCGGGTGTCCGGCGCACGCCGTGGAGCGTCCAATCGCCCTGCGGTGCCGTAGCCGATGCTCCGCCGCCTTCGGGATGGAACGGATCGGGCCGCGCTGCGGTTGGACGGGCGTCGCCCGTCGGCAGCGGGTCCAACACCACCGGCGCCGGCGCGACCGGCGCCAGCAGTCCCCACGACAGGCGAACCCCTTGCGCGGCCAGTACCGCCAGCAGGCAAAACTGTATCGCGGTAAGCAGGCGCGGGCTGTTTTGGGAGAGGGTGGTCACGAGTGGCAATGACGGGGCCGCTGATCACGGCGCGAGCAGGATGCGTCAGGAATATGACCGTCAGGTTGCGGTGGATGCCGAAACTGACACGTGGCTGAAATGAACAAGGCCCGGCGCGGGCCGGGCCTTGCGGATGCCGCGTCCACCGTCGATCAGAACTCGACCGACAGGCTCAGGTCGTAGCTGGTGCCGGGCTTGTAGGTGTACACGTCGACCTTCTCGCCGCCGCGCTCCTGGTACTCGCGGTAGCGCGTGTCCAGCAGGTTGCGGGCCGAGAACGCGACGGTCGTCCGGTAGCGGCCGCCGAAATCCATGCCCTTGCGCAGCACGAAGTCGAGCGAGGTGCCCGGCTCCTCGAGGTAATCAGGCTGCCCCGGGCGACCACGTGCGCTGATGCGTTCGCTGACGTGGTTGGCGATCAGCGTCGCCTGCAGGCGTTCTTCGGTGCTCTCGATACCCAGCTGCAGGTTGGCGATGTGCTCGGACTGCCCCTGAAGCTTGCTGCCATCGCGGACGAACAGGCGTGCGGGCAGTGGCTCCGTGTAGCCGAACGGCTGCACCGTGTCGCTTTCGCTGGCACGGACTTCAGAATCCGACCAGGTGTAGTTGCCGGCCACGTACAGGCGGTTGTCGCCCCACCAGGACGCCTGCACGGGCAGGTCGAAGTACTTCTTCATGTCCAGTTCCACGCCGTACACGTTCGCGCGGGGTGCATTGAAGTAGCTCTGGAACGTTGTGCCGCCGGCCTGGTTGATGTTGGCCTCGATCGGCTTGTCGATCTGCTTGTAGAACAGGCCCGCGGTGACGTATTCGCCAGCACCGAAGAACCACTCGTAGCGGGCGTCGAAGTTGCGCAGCCTGCTGTCGACCAGGAACGGGTTGCCGTAGAACAGGCGGTTGTTGTCCGGGTCCTGGTACTGCTGCGGGGACAGTTCGCGGAACTGCGGGCGGGCGATGGTCTCGGACGCGCCGACGCGGACCTGCATGTTGTCGGCGAAGTTCCAGGTCACGGTGGCGGAGGGCAGGAGGTAGGTTTCTTCCAGCGCCTGCGGTGCCGGCTGCGGTGCGCCACTGAAGATATCGTAGGGCGCGACGAATTGCGTGGCGTCCTCGTGGCGCAGGCCGAGCGCGCCCCGCACCGTGGGCACGATCTCGCCCTCCAGCTGCAGGTAGAACGCCTTGACCTCGAGCTCGCCGGTGTACGCGGCCGCGCCGGAATTGCCGGTCGTCTCGCGCAGGCGCAGCAGCCCCTGGCTGAGGTTGTAGTCCGAGAACAGGTAGTCGATGCGCTGGTATCGGTTGTAGAACGGCAGCGCGCCGTCCAGCGCCAGCAGGCGGAACTCCCGCGTCCACGACTCGCGGTCGTTGTCCGAGTAGGCCGCGCCGCCGCTCAGGGTCAGGTCGCGTTCCACCGGCAGGCGCCAGGTGATGTCGACGCCGGCGCTTTCGGTGCGGTCGACCACTTCGCTGAAGCGGAAGAAGTTCTGCACCCGCGAACCGTCGTGCGACCAGAACCCATCGACGTCTTCGTAGCGAACGCCGGTCTCGTACGGGGCCTGCCGGGTGGCTTTCGCCACCGCGCCACGCCATTCGACCTTGAGGTCGTCGAACTCGCCGAACACGTGGCTGCCGCCGAACTGGTGGCTGAGCAGGCTGCGTTCGAACCACTCGGTGTTGTCGTCGCGTGCGGTGAAGCCGGCGAGGTCGTCGTAGCCCGAGCGGCTGCGTGCTTCCTTGACGGTATCGTGCACGTACAGCGTGGTCCAGCCGGCCTGGTGGCGTTCGCCCTTCAGTCCGGTGGAGAACATGGCGTTGGTGCGGGCCTGGTTGCGCGTGGACAGGAAGTCGTAGCTGGAGTCGAACTCGACGTTGTCGTTCGAGGTGAAGAACGCGTCCTGCTGCTGGCCGAAGCGCGTGCGCCACTCGTTCTTGAAACTCGCCACTGCGATCACGCCGAGGCGAACGCCTTCGCCCATGTCCCAACCATAGCCCAGGCTGCCACCGAACCCGAAGTCCGGGTCGATGCTGTTCTTCTGCTGCAGCAGGTACAGGTTGGGGTTGTTGAGGCTGCGGCCAAGGGTGCGGATCTCCTCCTGGCTGAAATTCGCGCCCTGGTCGATCCGGTTGCCGGTGGCCATCGCGGCCTGGATTTCGCGCGGGATCTTGCGGGTGCCGTCGTCGTAACCCCACCAGTCGTCGTCGCCGCCGTAGTAGGTCAGGCCATTCTCGCCTGTCGTCACGTTGTTGCCGCCGATGCCGACCGACACCTTGAAGAAGTTTTCCTCCGGTACCGCGAGCGACTGCAGGTCGATGACGCCGCCGCCGAACTCGCCCGGATAGCGGGCGGAATAGGTCTTCTGCACGGTGACGCCCTGCAGCACCTCGCTGGGGAACAGGTCCAGCGGCACCACGCGCTGCAGCGGTTCGGGGCTGGGCAGCGGCGAGCCGTTGAGCAGGGCCAGCGAGTAGCGTTCGCCGAGGCCACGGACATAGACGAACTTGCCGTTGACCAGGCTCAGGCCGCTGACCCGGGTGAGCGCCTCGGCGGCATTGCCGTCACCGGTGCGTTCGAAGTCTTCGCGGGTGACGAAGCTCGCGACTTCCGGCGTTTGCAGCATCGGTTCCGGGATGTATTCGCCGCGCACCATCACGGCGTCCAGTTCTGCCGGCTGCGATGCCGGGGGCGGCTCCTGCGCAATCACCGCCATCGGTGCCAGCAAGGCGGTGATGGCCAGCGAAAGGCCGGTTCGAAGGGGCGTTGGTTTCATCGTGGAGAAGGCCTTGGGCTGCGATGCGGGTGGTGGCGTCACCATCGTGACCGGGGGCGGCTTCCCGCCCCCGGCGCTTGCTTGCACGTCGATGTCAGCAGGGAGTTGCCGCGGTCAGGCCGCAGGTCCAGCCCTGCCACCAGGTATCGCTGGCGTTGCGCACGCCGCCGATGTAGTCCACGTTCTGGAAGTAGCCGCTGACGCCGCTCAATCCCTGGAACGCGGGCACGGCGTTTTCGTTCGCACCATTGATGAAGATGCTGCTCAGCGTCGACGTGCCGTTGGCCGTGTTGTTGGTGCCGGCGTTGAAGTCTGCCTCGGCGCGGGCCCCGGTGAATGCAGTGGGGCAGGACATGTACACGGAATGGAAGGTGCCCTTGGTGTCGTCGTCGACGATGTTGAGGCAGGTGGCGCCGTTGCCGCTGCCGCCCGCAGGACGCGTGACCACCGAGTTGTAGAACTGGGCCTGCGTACCCTGGTTGAGCTCGATCGCAACGCCGCCACCCGAGCGACCGACGAAGGTGAAGTTGGCGACCTTCGGGTTGGAATACGGCTGGCGGCGGATGCTGCTGAACTCGTTCATGCGGTCGCCGCGGCCATCGCGCTTGACCACGATGCCGAACTGGATGGCGCCGTTCCAGCCGGTATCGGTGTCCAGGTCGTCGTCGTCGTTGCCGGTCAGCACCAGGTAGCGGCCGTTGACGGTGCCGCCGAACCATTCGATGCCGTCGTCGGAGCTGTTGTGCACTTGCACGTACTCGAACACGGTGCCGTTGCCCACGCCGGCGAGGGTGATGCCATTGAGTTCGTTGTTGGGCTGGATCTCGAAGCCGGAGTGCATCACGCGCACGTAGCGGAAACGGCCACTGTTGTCGCCGGCCGAGTTGCCGCCGTAGAACGCATTGGTGCCTTCCACCTGGGCCTGGCACTCCGGGGTGCCCGAAACGGTGTTGCCCGGGCAGGCATTGATCGGCGCGCGGCCAAGGATGACCACGCCACCCCATTGGCCGATCGAATCGAGGTTGGTCTGGCCTTCGATGCTCTGGCGCGAGGTGAACACGACCGGGCTGCTCGACGTGCCCTCGGCGAAGATCTGCGAACCACGGTTGATGACGATGTAGTCGGCACCGGCCGACCCGAACAACCGCACGCCAGGGGCGATGGTCAGGATGCCCTGCTGCGAACCTGCCGCAGGGCTGCCAGCGTTGCCACCGCGGTCGGTACCGACGTTCACCTTGCCGCTGATGGAGTAGACCACGCCGGGCGCATTCGGAACGCTCAGGTTGCCGACGATCAGCTCCGGCAGCTGGCAGGCGCGCAGCGTGCCATTGGCCACCGTGCCCACGTTGGCGAAGCCGGTGGGGCACTCCTCGGCAGGACCGCCGCCGGGCGGGGGCGGCGGGGGCGGCGGCGGCGGCGGAGTCGTCGGCGGCGGCGCGGGCGGGAAGGCGCCTTCGCCCGGGGAGACCACGCTGTCGGCGCCATTGCCGCAGCCGGCGAGGGCGAGCGCGGCGCCGAAGGTCATGAGCAGGGTCTTGGCATTGGTACGGACGGACATTCGGGTTCTCCGATGGATGGTGGTCCGGTGGACGAAGCAAACGGAGGCCGATGTCGGGCGACAACGACCGGCGAAGTGGAGGGTGGAGCGGGTGGCATATTTATAGGCGGGGTCTGTGACACTTTGTTTTCCCATTTGTGTCCGTGGACGGGCATCGAAATGACAGGTCGCGCGCATCGCGCTCCATGGCTTTCCTGTTGCAGAATGACGACATGACGCAAGTACGGATCACCCCGGAATTGGAGCGATGGATCGTCGACCAGGCGATGGCCGGGCGAGAGCCGGACGTGGTCGTCAGGTCGATGCGCGATGCGGGATGGAGCGAAGCCGACGCGATGGAGGCGGTGGATCGCGTGGTACGCGACCACCTCGACCAGAACGCACGCGAAACCGGCCTGCCGCCCGCGGTCCGCGTCCCGGCGCCCATCGTGGCCAACGGTGCCTCGGTGCTGGACGCAGGCGACCGCAAGGTATGCGTGCTCGCCAACATGCTGTTGCCGCGCGTCGTGCTGTTTGGCGGCTTGCTGTCGGAACAGGAGTGCGACGCGTTGATCGAAGTGGCGCGTCCCCGGATGTCACGGTCTACGACGGTCGATCCCGGCAACGGTGGCGACCTGGTGCACGAGGCGCGCACCAGCCGTGGCACTTTCTTCCCACGCGCCTTCGACGCAATGTTCGCCGCCATCGAGGCGCGCATCGCGCGACTGTTGGAGTGGCCCGCGGACCACGGCGAAGGGCTGCAGATCCTGCACTATGGGCCGGGCGCGGAGTACAAGCCGCATTACGATTATTTCGACCCGGCGCTGCCTGGCAGCGAACCGCTGCTACGGCGCGGTGGGCAACGCGTGGCGTCGTTGGTGATGTACCTCAACACGCCCGAGTGCGGTGGTGCGACCACGTTTCCCGACGTGCGGTTCGAAGCGGCGGCGATCAAGGGCAATGCCGTGTTCTTCAGCTACGACCGCCCGCATCCGATGACGCGCTCGCTGCACGGCGGCGCGCCGGTTGTCGCGGGCGAGAAGTGGGTGGCGACGAAGTGGCTGCGGGAACGTGCGCACCTGTAGGGCGCGACTGTCGCGTGGATATCCTTTCGAACCCCTCCCGCGCGCATGCGCGGGGCATGTGGCGCTTACTCGTCCTCGTCGAACGCCGTGAACCGCAGCGGCGTGCCGGCCAGGCCGGGATCCTTCCAGCGGACGTAGATCGGCCTGCGCTGGCGCTCGCGGAAACCGCTGCGGTGCAGCTCGGAGGTTTCATGGGCGGGCAGGCAGCACTCGATCGAGAGGGACTGGCAGCCCATGGCGTAGGCCGTGGTCGACAGCGCGGCCAGGCACTGCGCAAGTGACGCGCCATCGGGGATGATCATGTCCGCGATGTGCAGTACGTCGCCCGCACGATGGCAGACGAACCAGGCGCCGTTCGCGCCGCGCGCGGGCAGGCACACCTGCAGCAGGCGGAAGTTCGCGAGCGGGTTGCGCCGGAATCGCCAGTCGAGGGTGGCCCGGCTTCGTACCCCCTGCAGCGGTGTGCCATCGCCTGCCTCGGGCAACGCGAGATCCGCCGCCATCGCTTCGCACCAGTGCGCCCGGGCACGGCCACCGGGCCAGCGCGCGCGCAAGTGGTCGCGCGCCTGGGTGGCGAGATCGAGGAAGCCACCCAGCACCCTTGCCATCGGCCCGGGCATCCGGCGCGCCAGGTACGGCGCATGGTGCAGGGGGCGCACGTACAGCACCATGTCGCCGGCATGCGCGTAGCCCAGCCGCTTGACCACCGGAACCGCATTCGGATTCGGAAAGCCGTACACCAGGTCGGCATCGGCCAAGGCGCGTTCGCAGGTCGTGCGCTGCAGCGACAGCGCGGGGCCCAGCATGCGATGACTGCTCAGCACCGCCATGTCGGCGAGCAGGCCGCCGAGCAGCGCCCGGCCATTGGCTTGCATCCTCCGCCAGCCGACGCCGGCCGTGCCCACCACGTCGCGGTCGCTGCCATGCCGCAGCAGCTGCAGCAGCGCGCCATCGGGTGCGGAGTGGTAGAACCATTCGAACTTCGCGGCGCGCCCTTCGGCATGACCGAGGCTTGCGCGCCAGACGGCGATGGCGGCGTCGCCGTCGCGCGCCATGTCCGCGGCCTCCACTACGTATCCGGGTTCGCCAGTGGCGGCCTGCGTCATGCCGCGTGGCCCCCGACCGAAACGCTGCCGAACAGGATCGGACGCAGATGCAGAGGCCGGGTGGTCTGGCGCTTGCGCAGGATGTCGGCGTACACCGCCTCCGCCTGTGCAGCCGTGATGTCGAGTGCGGATGCGAGCTGCGCGGCCGGCACGGCGTGTTCCAGTGCCCACAGCGCCAGGTCCATCGCGCGATAAGGCAGTGCGAAATAGAACTCGTCCTGGCCCTGCTCCAGGCTGTAGGTGTCGGTAGTGGGTTGCGCGTTGCACAGCCGCTCGGGCAACCCGAGGTGACGCGCCATGGCGTAGACCTGGGTCTTGTACAGGTGTGCGATCGGCTTGATGTCGGCCGAGCCGTCGCCGTTCTTGACGAAGAAGCCCTGGTCGTACTCCAGCCGGTTCGGCGTGCCGATCACCGCATAGTGCAGGCGGTCGGCATGGAAGTATTCGATGGTCTTGCGCAGCCGCTGCTTGTAGCTGGTGGCGGCGACGATGGTCAGGTATTCGTGCAGGCGCAGGTCGCGTTCGTGCTGTTCGCCGCCGGGGGAACGCGCCACCAGGCGGAAGCGGTTGATCGCGCCTTCGCTGCCGCCGGAGATCGCGAGCTTCATCTTCCACGTTGTGTCGTATTCCGGCAGCACGCTGCGCACCGCGGCATCGCGCGCGGCATAGGCGCCGATGGCTTCCAGTGCGGGCGCGATGTCGAAGGTTTCGGCCTGCACGCCCAGCGTCTGCGCCAGCAGGGTGGCGCGGGCGGCACTGTCGGGGTCGGAGTCGCGTTCGGGCAGGATCAGGCAATGCACGCGGGTGGGACCGAACGCGCGCACCGCCAGCGCGGCGCAGACCGAACTGTCGATGCCGCCGGAGATCGCCACCACCACGCCACGGCGGCGCAGCGATTGCGCGACCGCCTGGCGCAGGCCGTCGCAGATGCGCGCGGCCTCCTGCTCGCAGTCGAGTTCGAGGACGGATGCATCGATCCGTTCGTCGACGGTACTCATGCCGATGCCCCCGTGCCGGATGCCGCCCGCTGCGCGAGCAGGGCACGCACCGCGCCGGCATCGTCCACCAGTTCGCGCACGTCGCCCCAGGCCGGATCGTTGCGCAGGCGCCGGGCCATCGCCGCGCCCTGGCCCAACCCGACTTCGAACGCCAGCCAGCCGCCGGCGCGCACGAAACGCGGTGCGTCCTGCATCAACCGCGACAGCAACGACACGCCCAGCGGGCCCCCGTCGAACGCCAGCCGGGGCTCGTGCGACGAGATTTCCGCAGGCATCGCCCCGACCTTGCCGCTGCTGATGTAGGGCGGGTTGCAGGTCAGCAGGTCGACGCTGCCATGGAAGGCCGCTGTCTCGAACGGCGCCAGCAGGTCGCCGGCCTGGAACGATACGCGGGCATCGAGCGCCAGCGTCGCGGCATTGCGGCGCGCCAGCGCGACGGCAGCCTCGCTGAGGTCGGCGCCATGCACGGTCAGGCCGGCGACATGGTGCACGAGCGCCAGCGCCAGGTTGCCTGAGCCGGTGCACACGTCGATCGCCACCGCGGCACGCCCGCCTTCGCAGGCCTCGCGCGCCAGGGCGATCGCCGCACGGCCCAGCAGTTCGGTTTCGCGGCGCGGGATCAGCGCCCCGGGGCCGGCCAGCAGGTCCATGCCAAGGAAGTGCTGGCGACCGGTGAGGTGCGCCAGTGGCACGCCGTCGATGCGTCGGTCGAGGAGGGTGTCGAGGCAACGCTCGGCGTCTTCATCCAGCGCAGGTAGCGCGATGTCGGATGCGCTGACCGCCGACAGCGGCGCGCCGGCGGCGGTCGACCACAGTGCCAGCAACGTGTTGCGGGGCGTTTCCTCCGGCTTGTCCGGCGCGGCCTGCCAGTTGTCCTGCAGTCTGCGCAGGCGTGACGCATAGGCGGGGGTGGGGGTCATGCGGCCTTCGCGCGCATCACGTAGGAGACGATGCGATCGACCGAATCGAAGTTCTCCGGCACGATCGCGGTGTCCAAGACCTGCATCGAGAAGTTCTCCTCGATCAGCAGCACGAGTTCCAGCACCCCGGTCGAATCGATCACGCCCATGTCCAGCAGCGAGGCGTCGTCGGGCAGCTTCGCGGCATCATCGGTGAACATCAGGTTCTCGAGGATGTGGCCGCGGATGGTGTCGCGGATGGCGGTTTCGCTCATGGTCATGCGGTTCCCGTGGCAGGCAGGGCCGGCGCGGAGGTGCGCTGGCGGATGAAGGTGTCGTGCAGCAGCATCGTCGAGACGATCCCGGTGAACGCCTGGTTGTCGGCGAAGCCGAGCGCACGGCCATTGCGGCATTTCTCGAACAGCAGCCGTACCTTGGCGGCATCGAACACGCCGGCATCGCGCAGTCGTTCCGGCGACAGCAGTTCGGCCACGTAATCGACCGGCTTTCCGGCATCGAAGAAGCTGGCGGCATCCGGCGCGCGATACGGCTGCTTGGTGCGGCTGGCGATGGCCTTGGGCAGCAACGGCGCCAGCGACTTGCGCAGGATGTGCTTCTCGGTGAGTCCGCGGATCTTCCACTGCGGCGGCAGGCGGCTGGCGAATTCGACCAGGCGATGGTCGAGGAAGGGGAAGCGGCCTTCGATGGAGTTGGCCATCGCCACGCGGTCGCCCTGCGACGACAACAGGTAGGCGGCCATCAGTGATTTCGCCTCGACGTACTGGTCGCGTGCCAACGGCGTCCATTCGCCGATTTCGCGCGGGAGTCGTTGTTCGTAGAACGTCAGCGGATCGAACGCCATCGCGCGTGGCTGCAGCTCGGTCGACAGGAACGCCAGCGCACGTCGCGACGTGG
This sequence comes from Luteimonas aestuarii, assembly GCF_004357985.1. GTDB lineage: Bacteria > Pseudomonadota > Gammaproteobacteria > Xanthomonadales > Xanthomonadaceae > Luteimonas > Luteimonas aestuarii. Next base: position 424,105 of record NZ_SMTF01000001.1, on the reverse strand, counting down.
CCCAGCGTGGCGCATGCGCGAACACCGGCCGCCCGATGTGTTCCATGCCTTGTGCGAAGAAGCCGCGGGCGAACCCGGGCGTGCCCACCGGCGAATGCCTGAGGTAGCCGTAGAGGCGCCCGAGCAGCAGGTGGCGCCAGTCCGACTCGGGTCGGCGCGCCCAGAAGCGACGCACCTTGGCCTCCTTGAACAGGTCGTAGCCGGCGAAGATTTCGTCGGCGCCTTCGCCGGTCAGCACCACCTTGTAGCCGGAGGCGCGCACCTGTCCGGACAGCAGCATCAGCGGTACCGGCGCCGTGCGCAGCACCGGCGCTTCGGCATGCCGGACCAGGGTCGGGAATGCGGCGGCGATGTCGCGCTGCGTGCAGTGCAGCGTGGTGTGCTCGGTGCCGAGATGGCGCACCATCGCCTGTTGCTGGTCGCGCTCGTCGAACTCGGCATCGTCGAAGGTCACCGAGAACGTGCGCACCTGGCTGATTCCCGCGTGCTTGGCCAGCGCCACGATGCCGGAGGAGTCCAGGCCGCCGCTGAGGTAGGCGCCGACCGGCACGTCAGCGCGCAGCTGCAGGCGGACCGCATCGGCCAGCAGGTCGCGCAGCTCGTGCACGGCATCGTCGAAGGAGGCGAACGCCGGTGCGTCGCCCGCGCGTGGAAACGTCCAGTCCCAGTACTGCGACAGCGTTTGCGTGCCATCGGCCTCGCGCACCAGCAGGTGGCCGGGCGGCAGGCTCTGTACGCCGACGAAGAGGGTCTGCGGATCGGCCGGGCCCCACAGCGTGAATGCTTGCACCAAGCCATCGGGATCGAGTGCCGCGCATTCCGGCAGCGCTTCCAGCAGCGCCTTGACCTCCGAGGCAAACCACAGCCGGCCACGCGCCATCGCGTAGTACAGCGGACGGATCCCGGCGCGGTCTCGCGCCAGCAGCAGGCGATGGTGGCGCGCATCCCACACGGCGATCGCGAACTGGCCGTTGAGCCGTTCGACGAAGCGATCGCCGTCGCGATGATAGAGATGGACGATCACCTCGGTGTCGGATTGCGTGTGGAAGTTGTAGCCGTCACGCTCCAGCTCGGCGCGCAGTTCGATGTAGTTGAAGATCTCGCCGTTGAACACCGTCCAGATCGATCCGCTGCCGTCGTGCAGGGGCTGCTGGCCGGTGGCAAGGTCGATGATCGCCAGTCGCGCATGTGCCAGGCCAATGCCGGGCGCGGCATGGATGCCTTGTCCGTCCGGCCCGCGGTGGTGGAGTGTTGCGATCATCCGCTGAAGCAGCCGGCGGTCGTCGACGCCACCACCGCACTCGCCAGCGAAGCCTGTGATGCCGCACATGGGTCAGTGCCGCCCGCTTCGTCGACGGCAGGTGCAGCCGTTGCATCCCGGTCGGGTGGGCGGCAGGCAATCGCAGGGGAGGGCGGGCGCGCGGGTCGTCGTCATCGGCACAGGGCAGGCGATGGCACGCCGTCGGGGGAGGGGGCATGCCGGGCGTTGGATCGAAGGGCGTCGCATTCCTGCGTGCCACCTCCTGCAATCAACGCAGGTCGATCCAGCCACCGGACAGGACTTCCGGGGAGGGTGGCCGACTGGCCGGAAGCGCGGGCCGTTCGCTTGCCGAAAACGGACCCCGGGCCACGGTTGACGTGGGTGGCCAACGGCACACGCGTCGGTTTTCCTTGAACCGGCGCAGGTCGCGGACGATGCGATGCGGGCCGTCGGGCCCGGAAGTGGCGCCGTGGCGTATGAACCGGCCTGCGACGAAACCAGCGCGGCGTGCGGCACGCGCAGCGCCCGCGGCCGACGGAGGTGCCGCTTCGTTATTGCGGCGGCGTCTTGTCCCTGAAGCGGCACAGGTCGCGGATCACGCAATGCGGGCAGTCGGGCTTGCGTGCCTTGCAGACGTAGCGGCCGTGGAGGATCAGCCAATGATGCGCCCCCATCGCGAACTCCGAAGGCACCACTTTCACCAACGCGTCCTCGACCGCGCGTACATCCTTGCCGGGCGCCAGTCCGGTGCGGTTGGACACCCGGAAGATGTGGGTGTCGACGGCGATGGCCGGTTCGCCGAACACGGTGTTGAGCACCACGTTCGCAGTCTTTCGCCCGACGCCCGGTAGCGCTTCCAGCGCCTCCCGCGTGCGCGGCACTTCGCCGTCGTGGCGCTCCAGCAAAAGCCTGCAGGCTTCGATGATGTTCCTGGCCTTGGCGTTGAACAACCCGATGGTGGAGATGTAGGGCTTCAGCCCGTCCTCGCCCAGTGCGAGGATCGCGGCGGGCGTGTTGGCGACCGGGTATAGGCGACGCGTGGCCCTGTTGACGCCGACGTCCGTCGCCTGTGCGGACAGGATCACCGCGACCAGCAGTTCGAACGGCGTGGTGTATTCGAGCTCGGTGCTCGGTTCGGGGTCGAGTTCGGCCAGGCGCGCGAACAGTTCGCGGACGTCCGCGGCTGGCATGCGCGCGCCGCGCCGCGTGGGGTTGCGTGCCGCGCTCACGGCTTGGCCGATGCCTTCGCGCGGGCGCGTGCCAGTGCGGACGCCGCAGCAGGCGGCAGGGGCGGTTTCGATGCGGCCGTCGCGGGGCGGGCGCGTCGCGCATCGCGCTCGGCGGCGATGCGCGCCAGGCGGTCGGCACGCGCACGATGACGCTCGCGGGCGGCCCAGGCCGAATGCAGGCGAGCGCGCGCGGTCTGCAACAGCATCAGATCGTCCTCCGCCAGGCCTGGGTCATCCTCGGGACCTGACTGCATCAGGCCCGCTTCGATCGCGCCATCGATGTCCCCGGCGCGCAACAGGGCGAGCACGCGTCCGGTATCGACCGGGTCGGGTAACGCCTCCGGCGCCATCGCGCGACTCAGCGCCCGGTGAACGCAGGCTTGCGCTTCGCGAGGAAGGCCGCGGTGCCTTCGCGCATGTCGTCGGTGGAAAACACCAGTCCGAATTGCGCGGATTCGTACTCCAGTGCCTCGCCGAGCGCGGTCTGCGCACCGGTGTCGATGCAGTCGAGGACGCCGCGCAACGCCAACGGCGCGGCGTTGGCCAACTGGGAGGCCAGTTTCATCGTCTCGGCTTCCAGCTCGGCGGCCGGTACCACGCGGTTGACGATGCCCAGTTGCAGCGCACGCGCGGCATCGATCGGGGCGCCCGTCAGGCACAGTTCCAATGCGGCGGCGCGTCCGCACAGGCGGACCAGTCGCTGCGTGCCACCGAAGCCGGGGATCAGGCCCAGGTTGACTTCGGGCTGGCCGACCTTCGCCGAGTCGGCGGCGATGCGCAGGTGGCAGCTCATCGCCAGTTCCAGCCCGCCGCCCAGCGCGAAGCCGTTGACCATCGCGATCACCGGCTTTGGCATCTTTTCGATGCCGCGCATCATCCGGCTGCCGCGCAACGAAAAGTCGCGGCCCTCGGCGGGCGTCAGGCCGGCCATCTCGCCGATATCCGCCCCGGCCACGAAGGCCTTGGGTCCGGCGCCGGTCAATACCACCACGCGCACGCCGGGATCGGCGGCGGCGGCGTCGAAGGCAGCGCGCAGGTCCTCGATGGTCGCGGAATCAAGCGCATTCAGCTTGTCGGGCCGGTGTACGGCGATGGTGCGCACGGCACCCTGGTCGGCGATCAGCAGGGGGGATTCGGTCATCGGGAAGCGGGGCCTGAACGGAAGGCGAAGGCGCGGGAACTCCGCGGCTCCGGCTGGGGTCGATGGGGTTGGCGTCAGTGGCGGTTAAGCGCCACCGCCGTTATCCTAACGTGTCATCAGCGTCATCCGGATGGGGCGGCCAGGCCGCCCCGTTCCACGATGGGCCCACCACCGGATCAAATATCCTGGAGATCTGCTTCATGAAGTTGCGTTTGCTTGCCGCCAGTCTCGCGGCATTGACCCTGGCCTCCGGCGCTGCCATGGCCCAGGACACGTCGTCCGAGCGTGGCCGCCTGAGCTACGCCATCGGCTACAACACCGGCGTCGAACTCGCGCAGCTTACCGCGCGCGGCGAGGCGGTGGACCTCAACACGGTGGTGCAGGCCATCCAGGATGCCTACGCCCGCAAGGAACCGAGTGTGCCGGTCGACCAGTTGCGTGCGGCCGTCGAAGGCATGCAGCAGCGCCAGCAGGCACGGATGCAGGAAGAGTTCACCAAGCTGGCCGCGGAGAACAAGGCCAGCAGCGACGCATTCCTGGCGCAGAACCGTGCCAAGGCCGGCGTGCAGACGCTGTCCGGCAGCACGGTGCAATACCGGGTGATCGAGAACGGCAGCGGTGCGCGTCCGCAGCAGAACAGCACCGTGCAGCTGAACTACAAGGGCACGCTGCCCGACGGCACCGTGCTGGTCGATACCGCACAGCCGCAGGAAGGCCAGCAGCCCGGTCCGGTGACCATGCAGGTCAGCCAGATTCCGCTCGCCGGCTTGCGCGAAGCGTTGCTGCAGATGCCGTCAGGCGCACGCTGGGAAGTGGTGCTGCCGGGCGACAAGGCCTACGGCGCCGACATGCGCGCTGGCGCAATGGCCAACCAGGCCGTGGTCTTCGACGTCAAGCTGCTGAGCGTCCAGTAACGCGATTGGCTGCGACATCCCGCCGTGCCGGCCCCGTGCCGGCACGGCGTTTTCATGCGCGCGCGGTGCGCGCAGGTAGTCTGTACATCATGATTTCCACGTTTCGCGCCGTGCTCAGTCCCTGCATCGGCGTCTGCATGCTCGACGACGACGGCATTTGCCTGGGTTGCCACCGCACCTCCGCCGAAATCGCGCGCTGGCCACAGATGGGCGATGATGAGCGCCTGCAACTGATGGAAACCGTGCTTCCGGACCGGGAAGCGCAACGCACCTGATGCCCATGCCCGGCTTGCCCGCACTGCGACGCGCGTTGCATCCATTGGATGTGCCGCCACGCGGGCCAGGATGGAACCTGCCGGAGCTTGAAGGCCTGCTGCCCGGCGATGCCGGCCAGACCGAAGCCGCCGTACTCGTTGGCCTGTTGCCGCGCGGTGCCGAACTGCAGGTCCTGCTGACCCGGCGCACCGAGGTATTGCGCCACCATGCCGGGCAGGTGAGTTTCCCCGGCGGGCGCGTGGAAACGTCCGATCATGGGCCGCTGGCCGCGGCGTTGCGCGAGGCGCACGAAGAGATCGGATTGCCGTCGGCGCAGGTGGAGCCGTTGGGCTGGCTGGATCCGTTGGCCACGATCACCGGCTACCGCGTGCTGCCCGTGGTGGCGCGCATCTCGCCTGCGTTCCAGCCGGTGCCGGATCCCGGCGAAGTGGCGGAAGTGTTCGAGGTGCCGTTGTCGTTCCTGCTGGCCCCGTCCAACCTGTCCCGCATCGACATCGAATTCGGCGGTCGTGTCCGGCACGTGCTGGAGTTCAAACGGCATGGCGATCCCGACGACGAAACGCTCGCCGCGCGCCGCATCTGGGGCGTGACGGCGTCGATCCTGGCCAATCTCCGCGACCGACTGGAGGACGCGTGACGCCCATCGACTGGACCACCCTCGTATCGCCCGAAGCACTGCAGCCCCGCCTTGGCGATGACGACCTGGTGCTGCTGGATTGCCGCGGATCGCTGGCGGATCCATCGGCTGGCGTGGCGGCCTGGCGTGCATCGCACCTCCCGGGCGCGCGCCATGCCGACATGGAGCGCGATCTCTCCGGGCCGCATGCCGCAGGCGCCGGGCGTCATCCCTGGCCGGATGCCGCCGGGTTCACCGCGAAGCTCTCGGCCTGGGGCATTTGGCCAGCGACCCAGGTGGTGGCCTATGACGATGGCGATGGTGCCTTTGCCGCGCGGCTCTGGTTCCTGCTGCATGCGCTGGGACATGCGCGCGTCGCAGTGCTCGACGGTGGCTGGCGGCAGTGGTGCGCACAGGGCCGTCCCGTCGACGGCCTCGAACCGGAGCCTCGGCCCGCCTCGTATCGCGCGACGTTCGACGACACCTTGCTGGTGGATGCGCGAGGCGTGCGTGCGCATCTCGATGCCGGTGGCCTGCTGCTGGATGCACGGGCCGCGGAACGTTTCCGCGGCGAGGTCGAGCCGATCGATCGCGTGGCAGGGCACGTCCCCGGCGCGATCAACCGGCCCTACGCCGCCAATCTCGTCGAGGGCGGGTTCAAGGCATCACGGGTGTTGCGGGCGGAATACGAGGCCTTGCTCGACGGCCGCGATCCCGAGGCCGTGGTGGCGATGTGTGGCTCCGGCGTGACCGCGTGCCACCACCTGCTCGCCATGGCGCATGCCGGGCTGCCGGGCGCGCGGTTGTTCACCGGCTCGTGGAGCGGCTGGATCGAGGATCCGGCGCGGCCGGTGAGCACTCGGCAGATTTAGGCGAAGTAGGTGGCGCCGCGCTCGACACTGAGGTCGGGAGCATCACGGGTCAGGCAAACTGTCGGCTCGGATCGGCCCGCGACGTACAGCGCGAAGTCTTCAGTCCACAGGAACCATCGCCGAACGCCAAAGCTTTCCCGGTCTGCTTGCATCATGGGCGTGTCGAACAATTGGTCGAACTCGTCGTCTGGCAACTCGTAAAGAAAATCGGAAACGCCAAGTCGACGGCCTTCGGGTGCACGCTCTCTGCCTTCGCGCGTGACCTCATACCGCCATACGTGGTCGAACACAATCTCAACAACGCGTGATCGATGGGTCAGCAGTACCGGCCGATAAGGTCCAAGCTCGGTGCCATCAACGTCGACCGCCTCGGTTTGATCCGAGACAATGCCTTCTGCGAGCCGGACCGCAAGATTTCCCGGATGCTTGAAAAACATGCCTTCGAAGAACCAGGTCGAGGCGGTGGTGAGCATCTCCGGAGACGAAACCATCATCATTTTCCAAGCTTCGCCACCAGCGCGCGCAGCGCCGCCTGTGTATCCGGCCCGTTCCAGGACGCGACGAACCGCTCCAGCTGGATGCGCTCCGGCTGCAGCGCCGCCACCACGTCGGCGCGAGCGATGGTGCGCGTCTGTTGCATCGGCTTGCGCGGGAGCACCAGCAGGCCGCGCAGCCAGTCGACGGCGCGCGCGGGGACATGGTCGATGTCGGTCAGCTCGTCGACCAGCCCGATTTCCAGCGCACGCTGCGCATCCACCATCTCGCCGCCCACCAGCAGGCGTTCGGCGCGGTGTGCGCCCACCACGCGGCGCATCAGGTGCTGGATGCCGTCGGGTGCCAGCAGCCCCACCTGTGTTTCGTTCAGGCCGATGCGATAGGGGCCCGAGGCCATGACCCGATAGTCGCAACACAGTGCCAGCACGCAGCCACCCGCGGGGGCATGGCCGTTGAGCGCAGCGACTACCGGCACGGGTGAGCCGGCGATGGCGCGTGCGGCCGCGAAGAAGGCTTCCCAGGCAGACATCAGCGCGTCGGCGTCGAGTGCCAGCAGGTGCGGGACGTCCAGCCCGGCCGAAAACACCTTCGGCCCGCCGCTGAGCACCAGTCCGCGCGCATCGTTCGCCAGTGCGGTGTCGATGGCCTCTCGCAACGCGACGCATACCGCAGGGTCGAGCGCATTGACCGGCGCACGCGCGAGGCGGAGTTCGTGGATGCCGCCGTCGTGGACGGTCACGTCGACCAGTGCGTTCATGTGCAAGCCCGGTGGAGGAATCGAGCCGGCATCATAGCGGGCCTCCGGCGTGGCATGCCGGTCGCGCTGCGCGCCCCGGCCGTCGGCGCTATGCGCTTGCGACCCGGCGGATTGCCTCCGGCAGCGGCGTCGGGCGGCCGCTGCGGCGATCGATCCAGACCATCACCACGTGCCCGTCGGCATGCAGCACGGTGCCGTCCTCGCTGGCGATGCGATGGCCCACGGTGACGCTGGTCGTACCGACGCGTTCGGCATACAGCTCCACCACCACGCTGGAGGGATACGGAATCGGCACGCGATAGTTCATCTGCACCGCGGCCAGCAGCGGCGCGGTCTCCTCCGTGACCCAGGCTTCGCCGACCGAGTCGAACCAGCGGATGCGCGCCTCCTCGAGGTAGGTCATGAAGTTCGAGTTGTTGACGTGGTTGAACGCGTCCAGGTCGCGCCAGCGCAACTCGATCGGCATGCGGAACAGGGCGGTGCGGTTGTCGAGGCTCATGCCCTGGCCCTCGCGCCGACAGTCTTGCGGCTGGCCTTGGTTGCCTTCTTCGCCGGCTTGCGCGGCGCCTCGGCACTCGCCGTGCCGGCGGCGTCAAGGGTCTTGGCGAGGAAACGGCCGGTATGGGACTTCGCCATGCGCGCGACCTCCTCGGGCGTGCCCTCTGCAAGGATGGTGCCGCCGCGATGGCCGCCCTCCGGTCCCAGGTCGACCACCCAGTCCGCGGTCTTGATCACGTCGAGGTTGTGTTCGATCACCACCACCGTGTTGCCGTCGTCGCGCAGCTTGTGCAGCACCGCCAGCAGGTGCTCGATGTCGTGGAAATGCAGGCCGGTGGTGGGCTCGTCGAGGATGTACAGCGTGCGCCCGGTATCGCGGCGCGACAGTTCCTTCGACAGTTTGACGCGCTGCGCCTCGCCGCCCGACAGCGTGGTCGCAGGTTGGCCCAGCTTGATGTAGCTCAGGCCCACGTCCATCAGCGTTTCCAGCTTGCGCGCGATCGACGGCACCGGCTCGAACAGCGCCAGCGCGTCCTCGACCGTCATCTCCAGCACGTCGTGGATGCTATGGCCCTTGTAGAGGATTTCCAGCGTCTCGCGGTTGTAGCGCTTGCCATGGCAGACGTCGCAGGGCACGTACACGTCAGGCAGGAAGTGCATCTCCACCTTGATCAGGCCGTCGCCCTGGCAGGCCTCGCAGCGGCCGCCGCGCACGTTGAAGCTGAAGCGCCCCGGCGAGTAGCCGCGCGCACGCGATTCCGGCACCTGCGCGAAAAGTTCGCGCAGCGGCGTGAACAGGCCGGTGTAGGTGGCGGGGTTGCTGCGCGGGGTACGCCCGATCGGCGACTGGTCGATGTCGACGACCTTGTCGAACAGGTCCAGTCCCTGCACGTCGCGATAGGGCGCAGGCTTGTGCGAAGCGCCGTTGATTTCGTTGGCGGCCAGCGCGTACAGCGTGTCGTTGATGAGCGTCGACTTGCCCGAGCCGGACACACCGGTGATCGCGGTGAACAGGCCAGAGGGAATGGTCAGGTCGACGTTCTTCAGGTTGTTGCCCGATGCGCCGAGCAGCTTGAGCTGCATCTTCGGATTCGGCTTGTGCCGCGTCTTCGGCACTTCGATGCGGCGCTTTCCGGACAGGTATTGCCCGGTCAGCGAACGTGGTGCCTTCAGCACGTCGGCGTAGGTGCCCTGTGCGACCACTTCGCCGCCGTGCACGCCAGCCGCGGGACCGATGTCGACGATATGGTCGGCCAGCCGGATCGCGTCCTCGTCGTGCTCGACCACGATCACCGTGTTGCCCAAGTCGCGCAAACGCGTCAGTGTGCCCAGCAGGCGCTCGTTGTCGCGCTGGTGCAGGCCGATGCTGGGTTCGTCCAGCACGTACATCACGCCGACCAGGCCCGCGCCGATCTGCGAAGCCAGGCGGATGCGCTGCGCTTCGCCGCCCGAGAGCGTGTCGGCCTTGCGTTCCAGCGTCAGGTAGTCGAGGCCGACATCCACCAGGAAGCCGAGTCGTTCATTGATCTCCTTGACGATCTTGGTCGCAATCTCGCCACGCCAGCCGGCAAGGGTGAGCGTGCTGAAGAACGACAGCGCCTCGTCGATCGGCAGTACCACCAGTTCCGGCAGCGGACGGTCGGCGACGAACACGCTGCGCGCAGCCTTGTTGAGCCGTGCGCCACCGCAGTCGGTACACGGCCGCTCGCTGATGTACTTGGTCAGTTCCTCGCGCACCGCGGACGACTCGGTCTCGCGGTATCGCCGTTCCAGGTTCGGCACGATGCCCTCGAAGCGGTGCTTGCGCTGGGTGCGGCCGCCGGCATCGGTGATGTAGTTGAAGGTGATCGTCTCGCTGCCGCTGCCGAACAGCACCGCCTGCTGCGAGGCCTCGTCCAGCTCCTGCCATGGGGTATCCACCTTGAACCCGTAGTGCTTGGCGAGAGACTGGATCAACTGGAAGTAGTAGGCGTTGCGGCGGTCCCAGCCACGCACGGCGCCCGCGGCCAGCGACAGCTCCGGGTGCACCACCACGCGCGATGGATCGAAGAACTGGGATACGCCGAGACCGTCGCAGGTGGGGCAAGCGCCGACCGGCGAGTTGAACGAGAACAGGCGCGGCTCCAGCTCCGGCAGCGCGTAGTCGCACACCGGGCACGAATACTTCGACGAAAACAGCAGCGTTTCGGCACCGTCGTCGTCCATGTCGTGCACGGACGCCATGCCGTCGCCCAGCTTGAGCGCGGTCTCGAACGATTCGGCGAGGCGCTGCTTGAGGTCGTCGCGGACCTTGAAGCGGTCGATCACCGCTTCGATGGTGTGCTTGACCCGCAGCGCCAGCGGCGGCACCGCATCGATCTCGTGCAGTACGCCGTCCACGCGCACGCGCACGTAGCCCTGCGCGCGCAGCTGCTCGAACACCTGCGCGTGCTCGCCCTTGCGCTCGCGCACCACCGGCGCCAGCAGCATCCAGCGCTTGCCCGCGTCGAGCCCCAGCACCTGGTCGACCATCTGGCTGACCGTCTGCGCTTCCAGCGGGTAACCGTGGTCCGGGCATCGCGGCAGGCCCACGCGTGCGTACAGCAGGCGCAGGTAGTCGTAGATCTCGGTGATGGTGCCCACGGTCGAACGCGGGTTGTGGCTGGTCGACTTCTGCTCGATCGAGATCGCGGGCGACAGCCCCTCGATATGGTCGACGTCGGGCTTTTCCATCACGCTGAGGAACTGGCGCGCGTACGCCGACAATGACTCGACGTAGCGGCGCTGGCCTTCTGCGTAGATGGTGTCGAACGCCAAGGACGATTTGCCCGAGCCGGACAGGCCGGTGATCACGATCAGCTTGTCGCGTGGCAGGTCGAGGTCGACGTTCTTCAGGTTGTGGGTACGGGCACCGCGAATGCGGATGGTGTCCATCGCCATCGGTGTGGGATCCGGTTGGGGGCGGGGGAGGGCCGGCGGGAGGAAATCGATCAGACTAGCAGGTCGTGATGAAGCGGGCGGCTACACCCCCAGCGGCACCAGGACAGCCCCGCCGGGGCGCCTGATCGCTGGTTTCCATCGCCTGCCGGTGGCCTCGTAAGTGGGGGCTGAGCCCCGGAATGCCAGCATGCCCGTGCCCCGTCTCGGCAGTCGAGACAGCCAGTGGCAGCGCTACAGCCAGTGGCAGGGCTGGCCGGGCAGGCGCCCGGGTGGCTTGACCCTAACTGCCTGAATCCCCTACAATTCCGCTTCTGTCCGCCCTCGATGGCGGCCAGGTCCAAGAATAACTACAGAACCAACACCGAACACGAGAGGCTCCACATGTACGCAGTCGTAGTGACAGGCGGTAAGCAGTACCGCGTGGCGCAGGGCGAAACGCTCCGCGTCGAGAAGCTCGATGCCGAAGCCGGCAACGAGATCAAGTTCGACAACATCCTGATGCTCGGCGACAGCGACGGCATCAGGATCGGCGATGCGCTCGAGGGCGCCAGCGTCACCGCGAAGGTCGTGGCCCATGGCCGCGCCGACAAGGTGCGCATCATCAAGTTCCGCCGCCGCAAGCACCACATGAAGCGGCAGGGACATCGCCAGCACTACACCGAAATCGAGATCACCGGCATCGCCGGTGGCGACAACAAGTAAGGAGAAGCAGCCATGGCACACAAAAAGGGCGTAGGTTCCTCGCGCAACGGCCGCGACTCCAACCCGAAGTACCTCGGCGTGAAGATCTACGGTGGCCAGGCCATCGACGCCGGCAACATCATCGTGCGCCAGCGCGGCACCCAGTTCCATCCGGGTCCGGGCGTGGGCCTGGGCCGCGACCACACGCTGTTCGCGCTGGTCGACGGCACGGTGGAGTTTTCCACCAAGGGTCCGAAGAAGCGCCGCACCGTCAGCGTGGTCGCAGAGGCCTGATCCTCGCGACATGTCGAGCGAAGGCCCCGCCGCGTGCGGGGCTTTTCGTTTGCGGATGCGCCACACTTCATCCGCACCCCACACACACCGGGCAACGTGCCCGCATTGCCTGAAGAATCGCCCCGATGAAACTCGTCGACGAAGCAGAAATCACCGTCATCGCCGGCAACGGCGGCAACGGCTGCGTGGGCTTCCGGCGCGAGAAGTTCATCCCGATGGGTGGGCCGGACGGTGGCGATGGTGGCGACGGTGGCAGCGTCTGGCTGGTGGCCGACGAGAACCTCAACACGCTGGTCGATTTCCGCCACGAGAAGGTCTTCCGCGCGCAGCGCGGCGAGAACGGCATGGGCCGCCAGATGTACGGCAAGGGCGGCGAGGACCGGATCATCGTCGTGCCCGTCGGCACCGTGGTGCACAACGTCGATACCGACGAGGTGATCGGCGACCTGACCCGCCACGGCGACCGGCTTCTGGTCGCGCAGGGCGGCAGGGGCGGCCTGGGCAACATGCACTTCAAGAGCTCGACCAACCGCACGCCGCGGCAGTCCACCCCGGGCACCGCGGGCGAGGAGCGCACCCTGCGGCTGGAGTTGAAGCTGCTGGCCGACGTGGGCCTGCTGGGCTTCCCCAATGCCGGCAAGAGCACCCTGATCCGTGCGGTGTCGGCGGCGACACCGAAGGTGGCCGACTATCCGTTCACCACGCTGTATCCGAACCTGGGCGTGGTCAGCGTGGAGCCGGCGCGGAGTTTCGTGATCGCCGACATCCCGGGGCTGATCGAAGGCGCGGCCGATGGTGCGGGACTGGGTGCGCTGTTCCTGCGCCATATCCAGCGCACCGGCCTGCTGTTGCACCTGGTCGAGATCGAACCGCTGGACGGCAGCGATGCCGTCGAGCAGATCCGCACCATCGAGCGCGAGCTCGGGAAGTTCGATGCCGGCCTGCTGGACAAGCCGCGTTGGCTGCTGCTCAACAAGGCCGACCTGATCCCGGCCGAGGATGCGCGGGAACTCGGCGAGCGCATCGTGTCCGAGCTGGGCTGGGACGCGCCGTGGTTCATCATTTCCGGCCTGGCCCACGAGGGCACGCGCGAGGTGATGCTGAAGGTGCAGGCGCATCTGGATGAGCGGGCGCGCGTGCAGCGCGAGGCTGCGGACGGAAATGGTCCGGTCGCGACGAATGCAGACTGACGCGGATTTCTCGGCGGCTTCCCTTCCCCCGCTTGCGGGGGAAGGTGCCGAAGGCGGATGGGGGAGCGCCGCAGGCGCGAGAAGGCGCCCGCATCCGGCGCTCCGTGCCACCTTCCCCCGCGAGCGGGGGAAGGGAAGGGAAGTTTTTCCTCACGCAACAAAAAACCCGGCTTGCGCCGGGTCTTTCGGTGCCGATGCAGCGAGGCTGCGATCAGGCGGCCTTGAGGGCCTTGATGCGTGCGGTCAGGCGGCTCTTGTGGCGAGCGGCCTTGTTCTTGTGGATCAGGCCGCGCGAGCCGAAACGGTCGAGCAGCGGCTGGGCGACGGCGAAGGCGGCTTCGGCGCCGGCGGCATCGTTGGCGTCGAGCGCCTTGACGACCTTCTTGACTGCGGTGCGCAGCTGCGAGCGCTGGGCCGTGTTGCGCGCGTTGCGCACGACGGTCTGCTTGGCGCGCTTCTTGGCGGACTTGATGTTGGCCACGTTGGAATCCTGGAAACGGGTAAGGGTTTGAACGTCGAAAACCGGCGAGTGCCGGGATTCGGGAATAAGGAGCCGGAAATTATGGGGGATTCAATGGCTTGCGTCAACATGCCCCCCGCCGCGGGGCGGAGCCCGTGAGCAGCCCGGATCCGGGCGCCAACGACCCGTCCGGCGCGGCGCCCGCGAAGGCGGTGGCTGGCCGTGGCGGGCTGCTGCGGTCCACCGCCGTGTTCAGCGGCATGACCCTGGTGTCGCGGATCGCCGGCTTCGCCCGCGACATGCTGCAGGCCACCCTGTTTGGCACCGGGGGGGCGATGAGCGCCTTCATCGTGGCCTACCGGATCCCCAACTTCCTGCGCCGGGTGTTCGCCGAAGGCTCGATGGCGATGGCTTTCGTGCCGGTGCTGAACGAGATCAAGGAAAAGGGCGACAAGGCGGCGTTGAAATCCTTCGTCGACCACATGGCCGGCGCACTCTGCGCCGTGGTGCTGGTGGTCTGCGGGCTGGGCATGCTGCTGGCGCCGCTGGTCGCGCGCCTGTTCGCCCCGGGCTGGGCCGACCAGCCGGAACTGCTCGCACAGACCGCGCAGATGCTGCGGATCACGTTCCCGTACCTGCTGTTCATTTCGATGATGTCGCTGGCGGCGTCGATCCTGAACAGCCACGGCCGCTTCGGCCTGCCAGCCTTCACGCCGGTGCTGCACAACCTGACGATGATTGCGGCGATGCTGTGGCTGGCGCCACGCTTCGAGCTGCCGCCGGTGGGGCTGGCTTGGGGTGTGCTGGTCGCCGGCTTCCTGCAGTTGGCGTTGCTGTGGCCGATGCTGGGCCGGTTCGGCCTGCGCCCGCGGCTGCGGCCGGGGTTCGGCCACCCCCAGGTGCGCAAGGTCGGCCGGCTGATGCTGCCGACGCTGTTCTCGTCCTCGGTGGCGCAGGTGAACCTGATCGTCGGGACCGCGTTCGCTTCGCTGCTGGCGGCCGGCAGCGTGGACTGGCTGTACTACTCGGACCGCCTGGTCGAGTTCCCGCTGGGGCTGTTCGGGGTCGCGCTGGGCACGGTGATCCTGCCGCACCTCTCGCGTCGTCATGCGGCCGAGGATGCCGCCGGCTACAGCCATTCGCTGGACTGGGCGCTGCGGATGGCGCTGCTGGCCGGCGTGCCGGCCGGGCTGGGCCTGCTGCTGCTGGCCGAGCCGATCACCGCCACGGTCTACAACTACGGCCAGTTCACGCCGTTCGATACGCGCATGGCCGCGATCAGTCTGACCGCGATGAGCCTGGGCGTCCCGGCCTTCATGCTGACCAAGGTGCTGGCGCCGGCGTTCTTCGCGCGACAGGACACCAGGACGCCGATGCGCGCGGCGATCTGGACGGTGGTCGCCAACGTGGTACTGACCATTGCCATCACCACGCCGCTGTGGCTCCAGGGCATCCCGGGCGCGCACGGCGGCATCGCGCTGGCCACGGCGCTGGCGGGCATCTTCAATGCCTGGCTGTTGTGGCGCGCATTGCGCCGGGCCGGGCTTTACCGGCCGCAGGCCGGGTGGGGTGGGTTCGCCCTGCGGCTGCTGGTGGCCTGCATGGCGATGGCGGCCGTGGTGCTGGCGCTGCGCGGCTGGATCGGTGACTGGACGACGATCATCGGCTGGCAGCATCGCGTGGGCTGGCTGGGCGCGACCATCGCCGCGGGTGCGGGGACGTACCTGGTGGCCATGGCGGCCTGCGGCCTGCGACCCCGGCACCTGAAGCATTGAAGGCGGCTCGGGCGGCACGTTTTTCGCTCGTCATCCCCCGCGACACGAGCGCAGCGAGTGAACGGCGACAGCCGGGCCGAAGGGCGAGCGCGTAGCGCGAGTAAAGCGGGGATCCATGGACGTGTCTTCGCGCCCGCAACGTCGTCGGGTGTCCGATCCCCGGCCCTCGCGCCCCGCGCTCGCGCGTTCGGGTGGATACGAGCCAATGGCTCGCAAGCCATCCGTCCTCACCCCCGCCTTCCCGGGGGCGACGGGATGGATTCCCGCGCCGGCGCCGGCCGGAGCCGGAACAAACCGCCCCACGGCTATACTTCAGGGTTCCCATGAACACGCTTTTCCGCGACATCGCCGGCGGCACCTCGTGCCCGGACGGCAGTGTGGTCTGCATCGGTGCGTTCGACGGCCTGCACCTGGGCCATCGCGCGCTGGTGCGGCGTGCGGTCGCGCGTGCGCGTGAATCTGGCGTGCCTGCGGTAGCGCTGAGCTTCGAGCCGCTGCCGCGGGAGTTCTTCGCCGGAGGTTCGCCGCCGCCACGACTGGGGTTGCCACGCGCCAAGTACGAAGGGCTGCGCGAGCTGGGCATCGACATCGTGGGCCTGCTGCGCTTCGACGCGACGCTGTCGGCCATGTCGGCCGAAGCCTTCGTCGAGGCCTTGCTGGTGCAGCGCCTGCACGCACGCGAGGTATGGGTGGGGCCGGCGTTCCGGTTCGGCCATCGTCGTGCCGGCGACGTTGCGGTACTGCGGGCCGAGGGGGGGCGCCACGGCTTCACTGCGCACGAGATCGATCCCGTGCTGTTCGATGGCGAGCGCGTGTCCAGCACGCGCATCCGCCAGGCGCTGGTGGCCGGCGATTTCGCTGCGGCCTCGAAACTGCTCGGCAAGCCCTACGCCGTGTCCGGTCGCGTCGTGCGTGGCAAGCAGCTCGGCCGCACGCTTGGCTACCCGACCGCCAACCTGCGCTTCGGCGACAAGGTGCCGGCCTTGCGCGGCATCTATGCCACGCGCGTGCACGGCGTGGGCGACACACCGTGGCCGTCGGTGTCGAGTTTCGGCACGCGTCCGACGGTCGGCGGCCTCGAACCGCTGCTGGAAGCGCACCTGTTCGATTTCGATGGCGACCTGTACGGGCGCCGGATCGAGGTGGAATTCGTGGCGCGGTTGCGTGACGAAGAGAAGTTCCCCGACCTGCCGACGCTCGTCGCGCAGATGGATCGCGACGCGGCCCAAGCGCGTCGCCTGTTGCAGTACAACCCCACACAGGCCTGCGCGTGAGTTCTGACGACAACCGCTACAAACCGACGATCCTGCTGCCCGCGACGGACTTCCCGATGCGTGGCGACCTGCCCAGGCGCGAGCCGGCGACGCTGGAACGCTGGGAAAGGGAGGGCCTGTACGCGCAGTTGCGCGACAACGCCAGGGGCCGCCCGCTGTTCGTGCTGCACGACGGCCCGCCGTACGCCAACGGCGCGATCCACCTCGGCCACGCGGTCAACAAGATACTCAAGGACATCATCGTCAAGTCGAAGACCCTGGCCGGCTTCGATGCGCCCTACGTGCCGGGCTGGGACTGCCACGGCCTGCCGATCGAGATTGCGATCGAGAAGAAGTACGGCAAGGTCGGAGTGAAACTCGATGCCGTCGAGTTCCGCCGGAAGTGCCGCGAATATGCCGAGTCGCAGATCGAGGTCCAGCGCAGGGACTTCAAGCGCCTGGGCGTGCTGGGCGACTGGGACAACCCGTACAAGACGCTGGATTTCCGCTTCGAGGCGAACGAGATCCGCGCGCTGGCGAAGATCGTCGACAACGGCCACCTCACCCGCGGCGTGAAGCCCGTGCACTGGTGCTTCGATTGCGGCTCGGCGCTGGCCGAGGCCGAGATCGAGTACGCCGACAAGGTGTCGCCCGCGATCGACGTGGCCTATGCGGCGCGCAGCCCGCAGGCGGTGGCGCGCAAGTTCGGCGTGGAAGTGCCGGAAGACGTCGAAGTTGCGGTGCCGATCTGGACCACCACGCCGTGGACGCTGCCGGCATCGCTGGCGATCTCGCTCGGTGGCGAGCTCGAGTACGCGTTGGTCGAAGGCCCGTCGCACGACGGCAAGCGCCGCTGGCTGGTGTTGGCCGACGCCTTGGCCGAACGCGCGCTGCGGCGTTATGGCGTCGAGGAAACGACGGTGCTGGGGCGAGCCAAAGGCGAGTTGCTCGAAGGTCTGTCGTTCGCGCATCCGTTCTACGACGAGCGCGACATCCCGATCCTGCTGGGCGACCACGTCTCGGCCGAGGATGGCACCGGCGCCGTGCATACCGCGCCCGGCCACGGCCAGGAGGACTACGCGGTCGGCAAACAGTACGGACTGCTCGACACCTACACCGCCGCGCAGCTCAATCCCGTCGACGGTCGTGGCGTCTACCTGCCGTCGACGCCCGCCGCGCACGGCACCGAGCTCGCCGGCCTGCATATCTGGAAGGCGAACGAAACGATCACCGACGTGCTGCGAACCAGTGGCGCGCTGCTGGCCTTCAGCAAGTTCGAACACAGCTATCCGCACTGCTGGCGGCACAAGACGCCAATCGCATTCCGCGCCACGCCGCAGTGGTTCATCTCGATGGAGCAGGCCAACCTGCGCAACGACGCGCTGGCGGCGATCAAGACCGTCGGTTGGTTCCCGCAGTGGGGCGAGGCGCGCATTGCGGGCATGGTGGAAGGCCGCCCGGACTGGACCATCTCGCGCCAGCGCACCTGGGGCGTGCCGATCGCACTGTTCGTGCATCGCGAGACCGGCGAGCCGCATCCGCGCAGCACCGAACTGATGCGTGCGGTGGCCGACCGCGTCGAGCAGGGTGGCGTGGACGTGTGGTATTCGCTCGATGCCGCCGAGCTGCTGGGCGACGAGGCGAAGGACTACGACAAGATCACCGACATCCTCGACGTCTGGTTCGATTCCGGCGTCACCCACGAGGGCGTGCTGCTGGAGCGTGGCCTCGGCAAGCCGGCCGACCTGTACCTGGAAGGCTCCGACCAGCATCGCGGCTGGTTCCAGTCGTCGCTGCTGACCGGCGTGGCCATCGACAAGGCCGCGCCGTACCGGCAGTGCCTGACCCACGGCTTCACCGTGGACGAGCACGGCCGCAAGATGTCGAAGTCGCTGGGCAACGGCATCGAGCCGCAGGACATCATGAAGACGCTGGGCGCGGACATCCTGCGCCTGTGGATCGCCAGCGCCGACTACAGCAACGAGATGTCGCTGTCGCAGGAGATCCTCAAGCGCAACGCCGACGCCTACCGCCGCATCCGCAATACCGCGCGCTTCCTCCTGGGCAACCTCAACGGCTTCGACCCGGTGCGAGACCTGCGCCCGCTCGACGACATGGTCGCGCTGGATCGCTGGATCGTGCATCGTGCCTGGGAAGTGCAGGAGAAGATCAAGGCCGCGTACGATCGCTACGATTTCGCCGAAATCGTGCAAACGCTGCTGAACTTCTGCAGCATCGACCTCGGCTCGCTGTATCTCGACGTCACCAAGGACCGGCTGTACACCATGCGCGAGGACTCGCGTGGCCGGCGCAGCGCGCAGAGTGCGATGTATCGCATCGCCGAAGCATTCACCCGCTGGATCGCGCCGGTGCTTAGCTTCACCGCCGACGAGTTGTGGGCTTACCTGCCAGGCGAACGCGCCGGCAACGTCCTGTTCGCCACCTGGTACGACGGCTTGGCCCCCTTGCCGGCGGATGCGCCACTGGGTGCGAATGACTTCGATCGGCTGCTGGCGCTGCGCGAGCAGGTCGCCAAGGTGCTGGAGCCGATGCGCGCCACCGGCGAGATCGGTGCGGCGCTGGAAGCCGAGATCGAACTGCATGCCGGCACCGCCGACCACATCCGGGTTGCGCCCCTGGTCGATGAGCTGCGCTTCCTGCTGATCAGCGGAGACGTGACCGTGGTGCCGTTCGATGGTACCGAGTCGCGCATCGTGGCCACGCCCACGAAGAAGACCAAGTGCGTGCGCTGCTGGCACCATCGTGCCGACGTGGGCAGCCACGCGGAACATCCGCAATTGTGCGGCCGCTGCGTGTCGAACGTGGTAGGTCCGGGCGAGGATCGCAAATGGTTCTGACAAGCCGCACGCAGCCCACCCGAACCGTCATCTCGGAGAATGCCGGGACCCAGCGTCTTGGTGTGTTGGATGTTGCGCCCATCGAAAGCCACTGGGTCCCGGCCTTCGCCGGGACGACGAGACCCGCGCCATGACCGCTTCCCCCAAACCCAATGCATTGGCCTGGCTGGCTGTTTCCGTGGTCGTCATCGCGCTCGACCAGTGGACCAAGGCCTGGGTGCTGTCCAGCCTGCCCGAGTACACCGCCATCCCGGTGATCGAGGGCTTCTGGAACTGGTACCGCACCTACAACACTGGCGCGGCCTTCAGCTTCCTCGCGGGCGCCGGTGGCTGGCAGAAGTGGTTCTTCACCGTGCTCGCCATCGGCATCAGTGGCGTGCTTGCGTTCTGGCTGTCGAAGACCCCGCGTCGCGATTGGCGCACCGCGCTGCCGTTCGCGCTGGTGATCGGCGGCGCGCTGGGCAACATCATCGACCGCCAGATCCACGGCCATGTCATCGACTTCATCCAGTGGCACTGGAAGGACTACTACTGGCCGGCGTTCAACATCGCCGACTGCGCGGTGGTGGGGGGCGCCATCGGCATCGCCGTGTTCGGGTTGTTCCAGGGCAAGTCGCAGCGTTCCGCGGCGGATGGCGACGGTTCGCGCGGGCAGGCGTAGACTGCGCCTCGCCCCCATCCCGTCCCCTTCTGCCCGTGAAGGGCACAATGCCCCGCGCGCGGGGAAGGGCGATCGTATCCGCGGCAGGCGCCTTTTCGCGTCCGTCGCGGCTGCGTTAACCATGCTCCGGTAAACTTCGGTGCTTATGGACATCGTCCTTGCCAATCCCCGCGGTTTCTGCGCCGGCGTCGACCGTGCCATCGAGATCGTCAAGCGTGCCATCGAGACGCTGGGCGCGCCGATCTACGTACGCCACGAGGTGGTGCACAACCGCTTCGTGGTGGACGACCTGAAGCAGCGTGGCGCGATCTTTGTCGAGGAGCTCGACGAAGTGCCCGACGGAAACACCGTGATCTTCAGCGCACACGGCGTTTCGCAGGCCGTGCGCGACGAGGCCGCCCGCCGTGGCCTGAAGGTGTTCGACGCGACCTGTCCCCTGGTCACCAAGGTGCATTTCGAGGTGGCGCGCCACTGCCGCGCCGGCCGCGACGTCGTACTGATCGGCCACGCCGGGCATCCCGAGGTGGAAGGCACGATGGGGCAGTGGAAGGCCGAACACCGCAGTGGCCGCATCCATCTGGTCGAGGATCTCGAGGACGTGGCCTACCTCGATCCGGGACAGCCGGAAAATATCGCCTACACCACCCAAACCACGCTGTCGGTCGATGACACGCGCGACATCATCGCCGCCCTCAAGGCGCGCTTCCCGGCGCTGCAGGGGCCGAAGAACGACGACATCTGCTACGCCACCCAGAACCGCCAGGACGCGGTGCGCGACCTGGCGCGCCAGTGCGACCTGGTGCTGGTGGTCGGTTCGCCCAACAGCTCCAACTCCAATCGCCTGCGTGAACTGGCCGAGCGCGACGGCGTGGAGGCCTACCTGATCGACGGCGCCGACGAGATCGACCCGCGCTGGCTGGACGGCCGACGCCACATCGGCGTGACCGCGGGCGCCTCGGCCCCCGACGTGCTGGTGCAGGGCGTGCTGGACCGGCTGCGCCAGCTGGGCGCCAGCGGTGTGCGCGAGCTGGAGGGCGAGCCGGAGAACATGGTGTTTGCACTGCCCAGGGAGTTGCGGCTCCATCTGGTGGAGTGAGTCGGACCGTCTCTATGGGTCGGGCAAGGCCCGCCTGCTGCAGAAGACTGCGTCCGAGCCGGGATGCCCCGCAGGGTAGACCGACGCTGGCCGTCGATGCGCCCAGCGTCCCGGCCTGGTTCCGGAACGCGCTCCGGCGGTTTCCGGCAGTCCGGCCTGTATCGACCCGTTACACTTCCTGATTGCTGGTTTCCCGGGATCACCGAATGAACAAGCCCACGCTCGACTCGATTGCGACCGCCAAGGCCAAGCTGGCCGAAGAGCTGCGCCAGTTGGAAAAGCAGGAGCTGGAACTCCGGCGCGAGGAAGCCAACGCAGCCCATGCCCGCATCCTCGAGCTTCTGTCCAGTTTCGGGGACGAGTTCAGCGACAAGCAGCGGTCCGAGATCGTCGCTGCGTCGGGTGCCAAGCCGAGCCTGCGCGCGAAGAAGGCAGGGTCGGGGAAGGAAGTGGCCCCGAAGTACTGGCTGCCGCACACGGGTGAAACCTGGTCGGGCAGGGGGCGTCCCCCGAAGGCGTTCAGCGCATGGGTTGGAACCGTGTCGCACCGGGAGTGGAAAGCGAACCATCCCGATGAGAAGTTCCCGAAGTATCCCGGCTGATGCCCGGGCATCGATCGGGCAGGAGATGTTGCCCGGGATCGCCCCGCATTTCATGGACGCCAACAAGCCTGAAGGTCGCGGCCGGGTGCCCGGCATTCGGGATTTTTTTCTCGGAACATCCCTGTGTGCGACCGCCTGCGAACGGCTGGCGGGCCTGCGCCTTTGACCGGGCAGGCGCCAGCCCCTAGAATCTGCGGCCCCGCCGGAATAGCTCAGTTGGTAGAGCGGCGCATTCGTAATGCGTAGGTCGTAGGTTCGATTCCTATTTCCGGCACCAGGATGCAAGGCCCCGGGAAGTCGGTTTCCCGGGGCCTTTCGTTTTGTGAACACGCGTGTTCCGGATCCGGCCGGGGTGTCGCGTGATCCAGCCTCGGAAACGCCCCCCATCCTCACGCGAGGGTGCTTTGCACCGGACGGTACCTGCACTGAGCGGGCGTTTCAGGCTGAGAACGAGTCCTTGTCAGGCCCTGTCGAACTGGATGCCGCACCCCTTCTGGGCGGAGACCGCTTCCAGAGCCTCGATCTCGCCCTTGAGCTGGGCCAGCTCGGTGGCGGACCGGGCATTGTGGCCATGGGTGAAGAACAGCGCCGGCCAGAACACCACCAGTCCCGCGGCGGTGATGGCCTGGTCCTGATGGCGATGGCGTCGTTCGGTACCGATGGCGTCGTGGGCACGGTTCGAGACGTTGACCGCTTCGGCGGCAATCTGGTTGCAGCTCATGTTCTGGTAGATGGCCTGGGGTACGTAGGCTGCCTTGACTGCATGGGGCTTGGGTGCGCAGGCGGTCAGGGCGCAGGCAGCGAATGCCGCCAGGACGAGGTGGTTCGTACGCATCGGTTCGACTCCATGTGTTGAGGGCACTCAGGGGTTCGGAGAAACCCCGTGCAACCGGACATGGAAACGAACGGGCCGGGATCAGCCGTTGTCGGCTGTGTCGAGGTGGCTTTGCAGGTAGGCGCGTGCCTTGCGCCAGTCCCGCCGTATCGTGCGTTCGGTGACGCCGAGCAGCGTGGCGATTTCCCCCTCGTCCAGGCCGCCAAAGTAGCGTAGTTCAACGACCCTCATCAGCCGCTCATCCACGCGGGACAGTGCCTCGAGCGCCTTGTCGAGTGCCAGCAACTCCTCGATCTGGCTGTCCACGCGCAGGTCGTCCATGGTCGAGAGATGCTCCACGTGGACCTCGCCGCCACGCTTGCCCGTCATCGCCCGTCTTGCTTCGTCCAGCAGAACGAAACGCATCGCCCGGGCCACAAGCGACATCAGATGCGGGCGGCAGGAAACGGAAGCCTGTGTCCGCGCCAGTTTGATCCAGGCTTCGCTGATGAGCGACGAGGGAGAGAGGCCAGGCTGATAGTGCAGACGGATCTGGGTGCGGGCGATCCTGTGGAGGTCGTGGTAGACCAGCGCATAGATCCTGTTCCAGGCCGCATCGTTGCCGCTTTCCGCATCCACGAGCAACTGCGTCACCGATTCGACCGCGTCGGCACCCACCGGGTCCTGGAGACCGGCTTTTGCTGGGCCCGGGTAGGCGGAGTTGGTGGTCATGTCCTGTGGTGCCCGTATTCCCCGAAACGGTCAGCAATGGGAAGGGTGGACGCCTGTCGGCATCCGCCCCGGACTGTTGCGCGATATGTGTGGGCAACTGCAGTCAGTGTAGCGGATCGCGGGCTGGACGATGGTGGGGGCGCTGCGGCCTTGGCCGCGTGCGCCGACGAGGCCAGGGTATCGGCAGGTCATGGATGTGGGACACGACGGGGAAGGCATGGCGCTGCACATTGCGTATCTGGTGGCCATCGTTGCGGAAGCCATGTCGGCCGCCCTGGTGGCCGGGCGGAGGGAGATGGACTGGTTCGGCGTCTGCGTGATCGCCTGCGTGACCGCGTTGGGGGGCGGCACCGTGCGGGATGTGCTGTTGGGCCACCACCCGCTGGCGTGGGTCCAGCATCCCGAGTACCTGGCGTACACCCTGACGGCGGCGTTGTCGGTCGGACTTCTGGCGCCTCTGGTCCTGCGCTTGCGTCGGCTGTTTCTGTTGCTTGATGCGGTTGGGCTCGTGGTGTTCACGGTCATCGGTTGCAACGTCGCCAGTGAATTGTCGATGCCGTTCGCCATTGTGCTGGTGAGCGGGATGATCACGGGAACCTGTGGAGGCATGCTTCGGGACGTGCTGTGTGGACAGACGCCACTGCTGTTCCGCAAGGAACTGTACGCCAGCATATCGCTGACGACCGGGTTGCTCTACATGGGCGGCCAGGACATTGGACTGCAGCACGATCTGGCCATGATCCTGTCGATGATTGCCGGCTTCACCTTTCGCATTCTGGCCATCCGGTACGACTGGAACATGCCCAGGTTTGTCTATCGAGGAGACTGGAGTTGATCTTCTCGTCCAGGCAAGGAGGGCTTGATCGTTCGTGTCGACCACGCATGCAAGTCAGCCAATTCTGGTCGGTTAGGACAGGGCGGAAGGGGCATGGATTCCTTGTATCTGTCCGTCGGCTCTCTGCTTCATGACCGGATTGGCCCGTAAATCACGAAACCAAGGCAAGAACCCACCTGCTTCCCGCATGCCGCGGGGGCACACCACGGAGGTGACAGTGATGTACAGGAACTTGAGCATTCTGGCGGTACTGGCCGGTGGCGGATTGCTTGCCGGCAATGCGACAGCCGCGGATACCACCGTCGAGTGCGTATCGCACAACTACGCCTACAACGAGTGCTACGCACCGTTGAGCGCACCGCAACTGGTCTATCAAAGCTCGCATAGCGCCTGCATCGTCAATCGAACCTGGGGTTTCAACCCCGCGACGCGACGCATCTGGGTCAGCGAAGGCTGTTCGGGAGTGTTCGCCGATCCCGGTGGCTACCACCACGGCCAGGCGGGTTCCCATGACGAGGGGGCCCGGCATTACGATGAGCGCGGCCACGATGCGGGCGCGGCGGTTGCCGGGCTGATCCTGGGCGCATTGATCGAGGGCGCGGCCAGCGACAAGAAACATACGACCTCCAACAACTATACCCATACCGGGCGTACGGGGTCGGGTTACACAGGCTGCCACGGCACGGGCTGTCTGGTGGACAATCCGGATGCCAGGTCCTATGACGCTCCGCCCGAGCCGGGTCAGGGCAGGTTCTCCGACGACTCCCCGCCTGAGCCCGGGCAGACCGAGTTTTCCAGCAATTCCGACAACAACTGAGCATTCGGAGCGCGACGATGGACAAAAAGTCGATCTTCCAGGGCTGGCGCGGACTGCTGGTGGCGGCGATGTTGCTGGCGGTAACCGCGTGCGCTGACCCGGCGGGCGAGGAACCGCAGGCCGCGCCGGAATCCCTCGCCGGAAACGATGCGATCGCCGGCCCGCAGGCAGACGAAGGGACGGCAGCGGCCAACGACGCCGCCGACGTGGACCAGGCGATCGACACGGTGCTGGGCGGCGACCACAACGTCTATCGCGATGTGATCGAACGCGTGCAGAAGGCGGTGGTGGCCGGCGACAAGGAGGCTGTCGCCGCCTTGGTGAGCTATCCGATCGAGGTCAGGATCAGCGGCAAGCCGCGCAAGATCGCGAGCGAACCGGAATTCGTGGCGGCGTGGGACGGCATCGTGACGCCAGATGTCGCGCAGGCCGTCGCCACGCAGGAGTACAGCGCGATGTTCGTGAACTCGCAGGGCGTGATGTTCGGCGATGGGCAGGTCTGGATCAGCGGCGTCTGCCGGGACGAGGCCTGCACGAACAGCGACGTCCTCATCACTGCGATCCAGCCGGCCCCTCTCTGACTGGGCGGACCTCGTCGTACAGTCGAACGATCATCCTTCACCCATCGGGAGCGCACTTTTATGTCGACCAGATCGATGATCGCTGCGTTTTTGTTGACGCTGCTGGTTGCATGCAGTGGCGATGATCCGGCACGACCGGGAGGGGCAGGCGTCGCCACGGATCCGCCGATGGATCCGCCATCGGCCACGCCAACCACCACAGGCGGTACCGCGCCTTGTCACGGCGCGGACACCGGACTTGGCGACGCCCGTCGCGACGAATACCTGGCGCTGGTGTCGGGCGCGCTGGAAGGGGTGGAAAGTTCGTCTGTCGGGATCGTCAGGTTCATGGCGATCGGTGCGTGGAGCGTGGTCCTCGCGACCACGCCGGTCGCCGACCCGGGCTGGTTCGTGTTCGAGTCCACCGATGGTCGGAACCAGTTCAAGGATGTCTGGGCCGGCATGGCGGTTGAAGACGACCGTCCGGGCCTTGTCCAGTGGGCAACGGCGCTGGGAGCGCCGAAGGATTTCTCGACGTGCTTCGCCGAGACCATCCTCAACTGACGGTGGAATGAGGCGCGGGGAATCGGCCTCCGCCGCTTGCCGGAGAACGCACGGCCCGCGCGTTCCCGAGACAGCGGGGCCGGCGTCTGTCCGGTGTCGCGCACGTGATGCGGGTTCGCTGGCGAACGGTGTCTTCGACACTCTGCTTGATCCCGTTGACCACACAGGAGCAATGGGAAATGTCCGCAATCAAACCGATCGTGATGGTCGTTCTTTCCAGCATGCTGGTGGTCGCCTGTGGCGACAGGGCGAAGCCCGCAGGGGGTGTCGGGGCGGCCACGGAGGCCCCGGACCCCTTCGCATTTGCCGTCGAGGTAACGCTGTCCGGCGTGGCGCGGCAGCAACTCGACGCGTCCGCAGAAACAGTGGTCGTGGCGGCCAGCTATTTTGGCGGTGCCCGTGAGGGCGTGGCCGCCAGCGAGCTCAATGACGTCGGCCTGATCGACCTCGGTCGGGTGGAAGTCGAGCATGCAGGCGAAGGAAGCGTGCTGGTCGATGGTGGAGCGGTGCGCAGGTACCGGCTGGGCCTGGTCGAAGGCGAGCCGCAGGTGAACGTCAACGTCTATTCGGGGCGTCGTACATCGCCGGACAACATCCTGGCCTGCGACATGTTCCAGGATGGGGTCCGGGTTGCCGTTGCCGCGCCGGTTCGGATCGCGTGCCGGCTGCTTTCCGAGGCGGATGCAGACGATGCGACGTTGTGACGACCGTGCCGGCGATGGCGTACAGGTCGCACGAGTGCTCCGCCATCTGGCGTCGCTGATCCTGGTGCTGGCATGGATGCCACAAGCCATCGCGCAGGACACAGGCAATTCCGGTGAGATGCCAGCCGACGACGTGCCGGAGACGATCCGTGTCGGCGTGTACGTCAGTCCGCCCTTGGTGATGAAGGATGCCGGGGGGCGCTATGCGGGAATGGCGATCGAGCTCTGGGCGTCCGCGGCCAGGGAACTTGGCTGGAACCACGAGTATGTGGAACAGCGCACGTTCGGGGATCTCATCGACGCCGTGGCCGAGGGCGACCTGGATGTCGCCGTGACCAACCTCACCGCGAGCCAGGAGCGCGCCGGGCCGATGGATTTCACCCACCCCTGGTACGACGCCGGCATGCGGGTACTGATCGGAGACGGACCCGGTAGCCGTGGCAAGCTGCTCTCGGCATTGCGCCAGAGCGGCCATTTGCACGCCTATGCCGGCCTGACGGCGTTGATGCTGCTGGCGACGTGGCTGCTGACCTTGTTCGACCGCAAGTACGATGACGAATTCCCCCGGACCTGGCGCGAGGGGCTCGCCGAAAACCTCTACCGCGTGGTCTCCGTGGCGACATCGGGGAAGGCGACCACGCGAAGAAGATGTTCGGCGCCACCGGGCGGCTGCTGGGGGCCATGTGGATACTGTGCGGCGTTGCGTGGATTGCCTACGTCACCTCGTCCGTCACTCGCGTGATGACCACGATGTCCTTGGCCCGGCAGATCAGCGGGGTCTCCGACCTTGCCGGAAGGGCGGTCGGGGGTGCTCGCCGGGAGTACGACGGAAGACTATGCTGTGGCGGAGGGGTTCGACACGCGCCGGTTCGATGGCATCGGGAGTGCGGTGGCGGCGCTGTGCCGGCAGGACGTCGCAGCGGTCATTGGCGATGCGTCCGTCCTGGAATACTTCGCATACGTCAACCAGGGTGCGGGAGCCAGCGTGGCTGGCAACAACTTCAGCCCGGAGAAGTACGCATTCGGACTGCGTCACGGATCAGGAATCTCCAGGCCGCTGACGGTACAGTTGCTGGGAATGCAGGAAGATGGTCGTGCGGAGATGGTGCGAGTGAAGTTCTTCGGCAGCGGCGATTGAGGCAATCGATGCGCATCGCCCGGGACATCTGCAGCGAGAGTCCTGTCGTTCGCGGTGAGTGGTCGGAGTTTGGGAGAAGCGCAACATGAGTTCCGTCGTTGCCCGGGCGTTGCTGTTGTTCGACCGCTATGTCGACATGAGGCCCGACGAACGTGCGTCCCACCTTGCCATCCTGAAGGACGAGGATCCGCAACTGCACGCGGCCCTGGAGGCCTTGCTCAGGGCTGACGGACACACCCGCCTGGACCGTGCGCCGGTCGAGGCGGTGGCGGCGCGGATGTGTCCGGACGCAGAAGCCTCTCCGGACCCCCAGATCGGCAACATCGTGGGCGCATGGAGGGTCGTGGGAGTGGTCGGCCGTGGCGGGATGGGCACCGTCTACAGGGTGGAGCGGGCAGACAACCAATACCAGCAGACCGCCGCCTTGAAGTACGTGCGTACGGAGGCGCTGACGCCGAGCCTGGTGGAAGCGTTCCTGGAAGAGCGCAACGTGCTGGCCAGCCTGCGGCATCCGGACATCGTGCCGTTGCTCGATGGCGGGGTGGACGAGAGTGACCGTCCATGGTTCGTCATGCAGTGCGTGGATGGCGAGCAGCTCGATCACTGGTGCGATCGGAGAGGTTGGACCATCGCCCAACGTGTTGAACTGGTCGCACGTGCTTGCGATGCCATCGACTACGCCCATGGCAGGGGAATCCTGCACCAGGACATCAAGCCGTCCAATCTCCTGGTGACGCCCGACGGCCATCCGCAACTGCTGGATTTCGGCCTGTCAAAGCGGATGGAGCCAGGCACGCATGGGGAGCGACGGCGACTTGCGATCACATCCGGCTATACCGCGCCTGAAGTGCTGAGGGGCGATCCGGTCGGGTTTGGCGTGGACATCTACGCGATCGGCGTGCTGTTGTACCAGTTGCTCTGCGGCCGGCATCCAGTTCCGCACACTGCCGTCGCGGCCGACCCCGGACGGCCCAGCGAACTGGCGATGCAAGCCACACCGGCGATGCTGGCCGTTCGCGGCGCTTCCGAGGCTCGCATCCTGGCACGCACGTTGAAGGGTGCGCTGGACAGCATCCTGCTGCGGTGTGTGAACGATGATCCGGCGGAACGGTACGACAGCGTCGAAGCGTTGCAGCAGGATCTGCGCAACTGGCTGTCCGGGTTTCCCGTCGCGGCGCACGGCAGCGGCCTCGGGTACCGGCTTGGCTGCTTCATCCGCAGGAATCGGGCGTCTTCGATAGCCGTCGGTTTGCTCGTCCTCGCGATCAGCGGATTTGCCGCGTACTGGACATGGCAGCAGGTGAAAGCCGGGAGGGACATGGTTGCATCCAGTCACGTCGACCGGGCGTTCGAATCGGCGATGGGAATGGCCACGCTTTCGGGGCTGGGCGATGCCCCGCTCGCGCCGGCGGCCATGCTGGAGAGGAACGAGGCGTACTTCAGGGGGCCGTCCCTCGCGGGCCACCCGGAAGTCCGCTCGCGCGGCCTGTCCGTGCTGGCGAGGAACTGGGCGGCCATCGGCGACTACGCAAGGGCAGAAGAGCTGATTCGCGAAGCGGGGAGCCTGGCGCAGGGGGACAAGCTGCTCACGGCATTCAATCTCGCCACCCTGGCGCAAGTCGAAAGCCAGCAGGCGAGGCATCGCCAGGCCGAAGCCACCGCGCGGCGAGGCTTGTCCTTGCTGAGGATGCGCCTGTCCGACCAGCATCGTCTCGCATCGATCCGGTTGCGCAACCAGCTTGCGGTGGCGCAGTCGGGGCAGGGCCGCTCACGGGAGGCATTCGACACGCTTACATCCGCAATCAGGGATGCCGAGCGACTTCCGCAGCTCATCGGCGACGCGGTCGTCGCGCAACTGCTGACCCAGCGCGGCACATGGTACCGGTGGCGTTTCCGGATGGCCGAGTCCGAAGCCGACCTGCAGCGCGCGATCGAACTGAGCCGGGATGCCGATCCCGTGATCGCCGATGATGCCCGCGAATCCCTGGTGCGCACGATCCGGCTGTCGCGACAAGCTGGGCGAGAGAAGAAATCCCTGCAACTGGCGGAGGAACTGCTGGAAAGCAGGCTGCGCACGCTCGGTGAAAAGCATCCGCAAACCGGCATGACATGGGCAGAGCTGACCTCCATCCGGTTACTCAACATGGACATTGCAGGCGCGCAGGATGCCGTCGATCGCGCCCGCGACATCATCGTCGCCACGCTGGGTGAAGCGCACCCGGCCTATGCACGGGTGCACGTGGCGCAAGCGTTCGTAAATACCTTGTCGGGACGGATCGACGAGGCGATCGCCGAGGTCGGGCGCGGCATCGACATCTATGGCAGCACGCTCGGACACTCGCACGAGTCCACCCTGGAGGCCAGGTTCCTCCTGGCCAGCCTGCACTGGTCCATGTTCAGCAGGTCGCAGGATGCAACCTGGCGCGACCAGGCGATTGCCATGATCCAGTCGGCGATCGACGATAGCGTCACTGCGCACGGGGACGTGGCGGCGATCCATCGCATGGCGCTCGCGACGCTACTGTCGAGTGGCGGGAAGCCCGACGAGGCGAAAGTGCACATGGCGACCGCCCGTGGCGACGCCATCCGTCAGTACGGCGCAGACAGCCAGGAGGCCCTTCATGTACGGGTCACGCAGATCACCATGGCAGTCGACGGTGACGGCGATGCGGACTGGATCGAGCGGGAGTTCCACTCCCTCATCGCCGATGTCGGCAAGGTCGATACGCTCTACGCCCGTTCGATCGCGCATACCGCCTGGCTCACGCATGCGGATTGGCGACGCAGGCAGGGACGTATGGACGACGCCAGGAATTCCCTGGCGCGTGCCCGTCAGGAGGCGTTGGATGCCGGACAGCAGGGATGGGTGGATGTTGCCGATCTGCGACTTGAAGAGTTGGATGCAGGTCGATAACACGCAGCGTGCGGGGTGCCGTCGTCAGGATCGACCGCCGCTCGTGTCAACGCGACGTCCCCCGCCTTCAGCAGCGGTCTGATCTGGAGCCCGGGTTCGCTCATGGTGTTGGATCCAGCCGTGTGAGTTCAAAACCACCCTGATGGAGAGCGGACCCCCAGAATCCCGTGCGGCTTACCATTTTTTCATCGTTTCCGAAATCGATCATCGCGCTTGGCGCAACGTGGCAAAAGAAGACAGAACCGCCTTCCACGCACTCGATATCGCCGACCACATTTATTCCACTGTAATCACGCGGGCGGAACCGTTTGAGTGTAATGGGATTCTGTTCGCCTGCTAATGAAAGCGTCCAGCGCGCCACGCCTCTCTCAAGCTCTGCTTCAGTCAGCGTTGCGGGGTCGGCGTCCGGCGCTTTGGCAATGATCAGCTCCATGCCCGATACGCCAGCCTTGGCGGCAGGCCCGCCTATCCAGGTCATGCGATAGCGTCCCGTCCAGGCATCTTCTTCGGGCGCGGCCATTGCCGAAAGACTGACGCAGCCCGCACACAGCAATGACCAACAGATTCTTCTAGCCAAATCTCTCTCCCGTCGGATCAGCCTAACGCCTGATGCAAGCCGCGTCGCGAAGCGGCATGGGCTTGTATGAAATGTCAGGGCCCTTTACAGCATGCACGGCGCCAATGCTTGGACCTGACCTTGATTGTTCAGCAGGTGCCCAGAAACCAGGAATATCTGATGGGTCTGCATGATCGACTTGAGCTCGCTGTTACAGAACATACGTTCCCATGCCGCAGTATTCCGCAAGTTTGCTTCGTATGCCGCCTTGTCATTGTCTGCGTTTGGCCTGGACAGGAGGTCTGGGTTGTCAGTGTGAAACCTGAGAATGAATGACGGGGGTTTGTAACCCGTCTCTCGGGCGTATTCAGGGCTGTACAGGTCCCGGCCACTTCTCGACACAAGGTCATCTGCAAACCTCTTGAGATCAGCCTCAGGGCGTGATGCTGTCTGCCCCGGCTCGGACGAGCAGGCAGCCAAGGCGATAGCCAGTAGAAGGACGAGGATGCGCATGGGTTTCCTTTGGCGGCCGAATAGTACTGAAATGGCTCTGGCACCCGATTCCAGGGCCCCATCGCCTGGCACTGCCAGGTGGCGCCTGCGTGCGCGCCAGCATTGCGTCAGGCGCTGCTGCGATTGAACAACTGCGTCCGCAAGGCATCGACAAACGCTGCGGCTTCCTGTCGGTGCCACGGCCATCCTTTCGCGGCATTCAGGTCACGGCCAGCGGTATTGACGATCACCCGTGGAGAACCCCACAGCAGGATCACCGCAAACGCGACGAAAAGCAGTCCAAGGATCTTCAATCCTCCATCGGCAGCCAGCAGCGTCATGCCGACGAGCAGGAAGAAGAGCCCGGCGATGATGCTGCGCGACACATCCAGGCGCACGGAGGTGACATGCTGGAGTGGAATGTCCTCGCGCGAACCACCGCTGAGCCAGCCCTTGTTGCGGTAGTACACGACACGCTTGTTGGTAACGGTGCCGAACGCATTCTCGACGAATGTCGACTCTGCCTGTTGAATGGAACCACTCATGAAACCTCCTGTCTGTTGAGTGTTGAGTCGCTGTTTTCGCTTCCATCCCTGCGTGTCATCAAGTCGCGTTGCGACGCGTCCGCCAGTTGAAGCGCGGTGGCGCTTCAGCCGCAGGTTACATCGTTCATCGCCTGGATGAGCGGCGGAAATTCTACAACGAGCGATTACGTGTGATGGACGCGGCGCGCATGCGGCGTGGCCCAGCTGCGAACCGTACACGCTGCGGAAGCGGCAATCCACGGATGCCCGCCAGGCAGTCGCCACCCGCGCGCTGGAGACACGCCGTGGTATCGCCATGACGCGACGGGAAAGTGCCATCCGTGAGCGGCATTCGCAGTTTTCGCGAGTCACAGGACATGGCGGAAACGGTTCCAGACACCCAGCTTCCTGGAGACCTCCAGTCGTTCTGGTTTCGCGTGACATCACGTGTCCTGCGGATTGCGGAATCCACGAAACCCAAGACACCAGCCACAGCGCCGGCTCAATCGGATATGGAAGGGGGGGCATGAAATCGACGATCACCGCCGTGTTTGCGGCGCTGCTGGTCTGTACCACGCCGGTCGTTGCAAAAGGGGCCGACACTGGCGCAGTGCCATCTGAAGT
Organism: Luteimonas aestuarii; assembly: GCF_004357985.1. GTDB lineage: Bacteria > Pseudomonadota > Gammaproteobacteria > Xanthomonadales > Xanthomonadaceae > Luteimonas > Luteimonas aestuarii. Next base: position 390,983 of record NZ_SMTF01000001.1, on the reverse strand, counting down.
CGGCCACGATGCCGACTTCATGACCTGGCTGACAGCCCTGACCGACCAGGACGAACGATACCGAAGAATTGCGCTGGATACCGACGCACAGGTCGCGGGGTTGACGGTCATCCTCCACAGACTCTTCCGCGGACAGACCGCCGATGCCCGGTTCATGGGCTGGATGGGTGTGGCGTATCCGGGGTACGCACACGAGCAGGTCGCCATCCTCCGCATCCTGCATGCGCACCGGAAGGGATTGGGCAGATGAGCGACCCAATGCGTCGGCGTTCCGTCCGCGCGCACAAGGCCGCGCTCCTCGCTGGCGGCATCGTTGCATGTCTGCTGGTAATCGTGGGCGGGTCCTGCGGCAAGGCGGATCTCGGCGTCGTGGAAATGGTGGTGGCCGGTTTCGGCGACAGGCGTGCCTCTGCGGACACATTGTTGTCCTGCGGCGGCACCACGGAAAGCGTGGGCGCGTGCACGGGCGACGTTCCGGGGGCGGCAACTGCGACCAATGCTGAGCGTGCACGCGCTTCTGAGCCGTGATGCGCCTTTTGACGAGGGGATGCCGTGCGCATCCGGTGTGTTGATCAACGACGTAATTCGCGGAGGAAGCGTGAGCAATGATGAATGTGGATGAATTAAAGGGAGTGTCTTGGTCCAAGGACGATTCGGCCGTAATTTCCGATGCGCTTTGCAAAACCGGAGGGGTCTGCATGCAGCCCGCATTGCAGGTGGCAGTGACGGAGGACGACGTGGTTCTCCGCGAACAATTGTTGTTGCCGGGCCTGACAGGCTACGGCTTCGGAGTCGAGGGGTTCGGCAGTACGACGGCGCTGTACCGGCGCATGCTGGAGCGGCGTTTCGACATCATCGTGATGGACATGCACCTGCCCGGCGAGGATGGCCTGGCTGCCGTCGCGCACCTGCGCAACATCATGCCGGGGTTGGGCATCGTGATGCTGACGGCCGAGTCCAGGCGCGAGCGCCAGTTGCGCGCCATGCGCGATGGCGTCGATGTCTTTCTGCCAAAACCTACCGACATGGACGTGCTGGCGGCCACCCTGCACAGCCTGGGGCGGCGCTTGCAGATGGGAGCCCTTTCGGGCGTGTGGCGGCAACCTGACGTGTCACCGGGCAAGGCTGCCCCGACCCAGCCCCGGCCCGGCTGGCGACTCAGTTCAGATGGTTGGTGCCTGTTGTCGCCGGACGGCAGTGTCATCGCATTGACCGTTCCGGAGCGGCAGTTGCTGCGCGTGCTCGATGCCACGCGTGGCCGCCCCGTGCCCCGTGACGTGCTGATCGCCGAACTGTCCACCGGCGATGTCGAGTACGACCCGCATCGCCTGGAAACCCTGGTATCCCGCATCCGCCGCAAGGCGGTGACCGTGCCCGCGGGCAATCCGCCGCTGCCCCTGCTGGCCGTGCGTGGCGTCGGCTATGTCCTGGCGGAATGACGGTGGCCGGGGCCCCTGCGACCCATCGCGTTTGGCAAGCAAGCGCGGTGCCCATGAAAAGACCGCAATCGACATTGAACATCTGTTGCGCGCGCAACAAAAAATCTATGCGCAGAACGGAGAGGTACGGAGAGCATTCATGAAGAACGCGAAGTGTCGGACGGAATAGCGAAGTAAACGGAAAGTTGCATGCGTGATCCGGCGCGTCAGTTCGTGCAGCCTGTCACGGAATGCGGAGGGGAGAGGTATCGCAAGGGGAATGGCGTTGAGGTCAACGCGCAAGCCGGGTGCAACCCGGCACCCGATTGTGGCTTGTCCCGGGCGGGAAATCTTGACGGATACGGAGTGCTGTCGGCGTCGCCGCGGCGTGTTCCGTGCCCATTGAAAACTGGAGATCGGTACGTGAACAAAATTTACAGCAAGGTGTGGAACAAGTCGCTCGGCCAGCTGGTCGTGGCATCCGAGTTGGCCAGCAACGATGGCACCGGCACCACCATGGGCGCGGGCATTGCCGCGCGGCCCATGACCCGCCTGTCGTGGATGATCGCCCTGGCGCTTGCGCTGGCGGGCGGCCTTGCCAGCCCGGCCTTTGCCGAAGTGGGCACGGGCGGCGGCACGGGCTCGGGCACCGCCATTTCCAACATCACCGCCACTTGCGGTTCCGGTGCATGGGGCGCCATCCCCCAGGCCAACGCCACCAACATCTACGCCGTGGCCATCGGCTGCGGCGCCTTCGCCCAGATCGACAGCTTCAGCTTCGGCCGCAATGCCGGCAGGGGCCAGGCGGCAACCGCCATCAACACCATCAACATCGGTGCCAATTCCGGCGTTGGCCTGTCCGGCTTCAACAACATTTCCATTGGTGAGTACACCAACTCCGGCATTACCGGCAGCCTCAACGTGGCCATCGGCCAGTACGCCACCGTGCGCGGCGGCTTCGACAACGGGGTGGCGCTGGGGCAGCGCGCGTACGCGGGCGGCGGCAGCGCCATTGCCATCGGCAACAGCTCCGATGCCAACGGCACCGGTACCATCGCCATGGGCTTCCGCGCGGGCGCCGGTTCCAACGCCTCGCTCACCGGGAACCAGGGCACCGGCGCGGTCACCGTGGCCACCCCGGCCGATGGCACCGGCGGCGATTGGAACACCATCGTCGGCGCCGAGGCCGGCCAGCGCATGTCCGGTGGGCAGAATGTCGCCATGGGCCGCCGCGCCGGCAACGGCCTCAATGGCACCGGCAACGTGGCCATCGGCAACAACGCCAATTCCGTCGGCTTCTACACCGACGATGCCGGCACCACCTGGAGCGGCGGCGCGCAGGTCAACGCCAGCAACACCACCGCCCTCGGCAACAACACCCGGGCCAGCGCCGCCAATGCGACGGCCATCGGTGGCGCTGCGACTGCCGCCGACGCCGCGAACGCGACGGGCGCGGGCAGCACGGCATTGGGCTATGGCAGCGCGGCCACCGCTGCCGATGCCATCGCCATCGGCGATGCCACGGCCGGTGGTTTCCGTAGCGTCGCGGTGGGGTTCAATGCGGAGGCGACTTCGGTCAATGGCACTGCGATCGGCAATTCCGCCCGGGCGTTGGCCACTGACAGCACTGCCGTCGGGACATGGAGCAATGCCACGGCACGGCAGGCCAGTGCGGTGGGCTATACCAACAATGCCACCGGCATTGGCAGTTCCGCGATCGGCAATCTGAACAGGGCTTCGGGCAGCGCCAGCAGTGCGGTCGGTGCCGAGAACACCGCGTCGGCCATGTTCAGCAACGCAGTCGGCAGCCGCAACATCGCGTCTGGCGTTTCGAGCTTTGCGGCTGGAGACCGGAGCCAGGCGATGGGCGACTACACCATCGCCATCGGCAGCGACGCGATTGCCACGACGAACGACGCCATCGCCATCGGCCATGGCGCCCAGGCCAACGGCCTGCAGTCCATCAGCATCGGTACCGGCAACATCGTCAACGGCGACAACTCCGGCGCCATCGGCGACCCGACCATCATCGACGGCGCCAACAGCTACAGCGTGGGCAACAACAACGTCGTCGCCACCGACAACACCTTCGTGTTGGGCAACAACGTCACCCAGACCGCGCAGGACGCGGTGGTGCTGGGCGAAGCCGCAGGCGTGACCGTCGAAGGCGGCGTCGCCCTGGGCGCAGGCAGCCTGTCCGACACCGCCGCCGGCGTGGCCGGCTACGTGCCCACCGGTGCCGGCGCGGCCGATGCCGCCGCCATCGCCGCCACCGTCGCCACGCGCGGCGCCGTGGACGTGGGCAGCCGCCAGATCACCGGCGTTGCGGCAGGTACCGACGACAATGACGCCGTCAACGTCGCGCAGCTCACCGCGCTGGCCAACACCGTGGACCAGAACGCCATCCACTACTTCAGCGTCAACGACGGTGGCGTGGCCGGCGGCAACTACAACAACGATGGTGCCACCGGCTACTACGCGCTGGCGGCAGGTGTCGATAGCGTGGCAACTCAGGCCTTCAGCACGGCGGTCGGCTACAACAACACCGCGTCGGGCCAGGCGTCCACCGCGATGGGGGCGGAGAACACGGCCTCGGCGGCCCAGAGCGCCGCCATCGGCCGCGGCAACATCGCGACGGGTACGGTCTCAACCGCAGTCGGTTCGCTCAATCAGGCATCCAGCGTTTCGGCGACGGCAGTGGGCCGGTCGAACATCGCTTCCGCGGGCAACGCCACTGCGGTAGGTGCGCTGAACCAAGCAACGGCCATCAACGCCGTTGCTATTGGCGCAGGCAACCAGGCGACGGGTTTAGGCGCGACTGCGCTGGGCAACAACACTCTCGCCACCGCCGATGGTGCCATCGCCCTGGGCGGCGAAATGGGCATGGGGACCACCGTGGCGTCGGGCATCGCGTCCATCGCCTTGGGCGCGGGCTCAGACGCGACAGCCGCCTACACCATCGCCATCGGCACGAACTCGCAGGCCAGTGCGGACGACGCCATCGCGCTGGGCACCGACGCGCAGTCCAGCCACGCGGGCAGCGTCGCTTTGGGCGCGGGCAGCCTCGCCGACGGCAGCACGCTGGCGGACACTGCCTACTCGCCGACCGGCGACGAGAACGACGTGGCCGGCATCGCCCCGGCGGGCGAGGTGTCGGTGGGCAGCGCCGGCAACGAGCGTCGCATCACCAACGTCGCCGCAGGCGCCAACGACACCGACGCCGTCAACGTCTCGCAGCTGCGCGCATTGGCCGACACGGTGGAAGCCAACGAAATCCACTACTTCAGCGTCAACGACAACGGCGTGGCCGGCGGCAACTACGACAACGATGGCGCGACCGGCATCAATGCCATCGCCATCGGCGTCAATGCGGTCAGCACGGCGGGCAGCGCCATCGCACTGGGTGCCGACAGCATGGCCTTTGGCACCGGCGCGGTCTCGGTCGGCCAAGGGGCTGGCGCATTCGCCGATGCCACCACGGCAGTCGGCCAGTCGGCCCTGGCCTTCGGCCTGGGCGACACCGCCATCGGCAACATGGCCTACGTGGAAACCACCAACGGCGCCGGTACGGGCGTGGGTACGCTGAGCCAGGTGCTGGCCGACGGCGGCACCGCACTGGGCGCGGAAGCTTCCGTGGGCTACAACGGGCAGGGCGCCACCGCCGTGGGTCGTTCGGCCAGCGCGGACGGCGAGGCCGCCGTGGCCGTGGGTGCCATGAGCACCGCCAATGGCGCGGGCGCAACCGCGGTGGGCGGACGCTACGACATCGGCAACTATCTGGGCGCGGGCTCGTTCTACATCGAGACCACGGCATCGGGCGAAGGCGCCACGGCGCTGGGCGCGGCCTCCCAGGCGTTGGGCGAAATGTCCACCGCCGTGGGTACCTGGGCCGAGAGCAATGGACTGGAAGACAGCGCACTGGGCTTCGCGAGCTGGGCGCGCGGCGAATCCAGCACCGCGCTGGGTGCATGGTCGGACGCCAGTGCCTTCGGCAGCGTTGCCCTGGGTGCGTATTCGGTGGCCGACACCGCTGCCGGCGTGGCCGGCTACGACCCGGTGACCGGCGCCCCCAGCCTCGACGGCTCGCCCACCTGGACCAGCACCGCAGGCGCGGTCAGCGTGGGCGATCCGGCCTTCGGCCTCACCCGCCAGATCACCGGCGTGGCGGCGGGCACCCAGGACACCGACGCGGTCAACGTGGCGCAGCTGCGCGCGCTGGCCGATGTGGTGGACGGTAACGAAGTCCATTATTTCAGCGTCAACGATGGCGGGATCGCCGGCGGCAACTACAACAACGACGGTGCCACCGGCCTGAACGCGCTGGCGGCTGGCGTGGACGCGTTCGCAGAGGGTGAAGGCGGCACGGCCGTCGGCGCCCAGGCCTACGCTTCAGACGACTTCGGCACGGCCATCGGCCAGGCCAGCACCGCCATGGGCGTGGGCGCTTCGGCGCTGGGCAGTGGCGCGGTGGCGATGGGTGAGCTGGCGACCGCCGTGGGCTACAACGCCACGGCCACCGCCGACTCCGCCGTCGCGCTGGGCGGCCTGCTGGATACGCAGACCACCGAGGCGGCGGGCATCGCGTCCACCGCGCTGGGTGCGGGCTCGCAGGCAGTACAGAACTACGCGACGGCCGTCGGTGCGGGCGCCGTGGCCAACGGCCTGTCCAGCATCGCCATGGGCGACAACGCCTTTGCGCGCAACAACAACAGTGTTGCCATCGGCACCGACAGCATCGCCAACGGCGTCAATGGTGTTTCCATCGGTGCCGAAGCGCTGGCCGACGGCTTCAATGCCATCGCCATCGGTTTGAACACCGCCGCCATCGGCTGGGATTCGGTGGCAATGGGCGCGTTCGCGACGGCGGATTATTTCGGCACCTCGATCGGCGGCTTCACCACCACCGGCTACGGCGGCACGGCCGTCGGCAACGGTGCCTCCTCGGCCGATGCCAGCGTGGCGGTGGGCTGGGGTGCCATGGCGGGCACCTATGACGCCGGTCTTGGCTACTGGGTGACCGGTGGCGCCGTCGCCGTGGGCGGCGGGGCAAGCGCCAGTGGTCAGTACGGCACTGCCGTCGGCCAGAGCAGCCGCGCGGTGGGCACGTCTTCCGTGGCGCTGGGCGGCGTGTCGGAAGGCTCGTGGACATCCGCTACGGCAACCGGCGACAGCAGCACCGCGCTGGGCGCGGGCACGCTGGCCGGCCGCGATGCATTCAGCGTCACCAACGGCGACTACACCACCGCAGTGGGCACAGAAGCCTGGGCCACCGAGGATGGGGCGACCGTCGTCGGCTACAACAGTTACGCGCAGGCCGTCGGCGCCACGGTCATCGGGTCAAACAACTGGACCGAGAAGGAAGCGGAGAACAGCGTCGTCATCGGTACCGATTCGCTGGCCACGCAGGCCGGCGCCATCGCCATCGGCCATGGCACGCAGTCCACTGGCGAGGACGCCATCGCCATCGGCACCGGCGCATTGGCCACCGGCTCCATCGCCATGGGTGCGGGTTCCCGCGCGGGCGGCGGCGGCGCGGCCTTCGGCGACAACGCCGATGCAGGCGGCACGCCGCTCAGCGCGGCGACCGGCATCGTGATGGGTACGGCGCTGGGCAATGGCACCACGGTACTGGTCGACGAGGGTGTGGCTCTGGGCAGCGGCTCGGTCTCCAACACTGCGGCAGGCGTGGCAGGCTACGTGCCCGCCAGCGCAAGCGCAGCCAACGCAGCCGCCATTGCCGCCACCGTCGCCACGCGTGGCGCAGTGGACGTGGGCAGCCGCCAGATCACCGGCGTGGCCGCCGGCACCGATGACGACGATGCCGTCAACGTCTCGCAGCTGCGCGCACTGGCCGATACGGTGGAAGCCAACGAGATCCACTACTTCAGCGTCAACGACGGTGGCGTGACCGGCGGCAACTACAACAATGATGGCGCGACCGGCGTGAACGCCTTGGCAGCTGGCGTGGATGCGTCGGCGACAGGACAAGACAGCACGGCAGTGGGCTATGGGGCCAGCGCTGGCCACCATTTCGCGACAGCCATCGGCGCCAATGCCGCCGTGACCGGCCAATGGGGCACGGCGGTGGGTTACAACACCCTCGCCGGCCAGAACAGCGTGGCGATGGGCATGAGGGCCGAAGCCGTGGGCGCGACCACCGTCTCCGTTGGCTACCGCGCGGGCGAAAACAATACGGACGTTGCCAACGTATTCGTTGGCAACGTCGCGGGCTCTAACTCCGCTGGCGCGTGGAACGCCTACGTGGGCTCCGGGGCTGGCCATAACGCCCAGGGCAACCTCAACACCGGCTTTGGCTACATCGCCGGTTCTGGAGTCTCGGGTAGCGGCAACACCAGTATCGGTTCCTACGCGGGCAACTCGACCCAGGGCGATGCCAATACCGTCATCGGGATGTTCGCGGGCATGGGAATGGTGGGCGACAGCAACGTGGCCATCGGCTTCATGGCGGGCACTCTCGACCCCTACGCTCCCGGCATCACCGCCAGCAACACTATCGCCATCGGCACGAACTCGCAGGCCAGTGCGGACGACGCCATCGCGCTGGGCACCGACGCGCAGTCCAGCCACGCGGGCAGCGTGGCGCTGGGCGCTGGCAGCATCGCCGACGGCAGCACGCTGGCCGACGCCGCCTACTCGCCGACCGGCGACGTGAACGACGTGGCGGGCATCGCCCCGGTGGGCGAGGTGTCGGTGGGCAGCGCCGGCAACGAGCGCCGCATCACCAACGTCGCCGCAGGCGCCAACGACACCGACGCGGTCAACGTCTCGCAGCTGCGCGCATTGGCCGACACGGTGGAAGCCAACGAGATCCACTACTTCAGCGTCAACGACAACGGCGTGCAGGGCGGCAACTACGACAACGACGGTGCCACCGGCATCAATGCCGTGGCCATTGGCGTCAATGCACTGGCCTCGGGCAATGGCAGCTACGCGGCGGGCCTGGGCGCCAATGCGGTCGGCTTGAACACCATCGCCATCGGCAATGGTGCCTATGCCGCCAGTGCCAACAGCGTGGTGCTGGGCACCAATGCAGGCGTCGGCTCGGCAACCGCCAACACCCAGGTGGCCATTGGCAACCAGGCCGGCCAGAACGTCACCGGCAGCAACAACGTTGCCCTGGGGCAGATGTCCGGCCGGAACGTCGCGGGCAACAACAACAGCTCGCTGGGTTCGCGTTCGGGTACGGACGTGACCGGCTCGCGCAACGTCGTCAACGGCTGGGAATCGGGCAACAACGTTGCCGGCAACAACAACATCGCCATAGGCCCGCAGGCCGGCAACAACGTGTCCGGGTTCTTCAACCAGGCCAGCGGCTACTACGCCGGTACCGGCGTGCAGGGCAACGCCAACATCGCCAGCGGCCACACCGCCGGCGCCAATGTCAGCGGCACCGGCAACATCGCGCTCGGTGCCCAGGCGGGCACGCTGACCCAGGTGCTGGAAAGCCCCATCAACGCCCAGCCCATCGTCCTCAGCAGCGCCGTGCTGAACGTGAACAACACCGTCGCCTTCGGTACGCAGGCGGTGTCCACGCGCAACGACGGCGTCGCCATTGGCACCCAGGCGCGCAACGACGGCCTCGCCGGCATTGCGCTGGGCGCAGGGGCGCGGGTCACGGCCGACAACAGCGTCGCCCTGGGTGCAGGCAGCCTCGCCGACGGCAGCACGCTGGCCGACGCCGCCTACTCGCCGACCGGCGACGTGAACGACGTGGCCGGCATCGCCCCGGTGGGCGAAGTGTCGGTGGGCAGCGCCGGCAACGAGCGCCGCATCACCAACGTCGCCGCAGGCGCCAACGACACCGACGCCGTCAACGTCTCGCAGCTGCGTGCAGTGGAAGGCCTGGCCACCGCCGGCTGGAACGTGACCGACGCCGACGGCAACACGGCCAATATCGGCCCGGGCGGCGAGGTGCGGTTCGAGAGCGGCAACGGCAACATCGCGGTGACGCAGACCGGTGCGGACGACGAAGGCGTGTTGGAAATCACGCTCAGCAACGATCTCGATCTGACCGCGGCCGGTAGCGTGACCATCGGCGACACGCTGGTGAACAACGCCGGCGTGGCGGTGGGTGCGAACGTGATGCTGGGCAACACCGGCCTGACGGTGATCGGCGGCACCACCACCACGGTGGTGGACGGCGATGGCCTGACCACCGGTACGGTGGTGGTGAGCGGCGTGAGCAACGACGTGACCGGGTTGTCCAACCTGGACCTGGACGCGGCAGACTTCGCCACCGCGGGCCGTGCGGCGACCGAAGAGCAGTTGCAACTGGTGCGTGGCGAGATCGGCGAGGAAATCGAGGCCAACCGCACCCGCTACTACAGCGTCAACAGCACCGGCGGCGGCAACGAGGACAACGACGGCGCCACCGGCGAGGACGCGATTGCCGCAGGCAAGGATGCCGAGGCCGAGGGCGACGAGGCAGTCGCGATCGGTTACGGCACCACGGCGGCGGGTGACGGCAGCGTGGCCCTGGGTGCCGGTGCGCAGGCGCTGGAACTCAACAGCCTGGCCATCGGTGCTGGCGCGGTTGCCAACCACGCAAACAGCATCGCGCTGGGCGCCGGCTCGGCCACTACGGTGGGCGCGCAGGCCAGCTACGAAGGGGCCTACGTAGGCAACAGCAGCTCGACCGGCGAAATGAACATCGGCGGTCGCCAGATCACCGGCGTGGCCGCGGGTTCGGCCGCGACCGATGCGGTGAACGTCAGCCAGTTGCAGGGCGGCGTGGAGCACGCGATCACGGTGTCCAACGAGTACACAGACATCCAGATCGGCGAGGTCAACGTCCGGATCGATGAGTTGGACAACCGCGTGACCGTGATCGAAGGCGACATCATCGATATCCGCGGCGACATCACCGACATCCAGGGCGACATCGTCGATATCCGTGGCGACATCACCAACCTGGACAATCGCGTGACCACGGTGGAAGGCGACATCGCCAACCTGACGGTAACGGTGAACGAATTCGACAACCGCATCACCAATGTCGAGAACGGCGCCGACGGCATGTTCCAGGTCAGCCAGGAAGGCCCGATCGTCAAGCCGACGCCGACCGGGACGAACTCGTCCGCAGGCGGCAACGGCGCGGTGGCCAGCGGCAACAACGCGCTGGCGGTCGGCAACCAGAGCACGGCCAGTGGCAACAACAGCACTGCTGTCGGCACGGGCGCCACGGCGTCTGCCGCCAACAGCACCGCCATCGGTCACGGCGCTACGGCCAGCCATGCCAACAGCGTGGCGCTGGGCCAGGGCTCGGCCACCACGCGCGGCGCGCAGACCGGCTACAACGCCGCGTACGTGGGCAGCAGCAACTCCACGGGCGAGGTGAACGTGGGTGGCCGCACCATCACCGGCGTGGCGCCGGGCATCGCCGGCACCGACGCGGTCAACGTCAACCAGCTCACTGCCGGCGTCAACCACGCCATCAACATCGCCAACCAGTACACCGACAACCGCATCAACGAACTTCAGAGCGATGTCTGGACGATGGATCGTGGCTATCGCGGCGCCACGGCATCGGCGATGGCGATGGCGGGCCTGCCGCAGGCCTATCTGCCGGGCAAGAGCATGCTGGCGGTCGGCTTCGGCGGCTACCAGAACGAGTTCGGCATGGCCGTGGGTCTGTCGGGCATCACCGAGAACGGACGCTACGTCTACAAGGTGCAGGCCAGTGGCAACACGGTGCGCGACTGGGGCTTCTCGGTTGGCGCCGGTATCCAGTGGTAATGGCTACGGGATGGTCGGTGCAATGAATGCACCGACCGTCGCCGGATCGGACGAGAAGAAGGATTCCGATGATGATCGTCAAGACGATTCCCACAAGATCGGGTGAGGTGACGCTGGTCGTCAGCGACACCTCCGAGTGGCGGGCCGAAGCGATTGGCTGGTTCTGCGAGCAGACGGTGCAGAGAGCGATCAGGCGCCTGCAGCAACGCCGGACCCGGCTCGACGAAGAGGTGCCAATGCAGCAGGAACAAAGTGACGCCGCATGAGCCAGACACAGCCACGACCTGGGGATGACGATGCGCTCGCTGGCCTGGAAGCCGAAACCGGGGAGGTGGGGGTGTTTACCCGGATCTATTCCGGACAGAGCGGCGACATCGTGCTGACGGTACGGGCGCGCGATGCACAGGCAGCGAGTCTGTTGAGCCGGATATGCGGGGCGGGGGTTGAGGCAGCGGTTTTCAGGATGTATCGCGAGCGGCTGCTGCAGCACTGAAGCGTGCAGCAGCCGACTATCGCAATCGAACAGGATCATAGAGAGGGATTGGCAATGAGAGTATCGAAAATCGTCGCAACAGCGGTGCTTTGCACCACGACCGCGCTGTTGCTCGCTGCATGCGGCACGCGGCATGTCAGCCGCGACATCACGCCCGATGGCCGCGCTGGCGAAATCGTCTTCCCGGACGTCTCGCGCATCGTGCTGAAGGAAGGCACGTTCCCCAATGTGGACAGTCTGCGTACGGTGGGCTCCGGGGTGACCAAGGATCAGCTGTATTACCTGCTGGGACGTCCGCATTTCCGCGAGGCGCTGTACGGTGTGCGTGAGTGGGACTACCTGTTCCACTTCCGCACTCCAGAGGGCATCGTGACCTGCCAGTACAAGGTCATTTTCGACACCGCGCACCGCGGGCAGAGCTTCCACTGGGCCCCGGCATCGTGTGCGGACATGCTGGCCAAGCAGGCACCGGCCGCGGTCGCGGCGCCAGCCGCCGAGACGCGCATCGAACTGTCGGCCGACGCGCTGTTCGCCTTCGCCAAGTCCGGCCGGGGCGATATTCTCGACAACGGTCGCCAGCAGTTGGCTGCGATCGCCGACAGGTTGTTGACGGCTAGGGATGTGCAAGTGCGCGTTATCGGCCATACCGATCGCATCGGCAGTGATGCAGCGAACCAGGCGTTGTCGCAGCGCCGTGCAGAGACCGTGCGACAGTTCTTCATTGACCGCGGTATCTCCGCCAGCAGCATTACTGCCGAGGGCCGTGGTGAGTTCCAGCCGGTCACGACGGGCTGCAGCGATGCGCTGGCACGACAGGCGTTGGTCCAGTGCCTGCAGCCGGATCGGCGCGTGGAGTTGTTCGTGCGCGGCATCGAATCCGAATAGGTTTCCGCGGCGACCGCCAAGGGTTCGCATTCCGTCCGCATCGGTGACAGGGGGATGCGTGGCAGGAGTGCTTCATAGGAGCGGCAACGCAAGGATGCTCTTTTACCAGACAGCTCAATCCGGTTCCCCCCGGGTTGTCTGTGGCTGCTTCCAACTTCCCCAAATTGCAGGAAGCAGCCCTGTCACCCAGCAATTGGGTGGCTCCGCCGAGGGGCAAGCCCCCTTGCCCCTCGGCACTCTTCTTTCGATTTCGCGATCCGCTTGATTGAAAGTACCGCGCTCCTGCTTCGTCGCACCGGATGGCGGATCAGGGAGACCATGCGGCGTGCACGTCTCGGTCACGCCAAGTTCAATAAACGACAAACATAAGGAAAAGGAAATGAACAAGTGGATGTTGGTGCCGGCGTTGGTGGTTGCGCTGGCGGCATGCAAGAAGGACGACACCAGTGCCCCGGCAGACGCGAATGCATCCGCCGACAACGCAGTCGCCGACACGGCGGAGGTCGCAGCCGCGCCGGTGAACTCCGGATTGCCGCAGGCTTGCGAAGACTACCTCAGCCGCGCCAAGGCCTGCTTCGCCAAGGCTAACCCGCAGATGGCTGCTGCATTCCAGGACGGAATCGACCAGTCGAAGGCGCAGTGGGATGCGATGACCGATCGCGCCGGCCTGGAAGCGGCCTGCAAGATGGCCAATGACCAGTTCGCGCAGACTGCATCGGCACTTGCTTGCGAATGATCTGCCGAGCGCCATCCCCGCATGCGTAGGTGTGCGGGGGGGGCGCGAGGCATTGTCGGTCAAGTCGTTTCGACCGTTCCAGCCCAGACATGACGAATCGCGCGTAATCAGGGCCTGTCAGAAAAGCGGAAGATGGCATGCATAACCAGGACTACCAACATGGTGGACGGGCACTGCCAAAGAGCAATCAAGCCCGAGGGAGGCGTCGAGCGAGGGATGGTGTCCGCCATCCAGGAGGCATCTTCTGGGGAATGCTGATCGTTGCGATTTCAGGCGGCGTCATGGGTGGAGGGCTCGGCATGCTCGTGACGAGAAGTGCCGTAGCTGCGGCAATCGCTGCAATCGTATGCGCAAGCATTGCCGCCATCGGTTTTGCAGCGTTGACCTGCAACGGCAGTGCGGACAGGTGAGCGATCCGCAGATACGCAGTCTCATGAAGACTGGTCGGGTCGCGTCGGCAGTGGATACCCACCAGTTGCCGGCAACTTTCAGCCTTGGGAAATGCGGTCAAAGTCCTTGCTTGCCGAACTCGGCATTCAAGGCAATCACGAATCTGCCGATTTCCGGTGTGATGCAGGTATTGAATTGCGAAGGGTTGTTGCAGGTTTGGTCGATTCGAACGGATTTCTCGCGCAGACCGAAATCCGCCAGAACGTTCCTGGCGCGCGAAAAACACGCCGCACTCCTCGACCCGGTGGTCAGTGGCCCGTACTTCGCCATGCAGTACGTCATGGCCGCGGATATGGCGGCTGAATTGACGGCATACAGCGAGGGGCCGGGTTCAGGGTGCGCCGACTGGGCGAATGTCGGTACGGAAGGTGCCAACAACAGAACCAGGCAGAGGGAAGCCGATGAAATGTTCATGACATGGTGGTCGAGAAGCGGAGGGGAACGCGCACCTGCGCGTTACGCAGGATGATATCGCCAAATGATGCTGTCGATCTCACGAAGCGTATCGAGGACAGGGCTCGACGGGTGGCCGTTCAGAGCCGATACCAACTGCCAGCTTTGGCGCCGGAAGGATCGACAACCAGGAGTTGCCAGATGATCAAGCGTTCCATCTGTTCCACCCTGTTGTTCGCCCTGCCGTTGCTGCTGGCCGCTTGCCAGCCGACGCCCGGCGCCATGCAGGCCGGTTTGGCCACGTTGCGGCTGGATACGCCTGTCAGTGGTGAGGTCACAACCGCTGGCCGCATCAACTACAACGATGGCAGCCGAAGTGTCGCCTACGAAATTGAGCTTGGTGACGACCAGGCCATCAGCCTGGAGACGAAGGGCGCGTTGTGCGCACGGTTGCTGGTGATGTTCGATGGAGAAACCGTTGCCGGGCCGGTAGATGCGCCTTCGTGCGGGGATGCGAACAACGAATCCAGGCTGTCGCTGCTGGCGCCCGAGGCGGGCCGTTACACCGTGGCGGTCAGTGGAGTGGGTGGACGATCCTACGGCCCGTTCCGACTTGAGGCCAAGGCGCTGCAGGTGCGCACCGGCAACGAGCCACTTCAGCCGGACGTGGAGATTGTCGATTTCATGCAGGACGACAACAGGAAGCGCTACCAGGTCGAGATCAGCGAGCCGGGGTACTACGTCCTTGAAATGCGCTCATCTGATGTCGACTCGGCACTTGAGTTGCAGGGCAACGGCGTGTCGGTCAGCGACGACGATGGCGGCGACGGACTGGATTCGCGCATCCGCGTTTCGCTGCAGCCTGGGGTTTACACGTTGCATGCGAAGGCCGTCAACGACAAGGCTGGCATGTTCCGGCTCTCTGTATCCACGGGGGCTTTGCCGGACGGCGTGCAATTGCAGAACGAAGGTTCGTTGATGGCCGATGGCACGGTCGTGTACGGGACGTTGGTGGGATCGCCGCGGGAGTACACACTGGCGATCGCGCAGCCATCGCGCATTGAGCTGGATCTGCGCAGTGATGATTTCGATGCCGTGCTTGAACTGCGTGGCAACGGCATCTCGCGCGAGGACGACGACGGCGGCAGTGGCACCGACTCGCGGATCTCGACCGTGCTGCAGCCAGGCGAGTACCGTGTGGTTGCGCGCGGCCTGGGAGGTAACGCCACCGGCCTGTTCCAGCTCACTGCCACGCAGCGGCCCATGCCCGAGGGGGCAGCGTTGCGCACGGGTGGCACGCTGGTGCTGGACACGCCCGTCAGTGGCTTGCTGGAGGGCGAGGGCCACACTTACCAGTTGGAGGTTGCGCGGCGTGGTGAATTGGTCGTCGACCTGACCAGCGATGACTTCGACGCAATGCTGGAACTCCATCGTGACGGCGCGCTGGTCGCTTCGGACGATGACGGCGGGACGGGCACCAATTCGCGTCTCCAGGCCGATGTCGCGCCCGGCCGCTACATGATCAAGGCGCTGGCCTATCACGGTGCTCATGGCATTCGCGGCATGTACGAGCTGACAGCGCGCCTGGGCTCGGTTTCAAGCGCGGCGGGAGTCGTCGATCAACCGTAGTACGCCGAGCGGGACTCAGCACCCTCCCGCGTGTCGGGCGTGGTGGCGGGGTTTGGGGTGCCGCCGTGGCGATGTCCTGTCCCGACGAGGGAACACGAAACCCCATTACCGGTAGTTCAATCCAAGGAGATAACCGTCATGGCCAATCATTCCATCAAAGGCAAAGTCGTCCTGATCGCGGGCGGGGCCAAGAACCTCGGCGGGCTGATCGCCACCGATCTGGCCGAGCAGGGCGCCAAGGCCGTTGCGATCCACTACAACAGCGAGTCCAGCAAGGCGGATGCGGAGAACACCGTGGCCGCGATCGAGAAGGCGGGCGCGAAGGCGGTGGCCCTGCAGGGCGACCTGACCTCCGCGGCGGCGGTGGAGAAGCTGTTCGCCGACACCGTCGCGGCCGTGGGCAAGCCCGACATCGCCATCAACACCGTGGGCAAGGTGCTGAAGAAACCGATGACCGAGATCAGCGAGGCCGAGTACGACGAGATGACCGCGGTCAACAGCAAGACCGCCTTCTTCTTCCTGAAGGAAGCCGGCAAGCACGTCAACGACAACGGCAAGGTGTGCACCATCGTCACCTCGCTGCTGGGCGCGTTCACGCCGTTCTATGCGTCGTATGCGGGCACCAAGGCGCCAGTGGAGCATTTCACCCGCGCGGCGGCGAAGGAGTTCGGCGCGCGCGGCATCTCGGTGACGGCCGTCGGCCCCGGGCCGATGGACACGCCTTTCTTCTACCCGGCCGAAGGTGCGGACGCGGTGGCGTACCACAAGACCGCGGCGGCGCTGTCGCCGTTCTCGCCGACGGGCCTGACCCACATCGAGGACGTGGTGCCCTTCATCCGCCACCTGGTCAGCGACGGCTGGTGGATCACCGGACAGACCATCCTGATCAACGGTGGGTACACCACCAAGTAGTCCTTCGATGGCCTTGCCTGCAGTCCACCGGTTGCGGTGGGCTGCAGGCACGATGGGAGGTCTGGATGAACCCGTACCAACCCCTGCTGGACCTGCAACGCGAGTTTTTCTTCAGCGAGGCAACCAGGCCCGCGTCGTGGCGCTTGGAACAGCTTGATCGCATGGAGCGCATGCTCCGCGAGAACCAGCAGGCGTTGTGCGATGCCTTGTACCAGGACTTCCGCAAGCCGCCATTCGAGCAGCTGTTCGAGATCACGGTGCCGCTGGGGGTCATCCAGTATTACCGCGAGCACTTGGGGGCGCTGATGGCGCCGCAACCGGTGGCGATTCCGGAAGGCCTGGAAGCAACCGGCAATCGCGGCGTGATCCTCAAGGAACCCTACGGGGTGACGCTGGTCATCGGCCCGTTCAACGCGCCCATCCTGCTGTTGCTGGACCCGGCGATCGCCGCGCTGGCGGCGGGCAACACGGTGATCCTCAAGCCGGCCAACACGACCCCGGTCACCGCCGCGCTGCTGCAGGAACTGGTGCCGAAGTACTTCGCGCCGGAAGCGGTCAGCGTGATCACCGGCGGTCGGCAGGAAATCTCGGCACTGCTGGAGCTGCCGTTCGATTTCATCTTCTTCACCGGCAGCTCGGCCGTCGGCAAGGTGGTGATGCGCGCGGCGGCCGAGCACCTGACGCCGGTGATCCTCGAGCTTGGTGGCCAGAACCCGACGGTCGTCGACCAGACCGCGAACCTCGACATCGCCGTGGACCGCATCGCCTGGGGCCATAACGCGATTTCCGGCCAATGGTGCATCGCGCCCGGCTACGTGTACGTGCACCGCTCGATCGCCGACGACTTCATCGGTCGGCTGAGGCGTTCGCTGGTGGCCATGTACGGCGAGGACCCGCAACAGAGCCCCGACCTGGCGCGCATGATCAGCGAGCACGACGCCCAGCGCGTGGCCTCGTACATCCTGCCTGAGAAGGTCGTGCATGGCGGCCGCTTCGACGTGCCGGATCGCTACGTGGAGCCGACCGTGCTGTACCCCAGCACGTGGGGCGACCCGGCCATGCAGCAGGAAGTGTTCGGCCCGGTGCTGCCGGTGCTGCCTTACGACGACCTGGGCGACGTGATCGAGACCATCAAACGCAAGCCCAAGTCGCTGGCCGCCTACATCTTCAGCAAGGACCAGGCCACCATCGATCGTTTCCTCGGCAGCGTGTCCTTCGGCGGCGGCTGCGTCAACCAGACCAACCTGCATTGCTGGATCGACAGCCTGCCGTTCGGGGGCGTCGGCTACTCGGGCATGGGCAAGTACTACGGCAAGGCGGGATTCGATGCGCTGTCCAACACCAAGGCCATGCTGATCGGCAATCCCGACGTGGTGCTCGACGTGTTTCCGCCGTATGCGGACAAGGACATCTCCGCCAGCCTCAGCGTGTTTTCATGAGTCGCGCGCACGCGCTGCAGCCTGGGCGCATGTGGTTGGCGTTCCTGCTGGCTGCCCTGCTGGCAGCGTGCAGGACCACCCCGGAACCCGACGTGCCGCAGGCGGTCTCCGCGGCACGACAGGCCTACGATGCACTGCACGATGCGCCGGAGGATGCCGCGGCGATGGCAGCGTACCAGGGCGCGCTGGCGCGGCTGGGGATCTGGCTGGAACGGCAGCCCGCGGACCGTCAGTCGGCGGCGTTGGCCGCCAGCGGTCTGCGCCTGGACGATCATGACCTGGGCGAGGCGGGCCTGCGTTACCGCCGGGCCCAGGGCGTTTCGACCCGCAGGCTGGAGCGCCGCCACACACGCGATGGCATCGGGCTGCCGATGGTGGCCTGGCGCAGCAACGATGGCAGCGGCCCGTGGGACCGCTTCCTCCCGCCGGAAGGCATCTACCTGCCCGCCACCGCGCTGCTGGAACGGGAGGCGGGTGGCTGGGTGCTGCGCATGGTGTCGCCGCTGGCGCATGCGCAGGCGACGCTGGCGGGACGGGACTGGCCGCTGGCGGCGGATACCACGGCGGCGTTCGCACTGCTGCTGGCGCAGCCGGGTGCGTCGGAACTGGGCCGCACCGGCTTCTTCGGCCTGTTCAACCCGCAGAACGCCAGGCGCGCGGAACGGGTGTACCTGATGAAGGGCTACGACCCGTCGAAGATCCCGCTGCTCACGGTACACGGGCTGCAGTCCACGCCACTGACCTTCGCCAACCTCGCCAACGACCTGTTCGCCGATCCGGAATTCCGCCAGCGCTACCAGTTGTGGCAGTACCACTATCCCACCGGCATGGCGGTGCTGCACAACGCCACGCAGCTACGCACCGCGCTGCGCCGCACGCTTGATGAACTGGATCCGGAGGGCAAGCACTTCGCCACCCGGAACATCGTGACGATGGGCCACAGCATGGGGGGCGTGATCACCCATACCCTGGTGAGCGACTCGGGCAGTGCGTTGTGGGATTCGGTGGTGGACGTGCCGCCGCAAGCGCTGACGCAATGTCCGCCCGAAGCGGTCGAGGCATTGCATGCGAACCTGGTGTTCGAACGCGACCCGCGCGTGGTCCGCGCCATCTTCATCGCCGCCCCCCACCGCGGCAGCGAGATGGCCGACAACTGGATCGGCACCCTAGGCCAGCGCCTGTTCCACCGCGACCAGGCGGCCCTTGGGCCGTACAGCTTCCTGCTGGAATGTGCCCGCGATCGCATCGACCCGCGCTTCGCATCGCTGCTGCACGACGGCAAGTTCAGTTCGATCCGCACCTTGTCCAGCCAGAGCCGGCCGGTCATGGCGTTGTCGGACATCCCGCCGGCCGTCCCGTTCCACAGCATCATCGGCCAGCGGCGACCCGGGCCCATGGAAACGGGCAGCGACGGCGTGGTCCCCTACAGCAGCAGCCACATGGACGGCGCGGAGTCGGAACTGATCGTGCCGTACGGCCACAGTGCATTTCGTCATCCGGATGCGGTGAAAGAGATCTTGCGGATCCTGCACCTGCAGGCGGCACGCTCGCCGGTGCCGGCAGGGGTGGCGCCGTGAGCCGGCGGGAGGCCTTGCGGGCCTTGGCGGCGTTGGCAGCCATACTGCTGGTCTCGTGCGTCGATACGCAACTTGCCGATGCGGGATCCGCGCAGCCGCCACCACCACCGAAACCGCCGCAAACCAGGGAGAACCACACGATGACCACCCCGTTGCCCACCCCCGTTGCCCGCCTGGTCGACGCGGTCAACCGCGGCGACACCGATGCCTTCCTGGCGCTGTTCCCCGGCGATGGACGGGTCGATGACTGGGGGCGCAGGTTCGACGGCCATGACGCGATCCGCGCATGGAGCGAACGCGAGTTCACCGGTGCCAACGGAACGCTGACGCCGCGCAAGGTCACCACCGCCGGCCAGACCGTCACCGTGGATGCAGCGTGGAAAAGCAATTTCTACAGCGGGGATTCCCGGTTCGTGTTCGTGGTGGAAGGCGACGGCATCCATGAAATGCGCATCGTCGCGCACTGAGGAAACGCGCATGCATACGATCAAGGTTGTTCTGGCAGGAATCGCACTGTTCGCAGCGATGGCGCTATTGGGTCGACTGGCGGACGGGGCGTCGGGCGCGACCTATGCCTTCTACCTGTTCGTGCCGCTGTGGCTGGCGTGCGCGGTCGTCAACCTGCGCATCGGCGTGGTGCGTGCGGGGTACACGGTGCGCCAGGAATTGCCGGTCCTGGCCGTGGTGTTTGCGGTGCCCGTGGCGATCGCCCTGGGTGCCTGGCTTCTGTTTTTCAGGGACTGATACGGGAGAACCAGAACGATGAGAACCGCCATCCTGATCGCAATCGGGCTGTTGCTGGTGTGGGTTGTCATGGACAGGGTCGCAGCGCATCGCCGCGAAGGCACCGCCGTCGCCTTGATGGTCGTATGGCTGGCGGTGGTGGTCTGGAACCTGCTGACCGGCATGTCGCACGGCTACACCTTCCGGGAAGAGCTTCCGATCCAGCTCGGCATCCTGTTGCCGCCGGTACTGCTGGCGTGGTGGATGGGGCGGAAGCGTAACCAGGGCTGATGGCCGGCCACGAATCCCTCGTCATCGCGACCACGGAAAACCCTTCATCGGCTTGCGGAATGTGCAACCGTCCATCCGCCCGCGTCGGCGGATCGCTGCGGCCGTACGCCCCTTGCCAGCAACGGCAACCAATGTATCAAGGCAGTCCAGAATGTTGCATTTCCTGATTCATCGCGCCATCCCTTCCTCGGCGCTGCGCCGGTTGGGGGCGTCGGAAAGTCCGCGCGTTACCAACATGGAGCTGTTCTTCGACCTGGTGTATGTGTTCACCATCATCCAGCTCTCCCACTACTTGCTGGATGGCATGACATGGATGGGGGCCATCGAGGCGCTCACGCTGTTTGCCGCAGTGTGGTGGACATGGAATTACACCGCGTGGGCCACGAACTGGCTCGATCCCGATCACGTCAGCGGACGCGTGTTGATGACGGTGCTCATGGGGTGTGCACTGGTGATGGCGATCGGGATTCCGGAAGCCTATGGCGACCGTGCGGGCCTGTTCGCCGTTGCCTATGTCGCCATGGCGCTGCTGAGGGCCGGATACATGTCCCTGCTCTTCCGTGGGCAGGCGATGGGACGCAACTATGCGCAGCTGTTTGCGTGGAGCGCTGTGTCCGGATGCTTCTGGATCGCCGGCGCGCTGTTTCCGGAGCAGCGCATCCTGCTCTGGATCCTTGCGGTGTTACTGGACTATGCGGCTCCGTACCACGGGTTCTGGTTGCCGGCGCTGGGGTCGACATCGATGGCGAGCTGGCCGCTGCGAGGGCTGCATCTGTTCGAGCGGAACCAGCAGATATTCATCATCGCGTTGGGCGAATCGATCCTTCTGCTCGGAGCGCTGCTGGTTGGCAGGTCGCTGGATCCACCGGTGGTATCGGCGGCCATCATCGGCTTCCTGGTCATCATCATGCTTTGGTGGATCTACTTCGTGCAGCTGGCCGAACGCGGCGAGCATGGCTTCCACCACGGCACCGACCATTCGCGCCTGGCGCGCGCCGGTTTGGCCTACGCGCACGGCGTCATGGTCTGTGGTGCGATCATCGTCGCCGTGGCGATCGAACTGATCGTGGCACATCCACTCGATCCGGTGCATGTTCCCACGGCACTCGCCGCGGCAGCCGGTCCAACCCTATTCCTGGCCGGCGCCGCCCTGTTCCACAGGACGATGTCACGCAGGATGCCCGGCACGTATGGACTGGCAGTGTTGGCGCTACCGGCGTGGGCATGGCTGACGGTGGCCCTGCACCTCGATGGCCGATGGCTGGGCGCGGGCGTACTGATGCTGATGACAGCGGTTGCTATCCGGCAGCGTGGGCATGGAGCCCTTGCATGAAGGCGGAGTCAATATCCACCGGGCGCAGGGTGACGTTGTACCTGCTGCTCGGCATGCTGGTACACAACCTGACCTATCCGCTGACCGGCATCGGCGGTGTATGGCCCGCGCTCTTCTACCTGTTCTACGGCGTGCTTTTCGTCGCGGCAACGTGGCTGCTCCTGCCCGACAGGGGGCTGCGAATGCTGGCCGCCGGCTGTGGCGTAGCCGTCATTGCGGCGGGGCTGGCCAATTCGTACGCGCCCGGGACCTATACAAAGCTGGGTGTCTTCCTGACTTCGATCGCCTACCACGCCGTGATTACCTGGGTGCTGGTGGTGTACATCTTCCGCGCGACGGCGGTCATGGCGGATGTGCTGCTTGCCGCGGCCTCCATCTATCTCGTCATCGGATCCGGATTTGCCGCGATCTACGGCTTGGTCGAATGGCTTTCGCCCGGATCCTTCGTGACCGCGTCCGGCGACCCGGTCAGCTGGCAGCAGCTGTTCTACTACAGCTACGTCACGCTCACCACGGTGGGCTACGGCGATATCTTGCCGCAAGGGTTTCTGGCGCAGTCCTTTGCCATCTTCCAGGCGGTGGTTGGCGTGCTCTATACCGCCATCCTGCTGGCAAGGCTCGTTGGGCTGCAGGCAAGTCCGTCTCCGGAGGCCAGGGAGCCTTCATGATGGCAGCGCCGATGCAACGACGGGATACTCGCGACGTCCTGCAGGGAGCGCGTGTGCGTGCCCGATTCGCACGCAGCCAACACGGCGGATGGATGCGCAGGACGTCGACGTGAGTACCGACCTGGGCTGGAGGGCTGTACTTGCATTCTGGGATGGCGCCGGGCCCGGAAAGTGGTTCGCCAAGGATGCTGCATTCGACGCGGCGTTCCATGCGCGGTTCATTGCAACGCACGAGGCTTCGGCCCGTGGGGAAGTGAACGAATGGGCGCATGCCCCGAGCTCTTGCCTCGCGCTGCTGTTGCTGCTGGACCAGTTTCCACGCAATGCCTTTCGCGGCACGCCGCGCATGTACGCCACCGACGCAGCGGCGATCGAGGTGGCGCGGCATGCGGTGGCGGCGGGTTTCGACAGGCGGGTCGAGGGGCTGTTGCGATTGTTCTTCTACCTGCCGTTCGCGCATTCCGAGCGGCTGGAAGACCAGGAGGTGTCGGTGGCGCTGAACCGTCGCCTCGGGCAGCCATGGCTGTCGCATGCCGAAGACCATCGAAACATCGTGAAGCGGTTCGGCCGTTTCCCGCACCGCAATCCAATCCTGGGGCGCCCATCGACGCCGGAGGAGATCGCATTCCTCGCCGCCGGCGGGTTTTCCGGTTGAAGCGGATGGCGACGGCAAGATCGCACGCACCTGCGCCCGGACTCGGCAACGACCTCTCACCACTCACCACTGGAGCCTGACATGCCAGCATCCGACCTGAAGATCGAAACCCGATGCGGGATCGCGCGCACGCCGCGTCGCATCCTGTCCATCGTGTCCAACACCACCCGGCTCAAGGATTTCCCGGTGGGCTTCTTCGCCGAGGAAATGACGCGCGCCTTCCTGATGTTCACCGAAGCCGGGCACCGGGTGGACCTGGCCTCCCCCAAGGGCGGCGAAGTCATGTTCGACACCCACAGCGACCCACGCACGCCGGGCGGTGCATATGCCGACGACCTCATCAGCCTCGGGTTCGCGCACCATGCCCGGTTCGGCGCCATGCTCAAGGACACGTTGCCGATCAGCGCGGTGTCCGTGGACGATTACGATGCGGTCTGGGTGGCTGGCGGCGGCGGGCCGTTGCTGACCTTCAAGGACGACACTGCGCTGCACAAGCTGATTGCCGATTTCTACGAGAGGGGCAAGGTCGTCGCCTTGATCTGCCATGGATCATCGTTGGCACTGTGGACGCGCCTGTCCAACGGCAAGCTGCTGGCAGAGGGCAAGAAGTGGACCGGCTTCACCGACGAGGAAGAGGCCGAGGCCAATGCCGCCTTCGGCATGACACTGAACGAGTACACCATCGAAAGCGAACTGGCCGGCGTAGAGGGCACCAGCTTCCTGTGCCGCGGGCCCAACGAACCCTTCGCCATCCGCGATGGACGCCTGATCACGGGGCAGCAGCAGTACAGCAGCGCGCTGACGGCGGAGCTGGTCCTGGAGGCGCTCGACGAGTATTGATTCCACGGCAGTGTCCCGCGGCGGTGAGCGGACGCATTCGAACGGTCGTGCCGTCCGGCGCCGGGATGGCAGCCGGGCAGGCGACCAATCACGTCAGATCAAGCGCAGTCCCGTGCGTGCTTCCAGTTGCGCGGCGCGTTCCTTGCGTTCGCTATAGCGATCGACGAGGTGCGGGGCCACGTCACGCGTAAGCAGGGTGAACTTCACCAGTTCCTCCATCACGTCCACCACGCGGTCGTAGTAGGACGAGGGCTTCATGCGCCCGGCCTCGTCGAACTCCTGCCAGGCCTTGGCCACCGACGACTGGTTGGGGATGGTCAGCATTCGCATCCACCGGCCCAGCACGCGAAGTTGGTTGACGGCGTTGAACGACTGCGAACCACCCGAGACCTGCATCACCGCGAGGGTCTTGCCCTGCGAAGGCCGCACCGAGCCTTCGGCCAGCGGAATCCAGTCGATCTGCGCCTTCATGATGCCGCTCATCGCGCCGTGGCGTTCGGGCGAGCTCCAGACCATGCCTTCCGACCAGCGCACCAGTGCGCGCAGTTCCTGCACTTTCGGATGGGTCTCGGGCGCGCCATCGGGCAGGGGCAGGCCGGTGGGATCGAACACGCGCGTTTCCGCGCCCATCGCCTGCAGCAGGCGTTCGGCTTCCAACGTCAGCAGTTTGCTGTACGAACGGGTTCGCAGCGAGCCATACAGCAGCGCGATCCGTGGCGGGTGGCTGGCGCGTTGCGTTGGCGACAGCAGGGCGTCGCGATCCGGATGCCGGAATTCGGCCGTTTGCAGGTTTGGCAGTGCGTCGAACGGATCAGACACGGTTGCCGCCTGCATCGATCACCGGCTCGCCGTCTTCCTTGTTGAACGCGCCACGCTGCGGTCGGGGCAAGATGTCGAGGACGGCTTCGGAGGGCCGGCACAGGCGCGCGCCCAGCGGTGTGACCACGATGGGACGGTTGATCAGGATCGGGTGCGCCAGCATCGCGTCGACCAGCTGCGCGTCGGTCAACGACGGGTCGTCCAGGCCCAGTTCGGCATAGGGCGTGCCCTTGCTGCGCAGCAGGTCACGCACCGGCATGCCCATCGCCGCGATCAAGCCGACGAGGGTGTCGCGATCCGGGGGCGCCTGCAGGTACTCGACGATGTGGGGTTCGGTGCCGGTGTTGCGGATCAGGCCCAGCACATTGCGCGAGGTGCCGCAGTCGGGGTTGTGGTAGATCGTGATGTCGCTCATGCGAGGTTTTCCTTGGCGGAAGAAACAGTGTTGCTTTCGATGGAAGGCCCATCGCCGCCCAGCGCACGGTGCAGCCCGTAGCCGCAGCCTGCGCCCACGATTTGCGCCGCCACGAAGGCGGGCACGTCGCTTGGGGCGATGCCGGAGAAACTGTCGGTGAACATGCGCCCGAACGCCGCGGCGGGGTTGGCGAACGAGGTGGAGGCGGTGAACCAGTACGCGCCGCCGATCCACGCGGCCACCATCGCCGCGACGCGTCCCGGGGGCGCACGCAGGATGACCAGCAACAGGCCTGCCGTCGCCACCACTTCCGCCAGCCACTGTCCCGGGCCACTGCGCGAGTTGGCGGACCATTGGAGGATCGGCATGGCGAACATCGCATGCGCAAGCCACGCGCCGCTGGCCGCGCCCGCCAGCTGCGCGGCGACGTATCCGGGCAGCGCGGCCTTCGGCAACACGCCGCGGAGGGCCATGACCAGGCTGACGGCGGGATTCATGTGCGCGCCACTGACCGGGCCGAAGCTTTCGATCAGGATGTAGAGCGCGGCGACCGTGGCGAAGGTGTTGGCCAGCAGCGCGACCGCGACGCTTCCGCCCGACAGGCGCTCGGCCATGATGCCGGAGCCGACCACCGCCACCAGCAGCAGTGCGGTCGCGATGTATTCGGCGAACAGCCTGCGGATCATTCGTTGTCCACCTTGCCGATGTCCTGCAGTTGCGACTGCGCGGCAATCCGGTCCAGTTTCTCCAGCGGCAGCGACAGCAGCAGTTCGACGCGGCGGCGCAAGGTGGCGAACGCAGCGGTGAAGGCGTGGCGGCGGGCAGCCTCGTCGCCGGTGGCTTCGACCGGGTCGGGGACACCCCAGTGCGCCTGCGCGGGATGGCCCAGCCAGACCGGGCAGGCTTCGCCGGCGGCGTTGTCGCAGACGGTGATGACGATATCCATCTGCGGCGCGCCTTCCACCGCGAACTCGTCCCACGACTTGCTGCGCGCAAGCGTGGTGTCGTAGCCGATCGCTTGCGCCAGTTCCAGCGCCATTGGCTGGACCTGGCCGCTCGGGTGGCTGCCGGCGCTGAAGGCGCGGAACCGGCCCTTGCCGAGGACGCCGAGGATCGCCTCGGCCATGATGCTGCGCGCGGAGTTGCCGGTGCACAGGAACAGTACGTTGTAGATGCGGTCGCTCATCGTGTGGTCTTCCGGGATTTGGGGAGTGCCGGGGGGTTGCCGGGTTTCGATGGCGGGCAGGCTTGGCCGCCACAGCAGTTTTCAGTCAGGGATCCGAGCAGCGCCTCCATCGCCGCGTAGTCGGCGCGCACCCGGATCACCCGGCCTTCGCGCTCGTCCACCACCAGGCCGTTGGCGCGCAACTGGTTGAGGTGTGCGGTGAGCGTGGCCGGCGGCAGGTCCAGCGCCTCGCGCAATTCGCCGACGGTAAGCCCGCCTGGCCCGGCCTGCACCAGCAGGCGGAATGCAGCCAGTCGGCTGTCATGGGCGAGGGCGCGCAGCGCGCAGACGGCGTGGCCGGGTTTCATTATTCGATAATTCCAGAATAGTGGAATTATTATCGCGCCATGTGACCGGTATGTGTCAACCGCCGTCGCGCGCGTCTCGCGTGCCGCGACACCGCTCCGCTAAGCTGCCGGCTTCCCGGGCAGGGCGACACGATGGCGAAGGCAAGGACGGCATACGTCTGCAGCGAATGCGGCGCGGACTTCAGCAAATGGCAGGGGCAGTGCGGTGCTTGCGGCGCGTGGGACACGCTGTCCGAGATCGTGCTGGAAACGGCGGCCGCGGCGAAATCGCCCGCCTCGCGCCGCAGCGGCTGGGCCGGCAAGGTGGACGCGCCGAAGGTCACCGCGCTCAAGGACGTGCAGCAGGGCCAGGACGTGCGCGTGTCCACCGGCATCGGCGAGTTCGACCGCGTGCTGGGCGGTGGCCTGGTGGCAGGCGCGGTGGTGCTGGTCGGCGGCGACCCGGGCATCGGCAAGTCGACGCTGCTGCTGCAGGCGGTGGCGTCGATGGCTTCGACGCTGCCGGGACTCTACGTGACCGGCGAGGAATCGCTGGCGCAGGTCGCCGGGCGCGCGGCTCGGCTCGACCTGCCGCTGGAAGGCATCAATGCGCTGGCCGAAACCGGCATCGAACGCATCCTCGAACAGGCGGTCGCGCTGCGGCCGCGGATCATCGTCGCCGACTCGGTGCAGACGCTGTGGACCGAATCGCTGACCGCTGCTCCCGGTTCGGTCAGCCAGGTGCGCGAGAGCGCGGCGCGGCTGGTGCGCTATGCCAAGGAGACCGGCACCGCGGTGTTCCTGGTCGGCCACGTCACCAAGGAAGGCGGCATCGCCGGCCCGCGCGTGCTGGAGCACATGGTCGATGCGGTGCTGTATTTCGAAGGCGATTCCGGCAGCCGCTTCCGCGTGCTGCGCGCCTTCAAGAACCGCTTCGGTGCGGTCAACGAACTGGGCGTGTTCGCGATGGCCGACAAGGGCCTGAAGGAAGTGCCCAACCCTTCGGCGATCTTCCTCTCCGGCGGCAGCACGCAGCAGCCGGGCAGCTGCGTGATGGTGGCGCGCGAAGGCACGCGACCGCTGCTGGTCGAGGTGCAGGCGCTGGTGGATGCGTCGCCGCTGTCCAATCCGCGGCGCGTGGCGGTGGGGCTGGAAGGCAACCGGTTGGCGATGCTACTGGCGGTGCTGCACCGGCACGGCGGGGTGATGGTCGGCGACCAGGACGTGTTCGTGAACGTGGTCGGCGGCATCCGCGTGCAGGAGACCGCGGCCGACCTGCCGGTGCTGCTGGCGGTGCTGTCGTCGCTGCGCGACACGCCGCTGCCGGAGAAGACGGTGGCCTTCGGCGAAGTCGGCCTGTCGGGCGAGATCCGCCCGGTGCCGAACGGAGAGGAGCGCCTGAAGGAAGCCGCGACGCACGGCTTCAAGCGCGCCATCGTGGCGAAAGCGAACGCGCCGAAATCCGGCAGCTACAAGGGCATGGAGATCATCGCGGTCGAACGGCTGGCCGAGGCGCTGGAGCAGGCGTGAGCGAGCCGCCGCCGCGAGGCGCATCGCTGCGGTTCGCGCGCGTGCTGTCGATCGTCCTGCACCCGTTCCTGGTGTTCGCCGTCCTTGCACTGGCGGCGGCGTGGCGGCTCGATCCCGGTTCCATGTTGCGTACCGCCGTCGGCATCGCGATCGCCATCGCGATCGTCTGGGCGTTCGTGCTGCAGCGTCGCCGTGCCGGCCACTGGCAGACCGTCGATGCCTCGCGCCCGCAGGAACGTCCGCTGCTGTACCTGCTGGCGTTGCTGGTGGCGGGTGCATACTGGTGGTGGATGGGCGGCCGCGCATCGGCGACATCCACCGGCATCATCGCCGCGGTGGCCATGCTGTGCATCGCCGGGCTCGCCAACCGCTGGATCAAGCTGTCGCTGCACATGGCCAGCCTTGCGTTCGCCGGCTGCGTGCTGCTGCAGCTCGCGCCGGTGCCCGGCATCGCGATGTTGGCCATCCTGCCTTTGCTTGCGTGCGCGCGGCTGCGCATGGCGCGGCACACCGTGCCGGAAATCGCCGCCGGCGTCCTGCTTGGCGTGCTGTGCGGGGGTGCGCTCACATTGGTCGGGTGAGGCGTGGCCGGCCGTTTATCCGGTGCGCTGCAACACCAGCTCCAACACGAACTTGCTGCCGAAGAACGCCAGCACCAGCAGCGCCATCGCCGCCAGCGTCCAGCGCACCGCGATGCCGCCGCGCCAGCCGTAGCGCCAGCGTCCGAACAGCAGCGCACCGAACGCCAGCCACGACAGCACGCTGAGCACGGTCTTGTGCATCAGGTGCTGGGCGAAGAAGTCGTGCACGAACAGCACGCCGGTCAGCAGGGTCGCGGTGAGCAGGATGAAGCCCACGGCAATCGTGCGGAACAGCAGCGTTTCCAGCTCGGTCAGTGGCGGCAGCGCTCGCAGCCAACGGTGGAATTCGCGCCGGCGCAGGGCGCGTTCCTGCAGCCACAGCATGATCGCCAGCAACGCGGCGATGGCCAGCGTGGCGTAGGCCAACAAGGCCAGCCACGCGTGCAGCTCCACGCGCCAGTCGAGGTCGCCTCGCGGGCTGCTGCCCGACCACAGATAGCCGGCCAGGGACAGCGCGGCCAGCGGGAACACCACCGCGCCGAGCGCGCCCATCCGTCCGGTGGCGGCATACAGCGTGGTCAGCGCCGCCATGCCCAGGCCGACCAGGGACAGCGCTGCGAAGAACTGCAGGTCCAGCCCGCCGACATGGCGCCAGGTCAGGATGTGGTAAGTGGCATGCAGCAACACCGCCGCCAGCGCGGTCAGCAGCCAGAAGCCGACGCCGGCGCGGTCCTCGCGCAGCACGCGGCGCACCACCAGCCATCCGGCCAGCAGGTAGAAGAGGCTGGCGATGAGAACGATTGTCATCTTGGAAGTGTCGCATACCCGGGGCCGTCCGGAGCGTCCGCCTATAATCGCGGATCGTCTCCCTGACCCACGACCTGCCCATGTTCGAATCCCTCACCCAACGCCTGTCCGGCACCATGGAGCGCCTGCGCGGGCGCGGCCGGCTGACCGAGGAGAACATCCGCGAAGCCACCCGCGAGGTGCGCATCGCGTTGCTGGAAGCCGACGTGGCGCTGCCGGTGGTGCAGGCGTTGATCGAGCGGATCAAGGTGCGCGCGGTCGGGCAGGAAGTGCTGAAGTCGCTCACGCCCGGCCAGGCGCTGATCAAGGTGGTGCGCGACGAACTCACGGCCGTGATGGGCGCGCAGGCGTCCGAGCTCAACCTCAACGTGCCGGCGCCGGCGGTGGTGCTGATGGCCGGCCTGCAGGGCGCGGGCAAGACCACCACGGTCGGCAAGCTGGCGCGGCACCTGAAGGACAAGAAAAAGAAGAAGGTGATGGTGGTCAGCGCGGACGTGTACCGTCCGGCCGCCATCGAACAGCTGAAGACGCTGGCGCAGCAGGTCGACGTGCTGTTCTTCCCGTCCGATGCCGGCCAGAAGCCGGAGGACATCGTGCGCGCGGCCATCGCCGAGGCCAGGAAGTCCTACGCCGACGTGCTGCTGGTCGACACCGCCGGCCGCCTCGCCATCGACGAGGCGATGATGGCCGAGATCAAGGCGCTGCATGCCGCGGTGAATCCGGTCGAGACGCTGTTCGTGGTCGACTCGATGACCGGCCAGGACGCCGCCAACACCGCCAGGGCCTTCGGCGAGGCGCTGCCGCTGACCGGCGTGGTGCTGACCAAGACCGATGGCGACGCGCGCGGTGGCGCGGCGCTGTCGGTGCGCTACATCACCGGCAAGCCGATCAAGTTCGTCGGCACGGGCGAGAAGGTCGACGGGCTGGACGTGTTCCACCCCGAGCGCGTGGCCAGCCGCATCCTCGACATGGGCGACGTGCTGTCGCTGGTCGAACAGGTCGAACAGAAGGTCGACAAGGACAAGGCGCAGAAGCTGGCCGAGAAGGTCGCCAAGGGCAAGAAGTTCGACCTCAACGACATGCGCGACCAGTTGGAGCAGATGCAGGGCATGGGCGGCATCGGCAGCCTGATCGACAAGCTGCCGGGGCTGGGCCAGGTACCAGACCACCTCAAGCAGCAGGTATCGCAGGGCAAGGAAGTGCCGCGCATGATCGCCATCATCAATTCGATGACCAAGAAGGAACGCCGCAACCCGGCGTTGCTCAACGGCTCGCGCCGCGCGCGCATCGCCGCCGGCTCCGGCACGCACCCGTCCGACGTCAACAAGCTGATGAAGCAGTACATGCAGATGGAGAAGATGATGGGCAAGATGGCCCGCGGTGGCATGAAAGGGATGATGCGCAACCTGCAGGGCATGATGGGCGGGCGCGGCGGCATGCCGTTCCGCTGACAGTTGCGGGCGACAGGCGTTCCACCGGAAGCAACGCTTGCTCCGCCGCGGCCCCGCATCCCGTCTCAACTGCGCGGCAGTACGGCGCGCCATCGCTCGACAGGCCGCGAGGCGGTATCGTGCGGCCATATGACGATGGCATTCCTCGATGGCCAACCCGCGGGCGCAGACGACCTGCGCGCGCTGGCGCTGTCCAACTACGGCCACTTCACCTCGATGCAGGTGCGGGCGCGTGCCGTGCGCGGGTTCGATCTGCACCTGCAGCGGCTGGTGTCCGCAACGCGCGAGTTGTTCGATGCCGCGCTTGATCCGGCGCGCGTCCGCGCGGCCATCATCGCCGCACTCGACGGCAACGGCATGGACGATGCCAGCGCGCGCGTGACGATCTACTCGCGTGCGTTCGACCATGCACATCCGGACCGCCCTCAAGCCGTGGACGTGCTGGTCTCGCTGTCGCCGCCGCGCGAGGCGACGGACCGGGCGGCATGGGTCAGGTCGTATCCGTTCCAGCGGCCGTTGCCGCAGGTCAAGCACGTCGGCACGTTCCCGCTGTTCCAGCTACGGCGACAGGCGAAGCGCGACGGCTATGACGATGCACTCTTCGTGGACGCGAAGGGGCTGGTCAGCGAAGGCTCCATCTGGAACGTCGGCTTCTGGGACGGGGCGCAGGTCATCTGGCCGCGGGCCGATGCCTTGCGCGGGACGACGGAAAAGTTGCTGCAGGCCGGCCTGGCCGAGGCCGGCGTGGTGCAGCGGCATGAACGGGTGGAGGCGAGGGCACTGGCCGGCTTCAAGGCCGCATTCGCCTGCAATGCCAGTGGCGTCTGGCCGATCTCCGGAATCGACGACACCGCGCTGCGCCCCGATGCCGACCTGATGCAATGCCTGCGGCAGGCGCTGGCGACGGCGCCCTGGCAGCCGCTTGCCGGTGCCGGCTGAGCGGGTGATGACGACACGCGCGATGTTCCGGTAACGTAGCCCGGCGGCGTGCCGGGGAGGGCGCGTTGCCGGGTCGGCGTCCGCGACGCCATCGGAAGGCCGTCGAGGCCAGGGACAGGGGAACACGACATGCTGACGCCGCATACGCCGGTGCCCGATCCGGGCGCGCCGGAGGATGAGCCGCCGTCGATAACGCGCGAGCGTCCGGTGTTCAGCGGGCGCGCGGGCGAATACTTCGGCATCTGGATCGTCAACGTGCTGCTCAGCATCGTGACGCTCGGGATCTATTCCGCGTGGGCGACGGTGCGCACGCAGCGCTATTTCTACGGCAATACACGACTGGCCGGCTCGGCCTTCGAATACCTCGCGGACCCGATCCGCATCCTCAAGGGTCGGCTGGTGGCCTATGCGATCGTGATCGTGCTGGTGCTCAGCTCGCACTTCCTGCCGGTGCTGTACCTGGCGTTGATCCTGCTGCTGACGCTGTTGATGCCGCTGCTGGTGTTCCTGGCGGCCCGGTTCCGCGCGCGTTACTCGGCCTGGCGCGGGGTGCGCTTCCGCTTCACCGGCGGTGCGGGGGAGGCCTACGGGCCGTTCTTCGGCTGGGTGCTGCTGACCGGCCTGACCTTCAGCCTGCTGTATCCCATCGCGAAGACCCGGCAGCATGCCTACCTGGTCGATGGCCACCGCTTCGGCACTACTGCCTTCCGTTACAGCGGGGATGCCGGCAGCTACTACATCCCGTACCTGATCGCGATGGGCATCGGCGTCGCGATGATGGTCGCGATGTTCCTGGTCACGATCGGCGCAATCGCCGCATCGTCCGCGGTGTCCACCGGCAGCGACGGCCCGGGCGATGCATCTGCCTGGATCGTGATCGCGGTGTTCCCGCTCTTTTACCTGGGCTTGTTCGCGTTGATGGCCTTCCTGCGCGTGCGCTACGTCAACCTGATGTGGCGCAGCAGCGCGCTGGGGTCGCATCGCTTCGAATCGACCCTGCGCGCGCGCGACGTGATCTGGCTGTATGCCAGCAACCTGGTCGCGATCGTCTGCACCCTCGGGTTGGCCACGCCTTGGGCGATGATCCGGCTGGCGCGCTACCGGGCTACGCATTTCGCAGTGCTGGTGTCGGGCGACCTGGACAGCTTCCTGGCCGATGTCGAGGCCGAGCGTGCGAGCGCCGGCGCCGAGCTGGTGGACGCGATGGACTACGGCGTGGACATCGGGATCTGAACGTGGAGCCGCCCACCCTCGAAGGCGACTGGTACGACGGCACGACCAGTCGCCCGCGCCGCGCGATGGTGTCGCGGGAAGCGGGCGACAGGCTCCGCATCGCATCCGCTGACGAGGCGAGGGAGGTCGCCTTGCGCGACGTCCGCCTCAGTGCGCGACTGGGGGCGACGCCGCGGGTCCTGTCGCTGCCCGACGGCAGTCGCGTCGAATGCCATGACTCGCCGTTGCTGGACCGCTGGTTCCCGCGTCCCGACAGCCGCATCGACGCCTGGGCGGACTGGCTGGAGCGGCGGAGGCTGGCGATCGCGGTGGCGGCGCTGGTCACGACGGGGACGGTGGTGGCGTTCTTCCAGTTCGGCGTGCCGCGGGCCGCGGCCTACATCGCAGGGCAATTGCCGCGCGGGGTGGAGGTGGCGGCCAGCCACCAGGCAATGCAGGTGCTTGGCCGCCTGGGGCTGCGCGAGACCACCTTGCCCGCGGCACGGCGCGAGGCGCTGGAGGCGCGTTTCCTCGCGATGGTCGACGGCGAGCCGCGTCATTCACAGATGCAACTGGCGTTCGCCGACGCCCCGCGCTTCGGCCCCAATGCGTTCGCCTTGCCCGATGGCCGCCTGTTCGCCACCGACCAGCTGGTCGAGCTGGCCGGCGACGACGACGAAATCCTGGCCGTGTTGGCGCACGAGGCCGGGCACCACGTCCACCGCCACGGCATGCGCCAGGCCATCGAAAGTTCGTCGGTGGTGGTCGTGGTGGGACTGATCATGGGCGATGCCACCGGCTCATCGGTGGTCGCGGCCCTGCCGGCGGTGCTGCTGTCGAGCGGCTACTCGCGAGGCCACGAGCGCGAGGCCGACGCCTATGCGCTGGACCTGCTGGAACGCCGCGGACTGGACCCGCAAGCCTTCGGCCGTATCATGCAGCGCCTGGGCGAAGCGCACGGGGCAGGCGACAGCGAGGTGGCCGGCTGGCTGTCCACCCATCCACCGACGCCGGAGCGGATCCGGGCGGCCATGCGCCATCGCGGGGCCGGCCCGGAGCGCGATTTGCCGCAGGATGCCCGCTGACCTACAATAGTCGGCTTACCTCGCCAACCTGGCGACTGGGCAACACGAGAGAACGCACCATGGTCAAGATCCGCCTTACCCGCGGTGGCGCGAAGAAGCGCCCCTTCTACCACATCATCGTCACCGACTCGCGCAGCGCGCGCGACGGCCGCAACATCGAGCGCGTGGGCTACTACAACCCGGTCGCGCAGGGTGCCGAGCAGCGCGTGGTGCTGGACACCGCCCGCGTCGACCACTGGGTGTCGAAGGGCGCGCAGATGACCGACAAGGTCCGCAACCTGTACAAGGAAGCGGCCAAGCCGGCACCGGCCGCCGCCTGATCGCGTGGCCTGCACGGCCTGCCTGATCCATCGGCCACGCCCATACGGCGTGGCCATGTCCCCATGACCGACCCGACGCGCCGCATCCTCGTTGGCAGGATCCACGGCGGCTTCGGCGTGCGCGGCGAGCTCAAGCTCGAATCGTTCACCGAGCCGGCACGGGCGATCCTGGGCTATCGGCCGTGGACCTTGCGCGCGCCGTCCGGTGCAGAGCGCGAGGTGGCGGAAGCGCGCGGGCGCGAGAATGCCAAGGGTCTCGTGCTCACGCTGCCCGGCGTCGAGGACCGCGACACCGCCGATGCGATGCGTGGCACCGAGGTCTTCGTGCCGCGTGCGGCGCTGCCGCCGCCCCAGCCCGGCGAGTACTACTGGGTCGATCTGGAAGGCCTGCGCGTGGTGAACACCGAAGGCGCCGACTTCGGCCACGTTGCCTATCTGTTCTCGACCGGCGTCAACGACGTGCTGGTCGCGCGCGGCGAACGCGAGCGGATGATCCCGTTCAAGCAGCCCGATTACGTGGTGTCTGTGGATTTCGACGCGGGCGTGGTGACCGTCGACTGGGACGCGGAGTTTTGATGCGCATCGACGTCGTCAGCCTGTTCCCCGAATTCGTCGCCCAGGTGGCCAGCCATGGCGTGGTCGGGCGCGCGCAGGAACGCGGGCTGCTGTCGATCCACGGCTGGAACCCGCGCGACCATGCCGAGGGCAATTACCGCCGGGTCGATGACCGTCCCTTCGGCGGCGGTCCGGGCATGGTGATGATGATCGACCCGCTGCGGAGCGCGCTGCAGGCCGCCCGAGGGGCCGACCCGGCGCCCGCGAAAGTGGTCTACCTCAGTCCGCAGGGCGTGCCGCTGACCCAGGCCAGGGTGCGCGAGCTGGCCGGGCGCGAGCGCCTGGTCCTGTTGTGCGGCCGCTACGAAGGCGTGGACGAGCGCCTGCTGGCGGCCGAGGTGGACGAGGAAATCTCCATCGGTGACTACGTGCTGTCCGGCGGCGAACTGGCGGCGGCGGTGGTGATCGATGCCGTGGCCCGGCTGCAGGACGGGGCCCTGAACGATGCCGAGTCGGCGGTGCAGGACAGTTTCGAGGGCGATGGCCTGCTGGACTGCCCGCACTACACCCGCCCGGTGGAGCACGCCCTGGGCGCGGTGCCGGAGGTGCTGCTGTCCGGCAACCACGCCGAGATCGCCCGCTGGCGGCGGCGCCAGTCGCTCTCGCGCACCCGCCAACGGCGGCCCGACCTGCTGGACCGGGCGGCCCTGACCGAGGCCGAGCGGCGCTGGCTGGATGGGGCGGGCGAGGCCGATCCGGCCACGGGAGGCTGACGCAATCCGTTGCAGGCGCGCGCCATGCCCGCGGCCCCGGGACGCCTGTCGCGGGCATGGCCCGCGCCTGCATGCTTCCGACGCCTAACCACTGGTTTCGGAAGGATTTTCCGGGCTATAATGCGCGGCTACCTGCCCGAAGAGGCGGGGCTCAGCAGTACATGCCAAGAGCGTGCGTCCACGTGCACCACGCCTACAACGACTCCAACAGGCTCCACTCAGAGATATCGCCATGACCAACAAGCCGTCCCTCAACACCCTGCTGCAGGACTTCGAGACCGCGCAGGCAGAACGCAAGCTTCCCGACTTCAGCCCCGGCGATACCGTCGTGGTCAACGTGAAGGTCAAGGAAGGCAACCGCGAGCGCGTCCAGGCCTACGAGGGCGTGGTCATCGGCAAGAAGAACGCCGGCCTCAACTCCGCCTTCACCGTGCGCAAGATCTCGCACGGCTTCGGCGTCGAGCGCGTGTTCCAGACCCACAGCGCCACCATCGACTCGGTGGAAGTCAAGCGCCGTGGCGCGGTGCGCGCCGGCAAGCTGTACTACCTGCGCGGCCTGCAAGGCAAGAAGGCCCGCATCAAGGAAGACCTGTCGGCCCAGGCCAAGGCGAAGAATGCCGCCGCCGCCGCCGAAGCCGCCGCTGCCGAGTAAGCATCGGACAGGCGTTGCATGCGACGGCCACCGCGAGGTGGCCGTTTGCGTTTGCGGACCGGGCATCCTGGCGATGGCATCGAACGACACGAACGACGACAGCGGGTTCCAGGTTCGCCTGGACCAGTGGCTGTGGGCGGCGCGCTTCTTCAAGACCCGCAGCCTGAGCAAGCAGGCGATCGACACCGGCAAGGTCGACGTGGGCGGCCAGCGTGCCAAGCCGTCGCGCGTGGTGCGCGTTGGCGACGCCATGCGCGTGCAGCGTTCGGGCGAAGTGTTCGAAATCGAGGTGCTGGCACTGTCGGATACGCGCGGCCCGGCGACGGCGGCGCAATCGCTGTACGCGGAGACCGAAGCCTCGCGCCAGGCGCGCGAGGCGGCACGTGAACTCGCCCGTGCCGAACGCGATGGTTTCCGCGCGCCGGAGACGAAGCCGGACAAGCGCGCGCGCCGGTTGATCCGCGCGCTGGGGGACATCGACGCGAGTTGAGCCCGGTGGATGGGGCCTCCGCCTGCCCATGTCCTGCTCTCGTGGCCAAGCCAGCGCGGACCTCGCGCTCCCGGCTTGCGTCCACCACTGTCAGGGAAATTCCCGGGGTGGTGCAGGATGCACCCGCGCATCGAGGGCGCATCGCGAAACTGCCCCATCCGGGATTCGATTTCCGGCCATTCCTTTTTTCCGGAGATGGAGTGGACTTACGCCGGCATGACGAGTCGCGTGCGTCCACGAGAAAACGCCGGCAGGTCGCCGGCGTTTTCGTGGCTTACCGCAAGCGATGCATCATGCCAGGTCGAAACGATCCAGTTCCATTACCTTCGCCCAGGCCGCAACGAAGTCGTCCACGAAACGGCGTTCGCCATCGGCACTGGCATACACCTCGGCCAGCGCGCGCAACACCGAGTTGGAGCCGAACACCAGGTCCACGCGGCTGCCGGTCCACTTCTTCCGGCCGCTCTTGCGGTCGATGGCTTCGAAGTGGTCCTTCGCGTCCGAGGTGGCCTTCCACTCGGTGCCGATGTCGAGCAGGTTGACGAAGAAGTCGTTGCCCAGGGTGCCCACGCGCGAGGTCAGCACGCCGCGGCTGTCACCATCCACGGTCGCGCCCAGCACGCGCAGGCCGCCGACCAGCGCGGTCATCTCGGGTGCCGTGAGCGTCAGCAACTGCGCGCGATCCACCAGCATGGCCTCGGCGGGCACCGCGGCGCGCGTCTTCTGGTAGTTGCGGAAGCCGTCGAAGAACGGCTCCAGCGGCGCGAACGAATCGACGTCGGTCTGGTCCTGCGAAGCATCGGTGCGTCCGGGCGAGAAGGGCACGGCCACGTCATGGCCACCGGCCTTCGCCGCCTTCTCAACGGCCGCGCTGCCGGCCAGCACGATCAGGTCGGCCAGCGAGATCTTCTTGCCGCCACCCGCGCCGCCGTTGAAGTCGGACTGGATGCGTTCCAGCACCTGCAGCACCTTCGCCAGTTGCCGTGGCTGGTTGACCTCCCAGTCCTTCTGTGGCGCCAGCCGGATGCGTGCGCCATTGGCGCCGCCGCGCTTGTCGCCACCGCGGAAGGTGGAAGCCGAGGCCCAGGCCGTCGACACCAGTTCGCCCACCGAGAGGCCGCTGTCGAGGACCTTCTGCTTCAACGCCCTGATGTCTGCATCATCGACCAGCGCATGCTTCGCGGCGGGCACCGGGTCCTGCCAGATCAGTTCTTCAGCCGGGACTTCCGGGCCGAGGTAGCGCGCACGCGGCCCCATGTCGCGATGGGTCAGCTTGAACCAGGCGCGGGCGAAGGCGTCGTAGAACTGCTCGGGGTTTTCGAGGAACCGGCGCGAGATCTTTTCGTAGGCCGGGTCGAAGCGCAGGGACAGGTCGGTGGTCAGCATCGTCGGGCGGTGCTTCTTCGACGGGTCGTAGGCGTCCGGGATCACTTCGGGCGCGTCCTTCGCCACCCACTGGTGCGCGCCGGCGGGGCTCTTGGTCAGTTCCCATTCGAAGCCGAACAGGTTCTCGAAGTAGTTGTTGCTCCACTGCGTCGGCGTCTTCGTCCAGGTGACCTCCAGGCCACTGGTGATCGTGTCGGCACCCTTGCCGCTCTTGTAGGTGCTCGCCCAGCCGAAGCCCTGCAGCTCGAGGTCGCTGCCCTCGGGTTCCGAACCGACGTGGTCGGCCGGTCCCGCGCCGTGGGTCTTGCCCAGGGTGTGGCCACCGGCGATCAGCGCCACCGTTTCCTCGTCGTCCATGGCCATGCGCGCGAAGGTGTCGCGGATGTCGAACGCGGCCTTCAGCGGGTCGGGATTGCCGTCCGGGCCTTCCGGATTGACGTAGATCAGGCCCATCTGCACCGCGGCTAGCGGGTTCTCCAGCTTGCGGCTGTGGGTATCGCCGTCGGCATCATCGTCGGAGACCAGCACGCCGGTGTCGCCCGCCTTCTCCACGCCTTCCGAACCATGCGCGTAGCGCTCGTCGCCGCCCAGCCATGTAGTTTCGCGGCCCCAATACACGTCCTGGTCGGGCTCCCAGGTGTCCTCGCGGCCACCGGCGAAACCGAACGTCTTGAAGCCGGCGGTTTCCAGCGCGACGTTACCCGCGAGGATCATCAGGTCGGCCCAGGAGATGGCCTGGCCGTACTTCTGCTTGATCGGCCACAGCAGGCGTCGCGCCTTGTCCAGGCTCACGTTGTCCGGCCAGCTGTTGAGTGGTGCGAAGCGCTGCTGCCCGCGGCCGCCACCACCGCGTCCGTCACCGATGCGGTAGGTGCCGGCGCTGTGCCAGGCCATGCGGATCATCAGCCCGGCGTAGTTGCCGAAGTCCGCAGGCCACCAGTCCTGCGAATCGGTCATCAGTGCCGCAAGGTCCTTCTTGAGCGCGGCGTAGTCGAGCTGCCTGAACGCCGCGGCGTAGTCGAACTTGCGGCCCAGCGGGTTCGACTTTTCGGAATGCTGGTGCAGCATTTCCAGCGGTAACTGGTTGGGCCACCAGTCGCGATTGGTGGTGCCGCGCGCGGAATGGTTGAACGGGCACTTGGCTTCGTTGGACATGGCGGGTGGCTCCCTCTTGGTGTGGTAGGCGTAGGTCCACCATACCCGGCGCGTGCGGATAGATGAAATCGAATTAAATGAAGGAGTGAATAGCGCCCGCCTATATAAAGACCGTATTGATGCGCCGCATCAATCGCAGGATCACGATTCGCCTATGCCACCTCACCCGCGGCGCGTCCTGACGCCCAGGCCCACTGGAAGTTGTAGCCGCCCAGCCAGCCGGTCACGTCCACCACCTCGCCGATGAAGAACAGTCCCGGCACGAGCTTCGACATCATCGTGCTGGACGACAAGCCATCGGTATCGACCCCGCCCAGCGTGACCTCGGCCGTGCGGTAGCCCTCAGTGCCGCTGGCGACCAAGGGCCAATCGGCAAGCGTGCTGGCGATGTCCTTGAGTTGCGCCGGCGTGTACTGCTTCATCGGCCGGCTGGGCAGCCACACTTCGCACAGGCGCTGCGCGAAGCGTTTGGGCAACACGTCGGAAAGCACGGTGCGCAGCTCGGCGTTGCCGCGTTCGCGTTGCTGCAAGGCCAGCCAGCTGGATGCGTCGTGCATCGGCAGCAGGTCGAGGCGCAGATCGTCGCCCGGCTGCCAGTACGAGGAGATCTGCAGGATCGCCGGCCCGCTGATGCCGCGGTGGGTCACCAGCAGCTGGTTGCGGAAGCGTGCGCCGTTGCAGCGCGCCTCGACCTCGAACGACACCCCGGACAGGTCCTGCAGGCGTTGCTGGTGCTTGCCGCTCAGCGTCAGCGGCACCAGGCCCGCGCGCTGGGGCAGCACGTCATGGCCGAACTGGCGGGCGACGTCGTAGCCGAACCCGCTGGCAC
This sequence comes from Luteimonas aestuarii, assembly GCF_004357985.1. Taxonomy (GTDB): domain Bacteria; phylum Pseudomonadota; class Gammaproteobacteria; order Xanthomonadales; family Xanthomonadaceae; genus Luteimonas; species Luteimonas aestuarii. Next base: position 350,274 of record NZ_SMTF01000001.1, on the reverse strand, counting down.
CCATCGACGGAATCGACAGGCCGCCGGTGGCGATCACCAGCGAGGCGCATTCGACGCTGCCCAGTGTGGTGCGCAGGTGGAATCCGCCGCTATCAGGGCGCTCGATGCGTTCGACCGTGCAGTGCGTGCGCACGTCGGCGCCCACTGCGGCGCATTCGTCCAGCAGCATGCGCACGATCTGTTTCGACGAGTCGTTGCAGAACAGCTGCCCGAGTTCCTTCTCGTGCCAGGCGATGCCGTGCGCGTCCACCAGCGCGATGAAATCGGCCGGTGTGTAGCGGGCGAGGGCGGACTTGCAGAAGTGCGGGTTGGCGGAGAGGTAGTTGGCCGGCGTGGTGCCTGTGTTGGTGAAATTGCAGCGGCCGCCGCCCGACATCAGGATCTTCTTGCCGACCTTGTTGGCATGGTCGAGCACCAGCACCCGGCGCCCGCGCGCCGCTGCGGTGATCGCGCACATCAGCCCCGCGGCACCGGCGCCGATGACGACGACGTCATGGTCCATCGCGTTGGTGGTGTCGGTGGGCAAATCGGACTCCGCAAACGCGCACGGCGGGCCATGCCCGCCGCGGCGTCATGTCATGGGCGGTGGGTTCAGCGCTTGCCGCCGAGCAGGCCGCCACCGATCTTCAGCAGGTCGCCGATGCCCAATTGGCCATCGCCGTCCTGGTCGAGCACGGCACCCAGCAGGCCGCCGCCCAGGCCGCCTTGCTGCTGCGCCTGCTGGCGTTCCTGGCCGAGGATCGAGCCGAGCAACTGCGCGGTGGGGTCCTGCTGTGCCAATGCGCCGTTGCCCTTGTTCTGGAACATCTGGCGCGCCAGGAAGGCCAGCACGATCGGCGCAAGGATCTTGAGCAACTGGCCGGCCTTGTCGCCGCCAAGCCCGGTGGCCTTGCCGAGTGCCGCTTCCGCCTTGGGCTGGTTGCCGCCCAGGACGTGTCCCAGGATGCCGGCGCCATCGGTCTGGCGGCTTTGCGCACCGCCCAGCACCGACCCCAGCAGGCCGACGATGTCGCCGGTGCCCGAAAAATCCTGCTGCAGCGCGCCGAACAGCGCCTGCGCACCCTGCGGCTGGCTGGCGTTCTTGCCCAGCGCGCCGATCAGAAGCGGCAGGGCGGCGCTCACCGCACCGGCGGCCTGCGCCTGGCCGATGCCGAGTTGCCGTGAGATCTGCTGCAGGGGCGCGCCGTCGATTTGCTCGAACAGTTGGTCGATCAGTGAAGTGCTCATTCTGAAATCCTTCTCCGGAGTACGTGCATGAATGCGGGCCGCTACTGTAGCGCCTTCAGCCGATAGAGCGCTTCGAGCGCCTGTCTGGGCGTGAGTTCGTCAGGGTCGATCGCCGACAGCGCTTCCAGCGCGGCGGACGCCGGGGCGAACAATCCGAACTGTTGCGGCTGTTCGAGGTTGGACGCCGACAGCGTGGCCGCGGCCGGCGCGTCGTGCCGGCGCTGCTCCAGTTCCGCCAGTCGCCCGCGTGCGTTGCGGATCACGGTCTTCGGCAGGCCGGCCAGTGCCGCGACCTGCAGGCCGAAGCTGCGGTCGGCCGGGCCGTCCTTCACCGCGTGCATGAATACCAGGCTGTCGCCGTGCTCCACCGCATCGAGGTGCACGTTGGCGATGCCGCTGCCGGGTTCGGCCAGCGTGGTCAGTTCGAAGTAGTGCGTGGCGAACAGCGTGTAGCTGCGGTTGACCGACGCCAGGTGGCGCGCGCAGGCGTCGGCCAGCGCCAGGCCGTCGTAGGTCGAGGTGCCGCGACCGATTTCGTCCATCAGCACCAGCGAATGCTCGGTGGCGTGGTGCAGGATGTAGCTGGTCTCGCTCATCTCCACCATGAAGGTCGACTGGCCCTTGGCGAGGTCGTCGCCGGCGCCGATGCGGGTGAGGATGCGGTCGATCGGGCCGAGCACCGCCTTCGACGCCGGCACGAAGCTGCCGATGTGCGCCAGCAGCACGATCAGCGCGTTCTGGCGCATGTAGGTGCTCTTGCCGCCCATGTTGGGGCCGGTGACCACCAGCATCCGGCGTTCGCCGTCGAGGACCAGGTCGTTGGGTTCGAACGGGTCCTCGCGCACCGCTTCGACCACCGGATGGCGGCCGCGTTCGATGCGCAGGCCGGCATCGTCGGAAAGCTCCGGGCGCACCCAGTCCAGCGCCTGTGCGCGTTCGGCGAACGCGGCCAGTACGTCGAGTTCGCTCAAGGCGGAGGCGCAACGCTTGAGCGGTTCGAGGCGCGCGTTCATGGCATCGAGCAATTGCTCGTACAGCAGCCGTTCGCGCGCCAGCGAACGCTCGCGCGCCGACAGCACCTTGTCCTCGAACTGCTTGAGCTCCTCGGTGATGTAGCGTTCGGCATTGGCCAGCGTCTGCCGCCGCGTGTAGTGCGTCGGCGCCTTGCCGGCCTGCGCCTTGCTGATTTCGAGGTAGTAGCCATGCACGCGGTTGTAGCCGACCTTCAGCGTCGGGATGCCGCTGCTTTCGCGTTCGCGGGTCTCCAGGTCGACCAGGAACCGGTCGGCATTGCTGCTCAGCTGGCGCAGCTCGTCGAGCTCGGCATCGAAACCGTCGGCGAACACGCCGCCGTCCCGCGCCAGCACGGGCGGGTGTTCGACCAGTGACTGCGAAAGCAGGTGCGCCTCGGCCGCGTGTTCGCCCAGTGCATCGGACAGCTCGCGCAGGCGCGGCGAGTCCAGCGGCGCCAGCAGTTCGCGCAACGCCGGCAGCATCGCCAGGCCATCGCGCAGGGTGGACAGGTCGCGCGGGCGCGCCGAGCGCAATGCGACGCGCGAGAGGATGCGTTCGAGGTCGCCGACGGCGCGGAAGCGTTCGCGCAGGTCTTCGTCCGCACCTTGGTCGATGAGGGTGGCGACGGCGGCGTGCCGGCGGCGCACCAGGTCGCGGTCGCGCAGCGGGCGATGCAGCCAGCGCCGCAGCAGGCGTCCGCCCATCGGCGAGACGCTGCTGTCGAGCACGCCCAGCAAGGTGTGCCGGGTTTCGCCGTCGATGCGCGAATCCAGTTCCAGGTGGCGGCGCGTGGCGGCGTTCATCGCGATGGCGCCGTCGCTCGTTTCCAGCGCGATCGAGGTCAGGTGCGGCAGGCGCTGCTTCTGCGTTTCCTCCACGTAGCCGAGCAGGGCGCTGGCGGCGCCGATGGCCAGTGGCCTGCCCTCGATGCCGAAGGCCGACAGGTCGTGCAGCGCGAAGAAGCGCAGCAGGTGGCGCTGGCCGCTGTCGGCGTCGAACAGCCACGGCGCGCGCCGGCGCAGGCCGGTGCGTTCCAGCACGGCGAGCGGCCAGCCATCCTCGTCCGGCAGCAGCAGTTCGGCCGGGTCGAGCCGCGCCAGTTCCGCTTCCAGCTGGTCCTCGTTCGCGACTTCGCTGACCAGGAACCGGCCACCGGCCAGGTCCGCCCAGGCAAGGCCGTAGCCGTCCTTGCCGCGCGCCACCGCCAGCAGCAGGGTGTCGCGGCGTTCGTCCAGCAGCGCCTCGTCGGTGACCGTGCCGGGGGTGACGATGCGCACCACCTTGCGTTCCACCAGCCCCTTGCTTGCCGCCGGGTCGCCGATCTGCTCGCAGATCGCCACCGACTCGCCCAAGGCCACCAGCCGAGCCAGGTAACCTTCGGCCGAATGGTGTGGCACGCCGGCCATCGGGATCGGCGCGCCCCCGGAGCTGCCGCGCTGGGTCAGGGTGATGTCGAGCAGCCGCGCGGCCTTGCGGGCGTCGTCGTAGAACAACTCGTAGAAGTCACCCATCCGGAAGAACAGCAGCACGTCCGGATGCTCCGCCTTGGCGGCGAAAAACTGCTTCATTAAAGGCGTGTGTTCTGCGCCACCCTTGCTGGGCTTGCTTGTTTTATTGGAATCAGTGGCTTGCAAAATAATCTGCCTCGGCTTGTAGCGGTCGATACCAGCCAGAAACGGCGAGTAACGGGGTTTTTTGTTGCGATCATGTTGCGACGGGTTCCGGTTGAGGCCAGAATCCTGTTGCGACGACAAGGATCGGGGTTTCGGCGATGGCCAACGGTGTTGCGACGAAGGCAGGTGCCCGCCGAGCGGGCTTCAAGTTTAGTCTGACCCACGCGCAGGTGATGCAGCTTTCCACCAGCGTCGTGCCTGAGGTCGTTGGGGGCGGGCGGATCAAGTTGGTTCCCCGTCCCAAGGCCGACCTGGGCAAGCCCTACCGGATCGTGGACGCCAGTCAGGGCGCCCCCGTGGGTTTCGGGTTCTACGTGGGCAAGACGAAGGTGACCTACGAGATGGTCCGGCGCGGCCCCAACGGGGTGCGCCGCTTCGCCCTGGGCAACGTGACGGACATGGGCCTGGCCGAGGCCCACGAAAAAGCGCGGGAGCAGGTGGCGATCCTGCTGAGCACCGGCGAGAACCCGAAGGCCCACCAAGCCAAGGCCAGGGAAGCTGCCCAGAACATCGAGCGGCTGGCGAACATCACCGTTCGCGAGTGCATGGCTGCCTACCTGGCGGACATGGAAGAGCGACTGGCTCGGGGGCAGGTCAAGGCGAACAGCGTCGGGGCTTACCGAGACAGCATGGCGCGCTTGGCGCGCCCTGAAGTGGGCATGGCCGATCGGATCGTCAAGGATCTGCGCGAGGCGGACATCAAGGGGGCTTACGTCGCCATGCGCAAGAGCGCCATGGTCCGCTCCAACCGCATTCCCACCCACCTTCGAGCCGTCCTCGCGGAGTATGAGGACTGGGCGGAGCTCGACACCGCCAAGCTCGAATTGTTGGGTATCACGGGCAAATACATCCAGCGGGTGAAAGCCGCTGGGGTAGCCGCGGCTGAGCACACGTTCACCGACGCCTACCGGGGCGTGAAGCACGTGGTGCTCAAGGAAGTGGAGTTGGCCAGCATTGAGGGGCGTGCGCCGCTGCTGTCCTTCAACCCCTTCTCAATCATCTTCAGCAAGAAGCTGGTGCGCAGCGCTCGAGAACTGCGCCGGCACTACGAACGGGCGGAGGTCAGAAACCCCCTCAACGACGACACCTTGCCCAAGGTGCTCAAGGCCATCGTGGCCCGGCGGGACGAACAGGGCGGGCACAACGCAGGGGCTTCCGATTACCTGCTGCTGACCCTGCTCTGGGGAACGCGCCGCAGCGAAGCGGTGCAGCTGCGCTGGTTCGATCGCTGCTCCAAGGGCGAGCTGTCCCAGCGGGAGGTGTCCTGGGTGTGGCTGGGTGCTGCGGACGCGGTGAACCCCTACACCGGCCGCACCGGACCGCAGGTGTTCATGAGTGACACGAAGTCCGGGGAGAGCCGATTCCTGCCGGTGAGCTATTTCGCCGAGCGGATTCTTCGCCGCCGCTTCGAAACTCGCTTGGACGACACCGCCGCCAAGAAGGAACTGACTGCAGCACGGCAACTGCTGGAGTCGGCGCGCAAGAGCGGTGCGAGCAAGGCCGTGATCGCGGGGCTCCAGGAGGCCGTGGAAAAGGCAGAGCACGAGGTTCAGCGGTCGAAGTATGTGTTTCCCGCCCGCTCCAATCGCAGCAAGACGGGGCACTACTCGGACAGCAAGTCGATCCTGGCCAACGTTCGCCGCGATGCCGGCCTGGCCGACCTTCGGGACGAAGTCGACCAAGGCCTGACCCCCCACGATCTGCGCCGGACCTTGGGGCGCTACGCCAGCCTCCACCTGGGCGACAGCCGTGTGGTCTCCCAGATGCTCCACCACCACGTGTCCCAGCCAGGCGACAACGGAATGGCCGAGGTGAGCAAGCTCTACACCGATCAGGAATGGAAGCGCCTGCGCGAGGCGTTTTCCGAGGTGGAGGAATTGATGATCGCCAGTAGCCCCCGGGTCTGGAACCGGCTCAAAGGCGTGGACAAACCCCGGCTGGACGAGTCCAAGGACGAACCGGTTACCATCTTTGCTCCCCGCAACCAGATCACCGCGCTGGATGACGATTGAGCTTCAACGCACCGAAGAGCAATACCTGGCACTGCAGGCCACGGCGGTAGACCGGGAGTTGGAACGGGCTGCAGCTGGCCTGCCGCCTCCCACCGTGAGCACCAAGGCCGCGGCGAAGTTCCTGGGCGTCCACTTCGACACGCTGGGCGAATGGCGGCGGCGCTCGCCCCCACTGGGTCCTCCCTTCCAGAAAGGGGCGGGGCAGGTTGGGGGTGGGCTGAACCAGCACGTGCGCTACCTCTACAGCGACCTGGTGGAGTGGCAGCAGGCGCGTATTGGCAAGTCGGCGAAAGAACGCCGCCTGCAGAACGACCTGGATCTGGCGCAGCAGCGCGTGCGCGAGCTGGAACTGGAGCTTTCCCTCCGTCATGCAAAGGAAGAGTTGACCAAGCTTCAGAAGAAGCTGGGCCGCATCGCAAACCTGGCTACCCTTCAGGACGTGGCGGTGGTGTCGCACGACTGGGCGTTGGTTGGGGATCGCATTGCTGGCCATGTCTTGGCCGTGGACGACGCCACGCTTGCTCAGGCCTTGGCCGAGGGCAACGTGTGGGAAGGCACCGTAGAGGGCGCCTTGGCCCAGCCGTGGATCAACACCGAGAGCCGACAGCCCTACCAGGACGCGTTCGTGGGGGTGCTTACCAGCACTCAGCACGCCATCGAGGCGGCGCGGTCACGCCAACGCGCCAGTGATCTGGAAGAGCGGTTGGGCGGTGGTGCCGTCGTCGCCGATCCCGTGCGGCCATTCGCCAAGGATCCCTGATGGCCCTCACCGCAGCCGACGCCTACCGCCGAGCCATCGATCGCTTTCTCGGCAAACTCTCTGGCGCCGAGACCGTGGGTCAGATGGAGAAGAAGGTTGCAGACCATCTGAGCCTGGCGAAGCAGCGCCCCAAGGTGGACGTGGAGTTGAGCTTCAACGAGGCCGCCGGTGTGTTGGCGATGAGCACGACCCAACTGGAACACCTCCTGGAGAAACACCCCCCGTCGGAGACTCTGTTCACAGTGAAGGGAGCGCGCAAGCGCTCGACCACCCTTATTCCGTTGATGGCCTGGGCGGCAGAACTCAAGGCCAAGGGCCTCTGGAAGCCGTTGAGCGAACGCGGCGTGGCGATCGACACCCTACTTACCGCCGAACTGCCGTTTCTGGTGGCCAAAGGGCCCGGCGCCAAGCAGTTCTTCCTAGAGCCGCTGACCGACCAGCCAATCACCGAAGCGGCAATTCGCCAGCTCCAAGCATTGGGTGCGCAGATCGGGCTTGGGATTCGGGTCTGCACGCTAACCGAGGCATTTGCCCAGCCGTGGCAGGACCCCGACATCAAGCGCCAGTGGGTGGACGCATTCAACAAGGCAGCCCAAGCCCAGGCCAGCCGCCTGCGCGACCTGGCTCACCAACTCGACGCTGCGCGAGCTGGGGTGAACGAACAGACGCTCGAGGAGCGTTTAAGCCACGCCGCCCAACACGCGCCATCATCCAATAAAAGGCGCTTTTAAGCAGCGGCTGAATCGGATTGGAAGCCTCCGATATCCGTATCTGGGGAGGCTTCGAATTCGGATGATTACTCCAACGCCCCGGTGGTCGGGGCGATGGAGAAACCCGATGGGCCTTGATATGTATGCGGGGAAGACCCGCAAGAGCACGGTCGATGAGACCGCCGTGCCGATCTTCTATTGGCGCAAGCACCCTGATCTGCACGGGTGGATGTTTGATCTCGCCAAATCCCGCTTGGGAATCAATGAAATGCGTTGTTTCAACAAGCGGCCTGTCTTTCTGACGGGGGGCGATCTCGATCGCTTGGAGGAGGCGGTTCGCAACGGGCGACTGCCGAAAACCGAGGGCTACTTCTTCGGTGAGTCCCGCTTGGAAGAGATTGATCACGATCTTGCATTCATTGCCGGTGCGCGACACCTCATGCGCGACGGCTGGAATGTTTTCTACGACTCTTGGTTCTAGTCGCATCGCGTGACCAGATGGTCTGTCAACAACAATCTATGGAGTTTGAAATGAACAAGAAGAACAAGAAGCAAAGGCAGCGGGAGTGGAAGCGGCATGTGCCTAAGGTGGAAGGTGTCAGCTTTTTTCTTGGCGACAGGATCAAGAGCTACATGGTCGGCCTGGATAAGGAGTCGCTTGCTATCTACGAAGAAGCGTTGACGATCTCGCTCCTCAACTTGCAGCCGATGATTGAAAGTATCATTGGTCTCAGTGGAGCTTTCGACAGCACGCTTACAATGCTTGATGCGCCCGAAGCAAATCAGCTCACTGTCAGTTACGTCGGGACTAAGAAGCGCCATGATGGTTGGACCTACCTGGCGATCGTTGTTGATCTTCAACAGGAAGGTGCAGTTGGAGGCGTATCGCGTCCAAGCTGGCTCGGTAACCACGCGTTGCCGAGGTATACGAGCGCGCTGGAAGGGTTGGTGTCGTAAAGCGACGCAACTATTGATCTCTTCTGGCTATTCAATTTCGCGCTCGCTGTTCGCGTCGGCATTGATTCGTAGCTGACGCATCCCTTTCTCTTTCCTTCAACGCGGCCATCCAGTCGTGCTGGCGGAGCTTTGCCTGGAGATTTTCATGCAACCCAAAACCAATGTTGTGCCGCTCAAAACGGCGACCCGTCCCAAGCGCCTCCCGGCGCCCGAGGCCGCCCGGCTCACCACCGCCTGCTACAAGGCCTGCGACAAAGACCACTCGACCGTCGATTGGTATACCCCGCCGGTCATCGTGGAAGCGCTGGACGGCAAGGAAGGGTTTGACCTCGATCCTTGCACGCCGGAAGACCCCTCCCGTCTGCCGGCACCCACGGCCCGCCGGATGATCACACCCCGTCAGGATGGCTTGGCGACGGCATGGTGGTCGCGGGACTTCGTGTGGTTGAACCCGCCTTACGGCAAGGGGATGGACAAGTGGATGGCCAAGCTGGCCAACCATCCCGGTGGCGGCGTCGCGCTGGTGCCGGGGCACATGGATCCGGCATGGATGCACGAGTTCGTGCTCAACCACCCCAACACCACCGCGATCCTCTTCGCCCGTGGCCGCCTGAAGTTCGTGCGTCCCGATGGAAGCACTGGCACGGCGGCGCCGACCGGATCGGTGTTCGTGGCCTACGGCCAGCGGGCTGCACGCAATCTCCAGAGGGCGCAGGCAAGCGGTGTGCTGCGCGGAAAGTTCTTTGCCATCCAGCGGGTGACACGGGTGGCTAATGCCAATCAGGGGAGTGCAAACGATGAGTAGTCAGGAGCAAGGAGTCGTGAATCTTCTTGTGCAGGAACGTTGGTGGAGATTGTGGGCTTGGAACCATAGAAGGAGGCGAAGGTGACAGGAAAACGAGGCTGCTGGTCTTCCCCTTAGCCAGCAGCAGGCGTTAGCCAGCAGGAAAGCCAGCAGTGCAAAGCGCTTGATTCCTAAACGCTATGCATCGCCAAGGAGGGCGTTGCTGGCCTGCTGGCCCAAACTTCCGACTCCTCCATGCACTGAAGATTATTCCTAACAGTCTCAGTATTTTTTCAGCATTTGAAATCGATTCAATTTTGACCCAGCAGCCCAGCAGAGGGGTTTCTCTGAGCTACAAAGCATATGGATTCAAGAGGTTGCAGCTGCTGGCCTTCCTGCTGGTCTTCGATCTCTGCTGGCTAATGGAAAGCCAGCAGCACGAGGAAAGCCAGCACTCGCATTGTTAGGAATATTTGCGTGAAGAGGCCGCAGATTTTGCTTTTAGTCAAAAGTTGGGGCTTGCGGAAGTTTCAACGCGTGGTTGATTGGAAGTGTCCCCCAGGTGGGACACACCTACGCCCTCAACCTCTCGGAGTTGTCACCGTGAACACCGTTCCCCAGCCATCGACCCCAGCGTCTTACAGCGTTCGAGCGAGCGTGAAGAAGCACGTTCGCATCAAGCGTCCGCTGGCAGAGCGCCTTCGTCGTGCGGCGGAGGAAGAAGAAATGACGGAGAGCGAATTCATCCGGCGCGTGCTGGAAAAAGCGCTCCCCCGCGCAGCGTAATCCTTCCCCCAAAACAGCAAACCCCCACCGGCCAGGGTGAGGGTTTGAAAGGAACCACAACATGTCTACCAACAATTTGTCTCCGAATGGGGATGCTGTCAACCCTCCGCCCGCCGATTCGTCCAACGTCGTGCCCTTCGATGCGACTCGCTTCCTCGGTGCTGAAGCGTCGCAGAGGAAGCAGAAAATCCAGGTCGAAGAGGACAAGCAGCTCTACCGCCACTCGGTCGATCGAGAGGGGCAGCGCAAGCCGCCGTCTCTCCCCATCCTTTTTGCCCGCCGCACCACTGAATGCGTCGATCGTTTGTGGGCGTGCCAAGCCACCAGCGGGACGGGCGAGATCGTCCACCACTGGAACGGCACCTACTGGCAGGCGATCAGCGATGCGGAAGGCGTGGGCGTGGCATCCGACTGGATCGACCGCAACGCCGATTTTGCCGGCAGCCCCAAATTGGCCAAGGACTGCTGGGACATGGCCGCCCTGCGGCTGCGCCAGAAGAACCCCATGCCGACCCAAGCCAAGCGGGCCATCGTGCCGGTGGCCGACGGCTACGTGGAAATCCTCCGCGACGGCTTCCACGTGCTCGCACCCGATCCGGCCTTGGGCATGACCCACGCGGTCAAAGTGACGTGTGGTGGCAAGGAGGGCCAGGCCTATAAGCCCAAGTCCTTGCCGGCTGACTCGCGCTTTGCCAAGTTCCTCAGCCAGGCCCACGACGACCCTAACGTGATCGCGTTGCTGCAAGAGCAGTGCGGCATGACCCTATTGCCGGGCGTCTATAGCCAGGCCGCCTGGTGGCACGGTGTCGCGGGATCCGGCAAATCCACCCTGGCAGAAATCGTGGAAGCCATGCATCGCCAGGTGGCGCGCTGCAACCTGGAAACCCTGGGCGACCGCTTCAGCCTTGAACCCCTCATCGGTGCCAGCCTCATCCTGGTGGACGAGGTGGAGTGCGAGAAGTGGGCCGAAGGCCGGTTCAAGACCATGGTGTCTGGCAATGGCATTGGCATCGACCGCAAGAACCAGAAGCAGCTGGCGAGCTACCACTCCACGGCGAAGTGGATCATCACGTCCAACTCAGCGCCCTTCATCCGGGACAAGAGCAACGGTGTGTGGCGTCGCCTGACGGTCGTTCACTGGAAGAAGGCGGTGCCTCAGCACGAGCACGACCCTGACCTGGTCAAGAAGATCCTGGCCGAGGAAGGGCAGCTGGTGCTGGATTGGATGCTCGAAGGCGCCCGTCGCATCGTGGCCCGTGGCCGCGCTCTTTCGGAGAATGATGCGGACATGCCTGAAGCCGTGCGCGCCGCCAAGCTGGCTGCCCGCCACGGCAGTGACCAGGTGATGGCCTGGGCGCAAGCCGAGCGCGTGGTGCGTGTGGAAACCGACGAATGCACGCTGCCGATGCGCCAGGTCTACGAGAACTACAAGAACTGGGGCTACCGCCAGGGGCTGGCCGACATCGATCTCCTCACCGGTCGCCAGTTCTGGCGTGGCCTGAAGGAGATGGGCCTGGACGACGGGGTGCGCTCCAACCGCCGCGTCAATGGCAAGCAGGAAGAATGCGTTCGGTTGCGGATCAATGGGGCGCTGTTGCAGGCCTCTGTCACCAAACCCTCTGCCAGCGTCACCGTGATGCCGGTTCCGGGCGTGGGCCCGACGATCTGCGGCCCCTGGGGGACGGACCCCAAGCTCAGTGAGAAGAAGAAGGGCGAGCATCAGCGAACCCTGGAAAAGAAGTGGGATGCATTGAGCGCGGACGAGCGGAACAGGGAACTTGCCATGCTCTACGGTCAATCGCTGATTGAAGACGCCACCCATGAGGAACGCCGGAAGATCGATGCCGCGGTGCATCGCCTCTTCTATCCCGAGGTGACCGAGGACGAGATGTCAGTGGCGTCCGTTGAAGTGGAGGCCCCATGACGACTTCCCCTGATCTCCAATCCCGTCTGGCCCAGGCCGCCAACCAGGGTGACCTAGACGAATGCCGCCGGCTGCTGGCAGCGGGCGCTGATCCCGCCTTCGCTGACGCCGACAAGTTCACCCCGCTGCACGAAGCGGCCCAAGGCGGTCATCCGGCCGTGTGCGCCTTGCTCATCGAGGCAGGCGCCCCACTGGACGCAGTCGACAAGACGAACAACACGCCTCTCCACGAAGCCGCACGGTTCAACCATCCCGAGGTGGTGCGCACCCTGGTGAAGGCAGGAGCAGAGCTCGAGCGGCCAGCCTACGAAGGTCGGACCCCGCTGTGCCAAGCGGCGATCTACGGGTCCAAAGATGCACTGGGGGCCTTGATCGACATCGGTGCCGACGTGAACGCCCGAATCGAACACGTCACCAGCAGGAGCGAGTCCGGCAAGAAGCTGGGCTATCTGAAGCTCGACATCGGCGTGGTGGTGGAGACCAAGTTCAACGGCACGACGGCGCTTCACCTCGCCGCTCAAGCCGGAAGGAACTGCATTACACCCAACCGCCCCGACCACCTGGGGTGCGCCGAACGTTTGCTCGCGGCAGGGGCCGACGTGGGCGCCAAGGATCGAACCACCGAAACCCTGAAGAACCTACTTCCCACCGGGGACGAGCTCCATTCGGCCACCGCTCTGATCCCACTCAACTACGCCGGCACGCTGGACATGGCCAAACTGCTCGTCGCCCACGGGTCGCCGTTGGACGCCTCTCACTCACCCTTCGCCAGTGCGGTGGGTGTGCTCAAGGGCCAGCAAGGCATGGACATCGCGGCCTTTCTGTTGAACCAAGGCTACGAGCCGAACGACCGCGATCGGGCGATCATGGCGAAGGCGGGCGTGGAAGAGGGGGCGGTCCACCATCGGGCCCACGAGATGCGCGCCACCGAACGGCAGCAGCACTTGCAAGAACGGTTGAACCAGGCCCCATCCGCTGCACCTCATCTGAGCAGCCCCAGCACGCCCTCCATGGTGATCGGCGGTGCGGTCTGGAATGCGCGCGAGGAGGTCCAGGAGCAATCAGTCGCCGTCCAGCAAGTGCCTCGCCAGAGGATGCGCTTATGACTAAAACGACGGCGGTCGAGATGATGAGTTCTTCTGAAAACTCTTCCTTCTGCACCCCTTGCGCGTTTCCCGCGAAGCAGTAGAACAAAGGGAGGGGCGGTTTCACCTGTTGAGGTCGAATTGCCCGCCACCCTCTGCCAGTTCCGATGGAGGGTGCTTTCGGCCACATCAGATGGAGGGGTCATGGACGCAGAAGCAGAGATTGGTTCGATATCGCAGATTCATGAGGCCGTCTGGCGTGGCGACATGGATAAAGTTGAGGTCCTTTTGGCGTCCGGAGTGAAGCCTGATAGTCATTCCATGATCTGTGCTGCAAGATCCGATCAACCTGGCATGCTCGCCAAGCTTTTAGCGTCGGGTGGTGATCCCAATGCTGACGCTCCCGGCACCTTTGGACGTGAAACCCCGCTTCATGTCGCCATTTTTTCATCATACTCGGCGGAGGATAAGGTTACGGTGCTATTGGAGGCTGGCGCTAATCCCGATAGTTCCGCAGTCTTCAATGCGACCAAGTTCGCTTCAGCTGAAATTCTCGCCAAGCTGTTGTCGGCGGGGGGTGATCCCAATGCCGAACTTGACGAAGAGCTGGCGCTTGATATCGCTATTGATGCGAACGATCTGATGAAAGTCACCCTGCTTGTGGATGCGGGGGCGAAGCCCGACAGTTACTCGATGATCAATGCCGCAGAGACTGCCCATGCTGACATTCTCGTTCAGTTGTTGTCGGCGGGTGGGGATCCGAATGCTCGACCCCATAACAACACGCCCCTTGATGCTGCCATTCTTGCCGACGACTTGGCGAAGGTCTCGGCACTTCTGGAAGCGGGAGCCAAACCTGACAGCAATTCTATGATCAGCGCCGCGGATTCCGCTCAGGTAGGCATACTCGCCAAGTTGCTGTCGGCAGGTGGAGATCCTAACGCCTCAGACTGTTATGGATTGGACCGATCTCCCCTTACACAAGCAGTTTGTCGGAGTGATATGGAGAAGGTGTCTTTGCTGCTGCAATTCGGCGCAAACCCAAGCCCGAGTGCGATGACTGAAGCGGCCAGGGATTCGGATCCTAGTATTCTCTCCAAACTGTTGGTTGCTGGAGGAGATCCCAATAAGAATGTGGTTGGGAATATGCCCAGTGGCTCCGCCGATTACCATGGGCCCCTTCACTGCGCCGCTTACCATGGCAATGCTGAAACGCTTGCACTTCTGCTGAAGGCCGGCGCAGATCCAAACCTGGAGATCGGGGGAACGTTTGCCCTTCATTGGGCCTGCTTGTCAAAGAAGGCGGAGGTAGTAGAACTTCTGATAGAAGCCGGCGCAGACCCCAATGCCCGATGCATTGCTGATTACCCCTACGCACAAGGACGTCGGTATCTTTATTACAAAGAAGGGGATGCGCCGATTGATCTTCTCGGTTCCAACTCATCTGTTGAAGTATTGGATGTCTTGCTGAAAGCCGGTGTTGACCCGAACTCGTCGGACGTATCTGGTTTGAGTGCCCTTCATAGAGCGGCGTTGAAGGGAAGCGATGCACTCGTTGCCAGGTTGTTGGAGGCTGGGGTAGACCCAAATCAGCCGCGCAGCGATGGCGAAGCCCCCTTGCATGTTGCTGCATCAGAAGGGCACTACCACTCAGATGTGGTCGAAGCGCTGCTTGCAGCCGGGGCTGATTCAAACAGGGCGGCTGTCAAGGATGGAGCAACCCCGCTCCATCGGGCGGCCGCAGCAACGGGGACGAGCAAATACCTGTTAAGTGTTCTTATCGCCGGCGGGGCCAACGTTCTGCTGGAGGACAATGAGAAGAACAGGCCGTCGTCTTATACAGAGCGGGAGGAGATTCTCACTTTCCTGTTGACTGCCGAAGCCCACAAGCGCCAGCAGCTGCTTGAAGCCAGGCTTCCAACGGTCAACGAATGGGCACCTCCTAAGCGCCAAGGAAACGACGGCCCCCGCATGGTGATCGGCGGCGCGGTCTGGAATCCGCTTGAGGAGGTTCAGGCCCAGCCAGCCGCTGTCCAGGAAGCCCCCCGTCAGCGGATGCGTTTGTGACCGGGGCTTGCCAAATCCCGACGCCGTCGCATGCTGAAACCATGGACCATTCCGACGCCCTCTACGAAACCTCCCTCGATCGCCAGGACGCCCTGGCGGCGTCCCCTCGCTTCGTAGTCCTGAAGACCCCCGGCGGCATCCGCCTCCAGCTCCAGGACGACGATGGGGACCCCGATGCCCGGCTGACCATCGACCGGGTGTTGACCTTGCTGGAGAGCGCGTTGGAACACGGACGAGCCGTCACCCTCCACGATTAACCCACCCACCACCATCCGCACCGCCGACAGGGTGCGTCTTCCTCCCCGGAGATCCCTGTCGTGTCCGATTCAACCAACGAGAGCTTCCTTCAGCGCCACTCGCGCGACGTCGTCGAACGCCTGATCCGCCAGATGGAAGAGGGCACCGGCCCCTTCGTCCAGCCCTGGGACGCCCGCATGGACCTGGGGCTCCCGATGAACCCCACCACCGGCAAGACCTACAAGGGCGGCAATTTGCTTCACCTCTGGGCCCTGCAGAACGCCTGGGACGTGAAGGACAACCGCTGGATGACCTACAAGCAGGCCGCTGCCGTGGGCGCCCAGGTCCGCAAGGGCGAGAAGGCCAGCATCATCGAATATTGGGATTGGTCACCGGTCGAAGAAGCGAAGAAGAGCGGCGACCCTGATCTCATCGCCAAGGCGCACCCCAACGTGTTCTTCCCCAGGGTGTTCAATGCCTCCCAGATCGACGGCTTGCCCGCCCTGGTTCTACCGGAGCAGCGGACGGAGCCCGAAGTCCACCAGGCCTGCGAGAAGGTCATTCAGGACAGCGGGGCCAGGATTCACCACGACGGGGGCAACCAGGCGTTCTACCGCCCGATGACCGACAGCATCCACTTGCCCGAGCGCCACACCTTTGGCTCATCGGCGGGATACTACGGCACGATACTGCATGAATTGGCCCATTGGAGCGGCTTCCCCTCCCGCTTGAATCGCCCGATGAAGGGCGGCTTCGGCTCCGTGGACTACGCCAAGGAAGAACTGGTGGCCGAAGTGTCTTCCATGCTGATGGGCGAGCGCCTGAGCATCGGCCATGACCCCACCCAGCACGCAGCCTACATCAAGCACTGGATCCAGATCCTCCGCGATGACCCCCGCGAGCTTTTCCGGGCCGCGGCCGCGGCTGAAAGAGTGGTGGATTTCCTGAAGGTCCCTGAGCTCGTCCACGAACCGTTGCCGAAGGTGGAGCAGGAACGGCAGCCGGTGGCGGCCAATCAGCAGAAGCTTGAAAAACCTAACGATGAAAAGGCTTGCTCCAAAGAGCGTGCGCGACCAAAGCGTCGGGAACACGCAATGATCGCGTGATTCGCTAGGTGTATTTCCCCTTCGTGGAGATCAACTTCTGCCTCAGTGCCTCGATGCGGTCCTTGCGTTGGCCACATAACGCGTCGAGCGTGTATTCGTAGATCTCAAAAGCATCCAGAATGGCCTCTTGCTGAACGTCTTCCCCATGTGAACCCAGGTTTCCAATCATCCGCAGTGCTGTCAGAGATGGGGCGTGCTCGGCATTCAACTGTTCGTAGTGTGCGATACGGGCATTCAAATCCAGCCGCCTAGTGTTTCCGCTGGTCGCGTTGATGGTTTCCCGAGGGATCTCGAGGAAGTCCAACAAGAACTCAACGCTGGCCCTCAATCGGTTGGCCGACGCGCTCGTATCTAACCAGTAGTGTGAAGACGCAAGGCGAATGTTGTCACGAACATCTCGGGGAGCTTGGGTTGGGATGTCGATGATGAGCGGAGCGGGGAACATGGCGCGTGGACGCAAATGGGAGAAGTAGACCCACCGATCTTCTTCATGGTCGTAATACTCAACCAGTGACGTATCACCGGACACCACAACCACTTCACCACAACTGGTGTTGTCGCAAGTGAGCTGAAGGCTGAAGCGCTCAACATCCCAGCCCGGCTCCCAGTCGGGATGGTCTCGGTCCTTCGCTGAGTAGGTGGGTTCTGCGATCTGGACAGCTTTTCCATCGTGCCTTGCTCGGCCCTTCGTGCACTTCGGGCATGGGAAGTGTGGGAAATGGGTGCGGTCGTAGGTGCCAGACCAAAGGTCTCGATCAAATGCCACGGATGCCTTCCTTAGTGGTAGTCACCCGATTATCTGGTTCGCTTAGAAACTCCACAAGGGTGGCCCCTTGCGGGTTCTCCAATTCGAGTTATGCATAGGGATACCTACTCACGAAATGGAGGTGTCCCTTGAAGCCCATCGTTCTCGCCATCGCGCTCGCCGCACTCGTCCCCTCGGCCTTCGCCGCCGACAACAGCTCCTCGCGCCGCTTCGGCACCTCCGAAGCCCTGTCCGTCCAAGACGCCCGATTGGGCGGGGTGCTTATGGTGCGTCCCGTCCAGCTCAAGAGCGACAAGAAGGTCAACGCCGGTTCGGCCATCGGAGCCGCGGTGGGCTACGGCGCAGCCCGCAAAGTGGACGGGGACTACCGCAACGCCGCCCGTGTGGCTGCTGGGGTCATCGGTGGGGTAGCAGGCACGGCCATACAGAACGGTCTCTCTGGTCGGCGCGCCAACGAAATCTACGTGCGCGATCTGAGCGACAACCGCCAACGCGTGGTTGCGATCGTCCAGGATGCCGACGTGGACGTGCGCGAGGGGGATCAGGTGTTCCTGGTGGGGAAGGGCAGCAAGACCCGGGTGGTGCCCATTTCCCGCCAGGACATCGGAGACTGCTTCACGTCATGCGGGACTACGCCTCCAGGATTTACCTCAGGTCAGAGCACGCACTGATGAATGCTCGTTGCTCCACTTCCCACGGCCTCCCCAGCCCCGACCCGGTCACTCTTCGCCCCATCTCGGACCTCCTGTTCCTGGACGACGCGTTGGGTCTGCCTGTTCACGCGCACCGGGACCCGTTGCTCCAGACCCTCTACACCGAATCGCTGGTCAACCGCCGGGACGTGGACGCCATCGACAGATTGCTGGACGCCCACCGACTGGCTTACGGCGAGCCCGAGCAGGTGGCCTACGCCCAGAAGCGGGATGGTCTACATGACCGGCCATTGCCCTTGGTGAGCAGCGATGGGTGCGTTGGCGACGCTGGCCTCCAGCACTACCTGGAGGAACACCGCGCCTGGAACCTGGTCACCCTGCGGGAGCGCACCCTGTCCTCGCAGACCCTGGGGATGAGCGCATGAGCTTGTCTGCCTACCGTGTGGCTATGAATGACATGCGAGCACTGCGACGCCAAGCGTTGGCCAAGGTGTTCCGTCCCGGGATGACGGCCATTGAGGCATCGCACGCGCTCGCTATGGAACTGGGCTACAGCTTCACTGACACAACCATTCATTCCGACCTGAAAGCGCTCGGGCTCACGCCTGTATCGGGCACCGAACGGGTGAGGGCGATGACCAAGGCTCGCCGAATGGAGGTCAAGAAGGGCGTGCTCGCGGGGGAGTCTGTTCAGTCCCTGGCCGAGCGATTGAGGGTTCCGGTTCACACGATAAAAGCCGACTGCCACGTCCTTGTCGAGGCCGGGAATCTCCCCGCCGACATGCTTGCGCGGGGTCGCGTCCAGCGGCGTCTCGCCACGATGGCGTCAGACATGGCCCGCTTGGGGCCTGACGCCCGAGCTGCCTATGAGGCGTTGCAAACCATGGTTGGTGCTGGCGCTATTCTCTGATTGGCCGCTTGCTAAAGGCACGCAACGGCATCCTCATGGCAATTCCTGAGTTCATTTCAAACTGAACCCAGGAATCGTTGCCTCTCTGAAGTGCAAGCCAGCAACCGTATTCGGCAACCTTCCCGCTGCGCCAGAAGATGGCAAGTCCGCCACCCTGATCTTCGTTGACGCCGCACACTGGGACACGACCATCAACGGGTCTGAGCAACTCAAACTGGGCACCATTGGGCATCTCGAGGACGAGCGAAGTTGTTTCCCATCCAATGCCTAAGCGAGTGGAAGCGCCGGGTGACCGTCCTTGTGGTCGTTCGACACTTAGGTCGCTGGGCTGTGCTGCCAGCGAGCCCGTTAACACCACTGCCGCTCCAACGAGAGTCAAAGTCACCAAGAGCTTGGTATTCGGCAGCGTCGTCACGGTGATCACTCCATTTGATCCGATCGATCCTAGCTCATCAGGATACGTCCAGCATCCCTCACGTTTTGTCCTGGATTTGTCGGGTCGCTTTATCAAGCTTCTACCTGGGCCGTGGCCTCTTCATTGGGAATCCTGGCTCCGCTTGCCCCTCCCGCAAGGGCAGGCCTCCTCCACGGTGTTTCGGCCCTTCGCTGCGCGCCTGGCGGTGCTCGCTCCCGGGTGCGGGAGTAGCTGGATCGCTTCGCCAACCGGTTCCCACGAGGCGCACCCCGCGCCGGCGGAGAAAGACGATGAAGCGAGCGAACGACATCCGGGCCCAATATCAGTTGACGATGGACGAGGAGGGCATCCTCCTGGCCGCCTCGCAAATCCTGGAGCGCCGCCTGCAGCGCCAAGGCGCCATCACCGACCCCAGCGACGCCGCCGACTTCCTCAAGACCCGCTGCGCTGGACTCCCGCACGAGGTGTTCGGCGTGGTCTTCCTGGACACCCGCCACCGCATCATCGCAACCGAGCACCTCTTCCAAGGCACCATCGACGGTTGCGAAGTCCATCCCCGCATCGTGGCCAAGCAGGCCCTGGATCACAACGCCGCGGCGGTCATCTTCTTTCACAACCATCCCAGCGGGAACCCGGAGCCCAGCGCGGCCGACCGCGCCCTGACGGCCCGCCTGAAGCAGTCGCTGGCACTCCTGGACATTCGGGTGCTGGACCACCTGGTGGTCGCGGGAACCTCGCACGTATCGATAGCCGCACGGGGGTGGGTGTGACCACCCCTTGCCAACTCACCGATTCCAGGTATCGGTAGAGGGATGGTCCACGTCGGGCCACTCACCCCTACTCACATTCCTAACAAGGAGCCGATACCCATGAATCGCAAGTCCATCCTCCGTTCCATCCTTCCCATCGCCCTGGTCGCAATGTCTGCACCTGTGTTCGCCGACGAGGTGTCGGAAAACCTGATCATCAACGGCCAAGTTCTTCCCGGCTGCCAGTTGCAGATCTCTCCGCTGGACAACCTGGACATCAACTCGCTCTCGCTTTCGCAGGTGGCTTCGTCGCCGACGGGCATTGGCGCTCGCTGCAATACCGGCACCGCTTACGAAATTGCCCCCGGTGATGGGCTGAACTACGGTTTGAACGCTGATTTCCCAAATCACCGCAGTCTGTCTGGCCCTGGCTTTTTCCTGGCTTACTCTCTCCACCGGGATATGGTGGGTGGTGAAACTTGGGGCACGGGCGCAGACCAGATTTCCGGGGTCGGCAATGGCGAGTGGCAGTTCATGCCTTACTCCATCGCTTTCCTAGGAGCGAACAAGGCGCCCAACGGGTTTTACAGTGACACTGTCCAGGTCACCCTGACCTACAACTGATCGAAACTCGATCTGCACGACGAGAAGCCCCGCACCAGCGGGGCTTTTCATTGTGAGTGGGTATGGGTTGACGAAACGTGGATCGTCTCTAGCTTGAAAGGTATCCCCCGACAGGAGATACCTCCATGCGATCGTTAGTTTTTCTCTTCTCTCTTTTAGTTTTCAGTTTGCTCTCGTTCTCCGCAGACGCTTCCCAAGTGTCCTTGACTCCGACGGCGCTTCTGGGCGAACCCTCCACGAAAGCGCACGCGGTCACGCTGATCAATTCAGACGACATGCCGGTGAGCTATCAGGTCACTGCCTACCAGTGGCTGCAGAAAGATGGAGTCGACCAGCTGGTGAATACCGGTGATGTGCTGGCTTCGCCATCGATCATCTCCATTCCTCCGAAAGGGCGGCGTGTGGTGCGGGTGGTGAGGGTCAGTGGAAGTGGGGCGGTGGGCTACTACCGCGTCATCTTCAAGCAGCTGCCGTCACCTCCCGTGGAGAACGGTGGGCGCTCGAGTGTTTCACTGCTTGTGAATCATTCCCTGCCGCTGGCGTTTGAAGCTTCGACGCCTGACGTTCGCTTGACCGCGTCGCTGTCGCCGGACGGTTCCGGCTACCGCCTGACCAACACCGGCACCACCGCCGCGCGCGTGACCACCATTGGGCCGTCCTCCGGCCAGTCGTGGCGCGAAGGCGCGCTGGGGTGGGTGCTGCCGGGCTTGAGCAAGGACATCCCGCTCAAGCCGGAGCACCGCGCCTCGGCGTTGACCCTGACCGTCAACGGTCAGTCGGTCACGCTCACCGTCACCCCTTGAGCCATCCATGCGCCATTGGGGAGTTCTGCTCGCGCTTTGCCTGGCTGCGCACGCGGCCGGCGCTGCTGTGCCCCAGGGCGTGGAGCCCAACGTGCTGCTCCCCACCGTTGGCGGCAAACCTGCGAAGGAGCCGGCCATCTTCTGGCAGCAGCAGGGCCAGTGGTTCGCCGATGCCACCACCTGGTCTGCCTTGGGCGTGGTGTTGAAGGAAGGCGAGAGCGGTCCGCTGTCTGCTCAAGCGTTGGGCGTGGTCCTGGCGGTGAAGGAAGAGGACGCCACCGTGGCCATCACCATTCCTCCCGATCGCGCGCCGGTTCAATCGGTCAAGCGCCACGAAACCACCGGTTCACTCTCGCCCGCGGCGCCGGGTGTGCTGATCAATTACTCGCTGTCCGGCCGGGCTACCGAACAAGCCCAGGGCGCGTCCCTGTCCCACGAGGTGCGCACCGCCGGACGGTGGGGCGTGCTCTCCACCACCGGGCAGCTCAACGTGGATTCAACGCGGGGCGGGGAGTATCGACGCGGCATCACGCGTTGGCAGAAGGACGATCTGCCACGGCTGGTGACTTACGAAGCCGGCGACGTGTTCACCGGACCGCCATCGGCGGTGGTGAACCTGGGCGGCGTGCGCATCGCCAAGGACCCCAAGGCCCTCGACCCGACGACGCCCACGTATCCCATCCCCACGCTGGGCGGCTTGGCGTTGGATCCGGGAACCGTGGAGGTCATGGCCAACCAGGCCCGGGTGCTCCAGCGGGACGTGGAGCGTGGCCCCTTCGTGGTCGAGGGAAGCCCGTTGTCGGCCGGTGCGAACCAGGCCCAAGTGGTGGTGCGCGACCGATTCGGCCGCGAGGCTGTGGTGAGCGATCAGCGTTACTACATCGCGCCCACCTTGCTGCGCCCAGGCCTCACCACCTGGGACGTGGCTGTGGGCCAAGTGCGCGAGGACGAAAACCGCTATGGGAAGACCGGCGCCAGCGCCTCACTGGCTTGGGGCGCCTCCGATCGCTGGACCCTGCGCACGAACGCGCAAGCCGATGGGGAAGGGAACTCGAACCTGGCCCTGGGCGCCACCACCACCTTGGGCACCCTGGGCACGCTCGATCTGGAAGTGGGTCGATCCAGTGGGGGCGGGCAGCGCGTGGCCGCCGCCTACGACTACCGCGGCCCCACCTTCGGCGTCCGCCTGGAGCACGAGCGCAACGAGGACTACTGGCGCTTGCGTCCCGAACGGGCGGCCGACGTGAAGGAGCGCACCCGCGCGTCTTTGTTCTGGCGACCCAGCCGCGACCTATCTTTGCGCGCCGGCTACACCGACCTGACGACCGACCGGGCCCGCGTAACCTTCGCCGATGTGGGGGTGAACTGGCGCGAGGGGCCTCATCAGATCGGCGCCAGCGTGCTACGCGACATCGGGCGCGGCGACACCCGCGTGGAGGCGGGCTACACCTACGCCTTCGGGACCAACCGGGTGGGCGTGAGGGCACGCTCGGCGCCCAACGCCGATGCCCTGGCGCTTCGTTACTCCGGACGGCCCACCGTCGGCGACACCCCGGTCAGCGTGGCCGCGGAAGTGGAGCGGGGCGAGCGCGGCAATCAGGTGAGGGCCGCCGCTTCCTGGAACACGGACGCCGGCATGGCCCGCCTCGACGCCGGCACCGGGCACGGCGTGCCTTACGTCAGCGGGGGCTACAGCGGAGCGGTCCACATCGACCGCAAGGGCGTGACGTTCCTGCGACCCGCGCCCCAGGGCTTCGCCGTGGTGGACGTGCCGGGCCAGCCCAACGTGCCCGTCAGGGTGGGCGGCCGCGTGGTGGGCCAGACCGATGCCAAGGGCCGCTTGGTGACGGGCGATGTGGCGGCCTTGGTGCCCACCACGGTGCGCATCGACGACAAGGCCCTGCCCCTGGGCACCCAGGTGGGCGAGACCGAGAGGAGCGCCATGGCGGGCCGCCAGGCCGGGATGCACGTGGCGTTTCCGGTGCTCACTGAAACCGCGCGCTCCTACACCCTGACCGGCGCTGCCATCCCGCCCGGCACGGTTGCCACCACCCCGCGGGAGACCACCCAGGTGGGCTTCGATGGGGCGCTATACCTTCAGCACCCGGAGCCGGGGCAAGTGGTCGAGGTAACGGAGGTCTGCAAGGCCCAGTTGCCGGCAGACCTTGGGTCTGCGCAAACGGTGGTGTCGCTGGCCTGCCAGTGATCCGCCAACCCTTGGAAAACAAAGGGTTGAGCTGTCTCATCGCCTGCGAAACTGGCCCTGCATCCTTTGGCTGAACGATACTAGGCGCCTGCCTTACGAGATCACCGGATGCCACGTTTTTGCACCCCCTTGGGACAGTCCCACCGCCCCATTGGACTTGCCGTTCACGGCATGGTTGTCAGTGCAGGTCGCGTCGCATGAATGCGGTCGAGATTGAAGAGGCCATCTCTGAGCTGGCCATCGCCGACTTTGACCCGGTTGAGTTTCCGTTCCAGTTCCTGGCTGCTTTCGGCAACAACGAAGTCACCCTCAAGCGCCTGCGGAAAGTTGGGTCCGGGGGCACCAACTTCTCGGACCTTCCCGGCGCAGTTCTTCAGCGGAACCACATCCACTTGGCCGTGTGCGAACCCGGCCGCGTGCGCGAAACCCTGGATGCCCTGAAGGCCAGTCCGAAGAACGCGTCAAACAAGGTCAAGTTGGTCCTGGCCACCGATGGGGACGCTCTGGAAGCCGAGTATCTGGCCACCGGAGAGCCGTTGGCGTGTTCCGTATCGGAGCTGGCCGAACGGTTCGGCTTCTTCCTGCCGTTCGCGGGCATCACGACGATCCAGGAGATCAAGGAAAACCCGATCGACGTTCGGGCGACGGGTCGGTTGAACAAGCTCTACGTGGAGCTGTTGACCAACAACAAGGCATGGGATACCGAAAAGCGGCGTTCGGACATGAATCACTTCATGGCCCGCCTCATCTTCTGCTTCTTCGCTGAGGACACCGGGATCTTCGACGGGGATGGGCAGTTCACGCGCACCTTGGACAAGATGACCGCGCCGGACGGTTCCAACACCCATGAGGTGTTGAAAACCTTGTTCGACGCGATGAACCTTCAGGCGTCCGATCGAGCTGCGGCGAAGCTTCCGGTTTGGGCGCAGGTCTTCCCCTACGTCAATGGTGGGCTGTTCTCGGGCAATACCGATGTGCCCAACTTCACCCGAGCGGCTCGCTCCTATCTGCTGCGGATTGGTGAACTGAATTGGCGTCAAATCAATCCGGACATTTTCGGATCGATGATTCAGGCCGTGGCTGACAAGGAGCAGCGCGGCTCGTTGGGAATGCATTACACAAGCGTGCCCAACATCCTTAAGGTGCTTAATCCGCTATTTCTCGACAGTCTGCGGGCGCAGCTGGAGAGTTCCGGGGACAATAAAGCTAAGTTGCTTGGTTTGCGGCGGCGGATGGCGCATATCCGTGTCTTCGATCCGGCGTGTGGGTCGGGAAATTTCCTGGTGATCGCTTACAAGGAGATGCGCAAGATCGAGTCAGAGATCAACCGTCGGCGCGGCGAAGAGGATCGAAAATCCGACATCCCGATCAACAACTTTCGCGGCATCGAGCTCAATGACTTCCCGGCCGAGATCGCACGCCTGGCGCTCATCATCGCCGAGTTCCAGTGCGATGTGCTTTACCGGGGTCAACAGCAAGCCTTGGCTACAGTGCTTCCTCTTGATAGCAAGAACTGGATCACCTGCGGCAACGCTTTGCGAATCGACTGGTTGTCCGTATGCCCGCCCACGGGCACGGAGGTCAGCCTCCAGGGCGATGACCTATTCACGGCCCCTACTGACCAGCCCGAAATCGATTTCGAAAACGAGGGCGGTGAAACCTACATTTGCGGAAACCCTCCTTACAAGGGCGGAACCGAGCAGGACGATCAGCAGAAGGCGGACATGGAGGCGCTGTTCGGGAACGTGACCGACAGCTTTAAGTCTCTGGATTACGTTTGCGGGTGGTTCTACAAGTTTGCTCGATACGCGCGGGCCACCCAAGCCTCGTGTGCGTTCGTAAGCACCAGTTCCATCACCCAAGGGGAGCAAGTAGCTCGACTGTGGCCGCTACTGTTGGCCGACGGCCTCCGCATTCGCTTTGCTTACACGCCGTTCAAGTGGCGCAATCTCGCCGCGAAGAATGCCGGAGTGACGGTCATCATCGTTGGTCTGGGGGAGCGGGACGGCACAAACCCGGTGCTTTTCCAGTCCGACGAAGACGACGTGATCACCAAGCGGGAGGTGGCTAACATTAATGCCTACCTCATCCCGTTCCGTGACATCTACATTTCCGCTTCGTCCAAACCTTTGTCTCCCATTGGCGAAATACTCAATGGCAGCAAGCCGGCCGATGGTGGCCACCTGCTTCTTAAGCCCGAGCAGGCGCGGGCATTGGTCCATGCAGAGCCGCGCGCCGCCCGTTATGTGCGTCAGTTCCTGGGCGCAAATGACACGATTCAAGGCAACCTGCGGTATTGCCTCTGGATCACGCCGGACGAAGCCGATGAAGCGATGGGGCTTGCGCCCATCAAGCTTCGCACCACCCGAGTAGTGGAGATGCGCAGTCAGAGCGACAAGGCATTGACCAAGGCCGGCGCCAAAACCCCTTACGCGTTCCAACAGGTTAGGCAGACTGGCGAAGAAACGGTCATCCTGGTCCCAAGGCACTCCGCGGAAACCCGTCCTTACTTGCCCGTGAGTATGTTCAATCGCGGAGCTATCGTGGCAGACGGCGCGTTTGCGATGCTCGATGCGGAATTGTGGTCGTTCGCGCTTCTGTCGTCGAAGATGCATCTCGTGTGGGTTGCTGCGGTATGTGGCCGAATTAAGACCGACTACCGCTACTCAAGCACGCTGGGGTGGAACACCTTCCCGGTCCCTGTGCTGACAGAGCAGAACAAGGCGGATCTCACTGAGTGCGCTAAAGCCATCCTGTTGGCCCGGGAGGCGCATTTCCCGAATTCCATTGCCGACTTGTATGACCCGGAGCGAGGCCAGAAGCCGAACCCAGACTTCATGCCCGAGGAATTGAGGGCGGCTCATGAGCGCAACGATGAAGTCCTCGAGCGCATCTACATCGGCCGATTGTTCCGAAACGACACCGAACGCTTGGAAAAGCTGTTCGATCTCTACACCAAGATGACGGCCACGCCGACCAGGCCCAAGAAAGGGGGAAGGGCAAAATGACCATGGAATCGAATCCGACCAATCAGCGAACCGTGCCGTCCGTGTCCATCACGGCTGCTCGCACGGGGGAGTCGAGCAAGGTCAACGCGCTGGGCATGCGTCCCATGCAAGAACGTGCCTATGCCAAGCGCGGCGAACAGTTCCTGCTTATCAAGTCGCCGCCGGCATCGGGCAAGTCGCGTGCCCTGATGTTCATCGCGCTGGACAAGCTCCAGAACCAGGGGTTGAAGCAGGCTCTCATCGTGGTGCCCGAGCGCTCGATCGGGGGCAGCTTCGCCGACGAGAAGCTGAGCGAGCACGGCTTCGGGTCCGACTGGATCGTCCAGCCCCAGTGGAATCTCTGCAACGCACCGGGCGAAGACAACGGCAAGGTCGCCAAGTCCAAGATCAAGGCCGTTGGCGAGTTCCTGGCCAGCGGGGACGGGGTGCTGGTCTGCACGCACGCGACCTTCCGCTTTGCCGTGGACGAATACGGTATCGAGGCCTTCGATAATCGCCTGATCGCCATCGACGAGTTCCACCACGTCAGCAGCAATCCGGACAACAAGCTGGGCAGCCAGTTGGGGCAGCTCATTGCTCGTGGGCAGGTCCACGTGGTGGCCATGACGGGGTCTTATTTCCGTGGCGACACGGTGGCTGTGTTGTCTCCGTCCGACGAGGCCCGCTTTGAGACGGTGACGTATACCTACTACGAGCAGCTCAACGGCTACACCTACCTCAAGTCCTTGGACATCGGCTACTTCTTCTACACCGGCCGTTACCTGGACGCGATCATGAAGGTGCTGGATCCTGCGTTGAAGACGATTGTCCATATTCCCAACGTCAACGCGCGCGAGAGCCTTAAGGACAAGCATCGCGAGGTTGAAGAGATCATGTCGCGGTTGGGAACCTGGAAGGGGCTGGACCCCGTGACCGGGTTCCATCACATCGAAGTGTCGGATGGTCGGGTGCTCAAGGTCGCAGACCTGGTGGATGACACCGACGCCGGCCAGCGCACCAAGGTTCTCTCCGCACTGAAGGACCCGGCGCAGAAGGACAACCGTGACCACGTCGACATCATCATCGCCCTGGGCATGGCCAAGGAGGGGTTCGACTGGATCTGGTGCGAACACGCCCTGACCATCGGCTACCGCAGCAGCCTGACGGAAATTGTCCAGATCATTGGCAGGGCCACTCGCGATGCGCCAGGCAAGGAACGTTCCCGGTTCACCAACCTCATCGCCGAACCCGCCGCCGACGAGGCCGCGGTCGTGGACGCCGTGAACGATACCCTCAAGGCCATCGCGGCGAGCTTGCTTATGGAGCAGGTGCTGGCCCCACGCTTTGAATTTACCCCCAAGAATGCCGGCAAGAAAGAAGGGTTCGATTACGGCGACGAGGGTTACCAGGAAGGTGGCAACAACGTCGGCGTCAACACGGCCACCGGTCAGGTGCACGTGGAAATCGGGGGGCTCGCCATGCCCGCATCGCCTGAGGCCGCGCGCATCTGCCGGGAAGACTTGAACGAGGTCATCACCACGTTCATCCAGGACCGGACGGCTGTGGAACGGGGCCTGTTCGACAAGGAAAATACGCTCCCAGAGGACCTCACCCAGGTCCAGCTGGGCAAGATCGTGCGCGACCGCTATCCCGACCTGACGGCGGAAGATCAGGAAGCGATCCGCCAGCACGCCATCGCTGCGCTTAACGTGACGCAGCAGGCCAAGCAGCGGTTGGCCGAGGACGACGAGAAAGGTGAGCAGGGCAACACATCGCTCATCGACGGGGTGCGCAAGTTCGTCAACGTGAAGGATCTGAACATCGATCTCATCGACCGAATCAACCCGTTTGATGCGGCTTATGCGGTGCTGGCCAAGGCCATGGACGAGAAGATCCTGCGCCAGGTGCAGGCCAGCATTTCGGCCAAGCGCGTGGCCATTCCTTACGACGAAGCCAAGGCGCTCGCCCTTCGAGCGAGGGCGTTCAAGGCTGAGAAGCTCCGGGTCCCTGACATCAATTCTCCCGACCCGTGGGAACGCAAG
The DNA here is from genome assembly GCF_004357985.1 of Luteimonas aestuarii. Taxonomy (GTDB): domain Bacteria; phylum Pseudomonadota; class Gammaproteobacteria; order Xanthomonadales; family Xanthomonadaceae; genus Luteimonas; species Luteimonas aestuarii. The sequence continues at coordinate 321,777 of NZ_SMTF01000001.1, read as the reverse complement.
ATGGCCGAGGGCGTTGTGGCGTTGCAAAAGCATGTTCAGCAGCGCAAGGCGGCTGAGGCTCAAGGAGGCAGCAATGGCTGATCTCGACGAAGACGAAGCACTGTTGGCCGAGCTGGGCCTTGAGTTGACCCCCATCAAGGCGGCAGCAAGGACGGCCCAGGAAGAGCGCCTGATCGCGGGGTTCGAGGAAATACTGCGCTTCGTGGAGGAGCACGGGCGGACACCGCAGCACGGCGAGGAGCGGGACATTTTTGAGCGGCTCTTTGCGGTGCGCTTGGATCGCCTTCGGGCGCTCAGTGACACTCACCCACTTTTGATGCCGCTGGACACCCGGGGATTGCTCCAGGAGGCTCCCAGTCTGGTGACAACCCAGCAGGGAGAGGCCTTGGACGATGATGCCCTGTTGGCCGAGTTGGGTGTGGTCGAAGGCGCGAGTGAGGATGACATCACCCAACTGCGCCACGTGCGCTCGTTTGAGGAGCGCAAGGCCCTGGAGGATATCGCCAGTCGCACTCCTTGCCCGGACTTCGAGCGTTTTGCACCACTTTTCGAGCGCGTGGAAGGCGATCTCAAGTCGGGCCTGCGCAAGACCTTGCGGTTCGGCAGGGACGCGAGCGTGGAGAAGGGTAACTTCTTCATCCTCGGAGGACAGATGGCCTACGTCGCCGAGGTGGGTGAGCCGGTGCGCACGCCCAACGGGGAATCCAACGCCAGGCTCCGGGTCATCTATTCCAACGGCACCGAAAGCGATCTGCTGGAGCGCTCTTTGCAGCGGGCCCTCTATAAGGACGAGACCGGTCGGCGCATCACCGACGACGACCACGGTCCACTGTTCGGGGGCACGCTGGAGCCCGACGACATCGTCAACGGCACGATCTACGTCCTGCGCAGCCTCTCCAACAATTCTTACGTGGTCGAGCACCGCGAGCTCATCCACAAGATCGGCATCACCGGTGGGAAGGTCGAAACCCGAATTGCCAACGCAGAAAAGGACCCGACCTACATGTTGGCCAAGGTCGAGGTGGTGGCCACCTACAAGCTGTCCAACCTCAATCGTATGCGGCTGGAGAACCTGTTCCATCGGATTTTCCAGGGTGCTCGCCTGGAGCTCACCATTGAGGATCGTTTCGGCAATCCGGTGAAGCCCCGCGAGTGGTTCTTGGTCCCGCTCCACGTCATCGACGAGGCCGTGAGGCGCATTCAAGACGGGTCGATCACCGACTACGTCTACGATCCCACCCAAGCGATGCTGGTGCGCCAGGGCTGACGTGAGCACCCCCATGGACGACAAGGTATTGGACCGCTGCCTGGGTGCGGCCTACGTGTTGCTTAAGGAGAGCGGCCACGTGGACGCGTCCGATCTCCTGCGCACGTCCTCTGCCACCATCCAGCACGACGACTACGACAACATCAACGGCGGCACCAACTTCTGGAGCGTCATGCTGGAAGTTCCGGCACCCGAGTTCGCCCGGCTGCGCTCCCGAATCAAGGATCTGGAAAAGCAAATCACCGAGGCACTGGGCGAGGCCATTCCGCCTACTGGATCAGACTACTACGCCGCCAAGCTCGTGCCGATCGTCGGGCAAGATGAGGATTGGAGGGCATCTGCTACGGTGACCATTCCACGCAACGTTCGCCGAAATATCCTGGATGGCTTGAGGCTTGAGCAGGTGAATGTGTTTGGGGTGCTGAACGATCCCGAGTTTTTGAGCCGGATCTACGAATTGAGGCGGTTGCCATCCACCGACTCGCGCTACAAAGACGCGGCGGGGGACATCTACCAGCATCGGGTCAACAACGATGACTGGGACGACTACTGGATCTTCGACGACGACCGTTTCCCGCTCCTGGATGGCCCGGCCGACACGTTCCTGCGCTTTCTCGCGGAGACGGTCCACCCCGTGGTTCGTCCGGACAGGGAAGAAGCCGCCAAGATCGTGGGCCACTACAACGACCAACTCCGCCAAGCAGGTTGGGAGCTTGTGGAGGTCGAACGTATAGCGGGGCGGGCCAGGTATGAGCCCCAACCGTTGAGCTCGCACGGTCACCGCACGTTCGAGCGTGGCAAGTCCGTTGCTGATGCACTCGATGCCGGCGCCATCGCGAAGCAGATTCAGCGCATGGAGTATGCAATCGAGAAGGACCCCGAGCTGGCCATCGGCAGCGCCAAGGAGCTGGTCGAATCCTGCTGCAAGACCATCCTGGGCAAGATGGGAGTGGATATCGGCAAGAGCGACGACATGAATGACCTGGCCAAGAAGTTGGCCAAGAGTTTGGAGCTGGTTCCTGAAGGAATCGATGACCAGGCCAAGGGCGCCGATTGCATCAAGCGCATCTTGAGCAATCTGAACCAGATCGCCGGCAACTTGGCCAACCTTCGTCGCCTCTATGGCACCGGGCACGGGAAGGACGGCAAGCACCGCGGCCTGCAGCCCCGGCATGCACGTCTGGCCGTTGCGTCAGCCGTGGCGTTCGTGGATTTCGTCACTGCCACCTACGAAGAGCGCACGCGAACAAAGCCGGGCCAGTAAGGAGCGAGGATGACGGCAGGGATTACGCTTAGGAAACTGCCCCAAAAAGGCTCGGTGAAGAAAGGGGCCAAACCCAAGCCTGCAAAGAAGCGTGCCAAGAAGAAGGCTGCTCCTGCTGGCCCCATCGTCCTGACCGCTGCTCAGGACGTCTTCCTGGAGCAGATCACGCAGGAGGGCATGGCCCGAATGCGGTGGTCCCGGGCGTATGCGGAACGCAAAGCGCGCCAGTTCCTCAGCAAGGCCAACACTCCCGCGAAGTTGAAGATGGTCGCGGCAAGGCTCGGCAAATTGGATGACCCGCCTGCCCCTCCGGCTCCGCGGCCGTTGCCTAAGAAGGCACCCGAGAAGGTCAAGCCGTCTAAGGCCAAACCTAAGCCTGCGGCGAAGATGACACGCGCGGCCATCGCAAAGCTGCCGCCCGTTGACCCGCCCAGGCCTCCGCCCAGGACCGCGCTTCAACGGTTGGAGCGGGCGTTGGGCCCCGACGACGGAAAACGACGGCGGGGAGGTAGTCCAGTGGTGCAGGGCGGCAGTCCGGGGTTGGGGAGGCGTCGATGACAGCCATTTTCAATCAGATCCTCATCGTGGATTCGCTCCCGGATGGTCAGCTCAACACCGCTGCTCGCCTTTTCGCTGATGCTCATGACTGGGCGCAAGCGATAGGCGGCGTTCCGCACATTGCCAGCGTTCGCATCCCTTCCAGTGGAGCGTTCCTGGATCTGTTGGCCCAGCTGGCTCAGCAAGCGGCCAGGGATGCCTACGTTCCTTTGCTGCACATCGAGTGCCACGGCCGGGAAGAAGGGCTGGAGTTCGCAGACGGATCCGGGTTGACGTGGGACGAGGTGAAGCCGGCTTTCGTCGCCCTCAATGTGGCCACCCGCTTGAACCTCATTGTGGTGGTCGCCGCATGCCATGGCGGCGCGATTGCTGGTTTTGTTCGCGCCGAGCACCGCGCGCCCTTCTGGGCATTCCTGGCTCCGAAGCGACAGATATCTGCAGGTGATCTGGAGGCGGCTCTGTCTGCGTTCTATCAAGCACTGCTCATGACACGATCGTCAGAGCGTGCGATGGACGCCCTCCGCGCAACCCCTGCTGGGCAGGAATTCTGGCAGCTGAGCGCGCAAACCATTTATCGATTGATAGTGGAGGGCTACGCAGAACGCCACCTCACGCAAGAGGCGGTTCAGCAGCAGGCGGAACGTCTGCGAGCCCGCGCTGCCGCGCATGGCGCGGTTTGGTCACAAGCTCAGATTGAGGCCATGATCCGCGACCCGAGAATCTTTGAAGGATTTCGCCGAGAGTTCTTCATGGTAGATCTGTATCCAGACCACGCGGAGCGCTTCCCCGCCGTGGCGGCTTAGCTCCGAGTCCGCGCGCCGACAGGTCATCTGACCCGCACCAACTGATCCCACCGGGTGGTGTAAGCCGGTGACAAGTTTTTCTGGTTCATGGCCCACACGGGCTTGGCCAGCGCCGGCCCCTTCGATCGCCACGCCGACGACGCCATGCCCATCGTGCCCCGGCCGAACTTCGCGTTGGCCTGGTCCATGACCTTCATGAGCGCTTGCGAGCGGGGGTCGATGCCGGCGAACAGATCGCCTTGGTGGACGTCGCCGTGCGTGAGGTCAAGCAACCCCACGCCGGCTTTCTTGTAGCGGTAGCCGTTCTTCCACATGGCCTTGGCCAACCCTTGGGCCACCAGCAGCACTTCGCGCGTGTCACTCGTGGGCGCGATGAAGTTGAATGCCTTGCTGGGGTGATATTGAGCGGCACCCGGCTTGAAGGGGTTGGTGTTGAGCCACACCCACACTCCGCTGGCCTGCAGCGAGCGTGACCGCAACTTTTCGCACGCCCGCTGGGCGAACGTGGACACCGCTTGTTGAAGGTCTTCCAGCGAAGTGACCTCTTGGCCGAAAGAGCGCGACACGACGATCTGCTGCCGCTCCGGTTCCACTTCCTCCAAGTCGCTGCACACCACCCCCTGCAACTCCCGCTGGGTGCGCGCCAGGGTGACCCCGTAACGGGACCGCAGGGTGTCGGGATTGGCTCTGGCCAGGTCGGCCGCGGTGAGGATGCCTTCGGCGCCCAGCTTGGCCGTGAGCTTGCGCCCCACTCCCCAGGCGTCTTCCACCGGATAGGTTTCCAGCTCGGGCGAGCCGGGCAGGGCGGTGACCACCCCGTGCGGCGTCTTCTTGGCTAGCTTGTTCGCGAGCTTGGCCAAGGTCTTGGTGGGACCGATGCCCACGCAACACGGAATGCCCACCCACTGGAAGATCTGGGAACGCGCCTGGCGGGCCATCGCCTCGCGTTGCTCCGCCGGCACGCCGTCGAACGTCACGAACGATTCGTCAATGGAGTAGACCTCCACGCGCGGGAACCACTCCCGCAGCACGGACACCACGCGCCCGGACAGGTCGCCATACAGCCCGAAGTTGGCCGAGAAAATTCGCAGTTGGCGGCGGATGTGGGGCGGCACCTCGTGGATGGGCTGCCCCATCTTCACACCCAGCCGTTTGCACTCGTCGGACCTCGCGATCGCGCATCCGTCGTTGGAAGACAAGATGCACACCGGCTGGCCGCGCAGGGAGGGATTGAAAACCCGCTCGCAAGTTGCGTAGAAGTTGTTGCCGTCCACCAAGCCGAACATGTCAAAGAGTCCTGGGATCCACGTTGTGCCACTGACTGATTTCTTGCTCCAAGCCATCCCATGTCGCTTGGAGCTGCCGCCTGTCCCCGGTGAAGAGCGGCTGATCCAGGTGCGCGAACTGGTCGAACTGCGGATGGGGGAGGACGGTGCCAATGCCACTGAAGCAGAGCCACTCGCCCACCAACTGGGCAATCTGGGCCAGTTCCTTGATGGAGCCCTTGGCGTCGTCCAAGTTCCACTGTTGAAGCGCGCGACCGCTGCGGCTGAACTCCGTGGCCGCATGTGCGATCTCGACGTTGACGTGTTCCACCACACCGTCCAGGTGTGCCAGACGGCGATCCAACGTATCGAACACCTCTTCCCGAATCAGATCGTCTGGGGTTGACGTTGCGGGCGTGGTTCCGCTCAGCCAGTCGAACACGGCATGCCGTTGGACGGACGGTTCGTAGTGATACTCGCGAGGCACCCAGTGGGCTTGCCCAGGCGCTTGGGCGCGCAGGAACCGCCAATACCGCTCTTCCGTGGCCGCGTAGTTGTATTCGAGGCCAGCGATGTCTTCCACGAACACCCGGCGGGTGACGCGCTGCCGAACCGCTCTTGCATCCATCAGCAGCCCACCCAAGGAGCACACCCCATACTGGCCATGGATGGTTTCCCGCTCGGCCAGTCGCCGAACGCCTTGCATGGTGGAGCTCCAGAAGCCCGATACGAGCATTTCCAGCACCATGCCATTGAGCCGCTTGCCGGCATCGGCATTGGGGGCTTGGCGCACCATCTCCACCACGCAGGAGAACGCGGCCAGATCCCACGTCAGCTTGGACAACGCCTTGGAAATGGCGTTGTCGTCGGTGTCGAAGACGCGTTTCCAGAGATCGATGCGCTGGCGCATCACGCCTCCTGGATGATCGACACCCCAGCCAGTGCGTCGGCCTCGCTTTCGCGCCGCCGCACCTGGGAGAGCACGCCCTCGAACCGTTCCAGCTCGCCTTCGTCAGTGGTGGCCCGCCGGTAGGTGTCCCCGTCGTCGAGCACGTCCACCACCACGGCCACGCCGGTGCCGTCCTCGGCCAGGGTGACCTGGCTTTCATAGATGCACGTGCCGGTCCACGAGCGCCAGCAGCGCAGCGTTTCCCCGTCCAGCCACACCGCCCACCGATCATCCATGTCGCGCGGCCAGAGGCCCTCGCGCAGGCGCATCAGATCCTCGGCGGTGAAGACATGGCCACACCGGATGGGCCAGCGCGGGCCCTCCATCGGTTTGAGCTTGCTCCAGCGGCTTGCGTCGTCCATGTCAGCGCCTCAACTGTTTGCGGAAGGACCAGGTCACCACGCCCCACACGTCCAGCTCCACGTCCTCCGGCACGAGGATTGGAGCGTTGGCAGGGTTGCCCGAATGGAGCTCGTAGCGCCCAGCCCGCAGGCGCAGCTGCTTCACCGTGAAGCCGCCTTCCCAGCACACCATGACGATGTCCCCGTGGCGGGCGGTGAGGGAGCGATCGACCACCAGGGTGTCGCCCGGGAAGATGCCGAACTCGACCATCGAGGTGCCCGTGTCTGCTTCGACGTAGAACGTGGCCACCGGGTTTCGAACGACCCGCTGGTTGATGTCCAGCACGTCCTGCGAGCCATAGAAGTCTTCAGCAGGCGAGGGGAAGCCGCACGTGGCCCGCACCGGCAGCAACGGCAGGTGCAGCGGCAGGGGATGGAGATGGGCGGCGCCCAGGTAACCGGGCGGGAGCGTGGTGTCGAGCATGGCGGAAGTCTCTACAAGTCAGAATCACCCGGTGAGACGCACCGGGGAGACAGGCTAGCTCCGCCTCCAGACCCTCGTCATTTAGTATTTCGCTGAATGGGCCCAACCCCTTGTCCCACCATGGGAGGCTCGGGCCGTGAAACCGATGGGGCGCCGATTGGGGGCGGTTCCACGCGCAAGGAAGGGGGGGGAATGCCAACCTGGAAGCCATCGCGGCTGCGAAGCTGGTTGTTCAGCGGGAGCGGCTGGATCTTCAACTCAGACGGGGACGCGTTCGAGCTGTCCCTCGATCGTGGCCGGCGCGTCGTGAAAGGCCCCTTGATCCTCATCCACTCACTGGAGTGCAAGCCGCGGCACAACTTCTCCACGACGGTGGAGTGCCACTTCCACATCATCGGAACCGGTTGGGTGGTCGGGGAAGGCCTGGGGGAGGACAAGGCCGAGGAGCTCCAGCAGTTCGTGCGGGAGGAAGTGACCGGCAGCCTGGCTCACTACGGATCCCGCGCCATCAAGATCCTGGACCCTTGGCAGCGGCAGGTGGATCAGCGGTTGGAAGCGGTGAATGAGGTGGATCCGGCCTTGCTGGAGCAACTTAAGGCGACCATCCCTTCGCCAGCGGCGATTGGCTTGCCCACTTGGGGAGCGCTGCTCGATCACCCGGCGTTGGCTAAGGAGCGCAAGAAGAAAAACAGCTTCTACCCGACGCTCGACCAAACCCCCGAGGCTTACTTAGAGGGCGTGGACGAGCGCCGCCGCCGTGCCGTGTTCACCAAGTCCTTGGCAGCTTGGGCGCAGCGGCAGACCGCGTGGGTAGGCGAGCAGGGCTGGATTGGCCGTCGCCGCCGGCGAGCGCGCCTGGCCGACGATGCTCCTCCGGTGCTCCAAGGCGTGCAGTGGATCGATGCCACGCCCCCGTCCTACCACCCTACGGCAGAGGCCTGGCTGGTCCGGTTGGTGGACGCGCACAACGCCGCTTTTGAGGCACGCCAGATGGAGGCCAAGCGCTCGTTCTTCGAGCGGGTGGAGTCCAACCCCCTGACCGAGGAGCAGGCCGAGGCAGTGGTCTGCATGGACGACGAGCTGCTGGTCGTGGCCGCTGCCGGTTCCGGCAAGTCCTCTACGATCGTGGCCAAGGCCGGCTACGCGCTGGAGGAGGGGCTCTGCGCACCGGAGGATATCCTTCTGTTGGCCTTCAACGCCGACGCGGCCGAGGAGTTGCGTCAGCGCATCGCCAAACGCTTGGGCCACCTCGATGGGGCTGATCGCATCGCCGCCAAGACCTTCCATGCGTTCGGACTGGAAGTCATCGGTGCGGCGACGGGGAAAATGCCTACCCCGGCGCCTTGGTTGAGCAATGGCAAGGACGAGGCTTTCATCGGCCACCTGGTCGATGAACTTTGTGCCGAGAATCCGACGTTCGCGGCGCAGTGGGATCTCTTCCGATTGCTCTACTTCAAGGACGTGGGACGGTGGGACGCGCGCGAGGAACCGGAGGACTACGACCCCGAGAGCCAGCGTAAGCGGGGCTTTCGCACACTGCGCGGGGAGATCGTCAAGAGCAAGTCCGAGCGCCTCATCGCGGATTGGCTGTTCCTCCACGGTGTGAATTACCGTTACGAAGAGCCGTATCCACACGACACCCGCACCGCCACCAAGCGGCAATACCGCCCGGACTTCTACTACCCCGACATCGACGTCTTCCACGAACACTTCGCGCTCAACGCCAAGGGCGAGGCGCCTCCGGCCTTCAAGGATTACCTGGAGGGCGTGCATTGGAAGCGGCAACTCCACCGCGAGCAGGGCACCAGGTTGTTCGAGACCACCGCCCACGGCCTGCGCACCGGGGCCGCGCTGGCCGCGCTCAAGGACCTGTTCCAGTCAAGGGGCATCGACCTGGTGTTCGACCCTGATCGCGTCCCTCCGGACAATGACCCGGTGTCACCGCAAGCTATCGCGAAAGTCATGCGCGTGTTCCAGCAGCACATGAAGGGCTCGCGGCAATCGGTCGAGCAGGCCCGTGAGCGCATCGACACCTTGCCGGGTGCTTTCGTGCCGCGCATGGAGTTGTTCCTCGACCTCTACGAGGCCGTCGCCCAGCGCTGGGAAGACCGATTGGCCGCGGACGGTCTGGTGGACTTCGACGACATGCTCAACCAGTCCGCCGACCACATCATCGCTGGCCGCTTCCCCTGCAGCGTCAAAATGGTGTTGGCGGACGAGTTCCAGGACACCTCCCGCGCGCGGATGCGTCTGCTACAGGCAATCGTTGACGCCAGTGGTGCGCAGTTCACGGCGGTGGGCGATGACTGGCAGAGCATCTATCGGTTTGCCGGCGCCGACCTGGCGATCATGTCGGGATTTCAGCAGGCCCATCCACATGCGGCCGTTCGGCACCTCTCCCAGACGTTCCGGTGTCCTCAGTCGTTGTGCGATCTCACGTCGGAGTTCGTGTCAAAGAATCCGATGCAGTTGGTCAAGAAGGTCTTCACCAGCAACTCATTGAAAGGTCCCCGGGTGAGCGTGGTCGCGCTGCCTACCATTGAGGACATCCCCGGACGGTTGAAGGCCAACATTCAGTCGCTCTACGAGAAATTGCCCGAGAGCACCAACGGCAAACCATTGCGGTCCATGCTCATCCTGGGCCGCTACCGCAACGACCGGCCCAGGGAGCTGGAGGCCTGGCGGCAGCGGTTCGGCGACAAGATCGACCTCAAATTCCTGACTGTCCATCGGGCCAAAGGGCTGGAAGCCGACTTCGTGGCACTGCTCAATGTGGTTCAGGACACCCTGGGATTTCCCAGTCAGGTCCAGGACGATCCCATTCTTCAACTGGCCATGCCCGAGCCGGAGACCTTCGAGTTCGGCGAAGAGCGCCGCCTGTTCTACGTGGCCCTCACCCGTGCGAAGCGTTCGGTGGTGGTCTACACCACCCAGCACCAACCTTCCCAGTTCCTGGTGGAGCTCCAGGCAGATCACGGCGTGGAAATCGTAAGGACGGAAGGGGAGCCTGCGGAGCCTTGCCCGGTGTGTGGTCAGGGCGTGCTGGTGGAGCGCGTCAATCGCACCACAAAGGAAATCTTCTATTCCTGCAGCCGTTTCCCTCGGTGCCCGCCAACCAAGGAAGACTGAAGTGGGTCAGGGCGCTTGAATGGGCCGAAGTTCACCGCGATCCAACAGGCCATGCAGGTGCTCGGCAACTTCCAGCGCAGCCTGGGCCCATTCGTCGTCGTCGCCCAATGGGCGGCCTGGTTGGTCAGCAGCCTTCCCGCCGTGGAAGAGGTTGTTGCGCACGCGCCGCATGGCAACCACCAGCGCCAATGAGTCTTGGGCTGGAAGTTCGCTGTCTTCGAATTCCGCTCGCCAGGTCCCGTCCGGATTCACGCGCACAAACTGCATTTGTGGCCGGTTGCGTGCGCCGCCGAGCATCTTGTCCTTCGTGCGCTGCGAAATGTGATCGAAGAAGTCAGCCGGACGCAGGTTACGAACGGCTGCATCCACCGCGTCCCAGTTGGCCTTTGCTTTCGTGCGCCCGGGGCCTGCTGGGTTTCCGTCCGCTCCCAGGAAGCCGTGCTGTTGCTTGAGCAGGGCTTCAATTGCCCCGAAGGCGTTCAACAAGCGGTAGGCAAGGGGTGGAGAGACAGGCATGGGCGCATCATAGTCCAGCCTACTGCTACCCCGCAGCCTTCCACGGACGCCCCTGTCCGGCAGCAATGTCCGCCGCGTCCTCGACCCCCTTCATCCACCAATGGGTATCGTCCAGAGTGGCCGGGGCGCCGCGCTCATCCAGCAGGCGGTCCAATGCCTCGCACGCGGCGAACTCTGCGTCCCGCTCCCGGCTGCCCGGTGGGTGCGCATGCGCCCGGCCGTGGCGATACGCCACCAACGTCTTGGCACCCATATTCCTGCCCTGAGCCAGCTTCGTGGTCACCATCGGATCAGCCCCGCTGTCCATCAATGCGCGAACCGTTGGTGCGTCAGCGGTGAGCAGGGCGACATGAAACGGCGTGTAGCCACGGGCATCGTGCGCGTTGGGTTGGGCCCTGCGCCCGATCGCCGTGGCCACCTGGGCGGGGTTGCGCTGCTGGATTGCAACGAGCAAGTCAGTGTTGGGCATGCTTCCTCCTATCCCACTGGTTTACCGCTGCAGCGGAAACGCGCAAGGGGGCAGGAGTTTGAAAAGCTGTCGGGCAGCCCACGCAGTTTTTCAGTTTAGTCGGATCGCACGCTTGAATATGAAGCGGCAACGAAGGAAGAACTGTCACTCTCCCTGCGTTCTTCATTGCGGTGTCTGACAGCCTATCGGCGTCGCAGTTTGGCCACCCACGGAGGGTGCCACTTCCCCTTCGCCAGGCGCTTCTGGACGAAGGCGCGGTAGGCCTCGGGAGAGGGCGGCGACTTCCGTTTGTGCCGGCGTGAGTTGCAGAGCCAGCAGGCCGCGGCAATGTTCCCGGCCACGTCCTTACCGCCGTCCTGTTGGGCCACCAGGTGTTCGGCGGTGCATCGCAATGGATTGGCCGTGCGTGCGGGCAGGCCAAAGGGTTTCAGTTCATCGGGGGAGGCGTTCCACATCGGCAGGCTGCAGTAGCAGCAGCGGCCCTTCTGGGCGTGGAATGCATCGGTTCTTAGGCGTTGGAGTTTGGGCATGCTTAGTCTCGGGAAAAACAGGAAATAGCTTCCCGACGTCTCTAGGCGAGAACGCTTCGGGCACCTGTTGCCTTGAGCTAAGCAGGCAATACACCGGGGGTAAGTTCCCACGCGGTAGGGGATTTATCGCGCCGTAGGGTGGCCGGTGTCAAGATAGGGGCATGACCACCTTCGACCAGCTCACGACCCTGCTCGACGCCCTGGAAGCCAAGCTTCCGGACCTGCTCGCGGCCTACCCCGCCGATGGCGACTTCTGGATGGCGTTTGCCGGCGAGGCCGACGCGATCGAAGACCAGGCCGGGGAGCACGTGGGCGTTGTGAACCAGCGGATCAACGCGATGCTGGCCCAGCATGGGCGTTACATCGCCGGGATCGAGGTGGATTGAATGCAATATGCCCTGGTTGATGGTGCGCGCAGGGAGGCGTTCCCGAAGGGCAAAGGCACCTGTGCGACCTGCCGCAACGCCACGCTGGCCAAGTGTGGTGAGCGAAAACTTCACCACTGGGCCCATCGTTCGCTGAAAGACTGCGACCCGTGGTGGGAGAACGAAACCGACTGGCACCGGGCTTGGAAGGCCCACTATCCCGAAGAGTGTCGGGAGGTGGTTCACGTCGCGCCGGATGGCGAGGTGCACCGTTCAGACGTCAGGGCGCCGGGCGGGATCTACATTGAAGTCCAGCATTCACATATGCCGGAGCCCGAGCTGCGCTCCAGGGAAACCTTCTATGGCAACTTGATCTGGATCCTGGACGGCCGCAGCTGGCGGAAGAACTTCGACGTTTGCCATGCGCTGCCAAATCCGCGCTCGCCCATGGCCGCGGACCTGGTGTGGTTTCAGGCCAAGCGCGGATATCATGGGTCAAACAACGGCATGTTCCTTCGCCTGTCAGAAAATCCGCCGCACACAAAGACGACACTGCGGGGCGGCGAGATCCATTCGTTGCGAAGCATCGCAGCGGAAGTGCAAGCCAACTATTCCGGCCACCACCAGTTTGCATGGACACGCCCGCATGAAGCGTGGCTGGAAGCCGGGTGCCCGGTTTACATCGACTTCGGCGAGCCCTTCATGGCTCGCCTGCAGTCTTACGATGAAACGGGTCTGCGTTGCGTGCGCATGGTCCGCCGGGACGAGTTCATTCAAGCCACGATGACCGCCTCCCGAGCGGTTGATCTGTTTCCCGATTGAGGAGGGTTTCCCATGTGTTATTCCGCTGAAGCCTGGACCCTCTACGATAATTACGTGAAGGAGTTCGGTGCCGACATCGACATCCGCGAATTCTGGGAGGTCTACCTCAAGCGCGACGAGGCCTACCGCGTCCGCAAGCCTGCCAAGTTCACCCCCAAGATCCCCAAGGGCATGGATCTGAATTTCTTGCCCCCGAAGTCGGACCTGGAGCGGCAGATCCAGGAGCTCATCTCCGAGTGGAACGGGCGCAAGCTCGCTGAAAGCGAGGCCGAGCTGGATGCGCAGAAGGCGCGCCTGGCTGCTGCTGAAGCGAAGCTGGCGAAGAAGGAGACCAAGGCCGCCCTCAATGATCAGCGCATTGCGGGGAACAAGATCAAGCAGATGGAGCGCTGGATCGCCGACGCGAAGCGCACCAAGCTGGAGCCGGCCAAGGACAACCGCATCTTCCCCGACTGGTATGTGCCGGTGCTGATCAGTGAGAACGGGCGCAAGGTCGTGCGCCCCATGCGCTACCACTGCCGCCCCGCCGGCATGGATCCCTCGATCGACTGGACCAAGGACGGGCGCGTGTCGGGCACCTACAACGCCAGGCGCGACAACCTCCAGCATTTCTGGCGGAACCAGTTCGGATACACCCACGGCCTGATGCTGGCTGAAACGTTCTACGAGAACGTGGACGACGGGAAGGGTGGATCGAAAGAAATCCAGTTCCGTCCCCGCACCGGGGAGACCATGTATATCGCCTGCCTCTACTCCCACTGGGTGGACCCGAAGGGCGAAGAGCCCGACTTGTGGTCGTTCGCCGCCATCACCGACGAGCCCGAACCGGAGGTGGCCGCGGCCGGACACGACCGCACGATCATCAACATCAAGCCCGAGCACGTGGACGCGTGGCTCAACCCGGATCCCAACAACCTGGACGCGCTGTTCGCCATTTTTGACGACAAGCGCCATCCCTATTACGAGTTGGTCAAGGAAGCCGCGTAGGCGCGATTCATGGCCAAGCCATTTGTTGCTATCGTTCAGAGGCCGCCAGGAAGGCGGCCTACAGGGGATTGCCGATGCACCTGAAAAAGCTGGGTCTGGCCGCCGTGCTGCTGGCCGTGTCCACCACCGTTCTCGCCAAGCAAGGAGAGGTCTGCTCTTCGAAGCCCGTGCTCAAGGACGGAACCCTCACCAACGACACCGTGTTCGAGTGCAAGACCGCGGGCTCGCTCACCATCCCGCAGCTCTACGCCCAGGGGTGGCGGGTCATCAGCGTCTTGCCGCAGGCCACCATGGGGACGGATCCGAACACCGGATTGCCGCAGGCCAGTTTCGCGTGGACGGTGGTGGTCGAGAGAGATTGATAGGAAGGGGCCGGGGATTACTCTAGATTGCGGCCACTATGTGGCCGAAATCTAGAGTTATGGGCTATAACCCATGCTTCCCCGTAACGGAGATGCCCCTTGGCTCTGACCACCCTTCAGTCCATCAACGCGGAAATCAAACAGCTAGAAGCCCAGCGCAAGCTGGTCGAGAAGCGCGATGGCGAAGTGCCCAAGGCGCTGGCCGTGCTCCAGAAGTTCGCCAAGGTCCTCAGCCCCGCCCAGCGTCGCCAGGTGGCCAAGCTCATCGGGGAAACGCTTGACGACAAGCCGGCGCGTGCGCCCAAGGCCGCCCCTGTGTCACGCAAGGGCCGCAAGCTCGGCAAGGTGGCCCCGAAGTATCGACTGCCCACCGGGGAAACCTGGGCGGGCCGTGGGCTGACCCCCAAGGCGTTTGCCGCATGGGCGAAGTCCGCCGAAGGCAAGGCCTGGGCCCAGGCCAACCCCGGCGAGAAGTTCCCGCCGGCCAGTCGGGCGATGAAGGCGCCCGCGAAAGCGGCCAAGAAGGTGGCCAAGGGGGCGAAGAAGGCAACCCGCAAGGCGGTGAAGAAGCGGGCCAAGAAGGTGGCAAAGAAAGCGGGCAAGAAGGCCGTCAAAAAGGCTTGAACGTGCGCGGATTGTTTCCGAAGAAGAAAAGTCGGCTCTCCGCGCAAGGCAAGGCCATCGCGGCCGCCCACGTGCTGCTCGACAGTGCCGAGGGAACGCTGGACGAAAAGGCCGCCGGCAGGCGCTTGCGCGAGGAGGTGGGGCTCCAGTGGACCTACCTCACTTGTATTCAATACCTGTCAGGGAAGGAAGCCCTGGGTGCCCTGAAGGCGTTGCCCAACGGTTGGACTGAGCAAGGACGCACCAAACTTCATCTGCTGGGTGCAGCCGTTCTGGCCGCGCAGACCGTCGCCAACCTGCGTTCCGATGGCACCATGTTGTGCGCCAGTCACCTGGCCGAGGAGCTCAAGGTCAAAACGGTCGAGCAGTGGCTGGCCGAAAAGACCGACGCAGAACGGGAAGAAGTCTGACAACCAATTCCTCCCGCCACCGATGGCAACGTGGTGCCCGCAAGCCGATTATGGGCTTGTCGTCCAGGCCACTTCACCCGGCAGGCAATGGGGGACGGGGGCGAGAATCCCCACTCAAGCGCTGACGACCGAAGCCCCCTGCTGGGGGCTTTGTTTCATCCGCCCTGCTGTTGAACGCGCTCGCGCATGCGATCAATGGCGTCCTTGTAGTTGCTCGCCTTGCCGCTAAGCAGTAGGTCCAACGCTACCCAGTTGCGCATGCTCGGGTGGATGGCACCCAGGGGCATGGGCCTGGCCGGTTTCATCGGCGGCCCCAAGGTGTAGACGAAATTCGGTGCGTTGGTTTCGGGCCAACGCGGGTCCACGTCCTGCAGATGGTCGGTCACGTCCACCCGCTCGATGAAATGGACGCTGCGGAATTCAGCCAGGTAGCGGAACCCGATGTAGGACGGCGGGATAACCGGCCACCCGCTGCGATCGCTGCCGCCCACGGGGTGGAAATACTTCCCTTGTTCGACGACCACGTCGATCCAGGTCAACGGGTCCGACGGCTGGATGCGCGATCGGTTGAGCGAGACCACATAGGCCCGCGAATCGAAGACGTTGGAGGTCATGCCGTATTCCTGAAGATGATGGATCAGCTGGGTTAGCCAGACCCGGTCTACCGGGCTGCGAGTGGCGTCGTGGGCGCGCCGTGCCATGGCCTGGAGGTCTGACCAGGACCAGTGGACGACCGGCACGCCGGACAACGCCGGGGGCAGGTGCCGCATGGCCCAGACCGCATCGGCCGCACTGACCGACACAAGGACCTTGATCTGAGCTGGCGAGGCCAACAAGCGAGGCAGGTAGCGTTCCAGTTGCTCCACCGTCGGCACGCGCCACCCCAACTTGGCCTCGAAGATGGCGTGAAGGGCGGTGCCCGAGGTCAGTTCCAGGTCAGTGAATCCACGATCCTCCGCGAACACCTGGCTTGCCACCACGAGCTCCGCCTCGGGATCACACGTCAGTGCCTTCAGCACCTCTCGGCGCAGCGCGGGCACCTGGTCCAGGCACCACCCGAAGGCGGCCGTGCCGGCGTTCTCATCGCAGCCGGCCAGTCCAAAGCAGCTAGCGGGCGTGGTGTTTCGGATCAGCATGCGTCCCAACCCTAATCCGATTGAAGCAAGTGGCGTGCATGACACGCTCTTGCATGTTCGGCCAGGTGAGCCGGGTTGGGGTGGTTCGCTCGAGATGCCGGCAGACGAAGCGCTTGGCCTTGGAGGGAAACGTAGTCGGTGGCCAGGAGAGCGGGGGCGAGGGCAACCGTGTTCTCCGCCGTGATCCAGAGCAACTGGCAATCGAACAGGGTGTGGAGATCGGCGCGAAGGAGCAGGCCGTTGTCCACACGGTTGGTGTGGTCCCCGCGGTAGGGAAGCACATGGGCCGCCTCCAACACTTCCAGCGCAGAACACCCGGTGATGGCGCACTTGCCCTCGTAAGCGTCGAGCAAGCGGGCGCGGAACAGCGGCTGGCCACGGCGTTGTGCAACGGCGCGCATGGCCCACACTCGGGCGTCGTGCTCGTTGTCGAGCGGTGGCGCATGGTCGAACGCGTCGGCCTGACCTTGCGCTTCCGCCCGCGTTTGATCGTCCTGAGGCAACGGCACGACCACCCACTTTCCATCGTCGCCTTTCTGCAGATCCAGGTGGCCATGGACGACTGGGTTGAACGGCACGTAGCGGGTGCGCCGGGGCGGACCGGCGTCCACGATCTTAAACAGCCTGTCGTGGGGATGGCCACGGTCGGTGCGCCAATCGGATCGGCTGTAGTTGTAGTGGGGCCGGCTGGGGGAGTTCACCGTCAGGTGTTCCAGGTTGGCGCGCAAGTCGGCGATGGGGTCCGAAGGGAAGTGGGTTTCCAGCCACTCGCCCACCTCGGCCAGCGTGCCGCCACCCATTGCTTCCACCGCTTCGGCAACCCGCCAATACTTGGCACCGGTCGGGGCGGTGGCCAGCTCGCCGACGTGCTCGAACACCAACACGAAGTGGTCGCCTTCCAGCAACTCCACATGGCCCACCCAGTCGGGGCGGGCCTTGAACGTGTTGCGCGGAGCCTTGTCCGGATTTCGCTCGCGTTCGGCCCGGTTGTGTTGGGTGGCGACGACGGCACGCAACCGCAGCCCTTCGCGGTAGGCCACACCGAGGTGTTCCTTGAGCAAGTTCTTGCCTGCGCCGTTCCACCGCGCGAGGGAGTCATCGTAGATCCACCGGCCGTCTCGCTCGACGATGTTGTGCTGCCAGATGCTCACCACCACTTCGCGCGGATCGTCAGTGATCGCGGAAACAGCCCATGCGCGATTGACGAGCTGCGCGCCGTAGCTCTGGAACTCCCGTTCGATACCCATGTGTTCCCCCATCCTGCCACTCAAGTATCGCAATGTCCCGGGGTGTCTTCCATTGGCAAGGCGCAGGCCAAACCGTGTGCGAACCGCGGGGCCAATGCAGCCCTTGTCCGTTTCGGCCATCCCGATTTCGAACGCTGATTCGCCTGGACCTTCCGCCGACTGCAGAGCGAGGCGAGGGCGGGTGGGATGGGCCATTGCATGGCTCCGTTGGGCGCGGTTGCTTCATCGCGACAGGATCGGTCGCCTCGTCCCTGCGCAAGTGCGTGGCACTCCTCCTCTGCGTTTCGGCCCCTCTGGGCTCCTGCGCTGCCGCTGCGGCGCTGCCGGGGTGCTGCAATGCCTGGACGGCTTCCTTCACCGGTTCGCGAGCAATCCGCTCGAACCCAACAGAGAAAGATCATGGCCAAGAAGAACCAGCCCGCCAACGACCGCCTCGACGCCTTCCTGGTCGAGGAATACGAAGTCCAGGGCGAGAAGCGCAGCAACTGGTCGAAGATCGGCGCGGCCTGGCCGCACCAGGACGGCAAGGGCTACCGCCTCGTCCTCAACGCGGTGCCGGTGAATGGCGTGGTGGTCCTGCGCCTGCCCGAACCCAAGGAAGACTAACCGCCACGGGGCCCTTCGGGGCCCCTTTCTTTTTCACTGGGAGAACACCCATGACGACCATCACCGCGACCTGGCGTGACGCCTTCAACGCTGCTCTTCAAGCGCACTTCGCCATCACCACCGACGACGCTGGACTGACCGACACCGAGCTGTCCCGCTACGCGGATCTGGAGCCGAAAGCCGCAGCCCTTCAGTTCGGCGAGGACTACGACCTTGACCGAGTCGACCGGGGTTGGCGCTGATACACGCAAGGGGCCTTCGGGCCCCTCTTCGTTTTTTTGCCTAACAAAGAAGCGAGCGGCGCTTCGCTATTTTCAATTTTAGTCTGCAACCTCTCCTTGCGCGTTTGTCGTGCAGATGTATCCCAGGGGTATGACGAACGGGATACGAGCGTCATACACCGACAAACGAAACGCTTGGAGAGGAAAAGACATGTTCATCAGTTTCAGAGTGACGCGCAAAGGGGTCGTAAACATCATCGTTGCAGCCATCTTGGCACGTCTGTTTTTCATGGGCATGGACGGGGTCGATCGCTTCTCCAGCGATTGGAACCGCGTGACGGGAGCGAGCATGCCCGGTTCAAGTGGAGTGCGCGATGTCGTCACCGATGTGCGTTCCACTTTGCCCAGTGAGCTGGACGAATTCCTGGCGCGCGCGGAGGCCGATGCGGTTAGCAGCCGGTCGCTGCTAGACGTGCTCAAGAGCGTGGCCGGTATGGCTGACGCGTCCACCACCCCTGATCAACCCTTGCCTTACGGCGCCGCCCAACAGATGGAGAGCCCCTATGACCGTTATGCCGAATGAACTCAAGCCTTCAGTGAAGCCGTGGCGGTCTATTCCTTTAGAAGGCTGGGCACTGCTGACTTGGTGTGGGCACACCGTTGCAAACAAGCACGCCCCGTTTTCCCAGCGGCGTGACGCATCGCTGGGTCTGGTTGGTGCTTACGTGGTCATCGCCTCCTGGATTGTGTTCCCGACGATGATTCTGGCAGGTGCTGCATGATCACCTTCGGTGCCATCGTCACCACCGCCTGGGTGGTCCTGTTCCTCTTCATCGTCTTCTGCATCGCTGGCATCCATTGGAAGAGCGCGAAGCGACAGACGGGCGTTGCCCGCCGCCGCTCGCTGCTGAAAGCCGCGATCATTGCGGGCCTGGCCGTCGCGGTGGTGCTGTCCTTGGCGTTGCCATGACCCGGCTGGCTTACGTTCAAATGGCCGTGCGCGTGCCCAGGGACCTGAAAGCGCGGATGGAGCAGCTGGCGGCCGAGCAGAGCAAGCACGTCAGCGAGCTCGTCCGTGAGCTTCTGACGGAGGGCATGAAGGACAGGGGAGCCCCCATCAAGCCGCCGGTGACTTCACGATCCGGTGGTTGAGCAGGGGGCGAACGAAGTTCGCGGGACCCGACTTGTCCAACGGCTGCGCCCTGACCTGGTATTGCCCGGTCTCGCACAACCGCAGCAGTTCTGCTTCGTCCGTCACTTCCCGCTGGCCATCCTTGGTGTTGCCCATCTTCGCCAGGCGAAAAGCGACCAGGCCGGTGTCCTGATTCTTCATGCGCACCGGCACAACCTTCCGGCCCTCGTTGCTGACCAGGTGAAAGGTCTGGGCGAAGTGCGCATCCAGGCGGGTGGGAGCCGCTGCCTGGGATACAGGTGAGGTGGGCTTAGGAGGTGTGGGGCGAACTGGTGGGGGAGTGGTGACAGGTCGGTTGTCTGTCACTGAAACGCGCGCAGGAGGTGACGTGCGAGACGGTGCCGAGTCGGTCGAGTGACCGAGCGCGGCCCGCGCCAACAAGCGCTTGCGGCCCGACTCGGTCGACCCATCGCCGGCCACCCATTCCCCGAACGTGCCGTTGGCCCCGCTGGGGTGCGATGCGAACACCCAGGTGCGGTCCTGCGCGCGAAAGGCGACGTCGTTGACGTCCTGGAAGTCAGAGAACTGCTCGCGCATCAGGCTCTTCACCCCCTTCACGTAAGCGTCGGTGGTGCCCAGCATGACCACCGTTTCTACGCTCTCCGGAAGAGGGGCCAGATGGCGGCCGATGCACGTCTTCATGGCCCGGAGCGGAAAGCTGGCCTTCGCCGCCTTGGGCATGATCGTGCCACTGCTCTTGAGCTGCCCGTTTTCCATCACGGAGAGCCCGCAACGGATCAGCGATGCGGCGCCCAAGACGCGCCCGCTGGCGCTCAGGGCTTCGTCGATGCTCTGCCCATCGAGCTCCAGGCCAAGCCCGTCCAGCACCGCCTTCAAACGGGGACGCATGCCTGCGAAGGCCACCGCATCGAATTGCCCTCCCGCGGCGGCAGCGATCTGCGTGGCGCCCTTGGAGAAACCCAGCACGAGAACCCGGGGGGCTTGAGCGCCCCAATAGCCGGGGTTGGCGCGAAGGTGCCAATCCCCTTCTACGCGCACGTCCTCCCCTGGGTGGTGGCACGCCCTGCATGGCTGCCAGCCGTGTTGTGTCGTCATTATCGCCCCCGTGTGATGTTTCGAAGGGCCCTATAGTTAAGCCACGAATCGAGTGCCGGCAACCACTTTTTGTAGGCGGTTTTTAGGCGATGAGAACGTATCTCGACAAGCTGGCGAAGTGGGCGCGAGCATGTCTCATCTTTTGCGACGGATGCACAGTAGTGTTGTGGCATGGAAAGTCCCGTCCGATACGTTCCTGCCTCGAAGCGTTCCCATGACCTTGTCTGGGACCGGGTGAGCGGTGACGCCCTCACCCTCGACGATTTCATGGAAGGTCGGGACTACGGAGAGGTGGTCCGGGATGGTCGTCTGGCTGCGGAGCTTGAGCTGCTCGACGGAACACCGCGCTACGTCTGCCCACATTGCAAGGACGCCATGGGGGTGAGGTCCAAGGCCATTCGGGCGCGCACCGAGATCCGCTTCTACTTCGACCACCTCACGGCGCGGTTGCGGGAGAGCTGCACCGGCCGCAAGGGCCACTCCCCCAAGGCCATCCTGGCGCGCAAGTTCGGGCTGCACAAGGAAGGCTCCCTCCACAAAGCCTTTAAGCAGTGGGTGAGGGACAGCCTGGATGCCGACCCGTCGTTCTTCAACACCGAAGTGGAGCGGCGGTGGTGGGACGTGGACGGCGCGAAGTGGCGCCAGCCCGACATCCAGACCCAACGGAACGGTCAGCGGTGGGCCATCGAGATCCAGCTCTCCACCACCTTCGTGCACGTCATCGCCGAACGCATGAAGTTCTACCGCGAGAACACCGGGCACATGCTCTGGCTGTTCAAAGATCTGGACCTGTCGAAGTTCCGGTTGGCCGAAGACGATCTGTTCTTCTCCAACAACCGCAATGCTTTTCGCGTCACCCCGCAAACAGTGGCACGGTCCCAGCGGGAAGGGCGCTTCTACCTGGAGGGCGCCTGGCTGGAGCCCCGCCTTGCAAACGGGGTGGTGGAGGATGTGGAGGTGCGCCGGGAGGTGGCCTTCGACGAGCTGACATTCGACACTTGCAGCCGCGGCGTTCCCAGGGCCTACGCCTTCGACTACGAAACGCAGAAGGCAGTTGCCGAACAAGCCGTTGAGGCCTGGCGGGAGGAGCAGGTCTGGGCCAAACGGCGGGAGGCCTTCGAGACGTTCTATGTGGCACTGCTGCGCGGGGAGATCGAGGACTACAAGGAGCGTGACCGGCGGTGGGACGAACTGCGCCGATCGTTCGCGCAGGTGGGAATCACCCTGCCTCAATACGTCAAAGGCCAAGGAGAGCTGGACCGGCTATTGGTGGCCGGCTACTCGGCCAAGCACGGTGAAGGAAAACCCATCGGCATCGGGTTCGAGACCTTGGCCGAACTCGGTCATCACATCCACAAGGTGTGGCCCAAGACGCTCTGGTTCTACCGCTGCATGCTCCGCGCGCACGGCCAGTTGAAGACCGTGTTGGAGCAGGACCGAACCAGAAAACTCCAGGGCAAGATGAAGGACGTGTTGTCCAGCCTGGCCAAGGGCGAGCGCAGCTTTCAGCCCGATCGCACATGGGACGGGTTGTTGATGCGCCTGTTCCCCGAGGTGGCGGACGTATGGCAGGCCGATCCTTCGCACGTCGCCAAAGCGGTGTTGCGCCTACCGCCCTCGCAGGGCGCTAGAAAGCGAGTTGTCGAAGAGAGCGGTGAAGATCGCTTCGCAGAAGCTCAAACTCGCCGTTGAGTAACCGGGCCGTTCGCCGAATGGCCTCCCAGTCGGGGGCCTGCGCAGGGGTCGTCCGTGCTTTATCCAGGAGCGCGTCAGCGGTGCTTGAAAACACAACGAGGCGCTGACGGAGCCGGTCCGGCAACGCGAGGTCCTGGGCGAGCAGCGCCCGGGCTTCGGCCGCGTTGAGCTCGACCATGCTCAGATCAACGAGTGCGGCGAGATCGACCCTGGGGGAGGGTTGCGCCTGATCGGTGGGGGTGGGGCTCAGCAGACGGGAAATCCATTTCCACATCGGGATCATTCCTTGTTGTGACTGCTATTCCTTGGTGAGATGTGACAACTGCTCAATGAGCACGTTGCGCTTTTTCGGTGGCAACTCAGAAAGCTTCTCCAAAACCTCCGCCAACCGGACTTGCTGGGCCTCGTTGTGCTCGCCCAGGGCCAGGATGGCGTTGGCCATGGCCGGAGAACTGGCCAACAGGTAGGCGGGTGGGACGTCCAAGGCCAAGGCCAGCTCGAACAGCGATTCCAGGCTGATGGCCATGCTCTCGCTTTCATAACGGCTGATCCGCGCGGACGCGGTGTCCTTGTCCAACCCCATGCGCACCCCGACCTCGCGTTGGCTCAGGCCTCGCAGCTGGCGGGCCTGGCGCAGGCGCGCCGCCACGACAGCCCGAGGGACCGGCGGGGGAGTGCTCACGGGCTGAACGGATGCAATGCAGGCATGCCGACAGGATGACCCAGGCCCTACGCCCCGGGTAGACTCTACGCACCACGTAAGTCCGTGGCAAGGAGCCAACAGGGGGTTCTATGGCAAGCAAAGGGTGGGCCGGCGCGCTGACGCTGACCTTGGCGTTCCAGGCCCAGGCCGGGGACGGGAAGGGGTTGCTGGAGACCATCGGGCGGGCACTGGGCAACACGCCACGGGTGGCCGCTGAAAAGGCACGCAGTCCCTACCTCGACCCGACGGGGACCTACTGGGATCTGGACCAGGAAACGCTGGAGGGGGCGCAGCACCTCCGGGTGGGCCAGACAGCAACCGGTGGGGCGGGTTCGGACATGTGCGACATGGATCTGCTTGCGATGGCGCACTCCAACTATCGCCAAGACGCCCAGCGGCGGCAGTGGTGCCTCTACCAGTGGTGGGTGGCCGACACCAAGATCAACGGCCCCAATGGCATCGAGAAGACCCAAACGGACGCGATCGAACGCCGGTTTGGGCCAGCGTTCGATGCGCGACTGGAAAAGTTCAAGACCACGCGCCGGTTCGCCGTGCGCCCGCAGTTCGTGTCGCTGGGAGGCATCGAATACAACGCAGCTCGCGGCGTGATGGAGGTCTACGTCCCCATGCCGCAGATCTCCGCCTCCGGGCTGTCGGTGACGGGCAAAGGCTTCGTGCCCTGGCATCGGGTCACCCCCACGGGTGTCTCCAGTCCACCCCACGCCGGGCGTTACGAGCTACTGATCCGCATGGACGCTGCCGAGGCCGCCAACCTCGCCCGGCAAGGCCGCGATGCCCGCGATGACCTGGTGGTGTTCACCGTCAACCGGGTGTGGGTTGAGAACACGGTCCCAAAGATGGACGTGACCGTCGAGCGGGTGCGCATCGGCTACCGCAATGAAACGATCGAAGTGGATCTCACCAAGAAGCAGGGAGCAGGCGCATGAAGAACGCAGGAATCGCACTGGCAGTTTTTACGCTCTCGCTCGCAGCCTGCGGGAGCAAGGCAGACATGCCCACGGCAGAGCAGGTCGCTAAGGCTTACGAAACTCACCTGAATGCCAATCTGGTTGCCCAGCTGGGGCAACGGATGGAGGTCCGAGGCTGGGACGACCTGAAGGTGGATTGCACGTCCAGTGGCCCCGAACGGGTCACCTGCGTGACCAGTGGCACGCTGGATCTGGTGGGGTTCCATGGCGGCGTGCAGTTGAAGCCCGAGCCTGTTCCGGTGCCGGCGGAGTTCGACATCACCTTCGCGAAGCAGAACAACACGTGGGTGCCGATCAGCGCGCAGAAGAAGCGCTGACCCTTGCCAGTTCTCCAGTAAGCGGTATGAGTAGGGGAAGCAACCCATCACGGAGGTCCACATGAACATGAAATCGACGTCGCAACACATGAACTGGGGCGCCTTGCTGCCCGCCTACGTCATCCTGGGCGGTGCTGCCCTGCTGATGCTCGGCGGGGCGCAGGAGATCAGCCAGAACAACGGGCACCCTTTCGGTGTTGTCCTTGCGCTGCTCGCGAGCGCTGCCCTGTTTGGCGTGCTGGTCGTGCTGACCTGGATGAACTGGCGGGCCGCGAGATTCCGTGCCTCGCGCTGGGGGTGGTATGACCAGACTGGCCAGAAAGGCGGCTTTCTGAAGGGCTTCCTGTTCGGGCTGCTGGGCGTCTTTGTTGTCCACATGGTGTTGCTATTTGCAATGGTCACTCCCTCTGCGCCGAATGCTGTCAGGGCAATTGCATCCATCTCGCTGCAGCCGATTTCCATTCTCTACCCCGTCGTGGCCGTGGTAGCCGGCTACCTGACGCGCTTCGTGCGGGCCACGCGCATCTGAGAGAAGAAGAGCCAGTGAGCAACTTGAAGCCCCCGAAAGGGGGCTTTTTTGTGCCCAGCGAAAAGCATCTGAAAAGCACCACCTGGCGGTGGAAAGCACATCGCCTTCGGCGCGGGATCGATGTTAGGAATATTTGCTTCGCGAGGCCGCAGATTTGCACTTTAGTCGAAAAAAGATCCATGGATCGCATGGACAAAATCGCGTGGCGATCTACCTTGAAATTGTAGGGAGGCAATCGCGCCGGCCTAGATCTCACAAGGAAATCGCAATGTTGAATCAAACTTCACCTCGTCGTTCTTCGTTGGAAAACCGTGCACATCGGCTTGGTCTCACCCTTTCCGAAGCTGGGCGTCACGCTCGTGCTGCGGCCGCTGGACAGAACGAGCCATTGCCTCGATGGGAGTTGTCTGACGGGAAATACCAAGACAGCATTCGCGGGTATCGCTCTCTCAAGGAAGTGGCTCAGGCGCTGCTGGAGCATGAGATCAACGCTGAAACCTGAGAGTGCGAGATGCTGCCTCTACGCAATCCCCGCCTGGACAACCCCATGGGGCGCCTGCCGACGTCCTTCATCAACGCCCACGATGCCGACGAGATCCGCCGGTTGGCTGAGAAGCACGGCATTCCGTTCAACGAAGCCGTGCGACAGATTGTGGCGCTCTACTTCCGTCAGCCGTTCCCACTTTCCAGAAAGCGGATGGGCGACAGCAAGACGGATCGGCTGCCCGAAATGGTGGCCCCGCGCCACGTTGTGGAAGGCATCCATGCTCTGGCGTCGTCACTGGGTCACACCCGGGGCGAAGTGTTGCGTCAGATCATCCGGGGCACGCTGAGGAAGCGCCGTGGCCGTGATTGATCGCACCCCGCCACCGCCCGGCAGCCCCAGTGCGGAACTGATCCACGCGTGTATCGAGGGCAACCTGGTGGGGGTGCTTGAGGCACTCCGGGAGGGGGCAAACCCCAACGCATGGCGGGAGAACGAAGGTCCGGCCATCCATTCCGCGCTGGCCTGGCCTCGCATCGTTGAAGCCCTGATCGAAGCGGGGGCGGAACCGCACGCGCGCAACTTCTGGAGTGAAAGGCCGCTGGAGAAGCTCGCGTCGGACTACCAAGCCAGTGAAAGCCCAGTGGAGCGGGGGCGCATGGAGCAGACCGCGCGTCTGCTGATGAGGCTTGGCGGCAACGCTTACCGCGCCAGCCCGTTCTGGCGAACAGGAACCCTGCGCGATGCAATGCCCAAGGTGGTGGCGAAAGTGGAAGCCGAACTGCGGCAGGAGCTGCTGCAGGACAGGCTGGTGACCGTGGCCGACACGCCGACGGTAAGCCGGCCGCGTCTTTAAGCAAGAGCAACTGCACAACGCCGCCACCGGCCGCTGCGCGACCGGCGATCTGAAAAGCACTTGATGGAAGAAAGGCAGCAACGCCTTCGGCGAACATTCGATGTTAGGAATATTTGCGTGAAATTACGCAGTTTTTGATTTTAGTCTTGAAAAGATCCATTGCAGCCATGGACATTTTCATGAGGCGATCTACCTTGAATTTATGGAAGGCAACCCGCCAACCAAACTCAATAGAGAAAGATCATCATGACCATCAAGACCTACACCCCCGCCGAAGCCATCCAAGCCGCGCAAGCCGAAGGCTGTATCGAAATTGCAGCTGGCGTTCACCTGAGCTCGCAAGAGAACATCGTCGCCGACCAAGACGACT
Source organism: Luteimonas aestuarii (assembly GCF_004357985.1). GTDB lineage: Bacteria > Pseudomonadota > Gammaproteobacteria > Xanthomonadales > Xanthomonadaceae > Luteimonas > Luteimonas aestuarii. Next base: position 295,231 of record NZ_SMTF01000001.1, on the reverse strand, counting down.
GGAGTGTGGAAGGCGACCAGATGCACGACTTCACCAAGGCTCCTTACTGGATCACCACCAACGATGGCCAGGTCCAACCTATCTACGGTATGGACGACAAGGACCTGATCGACGTCCTCGCCAACGCTTGATCGACAACGACACTCCCATCAGGACCGACAGTCATGACCATTTCCATCCTCGCCGCGCTCGCTCCCATCGTGCTGCCCTTGAGCGTTTGGCTCGGGGCTCGCATCTCGGACGCCATCGAAAACGCCGCCTGGGCGTTCTGAGGCCGCCATGGCAGCACGGCACTACTACTACGCTTACGAGCGCACGGACGGCGAGGTGTGCTACCTGCCGAAGCTTCTGCACGAAGGCATCCAGCGTTACCCCCACACCATCGGTCACTACCACCTGACCCAATGGCTGGGCGTGAGCAAGCTGCTTACGCCAGAGCAATACAGGGCCATCGGGTGGCTGGGCACGAACCGACCGATCGCCAAGCGTGCCGCCGCAACAACGGCCTGATGTCGTTTCACCGACTGACACAAGCGCAAGGCAAAATGTGGGCATGAATCAGTCTGCCTCCCATGAACCCGACGACGTTTTCCTCCACGCTCCTGCTTACGGCCTCCTGCTCGGACAGACCACCTGCCACTTCTGCCATGCCGAAACGCCCACGGCGGCGGTGTGGGTGCCGTCCTTTGAGGAGCGCGACGATGAAGGCTTAGTGGACCAGGGGGAGGGCGCCTTGCTGCGCTACATCGAGCACCTCGACGAGAACGCCACCGCTTTCGTAACAGGCCACGCTCCCTGGCTTCGCTACGCTCCCACGCGCACATCCGGCCAGATCTACCTCGCCCACCACTGCACCACCTGCGGAGCCCTCCAGGGCGATCACTTCGTCTTCTCCCCCGATGGCCCGTATTGGCCTCAGGACGACGCTCAGTTGGCCTCCCTTCGCTTTATCCGTGGGCTAGGCCCGCTCACAGCGCGGGCTTCCGCGGGGCAGAGTGCCTGGATGGAAAAGGTGCAGGAGGTTTGCGGCCACGTATAAAGGGCATGAGCTAGCTATACGCTTCCTTGAGGATGACGGAAAGTGAGAACTGACAAGCTGGTTGGTGGCAGACTATGGGTAACTGATGATGGATAGTCGCAATGGACGAAGAATCCCGGCGTGTCATTCTCTGTCGTTGCGTTAAGTCGCGCGAACAGAACAATCGCCTTCGGACCCTATTGCCAGCTACAGGGGAAAACGCCCTGCGAGTAGAGTTCGCACGTTGCGCTATCGACCTGGCCTTGGAGCACCACTCCGCCTTCATTCGACTCGTTGAGGCCGAGGAATACGGGTCCGCGGCGGCGCTGCTGCGCCCCATTCTAGAAGCGTCCGCAATCGGCTACTGGTTCGTCTATGTGGCGCCATTAAAAGCAATCCAGGGTCTGGCTGTAGATCGTCAGGACAATCCTGTCGATGATGTGCCTATGCTGCGGGATATAGCGCAAGCTCTAGTTCCGTTCTTCCCGCCTATCCAGGCAATGGTGGATGGATTCAAGAGCGGTGGGCCCGCAAAGTGGCTGCACAAATATGCGCATGGTGGAACACCCCAACTCAATCGTCGGGTTGGTCCTGGCTGGATAGAGGCTGAGGTCATCCTTGGTCTGATAAGAGCCGATCTCTTCTGCGTTCTTGCCGGTTGCCTTGAGACAGTATTGTCCCCAAATGCTGCCTTGACAGCTTATGCGTTCCCACGGCGAGACGAGTTGGGAGAAGAGTTTCGTTTAACGTTTGATCAACCATCGATTCCCTCACAACCTCACGAGTTACCGAGGGCTCCCCTTTTGGAGGAGGTATGAGACGAGACTTCATCATTCGCGCGTTATGTTGTGGAGCTGTTTTGACTCCGCAACAATGTTGAAAAGTCACAAGGAAGGGTAGGAATGGAGAAGTTCGATTGGTCGAAGGTTGAATTCGCACGCACTCGCTGGCGTAGTCAGGTAATTCCAGATGCGCTGCCCATCCTCATCCGGTGGGCCCAGGAGGGTGAGGCCCATTCCTACAGCGACCTGGCCCAGGAGCTGCACGACACCTTCGGGCATGAGATCAAACCCCGCAAGGACCTCTACGGCACCGTCGCCGGCGGCGTGGCTCAAGCCCTGCAGTGGCTCAGCGACCAGTGGGAGGAACCCATCCCACCACTCCACGCGATCGTGATCAACAAGGCCACCAAGCACCCCGGAGAAGGTGCGATTACGATTTCGCCCCGTTACTTCGCCGGCAAGAAGCTGGACACCGAGGAGGAAAAGCGCGCCCATCTTCGTGAAGCCATGGAAGACGTTTTCACTTACCCCGACTGGGACCGCGTCGCTCGCGCCCTAGGTGCCACGATGCTGACCCCGGCAACGGGAGCGGTGCTCGAGGTGGCGGCCGACGCTCCGCTGCCTCTTCCGAAAGTCCAGGATGGCGGGAAGCCGGAGAGCGACGAGCACAAAGCCTTGAAGGCGTGGGTGGCCAGCCACCCCGAGGAGTTCGTGGACTACGGGAGCTTCCCCGCGGGCACCAACGAAAAGGTCTTGAGTTCGGGCGACAGACTGGATGCCCACTTCGACAACGGCCGGCATCGCCTGGCGGTGGAAGTGAAAGCCAGCAAGTGCTCAGAAGACGAGCTGCAGAGGGGTGTCTACCAAGCGGTGAAGTATCGTGCGATCGTCCGGGCTGAACAGAAGGCCATGCGCCATGTTCCCAACGGCGAGGCCGTCCTGGTCTGCACGCGCGCTCCCAACTCGGAAACTCGCGCTCTCATCAGGCGTCTGCAGGTTCGGTTTCAGCAGGCACCGCTGGAGGCAGAGCAGGCATGACGCCCAGTGAGCTGAAACAGCGTGTTCAGCAGATCGATGGATTCATTCGGGTTCTTACTCAGGAATGCCACATCCTCGACGAGCGGCGGCACATTCTGGCGCCCCTCATACAAAACACAGAGATCCAGGCGGGACTGAAGGCGAAACTGGATAAAACCATCGGAGCCGGCGCGTGGGGGCATTTGCCCCCCTTACTTGCGCAGGATCTCATTCGCGACCAAGCCCGTCTCTTCTTGGACACGGGTCACAAGACCGGGAGCCTGCCAAACCTCTGGCGAAAACTCCATGCCGATCCGGCTATAAAGGATCACTACCGTCGCAGCTACGGTCGCATGTTCGACAAGATGCACGTGGGCAGTATTAGCAATCTTTCAGCAGAAAGTTCTGCTGCTCTCATGAAGCGTTTCAGACAGCAAGACAGAAAGAAGAACTATGCGCTCTTCGATAAGAGCTGGGCGAAGCTGAGTGCTGACATGACGGCGCTGAAGGTCGATCCGGTGACCATGAAGATCAGCACTTACCGGGACAAGTATGTGGCCCACCTGGAGATGCGTAAGCTCGATGAAGAGCCGGGCGCCTTCAACGTAAACGTCCTTGGGCTCACCTTTAACGATGTGCTCGGCTTTGCAGATAAGTGCCAAGGGATTGTTTCTGAGCTGGGTCTATTGTTGACGCACACCTACTGGGATCCTCAGCAGTTTGCTGAAGGCCATGCCAAACAGGGCACGGACATGTGGAGAACGTTGGCAGGCCTCAGTCCGTCACCGAAGTGATACAGGTTAGTCGCACCGTGCGCCACGCCACCTGGCCAGAGCCGAAGGCATGGTGCCAGCGCACGTTCTCGATGACCTGGCCCGCCGTGTCGCTGGTGCAAGCCGGTGGAGCAGGCAAGTAGGTGTTCACCACACACCCCGGTTGGCCCGTGCACACGATCGAGGATTGTGAGGGAGGGGTGACATCCCGCTGCCAGATATACGGGTAGTTGGAGCGGCCACGCAGCGCGGATTCGCACTCCAACCGGCAGACTTCAAAGGAGACGTTGATGGTGTGCGAACTGTAGTCACAGTAATGCATGCCCATAAACGGCACGCAGTTGAAAGACTCCTGGTAACCAAACTTGACGTTCCCTTCGTGGCTGTAGGACGTGCATTGGGAGTGGTAGAAGCCCTCTCGGTTGAAATCGAGTGGGTAGTTGCCGCCCGGGTGCGATGAGCCCGGGAACTCGTTGTAGGTCCACGTGGCAGCGGCTTCTGCCGCGTTCAGCGCCGCGGCTTCGGCCGGGGTGGGGTTGACCCACACGTCCGGGGCCCAGCTGGCGTTGTTGCTGCCTGAGACGCCGGTATGGTTGGCGGCGAACCAGGCCGGGATCTTCAACGACCCGTCGGCGCAGCGCGGGCGGCTCACCACACAGGCATTGACCTCGTTACGGCGCGTTCCGGTGTTGGCCCAAGCGGTCCACCCGGTGAATGACGCCGGAGGTATCGCGAAGGTGCTGGCAGGGCAGTTGTAGGAGCCCGTGCGCGAGCGGGTCTGAAGGTCTTCCCAGGTGTGCGAACCGGTGGTTCCATTTGGGCAAGGCGCTGACGCCGGCACCCACTGGGATTCCGTCTGGTTGAACGGCGCCGGGCACGTGGCACAGGTGTTGGACAGAGGTGTCCATACGCCCCAGGCACCGGAGCCAGAGCACACGTAGGCGCGTTGCTCTTGGATGGCACCGAACTGGCCTGAAGGACAACCCAGGGTGCGGCTCTCTGGTGCCGGGCAGGCCGCGCACGTGTTGCTGGTTTGCGTCCATGACCCCCAGTTGCCCATTCCGACACACACAAAGGAGCGCTGCTCCTCGATGGCCCCGAGCTGGCCAGCGGGACAGGCCAGGGTGCGGCTTTCTGGCCCAGGGCAGGGCGTGCAAGTGTTGCTGGTGTCCGTCCACGGTCCTGCCGTCGTCGCTCCAGCCCACGCTTCGTAAACCGAGGGGTCGGGCCCGCAGTGGTGCCGGCGCGATTGGAAGACCTGGCCCACCGATCCAGCAGGGCAGCTCACCGTTCGGTTCTCAGAATTCTCCACGCACGCTGCCACCGTGGTGGGCGGAGGGAGTGGAGCTGTAGCCGGAGGCGCGGGCGGTGTGACCGGAACGACGGGAGTGGCCGTCGGCGGCGCAACCGGTGCCGGCGGTGGAGGTGGGAGGGAAGGAGCTGGATTGATGGGGCCCACGGGAGCGGCGGGGCCCACTGGCCCAGCAGGGCCCACGGGACCGCCCAGGGGAGGAGAGCCGTGAGGGGCAGTTGAGGTCGGGGTGGGGGGAAGCTGCAGCGGTGAGGCCGCCACTGCCGCTCCCGCCACCAGCCCGGTGTGGAAGACGAATCTGATCCTGCCATCTCCATCGGCGCAGGCATCCGTCAATGCTTGAAGATCGAGGCGCCCGCCGTGGTTGCGAATCACCGAAATGTCCGACACCTGGACGTCCCACGGGTCGCGCGCGTTGACGGCCACGAAGTCGGCGCACGAGCGTGCGGGCACCTGGTGGTGGACGATGGAGAACCCATCCCCGAAGCGCGTCACCGTGTAGGGCTCGACGGTCACCGCACCGTCCCAGGCGTTGGTCAGCAAACCCTCGCCATCGGTTAGCCGGGTGGGGGCGAGGCCATCGCGCACGATCGTGCCGGCACTGACGCCCGCGAAGGTGCCCAGCAATCCGAACGAGTTCTCCACCCGTGTGGACAGCTCGCGCAGGTTATCGGTCTCGTCCGAGACCTTCGACTTAGCAGACACGTGCGAATAACTCGCGAAAGCGACGACGGAGAGCACGGTCAGCCCGGCCAGGGTTAGCAAGGTCTCCACCATGCCGAAGCCCAGCGCGGAGCGAACCCCGCTGGAAAGGCGAGAGGGGGAGGGAAGTTTGCGCAGAGAGGGAGGTGTCTTCATGCATTTCAGCATGCGATGCACTGGTGGTTTGGCAAGCCCCTGTTTTTAGTCAGACTTTTTGCGATTTGCCCCCTTGACTCGACCTGTCGGTGTGGTTGCATGGGGTTAAGCCGATTAAACGAGTGGGGCGACCTACTCATAAACGGTCAAACCTAAACCGACAGGAATCACCCCATGCACCAAATCTTACTGGCCGTGCTCCAACCCCGCTCGGGCTTGTTCATGAACGCCGCCAACGAGCCTTGCCGAGGCTTCGTTGAAGCCGCCCACATCCCCAACTCGAAACGCCATCGGCTGGTTCGCCTGGCGAAAGAGAAAGCCCACTTCGAGCAGAAGAGCCGAAAAGAGGCGAAGTGGAAATGAGCGCCCTCAACCCCAAAGAGCGCTTCGCCCGCGAGCTCCACGCCGCGGTCCAGGCCAACAACCCGTTTCTGCTGCGCCACCTGGTGCGCCGCATTCATCAAGCCCGAATCGACGCCTGGCGGTCAGCTGAGGAAAATCGTGGCTTCCCGTCGCTGGATGCCCCATTGAGCCCGCAAGGAATCACGGCGTTCCACCTGGCTTGCATGGGGTGGAAGGCGTATCGCGACAGTCCCCACTTGGCCTACGGGTTCAACCAGATGGCCCTCATCCTGGCGGCCGCGGGCGCGGACCCCTTCGCCGAATACTGGATCGGCAATCAGCGCCGAACGATCTTCGAGGAACTGGAAGGCGATGTTCCACCCGCGTTGAAGGACTGGATGGCTGAGCAGCCCTTTGATCTCCACGTGTCACCGTCCGAAACCATGATCACCCAGCGGACGCTTCCCCCCATCAAGTGTGGGGTGAGGTCACCCCAGCAGTGCGCCATGTTCAAGGAAAAGAGTCCGGCGCCTTAACGGCTAAAACATTTGCAAAAACATGCACTTGCGTTGCGATTGACTCTCTGTAGAGTCGGTTGGGCTACCCCTACCTACTCAATTGATGGAGTTTTCAATGCGCTTGTGCTGCTTCTCCCTGAAGGGCGGTGTCGGCCGCACCACCTTGGCCCTGAACCTCGCCGGGTGTTACGCCCGCGACCCCAGGCTGCGTGTGCTGGTGAACGACCGGGACCCCCAGGGCGGCGCCAGCGCTTTTGCGGCACTGTCCGATGAAACTCCGTTCTCGGTGGGCCGCTCGCGCTCTCCAGGGTTCAACATCGAAATCGCCGACACGCCTCCACGGCTGCCGGACAATGAGATCATTCCCGAGGCCGACCTTTACCTAGTCCCCACGCTGCTAGATGGTGCCAGCTTCCTCATATTTCTGCGGACAGTGGAGGTGCTGGAAAAGAAGGGCAAGCGCTACCTCCCCATCGCCAATCGGGCGAATGAGAAACGCGCTTCTCACCGTCGCCGGTTGGATCATCCTAAGATGGACGGCGCAGTTCTTGTGCGTGACCGAGCGCTGATCGCGGACTGCTACGAGCAGGGCCAGACGGTGTTCGACGCTGCCGACCGGTGGGCACTGAAAGCCCAGGAAGAGATCCACGGGTTGGCGGTGAGGGTGCGCAAGACCCTCAAGCGTGACGGCAAGGGGAGGGCTGCGGCATGATGGACCTCCCGCTGGTTTCCCTGCCCGACCTACCCATGGCCACTCGCAAAGCACCCGCCAAGAAGGCGGCGACGAAGAAGACTGCCAAGCGCTCACTGGACGACGTCAAGAACGTTACCCACACCAAGGCGCCGCGCACGAGCACGAAGGCCGATCCGGCGATCGGGCGCATTCCTGAGCACATCTTGCTGGGGCCGGGCGACTACCCGGAGCGGAAGTCCTACTTCGACTACGACGACAGCCAGCGGGCGGGCACGGTGGGTGGCAAGCGGGTTCACATGGTCATGCCCCGGTCGGTCACCCTCCACGACTACCGTCGGCGCGAGGATGGCCTGCGCCATCACCGCGCGATGGTGACGATCCCACCGAAGCTTCGGGAAAACATCGCCAAGCTGTTCGGCTACGAGGACTCCGAGGACGCCGGCCGGGAAGTGGCCCTGACCACCGCGATGGTGGCGCTGGCGGACTACGCCGCCGCGACGCTCATCAAGGAGAAGACCCTCCTGGTGGTGAGCTCGCCGGCAGACGCGCACGCCGAGGACCGGAAAGCCGCCAGGGTGGCCGTGCGGAACCGGGGCAAGGCCAGGAACGGAAAGATCTACTGACCGGCCGGGTGGGATACGAGGACAGGGCATGCTTCCCGATTCACTCCTGGAAGAACTTCGAAGCGCCGGTGAAAGCTCGACCTTGGACTACAAGGCCGAGCGCTACAAGTTTTCGAAAGCGACGGATGACGAAAAGTCCGAGTTGTTGAAGGACATCTTGGCGATGGCCAACGCCCAGCGCAGTGGAGATGCCTACATCTTGATGGGTTTCAAGGAGAACGCCCCGTATCCAGCAGAGGTAGTGGGGCTGCCAGCAAAGGGCGCGATCGACGATTCAAGGGTTCAAGAATTCATCAACCTCAAGCTGGAAAGCAAGCTAGCTTTTCGTTATGAGGAGCAACTTTTCGACGGCAAGCACATCGCCGTTATCACCATCCCCAAGCAGTCCCGGCCGTTCTACGTCACCAAAACCTTTGGCAAGGTGGAAGCCAACACGGTCTACCTGCGCCGCGGCAGTTCGACCGGCATTGCCACCCCTCGCGAGATCTACCGGATGGGGGTGGCCGACCAGTCCAAGGGTGAGGCGCACTTCGACCTGCAGGTCTTGGATCATGAGAACCAACCCCTCGGTGAACATTTCGAGCGGACGTTTCTGACGTTCGATGAGATTCCGGATTACAGACGCGCGCAACTTTCCGCGTTCATGACCGCTCCCAACTACACCAGTGCTAATCGCAACTACTGGAGAGACGGGGCGGATTATCACCAGTCCAAGAACAGCCTCATTAGGATCAGGCTGGCTCTGACCAACCGTTCCGATTTCTCGCTGACCGGAACCAAGCTGGAAGTCACGTGGACTGCCGATGACGGACAGCCTTTTAAGATGCTGACGGCCGACGACCTGCCGGACCTTCCCAGTGATGAGTGGAATTTTCGGGCAGCAATCGTGGGCGATGGTGCCGCAGAAGTGGACGAGGACGGGCCGGTGCCGGTCTACCAGTGCACGCTGGGAAGCGTAAAGCCTGGAGAGTGTCGGCGGGTAGACGAAGACATGGCTTTCCTTCCCATGAAGCCAGGGGAGTTCACTATGCATGTCCGAGTTCTCGCGAACGAGATATCAGCACCCCACGCCATGGAACGCGTTCTTACGGTGGAAGGGGAGTGCAGGCACCTGAGCTTCGATGATCTTCAGGAACTGCTCGACGAGGACTAAGTCGCTTAGCCTTCAGCCAGGTCAGGGCGAGATCATCCACGTCAGCCTGCACGGCCGCCCGCTCCCCAGGAAGCCATTCCCGAACCTGGCCGGCGTCCACCGCGGCGTCCCGGTGCTCCAACCGGTGCCGGGCTTCCAGCCACCTCGCTTTCGTTTCCGCCTCCCTCGACGCTCGCCGCTTCTCCCGCATGCGCACTGAGCCGGCCTTCTCGCTGTATGCCTTGATCTGACCATCGACGGCCAGTGGCCAGGGCGTTTCGTGCGCGCCTTTGCGTCGCTGGCGCACCTGTCGCAAGGTCGGAAACCGGGCCTTCCAACTGTTCAGGCCGGTCCGCTCGCCGTGGGCGGCATCGTGTGGGCTCATGTCGATGACCAGGGCGTGGTGCTCGATGAGCTGCCAGACAGCGACTTGAAAAACTTCTCCCGAAACGTCGAAGCCCACCACCTCCCCGTGCTCCACCCAGCGGCCTAGATGCACATGGCGCAGCAGGGCGGCGGCTTCATTGCGGGTCGTCTGGGTGCGCTGGCCCACCGGCCAACCTACGAACCATCCGTTTTCATGGCGTTCGACGTAGACGAGAAAGCGGGGATGCTTCCAGCGCTCACGGAGCAGGTCCAGCACGGTTCCGTCTTTCGCGTAGCGACCCACAGAGGTCAGGTGATTGTCCGAGCGTTGCAACACTCCCAACCGGGCTTCCTTCAGCGGGTTCAGGTGTTCGGCAGGCACCTTTGCAGCCAACTCTTCCCAAGCCAGAAGGTCGCGCGCGCCGCGTTCGACCGCGCACTTCTTGCAGGCCATCCGCAGGTTCGACGGTTCGACCGGTCCGCCCTGGTTGAACGGAACGAGGGGTGACAGCCCCCACGACTGTCGGCGGCTCACCTCGATGGGCGAACAGCAGAACGCACATGTCGGGTTGTCTTGTCGTCGCAGCAGGTCAAGCGCCCACCTGGGGGTATCGGCGGCACGGGCGCGGTGCTTCTCCAACACCCGTTGAGCAAATGCCTGGAAGTCGGCGAGGGTCATGGGGTGGCCTCCAACGAACGGAAAGCGATCCGGAGTGGGGTGTCATAGATGGGGCGCGAGCACTTCAACAGCTCCCTCACTGGATTGACTAAAACGATAAGGCGCGCGGAATTCCCAGCCATGTTTCGGGTTGCGAGGGTGACTGCTCTCGTGTGACTAAAACGACCGGTGCGGTGCATCCAGCGTCCCCCAACTGGTTTGACTAAAACGATTGCCTCACCGGTTTTCGAGCGCAGCGCCGATGGGTTGCGGTGGTCACGGATGAGGGTTGGCCGGCGAAGAGAAACGGGTGGCCGAACGAACGCAACTGGCTTTCCGTGCGACGAGCGACGGAGGGCGAGAGGGGTAGGGGTGCGTGGGGTGAGGAAAGGCATGGCGTGAACGTGGGGAGAGATGAACCGGTTGGGGATGCACCACTAATACCGCTGAATTGGCTAACCGCAAGGGGTGGCGAAAAGCAACGGCAACAGCTCCACGTCGGTTGAAGCAGTGTCGGCCCAGGCACCGAAGCAGAAGCCTGGAGGGTGTCCTGGACTCGTCATACACATGACGCACTGAAGTGGGTGTGCGCTTCGCGCCCAAAATCTGCGTCACGAACGGCGAAAGCTCAATGCAATCAAGGCCTGACCGTGTCACAAGCGTCAGGAGACAAGGTCAGCGCTTGTTAGCTCCTTTCACCCATGTTTTTCAGGCTCCTGCGGTGGGGCCTTGCCAACTCGCGGATTCCAGGTATCGGTGGAGTAATCCAGAAACGGAGCTACTCGACCAATGGCGTTCGTTCGTCAAAACGTAAATCTCGATCGCGAGCAACTGAAGCTGGCTCGCCGTCTCGCTCGCGAGAGCGGGGTGGCGTTCAGCGCTTACATGCGCGATGCACTGGAGCGGCACAACGCGGGCGTCACATTGATCGCGGTGCTAGAGAACTCGAACGCCCACCTGGAGCTTCTGCTCGATCAGCTGCGCGAGGAGAACGCGACCTTGCGCCGCTCTCTCCAGCAGGACCACCAACGGTTGCGCGACGAGATGAAGGCCGAGCAGGCCCAGGCCATCGAACGCTACGAAGAAGCGCTTCGCCGTGTCCTCTCCGCTGCGATCGCTCCCACAGCACCCAGCAAGGCCTCGGCCAAGACGCCCGCGGCCAATCCCATGCTCTCCCCCCGCGTCTGACCCTTCCCCCACCACTAGGAGATCCATCCCATGAAACGTCGCTCCCTCACCCTGACCGTGTGCCTGGTCGCCTGCCTTCCGTGGGCAGTCCCGCTGCAGGCCTGGGCCCAATCCACTCCCACTGAACTCGGCAACACCGAGGACGCCAAACCTAAGTCCGACAAGAAGCGCTTGTTCAAGGCCGGTGGCATCGGCTGCGTGGCCGGCGGTGCACTCGCTTTTGTCACCGGCAAGAAGGACAAGGCCCTGGCCGCTTGCGCTGCAGGTGCAGCCGTGGGCGCCACCGCGTCTTACGTGAAGCAGCAGCGCGAGCACGCCGAGGAAGCCGCTGAAGCCGCGCGTGCCGCTGGCATGAAGGCCGAGGTCGTGACGAAGACCGAAACCGTCGAAGGCAAGCAAGAGGCGGTGCTGGATTCGCTGCGCTTGAACTACGACCCCACCGACATGATGCAGCTGGACAGCAACACCCAGGCGTTCCTCGACAAGTTCGCCGGCCTGCTGACCAAGTCGACCAACGGGCTCACGGTCGTGTTCCAGGGCACCGACAAGGTCGCCTGCCAGATCCCCATCGTGGAGCTCGCCAAGCGCGGTGCGCTCTCGAAGGTGACGGTGGACGACCGCTGCGGCAAGGGTGAACACGTCATCACCGTCACGCCGGTGCCCGATGTCCGTTGAGCCGCCTGCCCGGGTGTCCTCGCGATGCCCGGGCTTCCTTCCCCATCCCCCAGGAGATCCCATGACCCCCGAAGAACTGATCCGCAAGCGCAAGCGCGATGAGCTGCTCAAGCGCGCCAATGCCGCGCAACCAACCACGCCCACCGATGGGGAGCAGTTGGTGTCCGAGAACACCAAGGAGACATTGAAGGCCGCCGGTCACTGGGCAGGGGTGATCGGCAAGCGCGCTGCCGAGTTGACCCAGAAGGGGGCGCTCGTTGCCGCGGAGAAGGCGAAGGAGGTCAAGGCACAACTGGACGCGAAGCGGGCAAAGACCGCAGAGGAACGGGTTCAGGCTACAGAAGCCAACTCGAGCACCCTGACAGTCCAGCCGGCCAAGGTCGATGTGGCGAGAAAGTTTTTGAAGACCGAGACGGCGGGTTCTCTCGTGGCGGACGGAATGGCTCAGGACCTAATCTCTGTCGATGGCGAAGGTAGGGAAGGCAAAGCTCCTTTCGCTGAAATGGCAGTCGAGGACTTGGTCGAAGCATTGTCCGTCCAGGTGCCACCAGCAATTGCCGGTGAAGGTGAAGCACCCTTGGCCAACATGTCGCAGCAGCACGTGGCAGATAACCTGTCCGTTCAATCGGAATCGGATTCTCCATCTTTCGAGGGTGTCTCGTCCGAAGTCATCGAGGAAGTGCTGGCCCAGATAGTGGAAGCTGGAATACATGACGAACGCGGATTTCTCTCCCCAGAGCCACCAGGTGGCACAGCGCGGGAGATGGCCCGATCAGTTCTTGAGGAGGCCGGTTACGCCAAGACATCAGGTGGACGCGTGTCGGATTTGGCCGATGACTCCAAGTTCGCTTCTCCTTCGGAAGACCCCTTGGGCGAATCCGTGCCGCCGCCGGATGACGCCCACAGCGAGGAGGTGACGCAGCCGTGCATTGGAACCGACGACACAACCCCAAGACGCAAGGCTTGGCCCTGGCTCGTGGGCGGCGTTGTGGCGGTGGCATTGGTCGCTGGGGCGATCAATTTCCTTCAGGGGAAGGACGACCAGCCGCCGCCGAGCGCACCCGCTCCCGTGGCACACGTTGCCACTCCGGTTGTTCCCGAACAGGTGCCTGAGGTGCTGGAAGCCCCCGTGGTCTTGCCAGCGCCAGCAGTGCTTCCAGATCAGGCCAGGCCGGAGCACACGATCGAGAAACCCGAGCCTGTCGCCGCTCCCCTGGTGAAGGCGCCAGCGCCGATTGCGACCCAGTCCATGCCTTCTCGGAAACGCGCGTCCGCCCCTTTGCCGAAGAAGGCCCATGCACCAGCCGCGGCGCAGAAGAACGACTGGCAGCAAAAGGCGAGCAACGATTTGGATGCCTGGGCGGAGAAGTCCGGGATCAAGTGACCCCCTTGCCAACTCGCCGATTCGATCTAGAAAGAAGTGACCTACTCATCATTCAAGGGGGAAACATGTTCCAGTGGCTTTTCACTCAATACCGGGAACCAGGAAAGCTCCACTTCGGCTCGAAGTGGATGAGCCTTCATGGGCGACTTTTCATTGGCAGCCCGGAGTCGCTGGGCATGGGTCAACTGAGTGAGCCCGTGAGGCGCTCCTTCTACTACCTGCGCGCCGATCGCGTGCCGCCGGTGGACAACGATGCGGCTTACGAGGCCTGGACCAAGGATCGGCTCTACGCGAGCAAAGTGGAGCAGGTGGCTGAGCGTTGGGTGGCCAAAGCGGGGTTCCTGGTCACCGCGCCATTCTGCGCGGTGCTTACCGTCCTGGTGCATTGGCTTGGCAACTAAGGGAGAACACTGACATGGCATTGAACATCAGCATTCTGAGCGCGATTGACTGGACGAGCGGACTGGGACGCAAGTTCCGACGCAAGGAAGGAGAGAGCACAACCATTCGCGAAACCATCATCGTCAATTCGAACGCAGAGTTCGAGAACTTGGTGGGGCGCTTCGACCTGAGCGACCGTGTTCGCAGCCGCGTCCTGGACGTTCCACCGAAAGACACCCAGCTGGCTGCTGAGTGCGGCGCCGTTTGGAACGAGGAGCAGAACGCGTTCTTGGTCCCGGATGGAATGAGCGAAGACGATTTCCAGGAGTGGTGGCCCAAGGTCCCCGAGGACCTGCGCGACAGCCAATCCCGAATCACCATCACCAAGAACGGCCGCCGGGCTGAGGGCTTCCTGCAGGGCAACGACATGGGGCAGGGCAACGACAGCATTGCCACGCCGTTGATGTATCTCGCGTTCCCCGCCATCGGTGCGCTGACCCTGTTCCTGGTCTCGCTGATCGGCTGGGCGGGCTGGGCCTTCCTGCTGACGAGCATTCCCTACTTCATCGCCCTGAAGCAGGGCGAGAGCATGAAGGAGGCTCTGAAGGCCTTGGTGCTCCTCCAGTGGATTCCGATGGGAATGGCCAGCATGTCGAAGATGAGCGCTCTAGGAATGGGAGGCGCAGCTGCCGGATCGGCAGGTTTCCAGGCTTACATGGCTTTCTTCACCAAGGCCTTGATGATCGGCTTTAGCCTGGTGGGTGTGATCTTCGTGGTCTGCCTGGTGGCTGCCGCCTCCCATCCCCACCGCGGTGTCATCGGCGGCACCGCCGCCCGGTTCATCCAGGCCATGAAGTGGGTGGGCATCATTGTGGTCGCCCTGCTGGTGTCCCAGATCCTCCCGTGGGGCCTGGGCGACGCCGTGCCCTTCGTCTTGGCCTGCATGTATGCCATGCAGTTCGCCGAGGGCAATTTCGTTCAGACCGGTGCGCGCCTTTACCTGCAGAACAACGACAACAACCTGGGCACCCAAGGCGCCTTGGTCACCTCGCACGTCAAGGCGCGCGAGCAGCAGGCCCAGAACGCTCTGAAGGACACGACCCCGCTGATTTCCGTTGCCCGATCCCTGGGTCACCTGACCGACAAGGGATACGGGTATTCGCCTGATCTGGGCACGGTGATGATGTTGTCTTGGAGGGACCTCACCCAAGGAATGATCATTTTCGGGGCCATTGGTTCGGGCAAGTCCTACAGCCTGATGCGTCCTTTGGCTCGTCGTTTCCGTCGAACTTCCCTAGCTCTTGCGACCAAGAGGGGAATGACTGGATTGGCCGGTGGTGCGCTGATCGTCGACGGCAAGGACGGCGCGATCATCACTGATTTGGAAGGACTGTTCGACATCGTGGTGAAGCCAGGACTATCCGTCGGCCCTTACGAGGGATTGGAGCCGGATCAGATCGTGAAGGCGTTGCGTGGTGCGTCCGGTGGCGTCGTGGACGAGAATTCCAAGTTGTGGTCTGACGGTGGCGACGCGTTCCTCTACCACACCGGAATCATCTTGAAGGCCTTGGTCGAGCACGAGGAGACCTACCGTGCTTGGTGCATGGCCAAGATCGACGGATTGGAACAATCCCACCTGCTATTGCAGCTCGAAGAGCGCAAGCTCCGCAAGCTGGGGCAGGACACCGCCGAAGTGGAAGAACGGTTGGCGGAGGTGGTTCAGGAAGTGGGTCTCTACTCCTGCGTCGTCGAATCCGATCGCGGTTGGGCCTACACCCCAATGCACCACGCCAAGCTGCTCGCCAGCGTCGAAAGCGTCATTCCGACCGGCACGCTCCCTAAGCCCAACCCAAAGGTCATGGAAGTGATCAAGTATCTGGGCCTGGAAGAGCCGGACAACAGCTTGGAAGAAGAAGGCCGTGCTGCGCATGCCGCTTATCTGGCCGCTTACCGGAAGCGCCAGCAGAACGAGCCGCAAACGATCCACCCGGATCTCAAGCGTCCGATGTCCCAACTTCAGAGCTCACTGGAATGGGCATTGCGAGAAGTGCCGGATATGAACGCCGAGCAGCGCCAGTCGTTCACACTCAACTCCCGTGGCTTGCTACAGAAGCTGTTGCGAGGTGAAAAGCTGCGCGATGGCAACGACATCCCCTGGCACTCCATCGAGAAGGGCGAGGTGGACGTTTCGAAGGTTCTGTATGGCGCAATGGTGGGTCTGTTCCTGCCCCCCACCCAATACGGCGAAGCGGGCGAAATGATGATGCGTCTGCTCAAGCAGCGGGTTATGAATGGCATTAAAGCCCGCGGTGCACACGGTGATAAGTGGCGTGACGCATTGCCAGGACAAGTGGAAGTCATGCTGATGATGGACGAGGCCCACTTGTTGCTCACTGCCGACGACACGGACCTGTTCTCCGTATCTCGTTCACTGGGATTGATGCCCGTGCTGGCAACGCAAGGGTTTGAAAGCCTTGAGGTTGCGTTTGGCAGCCGCACGCGGGCAGAAGTGCTGGCAAACACGATGCAGTCGTTGATTGCCTTTAAGTCCTCCTACAACACCAAGGATTACCTGATAAAGCGACTTGACGTGGCCATGCTGACCACTTTTAAGCAGAAGACGCGGGGCATCGACTACAAGGGCGGGCTGGACAACTACCGTCACTCGGTCCTCAACGACCCGAACCACCCCCATGCGGCGGTCTTCGACAAGATGCGCCTGGAAGGTGCGGGTCGCCTGACCGCCTTGCGCGTGGACCCGGCCACGGGTCGCCGCTGGAGGATTGGCGCGGAGGATGTCATTGGTCAGGACGAACTGGCCCGTGACATCGACATGCCCACGGGCGGCAAGCGCGAGGTCCAACCCCTCTTCGCACCTGAGGAGTATCAGGCCCTGCTGGAACCCCGCGGCCACGCCATCGTTGCCTTGAACCGCGCCGGTCACAAGCGCATCGACCTGGCCGAGCTGGTTCCTGACCTGGACTGACGGAGAACGGCGAGGGGGTTCGCCCCCCTTGCCAATCCGCCGATTTGATCAACCCTCGATGTATCCCATCCCCACTGGAGACCCCACATGAGCGACAACCTTACCCAACCCATGGAAGCATTGGACGATCTGCGCACCTTGCGAGCACAACGCAACGAGAAGTTGTTGGGCGACCGTCCTCCCGTCCAAAAGGAAGAGGCCAGGGCGGCCTACGATCAGTCCGTGAGCAAGGACCAGCATTCGATCGACGAGCGTCGCCAGCGGTTGCTGGATTGGGCCGAGAAGGCTAGCCCGGAGCAGATCGAGGCCCTGCAGAAGAAGATTCAGGAGACCGACAAGGCCAAGGCCGAAAGCCAACCCGACAACCAGCACGAACAGGTGGCCTTTCAGACCGTCCAGCAGTGGCGCCAGCAGCGTCAAGGGGAAGAGCAGCGCCCTCCCATGCTGACCCGGGAGCAGCAGAAGGAAGACGGGCCGGGGCGCTTGGGCTACGCCGAGTATGCCCGCACGGCCCAGAAGGAGGCGGCGTTCCTGAAGGACTACGAGAAGAATTTCGACTGGGACAAGCACGAGAAACAGCGCCAGCGAAACGTCTTCAGTCTGTAATTCCGCCTTTTCCAACTAATGTCAAAAACTGCCCGGTTCTTCACAGAATCGGGCTTTTTTGCGTCTTGACACCCATTTCTGGTGTGGTTTCCTGAAGGTGTAAAAAGAGTAGACCGACCTACTCACAAAAACACTAAGGAGACCGACATGACTTTCATCGCCAACTTCTACGAATGGGCCGTAGAGAACACCGCCCTTGCCATCCTGGTGGCATTCTTCGCCATCCTCCTTCTGGCTATCGCTTTCGCTCTGGCACCGTTCATGGCCAAGGCCGCTCTGGTGGGATTGTTCTTCGTCGGCGTCATCTACATGGTCGTCGAGTTCATGTTCAACTGAGCATGAGTCGTTCTTACCGACAAGTGCGTGTCTACGTCCGGCGGAGCTTCCGCCGGTTCGATGGCGACGCATTCATGGCCGTTCTCTTGCCGGTGGTCGTCGTCTACATGCTGGGTTGGATTCTTTTCGGTCCCATCCCTGGGTAACCATCACTACGACGAGCTGAGCATCAATCGGGTCAGTAGTCCGGTAACGTAGCCGGGGCAGTCTGTAAAACTGTTGGCAATGTCCCCTGTAGGTTCAAGTCCTACCTGACCCACCAACACCTGCGAATTCGTCGCTCGCTTGACGGCCGTCGATTCGTCTTTACAACCATGGGGATGGACCCCCGTGAATCTCTCCAACACCAACTGCGCCCCCTGGGCCTCCATCGAACGGAAGTTCTGGTGGACACCTTGCTGCGTGAGTTCGGCAACGAGCCGCAGCACGCTTCCGTCATTCTGGCCCGCTCCCATGCTTTGAGCCTGGCCCCCGTCGAGGGGCGACGCGGCGACCTCGTCTGGCAGGTATGCCATGGCGACGACGACCGAGAGGCCCAGGTGGATCTCCGGTGGGGCCTTCATCGGTTGGCCTTCGACGCTCCCGACAACGCTTCGACCCAGGACATGATTCGTGCCTTCGAGCGTCGGCTGGGCGACAAGAACGAGCCCATGGCGTTCAGTGCCATCGCCGACCATGTGTCACGCCTTACCCCTGCCCAGCACACAGGGTTGTTCCATGACCTGTCCATGGCCGCTGAAGAAGCCCGCGCAGCTCACACCGACGCGCAACGCCTCCAGGAACATGGCCCTTGGCAAGCTTGGTTGACAGGCGCCTCCCGAGCGGGCCACGAAGCCGCCCTGTTGGCCTGCATCGGCATGGGTGCCAGCGTGCGAATGCCCGACGTCAGCGGGAACACGCCGCTCCACCATGCGTCCCGGTTCGGACATGCCCAGCTGATCACGCCCTTGGTGGATGCCGGAGCCGACGTTTCAGCTTTGAACGGGCAGGGCTGGGCACCCCTCCACTTGGCCGCGCTCCACAAGCACGCTCGCGTGTGCCTGCAGCTGATGGCACATGGCGCCAACCCCGAGCAGCCCGGGTGGCGCGGTCGCACCCCCACTCGCATGCACCAGCGTCAACTTCACCATGAGCAAGCCCAAGCCCTATGACGCCCTTGGGGAGGTGCCCGGCAACGTCGCACCGTCCCAGCCGGTCCGCTACTGGCACCGTGCGTTGTTGGGCGGCGGGTTCGTGTTCGGGGTGGTCTACGTCAGCGCCATGGGCGTGGCCTGGCTCGTCCCCAACCCAGATGGCCAGCTCATCCGTTTCACCGATGCTTTGAAGGGCGGACTGGTCACGGCTTATCACTTCCTCACGGCCACGATCTCCCTCCGGCAGGAAGCCCGTCAGTTCATCGAACTGGTCTCCTTTCACCATCCCTTGGCCACATGGACGCGCATTGGTGTGTCACTCGGGTTGGCGGGTTACCTGGCCGTCCGCGTGTTCCTGAAAGAGGCCAAGCCCGCGAGCAACACCTGGCATCTGGCGGGACCTCGACTGCTGGAAGGTGAGGAAGCCATCGCCGAGGCACGCCACCGTTCCCTGACTCCCAAGGAGGCCGAGGCAGACCCATACGCCTTGTCACTGCATCCCGACCTGGTGTTGTCGAAGAAGCAATGGGCGCGCCACGTGCTCATCACGGGTTCGGTGGGCTCGGGCAAATCGGTCATCCTCAAGCACGTGCTGGAGCAGCTGGTCCGCAAGCGGGATGCGAAGCTGTTCCTTTACGACATCAAGGGGGATTTCACGTCGATCTTCCGGCGTCCCATCATCGTTTCCCCGTTCGATTCGTTGACGCGGTCTTACGTGTGGGACGTGGCGGCGGACGTTCGCACGCCCACCCAGGCGGCTGCTTTCGCCGCCTCGCTCATCCCAGAGGGCGAAGGCAACTCCAAGTTCTGGCACTTGGCGGCTCAGGAGCTCCTGATCGGTTGCTTGAGGGAGCTGCAGAACACGGTGCCAGAGCAGTGGTCGTGGACCGATCTCGCGCGCTTGGTGCGCCGCCCTGCACAGGCCATGTGCGACGGTCTCCGTCCCCACTATCCGCGTGGCGCAGCGCTTGTCGTGAACCCAGAGAGCCAGACCACCACCAGTGTGTTGTCCACACTGGGAGGATTCACCCGGCTCCTCGACGATTTGGCCACTGCCTGGCCGACGGTGGGCAAGCGTCGTTTCTCTGTCACTCGGTGGCTCCGTGACGACTACACCGGCCGCAAACAGGTCATCGTCCAATCCGGCCCCGATCCGACGCTGACCAAGGCCTACATCGCCGCGATGATCAACGTTGCGGTGCCGGACTTGATTTCGCCCGCTCTACCGGACAACGAGAGTGGGCGAGGGCTCTACTTCGTGTTCGATGAGCTGACTTCCGCTGGCAAGCTCAACATCGACCCGTTGTTGGCGCTCGGGCGCAGCAAGGGCGTGGTGGCCGTCATGGCGGTCCAGGATCACGCCCAGATCGAATTGGTCTACGGCGAGAAGACCGCTCAGGCGTTCTCCTCCCTCGTGGGCACCCACGTGGTGTGCCAGGTGCAGATGGGCGCGACCCGCGACAAGCTGGCCGGCCAGTTGGGCAAGCACAAGGTGGCTTGGCGCTCGCACGAGGACAAGGCACAGGTCCACGAGGAAAGCCGGGCGCTGATATCCAGTGGGGAGCTGACCGACCGGCTAGGGTTCCGCAAGGGCAAGCGCTATGGGCCGGAGAAGTGGGGCATCGAGGCGATCGTGCAGATGGGCGGGGACGTGCTGTTGCTTGCATGGCCGGGGAAAAACTATCCCGAGGTGCGCGAAGGGCAGATTCCCGCCGAATGGACCACCAAGCCCGCTGGGCCCGTGGACGCGGTCGACGCGGCGCAGGTGGCGGCTGTATCGCCGGCCTTAGATGACCCCGCCGCCATCGCCGAGGTGCAGCGAACCTTGGCCATGACACCGGAAGAGATCGACGCGTTATTCTCCCGCTGAACCGAAACTAGGGGAGGCAAGGATGTCCAAGATCACGGTCCCGATTTGGAAGCCCACAGCCGAGTATGCGGTCAAGGCGGCGCTGACGTCGCGCTTTCGGGAATCGCTGGACGAGCTGGCCAAGAACCGAAAGGGCACCACCAGCCGAATCTTCACCCTGGTCGTGCTGTATCCGGACAAGAACAATGCGGTGGACCCCAATGCTGTTCTGGTGATGACACAACAGGCGCCGCCGAAGCTGCTGGGATACCTGCCGAGTGAAGTAGCTGCCGAATACCAGAAGCGAATGGTCGAAGTCGGATACGACCACCTGGTGTCCGCATGCGAGGCCGTCCTGTCAGGAGGTCTGGTGACCACGGACAAGACCTACGACTACATCCTGGAAGTGGATCTGGACATGTCCACGGACCCGCACCCAGACCACCTGGTCATTCATCCGGAGATGGTCCGCCACCCCGCCGATCCGGAGTTCAAGAAGGACGCCGGCGGGCTGTATCGGTTCAAGTGCTGGATCCCGCACGACGCGGTGGGCCACCTCCATCCCAAGCAGCGAACCAAGGGCTGGACCACGGACTCCTGGACCACGGTCAACTACTACCTGAGCAATGCCCAGGACATCGGGTTGGGTTTCAAGGTGCTTTCAGTGCCCAAGGCCAAGCATGCAAAAGCCTTTGGCGAGGAGCCCGTGACCGCCGTGGTGGAGGACATCAAGCGCCGCTGGGTCACGTTGCGCCTGGAGAAGTAATCCCCCTTGCGCATCGGAGGTTTTCTGGGACCTTGGATCATCCGAGGTTCCGGAGGCTCCATGATCAACTGCACTCGAATCGATGCGCGTGGCAACAACAAGCGCAACGGCAACATGTTTGACTACTTGCTGGCCACCGAACGGCTGGCCATCGACAACGCGGTGGCCTATTACGCCGGCAGCGGCCCCGATCCCCGTCAGACGATCAACTGGGGCGGCAGCCTCGCCGCCGAGCTCGGCCTGGAAGGGCAGCCGGTCACCCGCGAGGTGATGGAACTGCTGGGCAAGGGCTTTTCACCCACCGGAAGGCCGTTGTGCAAGAACGCGGGCGAGGAACCCCGACTGGTCATCAAAAAGGATCGCTGGGACAACGTGCGCCTGGACGACGATGGCAAGCCGATGGAGAAGTGGGAGGGCGGCCATCGGGTGGGATTCGACCTAACCATTTCGGCCCCCGGGGACGTAAGCGTGGCGTTCGCGCTGGCGGACGAGCGCGAGAAGCTGGCCATCCTGAAGGCCCACCGCCAGGCCTGCGCCGTGGCCATGGGCTACATCGAGAGCAAGGTGGAAACCCGCCGGGAGAAGGGAGGAAAAGAAGTCATCGGAACGCAGGGCCTGGTGTGGACTGCCGCCGACCACATAAGCAACAGGAACGTGCAGTGCGATCTGCACACCCACCATCTTGTCTTTGGTGTTTCGACGGGGGAGGACGGCCGTTGGGGCACGTTCGATGCCATCGAGATCTACCGCCACCGCCACGCCGCCGATCACCTCTACAAGGCCGAGCTCTACAGCGCGATGAAAGCGCTGGGCTATGGGATCCAGCGGGAGCGCGAGGTGGACGTGATGGGGCGCGAGACGGGCCAGATTCTCACCACCATCGCCGGCATCGACCGGGAACTGGTGCTCCAGACGAAGACCCGCCGCCAGGAAATCCTGGACTACGTCAAGGAACATCCTTCGGCCAGCCACGACGAGGCCTGCAAGGCCACCCGCAAGAAGAAGGAAGAGCCGCCGTTCGAGCAGGTGGTGAAAGACTGGCAGCAGACCTTCGCAAACATTGCTAGGGAAAGACCTGATTTGGTTCCGACCACCCAGTCGCTCAAGCAGACCCAAGGGCAACACCTGGACCCACATACATTCGATGAGGTCTTGAAGCGCATGCACGAGAACGAGGCGATGTTCTGCGAGCATGACCTGGTTCGGGAGCTGGGTATGGAATTCGCCGGGCAGAAGAACGCTGAGGAAGTGCTGCAGATGGTGAAGGAGTTCACCGAGCAGGACGACTTGGTGCGCGTGAAAGCCGAACACCTCCACGAAGACGATCGGGGCAACCGGTTGGCGCGCAAGCACCGAGAGGATCGATTCTGCGCCACCTGGATGGTCGAATGGGAAGCCGAGATCATCCGCCGCTCGAAGGAGCGGGAGAACGAGACGGACCTGAAGCTGTTCCGCTCCACAGTGGACCGGGAGATCGCCGCGTATGAGAAGCGCAAGGGGTTCACCCTCACCGAGGAGCAGAAGGCCGCTATCGGTCACCTGACCTATGGAACCGCAGGTGTCGGCGTCATGTCGGGGTTGGCCGGCACCGGCAAGACCACGGTGGCCGAGGTCTACAAGCAGTGCTTCGAAGCTGAGGGAAAGCAGCTGATTGGACTGGCGGTGGGTGGACGGGCCGCTGAAAAGTTGGAATTCGAGTCGGGCATGCCCAGCATGTCCGTCGCCAGATTTTTCTCCCAGGTGCGTCAGGGCAAGATTGCTCTGACGAAGAAGGATGTGGTTGTGCTCGATGAAGCCGGCATGGTGGCCACCGGCGATACCTTAAAGCTGATGACCTATTGCCAGCAGATTGGCTGCAAGCTGTTGCTCCAAGGAGACACAGATCAGCTCCAGCCCATTGCGGCCGGCAACGGTTTCGAACTGGCGAAGATGGCACTGGGCGACACGAAGCTGACCGAGATCCGTCGGCAGAAGAACGCCGGTGACCTGATAACCGCGAACAGCTTCTACGAGCGGGACCCCCAGGGGAGGGTCAAGGACATGCGCCGAGGGCACCGGAGCCGCCAAGGCACCCTCGATATGGGTGCGCAGATCCTCCGCAATCTCAAGGAGCGAAATTGCATCGACGACTTCGGGACCGATAAGCAGGCGATCAAGGCGCTGGTGGACGACTACCTGAAAGACCCCACCCCGATGGACGAGAAGTTGGTTCTGGCCCATACCAGGGGCGAGGTCACCAGCCTCAACATGTCCATCCGAAAAGGGCTGCAGGAGCAGGGTGTGCTGGACAAGGAAGAGTTCACCTTCCGGTCGATCGTGAAGGGGAAGTGGGAAGACCTGACGCTGTCCCGCCGCGACCGGGTGATGTTCACGGCGACGAACAACGATCTGGGCGTCATCAACGGCACCGAGGGAACGGTGGAGAGCATCCGCAAGGACAAGGCCGGGGGCTATGACCTGGTGGTGCGCATCGAAGCTTCGAACCCGAAGGAGAACGGGCGCCTCGTGAGGTTCAACACGAGCGAGCACAACGCGCTGGCCCACCGGTATGCAATGACCGTCCATAAATCCCAAGGGCAGGGCAAGGCTGAGGTTTACCACCTGGCCACCAACATGGGCATGCTCGATCAGCAATCGGCGCTGGTGGCGTTCACGCGCCTGACCAAGGGCAGCTACCGCATGTATACGACGGACGACGTGATGGAGCGCATGGCCGAACGCTTGGGCACCGAGCGGCACAAGGAAATGGCGCTGAGCGTCGGACTGTCCGAAACCCAGGCAGCGCCCGTGCGCAACCTGGTTCAGGATGTAGAGGAACTGCTGGCAGGATTGAAGCCGAAACCCCAGGTGCCAGTGGAGAAGCAACGGGGCGCGGTGCTTACCCGGTGACGCAGCGGGCCAGCAGCAAGACGCTGGCCCCCACCGCGATCCACGGCCACCACCGGATGCGTTCCGAGGGAAGCCTGCTTGGCGTGCCCAAGGTCCATCGGCACTGGAGGGCCAGGCATCGAACGTGGGGCGTCGCCCGACGGTGGGGGTTGATGACGATGCCCGGGGGCTTGGCGTAGACGCGCCAACCTTCCTTCGACGCCCTCACTCGCCAGGCCTGTTCGTGTGCTTCGGCTTCCGCTCGGGTGGCCGTCACCACGTTCAGCACATGAAACTGGAAGGGGCGGTGCCAGCCGCCCTGCTGGGAACGGTGCTGTTTCTCCCGCTGCTGCGGGTTCGAACTCTGTCCGATGTAGCAGCCCCCGTCGTCGAACAACAGGGCGTATAGGGTGCGGGGCAGTGGGTGATATTTCTCACTGCGTCCGAGGTTGTGGCGGTGGGTCATGATCTCTCCGTGAGTGAAACGACCCACTCACGAATAGATCAGATTCGAGGACTGGCAACCCCTTGCGCGTTCCCGATGCCGATCTACCGTGGCTTATCGACCTCAGAGGGGAACAGCCTTGGACAACCGATGGATGCGCGCGGCCCGCGTGGGCGACACGGACGAATTGCGCCAACTCCTCGAGGCGGGCATGGATCCCGGGCGCTACGTGCTGGTTGATCAGGGCATGGTGTCCACGATGGCTGAGCAGGTGACAGCGCTCCACCTGGCCGCTTTCGGAGGCCACCTGGCCGCCTGCCGGTTGCTTCTGGCGAATGGCGCGGAAGTGGATGCACTGACGTTGCCTTTGGAGCGCAGGGAAAGCGGGGACACCGCGTTGATGCGCGCGGTTTGGGGCTGCTCGATCGCTGTGGCTGAATTGCTGTTGGAGGCGGGCGCGGACGTAGACGACGTCGACGGGCTGACGGGAGACACGCCGTTGCTGGCAGCGGCACGTTCAGGCCATCCGTCCATGTGCCTACTGCTCCTCGATAACGGAGCGGATCTGTATGCATTCAACCAGGACGGTGAGGGGGCTATGGATCTGGCGGCCGACTCCACAACATTGGAAACGCTTCAAGTCTGGAAGGCGTCCAAGAAGGCCGAGCACCTGGCGCAGGCTTGGGCAACACCACTTCCCGATCCTGGGTCCCGTGCCCGGCTGTAATCGCTCAAAAGAAAAGCCCGGGCTGGTCCCGGGCTCTTCGTGTGGGTCAGCAGGGAGCGGGGCTCACCGTTCGCTGACCTGGTGTTGCTGGAGGAGCGCACCAGCTCCCATCCCAACGGTCGTGTCGTATCCCACTTTCAGAATCGCGCCGATTGCGTTCTTGAGTGTTTTGCTGGTGTTGCCATTTCCTGTATTGCTCGAACGGTTTGCTTTCTTCATGACGTTTTCCTCCGTGTTGTCATCGTTGTTGCGGGTGTCACCATTCCTGTTGCGGTTGAAGAACCATCCCTTGGTGAGAGCCAAGGCGATGGCGGCTATCGGCGCTACGACCATCGTGATGGGTAGGGAATTGAACCCACACCCCTCTGCGAAATTGTTTGGGGCGATTATACGCCCCTCGGGCCCGGAATGCAACTGTAAGTGCTTGTAAATTATGGCAATTCAATTAAATTCCAGCGTGCACGAACAAGGGCCCCGAAGGGCCCCTGCCGAGACAGATCACCTCCTTTTCAGTTACCAACCAATTGCCCAGCCCACGCCGATTGACGTCTGGCTACCAGTCGAGGAGACACCAATCGAGAAAGCCGATGGCGATCCGCCGGGAGTGGTCAAGTCGCGCACGTAACCAAGCGAAAGAGCGGTCTGACCGCCGCAGTGGCCAGCGCCCATCGCCAAACGGTTACGCTTGTTGATCGCGCTTGCTGACATTGCAACTTGGGATTGGGCCTGGCCCATTGCGCACACACCGTCCACACGCTTGTCGGTCCGTTCCAATCGACGGTCGATCTGAACCCACCGGTCATCCAGCGACTGCTGAAGGTTCCACAGCTGCCCACCGTTGACGGCATCCGTGGAGCCTTGCGCCACTCGGCCGTCGGCCACCTGGGTGACCTGGCGGTAACCCATAGCCACTTGGTTGGCGCCCGTGGTGCGGGTGTTGGCGCCGATGGCCACCGAGTTGGTGTGCGTGGCGCTGGCGTTTACGCCCATGGCCGTTCCGTTCACCCCAGCCGCTGAGCCGGCGCCCACCGCGGTGCCGTTTCGCTGAGCTACCGTCGCAGAGCCGACTGCAGTGGCGTTGTCCTGTTGCGCCTGGGCGTTGTTACCGAACGCCGCAGCGGCACGTCCCGATGCTTGCGCATGAGGGCCGACAGCAGTGCTGACGTGGCCGGTGGACGCAGCGCCCATGCCAGCGGCCAGGCTGCTATCACGTGCGTTGGCGCCCATACCGAAGGCGGCCGAACCGCGGTCTTGCGCATTGGCTTGGTCGCCGACGGAGGTGGTTCCACCACCCACGGCGCTGGAGCGGGGACCAATGGAGACCGCCCCAGATCCATCAGGGCCTGAGTCCGCGTTGGCGTCCTCACCGACAGCCACGTCACCGAAGCCTCGGGAAGCCGCGTTGCGGCCGGCCGCAACACCCCCGAGCTGGTCTGCCTGCGCGTTGTCCGACCCGTCGTTGTTGCCGTTGGCGACGAAGTAGGGGTTGGTTCCGTCGCCTTGTCCGTCCCGACCGTTGGCGCCGGCAGGCCCTTGCGAACCCACATCGCCACGCTCTCCCTTGTCGCCTTTCAGCGATACCAGCCACTCCGTTTCCGTTCCAGTGAAGCCGTTGGA
The DNA here is from genome assembly GCF_004357985.1 of Luteimonas aestuarii. Lineage (GTDB taxonomy): Bacteria > Pseudomonadota > Gammaproteobacteria > Xanthomonadales > Xanthomonadaceae > Luteimonas > Luteimonas aestuarii. Next base: position 268,177 of record NZ_SMTF01000001.1, on the reverse strand, counting down.
AACGGCCACGTCGTAGGCGCTGGCACCGGCTGGACCGGCCGGGCCTTGCGAGCCACCGCCCGGGTTCTGCTCCACGGTATGAAGGCGCCCGTCCAGGTCGTAAATGGCGGCCGTGACGTTGGTGTGGGTGTTGCCGCTGGACAAGGTGATGGTCGGCGGGACGAACACGCCGTTGACGAAGCCCGCCCCGCCGCCGATGGCCCCGGACATTGAGCGGAGTTGACCCACCGAGGCAGCGTCGGTGTCGTTGATCCCGTTGGCGAGATTCGTCACGCGGCGATAGATGCCATATCCCACGTTGCCAACGCTGACCTCATCCGAATTCGTGCATTCACTGAAAGAGCCCAGAGCAACGCAACCGTCGGCGTCTGCCTTCGACATCGCTCCAATGGCCGTGCCGCGAGCACCGGCAGCTGCAGCGCCAGACCCAATGGCGGCGCCGAAGGTCCCGGACACGGAGGTGTTGGAGCCGATGGCGGTCCCGCTGTTCGAGGCGGAAGCGCCTGCGCCAAAGGCAGAAGAGTTAACGCCCGTCGATTCTGCTCTCGCACCCACTGCGGTTGCACTCGGCCCGTTCGCGTGGCTCATGTGGCCCACCGAGGTGGTGCTGCAGCCCTGGGAAGTGGCTTCGTTGCCCACCGCAGTGGCTCCTACGCACGGGGTGCCGTCGATCATGCCGCCATCCGCGATGGCTCGGGCACCAATGGCCGTTGAGAGGTCCGTGACCGCATTGGCGCTGTCGCCCACGGCGGTGGTTTCGAGGGCGGTCGCGTTGGCGTTGTTGCCGACCTGGACCTGCGCCATCGCCGTTCCGGAGAACAGGCAGGCGAGCAGCGCGAGGTGAATGAGTGAGCGTTTCATGGTGGCGTGTCCTCCAAGACGAGTAGGGGTGTCTACTCACGAGTAACACGCAGCGGGAAACGCGCAAGGGGGGGGCATGAAGAACCTCCCGACCCGACGTGGGGAACCGACAGGAGACCGCGTCGAGCCGGGAAGCTGCAGGCAAGGAGGGGGCCTGCCTCTTCTTTTCTATACAAGGTTTTCAGATTCGCAAGGGGTCCTTGCGCGTTTCCGATTTTCCTTTTTCATGAAGAGTAGACCCGTATGAGTAAGGAGGCCTACTCATGATTTTCAATCTCGCCAAAGCGCTGCTGGCGTCTTTCCTGTTGTTCGCCGTTGCCGTGCCGGCGCACGCGCACGTTCCCACCGACTCAATCGCTGACGTCCATGGCAAGAAGCCCGGTCTGTTCAAGCGGCTGTTCCACCGGCACAAGGACGCCCCTCAGTGGGACGGCGTCCACCCTGAGCTTCGGGACAAGCTGGAGCGGATCCAGCTGCAGATGAAAGAAGAGGGGTATGACCTGCGTCTGGCCGAGGGCTACCGGTCGGAGGAGCGCCAGGCCGAACTCCTGGCCAGCCAGAAGGGCGTGACCCAGGTCGGCCCGGGTAGGAGCTGCCACAATCATGGCTTCGCCGCCGACATGGTCATCCACAAGCGGGGGCGACCCAGCTGGAACCTCAAGAACGACCACGTTCGCCAGGGCTACGAGCGCTACGGGGAACTGGCCCAGGCGGCCGGCTTGCGGTGGGGTGGGGCTTGGACCGACTTCAAGGACATGCCCCACGTCGAGCTTCGGGCGCCCTGCCTTCTGGCCATTCGTTCTTATGGGGCCGGACAGGAGGTGAGGGTGGCGGCCGTGGTGCCCGAGCCCTTGCCGCCCCTTTGGCCGGGCTTGGACCCTCTGGCCATCACTCCTGCGGAGGAGTGCGTCGGCTTCGTGTGCCGTCGCCCCTGGGAGTGGAGCGTGTCCACGTCGCGTCTCGACTGGAGCGCGTGGTGGTCATTGCCAATGCCCGTGTTCGAGGGGCCTCAACAGTGCCCCGTGGGCACCGATTTCAGGACGCCGTGGCGGGCTTGATCTTGTTGCGATGGTGTTGCGACGGGCGTCCCCGATTATTCGCTAGGCCGCAAAAACAGCGGAAAACTGGGGAAACAAGAGCGTTATCTGAACATACGCCAATGGTGCTTCATCAAAGGCGTGTGCTCGGCCCGCGGGGCAGCGTCGCCGGCGTCTTTGGGGGAGGGAGTCTTCAAGGTCGTGCCGCGCGCGTCGCAGGGTGTCGGATCAGCCCTCTATTCTGACAATTCGGGGCGATGCGTGCGCCGCGCCCTGACCTGGCTGGCTGACGACCCCAAATCTGCTGCAGGGCAGCAACGACCAGGTCGGGCATGACCGCCGGCACATACGCATGCGTCCGGAAAGTGTGTTAGGTTTTCGTTGGTTTTGTGTCATGCCAACGCGATGGTGCCCGGTCAGTCCCCCACGCCGACCGGTACGCCACGCACCCATCTCCCCGGGAGCGGGGGAGGTGGCGTTTGCTCGTACCGCGCCAACCACGATCTTGCATTTCCACCACTTCAGGTTAGGGGGACACCATGGCTTCTCGCCACCCGCAGCGCAATGTTCTGACCACCGCCGTGTTCGCGGCACTCGCTTCCTTCACCCTGCCTGCGCTCGCGCAGGACGCCCCTTCCGCTTCGGAGGAAGAACCCCGTTCCCTCGCCACGATGGTGGTGACTGCGCAGAAGCGCGAAGAACAGATGCAGGACGTGCCGATCTCGGTGACCGCGCTTGATGAGCGCCTGTTGCAGGACACCGGCGTGCGCGACATCAAGGACATGCAGATCCTGGTGCCGGGCCTGACCGTCACCAGCACCCAGAACGAAGCCATCACCACCGCGCGTATCCGCGGCATCGGCACCGTGGGCGACAACGTCGGCCTGGAATCCTCGGTCGGCGTGGTCATCGATGGCGTGTACCGCCCGCGCAACAGCGTTGGTTTCGGCGACCTCGGGCAGATGGAGCGCATCGAAGTGCTGAAGGGCCCGCAGGGCACGGTGTTCGGCAAGAACACCTCGGCGGGCGTGATCAACGTGGTCACCCGTCGTCCCAGCTACTCGCAGAGCGCCGAGGCCGAGGTCACCGCCGGCAACTACGGCGCACTGGGCGTGTCGGCCAGCTACAACGATGCCATCAGCGACAACATGGCGTTCAACGTTTTCGCCGCCAAGCGCAAGCGCGATGGCTGGATGGACGTCCGCACCGGCCCCGGCCCGCGCCAGGAAACGGACGATTACGACCAGAACTTCCACACCCTGCGCGGCAAGCTGCTGATCGAGCCGAGCGACAACCTCGACATCGTGTTCTCGGCCGACTACACCAGCCGTGAGGAGAACTGCTGTACGGCGGTGCAGACGGTGGTGGGCGCGACCGGCGCGATCCTCAACGGCCTGGTCCGGGCCGAGCTTGGCCCCAATGCGTCCGCGGTCGCCGCCCCAGGCGACGATCCGTTCGACCGCATGGCCTACAGCAACCGCCCGACCAGTCAGGACATCAAGGACAAGGGCGTGTCGATGGAGGTCAACTGGGACGCGTCCTGGCTGGGGGGCGCCACGCTGACCTCGATCACCGCCTCTCGCGACTGGCAGGCCATCAATGGCCTGGATTTCGACTTCAGCGGCGCCGACATCCTGTACCGCAACGCCGACGAGGACGAGTCGTTCACCGGCTTCAAGACCTTCAGCCAGGAGTTCCGCCTGACCGGCTCGGCCGATCGCCTCGACTGGATGGTCGGCATGTTCTATTCCGACGAGGACTTGCGCCGCAACGAGACCTACCGCATCGGGCGGCACTACGAGCCTTACCTGTCGATCGCACTGCTGTCGCTGGTCAACCCGGCGCTTGGCCAGCTTCCGAATGCACCGACGTTCCTCGCCGATGCCACCGGGCGTCCGTTCGGCACCGTGTTCGCCGGCTTTGGCGCCAACGACCGCTACGAACAGAATGCCAAGACGCTTGCGCTGTTCACCAACAACACCTGGCGTGCCACCGATGCGCTGGACCTGACCCTCGGCCTGCGCTACACCCGCGAGGACAAGGAGCTGACCTCGGTCTACAGCAATCCAAACGGCAGCCCGGGTTGTGCCGCCATGCTGCAGCCCACGGTGGGCCAGCAGCGCATTGCGGCAGCGCTCCTCGCGCGTGGCGTGCCCGCGGCGGCGCTGCCCCAGGTCATTCCGCAGGTCATCGGCTATGGCTGCCTGCCTTGGGCCAACCCGCTGCACAACGGCCGCAATACCTTCCAGGAAAGCGAAGAGAAGGAGTGGTCAGGTACGGTCAAGGCGGCTTACCGCTGGAACGAGAACGTGATGACCTACGCCTCGGCCGCGCGCGGCTACAAGGGCGGTGGCTTCAACCTCGACCGCGTGCAGTCCGCCACCGGCCAGTCGATCGATGGCCAAGGCATCATCCCGGTCAACGATACGTCGTTCGGTGGCGAGTTCGTCGACAGCTACGAGTTGGGTGCCAAGACCACCTGGGCGGATGGCACCTTGCTGCTCAATGCCACGCTGTTCCACCAGGAGTACGAGGACTTCCAGCTCAACAGCTTCCTCGGCACCAGCTTCGTGGTGCGTTCGATCCCGAAGGTCACCTCGACCGGACTGGACGCCGAGATCCTGTGGCAGCCGCGGGCGGTGATGGGCCTCATGCTGCAGGGCGGGCTGATGTATGCCGATACCAAGTTCGGCAGCAACATCCCGGGCGTGGACTTCATCGAGCCCACCGGCGCGCTGTACAAGCTGCCGGGCGCGACGATGCCGTTCGTGCCTGAGTGGTCGGGCTCGCTGGCGGCCACGTACGAGTGGGATTTCTCCGACAACCTGATCGGCCGCTTCAACATCGGCGGCAAGTACATGGGGGCCTACAACACCGGCTCCGACCTCGACGTCGAGAAGCACCAGAAGGCGTATACGGTGTTCAACGCGCGCTTCGGCTTCGGTCGTGGCGATGGTCGCTGGATGGTCGAACTGTGGGGCACCAACATCACCGACACCGAGTACGTGCAGGTCGGGTTCGATGGCCCGCTGCAGAACGTCTCGCCAGTGCCGGGCAACCCGTTCAACACCTACAACGCGTTCCTCGGCGCGCCGCGGATGTACGGCATCACCTTCCGCACCCGCTACTGATCCACGTTGCCAGCGAAGCCCGCGCATCCCTGATGCGCGGGCTTTGCTTTTGGCGGCCACGACAGGCGAGGGCGATTCGGGTACAAATGGGCGCCCCGACGATCGCCATGATGCGCATGCCCGACGCCATCCCCACCGACGACGACCTCCGCACGCTGGCCGATGACCTGGGCATCCGTCTGCGCGCCGGCCACCACATGCTGGTCACGGCCGAAAGCTGCACCGGCGGCTGGATCGCGAAGGTCGTCACCGATATCGCCGGATCGTCCGAGTGGTTCGACTGCGGCATGGCCGTCTACAGCTACGAGGCCAAGCAGGCGATGTTGGGCGTACGTCCGCAAACGCTCGAGGAGCATGGCGCGGTCAGCCGCGAAACGGCGATCGAAATGGTGTCCGGCGCGCTGGTGCACTCCGGCGCCAGCATCGCGGTGGCGGTAACCGGTATCGCCGGGCCCGGGGGCGGTGCCCCCGACAAGCCGGTCGGTACCGTCTGGATCGCCTGGAAGCGGCGCGGCGGCTATGCCTCGGCGGACGTGTTCCATTTCGAGGGCGATCGGGAGGCCGTTCGTCGACAGACGGTCGCCCGCGCGCTGCGAGGGCTTGCGGAGGCAGCGGGTTAGTAGTATTACTACTAACCATGAAGATCACCGACACCCAGCAGGCCATCCTCGAACTGATCGCCGAACGGATCGAGGCCGAGGGCATGCCGCCTTCGCAGGCCGAGATCGCCCGGGCCTTCGGCTTCAGTAGCGTCCGTGCGGCGCAGTACCACCTCGAGGCGCTGGAGGCATCCGGCGCCATCGAGCGCGTGCCTGGCCGCGCCCGCGGGATCCGCTTGCTGAAGCCGGTGTTGCCGCCGCAGTCCGAACTCGCCCTGCCTGCCAACGACGACACGCTGCAATTGCCGGTGCTGGGCCAGGTGGCCGCGGGCCTGCCGATCGGCGCCGACATCGGCAGCGACCAGGTGGTGCTGATGGACCGCGCGCTGTTCTCGCCCGCGCCGGACTACCTGCTGAAGGTCAAGGGTGATTCGATGATCGACGAAGGCATCTTCGAAGGCGACCTGATCGGCGTGCATCGCACCCGGGAGGCGCGCAGCGGGCAGATCGTCGTCGCGCGCGTGGACGATGCCGTGACCGTGAAGCTGCTCAAGATCGGCAAGGACCGCATCCGCCTGCTGCCGCGCAACCCTGATTACGCCCCCATCGAGGTGCAACCCGACCAGGAGTTCGCCATCGAGGGCCTGTACTGCGGACTGGTCAGGCCCAACCGGTGATCGCGATGGGGTGTTCCCTGACAGCCGCGGGCGGCATCGGCTGGCATGCCGCGGCCGGGCACGCCACTAGTTTCGAACCTGGCGCCCGCGTCGCAGCCTGTGCGATGGACGCCTGCAAGGATGCACCCAACACGAACCCACGATGACAAGGATCACGAAGATGGACGAAAACAAGAAGCGCGCGCTGTCGGCCGCCCTGACCCAGATCGAGAAGCAGTTCGGCAAGGGCTCGGTGATGCGCATGGGCGACGGCAACGTCGAGGCGGCGGAAGTCATCGGCACCGGTTCGCTGATGCTGGACCTGGCGCTGGGCATCGGCGGCCTGCCCAAGGGGCGCGTGGTCGAGATCTACGGGCCGGAATCCTCGGGCAAGACCACGCTGACACTGCAGACGATCGCACAGTGCCAGAAGGCGGGCGGCACCGCGGCCTTCATCGATGCCGAACACGCGCTCGACCCTGCCTACGCGCAGAAGCTCGGCGTGAACATGGACGACCTGCTGGTGTCGCAGCCCGATACCGGCGAGCAGGCGCTCGAGATCGCCGACATGCTGGTGCGCTCCAATGCGGTGGACATGGTGGTGGTGGACTCGGTTGCCGCGCTCACGCCGCGAGCCGAGATCGAGGGCGAGATGGGCGACCAGCTCCCTGGCCTGCAGGCGCGGCTGATGAGCCAGGCGCTGCGCAAGCTGACCGGCAACATCAAGCGCAGCAACTGCATGGTGATCTTCATCAACCAGCTGCGCATGAAGATCGGCATCATGATGCCGGGCCAGAGCCCGGAAACCACCACGGGCGGCAACGCGCTGAAGTTCTATGCCTCGGTGCGCCTGGACATCCGCCGCATCGGCGCGATCAAGAAGGGCGACGAGATCATCGGCAACCAGACCCGGATCAAGGTGGTCAAGAACAAGATGGCGCCGCCGTTCAAGCAGGTCATCACCGAAATCCTCTACGGCGAGGGCATCAGCCGCGAGGGTGAGCTGATCGACATGGGTGTCGACGCCAAGCTGGTCGACAAGGCCGGCGCCTGGTACAGCTACAACGATGAACGCATCGGCCAAGGCAAGGAGAACGCCCGCAACTACCTCAAGGAAAACCCGCACCTGGCGACCAAGCTGGAAGGCGAGCTGCGCGAGAAGTTCCAGCCGGCCGAAGCCAAGCGCGACGAGTCGGACGATGGCGTCGCCGAGGATTGATCTTCGTGGCCAGGGATGGCGTTTCCACTTGCAACCCTCTCCGGAGACGGGGAGGGTTGTACTGTTTTGGCAGCAGCATCCTGCGTTGCCGGAGGCGCGGTGACAACGCGCCGTGATTTCGTCGTTTCGGTCTTCGCCATGGCGGCAATGCAGTCCGTGCCAGCGTTTCCGACCCTGCCCGCTTCGGGCAATGGAGCCTCCATGTTTGGTTTGATCGGCAACATCAAGGCGGTGCCGGGCCAGCGCGATGCGTTGCTGGCGATCCTGCTGGAGAACGCGGGGCGGATGCCCGGATGCCTGGCCTATGTGGTGGCGGAAGATACCGCCGACGCGGAGGGCATTTGGATCACCGAGGTCTGGGACAGTGCGGCCAGCCACAAGGCATCGCTATCGATTGCCGCCGTACGCGACGCGATTGATCGTGCCAAACCGATCATCGCCGGTTTCGGGCAATTCATCGAAACCCGTCCCCGCGGTGGTCATGGGCTGGCGGCCATCGCGCCGGCATGAGCGAACCCTCGCGTCCTCGCCGGCAGCGTGCGCCGTTGACGGCGACCCAGCGAGCGCTGGCGCTGTTGACACGCCGCGAGCACTCCCGCAAGGAGCTGACGCGCAAGCTGGCCTCGCGCGGCGTGGAGACGACCGAGATCGAGGCCGCGGTTGCGCGGCTGGCGGGGGAGGGCTGGCAGGACGATGGCCGTTTCGCCGAGTCGCTGGTGCGCAGCCGGGTGGGCAGCGGCTACGGGCCCAGGCATATCCGGGCGGAGCTGGGGACGCATGGGCTGGATGCAGGGACGATCGCTTCGGCAATGGCCTCTTTCGACGGGGACTGGACGGACGTAGCGCGCGACCTGGTCCGGCGCCGGTTCGGTGAAGACGGCCCAACCGGCCAGGCGCAGCTGCGCAAGGCGGCCGAATTGCTGATCCGCCGGGGGTTCGATGGCGACACCATCCGCATCGCGACCCGGGTCGCCCCGGAAGAAGCCGGCGACTGAACCCCGGCCGGTTTGATAATCTGGCGGCTTGTCTGGGTTGTCTGCTCTGGCCATGGGCCTCGTCTTGGGGTGTCGCGGGACGGAACGGATGGCCCGCCCGCTGCCAGGCCCGCCATGACCAACCCCACTGCATATACGACTGCGCGCATCCGCAGCGATTTCCTCGAGTTTTTCCGCGGCAAGGGCCATGAGATCGTGCCGTCCGCACCGCTGGTGCCCGCGAACGACCCGACCCTGCTGTTCACCAACTCGGGCATGGTGCAGTTCAAGGACGTGTTCCTGGGCGCCGAGAAGCGCGTCAACCCGCGCGCCGCCGACGTGCAGCGCTGCCTGCGCGCCGGTGGCAAGCACAACGACCTCGATTCGGTCGGCTACACCGCACGCCACCACACCTTCTTCGAGATGCTTGGCAACTGGTCGTTCGGCGACTACTTCAAGAAGGAGGCGATCGCCTGGGCCTGGGAACTGCTGACCGGCGTCTGGGGCTTGCCGAAGGAGCGCCTGCTGGTCACGGTCTACCACACCGACGACGAAGCCTACGCCTTGTGGCACGACATGATCGGCGTTCCGGCCGAGCGCATCGTCCGCATCGGCGACAACAAGGGTGCGCCGTTCGCCTCCGACAACTTCTGGCAAATGGCCGATACCGGCCCCTGCGGTCCCTGCAGCGAGATCTTCTACGACCACGGTCCCGCGCACTTCGGCGGCCCGCCCGGCTCGCCGGACGAGGATGGCGACCGCTACATCGAGATCTGGAACCTGGTGTTCATGCAGTTCGACAAGCAACCGGATGGCACGCTGGTCCCGCTACCGGCGCCCTGCGTCGATACCGGCATGGGGCTGGAACGGCTGGCCGCCGTGCTGCAGGGCGTGCACAGCAACTACGAGATCGACCTGTTCGACGCGCTTATCCGCAAGGCGTCGGTACTCACGGGCACGCCGGACCTGCAGGACAAGTCGCTGCGCGTGATCGCCGACCATATCCGTGCGTGCAGTTTCCTGATCGTCGATGGCGTGCTGCCGTCGAACGAGGGCCGCGGCTACGTACTGCGCCGGATCATCCGTCGCGCATTGCGCCATGGCTGGATGCTTGGCGTGCGCCAGCCGTTTTTCCACCAGCTGGTCGAAACGCTGGACGCGCTGATGGGCGATGCCTATCCCGAGCTGCGCGCCAAGCGGGACTTCGTCGGCAAGGCGCTGCTGGCGGAGGAAGAACGCTTTGCCGAGACGCTCGATGCCGGCATGAAGATCTTCGATGACGTGGCCGCGAAATCCGGTGGCGCCATCCCGGGCGCGGACGCCTTCCGTCTGTACGACACGTATGGGTTCCCACTGGACCTCACCCAGGACATCGCGCGCGAGCGCGGCCTGTCGGTCGATATCGCCGGGTTTGAATCGGCGATGGAGAAGCAGCGCGAAACCGCCCGCGCGGCCGGGAGGTTCGGTGGTGGCGTACAGTTGCCGGCGGACCTGGTCGCCCAACTGCAGCCCACTCGATTCGTCGGCTACGACCGTCTGCATGAAGCTGGCCTGGTGGTGTTGGCGCTGCTGAAGGACGGACGCCCGGTGGAGTCCATCGACGCGGGTGACGCGGCCATCGTGATCCTCGATCGCACGCCGTTCTACGCCGAATCGGGCGGGCAGGTGGGCGATACCGGTGAACTGGACGGGCACGGTGTGCGCTTCCGCGTCGATGACACGCTCAAGCTGGCCGGCCAGTTCCACGCCCATGTGGGCACGCTCGCCAGCGGCAGCCTGAGACGCGGAGACCACCTGCTTGGCGCCGTCGATGCCGAGCGCCGTGGCAGCACCCTGCTCAACCACAGCGCGACGCATCTGCTGCATGGCGCGCTGCGCGGCCTGCTGGGCACCCACGTGGCACAGAAGGGCTCGTTGGTCGCCCCGGACCGGCTGCGCTTCGACTTCTCCCACTTCCAGCCTGTCGCTTCCGGGCAGTTGGCCGAGATCGAGCGCCTGGTCAACGCCGAAGTGCGCGCCGACCATCCGGTCGAAACCCGCGAGATGGCGATGCAGGAGGCCATCGATGCCGGTGCCATCGCGTTGTTCGGCGAGAAGTATGGCGAGCGCGTCCGCGTAGTGAAGATGGGCGATTCGGTCGAACTGTGCGGTGGTACCCACGTCGCGCGCACTGGCGGCATCGGCCTGTTCAAGCTGGTGTCCGAAGGCGGTGTCTCGGCCGGCGTGCGGCGTATCGAAGCGCTCACGGGGCAGGCGGCCCTGGACCACGTCGCGGCCGAGGAGCAGCGGCTGAAGGACGTCGCCGGATTGTTGGGGGGAACCACCGCCGAATCGATCGACAAGCTGCGTGCGTTGCTGGACCGCCAGAAGAAGCTGGAGCGGGAACTCGATGCGCTCAAGGCCAAGGCGGCCAGTGGGGCGACCAGCAGCCTTGCCGACCAGGCGGTGGAGGTCGATGGCATCAAGGTCGTGGCTGCGCGCCTGGAGAACGTGGATGCCAAGGCGTTGCGCGATGCGATCGACCGCCTGCGCCAGCAACTGGGCGATGCGGTGGTGGTGCTGGCCGGCGTGCAGGATGGCAAGGCGGCGCTGGCGGCAGGCGTAGGTGGCGCCGCGGCGGGCCGGGTCAAGGCCGGAGAGTTGTTGGCAAAAGTCGCGGCGAAGGCGGGCGGCAAAGCCGGAGGGCGACCCGACATGGCGCAGGGCGGGGGCATCGATGGCCCCGGCCTGGTGCAGGCGTTGGTGGAGGTTCCGGGGATGATCGGGTCGGGTTCGTGACCACCTTCACGGCAGCATGACTTCCGTAGCTTGACCCTATGCCCGTCGGAGGACATGCTTCACGTTTCTGAATTCTGGGCCGTACGGCACCGTCCTTGGGGGCGGCGCGGCCATCGAACGGGCCAAGGCCCATGGAGATTCCCGAATGTTGATTTTGACCCGCCGGGTCGGCGAAACCCTGATGATCGGAGATTCCGTCACCGTGACGGTGCTTGGCGTCAAGGGCAACCAGGTGCGCATCGGCATTACCGCGCCGAAGGACGTGGCGGTGCACCGCGAAGAGATCTACCAGCGCATCCGCCGCGGTGAGGGCGTCGAAGCGCCGGTGGATTCGGACTCGCAGGACTGACATTTGCCAGCACGCAGGGCAAGCCGGTATCCTTCGCGGCTCGCTGCGACGTGGTTACCGGATGTCGCAGCCCCGGAGACTTGCCCGAGTGGCTGAAGGGGCTCCCCTGCTAAGGGAGTATGGGGCCAAAAACTCCATCGAGGGTTCGAATCCCTCAGTCTCCGCCAGTTTCATCCCGTGACGAATTGACGGATGCCCAGTCGATTCGGCACAATTCCGCTTCTGCACAACGCGCCCGTAGCTCAGTTGGATAGAGCACCAGGCTACGAACTTGGGGGTCGGAGGTTCGAATCCTTCCGGGCGCGCCACTTGCAAGAAAAACCGGCTCGCAGCCGGTTTTTTTTTGCGGATTTTGTCTTGCGCCGATCCGGCCTGGACGTTCGCTACATGCGCAGAAGTGCCTTCCGGGTGGGCACAGCCGCACAGTTCAACTGGTGTCCTGCATATCCGTGCTCTCACCTCCCGATGGGGCCGAGTGCAGCATGCCGCGAGGTATGCGGCGGCGAGAGGCGGCACGGCACCATCGTCGGCTGGGCCCCCGGCAGGCGTCCACGCCGGCGACCCGTTCGCTCGTGTTCGCTTGCGGTCGCCGGGCTGTCGGCCGGTTGCAACGGCCGCTGGCCACGACCGCGCGCATGTCGTGCGATGCTGGTGCCGTCCCGACGCGGAATTCGCCGTGCAACACGCCAGCCTGCGTACTGTATTCGCTGCCCGCATGTCGTCACGGCATGGGGCGGGTGGCGAAGGCGTTACGGTGGCGTCCAGTCGCTTGTCGTCGTGGAAGCCGTGGCTTGCGGATGCGGCCACCCTGCTCAGTGATGCCGAGCGCGCGCGCGCCGCGCGCATGAAGCATGCACGGGACGCGGAGGACCGCATGCTGGCCTATGCATTGCACAGGCTGGTGCTGGGCCGGCTGCTGTCGATGGATCCATGCGACGTGCCGCTGACCCGCGACAGGCACGGCTGCCCGTGCGTGGAAGGGCAGGCGTGCCAGACCAGCCTCAGCCACGCGCGGGACGCGGTGGCCATCGCAGTGAGCACGGCCGGTCCGGTAGGCGTCGACATCGAACACGCTTCCCGCGCCGCGAGCATGGAGGCCATTGCCGACGAGGTATTGCATCCGTCGGAGAGGATCGATCCGGATCATCCCCGTGCGCAACGCGGGCAATCCCTGCTGGAGACATGGGTACGCAAGGAAGCGTACCTGAAGGCCTCGGGCGTCGGCCTGCTGGTGCCGATGCCTGGTTTCGCGCTGCACCAGGGCGAACCCATGCGTCTCGCGCCGCACCCGGACGAGGGCGTCCGCGATGCCGTGGTTTCGACGACGCTGCTGTCGTTGCTGCCCGGCTACGCCCTGGCGTTGACCTGTGCGCCGGGGGTGGAGGTGCAGTCAATGCGCGTCGAGCCTGCTTGACGCCTCACCAGCGTGCAGGAGGCGGCAGACGTGCCGAGATGGACGCCACCAGCGCGTGACGGTGGCTTTCGATGAAGAAGTGGCCGCCGCCGAACTGCTCGATCGCGAAGTCCGCCGAGGTGCCCGCGCGCCAACCCTCCAGCGAGGACGGCGGCGTGCTCGGATCGTGCGCCCCGGCGAACACGGTCAACGGGCACGCCAGTGGTTGACCGGACGGGTCGCGATGGTCTTCCAGCAGACGCAGGTCGGCGCGCAGCACGGGTAGCGCGACGTCACGGATCTCCGGATGCGACAGGCTCGCAGGCAGCGCGCCGAAACGCGCCGCCATGCCGGCCAACAGCGCATCGTCATCGAGTGACCAGGCGGGGGCGGATGCCGTCGCGCCATCGCCGTGCCAAGGGCGGGCAGAGACGAAAAGATGCACCAGTCGCGGGGTGCCGGCGTGCTGCAGGCGATGCGCGAGGGCGTACGCCGCCAGTGCGCCCAGACTGTGGCCGAAGATGGCGGTCGGTTGCGGATGCAGGCTGCGGACACTGCCCTCCAGCGCATCGACCATCCGCTCCCAGCGGGTGAACGGTGCATCCGCCAGTCGGTCCTCGCGACCGGGGAACTGGACCGCGTAGGCCTCCACGTGCGGCGGCAGCGCATCGGGCCAGCCACGGAACAGGGATGCGCCGGCGCCGGCAAACGGCAGGCAGAGCAAGCGCACCGTGGCCATGGGCCGGGGCGACAGGCACTTGAGGCGCACCTCCATCACGACGTGCGGTGCCGCCAGGACGCCGGTGTCGACCGGTTCTGGCGCTGCAGGCCCGGGACGTCGCGGAACTGGGTGTGTGGGCCTGGACGGTGGTGCATGCCTGTCCTGTCGGGGCTCGGGAACCCGTTCTTTCGATCATACATGCGGCTTTCGTCTGGCTTGCGATGCGGCATGGCGCACTTCCGTTCCACCCGGCGTTTGCCACGGGGAAGAGACGTGGGCCGCCGAGGTTGCCGGACACGAACAGGGGCGGTGCGATGGCAGCGTGGTGCAGGGACCAGTGCGGGCAAGGGTGCGTGCCATGACGCAATCATCCGCCCTGTTCACGTTGTCCGGCACCTGGACGCTCGACCCGCTGTTGCCGGTGTTCGACTTCTGGCGTGAATACCTTGGCCTCGATGCCGAAGCGCAGGTGACGCCATACGCGCAGGTGTTCCAGCAGTTGCTCGACCCGGGCAGCGCGCTGCGGCGAAATAGCCGCGGTGCGAACTTCGTTTGCCTGCGCTGGGAAGACCTGTTGCCGGAGCCGGCAGCGACATCCACGAACGCCCATGCCCTGCTGGCGGCGCGGATCGATGAATTCGCGAATGCCTTGTCCGGTTTCGATCACGTGGTGCCTTGCATGGTGCTGGTGGGACCCTCCGACCCGACCAACCCGTCCTGGCGTGCCGCGAATGCCGCGCTCGGCGAAACGCTGGTGGGCTTGCATAACGTGCACGTCCTCGATGGCAACGAGGCGCTGCGACGCTACGGGGTGGCGCACGGCTTCGATGCCGCGTCCGAGCGCTTCGGCCATGTGCCGTACACGCCCGAAGCGCTCGCCGCCCTTGGGACGGTGCTGGTACGCGCGGCGATGGCCGCGCTGCGCAAGCCGGTCAAGCTGTTCGCCGTGGATGGCGACCACACCCTGTGGTCGGGCGTGGTGGGAGAGCAGGGCGTCGACGGACTGCGGGTCGATGCCGGCCACCTGGCGCTGCAGCGCATGCTGTCTGCGCAAACCGGCAGCGGACGGTTGTTGTGCCTGCTGAGCAAGAACGAGGAGGCGGATGCGCGCGCGGTGTTCGAGCGCCGCGGGGACATGGCGTTGCGATGGGACGATTTCATCGAGCATCGCGTCGACTGGAACCCGAAGCCCGGCAACCTGCGCGAGCTGGCCTCGAGCCTGGAGCTTGGGCTGGATGGGATGGTCTTCCTCGACGACAACCCCGTGGAATGCGCGCAGATGCGTGCGCAGTCGCCCACCACGCTCACTGTGCGCGTGCCAGCCGACCCGGCAAGGCTCGAGGCCTTCGTCCAACACCTGTGGCTGTTCGACCATCACGCCACCACCGACGAGGACCGCAAGCGTGCAGGCATGTATCGCGACAACGCCGCGCGCGCCCGTTCACTGCGCGATGCCGGCTCGCTGCAGTCCTTCCTCGATGGGCTCGAACTGGTGGTGCAGATGGAACCACCCGCGGCGTCGGACGTGCCGCGACTGGCACAACTCTCCCAGCGTACCAACCAGTTCAATGCGAGCCTGGTGCGGTTGCAGGAAGGCGAAGTGCTGCAAGCGGGCGATGGCGCGTTCCACCGCGCGGTACGCGCCCGCGATCGCTTCGGGGACTACGGGCTGGTAGGACAGGTCCGCGGCAGGGCCGTCGGCGATCGACTGCAGATCGACCTGTTCATGCTGAGCTGCCGCGCGCTCGGCCGCGGCATCGAGCACCGGATGATCGCCGAGGCGGGGCGGCATGCACTGGCATCGGGCCTGTCTCGGGTGTCGATCCTGTTCCGGGCCGGTGAGCGCAACACGCCTGCCCGGCGCTTCCTCGAAGCGCAGTTCGGCGCGTTGGCGCAGGGCGATCCCGCCGCGTTCACGATGGACGCGGAACGTGCGGTCGGCATCGTGTTCGATGCCGTTGCCGCCGCTGCCGTACCTGCAGACGACGTCGATACGTCGGTCATCGCACCCGCAGCACGCGATGCGACCGACCTTGGCGAGGTCTACGAGCGCATCGCACACGAACTGACGACGGCCGCGGAGATCGAACGCGCCATCGCCGCGCGCGGCCAGCCGCGGCCCGAACTTGCGGTGGGATTCGTCGCGCCTGCGCCGGGGATGGAGCGTGACGTCGCCGGGATCTGGCAGCAGGCCCTTCGGATCGACCGCGTGGGAGCACGGGATCCATTCCGCGACCTGGGCGGCAAGTCGATCCACCTCGTGCAGGTGCACAGGCTGCTGCTGGAACGCCTTGGCATCGATGTCGACATCACCATCCTCTTCCAGCACCCCACGGTCGCATCGCTGGCGGCGCATCTCGCGCCAGATGGCGCCGCGGCACGCACCACCGACGCGGCGCAGCAGCGTGGCCAGCGCATGCGCGAGGCACAGGCGCGCGCGGCTGCAAGGCGACACGCGGGCGGGGGCACACAGACGAGGACAGGCACATGAGCCAGGAAGGGATTGCCATCATCGGCATGTCGGGGCGCTTCCCGGGCGCGCGCGATGTCGATGCGTTCTGGCGGAACATCAGGCAGGGCGTCGAATCGGTCACGCATTTCGATGCGTCCGAGCTCGACCTGCCGCTGGCCTCGCTCGCCACCGAGGACCCGAATGCGCGCTACATCTGCGCCAAGGGCATCCTCGACGACGTCGACCAGTTCGATGCGCGCTTCTTCGGTTACCTGCCGCGCGAAGCGGAGCTGATGGACCCGCAGCACCGCATGTTCCTCGAGATCTGCTGGGAGGCGATGGAGCGTGCCGGGCACGACCCATCGCGGTATCCGGGCGCGGTCGGCGTGTATGCCGGCTGCTACATGGACACCTACCTGATGTGGAACCTGTGCTCGGACCCGGCGTTCCTGGCGCGGTTCATCGAATCGATCCAGGTGGGGTCACTGCAGACCGAGCTGGGCAACGACAAGGATTACCTGGCCACGCGCGTCGCCTTCAAGCTGGGCTTGCGCGGACCGGCGATGACGCTGCAGACCGCATGCTCGACCTCGCTGGTCGCGATCGCCACGGCGTGCCAAAGCCTGGCGTCGTACCAGTGCGACATGGCGCTGGCCGGTGGGGTGACCATCGTGTTGCCGCAGAAGAAGGGCTATTTCTACAAGGAAGGCAGCATGCTGTCGGCCGACGGGCATTGCCGCACCTTCGACGCCGATGCCGCGGGCACGGTGTTCAGCAATGGCGCGGCGGTGGTGTTGCTCAAGCGCGTGGAAGATGCGATCGCGGACGGCGACACCATCCATGCCGTGATCCGCGGCTACGCCACCAACAACGATGGCGCCGGCAAGGTCAGCTACACCGCACCCAGCGTGGACGGGCAGGCGGACGTGATCTCGATGGCGCTGGCGGTGGGCGACATCGACGCGCGCACCGTGGGCCTGGTGGAGGCGCACGGCACGGCCACGCCGATGGGCGATCCCATCGAGATCGCGGGCCTGACGGCCGCCTATCGCGCGCATACGCAGGACAACCAGTTCTGCGCGATCGGGTCGTTGAAGGCGAACCTGGGCCACCTCGACGTGGCCTCGGGGGCGATCGGCCTGATCAAGACGGCGCTTGCGGTGCATGAAGGCGTGCTGCCGCCGTCGATCAATTTCAGCAAGCCGAACCCGAAGATCGATTTCGCCAGCAGCCCCTTCTACGTGAACACTGCGCTGACGCCATGGCCGCAGGGCGAATGGCCGCGCCGTGCGGGGATCAGTTCGTTCGGCGTGGGCGGCACCAATGCGCACGTGGTGCTGGAGCAGGCGCCTGCGCCTGCGCCGGAGGGCGCCCGGCGCTCGCATGCGCTGCTGGTGCTGTCGGCGCGCAGCAAGGAGGCGCTTTCGGCGCAGGCGACACGCCTCGCCGACTGGCTGGAGGCGCATCCGGATGCGTCGCTCGACGACGTGGCCTACACCCTGCAGGTCGGTCGCCAGCAATTCGAGCACCGACGCATCGTGGTGGCTGCGGATATCCCGGGCGCCATCGCGTCACTGCGGTCGCCGCCGGCCCCGGGCGAATCCACCAAGCTGGACACCGCGGCCGCACGCATCGCCTTCATGTTCCCCGGGCAGGGCGCGCAGTACCCCGGCATGGCGCGCGCGCTCCATGCTTCCGAGCCCGCGTTCCGCGACATCGTCGATCGTTGCGGCGAAGCCCTGTGCGACGCCGGCATGGCGGTGCAGGACCCGCGTCCGCTGCTGCTATGGGACGCCGCGTCCTCGTCGCTCGATGCTGCGCAGGCGGCAGAGGCACTGGCACAGACCGACATGGCGCAGCCAGCCATTTTCACCATGGAAATGGCGCTCGCGACGCTGCTTGCCGGATGGGGCGTGCGCGCCGATGCGGTGCTGGGTCACAGTGTCGGCGAGTTTGCTGCGGCCTGCCTCGCCGGCGTCTTCGAACTGGAGGATGCCGTGCGGCTGGTGGCGACGCGCGGCAGGCTGATGCAGGCGCAGCCGCAGGGCACGATGCTGGCGGTGCGGGCACCGTTGCAGCAGGTGCAGCCACTGCTGCCCGATACGCTGTCCATCGCAGCCATCAATGCGCCGGGGCTGGTGGTGGCCAGTGGGCCGGACGACGCCATCGACGCGTTCGCCCAGGCATTGGCTGCGCAGGACATCCAGGCTACGCGGCTGGTGACTTCGCACGCGTTCCATTCCGCGATGATGGCGCCCGCACGCAAGCCGCTGGAGGAGGCCGTGGCTGCGGTCGACTCGCGACCTGCGGCGATCCCGGTGGTGTCCACCTCCACCGGCACGCGATTGCAGGCCGATGGCTTCCGCGACCCGGCGTACTGGGGCGCGCAACTGATGCGTCCGGTGCTGTTCGCCGATGCCGCCACCGAAGCAGCGAACGACGGCCTGGTACTGCTCGAGGTGGGGCCGGGCCGTACCTTGTCCACGCTGGCACGGCAGTCGCTCGACAAGCCCGGCCCGCTGGCAGTGCTGCCCAGCCTGGGTCCGGTGCAGGCGCCGGGGTCGGACGTGCAGCACTTGCTGCATGCCGTCGGGCAACTGTGGCTGGGCGGCGTGCAGCCTGATTGGCAGGCCCTGCAGCCTGGCCCGCGCAGGCGGGTCACGCTGCCGACGTATCCGTTCGAACGCAAGCGGTTCTGGGTGCAGCCAAAAGCGCTTGCCTCGCAGGGCGAGGGACAGGTGCACGACGCCGCGACGAGTGTTGCGACGACGGCAGCCAGCCACGCACTGCCTGCAAATCCGGCAACGACCGATGTGGAACACCTGATCCGGCTGCAGTTGTCCTTGATTGCCGAGCAGCTGGGCGCAATGGGTGACACGGGGACCGGTCGCGGCCCCGGATGACGTTATTGGTCCATGTGGGCCACGGTATTTGCGGAGAATCAGGATGGCGGCGGTAGGACAATTGCGCATTGCAAGGATCGTCGAGCGCTTGCGCACGGTGGCGGCAGACCTCTCCGGCTATGCGCCCGACGACCTGGTCGAGACCTCGACGTTCCTCGACCTTGGCTTCGATTCACTGTTCCTGACCCAGCTCGCGTCGGCATTCCAGGGCGAGTACGGGGTGAAGATCACCTTCCGGCAGTTGTTCGACGAGTTGCCGACGCTGCGCGCGCTGGCCGAGCATCTCGATGCCGCATTGCCGTCGGATACTGCGGCCGTGCCAGCGCCGGGCGCTGCGATGGCTGCGCCGGTCGATGCGATTTCGGGTGAGGGTGTCGTCGCCGATCGGGTACCCGTGGCCGAGCCGATGCCTGCCCCGGTATCCGCTGGCCTGGCCGCGATGTCTGCGACCGTGTCTGCCGGGCCGGCCGCGGGTGGCCTGCAGGGGGTGATGGCGCAACAGCTGGCGTTGATGTCGCAGCAGATCCAGTTGTTGCAGGCGATGAAGGCTGGCGGCACCTCCGCGGCAATGCCCGTGGCGCGTGCCGTAATGCCCGTGGCGCAACCAGTGCCGGCCGTGCCAGCCGCAGCGCAACCTGCGTTGGATGTGGCGGCAGCGACGGATGTCAAGCCTGCGGACGACAAGCCTGCCATGCCGAAGGGCTTCGGACCGCAGGTCGGCCGCGAGGAGCGCGTGCTCACGCGCCGCCAGCGTGAACACATCGCGCGGCTGACCGCGCGCTACAACGCACGCACCGCGCGTTCCAAGCAGCATGTGCAGGCGCATCGCGCGCACCATGCCGATCCGCGCACCGCGGCAGGATTCAACCGGCTGTGGAAGGAAATGGTGTACCCGATCGTGATCGAAGGCTCGCGCGGCTGCCGCCTGCGTGACATCGACGGCAACGAGTACATCGACATCCTCAACGGCTTCGGCCCCAACTTCCTCGGCCACAGTCCGTCGTTCATCTCGGATGCGCTGAAAGCGCAGCTCGACAAGGGGATCGAGGTCGGGCCGCAGACGCCGCTGGCGGGCGAGGCCGCCCAGCTCTTCTGCGAGCTGACGGGGATGGACCGCGTGAGCTGGGTCAACACCGGCTCCGAAGCGGTGCAGGCTGCGATCCGCCTGGCGCGCACCTACACCGGCCGCAACAAGATCGTGGTGTTCTCCGGCGACTACCACGGCAATTTCGATGAGGTGCTGGTGCGCGTGACGAAGAACGCCAAGGGCGAGCGGCGGACCTTCCCGCTGGCGCCGGGCATCCCGTTCCGCGCGGTCGAGGACGTGATCGTGCTCGACTACGGCGAGGACGAATCGCTGGACATCATCCGCCAGCATGCGGGCGACATCGCCGCGGTGCTGGTCGAGCCCGTGCAGAGCCGCCGGCCCGACTTCCAGCCGCACGAGTTCCTGAAGAAGCTGCGCACGCTGACCGAGGACGCCGGCATCGTGCTGGTGTTCGACGAGGTCATCACCGGCTTCCGCATCCGCCCCGGCGGCGCGCAGGAGTATTACGGCATCCAGGCCGACCTGGCCACCTACGGCAAGATCATCGGCGGCGGCATGCCGATCGGCGTGGTCGCGGGGCGTGCGCGCTTCATGGACACGTTCGACGGAGGCCAATGGCAGTACGGCGACGATTCGTTCCCGTCCGCGGGGGTGACCTTCTTCGCCGGCACGTTCGTGCGCCATCCGCTGGCGATCGCCGCCGTGCATGCCGCGCTGAAGTACATCAAGGCGCAGGGCCCGTCGCTGCAAGAGACGGTGAACAAGCGCACCACGCGCTTTGCGACCGAACTCAATACGTTCTTCAAGGAGCGCGGGCTCAAGATCCACATTCCGCACTTCGCCTCGCAGATGTTCATCCGCGTGCAGGAGGAGGGCGAGCTGGCGACGCTGCTGTTCTTCCACCTGCGCGCACGCGGCATCCACGTGCTGGAGAACTTCCCAAGCTATATGACCGCCGCGCACACCGACGAGGATGTCGACGCGATCATCGCCGCATTCAAGGACAGCGTCCTCGAGATGCAGGCCGATGGCCTGCTGCCGGCGGCGCCGGAGACGGCGAAGGCCATCCCGTGGCGCCGCACGCTGCCCCTGACCGACGCGCAGCGCGAGGTGTGGTTCGCCTCGCAGATGGGCGACATGGCCAGTTGTGCCTTCAACGAATCCGATTCGGTGCGGATCGACGGACCGCTGGATGCGGACCGTTTCGTCGCCGCAGTACGCACGGCGCTGGGCGAGCAGGAAGCGTTCCGCTACCGCTTCGACGCCGACGGGCAGATGCAATGGGTCGATGAAGACGCTACGTTCGAGATCGGGTTCACCGATCTTTCCGCGCTGGACGAGTCGGAGCGCAAGCAGCGCGTCGATGCCGTTCTGGAACAGGAAGCGTTGACGCCGTTCGACCTGGAGCATGGACCCCTGGTGCGGGCGCAGCTGTTGAAACTGGCTGCCGACGCACACCTGTTCGTCGTCTACTGCCACCATATCGTCTTCGACGGATATTCCGCTGACGTATTGATGGGGCGTATCGCCGATGTGTACGCATCCGATGCCGGGGTCGATGCCGCATCGGGCGACCGCATCGTTCCGTTCAGCGTATACGCGCACCGCGTGGGCGACGGTGCCGCACCCGCGCGTGACGCGGCCCTGCGCTACTGGCGAGGCGTGTACGACACGCTCCCGCCGCCGCTCGAACTGCCGACGGATCGACCGCGGACGGCGTTGCCCAGCCATCGCGGCGCCACGCTGCACCACGTGCTGGACGCGGAGTTGTCGCACTCGCTTCGCGGCACCGCCAAGGCCTTGAAGACAAGCCTCAACGTGGTGCTGCTGAGCGCGTTCCAGTCGCTGCTGTCGCGGCTGGGCGGGCAGGAAGATCTGGTGGTGGGGGTGCCGGTGGCCGGACAGGCACATACGGGGCTGGAGACGGTGGGATACTGCGTCAACGCGCTGCCGGTGCGCGCAGCGACCATGCACGATAAATCCTTTGCGACACTGGCGAGCGAAACGCAACGCAACCTGTTCGATGCCTTCGAGCATCAGGACGCGTCGCTGGGCCAGGTGGTCAACGCGTTGTCGGTGCCGCGGGAACCGGGGCGGTTGCCGCTGGTCGAGGCGATCTTCAATTACAGCGGCTATTTCGCGAAGCTGGACCTCGGGGGCTGCCAGGTCGAGACCCATGAGAACCCGAGGCGCGCGATCTATTTCGACATGTTCTTCAACATCATCGAATCGCGCGGCGGAAGCCTGGTGATCGATTGGGACTATGCCAGCGACCTGTTCGACGCGGAGACCATCTCGCGCTGGACTGGACACTATGTCGAGCTGCTGCGTGGCGTGGTGGCCGACAGCGCGCAGTCCATCGGCGATCTGCCGCTGGTCGCCGAAGCCGAGGCGTCGGCTGCCTTCGCGGGTTGGGGGCGCTGATGGCCGACGCTTCCTTGCCGGCGGCCACGGAATGCCGGGTCGAACACCTCGTCCGTGCGCAGGCGATTCGCACGCCCGATGCACTGGCGGCGGAATCCGGCAATGCGTCTCTGACCTACCGCGAGCTGCTTGCGGCGACCGATCGTGTCGCCGCGGCACTGCGTGCGCGGGGCGTCGGCCGCGGCACCATGGTCGGCATCCACCTGGAGCGCTCGCTGGACATGCTGGTGGCGCTGCTGGCGGTCATGCAGGCGGGCGGCACCTACATTCCGCTGGACCCGGACTTCCCGCCGGACCGGTTGCAGCACATGGTGTCCGACTCGAGCCTGTCGTTCGTGCTCACGCAATCGTCGCTCGCCGCGGACGTGCCAGGCGGCGGTCACCAGGTGCTGGCGGTCGAGGAGGTGATGCGCAGGGAGGCAACGTCCAACTTCCCTGTCGATGCCTGTCGTGACGCCGCCTCCGGGTGCGACCTGGCCTATGTGCTCTATACGTCGGGTTCCACCGGCTTGCCCAAGGGCGTGGCCATCGAGCACCGAAGCGTCGTCAACTTCCTGCGCAGCATGCAACGCGAGCCGGGCATGGGCGAGGGCGACCGGTTGCTGGCGGTGACCACATTGTCCTTCGACATCGCCGGGCTGGAGCTGTACCTGCCGCTCATCGCCGGTGGCACGGTGGTCATCGCCACGCGAGATCAGGCGATGGATGGCGACGCCCTGCGCGCCCTGGTCGAATCGCGTGGCATCAACATCCTGCAAGCGACGCCCAGCAGCTGGCGGCTGCTGCTGGACGCGGGCTGGCAGGGTGACCCCGGGTTCAAGGCTTTGTGCGGCGGTGAACCGATGCCGCTGGACCTCGCGCATGCGCTGGCCGCGCGTTGCGGCGAACTCTGGAACCTGTACGGCCCCACCGAGACCACGATCTGGTCGACGCTGTGGCGCGTGCCGGCGGACTGCAGGCAGATCCTGGTCGGCAAGCCCATCGCCAATACCCGGATCCATGTGCTGGACAAGTCCGGGCGGCGCGTGCCGGTTGGCATCCCGGGGGAAATATGCATCGGTGGCGATGGCGTGGGTCGCGGCTACCTGCACCGGGACGAGCTGACCGCCGAACGCTTCGTGCCCGAT
Source organism: Luteimonas aestuarii (assembly GCF_004357985.1). Taxonomy (GTDB): domain Bacteria; phylum Pseudomonadota; class Gammaproteobacteria; order Xanthomonadales; family Xanthomonadaceae; genus Luteimonas; species Luteimonas aestuarii. The sequence continues at coordinate 244,505 of NZ_SMTF01000001.1, read as the reverse complement.
CCGTTCTCGGACGTACCGGGTGCGCGGCTCTACCGTACCGGCGACCAGGGGCGGCTGTTGCCCGACGGCAACCTCGAGTGTCGTGGGCGTCTGGACAGCCAGGTGAAGATCCGTGGCTACCGGATCGAGTTGGGCGAGATCGAGCAGGTGCTGCTGTCCGCGGAAGGCGTGGCACGCGCCGTGGTGATTGCGCGCGAAGATGCGCCTGGTGATGTGCGCCTGGTAGGTTACGTGGTGGTGGGCGCGGGAGAGGCAGGCCCGCACGCGCTGTTCGAGCATGTGCGCGGCAAGTTGCCAGGCTACATGGTGCCGCAACACCTGGTGGTGCTGGATGCCATTCCGTTGCTGCCAAACGGCAAGGTCGATCGCAAGGCCCTGCCTGCGCCTGCGTCGCGCGGCACCACGCGCGGGATCGACCTGTCCGCTGCTTCGCCGGCGCTTCGCTACCTGGTGGCGACCTGTGCCGAGGTGATCGGCGATGCCGTGGCACCGGATGACAATTTCTTCGATGCCGGCGGGCATTCGATGCTTGCGATCAAGTTGATCAATCGCGTGCAGAGGGACACCGGGATGCGCCTCAACCTGCTTGCGCTGGCGTCGTCCACGTTGTCGCAGCTGGCCGAGGCCCTGCCGCAGGATGGGGTTCCCGAAACGTCGATCGCCGGCAGCGCGGCCGCAACGCACGCTTGAGGAGCGCCGTGAAGCCCTGGGATTCCGCCATGGCACACTGCAGGCATGAGTGAACGCATCGACGCTTTTCGTTTCGGTCCCGTGTCGCGCGCGTTGTTCGGGGTCTACCATCACGTCGATGCGCCGCGCGCCGCGGTGCTGCTGTGCCCGCCGCTGCTGCACGAACATGTGCGCAGCCATCGCCTGTTCGCCGGGCTTGCCAGCCTGCTGGCCGCGGACGGCTTGTGCTGCCTGCGCTTCGACTACCACGGTACCGGCGATGCCGACGGCGACAGCACCGCGTTCGATCCCGCGCGCGTCGGCGAGGACCTCGCCCATGCCGCGGAAGCCTTGCGCAGCCGCAGCGATGGCGCACCCCTGATCGTGCTGGCCGTGCGTGCCTCCGCCTTGTTCGCGCGTGCGCACGCGGCCGAGTTGTACGCGTCCGCCGTCTGGTTGTGGCAACCGGTGCTGGACGCCGCGGGTTACCTGCACCAGCTGGAAATGCTGGACGCCGGGGAACGCAGTTCGGGCAAACGCTACCCGTTCGCTCGGCCAGGGCCTGTTCGCGAGGCGGGCGAGTTGGCCGGCTTCGCGACGAACGCGGGTTTCCGCGACGCTTTGCGGGCCTATGACGGCCATGACTGGCCAGACGGCGTTCCCGTCGCCTGGCTGGACGACGCCGATGCGTTGCAGCGTGCCACGACGGCGGTGGATGCACAGGTGGTGCTGCCAACATCGATTACAGGTTGGGCCGGACAGGTGGAACTGGAAGGGCTGTTGCCGGCGCGGGATGCACGCGAGGCGGTCGACGTGCTGCTTTCGGACCTGGAGGCGTGGGCCTGATGGAGCGGGTGATCGAGCTTCCCGGCTACGGCGGTGTCGGCATCCTGACCCCGGCCGGTGGCGCTGCGAATGCAACCGCCGTGGTGCTGTTCAACGCCGGGCTGATCCACCGTTCCGGTCCGCAACGTTTGCATGTCGATCTCGCCAGGCGATTGGCCGCGCGAGGATTCCACGTGTTGCGTTTCGACCTCCCCGGCATCGGGGACGCCATGTCCGCAGGGGCGGCGCCAACAACCCGGGCCGCCATCCAGGCGCTCGATGCGGTGCAGGCGACCACGGGCGCCTCGAACTTCGTGATAGGGGGCATCTGTAGTGCAGCGGACCTGGGGTGGCGCGTGGCGCTGGCCGATGCGCGCGTACAGGGTCTGTTGATGATCGACGGCATGGCGGTGGGCGGTACCTGGTATCGCCTGGGGAAGCTGCGGATGGCGCTGGGCAGCTCGCCTGCATCGTGGCCTGGCAAGTTGCTGCGTCGCCTGCGGCGCGACGCAGCGCATCGCGGCGACTCATCCGATGCGCTGGTCGATGACCTGCGCGACTGGCCCGCACCGCACGAATTCACCCGGCAGGCAGCCGAACTCCTGGACCGGGGCCTGAATGTGCTGGCCCTGTATACCGGCGGGGTCGCCGACTACCTGCTGCATCCGCGCCAGATCGACCGGACCTTCGGCCCATCGCGCAGGCACCCGGGATTGCGCGTCATCATCCGGTTCGACATGGACCACATCTTCTTCGCGTTGCGCCATCGTCGCGAGGCGATCGGCCTGATCGGGGATTGGTTGCAAGACACCTTCCACGAGCGATAGCGCCACGCCAGAATTTTCTGGCATTCCCACCCTGATGAACGCAAGCACACCCGGGATGGCCGGAACACTCAACGACTGGCGTTCCGGCGTGCTAGATTCCTTCGCTAAATCCCGTAATCGCCTGTTTTTACTTGTGTTTGCGGATTCTGTCACAGCGAAACAGGGGCGCTGTCACACTTCCAGCGAGGGTGCCATGCCTGTTGTTCCCCTGCGCCGGCCGGGCGCCTTGTTTGCCGGTCTGGTCTTGTCCTGCGCGCTTCCCGCCTCGGCAGCCGAACTGTTCGTAGCCACCAATGGCAACGACAGCAGTGGCAACGGCAGTTCGTCCAATCCCTATCGTACCGTCAAGCGCGCCATCTCGGCCGGCACTACCGGCGACACCATCACCATCCGCGCAGGCACCTACAACGAGTGCGACGTGCGGCTGCGCCAGCGCATGACGCTGCGCTCGCCGTCCGGCCAGCGCGCGCGCATCCACTGCGATATCAATACTTCGAATACGGTGACGGTGCAGATCGATCCCGGCGCTTCCGGCAGCCGCCTGTCGAACCTGGAGATCAGCGGCGGTTTCTTCTACGGGGTGATGCTGCAGACCAACTGGTACCAGGGCGGGCCCGCCAGCAATACCGGCGCGTCCGACGTGGTCCTCGAGGACCTGCTGGTCCACGGCACGGGTCGCGACGGCATCAAGATCACGCCCAAGTCGAACCGAGCGATCATCCGTCGCGTCGAGATCCACAGCACCGGCCAGCGCGACAGCGGCAATGCCGACGGCATCGACAACGTCAACGGCGACGGCATGCTGGTGGAGGACAGCTACATCCACGATACCGCCACCACCGGCCTGTACTTCAAGGGCGGCGCGCGCAACGTCATCGTGCAGCGCAACCGCATCGAGAACACGGGCAATGCCGGCATCCTCGTCGGCTTCGATACGAGCCCGGAGTTCTTCGACCTGACGGTCAACCCGCAGTACTACGAGGCCATCGGCGGTATCGTCCGCAACAACGTCATCCGCAACACCGCGCACACCGGCATCGGCCTGTACTCGTCGCGCGATGCGGTGGTGGCCAACAACACCATCGTCAACGCCGCGCAGAGCGCGCACTCGGCGATCATGTTCGGCATCGTGTTCCAGGGCTATGGCTCGCATGCGGGGCGTCCGCCGAACCTCAACCCCAGGATCCAGAACAACCTGGTGATCCAGAACAACAATCGCTGCATCGAGGTCCGGTACTCGACCGAGCTCGGCGGCCTGTCCGCGCTCAGCGGCTCGCCGGGGACCGACTGGAATGGCTACAGCAACGGCTGTACGTTCCGCGACAGCCGGCCGAACAGCGGGATCAGCGGTGCGGGCACGCTGGCGCAGTGGCGCGCCGCACGCGGCACCGATGCCAACAGCAAGCAGGCGGCCTACACGGTGAGCGCCAGCGGGCACCTGCCGGCGAACAGCCCCGCCATCAACGCCGGCACCACGGTTGCCGAAGTCACCGACGACATCGATCGGCAGGCGCGCGTGGCGCCTTACGACATCGGCGCGGATGAATACATGGCGGCCAGCCCGCCGGTACGTGCAACGGGTGCACAGCCGCTGCTGCCGGGAACCGTTTCCGCCGCGGGCCAGGCGGTGGCGGCGGGGCAGGTTGCGCAGGTGGTGCCGGTCGCCGCTTCCGCTGGCACGTCGTCGACCTCGCCAGCCACGGCCACGGCCGGGGCGGGCGGGGGCGCCAGTGCCGTTCGCATCCGTCCGCCGATCCTGCGTGCCTGGCTCTGGCTGCGCGACCGGATTGCCGGGGCCTCGCTGCTGCGATAGGCGTCCCGGGCGCCGTGCCGCGGTCGTCCACTGGCCCAGGCTCCTCCCCATGACACCCAGCGCCCGCCCTGGCGCGGCCGTTGTCCTGCATTCCCCCGGATCTGCGTTGGATAGGTGAGCGGAACCGCAGCTGGTTCCGGGACATTCAACGGCGACACAACGGGGGGCGTTGGCATGCAGGCATCGCGGGAGACACGCGCCATCGCGCGCGCCGCATGCATGGCAGGCACTGCGCCGCCATTGCAGGACATCGGGCCATGATGGGTGCATTTGCCAGCCGCGCGAACCGTACCGTGCGCGTGCTGTGGTTGCTGGAACTTTCGGTCATGTTGCTCGCGGTCACGGCCGCGGTCTGGCTGCGTTTCCTCGACGATCCTGCCAGCCGCGGCCTGTTCGTGGAAACCGCCCCGGTGCGGACCCTGCTGGTGGCCATCTTCGTGACCGGCGCGATGGCGACGCTGGGGCTGTACCAGCCGCACGTGCGGCACAACCGGGTCGACCTGGTGCTGCGCATGGCGTTGGCCTTCGGTTTCGGCGGCATCGGCCTGCTGGTGCTGTACTACCTCGTGCCGCAGACCTACATCGGTCGTGGCGTCCTGGCGATCGCGCTGGCCATCGGCTTCATCCTGATCTGCACGTTGCGCCTGCTGGTGTACAGCCTGATTGGCGTCGAGGCTTTCAAACGTCGCATCCTGATCCTGGGAGCCGGCAACAACGCCGACCTGATCAATCGCCGGCTTCGGCGCAAGAGCGATCGCAAGGCCTTTGCCGTGATCGGCTTCCTGCCGATCGGGACACAGCAGCGGGTGGTGGCGGACGACCTGCTGGTCACCGCATCCGAGGGCGAAACCCTGCTGGAACTCGCGCGGCGGCTGCACCTGCACGAGATCGTGGTGGCGCCGGACGAGCGCCGCGGCGGCCTGCCGATGGAACAGGTGCTGCAGTGTGCGCAGAACGGCATCGCGGTGATCGACCTGCCGGCGTTCTTCGAACGCGAGGCCGGGCTGATCAAGCTGGAGATCGCGGACCCTTCCACCCTGGTGTTTTCCGGCGGGTTCGACCATTCCTTCCCCCGCCGCCTCACCAAGCGCGGCTTCGACATCGCCGCGGCCCTGGTGCTCTTGCTGTTGGCGTGGCCGGCGATGCTGGTGGTGGCGCTTTGCGTGTGGCTGGAGTCGGGGTCGCCGGTTTTCTATCGCCAGGTCCGCGTGGGCGAGGGCGGCCGCACCTTCAGCCTGACCAAGTTCCGCAGCATGCGCACCGATGCCGAAAAGGACGGCGTGGCGCGCTGGGCCAGCAGCAACGACGATCGCACGACGCGCGTGGGCCGGTTCATCCGTGCCACCCGGCTGGACGAGTTGCCGCAGCTGTTCAACGTACTGGCCGGCGACATGAGTTTCGTGGGCCCGCGCCCGGAACGGCCGCAGTTCGTGGACCAGCTCAACGGCGAGATCCGCTACTACAACGTGCGCCATTCGGTGAAGCCTGGCCTGACCGGGTGGGCGCAGCTGCGCTACCCCTATGGCGCCTCGGTCAACGATGCCCGCGAGAAGCTGAAGTTCGACCTGTTCTACGTCAAGAACCATGGCCTGGTCTTCGACTTCATGATCCTGCTGCAGACGGTCGAGGTGGTGCTGTTCCGCCGAGGCGCGCGCTGAGCCCGGCGCCACGGGACTCGCGCCACCTGCGCAGCACCCGGAAACGGCCCGGCAGCCACCCACAGGGGTTCCCGCCCGCGGCAAGGCCGCGGACAATGTCATGCCCAGAATGAAATACAGGAAGCCAGCTGCATGAGCACCACCGAAACCCTCGTCAGGGACTTCATCGCCACCACGTTCCCCAGCGAGGACGGTAGCGACCATCCCGCCGACGCCAGCCTGCTGGAAGGCGGCGTGATCGACTCGATCGGCGTGCTGACGCTGGTCACCTGGATCGAGGAAGCCTTCGGCTTCACCGTCGAGGATGAAGACGTGCTGCCCGAGAACCTCGACAGTATCGCCAGCATCGTCGCCTACATCGACCGCAAGCAGTACGAGGCAGGACAAGCGGCATGATCGAGCGTTACGAAAGCCACCTGTCGCGGGCCGCGCGCACGCGGCCCCAGCATGCCGCGATCGTGCATGCCGGCGTGCGCACAAGCTACGCGGAGCTGGATGCTGCCGCTGGCCGCTTCGCCGACGCGCTGGTGGATGGCGCGGCATTCGCGAATGGCGATCGCTGCGTGGTGTTCCTGGAGAACCGGGTCGAAACGGCAGTGGGCATCTTCGGCACCCTGCGCGCGGGCGGCATCTTCAGCGTGGTCAACCCCACGACGAAGACCGACAAGCTGGCGTTCGTGTTGAACAACTGCGAGGCCGCGGTGGTGGTCACCCAGGCCAGCCTGGCGCCGGTGGCGCTTGCCGCCGCGGCGCAGGCGCCCAGCGTGCGCCGCGTGGTGGTGGTGGATGAGCCCGGTGCGCCGCTGGACGGCGCGCACGTGGCCTACGACGCGTTCCTGTCGTCGGCCACGGCCGGCACGTCGGCGCTGCGCCCGGCGGGCGTCGACATCGACCTGGCCATGCTGGTCTACACCTCGGGGTCCACCGGCAACCCCAAGGGCGTCATGATGACGCACAAGAACATCGAACACGCCGCGACCTCGATCACCACCTACCTGCAGTCGTCTCCGGACGACGTGGTGCTGAGCGTGCTGCCGCTGTCGTTCGACTACGGCCTGTACCAGCTGCTGATGTGCGTGAAGATGGGCGCCACCCTGGTGCTGGAAAAATCCTTCGCGTTCCCGCAGAAGGTGCTGCCGCTGCTGGCGTCCGAGAAGATCACCGGCTTCCCGCTGGTGCCGACGATGGCGGCGTTGATCGTGCAGATCCGCAACTTCGACCCGGCCTGGGCCGAAGGCGTGCGCTACCTCACCAACACCGCCGCGGCGCTGCCGCCGGCGCACATCCTGAAGCTGCAGGAGATCTTTCCCAACGCCCGCATCTACTCGATGTACGGCATGACCGAATCCAAGCGCTGCACCTACCTGCCGCCGGAGCAACTGCGGGTCAGGCCGGACAGCGTGGGCATCGCGATCCCGGGCACCGAGGTCTGGGTGGCCGGCGACGACGGCAAGCCGCTACCTCCGAACACCACCGGCGAACTGGTGGTGCGCGGCGGCCATGTGATGCAGGGCTACTGGCGCAACGAGGAAGCGACCGCCAAGGCGCTCAGGCCGGGTCGTTATCCGTGGGAGAAGGTCCTGCACACCGGCGACCTTTTCCGCATGGACGACGAGGGATTCCTGTATTTCGTCGGGCGCAAGGACGACATCCTCAAGTCGCGTGGCGAGAAGGTCAGCCCGAAGGAAGTCGAGAACGTGCTGTACGCGCTGCCTGGCGTTCGCGAGGCAGCGCTGGTCGGCGTGCCAGACCCGGTCATGGGCCATGCGCTGAAGGCGATCATCGTCACCGACCGCGACGACCTCGATGCCAAGGCCATCCTGGCGCACTGCCGCGCGCACCTGGAGGAATTCATGATTCCGCGCACCGTCGAGTTCCGTGATGCGCTGCCGAAGACCGGCACCGGCAAGATCCGCCGCAGCGTGCTGCAGGCGGAAGCCGAGGGCACGCCGCTGCCGGCGGACGAAGAGCCCGCCTGATGCGTTGTCCCCGGGGTGCCACGTCGCCCTGCCGCAGGTGCGCTACGGTTCAGTACTGCATCGCCGCCGGTGTCGCGGATTCGACGCAGTGCTGGCGCGGCTGGTAACCATCGCGCACATCGCCAGGTCCCGGCCGCATCCGCGAGCCTGCCAGTGGCTTCAGCGGCGAGCTGTACCAGTCGGTCAGCTGGCCACACACCACGCGCACCCATGACGGTCCGTATAGCCAATGGCGACCGTCATCGACGGTTTCCGGCGGTGCACCGACAAGCGCCAGGATCTCGCCGGGCAGCATGCCCACCTGCAGCGCCCCGGCTGGCGGACGCTGCACCGCAGGGACCAACGCCGCGATGGCACGTGGCGCGGCGGAGGTGTCGGTGCCGGCGGTGGCATCGTCATCCATCAGCAGGGAGGCAACAAGCACGACCAGCAGGAGCAGGAGGACCAGCAACAGCCAGCGAGGTTTGCCGTGCCGGCCCGCGACGTGTTCGTCCGGTCCTTCCTGCAGGTATTGGTGGCGTTGCGGGTGCAATCCGGGGCGTGACCCGGCAGCAATGGGGCGGGCGGCGACTGAACCGGGGAAACGTCCATGCATGCGATGGAACTCCATCGCCGCGGCATATCCCAGGTTGAGTGACTTCAGTGCTTCCTCGCCGCCACTGCGTTCACCCCTGCGATCAGGGTGCAGCTCCGAGACGCGTTTGCGGTACGCGCGCTTGAAGTCATCGGGCGTGCATTCGGGATCGACGCGAAGGTCCCGGTACAGTGCGATGAAGTCGGTTCTGGAGTTGTCGATGCCTTGCATGCCGAGCTCAATCGTAGGTGCGCGCGCAGAACACTTGCGGCAGCCGGGCCATTGCCTTGAATTCGTGGATGCCCACGTGGTCCTCGATGGCAACGCGCGGTACGTCGAACCGGGGCGAAGCGAGTGTGGCGTATCCGCCATAGTACGAAAAGGCACGACGCACGCCCGCGGCCTCCAGGCATGCGCGCGTGCTGTCGTCGAATGCCCACCGGCTGCCCACCGGATAAGCGAAATACTCCATGCGGCGGCCGGTTTCCGCGAGGATGCGGGCCGCACAGCCGTCGATCTCTTCGCGCTGGCGCGCAGGCGAGAGCCGCGACAGGACCGGGTGGTGCACCGTGTGGCCGCCGATGGTCATGCCGACATCGGCCATTTCGCGGATCATCGACCAGTCCATCCAGTGCCCGGGTGCGCCCGGCGGATGCGCCACGCCGGTGGCTTCCCGCAGGGCCGACAGCATGGCGCCTGCATCGTCTGCGGGCAGGGACTTGTACTTGGCCAGGAGCTTGCGGATCAGCGGGGTGCGCCGGTGTCCCACCTGCAGCGGCTTGGCGAACCACGGTGCCAGCGGAATGCGCGCGGCTTGCGTGCTTCGCGACAGCCATGCGATTTCGTCCCACCAGGGAATCGACGGGTGGTCGATGAAACCCGTGGCGATGAAGAACGTGGCAGGCACGCCGTGCGCCTGCAGGACAGGGAACGCGAGTTCATGGTTGTCGCGGTAGCCGTCGTCGAACGTCACCAGGACCAGGCGGCTGCGTGGCTCGGCAAGCGCGGCATCGAGGTCCGAAGGCGAGATGACATCGCAGTGGCGCTTGAGGAAACCGATCTGCGCGTCGAATGCATCAACGGTCGCGCTCCACAGCTCGCGGTCATAGGGCGAGGCACTGCCATCGCCAACGCGGTGGTAGTTCAGCACCAGCACGCCGCGCTGCGGCAGCATCGCGGAGAGGGCCCGGCCAATCCCGGTGCCCGACAGCAGTCTGGCGGCGATGCGCTTCTTCAAACCCCTTGATCCCCCGCTTCCGAAGTGCGTCATGCAGCCGCGCGACGGATCGCTTTTCTCCACCATTGTGGAACAACAAACGCCAAATCCGGCCGCTGCAGGACGCGATGGCCTGATGGCGGGCCGGACCCCGTTGTCCCGTACGTGGCGTTGCATCCTGCAACCGCGACTCGACGCATTGCGATGTCCCCTCCGTCGCAGGCGTCCTGCACCTTAAACCCGGCTTCCGTCCGGGGCAAGCACGCGTGGCGCGCATGGCGTCGCAGTCCACGGAGACGTCTTCAGAGCATGTGTCGCCGAACCATCCAGCCTTTCATCGTCGTGCTCCTCGGCCTGGCGTGTGCACTCTGGCTAGCCGCGCCGGCGACGGTGCAGGCCGCGACCTGGCACGTCTCCCATGCTGGCGACGACGACAAGGGAAAGGGCTCGGAGGCGCGCCCTTTCCGCACCCTGATGCGGGTGTTCAATACCTCCAACGGCGTCGTGCGTGCGGGCGACACGGTGCTGGTGCACGGTGGTGGCCCGCGCTACGACGAGTGCGACGTGCGCCTGCGCGTGCCGGTGACCTTGCGCTCGGCCCCCGGCCCGCGCGCGCACATCCATTGCGACCTGGACCAGGAGAACACCGTGACGGTGCAGGTCGATCCAGGAGCGTCGGGCAGCCGCGTGTCCAACCTGGAGATCAGTGGCGGCTATTTCTACGGGGTGATGCTGCAGACCTACTGGGAGCAGGGCGGGCCGACGGACCAGGCCGGCGCCAGCGACGTGGTGCTGGAGGACCTGCTGATCCACGGCACCGGCCGCGACGGCATCAAGATCACGCCCAAGTCCAACCGGGCGACCATTCGCCGGGTCGAGATCCACAGCACCGGCCAGCGCGATGCCAGCAACGCCGATGGCATCGACAACGTCAATGGCGACGGCATGGTGGTCGAGGACAGCTATATCCACGATACCGCCACTACGGGCCTCTATTTCAAGGGCGGCGCGCGCGACGTGCTGGTGCAGCGCAATCGCATCGAGAACACGGGGGATGCCGGTATCCTGGTCGGGTTCGACACCAGCGTGCAGTTCTTCGACCTGGACGCCAACCCGGGCTACTACGAAGCGATCCGCGGAACGGTTCGCAACAACGTGATCCGCAACACCGGCTATTCCGGCATCGGCCTGTACGCGTCGAAGGATGCGGTGGTGGCCAACAACACCATCATCGATGCGGGCCGGAAGGGGCATGCGGCGATCTTCTTCGGTATCGTCTTCCAGGACTGGGACGACAAGGCCGGGCGACCACCGAACACCAATGCCACGATCCGCAACAACCTGGTGGTGCAGTCGGGTGGCAACTGCGTCGAAATCCGACATTCCCCGGAACTGGGTGGGCTGGTGGGGCTGGAAGGTGCGCCGGGGCTGGACTGGAACGGCTACCCGACGCGCGGTGGCGGCTGTCGCTTCGTCGACCATCGCCCCGGCACGCCGATGGTCGGTGCCCGCGGCGATTTCGAGCGGTGGCGAGCGCGGATGGGGGCCGATGCGCATAGCGTGTTGGCGGATTTCGCGCTGGATGAACAGGGACGGCCCTTGCCAGGCAGCCCTGCGCTTGGCGCCGGTACGCCCGTGGACGACCTGCCCGACGACATCGAGGGCGCACCCCGCGGCGATCCCCCGACCCTTGGCGCTTATGAAGGCGAGGCCGCGGCCGGCGCATCGACGATGCAATCCGTGCCCGTGCAGCCGGTGCGGGGCGAGCAGGGCGGTCTGGTCGAACGTTCTCGTGGCAGGGCGGCCGAAGCCGGCGTGTTGGCCACGGCCGCTTATTCCCGTTTGCAACGTTCATGGCACGGGTGGATGCCGGGGATTCCGTTGATGACGATCGTTCTGCTGGGTGGCCTGTTGCTGGTGGTGGTTGCAGCATTGTTTGCGCTCAATCTTGCGCGCAAGCGCAACATCACCGGGTGGTTGCTGGCGTGGATGCGACAGGATTGGCGCGAGCCCGTGCCCAAGGGCACCACGCGGCACCTGCTGTTCTGCTTCGTCGACCATTACGAGCCAGCGTGGGGCAAGCCCGGCCTGGCGAAAGAACGCGCGCGCGTGGCGCGTTGGCGCCGCGACCTGCCGAAGCTGTGCGAAGGCCATCGCGATGCCGACGGCCGGCCGCCGGTGCACTCGTTCTTCTATCCGGAAGAGGAATACCGCGAGGAGCACATCGACCGCCTGGTCGAACTGTGCCGCTTGGGTCTGGGCGAGATCGAGATCCACCTGCACCACGACAACGACAACGAGGCCAACCTGCGCGCCACCCTGTCGCGCTTCACCGAGCTGCTGGCCTCGCGACACGACGCGCTGCCGCGAGATCCCGCCACCGGCCAGCCGCGCTGGGCCTTCATTCATGGCAACTGGGCGCTGGACAACAGCCATCCCACCGGCCGCCACTGCGGCGTGGACAACGAACTGATCGTGCTGCGCGAAACAGGCTGCTACGCCGACTACACGCTGCCGGCCGCGCCCGACCCCTGCCAGACCCGCACCGTCAACCGCATCCACTACGCCAAGGACGATCCGTGCAAGCCCAAGTCGCACGACACCGGTCCGCGGGTGCGCGTGGGCGGCCGCGAGGAAGGCGAGCTGATGATCGTGCAGGGTCCGCTTGGCTTCCGCTGGAGGAGCCGCAAGTTCGGGCTGATCCCGCGGATCGAGAACTCGGACATCCGTGCCGTGTCGCCACCGTCGAAGGATCGCATCGATGCCTGGGTGAAGACCGGCATCCACGTGCAGGGCCGGCCGGAATGGACCTTCGTCAAGATCCACACCCATGGCGCCGAGGACTGCGACATGGACACCCTGCTGGGCAAGGCGATGGACGAGGCTTACGCGTACCTGGAATCGAAGTACAACGACGGGACGCAATGGAAGCTGCACTACGTCAGCGCGCGCGAGATGTACAACATCGCCAAGGCCGCCGAGGCTGGCGAAACCGGCGAACCGGGGCAGTACCGCGATTACGTGATCGCGCGGCCCGGCTATCGCGAGCGGGCGCGCGCGGCGGCTTGATCTTTCGATGGGCGCCGCCGGGCACGGCCGCGTCCATGCGGTCGTGTGGTTGCTGGCGTGGGCATGCCTGCGAAGAAGAAAGGTTCTGTTTCTGATCGAGGTAAGGCACCGGCCCGCGATGAGCGCGCAGGTCCGATGCCACCGCAAGTCGCGGCCCGATATCCGCTTGGTTGCGGTGGCATCGGACCTGCGCTGGACAGATCCTCGTGCGTTCGGCAAAAAAGCGAAGCGGCGCTGTCCTTGCCTTGGATTTCCGCCCAGCCGCCGGAAAAGTGTGGGGGCGCCTGCCGGTGCCATGCCGACCAAGCGGAGATCGGGCTGCGACTCGGCATGGCACCGGCAGGCGCCCTTGGTGTCCCGGGGCTCGGGAGAGAAGAATCGTGGCGTCAGGGCAGCGCGGTGAACGTGTCCGCAAGCGCCTGTGCCGGGTCGAGTGGAGGCCTGAAACCCAGCGCACGCAGCCGCTCGCCGGAATACCGCTGCGGCTTCCAGGTCGACAGTGACCGATAGCGCGTGAACAGCAGCGGCAGCCTGCCGCGCGACAGGCGGTGCAGGCGTTCGTTGAGCGACGAAGCCAGCATCAGCAGGGGGCGGGGCACGGGCAGCACGAGGAAGCCGCCGCCGACACGACGGTAGCGCCTGAGGTAATCGCGACAGGTGATGGGCGCTTCGTCCACCACGTCATAAGCATCGCCATCGAACCGGCCATGCGCGGCCGCGAAGCGGAACGCCTCGGCGCAGTTCTCGACGTGCGTCAACGGCAGCGGGTTGTCGCCGCCCAGCAGGAAGAACAGGCGGGCCTTCGGGCCCATGCCGACGCGATTGCTCGGTGCGCGCCGCGTTGGCCCGTGGATCACGCCGGGGCGCAGCACCACCAGGCCGAGGCCATGCCGCAACTGCGCATCGCGGAACATGCGCTCCTGCTCCAGCTTGGCGTGCGAATAGGCGTCGCGGCGCGCGGGCGACGTTTCCAGTGGCGTGGTCTCGTCGACCTGCGCGCCCGGTGGCAGCGCAGCGGTGCCATACACGCCGAACGAACCGGCCAGCACCACGCGCGGCGGTTCCGGCATCGCCAGCATCGCATCGAGCAGGTGGCGCGAGGTGGCCAGCGTGCCGCGGAACACGTCGGCCGGCGATCCGCGCATCGCCGAGGCGAGGTGATGGACGAGGACGACGCCCTGCAGCGCGGCCATGGCATCGGCCACCGAATCCAGCGTGCCGGGGTGGCGTTCGAGTCGTGCCAGCCGGTCCGCGGACAGGCCGGCGCAGGCGGCATCGAGCAGGCGTGCATCGCTGCCCGGCCGCAGCAGCACCCGCACCGGGCCGTCGCCGGCCTGCAGCAGCCGGCGCACCAGGGTCGCGCCGAGGAATCCGGTGCCACCGGTGACGAGGAGGGTCATCTCAGCGCGCCCACGGCATCGGGTCGATGGGGTCGAAGCGCGACTGGATCGCCACGCGTGCGTCGCCGTCGATCGCCTGCGTGATCGCAAGTGAGATTTCGGCCACGTGCAGCGCCAGTTCCGCCGAAAGCCGAGAGGGACGGTCTTCGCGCAGCGCGCGCGCAAGCTCCACCGGACCGAGGCAGAAATCCACCTTGCGCCGGCCTTTCGACAGCCGGATCGCTTCGGCGTCGCCCAGCAGTTTCCGTTTCGACGCGAACGGCGATTCCATCGTGCGTCCGCGGAATGTCAGGCGCCTGCGCACGCGCACCGGCGACTCCGGCTTCCAGACATCGTCGACGGAGAGGATGCCGTCCTCGCCGAACACGCGCAGGGTGTGGTCGTGGCTGGCGACGATGCTGCAGGTCAGCCGCGCGATCGTGCCCGAGGCGTATTCGATGCCGGCGAAGGTCACGTCGGCGGCCTGCTCATGCAGCGGCACGTCGAGGTGTTTCTCGGCCACCGCGCGGCCGCCGAACGCGGTGACCCGGGTGGCCGGGCCGAACATCGCCGCCAGCCAGGTCAGCACGTAACCGGCGTGTTCGAGCGTGTTGCCGACGCGCAGCTCGTCCTCGTGCGGCCACGGCGCGCCGGAGCGCCCGCGCCAGCGGCGCACCGCCATCCGGTGCAGCAGGCCGTCATCCATCTCGGCATAGACCAGGTGCGGATGGCCGATGGCACCCTCGCGCAGCAGCTTCCAGGCGGTCTGCGCCGGCCGGCCGAGCAGGCGGCTGGGTGCGCCGGACAGGCGCAGTCCATGGGCGTGGGCGCGTTGCACCAGGTCGGCGGCGTCGGCGGCGTCCATCGCCAGCGGTTTTTCGGAATACACGTGCTTGCCGGCATCGAGGCACGCGCGCGAAACCGGGTAATGGCTGTGCGGGTTGGTCAGGTTGAGCACGGTATCGACGCCGCCGTCTTCCAGCAGCGCCTCGAAGCTCGGGTAGGCGGGCACGTGGTAAGTCCGGCAGAACAGCGCCAGCCGCACCGGGTCGCGGTCCCATGCGCCGGCCAGTTGCAGGTCGGCGTGCTTGCGCAGGGTGTCCATGTACAGGTCGGCGACGAATCCGCAGCCGACGATGGCGATACGCACGTTCAGTCGCCTCCGTGGCGGTATGGGTCAGCGGCGTGCATCGAGCGCCCTCGCATACACGGTGTCGTAATTCTGCCGCATCGCATCGACCGAGCCGTGCATGCGGACCCATTCGCGCGCCGCCCCACCCAGTCGCCTGCGTCCATCGCGGTCGTGCAGCAGGGCACCCACCGCGTCCTGCAGTGCGGGCAGGTCGTCGGAGGGCACCAGCCGCCCGGTGCTTTGGTCGGCGATGATCTCGCCATTGCCACCGACATCGGTGGCCACGACCGCGAGACCCGCGGCGCAGGCTTCCAGCAGCGCGATCGACAGGCCTTCGGTGCGCGAAGGCAACACGAATACGTCGAACGCGGGCAGCAGTGCCTGTACGTCGTTGCGGGGGCCGGCAAGGTGGATGTGCCGCGCCAGGCCCAGCCCGTCGATCTGCCGCTGGAGTTCCGGCTGCAGTGGACCATCTCCTACGATGACCGCATGCAGCCGTGGGTGCTTGGCCAGCAGGCCCGGCATCGCGTCCAGCAGCAGGCGATGGTTCTTCAACGCCACCAGTCGGCCGACGCTGCCCAGCAGCAGTGCATCGCGCGGGATGCCAAGGCGGTCGCGCGCGGCATCGCGGTCTCCCGTGGTAGCGGGCACCGGCACCCCGTTGAGTACGACGTCGGCCTTGCCCGGTTCCGCCACGCCGGTCTCGACCAGCCGATCGCGGACCTGGCGGCCAACCAGGGCGATCCGCGCGGTGTGGCGTAGCGACCAGCGATACAGCCAGCGCAGGCGCCGGTTCGACAGCCGCGTGCCCATGTTGTGGCAGGTGTTGACCAGCGCCGGCGGGTGCGCGACGAAGCGTGTCGCCAGCGCCGCGTAATAGTTCGGCACGAAGTTGTGGGTGTGCACGACCTGCACCGCATTCGAAGAGACGTTGTGTCGCAACGCCGACAGCATGCGCAGGTCCAGCGTGCCGCGCTTGGCGCCGACCACCACCGGCACGCCCGCGGCTTCCAGCATCGGGCGGAAGCCCCGCGTATCGTTGAGGCTGAACACCTCGACCTGCCGACCCTGCGCCGCCTGTGCGATGGCGAGATCGGCCACGACGCGCTCCAGTCCGCCGAACTCCAGGGTATCGACGACATGCAGGATGCGGGAGGGCGGGGTAAAGGACATCCGCGGTGGAAACGTCGAAACCCGCGCATCGGGGCCAACGACGGCGGGCGTGGCCGGGCGCATTCCCTTTCGCCGTTGTTGTGGGGGTAGGCAGGAACGGCGATGACGATCCGCGGTGCGCGGGCGGGCGGCCGCATCGACGCATCGAAGTACAGGGGACGCAGGTCGCAGGCCATGACGCATCAGTTCAACGGCGCCGCTGCGATCCGCGGGGCGATCATGGTGATGGGTTCGACTTATGTCACCTATGCCCTCGGCCTGCTGACCAGCATCCTGGTCGCGCGCACGCTCGGCCCCGACGAGTTCGGTCGCTACACGTACATCGTATGGCTGGCCGGCATGATCGTCGCGTTCGGCAACAACGGCCTCAACACCACGGGCATCCGTTTCGTCTCCGAAAGCCTCGGGCGCGGCGCACCCGAGGCTGCGCGCAGCGTGCATGGTTGGCTGCTGCGGCGACAGTTGGCCTGCCTCGCGGCGATTGCGCTGGTCTTCATCGTGGCCAACCCGCTGTTCACGCCGGATGGCTGGGAGGGGCGCACGGTCGAGTTCGCCGCGGTGGCGCTGATCGCCGGCGTGGCCAAGGCGCTGTTCGTGTTCGACGTGTCGGTGGCCAAGGGTTACGGCCGCTTCGGGGTCGAGGCCAAGTCGACCGTGCTGATGAGCTTCCTGAACATCATCGCGGTGTTCGTGCTGCTCTGGATGCGCGCTCCGCTGATGGCGTATCTGGCGCTGTTCGCCTCGGTCAGCATTGGCTATGCCGTGTGCTCGGCCGTGATGCTGCGCAGTGGCGGCCAGGTCCCTGCGCGCGCGCCGATGCCGCCGGACCTTTTGCTGCGGATGCGCCGCCACCTGTGGTGGACGGTGCTGCTGGCCGTGGCCTATGCCCTGAGCAACAAGTCGATCGAAACGTGGATGCTGAATGCCATCGTCGGTTCGGCCGCGGTGGGCTTCTTCGCCATCGCCGCGGCGTTGACACGTGGCGGCGTGGACTTGCTGGCATCCGGGCTTGGCACCGTACTGATGCCGATGATGGCGCATGCCTACGGCGAGGGCGGGGCGGAACGGGTGAATACGATCATGGCCAACGCCATCCGCTATTTCTCCTTCATTGGCCTGCTGCTGGCCGGTTCCGGTGCGTTGGTTGCAGACACCGCAGTGAGCCTGCTGTACGGCTCGCAGTACGAGGCGGTCGTCAACCCGTTGCGGGTCTTCATGCTGGTGGGGGGCGCCACGATGGTCACCGGCGCGTTCAACGCCCTGCTGTCGACCACCGACAACCAACGCTTGCGAGTGGGGTACGTGCTGCTGTCGATCCTGATCACGGCAACCTGCGCAGTGCTGCTGATCCCGCGCTACGGATTGAATGGCGCGGTGGCGGCCCATGCGGCCTCGGAGGTGCTGGTGACGGTGCTGATGGTCATCGGCATTTCGCGGCTGCTGAAGCTGCGCATGCCCTGGCGCGAGCTTTCCCGCCTTGTCGCCTGCGCATTGCTGGCGCTGGCGTTCGCGCTGGTGCCGCTTCTGGTCGGAGGCGTGACCATCTGGACCGAGCTGGCGGCTGCCTTGGTTTACGCCGCCGTGTTCATCGCCGGTACGGTGGCCATGCGGGCCTGGCGCGCGGTGGACGTGGAGAGCCTGGATGCCTTCCTGCAGCGCTACCCCTTCCTCTCGCGACGCGTGCAGGGCCCGCTGTTGCGCTGGGGTGGCGGGCTGCCGGCGGATGCTCCGCGCGGATGAGCACGCTTGTCGCCACGATTGCGTTCTGGGCCAGTGCGGCGCTGGTTGCCTATACCTACGCCGGCTATCCGCTGTGGGTACTGTTGCAGGCATGGCTGCGGCCGCGTCCGGTCGCGAAAGGTGATGCACAGCCCGCGGTCACGGCGATCCTGGTCGTGCATGATGCCGAACGCATGGTCGAGGCCAAGATCGAGAACCTGCTGTCGCTGGACTACCCGGAGAAACGATTCGACATCGTGGTTGCCTGTGACGGCTGCAGCGATGGCACCGTAGCCCTGTGTCGACGTTACGCCTCGGATCGGGTGCGGGTACTGGCCTGGCACGAACGGCGCGGCAAGGCACGCAGCCAGGCCGCGGCCGTGGCGGTTGCGCGCGGCGATGTCCTGCTGGTGGTCGACGTGCGCCAGCGCATCGAGCGCGACGCGCTGCGCCGGCTTGCGGGCTGCTTTTCCGATCCGGGGGTGGGCGTGGTGAGCGGCGCATTGCACTTCCCCGCCTCGGCAAGGCGCGCGTACGCGGGGGTCGGCGCATACGGTCGCTACGAGCATGCGATCCGGGACGCCGAATCACGCAGCGGTTCTGTCGTTGGCGTGACGGCGGCGCTCTTCGCCATACGCCGCGCGCTGTTCCGGCCCTCGCATGCCGACATCCGGTTCGATGACGCGCTGGTACCGCTTGTCGTGGCGCGCGCCGGCTACCGCGCCGTGTTCGAACCTGCGGCCATCGCATGGGACCGGGCATCGCCCGATTCCGCATCCGAACGCAATCGGCGGGTGCAGGCCATGGCCGGGAGTTACCAGATGCTCTCCATGGCGCCCTGGCTGCTGCATCCGCGGCACAACCGACTGTGGTTCCGCTATGCGAGCCACAAGCTCATGCGGTTGGCGGCGCCCTGGCTGCTGTCCGTGCTGGCCGCGGCGAGCGCATGGCTGGCGCCCACGCATCCGTTCTACCTGGCCTGCCTGTCCGCAGGCATCGCGTGTGTGTCCATCGCGTTGGTCGGTCCACGCTTGCCCGTGCTGTCGAACAGCCTGATTGTGCGCACGCTGTCCGCGTTCTGGCGCGTGAACGTCCATTCGGGGCGCGCATTGCTCGCCTACGTTCGGAACCCCGGGCTACGGCCGTGGTGATCCGTACTGCGCGCCACGGGCGGAGCTGACGCATGCTGCTCTTCGTGTTCATCACGTTGTACCTGCTGCTGGTGTTGCTGCGCCCGCAGGACTACCCCCAGTTCGCGGGTGTCGGCATCCCCATCCTGCCGCTCGCGCTGATGGCGGCGGCTGGCGCATGGGTCCTGTCGCGCGAGAAGCGTTTCGATGCGCCGCAGTACCTGCTGCTGGTGCTGTTCTACCTGAGCACATGCGTTTCGTTGCTGGTGTTCGGCTGGTTCGGCGGGGCGCAGGCGCAGTTCACCGATTTCCTGCCGACCGTCATCTCCTTCGTGTTGCTGGCCAACGCGGTCAATACGCCATCGCGCACGAAGACCATCATGGCGCTGTTCGTGCTGTGTGCATGCGTGATGGCACTCCATGGCATCGACCAGTCGCTGGACGGCGTGGGTTGGACCGGGCAGGAAACCGTGATGGACGGCCGCATCCAGTACGTCGGCATCTTCAGCGATCCCAACGACCTGGGCATGCTGTTCGTGCTGTCGATGCCGATGGCATTGTACCTGGGGACCCGGGGCGGGTTGCTGGGCTTCCGCCGGTTGTGGTGGTTCGCCGCGTGCGCGCTGCTGTTCTATGGCATCTACCTGACCAATTCGCGGGGCGCGCTGCTGTCGGTGGTCACCATGACCGCGGCATACCTGTGGATCCGCAAGGGCCCGATGGTGGGCGGGCTGCTGGCAGCCGCGGCGCTGGCGATGCTGAAACTCATGCCCTCCCGGCTTGACCAGCTTGATGTGTCCGAGCAATCGGCATCCGGACGCGTCGACGCCTGGTACGAAGGCATGCAGATGTTCATCTGGCAGCCGCTGTTCGGCGTGGGAACCGGCCGTTTCACCGACTATCACCACCTCACCGCGCACAACTCGATCATCCTGGTGCTGGCGGAGAACGGCATCGTCGGCTTCCTCTTCTGGTTCGTGTTCGTGGGGTACTGTTTCTGGATGATGGGTCGCATCATCCGACACGAGCCCGAGCTGGTGGATGGTGCCGACGCCGACGACTGGAGCGAGGCGCGTGCGAAGGCCATCGCCCTGCTGGTCGCGTTGACGGGGTTCTTCACTGCGGCGTTCTTCCTCAGCCGCAGCTACGTGATCCTGCTGTACCTGCTGGCGGCCCTGGTGGTGGCGCATTTCAGCAACGTGCGCGAGCGCTTCCCGTCGCTTGAGGAAATGCGGCTGTCCAGCCACATCGTCCGCTGGGCGATCCTGACGCCATTGGCGGTGGTCGCCTTCTACCTCATCCTCAAGCTGCTGCTGGCGATGGGCTGAACCTCGCCGGTGGCCTCAATGCGTCGTGCGATCCGTTTATCAGGGGATGCACCGTATCGCCGTTGTCACTCCGATCCTTCCCGTCCCGCATGACCTGACGCGAGGACGCTACATCCATGAGACCGCACGCGCGTTGTCTGCGCTTGCCGACGTGCGCGTGTTCTTCCAGCAAGCCCGTTATCCGCGCTTCCCGGGGCTGTCGCCGCGCAGCTTCCTGCGGGGCGAGGTGGGCGCGGACTACCGGCTGGACGGCGTCGACGTGGATGCCTACACGTATCCGGCACTGCCCGGCCTGTCGCGGGCGAGCAACGGCTTCATGGCCGCGCGCGCCCTGCTGCCGCGCCTGCGGTCCTTCATGCCCGACATCGTGCTGGCCTACTGGGTCTATCCCGACGGCTATGCCGCGCGGCGCGCGGCGCGCAGGCTGGGGGTTCCCTGCGTCGTCGGTGCGCGCGGCTCCGATATCCACGTGCGCTCCGGATTCAATGCCCGCATGACGCGCCGTACCCTGCATGGCGTCGACGCGATGCTGACGGTCAGCCGCGCGATGCGGGACAAGGCCATCGCGGATTTCGGTGCGGATCCCGGCCAGGTGCACGCCATCGTCAACGGCATCGATACCAGCGTGTTCCATCCGCGCGACCGCGGGGACATGCGCGACAAGCTGGGCATTCCCCCGGACGCGCGACTGGTCACCTATGTCGGCAGGTACGTGGAAACCAAGGGCATGCGCGAATTGCTGTCGGCATTCCGCTCGCTGGCGCGGAACGATCCGGCACTGCGCCTGGCCCTGGTCGGCGATGGCGTGATGCGCGACGAACTGGCCGCGCTGGTGGCCGCCGCGGGGCTGGACGATCGGGTCACGATGACCGGCGGCCTCGATCCGGTGCAGGTGGCCGAATGGATGTGCGCCTCGGACGTGGTCACGCTGCCCAGCTGGTCCGAGGGGTATCCGAACGTGGTGGTCGAGGGCATCGCTTGCGGACGCCCGGTGGTGGCCACGGCCGTGGGCGGCACCGGCGAGATCATCCGCGATGGCAACGGCATCATGGTGCCGCCACGCGATGCCGAGGCACTGGAGCGTGGACTGTCCGAGGCGCTCGCGCGTGACTGGGACGGTGACGCGATGGCGCTTGCCGCCAAGCGGGGTTGGTGCGACGTGGCCGCGGAGACGCTGGCGGTCTGTGAACGGGTGCTGGCGCGGCGCAACCCGCTGCCGGCGCGGGGGATGGAGGTCGTGACGTGAACGAGGCAGGCGTGATGCAGCACAGAGAGGAAGCAACCCGGCCGATGGCGGTATCGCCGGGTGTCGTGACCCCCGCGGGTACCGTGCGGCGCGTGCTCTACCACCACCGCACGCAGGGCAAGGCGGTGGAGGGTGTGCACATCCGCGGCATCGCCGATGCGCTGCGCAAGGAGGGTGTCGCGGTGGACGTCATCTCGTTGCCCGGCGCCGACCCGTACTCGTCGCCCAAGGCGATGTCGCCCACCCAGCAGTCGCGCAAGTGGATGGGCTGGGTGAACCGCCTGCCCGAGCCCCTGTTCGAACTGGCCGAGCTGGCCTACAACGTGGTCGCGGCGTGGCGCGTGCGCGACTACATGCGCAAGCATCCCGACCTGGCCTTCATGTACGAGCGATACTCGCTGTTCATGGGCCTGCCGACCTGGCTGGCGCGGCGACGCGGCATCCCGGTCATCCTCGAGGTGAACGATTCGGCCAACGTCGAGCGCGTACGCCCGTTGTTCTTCAGGCGGCTGGCGATGGCGATCGAACGCTGGACCTTCCGCAACGCCAGTGGCCTGGTGTTCGTGTCGTCCGTGTTCCGCGACCGGGCGATCGCAGCGCATGGCTGGATCGCGCCCGCCATCATCACGCCCAACGCCGCCAACATCGACAAGTTCACTTTCACCCAGGCGCAGCGCGACGAGACGCGCGCGAAATACGGTCTCGAGGGCAGCGTGGTCTGTGGCTACCTCGGCGCGTTCGTGCCCTGGCACGCCATCGACCGGTTCGTGCACCACCTCGTGGCGCGCCTCGACGAGGCTCCGCACCTCAAGCTGCTGCTGGTGGGCGATGGCGCCACTTTCCCCGCACTCAAGGCCTACGTCGACGAGCGCGGTTTGGCCGATCGCATCCTGCTGACCGGCCGCGTGGCGCACGACGAAGTGCCCGGCCTGCTGGCGGCGATGGACATGGCGGTGATGCCCAGCGCCGGCGACTACACGTCGCCAGTGAAGATGTTCGAGTTCATGGCCTGCGCAGTGCCCCCGGTGGCGCCGGACTTCGAACCGATCCGCGAAATCATCGTCGAAGGCCGTACCGGCTGGATGTTCCCGGCCGGCGACATGGACGCGGCGGTGGCCCGCGTGCTGGAATACAGCCGCGACACCGACACCCTCCGGCGCGTGGGAAGCCATGCGCGCGACTACATCACCCACCACCGCCAGTGGCGGCACAACATCCTGCAGCTGCTGGAGTTCCATGCGTCCATCGTGGCGCGCGGCACGGCGCAGGCAGGCGCGACGACCAGCCCCGCATGACAGATTCCACCCATTCCAGCCGTGACTGGCCGCGCGACGGCGCCGGCGAGTTCCTCGTGGGCGGCCAACCGTTGTCGCGGGTCGTCGATGCCGTCGGCAGCACGCCGTGCTACCTGTACGACCGCGAGCGACTGCGCGCACGCGCATGGGCATTGCGATCGGCATTCCCGACCGGCGTGCTGCTGCACTATGCGATGAAGGCCAATCCGATGCCGGCGCTGGTCTGCCACATGGCAGGCCTGGTCGATGGCCTGGACGTGGCCTCCGCGGGTGAACTGCGCGTGGCGCTGGATACCGGCACGTCGCCGGAGCACATCAGCTTCGCCGGCCCCGGCAAGTCGGATGCCGAGCTGCGGCAGGCGGCGGCCGCCGGGATCCTGGTCAACGTCGAATCGTTCCGGGAGATCGGCGAACTGGCCCGTGCCAGCGAACGCAATGGTCGCGCCGCACGCGTCGCGGTACGCGTCAACCTGCCGTTCGAGCTGAAGGCGTCCGGCATGAAGATGAGCGGTGGCGCGCGCCAGTTCGGGGTGGATGCCGAATGCGTGCCGGACCTGCTGCGCGAAATCGCCGCGGCGGGCCTGGCGTTCGAAGGCTTCCACATGTTCGCCGGCTCGCAGAACCTGCGCCATGCGGCCATCGTGGAGGCGCAGACGAAGTGCTACGAGCAGGCGCTGGAATGGAGCGACCTGTTGCCTGCGCCGGTGCGTAGCCTCAACCTCGGCGGGGGGTTCGGGATCCCGTACACGCCCGGCGAGGCACCGCTGGACCTCGCACCTGTATGCGACAACCTGGGCAGGTTGTCGGAGCGCATGTCCGGTGACTTCCCGGGCGGGCACATCGTGATCGAACTCGGACGCTACCTTGTCGGTGAAGCGGGCCTGTACGTGTCGCGCGTGATCGACCGCAAGATTTCGCGAGGGCAGGTGTTCCTGGTGGTGGATGGCGGCATGCACCACCACCTGGCGGCATCGGGCAACTTCGGGCAGGTGATCCGACGCAACTATCCGGTCGCAGTGAACGGCCGCAGCGATGCGGGCACGGAAACCGCGAGCGTCGTCGGCCCGCTGTGCACGCCACTGGACCTGCTGGCCGATCGCATGGAGCTGGACGCGGCACAACCGGGCGACCTGGTCGTGGTGTTCCAGTCCGGCGCCTACGGTCGCAGCGCCAGCCCACGCAACTTCCTCAGCCATCCGGAGGCGGCGGAAGCGTTGGTCTGATCCACTGCACCGACGCGTTCGCATGCCGTGTGCGTTTCCCCGTGGGCATGCCAGGCCCGAATGCGCTTGCCCGTGATCACGCCTTGGCCCCGGCGCCATTGTCTGCGGGTGCCATGCCCGGCCAAAGGGGCGTGAAGGCGGTTGCTGCCGACTGTCGCCGATGGCGGGCGGACCGCTGTCAGGCGGCGGAGGTTTGGCTCGGCGTCGCCTCTGCCCGGGAAGATGTCTCCGCGCCGGCCGCGGGCTTCGGCTTGGGCGAAGGGACCAGATGCGCGCGCTCCGGTGGCGGCGTGAGGGTGCCGATGCGGCGCGCGGGATTGCCCGCCACCACGGTGTAGGGCGCGACACTGCCCGACACCACCGAGTATGCCGAGACGATACTGCCTTCGCCGATGTCGGCCCCCGGCATCACCAGCACGTTCGAGCCGATCCAGACATTGTCGTGGATGTGCACGGGCTTGACGTCCGCTTCGTCGGGAGGCGCCCCTGCCGCGCGCAGGGCAGGGTCGGCCGGATGGCCGCCGGAATCCCGGATGGTCACGGCGCTCGCCAGTTCCACGTGCGAGCCGATGGTGACCGCCTTGCCTACCACGATGCGGCAGTCGTGCGCGATATCGGTGCCGTCGCCGATATCGAGTCGCGGCCGCTGCGCGAAACGCGCGGCGAAGTTGATCGACAGCTTGCCGCTGATGCGCACGCGGTCGCCGACCAGCAGATCCCCCTTGCCCTGTACCCACGGCACATAGATGCCGGTCGTCACGCCCTTGCCGACGCGCGTGCAGTACGCCTTGAACAGCGGTTCGGCAATGAACGCCCGGCGGATGAAGAACACCAGGCCACGCAACGCCAGGAACAGCCACAGGTAGGGCAGCACCAGCACCCGCGGCGCCGGCAGGGTGAATCCACGCAGGCCCTTGCGCAGCGTGCGCGCAGTGGCGGCCGCGGGGTGGGGCGAAGTGGCGACCCAGTGGCGCATCGTTTGGCGGGACGGCATCTGGTTTACGTCAGCGGTTGCGGTAGGTCACGCCGATGTAGATCAGGTTCTGCTCGAACTCGGCGCTGTCGAGGGAGCTGCTGCGGCTGTATCGGGTTGCCGAAAGCGTCGACGACCAGTGCCGGGACCATTGTTTTTCCAGGCCGAGCGAATACAGGCGGTTGTCCTCGCGTCGGTTGGCCGGGGCGTTGTACTCGGTGCGGTTGGCGCTGGCCGAAGCACGCAGGGTCAGGGTGGGCTGCAGGCGGTAGCCGAAGCCGATGCTGCCGCCGCGGGCTTCCTCGTTTGCGGTCCCGACATCGATGTAGTCGAGCCTTTGGTGGTATGCAGACAGCGAAAGCGAGGTGCGCACGCCGGTGTACTCGTATCCACCGCCAAGCTCCCGCACCTCGTAGGCCGACGCGGTCACGGTGGAATCGCCGGTCATCACCGAGGCCGGGATGCCGGTGGTCGCACCGATCTGGTCCAGCGCGCTGGTGGCCGCGTCGGAGAACTGGTTGGCGGCATTGAGGTTGAACCGGCTGCGCTCGCTGGGTTGCCACCCGATTTCCGCGCGCGCCAACGGGTTGTTGCGACTCTGCCCGTCCGCGTAATCCAGTCGCGACCAGCCGCCATCGAGCTGCATGTCGAAGCGATTGAACTGGCGGCGGTAGGTGGCGAATGCCTCGTAGCGCTTGTGGTCGCGTGCGAACAGGTCGTTGTCGAAATCGATGTCCTGGCCCTGCAGGTTGAACGACAGCGAGCTGGTGGCATCGAGGTCCTTGATGATCCGGAGCGCGCCGGCAACGCGGCTGGAGTTGAAGTCCTGGGTGACCTCGGCATGGCTGTCGATGTAGCGCAGCTCGGCCTGGCCCCGCAGCGCGCCGCCGGCGTTGAAATAGAAGTTGGGGCCTAGCGACAGCACGTTGACCTGCTGCCGGTTGTCCGGCGACGCCGGGGCGAACCGATTGATCGTCTGCACGCCGTATCGGTCCTCGAGCACGAAGCCGAAACGGTCAGGCACGATCATCCAGTTCAGCCGGCCCTCCAGCATGCGATCGGTTGCGTCGTCGTAGATGTCTTCGTAGCGACGGTGGTCCACGCGCCCGGCCAGGCTCGCTTGAACGGTGGACGTGTCGTGCGTCAGCGCGAAGCCCGCCCCGAGGCGCAGGATGTCCTGCTCGATCGGATCGGTGGCCGACAGGGCGACGTTGTCGTCACGCTCGTATCCCGCGTCCAGGCTGTAGTCGATGCGCACGGCATCCGCCGTGCCGGGGAGTGCGGCGGCAAGCGCCGCGGCGATCACGGTCGTGGTGAATGGACGCTTCATGCGCTTTCCCCGTGGTGCGTATTCAATGGATGTCGTTGAAGACCACGCCGGCGAGCTTGTCCGGCTCGAAATTCGCGGCGGCCTTCTCGATCTGGTCGGTGGTGACCTTGCCGTAGCCCGCCACCAGCACCACCAGGTCGGCTAGGTCGGAGAGGATGCGTGCATCCGGCGACTTCAGTACCGGCGGGCCATCGAGCACCACGTAGCGGTTGGCGTGGCTGCTGCGCAGCGAGTCGACCAGCGTGCGCATGCGCAGCGAGGAGAACGATTCTCCGGTGATTTCGCGGGTGCCGCCGCTCGGCACCAGGTACAGCCGCGGCAGGCCGGTGCGGTATTGGGCATGGGCGAGGTCATCGACGCTGCCGTCGAGGTAGTCCATCAGGCCGCCGGTGTCGGCGTCGACACCCAGCGCGGTTTGTTGCGCCGGTCGGAGGGCGTCGCAATCGACCAGGGTGGCCAGTTTGGTTTCATCGAATGCGAATGCGGCGGCGAGGTTTCGCGCGACGAAGCTGGCGCCGCACCCTGGCACGACCGGCGCGACCAGGGTGACGAAATTGGTGTCGCCGCCCAGCGCCAGCAGGCGCGTGCGCAGGTCGCGGAACGCATCGGCCTGCACGCGTGCCGAGTCGTGGCGGTGGATCAGCCGACGCTCCTCCAGCGCTCGCGTCGTCAGGGCCTGCGGGTCCGACGCACGCACGATCGAGCGTGCCTTGCTTGCGCTCGAGATGTCGCGGACGTCGTCCGGGAGGTCGTTCATCGGGGAATCCTGGCGTTGTGGATGTGGCATGCGTCCGGCCTCAGGCATTGGACAGCTTGAAGGCGAACAGCAGCCCGTAGACAAGGAAGACGCCGCAGACCATCGCTGCACTCATGGCCAGCTTGAACGTCTGGCGTCGGCGCTCGCGCGGCGTCGGGTAGGCGGGGATGACGGTCAGTAGCGCGTAGCCGGTCTTCTGCACGATCTGGCGCGGCGCACGCACCCGCGGGTCGAAGCGTACCAGCAGGAACAGGAGGCCCAGCGGCAGCGCGATGGCCAGGGCGAAGCCGGCAGCGGCGATGTGCATGAAACGCAGGCCGCTCGGGCGCAGCGGCATCGTGGCCGGGTCCTGGATCCGCAGGGTCAGGCCCCGGTTCTCCTGGTCCAGGCCCATCGACACCCGCGCGTTCTCGCGGCGGCGCAGCAGGTCCTGGTAGATCTCGCGGTTGACTTCGTAGTCGCGGGTCAGTTCGGCCAACGCACTTTCGGACGCCGCGATGCGCCGGCTGCGATCCAGTTCTTCGTTGAGCAGCGATTGCGCGATGCCCATGCGCGAGCGCGTGGCGGCGGCCTCCCGGCGCGCCTGTGCCTGCTGGCTGCGCAGCTCGTTGTACAGCGGATTGAGCTGGGCTTCTTCCGACGAGATCGCGGACGTTCCTGATTGCGCGCGGCGCTGCTGCTCCGTCGCCAGGCTGCGCTGCAGGTCCTCGAGCTGGTGGCGGATCCTGACCACGTCCGGATGGCGCTCGGTGTAGGTCAGCATCAGCCGGTCCAGCTCGGCACGGAGTTCGATCATCTGCGTGCGGTACAGGTTCTCGCGGGTCTGCACCGCGGACACGGCGGACTCGCCGGTCAGCTGGGAAGCGATGGCGCCGTCGCGGGACTCCTGCTCCAGCAACGTCATGCGGGCCTGTTCGACCTGCGTGCGCAGGGAGCTGATGCGCGAGTTGACGTCCACTGCGCTGCCGGGTTGTGCGTCGGCGTTGCGCGAGCGGTAGTCCTGCAGGTTGCGCTCGGCGTCCAGCAGCTTGGCGTGGTAGTCCTGCACCTGCTTGTCGATGAACTCGTAGGCCTCGCGGCTCTCGCGCTCCTTCGCCGCCAGCGTCTCCTCGATGAACAGTGAGCCGAAGGCTTCAGTGACGCGCCAGGCGCGCTCCGGGTCCGTGTCGCGATAGTCGATCTGCACCAGGTCCGGGCGCGGCGCGGTGATCATCGTCGCCTTGCGGATGTCTTCCATCAGCCGGTCGCGCTCGATCGGCCCGGGGTTGCGCGACGACCAGCCGCCGATGTCCAGAATCTGCTCCAGAACCCGCCTGCTGTAGGCGATCTGGCGCGCATGGCCGGCGCGGTCGGCCACGCCGGTGGGGACCGCGCGGCCTTCCAGCAGCGGCTGGATGATGTCGCTGTCCTGCGCCAGGATCGTGGTGGACGCGGTGTAGTTGCGCGGGATGATCACCATGCCGACCACCAAGGTCAGCAGGGTGACCACCGCGAACGTGCCGGCGATCGCCACGATGCGCTTGCGCGCTTCCTTGTAGAGGATCAGCAGCAACTCGTCGGGCTGCATTTCCTCGGCCTTGCGGGCCTGCGCCGACGTACGCGGCGCGGGAAGGTTGCTCGCTGCCATCAGAACGTGCGCTCCGGCACGGTGATCACGTCGCCCGGGGCGACCTTGTAGTTGGTGGACAGGTCGCCACGGTTGAGGATGCGGTCGAGGCGGACCGGATAGGTGGAGGTGGTTTCGTCAGGGTTCTTGCGGAACAGGTCGGAGCGGTCGGAAGCGGCGAACTCGGTCACGCCCCCGGCGGCCAGCACCGCATCCAGCACGGTCATGCCCTGGCGGTACGGAATCGACACCGGCTGGCGCACCGCGCCGGTGACGCGCACGCGCGACAGGTATTCGTGGCTGCGCAGCTGGGTCAGGATCACCGCCACCTGCGGGTCGCGCACGTAGGCGCCCAGCTTTTCCTGGATATCCTTGGCGACATCGTTGGGCGTACGGCCGCCGGCGGTCACGTCGCCGATCAGGGGCACCGAGATCTTGCCGTCCGGGCGGACCGGCACGGTGATGCCGAGGTCCGGGTTGCGCCACACCGACACCTGTACCTCGTCGTCGACGCCGATGAGGTAGTCATCGACCGGCGCATGGGCGGTGGCGGGCGGTTCGCCCGGGCGCGGGCCGCTGGAGGCGCAGGCCGCGAGCAGGCAGAAGGTAAGCAGTACCGCGATCAGGCGGAAGGCGCGCATGGAAAGTCCCCGTTCTTGCGTAGTGGTGCCGATGCAGGAACAAACGGGAAACAGCCGTGTCCGCGGACAGGCCCTGCCTGAACGTGACGGTGCCGGGTCGTGGTCGGCGCTCCCGGAAGACCGCGCAGGAGCCGTGGCGCTTGCTTCAGTCGGTGGACGGACGGGGCTCGCCTTCGGCGTCGCGCATGCGCAGGATGCGGGCGGGGATGCCGCCGACGGTGGCGCCGGGGGGGACGTCCTTGAGCACCACGGCATTGGCGCCCACGCGTACGTCGTCGCCGATCGCCACGTCGCCGACGATCTTGGCGCCGGCGCCGATGAAGACGTGGTCGCCGATGCGCGGAGACACGTATTTTTCGGCGCCGATGGTGACCTGGTGCTCGATGTAGACATGCGCGCCGCCACGGACGCTGCCGTTGATGACCACGCCCTGGCTGTGGATCAGGACGAAACCGGGCCCGAACTCCGCGCCGCGGCCGATGATGCATTGGCCGAAGAAGGCGTTGAGCTTGTTGGCCAGCATGGCCAGCGGCGCGAGCCGACGCCGGTGGCACCATTGCATCGACCTGTAACACAGCATCGCGAACGTACCGTCGGTCAGCAGCGTCTTGAGCAGTGCGCGCCGCGAGCTGTCGCCATAGCACCACTGCGCCTTCGCCCTCAGGTCCTCGAGGATGATCATGCGCGGGCGACCAGGCGTGCGGCGGCGTCGGGAGTGGACGTATCGCCCGCAGTCTTGGCAGGGTGGGTGGACATCATGACAGGACGGTCGACGCTCGCTGCGCGTGGTTGCGGCCAGCGGAGACTACAGCGAGCCGACGGCAGGGACAACGCATCGCAGTGGCCGCGCAGGCGGCAGGCGCGCTGTCCGGCCGCAGCCCGGTTGCGCGTTGATCCAGTCGTGGGGCCGGCGTTACCGGTCGATGGCATGCGATGGGATGGATGCAATGACGGGGGCGCCGCACCGGCCGGAATCGGTAGTTGCCGGCCAGGCGCGCGTGAGCGTGGTCATGCCCGTGTACAACGCAGAGTCGACGATGCGTCGCTCCATCGATTCGGTGCTCGCACAGACCCACGCAGACTGGGAACTGCTGCTGGTGGACGACGGGTCCAGCGATGGCTCGGCCGGCATCATCGCCGGATACGCGGCGCGCGATGGCCGTATCCGCCCGGTCCACCAGGCCAACGGCGGCGTCGCTTCCGCGCGCAACGCCGGCATCGACATCGCCACCGGCGACTACATCGCCTTCCTCGACAGTGA
This sequence comes from Luteimonas aestuarii, assembly GCF_004357985.1. Classification (GTDB taxonomy): domain Bacteria; phylum Pseudomonadota; class Gammaproteobacteria; order Xanthomonadales; family Xanthomonadaceae; genus Luteimonas; species Luteimonas aestuarii. The sequence goes on along the minus strand of NZ_SMTF01000001.1, from coordinate 213,682 downwards.
CGACTGGTGGCACCCGGACAAGCTGGCGCTGCAGGTCGCCGCCATGCGCGACCAGGGTGCGCTGGTCAGCTATGCCGCCTACCAACGCGTGGCGGAGGACGGGCGTGCGCTTTCGACGGTATCGCCACCGGCCGCGGTGGACTACCGCGACATGCTGGCCAGCAACTTCATTGGCAACCTGACCGGCATGCTCGACCGTCGGCTGGGCGAGGTGCGGTTCGCGCGCATGGGCCACGAGGATTACGTGTTCTGGCTGGAGTGCGTGCGTCGTGCCGGCCGCGCCGTCCGCGTGCCGAGTGATGGCCCGCTCGCCTGGTACCTAGTGCGCGAGGGGTCGGTGTCGGCGAACAAGCTGCGTGCCGCTTCCTGGCAGTGGCGCATCTATCGCGATGTGGCCGGGCTTTCGCTGGCGCGCGCGAGCGTGTGCATGCTGCAGTACGTCGTGCATGCGTTGCGCAAGCGACGGGCCGAGGCGTTCTGAACGGGCTGTCCAGTTGTTCCCCGACCAGCGGAAAGACACCGGTACAGGGCGCGCAGGACCGGTGCCACGGCAAGTCGCGGCCCGATATCCGCTTGGTTGCGGCGGCATCGGACCTGTGCTGGACAGATCCTCGTGCGTTCGGAAGAAAGCGAAGCGGCGCTGCTCCCGGTTTCCGTTCCGTTCGCCGGATGTGTGAAGGCGTCTGTCGGAGCCGCGCGGGCCAAGCGGATATCGGTCCCCGACTCGACGAGGTCCCGTCGGCATCCTCGGCGTCCCCGCACGTTGCAGGAGCACCTACGCCCGCCGTAGGAGCGGACTTCGCGATGGGCTGCGCAGGCAACGCGTTCCCGGTCGCGCCCACGGGGCGCGGATCAGGAATAGAACGCCCGGTACCACTCCACGAAGTTGCGTACGCCGGTTTCGATGGGCGTGGACGGGCTGTAGCCGGTATCGCGCTTGAGCGCCTCGACGTCGGCCTCGGTGTCCGGCACGTCGCCGGGTTGCATCGGCAGCAGGCGCTTTTCGGCCGTGCGGCCCAGGCAATCCTCGAGCACCTCGATGTAGCGCAACAGCTGCACCGGCTGGTGGTTGCCGATGTTGTAGACCCGCCACGGCGCGCTCGATGACCCCGGGTTGGGCTGTAGCGGGTCGTAGTTCGGATCGGCGCCGGGCACGGTATCCAGCGTGCGGACCACGCCTTCGACGATGTCGTCGATGTAGGTGAAGTCGCGCGTGTGGCGGCCGTGGTTGAATACGTTGATCGGCTCGCCGGCGAGGATCTTGCGGGTGAACAGGAACAGCGCCATGTCCGGCCGGCCCCAGGGGCCATAGACCGTGAAGAAGCGCAGGCCAGTGGTGGGCAGGTCGAACAGGTGGCTGTAGGTATGCGCCATCAGCTCGTTCGCCTTCTTGGTGGCCGCATACAGGCTGACCGGATGGTCGACGCTGTCCTCCACCGCGAACGGCAGCTTGCGGTTGGCACCGTACACCGAGCTGGACGAGGCGTACACCAGGTGCTCGACGCCGTTGTGGCGGCAGGCTTCGAGGATGTTGGTGAAGCCAACGATGTTGCTGTCGATGTAGGCGTGCGGGTTTTCCAGCGAGTAGCGCACGCCGGCCTGCGCCGCCAGGTTGACCACGCGCTGCGGCTTGAACTCGGAGAACACGCGCTCCATCGCTGCACGGTCCTCGAGCGACGCGCGCACGAAGGTGAATCCCGGCTGCGGCAGCAGGCGCGCCAGGCGCGCATCTTTCAGCGCCGGGTCGTAGTAGTCGTTGAGGTTGTCGTAGCCCAGCACCTCGTCGCCGCGTGCCAGCAGGCGATGGGCCAGGGTGGAACCGATGAAGCCGGCGGCGCCGGTGACGAGGATGCGCATGGCTTGGGTCCGGTGGTCAGAGGCAGCCGTCGACCGAGGCGCGGGGCAGCGCGCGCTTTACGTCGAACAGCACGGCGCCGGGCTTGCCGAAGGCGCGCACACCGTCGGCGCCCAGCGCCACGAACTCGCGATGCGCCACGGCCAGCACGATCGCGTCGTACTGCCCGGCGGCGGGCTGCGCCACGGGATCGATGTCGTACTCGTGGCGGGCTTGCGCGGGCGCGACCCATGGGTCGTGCACGTCCACTTCGACGTTGTAGGTCGCCAGTTCGTCGATGATGTCGGTGACGCGTGTGTTGCGCAGGTCCGGGCAATTTTCCTTGAACGCCAGGCCCAGCAGCAGCACCTTCGCGCCCGCGGTACGCAGCCCGCGCTGCTGCATCAGCTTCACCACGCGCTGGGCGACGTGCGCCCCCATGCTGTCGTTGATGCGGCGTCCGGCCAGGATGACTTCCGGGTGGTAGCCGATTTCCTGCGCCTTGTGGGTCAGGTAGTACGGATCCACGCCGATGCAGTGGCCGCCGACCAGGCCGGGACGGAACGGCAGGAAGTTCCACTTGGTGCCGGCGGCTTCGAGCACTTCGTGGGTATCGATGCCCAACCGGTGGAAGATCAGCGACAGCTCGTTGATCAGTGCGATGTTGACGTCGCGCTGGGTGTTCTCGATCACCTTCGCCGCTTCGGCCACGCGGATGCTGCTGGCCTTGTGCGTACCGGCATGGATGATGCTGGCGTACAGCGCGTCGATGAAATCGGCCGCCTCCGGCGTCGAGCCCGAGGTGACCTTGAGGATGGTTTCCAGCCGGTGCTCCTTGTCGCCGGGATTGATCCGCTCCGGGCTGTAGCCGGCGCTGAAATCCGTGTTGAACGACAGGCCCGACTCGCGTTCGATGATCGGCACGCAGACTTCTTCGGTCGCGCCCGGGTAGACGGTGGACTCGAAGATCGCCACGCCGCCGCGTCGGATCGCCTTGCCCACGGTGCGGCTGGCCGATTCCAGCGGGCGCAGGTCCGGGCGCTTGTAACCGTCGATCGGCGTCGGCACGGTGACGATGAACACGTTGCAACCGGCAAGCGCGGCCGCGTCGTCGGTGCAGCTCAACTGGTCCGCCGCCTGCAGCTCGGCTTCGGTCATCTCCAGCGTCTGGTCGTGGTGGCGACGCAGTTCGGCGACGCGCGTGGCGTCGATGTCGAAGCCAAGGGTCGGGTACTTCCGGCCGAAGGCAGCGGCCAGGGGCAGTCCCACGTAGCCCAGGCCGATCACGGCGATGCGGATCTCGTTCTTGTCGGGTAGCGGGGCGGTCATCCGGTCCGTCTCGTGGGAACTCTTTCGAATGCAGCGGGGTGGAGTGGAGTCTAGCGGAGATCGCCATCGACCTCGTCTGCCGGCCTGCTGCATCGAAGTGCAGGCGTGGCAGGCCCTATCGAAAACGCAAACCGGACATCGCGCAGGCCAGCGGCGGTGGCCGCCAGTGCTCCCGGGATGCGTGGGTGATAATGCGACCCTCCTTTCCGTGGAACCCTTGCCATGCGCATCCTGGTCTGTGGCGGCACCGGCTACATCGGCAGCCATACCTGCGTGGTGCTGGCCGAGCGCGGGCACGATTTGCTGATCGCGGACAATTTCAGCAACAGCTCGCCGCGCGTGCTGGAGCGGCTGCAGGCGATCACCGGCAAGACGCCAGCGTTCGAGCGCATCGACCTGCGCGACCGGGACGCCACGCACGGGCTGCTGCGCGAGGGTGGTTTCGACGCGGTGGTGCACTTCGCGGCGCTCAAGGCGGTGGGTGAGTCCTGCGAGAAGCCGCTGGACTACTTCGACAACAACATCACCGGCACCATCCACCTGCTGCAGGCGATGCAGGCGGCGGGCACCAAGCGACTGGTATTCAGTTCGTCGGCGACCGTATACGGCGACCCGGACCGCGTACCGGTGCGCGAGGACGCGCCCCTGCGCGTGACCAATCCCTACGGCCGCACCAAGCTGGTGATGGAGGAACTGATCGCCGATCTTTGCGCCTCGGACCCTGCGTTCCATGCCGCGGTGCTGCGCTATTTCAACCCGGTGGGCGCGCACCCGTCGGGCCTGATCGGCGAAGACCCGGGCGGTACGCCGAACAACCTGATGCCCTACATCTGCCAGGTGGCGGTGGGGCGGCGCGAACGCCTCAGCGTGTTCGGTGGCGACTGGCCGACGGTGGACGGCAGTGGCGTGCGCGATTACATCCACGTGATGGACCTGGCGCGCGCGCATGCCGATGCCATCGACACGCTGCAGCGGGAGCGCCGGGGGTTCACCGTGAACCTCGGCACCGGGCAGGGCGTCAGCGTGCTGCAGCTGGTACAGGCCTTCGAACGCGCGTCGGGCAAGGCGGTGCCCTACGAGATCGTCGCGCGCCGCGCCGGTGACGTGGCCGAGGTCTATGCCGACCCGTCGCTGGCGCAATCCCTGCTGCACTGGTCCGCCGAGCACGATGTCGATGCCATGTGTCGCGATGCCTGGCGCTGGCAATCGATGAATCCGCAGGGCTTTGCCTCGTAGCCGCAGCCGGAGCGTCGTTGTTCCGAGCCACCCAGTTCTCCCGGCGAACCTTCGCATCCGTCATCCCCGGCGATTTGCCGACAGCCCTCATCCCGGCGAACGCCAGGACCCAGTCCCTTCGTCCTTGATCACAGCTTCCCGCTCCGCAGGAATGACGGGACCCCTGCACTCCCGTCGCCAACGCCGCCGCAAACGCATTCACTCCTGCGGCGCGGAGAGGAACCAGTCGGCCACCGCTTCAGGACGCTTCATCCACGCATAGTGGTCTGCCGCAGCGCCGAGCGTGGCGGCGCCGAAGATCCGGGCCTGCGGTTCTCGAGTCGCCAGTTTCGACAACAGGAATCGCAACGACGATTCCGGCGCCAGCCAGTCGTTGTCGAACAGCGCGGCGCGCACCGGCACCGAAACCCGTGCCAGCGCGGCCTCCAGATTCGTGTCCACGCCCTGGGCCTGGTAATGCCCGGTGATTGCGGTCCGCGCCCAGTCGCGGATCAGGCTGCGCGCCTCGTTGCCGCCGAAGCCGATGCGTCGGCCGGGCAGGTAGCCGGCGCGCTGCGCCAGCCAGGGCAGGAAGCGATACGCGAGTGGCAGCATCCAACGGCTCGGCGTCGGGAAGGCCCGCCAGTACGGCGCGCCGCTGCCGGCCAGCCACAGCGACGACGCGCTGCCCGGCTGCAGCGCCAGATGGCAGCAGGCGAGCTGCCCGCCCAGGCTGTGTCCGCCGATCGCAGGCCGCGCAGCCGGCGACGCAATCGCCACCGCCGCGGCGCTTGCGGGAATGTCGTGCAGCAGCAGTTCGCGGTAGCCCCAGTCCCGGGTGGCATCGGCGCGCAACGTACTGCTGCCGTGGCCGCGCCATTCGTGCACGAACACCGCCACGCCGCGCGCGGCCAACACCTCGGCCATGGCGACGTAGTGCTTCGCGGCGATCCCCAGCGCCGGCAGCCACAGCACGCTGCGCGACGGCGCGGCGGGAATGCGCGCCAGCAACTGGAAGCGATGGCCATCCGCGGCTTCGACCGCGATCTCGCGCGCTTCGATCATGCGGGGCGCGCGGCAAGGTGGCCAAGCACGGTCACGTCGCCTTTGCCGGGTCGGTATCCAGCGCGCAGCGCATCGCCGATATAGTCGATCGCGGCTTCCACCGCATCGGCCATCGCCATTTCGCGGCACAGGTTGGCGGCAATGGCCGCAGCCAGCGTGCATCCGGTGCCGTGGCCGTCCACGTCGAGGCGGTCATGGAGGAACTCGGCGTCGGTGACGCCATCGTCGTAGCGATCCACGACGGTCCGGCCTTCGTCGAGGTGCCCGCCCTTGAGCAGCACGGCGCGGGCCCCCAACGCACGCAGGTGGCCCAGCGCAGTGGAGGCCGCACCCGCGTTGTCGACGCGCGTGCCGGCGAGCAATTCCGCTTCCGGAACATTGGGCGTGATGATCGACGCCAATGGCAGCAGCCGCCTGCGCAGCGCGTCGAGGGCGTCGTCCTCCAGCAGCTTGGCGCCAGACGTCGCCACCATCACCGGGTCCAGCACCACGTAGCGTGGTCGATGCGTTTCGAGGGCATCGGCCACGGCGTGGATGACCTCGGCATTCGCCAGCATGCCCAGCTTCACCGCGCCGATGTCGAAATCGTCGAAGCATGCATCGACCTGGGCACGCAGGAACGCGACCGGCGGCACGTGTACCGCGGTCACCCCGCGGGTGTGCTGCGCGGTGAGTGCGGCGATCGCGGACAGCCCGTGCACGCCATGCGCGGCGAAGGTCTTCAGGTCAGCCTGGATGCCGGCGCCACCACCGGAATCTGAGCCGGCGATGGTCAGGGCACAACGCGAGGCGAGTGTTTGCATGGCGGTATTGTGCCGGATGCAATGCGGGGGGCGCATGGCGCGCTTGGCCGTGCGGGTGGCGTGCACTAGTGGCTTGCGGCTGGGGCGATGATCGATTCCGCCAGCCTGATGGCGCGCTCGAAACTGGAGGCAAAGCGGATGTGCCCGGCCTGGCGCTGCAGTTGCATGTCCGCAATCACGCGGTTGGGCTGTTCCTGCAGCGCGGCGATGACCAGCACGATGCCCTTGCGATGGCAGCGTTCGGCCAGCTTCTTCAGCGCGTGGACACCGCTGGCGTCGATCACCGGCACCCGTCCCATCCGCAGGATGAGTACCCTCGGCGGCTCCGCGAACTGGTCCAGCAGGTGGTCCAGCCGGTTGGCCGCGCCGAAGAACAGCGGGCCACCGATCCGGTACGCCTCTACGCCCTCCGGCAGGCGTGCGCGTTGGTCGTCGGATGGTTCGGGGCCGTCCCCTGCGGGATCATCCATGGTCTCGTCGTCGCCGGCCCGGATCTCCACGGCTCCCGCCATCCGGTGCATGAATACGAACGCGGCCAGCACGATGCCGGCCTGGATCGCGACGGTCAGGTCAACGAAGACTGTCAACAGGAAGGTCAGCAGCAGTACCAGCCGATCCCCCCAGGGTGCCGACAGGGTGGTGCGGAAGTGCTCGGCCTCGCTCATGTTCCAGGCCACGACCAGCAGCACGGCGGCCAAGGCTGCAAGCGGGACATACCGCATCAGCGGCGCCAGCACCAGCATGAATAGCAGCAGGAACGCGGCATGCAGGATGCCGGCGACAGGCGTCCTGCCGCCCGCGCGGACGTTGGTGGCGGTGCGGGCGATGGCCCCGGTCGCTGGCAGGCCGCCGAACAGCGCCGAGCCGACGTTCGCCACCCCTTGCGCGACCAGCTCGCCGTTCGAGCGATGGCGGCCGCCGGTCATGCCGTCGGCCACCACTGCCGACAGCAGCGATTCCACGCCGGCGAGGAAGGCAATGGTGAAGGCACTGGGCAGCAATTCGAGGGTGCGCTCGAATGGGATCTGGGGCACATCGAAGGCAGGCAGTCCGGAAGGGATGTCGCCGAAACGCGTGCCGATGGTGTCGGCGGGTAGCGCGAACACGAGGCAGGCTGCAGTGCAGGCCAGCAGCGCGACCAGGAACCCCGGCCACCGCGGCCGCCAGCGACGCAGGCCGATGATCACTCCCAGGCCGAGCACCGTCAGTGCAACGGCGGTCGGCTGCGTGGTCGCCAACTGCTGACCGTACGCCGACCAGCGTTCGAAGAACCCCACCGGTACCTCGTCGAGCTGCAGGCCCAGGGCATCCCTGACCTGGCTCGAGAAGATGCTGACCGCGATGCCCGCGGTGAATCCCGTGATCACCGGCTGCGGCATGTACTTCATCAGCGTGCCCAGCCGCAGCAACCCCGCCACGATCAGCATCAATCCGGCCAGCAGCGTGCACAGGATCAGTCCGCCATAGCCGTGGTTCTGGATGACGACGAACACCACCGGGATGAAGGCCGCCGTGGGGCCGCCGATCTGCACTTTCGATCCGCCCAGCGCGGAGATCAGGAAGCCGGCGATGATCGCCGTGTGCAGGCCCTTCTCGGGCGTGGTGCCGGATGCGATCGCCAGCGCCATCGCCAATGGCAGCGCAACGATGGCTACCGTCAGCCCGGCCAGGGCGTCCGCCCTCAGTGCGTGGAGCCCATAGCCGCCGCGAAAGCTCGAGACCAGCATCGGCTCGAACATGCGCCGGAACGGGCGGTCGTGGCCGGGCATGGTCGTCCTCAGCCGGCACCGATGCGTCGGCCGCACGATGGATCCGATGCGCTGGATGCGGTCATGGCCGGCCCTCGGCTGGCGACCCGGGCATCATCGCGCTGCGTCTCCGCGCCGTACAGTCGACTTCGGTCGCGTGCCGGAGCGTCTTCGGTCCGGCGCACGACCGTGTTTCCACTGTGCCTACAGCACTTCCGAAGCGTAATCCGCCAGCCGCGAACGCTCGCCGCGGCGCAAGGTGATGTGCGCGCTGTGCGCCCAGTCCTTGAAGCGGTCGACGGCGTAGGTCAGGCCCGACGTGGTCTCGGTGAGGTAGGGCGTGTCGATCTGCTCCACGTTGCCCAGGCAGATGATCTTGGTGCCCGGTCCGGCGCGCGTGACCAGGGTCTTCATCTGCTTCGGCGTGAGGTTCTGCGCTTCGTCGAGGATCAAATAGCGCGACAGGAAGGTGCGGCCACGCATGAAGTTGAGCGAGCGGATCTTGATCCGGCTGGCCAGCAGGTCGTTGGTCGCCGCGCGGCCCCAGCTGCCGCCTTCCTGGTTGTGGGTCAGCACCTCCAGGTTGTCGGTCAGCGCGCCCATCCACGGCGTCATCTTCTCTTCCTCGGTGCCGGGCAGGAAGCCGATGTCCTCGCCCACGCTTACCGTGGCGCGGGTCATGATGATCTCGCGGTAGCGCTGCTGGTCCATGGTCTGCGCCAGCCCCGCGGCCAGTGCCAGCAAGGTCTTTCCGGTGCCGGCGGTACCGAGCAGGGTGACGAAGTCGATCTCCGGGTCCATCAGCGCGTTGAGTGCGAAGTTCTGTTCGCGGTTGCGCGCGGTGATGCCCCAGACCGAATGCTGCGTGCTGCGGAAATCGTCGACGATCTGCAGCGTCGCCTTGCCGCCATCGACCTTGGCCACGCGGAACTCGGCCTCGTCGTCGCCGGGCAGGTAGAGGTACTGGTTGGGGTGCCAGTCGCTGTCTTCGCCCAGTGCCACTTCGTAGTAGGTGCGCCCCTTGTCGGTCCACGAGCGCAGGTCCTTGCCGTGGCGCGACCAGAAATCCTCCGGCAGCGCGGTGGCGCCGGTGTAGAGCAGGCTGAAATCGTCCAGCGCGCGGTCGTTCTCGTAGTCCTCGCTGGGGATGCCGGCGATGGCCGCCTTGATCCGCAGGTTGATGTCCTTGGACACGAACACGACCGGGAAGTCCGGGTCTTCCTGGCGCAGCGCGAGGATCGCGCCGAGGATGCGGTTGTCCGGGGCGACCGCGCCGAACGAGGCCTGGTCTTCTTTCGGCACCGTGGTCTGGAACCGCAGGTGGCCGACGCTCTGGGCGCCACGCAGTTGCAGTCCGTTCGGCCGGGTCAGCGGCAACCCGGTGGCGATGTGGTCGGCACCGCCCGATTCGATCAGTTCGTTGATGAAGCGGCTGACCTGGCGCGCGTTGCGGCTGGCCTCGGTGGTGCCTTTCTTGCCGTTGTCGAGCTCCTCGATGACCTGCATCGGCAGGTAGACGTCGTGCTCCTCGAACTTGAACAGCGCGGTGGGGTCGTGCATCAACACATTGGTGTCGAGGACGTAGATGCGCTTGCCTTTGGTCATCATCGGCGTGTGGGCTTCCGTGGCGGGGTGGTGGACCGGCAGCGGCGCGCCGCCATGGCCTGCGGGGCAGGATGGCGACGACCGGTCGGGGCGGGGCGGGTCACTTGGACTAGGGCCTGTCAACACTCATGACGCATGCCGCACCGGCCCTTCGGGCGTGCGCAGCAAGGAAGAGCGACGGCGCGTATGTCGATACGCAACGGAGCGATGACGCCGCTGCGCGCGTCCGAAGGGCCGGCCCGCCGGGTGGTTTCCCCAAGGCCGCCATGCGGCGCCACGTGGCTTGACCTGACGGCCAGTCAGGCACTGCGCCACGCAGCACCACCTGACGGCCTTGGGGAAACCATGCGACATACGTCATGAGTGTTAACAGGCCCTAGCGGCCTTCAGGGCATCGAACACGGCCTGTGCATGGCCGGGTACCTTCACGCCGCGCCATTCCGCGGCCAGGCGGCCTTCGGGGTCGATCAGGAAGGTGCTGCGCACCACGCCCAGCACCTTGCGGCCGTACATGTTCTTCTCGTGGATCACGTCGAAGGCGGTGCACAACTTCTCGTCGGCATCACTGACCAGCGGGAACCTGAAGCCCTGCTTGGCGCAGAAGTTGTCGTGCGACTTCACCGAGTCGCGCGAGACGCCCAGCACCGCCGCGTTGGCGCGCTTGAACTTCGGCAGCAACGCGTTGAAGTCAAGGCCTTCGGTGGTGCAGCCGGGGGTGCTGTCCTTGGGGTAGAAGTACAGCACCAGCCATTGGCCGGCGTAGTCGGCGAGGGTGGTGGTATCGCCGCCGGACAGCGCCAGCGGCAGCTTGAGGGTGGATTTGGGAAGCGCCTTGCCGGGTTGCGTCATGTCAGAACTTCATCGGGTCCATGATCGCATCGAGGTTCAGGTGGTCGCAGAACTCGAGGAAATCGTCGCGCAGCGCGGCGATGTGCATGTTGGCGGGCACGCCGATGGTCACCTGGGCCGAGAACATGTCCGCGCCGGTCTGCATGGCGCGATAGCGCGAGCAGTGCAGGCTTTCGATGGTGATGCCCTGGCGGTCGAAGAAGTCGGCCAGCTGGAACAGGATGCCCGGCTTGTCCGCGGCCACCACTTCCACCACGTAGGGCAGCAGGTTGGACTGGATCGGCTTGGGCCCGGTGCGGTACCAGATCAGCTTCAGGCCTTCCTCGCGCTCCAGCCGGGTCAGCATCGCCTCGAGTTTGGCCACCGCGTCCCACGAGCCGGTCGCCAGCGCGGTGACGGACACGTCGCGGCCGACCGTGGACAGGCGGGTGTCGACCAGGTTGCAGCCGCTGTCGGCGATGCGCCGCGACACGGCCAACAGCGGGGAGGCCGGGTGCGTCGTGTAGGCGTTGATCAGCAGGTGGTTCTCGTTCGGCGCAGGCCGGGTGGTGTCTGGGTCGGTCAAGGCAGCGTCCGCGGCGAGAATGAAGTCTTCCGGTGGCCCGGTCTGAACGGCGGATGGCCGCTTCGCCGGGCTGCGGCCAGCATACTTGCCCGCGCTTCCGGGCCGCAAGTAACATGCCATCGAACCGCGACGGCAAGCCGCATCGCGCGCCCGGCACTCCACACAGAGCCCCATTTTGCGACTTTCCGGCAGCATCACCGCGCTGGCGACGCCGTTCACGGCGACTGGCGAACTCGACCTCGACGCCTGGCGGCGCCTGTTGCAGGCGCAGCTCGACGGTGGCACGCAGGGCGTGGTGGCGGCCGGTTCCACGGGCGAAGCCGCGGCGCTGTATGAATCGGAATACGACGCGCTGCTGCGCACGGCGGTGGAGACCGTGGCCGGACGCCTCCCGGTGCTGGCCGGCACCGGCCTGTCCGGCACTGCGAAGACGGTCGAACAGACGCGCCGTGCGGCCGCACTCGGCGCCGACGCCGCGCTGGTGGTCACGCCGCCTTACGTGCGTCCCACCCAATCCGGCTTGCAGGCGCATTTCCGCCGCGTGGCCGACGAGGGCGGGTTGCCGGTGGTGTTGTACAACGTGCCGGCGCGTACCGGTTGCGACCTGTCGCCGGACACCGTGGCAGCGCTTGTCGGACACGAGGGCATCGTTGGGATCAAGGAAGCGCGGGGTGATCAGGAGCGCGTCGACGCGCTGCATGCGTTGCGCAGCGACACTTTCTCACTGCTTTCCGGCGACGATCCCACTGCAGCGCGCACGATGCTGGCCGGTGCCGATGGCGTGGTGTCCGTGGTGTCCAACGTCGTGCCGCGCGCGATGCGCCGGCTCTGCGACCTGGCCCGCGCCGGGCGTCGCGATCTCGCCGAGGCACTCGACGCGCAATTGCAGGGCCTCTACGACTTCTCGGGCATCGAACCGAATCCGATTCCGATCAAGGCTCTGCTGGAGAGGCAGGGCATCGGCCACGGCCTGCGGCTGCCGCTGCAGGCGCTCTCCGACATCCACCGCCCCACGGCTTCGCGCATCGCGCGCGACGTCGAGGCGCTCGAACTTTCGTGCCGCGATGCCGTCGCGGCCTGACGTACACCTGCAGGAGTCCTGACCCATGCGCCACGTTCCGTCCCCGTCCCGTATCGCGATCGTCGCGATGATCGCCATCGTCGTGCTCGGCACCACCGGCTGCAGGTGGTTCAGCAAGACCAACGAGATGTACGCTCAGAGCCCGGAGTCGCGTCCGCTGGAAGTGCCGCCGGACCTCGACCGTCCCGGCACCAGTGGCGCCATGGCGCTGCCGCCGGCCGCATCGGCCACGCGCTCGGAAATGGCGCCGGCGCCTTCGGCCCAGCCCAACGGTTTCGCCGTCGCCGGATCGCGCGACGAAGTTTTCAATCGCGTCGGTGAGGTGCTGGCCGGCGTGCAGGGACTGACGATCGTCAACCGCGCGCAGATCCTCGGCACCTTCGACGTCGATTATGGCGATGCCAAGTTCCTGGTCCGCATCACCCCGACGGATACCGGCGCGTATGTCGCCGCGGTCGATCCGCGCGGCCTGCCCGCCGCCGGTGAACCGCCCATCCAGCTGATCGAGACGCTGCGCGCCGCGCTCGCCAACTGAGGAATTGCCCGGCCGGTGTACCTTTCCGGCCCAATCAGCGAAACGGGCGCCTCGGCGCCCGTTTTCGTTGCCTCCGGTCGATGCCCGACGGTCAGCGTTCCAGCAGTTCCAGCTTGCCGGTCTTGCCTTCCCAGTCCTTGGCGTCGGGCAGGCCGTCCTTGCGTGCGGTGATCACCGGCCAGGCTTGGGACAACTCGGCGTTGAGGGCGACGAACGCTTCCTGGCCTGCGGGCACGTCGTCTTCCGGGTAGATCGCGTTGATCGGGCACTCCGGCTCGCACAGGGTGCAGTCGATGCATTCGTCCGGGTCGATCACCAGGAAGTTCGGGCCTTCGTGGAAGCAATCGACCGGGCAGACCTCGACGCAATCGGTGTACTTGCACTTGATGCAGTTCTCGGTGACGACGAAAGGCATGGCGGGGTTCCGTGGGTGGTGCGGGGATTCTAAGGCAGGTGCCGGTTCGGGATGCGAGGGGTTCGCATTGGTGCGTGGACGGCGTGGAAGGTTGCTGCGTCGTCGCCGGGAAAAACGGGGTCATCTGTTCGAATCCGACAGCGTGCTTCTGGCTCGACTATCGACACGTCGTCCTCCCGGCGCAAGCCGGGACCCAGTGCCTTCAAGAAAAATATTCTCCCGGGTCCGGCGGCGCCGAGGGCGCCTGCCGGGGCCATGCCGAGTCGTGGCCCGATATCCGCTTGGTCGGCATGGCCCCGACAGGCGCCCCCAACCTCTCCGGCGCGTCAGGCAAAAAGCCAGTCCAAGAACAAGCTGTTTCGCTCTTCTACCGAACTGACGATGGCTTCTCCGCGCAGGTCCGATGCCACCGCAACCAAGCGGATATCGGGCCGCGACTTGCGGTGGCATCGGACCTGCGGCATCACGAGGTGGTGTTTTTTGCTCGATCGGGACGAAGAGCCACAAAAAAGCCCGCGTCGAGTGGCGCGGGCTTTCAGTTGCCCCCATCCCGTTCCCTTCCCCCGCAAGCGGAGGAAGGGCGAAGGAATGGCGGTCGTCGCATCCTTGGCGTCCATGCAGCCTGTCGGTCGCATGCCTTCGGGTGCGGCGGAAGAATTGGCGCTCCCTACGGGAATCGAACCCGTGTTTCAGCCTTGAGAGGGCCGCGTCCTGACCGCTAGACGAAGGGAGCGGTGGTGTTGCATGCAACCGGGTCGGCAGGACGTCCAACCCGTGCCCCGGACATCGGCCCGGCGCAGCTTGCTAGTATAGCAGCGATACGGGCGGCGAACGTGGCCGCCCCTCCGGAACCCGCCTGGCGCAGATGCCCAACGACACCTCGATCACACCCGTCCTGCGGGTCATTCCCCGCGACCAGCACGCCATCTCGCGCAAGGACATCAGTGCCAATGCGCTGCGCGTGCTCTACCGCCTGCGTGAAGGCGGCTACCAAGGCTACCTGGTGGGCGGCGCGGTCCGCGACCTGCTGGCCGGGCGCCATCCCAAGGATTTCGACGTGGCCACCGATGCCACGCCGGACCAGGTCAAGCACCTGTTCCGCAATTGCCGCCTGATCGGCCGCCGCTTCCGGCTGGCGCACGTGGTGTTCGGCCGCGAGATCATCGAGGTTGCCACCTTCCGCGCCAACGTCGACGACGGCAGCGGCGATCGCGAGACCCACGAGGGCGGTCGCCTGCTGCGTGACAACGTGTACGGCACCATCGAGGACGATGCCGTCCGCCGCGACTTCACCGCCAACGCGCTGTACTACACCATCGAGGACTTCTCGGTGCGGGATTACGTCGGCGGCTTCGAGGATGTTGCCAACCGCCGCATGCGCCTGATCGGCGATCCCGAAACGCGCTATCGAGAAGACCCGGTGCGCATGCTGCGCGCGGTGCGGCTGGCGGCGAAGCTGGGCTTCGAGGTGGAGGCTGCCAGCGCCGAGCCGATCCCGCGGCTGGCGTCGCTGCTGGCCGAGGCCGCGCCTGCGCGCCTGTTCGAGGAGTGCATGAAGCTGTTCCTGTCCGGGCATGCGGTGGCCAGCTTCGAAGGCCTGGAGCAGCACGGCCTGGTCGCGGCGTTGTTCCCCGAGACCGCCGCCGCGCTGGCATCCAACCGCAGCGGCGCCTTGCGCAAGATGCTGCTCGCGGGCCTGGGCAATACCGATGCGCGGGTGGAAGCGGACGAGCCGGTGTCGCCGGCCTTCCTGTTCGCCGTGCTGTTGTGGCCGGCCTACTGCCGCGAGCTGATGAAGCTGCAGGCGCAGGGCGTCAGCCCGGTGGAGGCGCAGCGCCGCGCCGCGGACCGCGTGACCGTGCACCAGCTGTCGACCATCGCGCTGCCGCGCCGGTTCTCGCTGCCGATGCAGGAGATCTGGCTGATGCAGGCGCGGTTCTCGCTGCGCCAGCGCAAGCGGGTGATGCGCACGCTTGCGCATCCGCGCTTCCGTGCGGCATGGGACTTCCTGCTGCTGCGCGGCATCACCTCCGATGCGCATGCCGAGGACATCGCGTTCTGGCGCGAGGCGCAGGACGATCCCGACCACGCCATCGCAGCCCATCCCCCGGAGGGCGAGGGCGAAGGCGATGCCGCCGCGCCGCGCAAGCGTCGCCGCCGTCGCCGTCGCGCCACGGCCGCCCTCGGCACGGACTAGGCCTCGATGCACACCCCGGTCGTCGCCTGCATCGGGCTGGGCGGCAATCTCGGCGATGCCGCCGCGGCGGTGGCATCGGCCGCACGCTCGCTCGATGGGCTGCCGCACACCCGCCTGCTGCAGGTGTCGCGGCTGTACCGCACGCCCGCCTGGGGCGTGACCGCGCAACCGGACTTCATCAATGCCGTTGCCGCGGTGGAAACCTCGCTGGCGCCGCGCGCACTGCTGGATGGGCTGCTGGCGCTGGAGCGCGACCATGGACGCACCCGCGCCGCCGACGGCAGCGATCGTTGGGGCCCGCGCACGCTGGACCTGGACATCCTGCTGTATGGCGATGCGGTGGTGGACGCGCCGGGGCTGACGATCCCGCATCCCCGCCTGTCGCAACGCGCCTTCGCGCTGCTTCCGTTGCTCGAGATCCTGCCCGGCGCCCGCATTCCAGGCGTGGGCGATGCGCGCGCCGCGCTGGCCGCATTGGAAACCACCGCCATCGAGGCGCTAGGCTAGCGACATGAGCCAGGCCCCTGCGAAACCCGTCACCGTCCCGGCGCTTGGCGATGCCAGGCGCGCCGGCCGCAAGCTGGCGATGCTGACCGCCTACGATGCCGGCTTCGCCCGCGTGTTCGATGCCAGTGGCGTCGACATCGTGCTGGTGGGAGATTCGCTGGGCATGGTGGTGCAGGGCGAGGCTTCGACCCTGCCGGTGACTGTGGACCATATCGAGTACCACACGCGGGCCGTGGCGCGTGGTCTGTCGCGCGCGTTGCTGCTGGCGGACCTGCCATTCCAGGCGGATGCCACGCCCGAGCGCGCGCTCGATGCCGCCACGCGCCTGCTGCAGGCCGGCGCGGGCATGGTCAAGCTGGAAGGCGCCGGGCCGCACAAGCTCGATGCGATCCGGTTCCTCGCCGGGCGCGAGATCCCGGTGTCCGCGCACCTCGGCCTCACCCCGCAGTCGGTGTTGCGCTTCGGCGGCTTCAAGGTGCAGGGCCGCGAGGCCGCGGCGGCGGAACAGCTGCGCGCCGATGCGCTGGCGGTGGCGGAAGCAGGTGCCGACCTGCTGGTGCTAGAGTGCGTGCCCTCGGCGCTGGCCGCTGACATCACCCGCGCATCGCCGATCCCGACCATCGGCATCGGTGCCGGCCCGCATTGCGATGGCCAGGTGCTGGTGCTGCACGACATGCTGGGGCTGGACACCGGCCACCGCCGCCCGAAGTTCGTCAAGGATTTCCTGGTCGAGGGCGGCTCGGTGGCGGGCGCGGTGCAGGCCTACGTCAATGCGGTGCGGGACGGGAGTTTTCCCGATGCGGCCCACGCGTATGAATGACCGCGCGTCCAGATTGGATGCGTGCGCGGTCGCCGATCGATGCGGATGAACACAAAACCCCCGTCATCCCGGCGCGAGCCGGGACCCGGCGACTTGTCTCCGGGTCAAGGCCGCTCGAAGGCACTGGGTCCTGGCGTTCGCCGGGATGACGTCGTTGAGGCTCGCCCGTGTCCGCAACGCGCCACGGCACCATGACCGCCATGCTCGAAACCGTCACCGACCTGCAGGCCCTGCGCACCCGAATCGCCGGATGGAAGCGCGAAGGCTTGCGCATTGGCTTCGTGCCCACGATGGGCAACCTGCACGCCGGCCACCATTCGTTGGTGCAGCTGGCGCGTGCGCATGCCGATCGCGTGGTCGCCAGCGTCTTCGTCAATCCCACGCAGTTCGGCCCCAACGAGGATTTCGCGCGTTATCCGCGCACGCCGGACGCGGATGCACGGGGCCTCGACACGGCGGGTTGCGACCTGCTGTGGCTGCCGTCGGTGCAGACGATGTACCCCTATGGCGCGGAGGCCGCGGTGCGCATGCGCGTGCCGGGGATCACCGACGTGCTCGACGGTGCGCATCGCCCCGGGCATTTCGATGGCGTGGTGACCGTGGTGTCGCGCCTGTTCAACCAGGTGCAACCCGACGTGGCCGCGTTCGGGCGCAAGGACTACCAGCAGCTTGCGGTCATCCGCTACTTCGTGCGCGACCTCGCGTTCCCGGTCGAACTGCTCGCCGGCGAGACTCGGCGCGAGGATGACGGCCTTGCGATGAGCTCGCGCAACCAGTATCTGTCGCGGGCCGAGCGCATTATCGCGCCGGAGATCCACCGCACCCTGCAGGCCATGCGCACGGCATACCTCGATGGCATGTCCCTTGCCGCGGTCCAGGCCGACGCCGCGCAACGCCTCGAACGCGCCGGCTTCGCCGTCGATTACGCAGAGGTCCGCGATGCCGGTCTGGGCGCACCGGACCCTGCGTCGCGAGGTCCGTTCGTGGCGCTGGTGGCCGCACGGTTGGGCCGCACGCGCCTGATCGACAACCTGGAATTCACAGCCGCGGGATGAATCCGCGCGCCGATGTTGCGGCGCGGAAATCGGTCCTATACTCGGGCGACGCGTGTTTCGTGCGCAGGGTGGTGCCGCCAGGGCGCCACGGGCATGGGGCACCCCACAACGCCTTTCCGGTCCAGGTTGCCCCCACATGAGCATCGATTCCGCCGCACTTCGAGAACACGCATCACGCCTGCGCGACACGCCGATCCGCGCGCTGGCCGCCACCCCCGGGCGCCCTGAGTCACAGGCGCTGCGTGCCGGTCCGCTGTACGCGAATTTCGCACGGCAGCGGTATGACGATGCCGCGCTCGATGCGTTGTTCTCGGTTGCCGATGCGGCCGGGTTTCCGTCGGCGATGCGCCGGCTGGTCGATGGCGAAACCGTCAACGCCACCGAGGGACGCGCCGCGTTGCACACCGCCCTGCGCGGTGACACGTCCACGTCGCCCGCGGTGCGCGAACGCGCCGCGCAGGCGCGCGACGCCAGGCAGCGGATGGGCGCTCTGGTCGACGCCTTGTCGGGCAGCGGCGTGACCGACATCGTCAGCGTCGGCATCGGCGGATCCGACCTGGGGCCGCGGCTGGTGGTGGATGCGCTGGCGCAAACGGACGCACGCTTCCGCGTGCACTTCCTGTCCAACGTGGACGGCAACGCGGCGCGACGCACGCTGGCGGGACTGGATCCATCGAAGACCGCGACGATCCTGATCTCGAAGACCTTCGGCACGCAGGAAACCCTGCTCAACGGCGGCATCGTGCGCGAATGGCTGGGCGACGACAGCCGCGTGTACGGCGTCAGCGCCAACGTCGATCGCGCCGCCGCGTTCGGCATCGCGCCCGAACGCATCCTGCCGATGTGGGACTGGGTGGGTGGTCGCTACTCGCTGTGGTCGGCGGTGGGATTTCCGATCGCGCTCGGCATCGGCATGGATCGCTTCGAACAGCTGTTGTCGGGCGCCGCCGGCTTCGACGCGCATGCGGTTGGCGCGGCACCTCGCGACAACCTCGCGTTCCGCCACGCGTTGACGGCCATCTGGAACCGCAACGCGCTGGGTCTCGCCACGCAGGCGGTCCTGCCCTACGACGAACGCCTCAGGCTGCTGCCCAACTACCTGCAGCAACTGGTGATGGAAAGCCTCGGCAAGTCGGCTCGGCTTGATGGCGCGCAGCTGCAGGTCGACACCGTGCCGGTCTGGTGGGGTGGCCCGGGCACCGACACCCAGCACAGCTTCTTCCAGGCGCTGCACCAAGGCACCCAGGTGGTGCCGGCCGATTTCATCGGCGTGGTCGGCAGCGAGGGCGGGCACGAAGAAAACCATCGCGCACTGCTCGCCAACCTGCTGGCGCAGACCGAAGCGCTGGCGAACGGGCAGCCCAGCGACGATCCGCACCGCGCCTATGCCGGCAACCGACCCAGCACGCTGATCCTGCTGGACGCGCTGTCGCCGCAGGCGCTCGGTGCACTGGTGGCGCTGTACGAGCACAGCGTGTACCTGCAGTCGGTGGCATGGGGCATCAATGCCTTCGACCAGTTCGGCGTGGAGCTGGGCAAGCAACTGGCGAACAAGCTGTTGCCGGCGCTGTCCGGCGATGCGCAGGTTGATGATCCGGTGACGCGCGCGCTGCTCGACGAAATCAACGCGCGTTCGGGCCAACGATGACGCCGGGCGCGCGCGTCCGCCATGCCGAGCCCGGCGATGCCGCCGGCCTGCATGCGCTGTTCGCGGAGCCGGGTGCATTTGCGGCGACCCTGCAACTGCCATACCCGTCGCTCGCGGCGTGGGAGAAGCAACTGCGCGATTTGCCGCGGCATGTGGTGCAACTGGTGGCTGAGGTCGATGGCGACGGAGTCGTCGGCGCCGCCGGGTTCGAGGTCTTCCAGAGTCCACGGCGACGACATGTCGCCAACCTCGGCATGGCCGTGGCGCCCGCGTATCGCGGCCGAGGCGTCGGCACGCAGTTGCTGGAAGCGGTGATCGATACCGCCGAACGCTGGCATGGCGTGCGCAGGCTGGAGCTGGAGGTCTATGCCGACAATGCCGCGGCCATCTCGCTTTACGGGCGCCATGGCTTCGAGCGCGAGGGACTTGCGCGCGAGTACGCCTTGCGCGACGGCGCGTACGTCGACGTGCTGTTGATGGCGAGGCGCGCCAGGCGCCTCTAGCTGCTATCCGCGGCTACGGCATCCCGTGCCGCCGCAGCGCCCACTCGATGTGTTCGCGCACCACGGGGTCTGGCCAGTCGCGGCGCGATTGCAGCGCATCGATGACCTCGCGCGTGGCCGGCGCATTACCCAGGGCGATGGCGAGGTTGCGCAGCCAGCGCGCATGTCCGCTGCGGCGGATCGCGGACCCTTCCGTGCGTCGGAGGAACTCGTCCTCGTCCCATGCGAACAGTTCGGCCAGCGAGGCTTCGTCCAGGCGGTTGCGCGCGCGGAAATCCGGTTCGTCGGTGCGCCTGGCGAACTTGTTCCAGGGACACACCAGCTGGCAGTCGTCGCACCCGAAGATGCGGTTGCCGATGGCCGGGCGCAGCGCTTCGTCGATCGCGCCTTCGTGTTCGATGGTCAGGTAGGCGATGCAGCGGCGCGCATCGAGGCGGTGCGGCGCGACGATGGCCTGCGTCGGGCAGATGTCGATGCAGCGCGCGCAGGTGCCGCAGTGTGCGCTCGCAGGCGGATCGATCGGCAGCGGCAGGTCGACGTACAGCTCGCCGAGGAAGAACCACGAACCACCGTCGCGGTCGATCAGGCAGGTGTGCTTGCCGATCCAGCCCAGCCCCGCATTGCGCGCCAGCGCGCGCTCGAGTACCGGTGCCGAGTCGACGAACACGCGATGGCCGAACGGACCGATCTCCCCGGCGATGCGATCGGCGAGCTTCTGCAGCCGGTTGCGCATCAGCTTGTGGTAGTCGCGGCCGAGCGCATAGCGCGCCACGTAGGCGCGGCTGCCGTCGGCCAGCGTGCGCCAGGCCTCGTCTTCGTCCTGGCCGTAGTCGAGCCCCACCGACACCACGCGCAGTGTGCCGGGTACCAGCTCCTGTGGGCGCGAGCGCTTGTCGCCGTGGCGCGCCATCCAGTCCATCGAACCGTACAGTCCGTTCGCCAGCCAGCTGCGCAGGTGGGCTTCATCCTCGCCCAGCTCGATGCCGGCGATGCCGCAGCGCTGGAAACCCGATTCGCGCGCCAGCGACTTGATCCGCAGCGCCAGCGCAGCAGGATCGGCGGGCGTCGATGGGCTTGCGGGCACGGACATGGGGCAAGTATAGAATCCGGCGCATGGAGCAGCCCTCGCCAGCCCGCGGCACACCCCTGTACGACGCGGCTGCGCTGCGCGGGGTGGAAACACAGGCGGCGGGCGACGACGGCTTCGCGCTGATGGCAAAGGCCGGCCAGGCCGCCTGGCGCGAACTGCTTCGCCACTGGCCCGATGCGCAGACCCTCGTGGTCGTTTGTGGCCCCGGCAACAACGGCGGCGATGGCTATGTGCTGGCGCGCCACGCGCACGCATCCGGACGCACGGTGCGCGTGCTGCGGCTCGCGACGCATGCGCCGAAGACACCGCTGGCACGGCGCGCCTGCGACGAGTATGAAGCGGCGGGTGGCGTGGTGGTCGAATTCGGCGGCACCGTGGGACATCCCGATGTGATCGTGGATGCGGTGTTCGGCATCGGCCTGTCGCGCGCAGCCGACGGTGCAGCGGCGGAGCTCTTCGCAGCGATCGCGGCGTCGGGGCGTCCGGTGCTGTCGCTGGATGTGCCCAGCGGCGTCGATGCCGACCACGGCCGCGTGCCGGGGGCCGCCATCGTCGCCACGCGCACGCTGCAGTTCATCGCGCCCCATGCCGGGCTGGCGACGGGTGCGGCACTGGAGCATGTCGGCCGACTTTCGCTGGCCACGCTGGACCTGCCGGCACACCTGCGCGACGCGATGGCGGTCGTCGCCACCCGTTTCGATGCGGACGACCTGTCGGCGATGTTCGCGCCACGCCCGCGCAACACCCACAAGGGTGCAAGTGGCCGCGTGCTGTGCATCGGTGGCGACAGCGGCAAGGGCGGCGCGGTGATGCTGGCCGCGGAAGCCGCGCTGCGCAGTGGCGCGGGGCTGGTCGCGGTGGCCACGCAGCCGTTGCATGTCGCGCCGCTGCTGGCGCGCTGCCCGGAGGCGATGCCGGTCGGCATTACGTCGGCGCGGCAACTCGATCCGATGCTGGACACCGCCGATGTCGTCGCGATCGGCCCCGGACTGGGGCAGGGCGACTGGGGGCGCACGCTGTTCGAACGTGCATTGTCCCGTGGCAAGCCACTGGTGCTGGATGCCGATGCCTTGAACCTGCTCGCAGCCTCCGCGCGCCTGCCTTCGCACGATGACATCCTCACGCCGCACCCGGGCGAAGCCGCGCGACTGCTGGGCATCAGCGTGGCCGAGGTGCAGGCCAATCGCTACGCGGCGGCGCGCCTGCTGTGCCAGGCCATGGGCTGCGTAGTGGTGTTGAAGGGGGCGGGCACGCTGGTGGCCGCGCCGGACACGACGCCGCGCGTGGTATCCGCCGGCAATCCCGGCATGGCCGTTGGCGGCATGGGCGACGTGCTGACTGGCTGCATCGCCGCGCTGCGCGCGCAAGGGCGCGATGCCTTCGATGCCGCGACCACGGGTGCGCTGCTGCACGCCGTGGCCGGCGACGATGCGGCGGGGGAGGGTGGCGAGCGCGGCCTGCTGCCCTCGGACCTGCTGCCGCACCTGCGCCGACGTGCCAACGGGACAACTCCCGGGGGGGCGCGATGACGCTGCATGTCCATCTTGCCGACGAACAGGCCACGGCCGAACTGGCGGGCGCGTTGGCGCTCGCGGCGCCGCCCGGCGCGATGGTGCACCTGCGGGGCGACCTTGGCGCCGGAAAATCCACACTGGCGCGCGCCTGGCTGCGTGCGCTGGGCGTGACCGGTCCGGTCCGCAGCCCCACCTACACGCTGGTGGAGCATTACCTGCTGGCCTCCGGACGCGAAGCCGTGCACCTCGATCTGTACCGCATCGGCGATGCCGCCGAGCTCGATTTCCTGGGCCTGGACGACATCGAGCCGGTGCTGTGGCTGGTGGAGTGGCCAGACCGGGCGGGGCCGGCGCTGCCGCCCGCAGACCTGCGGGTGCATCTGGCCGTCGCTGGCGAAGGCCGCGGCGCCCGACTGGAGCCGGTGTCGGGCCCCGGGCATGCCTGGCTGGCGACCGTCCGGCTCCCGGAGCGGTTTGCAGCGATTACCTGAACCGGAACCTAGAAAGGTTTGGCAGGTGCCGGATTTTGAAGGGAAAACCCGTTGCAAAATCGGGGCGTTGGTGCTTGACTACTGCCCATGCGCCTTCGGGGAATCAACATCCAGCAAGTGCTGCTTGGCATCGCCTTGCTGGCGGCCTTGCTCTGGAACCTTGCGTATTCGTCCGAAATCAAGGACTTGCGCCTGAGTACCGGCGCCACCGGCACCCGGGTCGAGATCCACCTGGACGACCGAGCCGAGCACAAGGTGCTGTCCCTCGCCAACCCCGACCGCCTGGTGGTGGACCTGCCCGGCAGTCGCTTCGCCGCGGGCCTGCGCCTGCCGCCGGCGGCAGGCATCGTCAGCAGCGTCCGCAACGGCCAGCCGGTGCCGGGCACCGCGCGGATCGTGTTCGACCTGTCCAGTCCGGTCGTCGCAATGCAGCCGCGCTACGAGGACGGCCCTGACGGCCTGCGCCTGATCCTCGAGTGGCCCGGCGACGGGCCGGCCGATCCGATCGCGCAGATCGCGGCTGCCACCTCCCCCCTTGCCAGCGCAGCCACCTCGCCTGCCTCATCCCAGATCGATCCGGCCGTTGCCTCGGCCGATGCCACCTCGCGCATCATCGCCGGCCTGCAGGGCGGCGCGACGGCAGTGGGTGACACGCCTTCGAATCCGGCATCTCCGCCGCAGCCGCAGCCATCGAGCGATCCGTCGCTGCAGCGGCAGGTGCCGACCCCAACCCCCGCGCCGGCCACCGTGGCCGCCGCGACCACCCCAGCGACCATCCCGCCGCAGGTCGCGCAGCCGCCTCCGCCCGCCGCGCGTCCGCCGCTGGCCCAGGCCGGCACGCGGCCGCTGGTCATCGCCATCGATCCCGGCCACGGTGGCCAGGATCCCGGTGCGATCGGCCCCGCCGGCACCTACGAGAAGCACATCGTGCTGGCGATCTCTCGTGAACTGGCGCGGCAGATCAACGCCACGCCGGGCATGCGCGCCTACCTCGTGCGCGATCGCGACGAGTTCGTCGACCTGCCGCAGCGCGCGCGCCGCGCCCGCCAGGCCGGTGCGGACATGTTCGTCTCCATCCATGCCGATGCCGCGCACAACCGTGCGGCCTACGGATCTTCGGTGTACACACTGTCCACGCGCGGCGCCTCGTCGCAGCAGGCGCGCTGGCTGGCCGACCGCGAGAACGCGTCCGACCTGGTCGGCGGCGCGCGGCTGGAGCGCGACGTGCTGTCCAACGTCCTGCTCGACCTCGCGCAGAGCGGGCACATGAAGGCCTCGCAGGAGGCCGCCAGCCACGTGCTGGAAGGCTTGCGCAGCGTCGGCAAGACGCACAAGCCGCAGGTCGAATACGCCAACTTCTCGGTGCTGCGCAATGCCGACATGCCGGCGATGCTGGTCGAAACCGGCTTCATTTCCAACGCCGACGAGGAACAGCGGCTGAAGGATCCGGCGCACCAGCGCCGCCTGGCCGAAGCGGTGCTCAAGGGCATCGACCGGTACTTCGTCAACCAGCCGCCGCCGGGCACGCTGTACGCTGCGCGCGCCGCCCGGGAAGCCGAGGCCGTCGCTGGCGGAAGCCGCTGACGCGCCCGTCCGGCCACGGCCGGGCACCCTCCGCTATCATCACGCCTGACCCCTGCGGCGGCCCGGACTCCGTGCCGCGACCCTGCGTGCCGATCCTGCAACTCCCCGACACCCTGATCAACCAGATCGCCGCCGGCGAAGTCGTCGAGCGGCCCGCGTCCGTGGTCAAGGAACTGGTCGAAAACGCCGTCGATGCCGGCGCCGACCGCATCGACATCGACCTCGAGGAAGGCGGCGTGCGCCTGATCCGCGTGCGCGACAACGGCTCGGGCATCGCGCCGGATGAATTGCCGCTCGCGGTGTCGCGCCATGCGACCAGCAAGATCGGGTCGCTGGACGATCTGGAAACGGTGGCGACGATGGGATTCCGCGGCGAGGCGCTGCCATCGATCGCGTCGGTCAGCCGCTTCGTGCTGGCGTCGCGTCGCGGCGATGATGGACACGGTTCGGCATTGCCGGTGGAAGGCGGTCGCGTGGGCGCAGTGGAGCCTAGGCAGCATCCGCCCGGCACCACGGTCGAGGTGCGCGACCTGTTCTACAACGTGCCGGCACGGCGCAAGTTCCTCCGTGCCGAACGCACCGAATTGGGCCACATCGAAGAGTGGCTGCGTTCGCTGGCGTTGGCACGGCCCGACGTGGAGTTGCGCATCTCGCACAACGGCAAGCCGACGCGGCGCTACAAGGGCGGCACCGAGCTGTTCTCGGACGACCGCCTGCATGAAACCCTGGGTCCGGAGTTCGCGAAACATGCCCTGCGCGTCGACCACGCCGCGGCGGGCCTGCGCCTGCACGGCTGGATCGCGCAGCCGGCCTATTCGCGCGCAAGCGCCGACCAGCAATACCTCTACGTCAACCGTCGCCCGGTGCGCGACCGCAGCGTGGCGCATGCGGTGCGGCAGGCGTTCGGCGACGTGATGTACCACGGCCGCCAGCCGGCCTACGTGCTGTTCCTCGACCTCGACCCGGCGCGCGTGGACGTAAACGTGCACCCGGCCAAGCATGAGGTGCGGTTCCGCGATACCCGACTGGTGCACGACTTCGTCTACCGCACCCTGCACGAAGCCCTGGCGGACACGCGGGCAGGCAGCCAGGTGGCGCCTGCGTTCGCGCCGACGGGCGATGCCGCGATGGTGACCGAGGCAACCGCGCCGTGGTCGCGGCCGATGCCGCAGCCGAACCTGTCACTGCAGGTAGGCGAGGCACGGGCCGCGTATGCGGCGCTGTACGCCGCGCCCGGCACAGTGCGCGTCGAAACGCCGCTGCCTGCCGAAGATGCCGCCACCGGCATCCCGCCGCTGGGCTATGCGCTGGCGCAGTTGCACGGCATCTATATCCTCAGCGAGACCGCGGACGGCCTGATCGTGGTGGACATGCATGCCGCGCACGAACGCATCGGCTACGAACGGCTGAAGGCGGCGCATGACGGCGAAGGCCTGCGCACCCAACCGTTGCTGGTGCCGCAATCGATCGCCGTGTCCGAGCGCGAAGCCGAGATCGCCGAGCGCGAGGCCACGACACTGGCGGAACTTGGCTTCGAGCTGTCGCGGACTGGACCGCAGGCGCTGCTGCTGCGCGGCGTGCCGGCGTTGCTGGCACAGGGCGATACCGAGACGCTGGTCCGCGACGTGCTGGCCGACCTGCGCGAACATGGCGAAAGCCGCCGGGTGAAGGCTGCGCGCGACGAGCTGTTGTCGACGATGGCCTGCCACGGCGCGGTGCGCGCCAACCGCAGGTTGACCGTGCCGGAAATGAACGCGTTGCTGCGGCAGATGGAAGCGACCGAACGTTCCGGGCAATGCAACCACGGGCGGCCGACCTGGGCACGGTTCACGGTGCACGAGATCGACCGCTGGTTCCTGAGGGGGAGATGACATGCGAAAGCTGACGTGGGGCGTGTGGCTGGGGACGTCGATGCTGCTGGCCGCGTGTGGCGGTTCCGGTGGGTCGCAGGACAGCGGTCTCGAGCCGCCGCCGCAGGATCCGCGGTTTGTCGCCGACAACGCGCAATGGCGCGAGGAACGCCGCGAGCGCCTGCTGCAGCCCGACGGCTGGGCGAGCCTCGTGGGATTGCATCGTCTTGAACTCAACGCGCACTACGTCGGCAGCGGGGCGACCAACGGCATCCGGCTGGCGAAGGGTCCGGAAAAACTCGGCCTGCTGCAGCAGTCGGGCGGCCGCGTGTGGCTGGTGCCGGAACGCGGCGTCGCGCTCACGCTGGATGGCGAGCCTGTGAAGGCGCGCTTCGAACTGAAGCCCGATACCGATCAATCACCCTCCATCGTCGGTTTCGATGAAGGCAACGGTCAGTTGTCGTTGTTGCAGCGGTCTGGTGGCAAGGCGCTGCGCGTCAAGCACGCGGACGCCGAAACGCGCACGCAGTTCGGCACGCTGGAGTACTGGCCGGCCGATGCCGGCTGGCGCATCGACGCCAGCTTCGTGCCGCATGCCACGCCGCGCACGCTCGAGATCATGGACATCACCAGCCAGCTGCAGGCCTTGCCGAATCCGGGCGTGGTCGAGTTCGAGCGCGACGGCGCGCGTTACCGGCTGGAGGCGCTGGAAGGCGAAGAGGGCGGCCTGTTCCTGGTGTTCGCCGACCGTACCAGCGGCCACGAGAGCTATGGTCCGGGGCGATACCTCTACACCGATGCGCCGGACCGGTCGGGCGCGGTCGTGGTGGACTTCAATCGCGCCTACAATCCCCCGTGCGCCTTCACCGACTACGCCACCTGTCCGCTGCCGCCCCATGAGAACCGCATGGACCTGGCCGTGACCGCTGGCGAGAAGCGCTACCGCCGTCCCACACCCTGATCACAAAGGATCGTCGTCCATGTCGATTTCGAACCCCGTGCCCGCGATGCTCCGCGGCCTCAAGACCACTCTATGCAGCGCCGCGGTGTGCGCACTGCTGCTCGTCGGGCCAGCCGCTGCACGGCAAGGTACCGAGCCCGCGTCCGCGCCGCCGGTGCCGCTGCTGTGGAAGGTGTCCGACGCCGACAACGCGGTGTACCTGCTGGGCTCGTTCCACCTGCTCAAGCCCAGCGACTATCCGCTGTCGCCGGACGTGGATACCGCATTCGCCGCCGCCGACCGCGTGGTGTTCGAGATCGCGCCCGAGGAGATGGGCTCGCCGGCGCTGGGCATGCAGATGGGCCAGGCCGCGCTGCGCACCGATGGCACCCAGCTCAACAGCGAACTGCCGCCGGAAACGGTGGCCGCGCTCGATGCCTGGGTGCAGGAGAATGCCAGCCACCTCGCCGCGATGCAGATGAACGGGCAGGTGCTGCAGATGTTCGAGCCGTGGTTCGTTGGACTGATGGTGACCATCGTCGAACTGACCAAGTATGGCCTGGACCCGGCCATCGGCCTCGACACCCATATGGCGGAGCGCGCGCGCACCGCCAACAAGCCGACCTCGGGCCTGGAGACCGGCGCCGAGCAGATCGCGTTCCTCGACGGCATGGACCCGGCCGAACAACTGCAGTTCCTGCAGGAATCGCTGAAGTCCGGTGCCGAAGGCCAGGAAGCGGTGGAGAAGCTGCACAACGCCTGGCGCGCGGGGGATGCCGACACGCTGTGGCGGGAAATGGCCCTGGAGATGCGCGATCAGTTCCCGAAGCTCTATCACCGCATCAACGTCGAGCGCAACGACGCCTGGGTGCCGAAGATCGCCGCCCACCTCGAGGCACCGGGTAGCGACGACACCTTGGTCGTGGTCGGCGCCCTGCACCTGCTGGGCGAGGACGGCGTGGTCGAAAAGCTGCGCGAACGCGGCTACGAGGTGGAGCGGATCTGCTCCGCCTGCGCGACGCGCTGAGGGCGGCGCACTGGAGTCAATCCCGGTCCCGGCGTCCGCCGGGACCCGTCTGATCCCGCTGCGGCGTGCTTCGGCACGCCGTTCTGTCGTCAGGGGACGGGAGCCGTACCGGGTCGAAGTTCGATGCAGTCCACGGGACACGGTGGGATGCACAGCTCGCAGCCGGTGCACAGCGCCGCGATGACGGTATGCATCAGCTTGCTGCCGCCGACGATGGCGTCGACCGGACAGGCCTGGATGCACTTGGTGCAGCCAATGCAGTCGGCTTCGACGATCAACGCCACCTGCGGCGGCTTGTGCATGCCGCGCGTTCGGTCATAGGGAAGGGGAGGCACGTCCAGCACGTGGGCCAGGGCGCGGGCACCGGCATCGCCACCCGGCGGGCAGTGGTCGACGCCGGCTTCGCCGCGCGCCATGGCCACGGCGTATGGCCGGCAGCCGTCGTAGCCGCACTGTCGGCATTGCGTCTGCGGCAGCAGGCGGTCGAGCCGCTCGACGAGGTGGAGATCGGCGGGTGCGTTCATGCGACCTGCACCCCGCGGTACCAGCGCTCGTGCGCCAGGGCGAGCATCGGGCGGTCCTCGCCGCTGTCGCCGTAGGCATGGATGCGCTCGTAACGCGACAGGTCGTGGTGCCGGCGGATCTCGTCCGCCTTGTGCGCGCCGATGTCGCGCACGGCGTAGCGGCCGGTCAGCCGTCCGCCCCGCACTTCGAGCGTATTGCAGAGCAGCGCCAGCCCGTGCTGCGCGCACCACGGGCGCAGGTAGGCATCCAGCGACGCCGACACCAGCACCACGTCATGGCCCTGCTGGCGATGCCAGCCGATGCGCGCCATCACCTCGGGGCGCACCAGCGCGGGCAGTGCCTCGCGCGCGTAGGCCCGTCCGTGCGCCTCGATCTCGTCGGGCGTGCGCCCGGGAAAGACCCGCGCGGTAACCCGGCGACGGATGCGCCCGGCGCTCACCAGCTTCAGCCGATAGCCGAGCAGCCAGGGACCCACCGTCCATTTCGCCGACGCAAGCTGCGCCGGCGTGGCCACGCGGCGCAGGAACCGCGCGTAGGTATCGCAGGTGGTGACGGTGTGGTCGAAATCGAACAGGGCGAGCTGCATGACGGGACGTTGGGCCGATGCGGCTGGTGGCGACAACGCCGCGGCGATCAACGCACCGGCATGCCGGGCTGCGCGCCGGCATCGACATCCAGCAGCGCCAGTGCACCGCCATCGAAACCGGCCGACAGGATCATCCCCTCGCTCATGCCAAAGCGCATCTTGCGTGGCGCGAGGTTGGCGATGAACACGACGTGGCGACCGACCAGCGCCTCCGGATCACCGTAGCTGGCGCGGATGCCGGAGAAGATCTGGCGCGTGCCGAGGTCGCCGGCATCGAGCTCGAAGCGCAACAGCTTGTCCGAACCCTCCACGAACCCGCACGCGACCACCTTGCCGATGCGCAGGTCGAGCTTGGCGAAATCGTCGATGCTTACGATCTCGCTCCCTCCTCCGCTTGCGGGGGGTGAAGAGGTGCGCTCGCGAACCAGTGGTTCGCGCGCCGATGAACGCCCGTCGGCTGCGCCGATGGGCCGGGCGGGCTGGGGTGGGGGCAAGGACGATGCCTGCAGCTCTGCCGCCTTCGCGGTCTGCGCGGCTTTGGCCGCAGCGGCCAAGGTGTCTTTCGAAGCTTCGGTCATGGCGTCGATGCGTTTTGGATCAATGCGGGTGAACAGGGCGGTGTACGGCGCAAGCGCCCGGCCCGCCAGGTCGATGGTGGCGCCGGGGGCGAGATCCACGCCGCCGAAATACGCCTCGACCTTACCCACCGTGGCCGGCAGGATCGGCTTGAGCATGCCCGCGATATCTGCGAAGGCCTGCAGCGAAGTGGCCAGCACCAGGTGTAGGTCGGGCTGGCGTGCATCGTCCTTCGCCAGCGCCCACGGCGCGGTCTGTGCGATGTACTCGTTGACGCGGTCGGCTGCGGACATGGCAGTGCGGGCTACCGCGGCGAAGTTGCCTTGTTCGTAGTCGGCCGGCACCGTCGCTGCCGCCCTCCGGACGTCCGACAGCACCGCATCGGCCTGGGCTTGCCAGCCCTCGCTCGTCCCATCCAGGGTGTCGCCGGGGAGTGCGTTGCCGAAGTGCGTGTCCAGCAGTTTCGCGCAGCGACTGGCGATGTTGACGAACTTGCCGACCAGGTCGCTGTTCACGCGTGCGACGAAATCGGACAGGTTCAGGTCCACGTCGTCAACGCCACCCGACGACTTGGTGGCGAAGTAGTAGCGCAGCGCCTCCGGGTCGAGCCCGCTATCGAGGTAGGTGCGCGCCATGACGAAGGTGCCGCGCGACTTCGACATCTTGTCGCCGTTGACCATCAGGTAGCCGTTGACGTGCAGCCGTTCCGGCAGGCGCAGGCCGTTGCCGGCAAGGACGGCGGGCCAGAACAGGCCGTGGAAGTTCACGATGTCCTTGCCGATGAAGTGGCGCAGTTCCGCGTGGTCGCCGGGTGCGAGCAGGCGTTCGAACTCGGCCTCGTCGAAACCGGGCTTGCGGCCGCTGCGCGCAAGCGCGAGCAGGCTGGAGAAGTAACCGATCGGCGCATCCAGCCAGACATAGAAGTACTTGCCCGGGTGGCCGGGGATCTGGAAGCCGAAGTAGGGCGCGTCGCGCGAGATGTCCCAGTCTCGCAGGCCGCCCTCGGCATCGATCCATTCGCGCAGCTTGGCCTTGACGCCGGGGATCGCGACGTCGCCTTCCAGCCAGCCGCGCAAGACCCCGGTGAAATCGCCGACCTTGAAGAAGAAGTGCTCGGACTCGCGCAGTTCCGGCGTGGCACCCGACACCACCGAGCGCGGGTGTTTCAGTTCCGTCGGCGAATAGGTCGCGCCGCAGGCCTCGCAGTTGTCGCCGTACTGGTCGGGCGTGCCGCAATTGGGGCATTCGCCCTTGACGTAGCGGTCCGGCAGGAACATCGCCTTGACCGGATCGAACAGCTGCTCGATCGAACGGCGCTCGACGTGGCCGCGGCCGTCCAGTGCGGCGTAGAAGCGCTCGGTCAGCTCACGGTTCTCGGCCGAATGGGTGGAGTGGTACCAGTCGAAGGCCACGCCGAAATCGGCGAAATCACGCTCCTGGCTGGCCTGCGTGCGCTGGATGAATTCCTCCGGGGGCACGCCTGCCTTTTCGGCCGCCAACATGATCGGCGTGCCATGCGTGTCATTGGCGCAGGCGAAATGCACCGTACCGCCCGCCATGCGCCGCGCGCGCACCCAGATGTCGGCCTGGATGTAGCCGACCAGGTGGCCGATGTGCAGGTGGCCATTGCCGTAGGGCAGGGCGCTGGTGACGAGGGCGGGGCGGGGCATGGAGGCGGTCTTTGTGGCGGCCCTGGATTATCGCATGGGCATCGCCGCTGCCCGGCCACGAAAAAGCCCGGCATCTGCCGGGCTTCCGGGACTTCTAAGACGGGGCGTGCTACTGGCGGACCCAGACCTGCGTCCGGCACAGGAAGGCGATGCAGCCGGCCACTTCCAGCTTGCTGCCGCCGTCGACCAGCTTCATCTTGGAGCGATAGACCTTGCCCTCCTCGGGATTGAGGATGGTGCCGCCACCGAACCCATCGCCGCGTTCCGCGCGCATGCCGCGGATGATCTCCATGCCGGTGATCGGACGGTCCTTGCGGTCGTCGCTGCACTTGTCGCAGGTGGGGTTGGGGCGGCTGGGATTGAGCAGTTCGACGATGCGGCCGGTGTAGGTGCCATCGCTTCCCTGGCGGATTTCGACGATGGACTTGGGCTTGCCCGACTCATCGATGGTTTGCCAGCGACCCGCTGGATCAGATGCGAATGCTGGGATGCTGACGCAGATTGCGATGGCGGCGAGTGCCGCGGAACCGAGCTTGCGCACGAACGATTTCTCCAGGGTGGCGGCCACAGGCCGACGATGACGGCGTTATAGCGCATTGGCCCCCTGCGCGGCGGCGATTGCCGCTGGCGTTCAGGGCAGGGAGGGGTCGCGTTCAGGCGCGCCCCTGCCTTCGCCATCAGTCCGACGCGGTTCCACCCGCTGGCTGCGCGCTGCCGATATGCCTGTCGAAGAACTCGAGCATCTTCGTATACAGGTTGACGCGGTTGTCCACGTCGTAGAAGCCGTGCATCTCGCCGGACTGGATGATCATGCCCTCCGGCGGGTTGCCTGCGGCAATCAATGCACGATTCATCAGCTCGGTCTGCTCCGGCGGGGTGCGTTCGTCGCGCGCGCCTGCCGCCAGATAGACCGGAATCCCGACCTCCCCGGCACGTCGTGCAGGCGAGTTCTCGGCCCATACGGAGGCATCGGTTCCATGCGTCCTCCGCAGGTAGCGCAGGCCTGACTCCGATTGCGGGATGTCGCCGCGCTTGAACATCATGTCCACGTCGTACACGCCGACATAGCCAAAAGTGCAGCGATACAGCCCGGGCTCGCGAATGGGCGCCATCAACGACGAGTAGCCGCCGAAGCTGCCGCCATAGATGCAGATGCGGTCCTTGTCGGCATGGCCTTGTGCGATTGCCCAGCGGGTGGCATCGATGATGTCGTTCTGGATGCCTTGGCCCCACTGCATGTGGCCGGCATCCTGGAATGCGCGTCCGTATCCACCCGAGCCGCGGAAGTTCACCTGCAGCACGGCATAGCCGCGGCTGGCGAGCATCTGCGCTTCCCAGTTGAAGCCCCAGGCATCGCGCGGACCGATGGGGCCGCCATGTGGATTGACGATCATCGGCAAGTTGCGGCCATCGCTGCCATTGGGGATTGTCAGGTAGCCGTGGATCGTCATGCCATCGCGAGAGGCGAACGAAAATGGCATGGTCGACGCCATCTTCGTTTTGTCCAGCCACTGGCGATTGCTCATCATGAAGCGCGCCTGCCCGGTATCCCGGTTGTAGAGGTAAAGCTCGCCAGGGTTGGAGTCGGAATAGACCGACACCAGGATCTGGCTGCCGTCATCGGTGTGGCTTGAGAACGACACCATCTCTCCCGGAAAAGCTGATGCGAGTGACGAGAACAACTCCGCGTCGCGATGGGTGGCGTTGATCAGTTGGACCATCGGCGCGCCGGCTTCCGTGACCACGCCCACCAGAGTTTCCCCATCCGTGGACCAGATGGCGCGCGAGACATCCGCGACGGGATCGCTGAACAAGGGACTGAACTCGCCCGACTCGACGTCGAGGGTTCCGATGGCGGAGGGCTGCTTGCCGTCGCTGCGGTCGACGTAGACCGTGCCATCGTCGGTAGTCCGGATGACGCGCAGATGATAGCCGTCGGAACGCGATGCGTTGATGAGCGTCCATCGCGCTCCGTCGCGGCGATACAGTTCTGTCCTTTCGTCGTAGTTGCCATCCTCGTCACGGCTGGATGAGCACACGGCGAATCGTGGTTCCTTCCGGGCATCCAGGGCGATTCCGCAGTTTTCCTTGGGCGCTCGTGCCAAGGGCGTCCTGCGCCCGCTGAAGACGTCCATCCTGACGACTTCGGTGCCGGCACCTTCGGACGACCGTGGCGAGGTGACCGACATGACCACGAACTGGTTGTCATCCTTGAGCGTGTCAAGGAGGCGGAACTGCTGGTTGCTGACGGTCTTGCCACGTTGGGTGGCATCGCGGGTGCCGCGGAATACCAGAGGACGCGGTTGTGACCCGTCTGCATTGACGGCGAACCATTCGCCAAGCATGAACGGCTGCGCGTAGCCGCCCAGCTTGCGCACGGCGTTGAACATCAATCGATCCGGGCTGACCCAATGGAACTCGCCAACGCTCTTCTTGTCGGGTAGCTGGTTGATCTTGAGGACAGTCAGGTCGCTGGTGCGCATAACCGTCAATACATCCTGGTCACCACGATCGACGGTTACTGCCAGGAATCGGCCATCGGGCGAGATCTTGGCGTTGCTGTAGGTCGGGTGGCGAGCGAAGTCCTCGATTGAATACGCCGATGCGTGCGCGGGCGAAAGGTTCATCGCCGCGGCCATCAAGGCTGCTGCAATCGTCGAAAGGCTTTTCATACCCATGTCTGAATATCTCCCATGTGTGCTGGCGGCAGCATGAGGTGCTCCAGCAACGATGTTCGTGGTCCTCAAAGCAAGAGCCCGGCGGATGCCGGGCTCTTGTCTGATGGCCCGCCGTTCTTTCAGAACCGGTAGGACAGGCTGAAGGCATACCTGCGGCCCAGCGGATCTGCACCGATCCATGGGTTGAAGTACGGATAACCTTGGCCAGGGTCGTGCCGATACTGGTTGTTCGTCACGTTGACCACGTCGAATTGTGCGCGCAGGTTGGGTCCGAAGCGCTTTCCGACGGTCAGGTTGTAGACCATGTACGGGTGGAGGCGACGACCAAAGCAGACCTGGTCATTCGGCGGCAGCAGGCACCCGTCCTCCTCCTGGAAAGACCAGGCCGAACCCAGGCGCGAACCATACACGGTGGTATCCCAGTCACCCTTGTTCCAGGTGACCGACCCGCGGACCCGGCTGCGCTCGGGATAGAACCAGATCGGAGGCGAGTCGCGGTAGTCCACCAACTCGTCGCTTTCGAACTGCTTGTACTTGTTGGTGAGGACCAGCGAGTAGTTCACGTCGAATCGGAAGCGACCCAGGCGATCGGTATCCAGGACATAGCGGAATGTCGAGTCGATGCCGCTTGTGTCGCGCAGCGCGGTATTGATGTACGCGGAGTTGATGCTCTCGATTCGTCCGTCCAGCGTAGTGCCGGGTGCCACCTGGCGGGTCACAAGCGAGGTGACGTTGCCGCAGAACTCAGGTGTCAATTCCGGTCGCGGGGCGGTGGAACTCCAACTGCCCAGGCGGCAGGCTGCCTCGGCCTGCAGGATGAAGTCATTGCTCAACTGCGCGGCAGCATCGGCCAATTCGATGCGGTAGTAGTCCACGGACAGCGACATGTTGTCGATGATGTCCCAGACGAACCCATAGCCATAGGACGTGCCTTCTTCCTCCTTGAGGCCGGGATTGCCGGAGAGCGACGTGCGCGCGGAGTAGATCGTGGGATCTCCGGTTTGGTTGCACTGTGCGCGTGTACGGGGTCCGCCGGCGGACCCCGGGCCGATACCGGCCCGGCAGGAATATTCGTCCAGCACATTCGAGAACGATGCGGCACCCTCGGCATAGACAAGCTGCATGTCCGGCGCCTTGAAGCTGGTGGCGTACGAACCGCGGAGCAGCAGCCTTTCCCAGGGCCTGAATTCCAACCCGAGGTTATAGGTGATGGCGTCGTCCACGGCCGTGATGTCGTCGTACTTGTCGTAACGTGCGGCAAGCTGCGCATCGAGCATGCTGAAGATCGGCACGCGGAACTCGACGCCTGCGGCATAGCGATCACGACGACCCGTCGTCTGGCCCGAACTTACCAGGTTATAGACCGTCTGGTTGTCCGCGGGACGGAGCGGGTCGAGGCGGGGATCGCTGCGCAACTCCGTCTCTTGGCGCACCCCTTCCAGCACGCCTGCGAAGCCTACGGGGCCCGCGGGCAGGTCGAACAGGTCGCCGCTGATGTTGAAATTCACCGCACTCGAGCTGGTGGTGCCCTTGTTGATGACACGGGTCGACACCGATTCATAGATCTCGGGCGTCCATGGGGCGAACCAGCGGTCGCGGTTCAGGGTATGAATCGGGAAGCCGCTGATGAACCCTTGGCGTGGTCCCAGGAAGTAATCATGCACGGCTTGGGCCAGCAGTCGCGGACGATCTGCTTCGTAGCGATATTCCGAGTGCTGAGCGAAAGCCTCCCAGTCGAAGCGTTCGCCGAACATGCCGCGTACGCCTGCAGTGATGTCGTAGGTACTTTCGTCGAACAGCGTAGTCGCCGCTTCGTTGCCGCCAAGCTCGAAGGGATTGAAGACTCGTTGCAGTTGCACCAGATGACCGAGCGTCGGGTCGTAGAATACTGAGCTCAGCCCGCCAGTGGAATTGACGAGGAAGCGATTGTTGGCAGTCCCCCCCAGAACTCCGTGCCCGAGCTCGCCTTGGCGTCACTGCCATAATAGGTGATGCTGCCGAAGAGCTGCGTTTCCGGAGTGATGTCGAAGGTGCCGTAGCCATATGCGGAGTGGAAGCTGCCCGCGTTAGAGATCGACCTGGAGCCCACCTGGTTGAACGAGCCGCAGTAGGTGCCGCGTGCGGCCGTGGTGACGGTGGTATAGCCAAAACGATCGCAGTTGGCCTGTCCGGGGTACAGGCTTTCGTGGTTGGTCGGTCCTGAAGGGTGTGCCGAGGCACGGATGGCGATCAGCGACAGCGCCGGGTTGACAACCAGTCCATAGGGATTGTTGCGGGTGTCTGCCATGAAGTCGCGTTGCGTGCCAAACACTGCCTCGTTGGCGCCATACTGGAAAGCGAACAGTGTCGACCAGCGGTCACCGGTCCTTCCCCCTGTGTATTCGATGGAGAAGCGGTCGCCGCCGCCCTCGGCCGTAGTGCCCACGACGCCACGGAGCAGGTTGCCTTCGTAGTTCTCGCGGAGCACGATGTTGACCACGCCTGCCACTGCGTCGGAGCCATAGATCGCCGATGCACCACCGGTCAACACTTCGATGCGCTCGACGATGGACGTGGGCACGGCGCGCACGTTCACGACGTTATTGTCGCGGTTGTAAGGCTGTGGGTACTGCGCGGGGCGGCGGCCGTTGATCAGCGTGAGGGTGTAGCCAGGCCCCAGGTTGCGCAGGTTGACGACCTGGGCGTTCGGGGTGAAGCCGGTGACGCCAAGATCCCCAGTGAACGAAGACGCGGTGTTCTGGCTCAGCGACTGCAACACGTCACCGATCGTCTGGAAGCCTTCACGGTCGATATCCTCGCGTGAAATCACCGTCACCGGTGCCGGGCCTTCGATCTCCGCGCGCTTGATGCGGGAACCGACCACCGAGACCCTGTCGAGGGTTGCGGCGCTGCTTGAGCCGGGGCGGGACTCCTGCAGCTCGTTTTCGTCCTGGTCGCTGCTGCTAGCGTCCTGCGCTGCCGCAGTGCCCATCGTGGTCAGGAAAAGTGCGGCGAACAGCGCCGAACTCAAGTGGCTGGGCTTCGGGCCAGTCATGCGTTTTTTCATTGATATATCCCCAAGAATGGTTCGAGTGACTGCGTCCATCGTCCAATGCGGCCGTCAGTTTCGCGTAACAACATTAGGAAACGGGCGGTTCCCCCTGCCCGATGAAGCGACCTTAACATGTGGTTAATTGCCGTGCCAGATGTCACATGCGGTGCGGGGTACATATGCTAGGCCGCAGTCCCGGGCAGCACCTTCGGTCGTAACATGTTGTAATCATTCGACACATGCCTTCGCAAACTCTCCCCCGCGGCGTCCAGCCACAGCTCTTCCCCCTTGCCCGCATCCGCAACATCCTCGCCGTCGGTTCCGGCAAGGGCGGGGTGGGCAAGTCCACCACGGCCGTGAACCTTGCGCTGGCCCTGGCGGCGGGCGGCGCGCGGGTCGGGGTGCTGGATGCCGACGTCTATGGCCCGAGTATTCCGATGATGCTGGGCCTGTCGGGCCGGCCGGACAGTCCGGACGGGAAGTCGATCGAGCCGATGCGGGCGCACGGGATCGAGGCGATGTCGATCGGGCTGCTGGTCGAGCAGGACACGCCGATGATCTGGCGCGGACCGATGGCGACGTCGGCGCTGACGCAGTTGCTCAACGACACGCTGTGGGGCGGCGAGGAGGGCCTGGACTACCTGGTCGTGGACCTGCCGCCGGGTACCGGCGACATCCAGCTGACGCTGGCGCAGAAGATCCCGGTGGCAGGGGCGGTGATCGTCACCACGCCGCAGGACGTGGCCACGCTGGACGCGCGCAAGGCGCTGAAGATGTTCGAGAAGGTGGAGGTCGCGGTGCTGGGGCTGGTGGAGAACATGGCCCAGCACGTGTGCTCGAACTGCGGCCATGTGGAACACCTGTTCGGGCAGGGCGGTGGCGAGCGGATGGCCGCCCAGTACGGGGTGCCGCTGCTGGGCTCGCTGCCGCTGGAGATCGGTATCCGCGAGCAGGGCGATGCCGGGACCCCGATCGTCGTGGCGCAACCAGAGTCGGCCGCGGCGCAGGCGTATCGGGAGACGGCGCGGCGGCTGGTCGAGGAACTTTCGAAGCGACCGCGGGCAGCGATGTCGATCTCCGCTTCGCTGGTGTAGGGCGGGTCTCGACCCGCCGTGCTTGGCACGCCTGGCTTGGCGACGGTGATCGAAGTGCGGCGGGTCGAGACCCGCCCTACAATGCCCGATTCGGCCACCACGGCTACGGGAACCACTGCATGAGCATCAAGAGCGACCGCTGGATCCGGCGGATGTCCGAACAGCACGGCATGATCGAGCCGTACGCACCGGGCCAGGTCAAGGAAGCCAATGGCGGCCGCATCGTCAGCTATGGCACCTCCAGCTACGGCTACGACGTGCGCTGCTCGCGCGAGTTCAAGGTGTTCACCAACATCAACTCGACCATCGTCGACCCCAAGCACTTCGACCCGAAGAGCTTCGTCGACATCGAGGCCGACGAGTGCATCATCCCGCCCAACAGCTTCGCGCTGGCGCGGACGGTGGAGTTCTTCCGCATCCCGCGCGACACGCTGGTGGTGTGCCTGGGCAAGAGCACCTATGCGCGCTGTGGCATCATCGTCAACGTCACCCCGCTGGAGCCGGAGTGGGAAGGCCACGTGACGCTGGAATTCAGCAACACCACGCCGCTGCCGGCGCGCATCTACGCCAACGAGGGCGTGGCGCAGATGCTGTTCTTCCAGTCCGATCCGGATGACGTGTGCGAAACGTCCTACAAGGACCGCGGCGGCAAGTACCAGGGACAGACGGGCGTGACCTTGCCGAAGACCTGAGTCTGGTCGATTCGAAGCGCGGCGGGGATGACCGACGCGTGCGATGTGCCCGTGTGCATCCTGCGCGCCCATGTTCGAGACCGCTTGCTCGAAGCCACTGGGTTCCGGCGTTCGCCGGGATGACGGGAGCTGGCTTGCGCGACCAGCCTGTGCGGCCGATCAGGGCGCGCTGAGGAAACCCTCGCGCAACACCTGCACGCGCTCGATCAGCAGCTCCGGTGGATAGGGGCGTGCCGCCACGCGGCCCCAGACCGGCGCTGGCCACGCCGGGTCGTTCTCGAAACGTGCGATCACGTGGACGTGGAGCTGCGGCACCAGGTTGCCCAGCGCAGCCACGTTGAGTTTGTAGGGCTGGAACGCGTCGCGCAGCAAGCGTGCGGCCTGGTCGATCTCGTCGGTCAGTTGCCGGCGCTGGCCGGCATCGAGGTCGATCAGTTCGCGCGCACCGGCGATGGTTGGCACCAGCACCAGCCACGGGTAATTGGCATCGTCCATCAGCCGCACCTCGCACAGGGCCAGGGTGGCCAGGGGGTGGGTGTCGGCGGCCAGTTGCGGGTGCAGTTCGTAGCGTGTCGGCGCTTGCGCGTGACGGCCCATGGCAGGCTCCTTGAGCAGGGAGGGTGGCTTCAGGGAGCCCCATTGTGCGCCCTCGGGACCGGACTGTCGGCGGCAAGCTGCCAAACACGGTCGCAGCGGCGCATTGCGACGTGTACCGGGGGGCGGGGCGGTCGGCTCGTATAATGCCCGGCCCTGCCAGCGCCGCGCTTCCATGCCAGCCAGCCAGCCCAAAGTCGGTTTCGTCAGCCTCGGTTGTCCCAAGGCGCTGGTGGATTCCGAGCGCATCCTCACCCAGTTGCGGGTCGATGGCTACGACATCGTGCAGACCTACGACGATGCCGACGTGGTGGTGGTGAATACCTGCGGCTTCATCGACTCGGCGGTGGCCGAATCGCTGGATGCCATCGGCGAGGCCATGGCCGAGAACGGCAAGGTCATCGTCACTGGCTGCCTGGGCAAGCGCTCGGAGATGATCCGCGAGCAGTATCCGGACGTGCTCTCGATCAGCGGCCCGCAGGACTACGGCAGCGTGATGTCGGCCGTGCACACCGCGTTGCCGCAGTCGCACGACCCGTTCACGAACCTCGTGCCGCGTCGTGCCGCCGGGGATGATGTGGGCATCAAACTCACGCCGAAGCACTACGCCTACCTGAAGATTTCGGAAGGCTGCAACCACCGCTGCAGCTTCTGCATCATTCCGTCGATGCGTGGCGACCTGGTGTCGCGCCCGGTCGACGACGTGCTGCGCGAGGCCGAGCGCCTGGTGGTGCGCGGCGGGGTGCGGGAACTGCTGGTGATCTCGCAGGACACCTCGGCCTACGGCGTGGACGTGAAATACGCCGAACGTGAGTGGCGTGGCAAGGCGTACCAGACGCGCATGAAGGCCCTGTGCGAGGGGCTGGCCGAGCTGGGCGTGTGGACGCGGCTGCATTACGTGTATCCGTATCCGCATGTCGACGACATCATTCCGCTGATGGCGGAAGGAAAGCTGCTGCCTTACCTCGACATCCCGTTCCAGCATGCCAACCCGCGCGTGCTGAAGTTGATGAAGCGCCCCGGCGCGGTCGACAAGGTGCGCGAACGCATCGCGCGCTGGCGCGGGATCTGCCCGGAGCTGACGATCCGCAGCACCTTCATCGTCGGCTTCCCCGGCGAGACGGAGGCGGAGTTCGAGGAACTGCTGGACTTCCTGCGCGAGGTGCGACTGGATCGCGTGGGGGCGTTCGCCTATTCGCCGGTGGATGGCGCGACGGCGAATGCGCTGCCCGATCCCGTCCCCGAAGCCGTGAAGCAGGAGCGCCTGGCGCGTTTCATGGAGGTGCAGGCGGAAATCTCCACGCAGAAGCTCGAGGACAAGGTGGGCAGCGTGCAGCGCTGCCTCGTCGACCTGCTGGACGGCGAACTGGCGATCGCCCGTTCGATGGCCGACGCGCCCGAGATCGACGGCGTGGTGCAGATCCAGGATGGCCGCGACGCCGGCCTGCAGCCGGGCGAGTTCGTCGACGTGCGCATCATGGGCAGCGACGAGCACGATCTGTATGGCGAGGTGGAGTACGGCCGCGGGCTGGAGCTTCTTCGCGACGCGTGAAACGGTGCCCCGGCGCCCAGACCGCGCGCCGATCCCGCCGATGCCGTCAGTCGGAGCTTGCCCCCGTCCGCACGAGGACCATCGCTTCGTCGCGTTCGTCGGCGGCCTGGCAACCACCGCCATCCTGCCGCAAGGCGTCGGCATCGCCGATGACCCGGAAACCGAACAGGCGGTCGTCGCGCGTGGGCACTGGCTGTGGATCGACGAGGATCACGCAGCTGCCGGCGATCTCGTCGATCCACCACGTCCCGCGCAACATGCGCGTCCCGGTGGCGTCGGCCGCGCAATGCAGGTCGAGCACATAAGTCTTGTCGGTCGAAAGCCGCAACCGGGCCGACAGGAACTCGCAGGCCCCGTCCCGCTGCCAGCCGTCGCGCACCTTGCCGGAATACTCCCCGGCAAGCAGCGGTTGCCGAGCGGGCGGCCATTCCACGATGTATCCCTGCGCTGCCGCAGTCATTCCGAAAGCGCTGGCAGACAGGGCGAGGGTCGGCAAGACGCGGCGCCCCGCTTTAGCAAGGACCATCGTCCGACTCCCGGTATTCAATCGCCACCACAGCGAACCGCGCGGGCCCGCCCGGCAACTGCGCTTCGAACTCGTCGTCCACGCGCTTCTTCAGCATCGCGCGCGCGAGCGGCGAGTCGATGCTGATCCAGCCCAGTTTTGCATCCGTCTCGTCCGGGCCGACGATGCGGTAGCGCGATGTCTCGCCGGTTTCCAGGTGCTCCACTTCGATCGTCGCGCCGAAGAACACGGCTTCGGGATCGGAGGGCACCGTGTCCACCACGCGCAGCGTCTCCAGCCGTTGGCCCAGGTAGCGCACGCGCCGATCGATCTCGCCAAGCTGCTTCTTGCGGTAGGTGTATTCCGCGTTCTCGGAGCGGTCGCCCTCGGCCGCCGCCGCGGCCAGTGCCTTGACCACTTCAGGTCGCCTGACGCGCCACAGTTCGTCCAGTTCGGCCTTCAACCGTGCATGCCCGGCCGGGGTGACCAGCGCAGTGCTCTTCTCGGAGGGTGGCCGCCAGCGTCCCACGGTGGCCGGTCAGTCGCGGCGCAGGAGGTGGTCCAGCGTGCTGTCGATGGCATTGCCCTCCGGGTCGAGGGCCCGCAGTTCATCGTTCGAGACGATCGAAAGGTGGCGGTCCGGCGCATCTTTCACGTCCGGATCGAGCAGCAGGCGCGTGCCTGCGGCATCGACGGTCCAGGTGCCGGCGGTCTGCGCGTTGCCACGGTCGCGGTAGGCCTCGGTGAGGTGGAAGGTGCCGTCATCGGCGATGTGCAGGCGCGTGTCGATGCCCGGGCAATCGGCGCAGGGCAGGGTGCCGCTGAACATGCCGGCGAATGCCCTGCGGTCGAAGCCCGCCGGTTCCGGGCGCGAGTGGTGTTCGATGGCGATGGCGTCGCTGCCTTCGAGCAGCGGGTCGCGCCCGGGTTGTGCTTCGGGCGTCGTGGTGGTCGCGTTGGCTGTTGCGGCGCCGCCGGTGTCGATATCGGTGGATTTATCGGCTGCAGGCTGGCAGGCGCAGATGGCAAGCGCGAGGGTCAGGGACAGCGGCAGACTGCGAAGCGACATGCGAAACCTCGACTTGGATGCGGTCATTTGATTTTCATGCCACCTAAGACATTACGAATGATGCGACTAGTAACAGTGCGAGCCGCCTGTTTTCCGGCTGCTTCCAGCACTCCTTGTCGCTTGTTTGTGCCCAGTAGCCAGCGAGAAATCACCCCTGCCATTCCCCCCTCGTTGGCGTCGTCGCCGGATTTCGCCGCCGGCGCCTGCTTTTGCGCAGGCATTTCCTCGGTGCGTCGGGCCAGCATCTCGGCAGCCGAGTCGCGATTCACCGCAGTGTCGTACTTGCCACCGACCGGACTGCCTGCGCGCACCTGCGCGCGTTCGGCCTCGGTGATCGCACCCATGCGGCAGCGCGGCGGCGACACAAGCGTATGTTCGACCGGCATCGGAATGCCCTTGTCCTGCAGGGTGGACACCAGTGCCTCGCCGGTGCCGAGTGCCGACAGCGCTTCAG
This sequence comes from Luteimonas aestuarii, assembly GCF_004357985.1. Taxonomy (GTDB): domain Bacteria; phylum Pseudomonadota; class Gammaproteobacteria; order Xanthomonadales; family Xanthomonadaceae; genus Luteimonas; species Luteimonas aestuarii. The sequence goes on along the minus strand of NZ_SMTF01000001.1, from coordinate 170,386 downwards.
CGACCCTGAGCCGCGGATTGGCGACGAAGGTCTCTGCGGCGGTGCGCACCGCCTTCTGGTCGCGCGGCGTGAACGCGCGCAGGGCGTGCTGCACGCGGTTGCCGAGCTGGCCGAGGATCTCGGTCGGCACGTCGTCGGGGTACTGCGAGCAGAAATACACGCCTACACCCTTGGAGCGGATGATCCGCACCACCTGTTCGATCCGCTGGCGCAGCGCCGGGGGCGCGTCGTTGAACAGCAGGTGCGCCTCGTCGAAGATGAAGACGAGCTTCGGCTTGTCCAGGTCGCCCACTTCCGGCAGCGTTTCGAACAGCTCCGACAGCAGCCACAGCAGGAAGCTCGAGTAGAGCCGCGGCTTGAGGATCAACTGGTCGGCCGCCAGCAGGCCGATCACGCCGCGCCCGTTGACGTGGGTGCGCATCAGGTCGTGCAGCTCCAGCGCGGGCTCGCCGAAGAAGTGGTTGCCACCTTCCTGCTCCAGCCGCAACAGCGCACGCTGGATGGCGCCGACCGACTGCGTGCTGACCAGGCCGTAGCTGGTGGAGATGTCCTTGCGCTCCTCGACGATCAGGTTGAGCAGGGCGCGCAGGTCGGCCAGGTCGAGCAGCAGCAGGCCGCGGTCGTCGGCCAGCTTGAACAGGATGTCCAGCACGCCGCCTTGGGTGTCGTTGAGTTCGAGGATGCGCGACAGCAGCACCGGCCCCATCTCGCTGACCGTGGTCCGCACAGGGTGGCCGAGCTTGCCGTACAGGTCCCAGAACACCACCGGGCTGCCTTCCGGCGTCCAGTCGTCGATGCCGATCTGTGCGGCGCGTTGGAGCAGGCGCTCGCTCGCCTCGCCGGGCATCGCCAGGCCTGCCACGTCGCCCTTCACGTCGGCCAGGAACACCGGCACGCCGATCCGCGAGAAGCCTTCGGCCAGCGTCATCAGCGTGACCGTCTTGCCGGTGCCGGTGGCGCCGGCCACCAGGCCATGGCGGTTGCCGTACTTCGGCAGCAGGTGCACCTGTCCGCTGTCCGGGGTGGTGATGGCCTTGCCGACGAGGATCGGGTCCATGGACGTTCCGTGTGGATGGGTCTCGGCCATTCTAGCGGTTGATCCCGACATCGAGACGTCGCGCTTGCCCCCTGTCGCAGGCGGCGGATACCCTGCCGAATCCCCGCCACGCCGCAGAGAGCCGCTTTGTCCATGCCGTCCCGCACCACCGTTTTCCTGCCGCTGTTGGCGCTGGCCATTGCCGCCGGCGCGATTCCCGAGGCGCAGGCCCAGTCCCGCCGCGGGCAGGCCGACATCGAAGCGCTGCAGCAGCGGATGACCGAGGCGGAGGCGCGGTACCGCGAAGCCATGGTCAAGGCCGGCAACAACGATCCGGCCGGCGTGGACGAGAGCAATGCCGCGCTGGAGGACATGGAGGACGTGATCGTCGAGTGCGGGCGCACGCGCGGCTGCGGCACGGGCACCCTGCTGGCGACCTACAAGCGGCTGCTGAAGGCGCAGGTTGACGCCGCCGCCGCGGCGGAGGACGACGAAGCCGATACCACGTTGGTCGACGATGGCGATGGCCTGCCGACCGGGGACGTGCCGCCCGCGGCGACCGCAGCGGCCCTGCTCAGCGCCGATGACCGTCGCTTCATGGAGCTGGTGCAGATGAATCCGGCGGTGCAGGCCGGCATCCGCCGCTGGCTGACCGACATGCGGGTGTCGCTGATCACCAGCCACGAGAACTACCAGTACATGCAGCACCTGATGTCACCGGGCTTCACCCGTCGCGGCCTGCCCGAGGCGCTGCTGTTCGGCATCCTGGCCAAGGAATCGAACGGCCGGGTGCACTCGCGCTCGCGCGCGGGTGCGCTGGGCCCGTTGCAGTTCATGCCGGCCACCGGCGCGCGTTTCGGCCTGGGCCGCGACGACACCGGCTTCGATACGCGCTACGACGCACGCATGTCGGCCGATGCGGCTGCCGCCTACCTCAGCGAACGCTTTGCCGAGCTGGGCAACAACATCGAATACTGGCTGGCGGCCTACAACGGCGGCGAAGGCCGCGCGCGCCGCGTCTACCGGGAGTTCAACGGCAGGCCGTTCTGGGATGTCGACGTTTACAACCAGTTCCCGGCGGAAACCAAGGACTACGTGCCGATGGTGATCGCCGCGGCCTGGCTGTACATGCATCCGCGTGAATACGGGCTGGTGTTCCCCAGGGTCGACACGCGGCCGGCCACCTTCGCCCTGAAGCAGCCGGCGTCGATCTACGAGCTGACCATCTGCCTCGGCAACGGCGGTACCCGCGAGGGCTACATGCGCGCGCTGCGCAACCTCAATCCTCGCTACGAGGCCGAGCAGTGGATCCCGGCGGGCACGGTGCTCAACGGCACCGTACGCATGGCGGGGTTGTACGAACGCTGGTGCGTGCGCGGTGCGCGGGCAGAACTGGCGCGGCGGCTGGTCAACAGCGATCCGGCCAGCGCGATCGTCCGCACCAGTGCGCTGCAGCCGGTTTCGAATGACGAGGTGCCCGCGATTGGTGCCACGCCTGCGGCGGCACCCGCGCCGGCGCCTGCAGCGGCCATGCGTACCCATCGCGTGGCCCGGGGTGAAACCCTGGTGGCCATCGCACAGCGCTACCAGTGCGATACCGGCGTGCTGGCGCGCGCCAACGGCATCGCCGCACCGCGTTACCTGGTACGGCAGGGGCAGTCATTGAAACTGGAAGGTTGCAGGCGCTAGTTCGCTGCCCGGCGAAGAATGTCCGTTCGTCATCCCCACGACGGCGGGGATGCATGGACTTGTCCATGGACGCATCCTTCGGCAAGCCAATGCCGGGATGGAACAGCACTTGGCGTGCTTCTACGGCACCGAGCGCCGGTGTGTCGCGGGACGACCTTCGATGCACGATGCCCAAGGCTCCCCGGTTTGGCGGGGATGGCGACATCTGTCCGGTCTTGCCTAGCGCAAGCGGGCCAGTCGCTGCCCCAGCTTCACCGGTGACTCGGCCTTCAGCGTGGGCTCGAGCTCGGCCACGCCGGGCGGAAGCAGCACGATCACGGTGGAGCCGTAATTGAAGCGGGCCATTTCCTCGAACCTCTCCAGCGTGATGCCACGCCCCCGCCAGTCCTTGCGGGTGATGCGGTCGCCGTAGGCCGGGATTTCCTCGCCGCTCCAGACCGTCTCCACGCCCGATACCAGCAGCGCGCCCACCATCACCGAGACCATCGGCCCGAAGTCGGTGTCGAAGTGGCACGCCAGGCGCTCGTTGCGCGCGAACAGGCGCGGCACGCTGGCCACGGCATCGGTGCCCACGCTGAACAGCCGGCCTGGCACGTGCACCGTCTCGCGCAGCGTGCCGGTCCAGGGCATGTGCACGCGGTGGTAGTCGCGCGGCGACAGGTACACGGTGGCGAACAGGCCATTGCGGAACGGCTCCGCATCGACCACGTCGCCCAGCAGTTCGGCGGCGGTGAACGACTGGCCCTTGGCCTGGAAGATGCGGCCGTCCTCGATGGCGCCGCACTGGCTGACGTGGCCGTCGGCCGGCATCAGCAGGGCGCGCGGGTCGGGATCGGCGACGCGTGCGCCGGGCTTGAGTGCGCGGGTGAAGAACGCATTGAAGGTGGCGTAGCTGCGCGGGTCGGGGTTCGCGGCTTCGGCCAGATCGACGTTGAACTTGTGCACCACGGTGTCGATCAGCCAGCGGCTGGTGCGGGGCGAGTCGGAATAGGCCAGGCGGCGCGCCAGCGACGACAGCAAGCGGTGCGGCAGCGCATAGGTGAGGGCGGTGACCGGACTCACTGGCGCGAGGTCTCGGTCAGGCCGGTGAAATCGGCGGCGATGGCGGCCGGCTGCTCCAGCGCGCTGCCCGGCAGCACGCCGGCCATGCGACCCTGCGGGTCCAGCACCGCCAGCGAGGCGCTGTGGTCGATGGTGTACTGGTTGGGACCATCGCCCAGCGGCACCTTCGCGAAGACCAGCGACAGCGAGCGCGCGAAGGTTTCGAGCGAGGGAATGTCGCCGGTGGCAGCCAGTGTGTCGCGATGGAAGGCGTGGGCGTATTCGCCAATGCGGTCGGGTGTATCGCGCTCCGGATCGACCGAGACGAACAGCACGCGCGGTCGGATCGATTCGGGGAAGGCTTCCCATTCCCGTTGCGCCTGCGCCAACTGGGCCAGCGTGGTCGGGCAGACGTCCGGACAGAAGGTGAAGCCGATGAACACGACGGTCCAGTGGCCGTTGAGTTCGCCGGGTACCAGTTGCGTGCCATCGGACTGCTGCAGGCTGAAAGGCGGGATCTGCCGGGGCTGCGGGAACAGCTTGACCACCTGCGTCGCCGGCTGCGCGCTGGCGCGGTCGGCGCCGAAGTAGTGGTTCGCGGCCAGCAGGCCGGCACCGCCGGCCAGGGCGATGACGAGGATGACGAGGGTGGTGCGGTTGAACATCGCGCTGCCTGTGGATCCACGGTGAGCGACCATGATACCCGCCCCCCCGTTTATACTTGCCGACCGGCCCGACGCCGGGGTGTGCGAGCCCATGACCGACGAACTGCAGACGATCATCGACCTGATCCGCTACGGCGCCAGCCGCTTCAACGCGGCGGGGCTGACGTTCGGCCACAGCCATGACAACGCCATCGACGAGGCCACGCACCTCACCCTGCACGCGCTGCACCTGCCGCACGACCTGGGCCCCGCCTACGGCAACGCCCGGGTCACGCTGGCCGAGAAGGAAGACGTGCTGGCGCTGTTCCTGCGCCGCATCGAGGAGCGCGTGCCCGCCGCCTACCTGACTGGCGAGGCGTGGTTCGCGGGCCTGAGTTTCAAGAGCGACCGCCGCGCGCTGGTGCCGCGTTCACCCATCGCGGAACTGATCCTCTCGGGCTTCGAGCCCTGGCTGGGCGGCCGCGAGGTACGCCGCGCGCTGGACCTGTGCACGGGGTCGGGCTGCATTGCGATCGCGATGGCGCACTACAACCCCGACTGGCACGTGGATGGCGCCGACATCAGCGACGAGGCGCTGTCGCTGGCGCGCGAGAACGAGGCCCGCCTGCTCACCGCCAACACCCGCTTCGTGAAGTCGGATGTGTTTTCCGGCCTGCAGGGCGAACACTACGACCTGATCGTCAGCAACCCGCCGTATGTCACCAACGACGAGACCGACGCGCTGCCGAAGGAATATGCCTACGAGCCCGAGCTTGGCCTGCGTGCAGGCGACGACGGCCTCGACATCGTGTTGCGCATGCTGCGCGACGCGCCACTGCACCTGACCGAGGACGGCCTCCTGATCTGCGAGGTTGGCGAGTCCGAACAGCACCTGGTCAGGCTGCTGCCCGAACTGCCACTGATGTGGGTGGAATTCAAGGTCGGCCAGATGGGCGTGTTCGTGGTCGAGCGCCACGACCTGGTCACGCACAATGCGCGCATCGCCGCACTGGCGGCGCAGCGCGAGGGCGCGGCGGCGCCAGCGGCAGCGGCAGCGTCTTCAACGCCCTCCGCCAGCAGCTTGTTCTGAGTGTGTGTTCGTGATTCCCGCGCAAGCGTGAATCTCTCTGAATCGTGGGATAGTGCGAATGTATTCCCGCATGCACGGGAATGACGGAGCAAGGCGGGTAGTGCATTGAACACCTTCGGCCATCTCTTCCGCGTCACCACCTTCGGCGAATCGCATGGGCCGGCGATCGGCTGCGTGGTCGATGGCTGTCCTCCGGGAATCGCGATTGCGCCGGAAGACTTCGCGCACGACCTGTCGCGTCGCGCGACCGGCAAGACGCGACATACCTCCGCGCGGCACGAAGCGGACGAGGTGGAGATCCTCAGCGGCGTGTACGAAGGCGTCACCACCGGCACCCCCATTGCCCTGCTGGTCCGCAACACCGACCAGCGCAGCAAGGACTACACCGCCATCGCCGCGCAGTTCCGGCCAGGCCATGCCGACTACACCTACTGGCACAAGTACGGCCTGCGCGATCCGCGCGGCGGCGGACGTTCGTCGGCGCGCGAGACCACGATGCGGGTGGCGGCGGCGGTGCTCGCGAAGAAGTGGCTGGCCGACCGTTTCGGCGTGAGCGTGCGCGGCTGCATGGGCCAGATCGGCGATATCGTGCCGGAGACGCACGACTGGCACGCGGTCGAAGCCAATCCGTTCTTCTGGCCCGATGCCGCGCAGGTGCCGGAGCTGGAAGCCTTCATGGATGCGCTGCGCAAGTCCGGCGATTCGGTCGGCGCACGCGTGACCGTGGTGGCCGACGGCGTGCCACCGGGCTGGGGCGAGCCGGTCTACGGCAAGCTCGACGGCGAGCTCGCCGAGGCGATGATGTCGATCAACGCGGTCAAGGGCGTGGAGATCGGCGACGGCTTCGCCAGCGTCGCGCAGAAGGGCACCACGCATCGCGACGTGATGACGCCCGGTGGCTTCCTGTCCAACCATGCCGGCGGCATCCTTGGGGGCATCAGCACTGGCCAGCAGGTGGTGGTATCGGTGGCATTCAAGCCGACCTCCAGCCTGCGCCTGCCGGTGCAAGGCGTGGACGTGGACGGCAACGTGGTCGATGTCATCACCACCGGCCGCCACGACCCCTGCGTGGGCATCCGCGCCACGCCGATCTGCGAGGCCATGTTGGCGCTGGTGTTGATGGACCAGGCGCTGCGCCATCGTGCCCAGTGCGGCGACGTGGGTGGCGTCGTGCCGCGCATCCCGCCATCCGCCGGTGGCTGACCGGCCGCGCGTCTGGGTGTCGCAGCCCCTGTTCGACGACATCGTCGGCCGGCTGCACGAACATTTCGAGGTGGATGCCACCGGCAAAGTGACCGTCTGGTCGTCGCCGCAGATCGCGGCCAAGCTGCGCGGATGCGAGGGCGCGGTGGTCACGCTCAACGAGCGCGTCGGCGCCCATGAAATCGCCGATGCGACCAGCCTGCGCGCCATTGCCAACGTCGGCGTCGGCTACAACAACCTCGATGTCGCCGCGCTCGGCGCACGCCGCATCGTCGCCACCAATACGCCCGACGTGTTGACCGAAACCACGGCAGACATGGCGTTCGCCCTGCTGATGGCGGCGTCGCGCCGGGTCACCGAAGGCGAGCGCTGGCTGCGCGAGGGGCAATGGACGCAGTGGGCGTTCGACAGCCTGCTGGGCAACGACATCCACGGCAGCACGCTCGGCATCCTCGGCATGGGCCGGATCGGGCAGGGCGTTGCGATGCGCGGCGCACAGGGCTTCCGCATGCGCGTGCTGTACCACAACCGCAGCCGCCTGCCGGACGGTATCGAAAGCAACTGTCGTGCACGCTATGTCGACTTCGCTACACTGCTGGCCGAGTCGGATCACCTGGTGCTGGTGCTGCCATACTCGCCCGCCACCCACCACGTCATCGATGCCGCCGCCCTCGCACGCATGAAACCCACCGCGACGCTCATCAACATCGGCCGCGGCGGCCTCGTCGACGAGGATGCGCTGGCCGACGCCCTGTCCGGCGGCCGCCTGTTCTCGGCGGGACTGGATGTGTTCGAAGGCGAGCCCGTGGTCAATCCGAAGCTGCTGGCGGTGCGCAACGTGGTGCTCACGCCGCATGTCGGCAGCGCGACCCGCGCCACGCGCCGCGCAATGGCAACGCTGGCCGTCGACAACCTGATCGCCGCATTGGGCCATGGCCCGGATGCAGGCAGTCCGCCGACGCCGATCACGGCCATCAAGACCGCGAAACGATAGGGGAGCCGCCGCCGGCATTGCGCGCGTGTTCCCCCGAAACAGGCGATGGCGCGTGCCGCACGCACGCAAGACACTCCACAGCAGATCCCGGATCCACTCCCCATGAACGATTCACAGCAACGCCGTTTCAACGTCGCCGTCGTCGGCGCCACCGGCGCGGTCGGCGAAACCATGCTCGCCATCCTCGCCGAGCGCGACTTCCCGGTCGGCAAGCTCGTCCCGCTCGCGTCGGAGCGTTCCGCCGGCAGCACCATCGACTACCGTGGCGATGACCACGTCGTGCAGGACCTCGCCACGTTCGATCCGGCCGGCATCGACATCGCGCTGTTTTCCGCCGGTGGCGAGACCTCGAAGGAACATGCGCCGAGGTTTGCCGCGGCCGGCGCGGTGGTGATCGACAACTCGTCGGCCTTCCGCTACGACGACGACGTGCCGCTGGTGGTCAGCGAAGTGAACCCGGAAGCGGCGAGGCAGCGCCCGCGCGGCATCATCGCCAACCCGAACTGTTCGACCATGCAGATGCTGGTCGCACTGGCGCCGATCCACCGCAAGGCCGGGATCACCCGCATCAACGTGGCCACCTACCAGTCGGTCTCGGGCGCGGGCCGTAGCGCGATGGAAGAGCTGGGCAAGCAGACCGCGCAGTTGCTGGGCTTCAGCGGCATCGATCCGCAGAAGTTCCCGGTGCAGATCGCCTTCAACCTGATCCCGCACATCGACAGCTTCCTCGACAACGGTTTCACCAAGGAAGAGATGAAACTGGTGTGGGAGACCCGGAAGATCCTTGGCGACGACAGCATCCAGGTGAACCCGACCGCGGTGCGCGTGCCCGTGTTCTACGGCCACTCCGAGGCCGTGCACCTGGAGACCCGCGACAAGATCACGGCCGACGAAGCCCGCGCGCTGCTGGCGTCGGCGCCGGGCGTGGAAGTGGTGGACGAGCGCAAGCCGGGCGGCTATCCGACACCGGTCACCCATGCCTCCGGCAACGACGCGGTATACGTGGGCCGCATCCGCGAAGACATCTCGCATCCGCGCGGACTGGACCTGTGGATCGTGTCGGACAACATCCGCAAGGGTGCGGCGCTGAACGCGGTGCAGCTGGCCGAACTGGTGGCGGCCGAAGGCTAGGGCCCGTGAACGCGACATGCGCCAACCGCATCGACAGGCCGCGGACATTGCCGAAGATGCGGTCTGGCGGCTAGAGTCGTCGGAATGTCACGGGGAACGACACCTTCCATGCCGATGCGGCTGCTGTGGATCCTGCTGCTGGCGCTGGCCTGCGGGCCGGCGCTTGCGCTCGGGCTTGGCCAGATCGAGGTCAAGTCGCGCCACGGCCAGCCGCTGTTGGCCGAAATCCCGATCGTGTCCAGCGATCCGTCGGAGATGGAGCGCCTGCAGGCGCGGCTGGCATCGCCCGAGACGTTCCGCAGGGTGGGGCTGGAGCCGCCGGTCGGCGTGGTGCAGGAGCTGCAGTTCGCCATCGCGCTGGATCCGCAGGGTCGTCCGGTCATCCGGATCACCACGGCGGCGCCGGTGGAGGCGTCGGCGCTCACCTTCCTGCTGGAGGTGGACTGGGGCTTCGGCCGGCTGGTGCGTGAATATTCGGCGCTGGTCGACTCGCCGCAGACCGTGGCCGCGCCCGCGCAGCCGCCGATCGATGCGCCGGTGGTGGCGCCCCAGGACCTGATCGTCCGTGCGCCGGAAGCCGCCCCGCCTGAAACCACGGAAGCGGAACCCGCCGCCGACCCCGTGCCGGACGTGGCCGCGACCGAACCTGCGGAAGCAGCGGCGCCTGCTGCAATGCCTGCGCCGCGCCCGCCACCGCCTGCACCCGCATCCCCGGCGACTGCCGTCGCTGGAGGTGGGTTACCGCCGGTACAGGCCGGGCAGACGCTGTCGGGCATCGCTGCCGGCCTGAGCGCACAGACCGGGCACAGCCTCAACCAGACCATGCTGGCGCTGCTGCGGGCCAATCCCGATGCCTTCATCCGCGGCAACATCAACCTGCTGCGCGAAGGCGCGGTGCTGCGCGTGCCCGGGCCGTCCGAACTGGCGGCCGAGGATGCGCGCGCGGCCAACGCCATCGTGCGCGAACAGGTCGCGCAGTGGCGGGAGTGGCGAAACCCGGTGCCGCAGCCGGTGGAAGCGGCGTCGGCCACGGCGGATGCCGCCGGTGCCAGCGGGCCCTCCCGTACCAGCGACGCGCGGCTCGAAATCGTGCCGCCCACCTCCGGTGGCGCGGCGGCAGGAACACGGTCCGGCATTGCGGCCGGCGGCGAGGGTGACATGCTGCGACAACAGGAATTGACCGAGGCACGCGAGACCATCGCCGCACGCTCGGCCGAGGTGGACGAACTGAAGGCGCGCGTCGCCGAGCTGGAGCAGTTGCAGCAGCAGCAGTCGCAGCTGATCGCGCTCAAGGATAGCGAGCTGGCGGCAGCGCAACAGCGGCTGGCCGAAAGCAACCAGCAGCCGACGCCAACGCTTGCCTCCACGGCGCAGGCATCGAATCCGGAAGCGCCGGGCGTGGCTTTGCCATGGGTGTGGATCGGACTGGGTGTGTTCGCGTTGATCCTGCTGGCCTGGTGGTGGGCCAGCCGTCGCAGCGTGGCCTCCGCCAACGCCAGCCGCAGTTTCCTGTCCGATCGCCCGGTGCCTGCGCCGTCCAGGTCGATGTCGACCCCGGCGCCGGTGGTGGACGCCCAGGCCGATGCCGACGTGGCCTCGCCGCCCGCCGCCGCGCCTGCACGGCTGGACCCTGCCGCCGCCATGGCGGCCAGCGGCTGGCCGAACACGCCAGCGCCCGCCGCCGACGCCGGGTTGGTCGAGCCGGCGGCCGCCGGGGACGCCGCGCCGCCCTGGCATGCCGCCGGTAACGGCGCCGCGCAGGCCGCGACGATCGCACCGCTGAATCCTGCGCCGGCGGGGCAGGAGCGGCTGGAGCTGGCCCGCGCCTACATCGACCTGGGCGATGTCGATACTGCGCGCACGCTGCTGCAGGAAGTCGCGGACAGCGGCGACATGGCCTCGCGTGGCGAGGCGGCGCGCCTGCTGCGCGAACTGGTGTGACCCGGCGTTTCGCGCTGGGCGTCGAATACGACGGCGGCGCATTCCAGGGCTGGCAGCGGCTTAGTCCGCCTGGTGTCGCCGGCGACACTTCCGTGCAGGGTGTGCTGGAGCAGGCCTTGTCCCGCGTGGCCGACGCGCCAACGGCGACCACGTGCGCCGGCCGCACCGATGCTGGCGTGCACGGACAGTGCCAGGTGGTGCATTTCGACACCGATGCCGTCCGTGACCCACGCGCCTGGGTGCTGGGAACCACCACGCGGCTGCCGTCGTCGATCGCGGTGCGCTGGTGCGCGCCGGTGGACGACGCGTTCAACGCACGATTTTCGGCGGTGGCGCGTTGTTATCGCTACCGCCTGCTCAACCGACAGGTGCGGCCCGCGCTTCAGCGGCAATACCTGTCCTGGCACTGGCGTCCGCTGGATGCGGCAGCCATGCACCGCGCCGCGCAGGCGCTGGTGGGCGAGCATGATTTCAGTGCGTTCCGCTCCGCGCAGTGCCAGGCAACGCACGCACGTCGTGAACTGCAACGCATCGCGGTCGCGCGCGAGGGCGACGTGGTGACGGTGGAGGTGCAGGCCAATGCCTTCCTGCACCACATGGTGCGCAACCTCGTCGGCTCCCTGCTGGAAGTCGGTGCCGGCGCGCGGAAGGAGCGCTGGGTGGCCGAATTACTGGCCGGGCGGGACCGCACCGTGGCCGGGCCTACCGCTCCACCGCAAGGATTGACGTTCATTGCGCCCCTGTATCCGCGACAATGGGGCCTGCCCGACGAGGTGACCCTGTGAGCCGACCCCTGTACCGCACCCGCGTGAAGTTCTGTGGATTGACCCGACCGGGCGACGTGCGCCTGGCTGGAGAACTCGGCGTGGATGCCGTGGGTTTCGTGTTCGCGCCGGCCAGCCGCCGTCGCGTCGAGATCGATGCCGCCGCGGCCATGACCCATGCGCTGGCGCCCTTGGTCGACTCGGTGGCACTGTTCATGGACAACGCCGCCGACGAGGTGCGCGAGGTGGTGCGCCAGGTGAAGCCGGCGCTGCTGCAGTTCCATGGCAACGAGGACGATGCGTTCTGCCGCAGCTTCGGCGTGGCCTACATCAAGGCCGTGCCGATGGGCGGCGGCGATGCGCTGGATCCACTGTCGCTGCATTCCCGCTACCCGGCGGCGTCCGCCTTCCTGCTGGACGGGCACGCCCCGGGCGCTGCGGGGGGCGAGGGCCACCTGTTCGACTGGGCGAGCGTGCCCAAGGGCATGACCAAGCCCTTCCTGCTGGCAGGCGGACTGACGCCCGACAACGTGTTCGACGCGGTGGTGGCGACCTTGCCCTGGGGCGTGGACGTGTCCAGCGGGATCGAGGTCGAAGGCGATCCTGGCGTGAAGGATGGCGCACGCATGCGCCGCTTCGTCGAGGAAGTGCGACGCGCCGATTGCGACTGACCGCATCGGCACAACCAGAAGGCCATGGGTTTGAACCAAGCAGACATCGATTTCAACGCCTACCCCGACGCGGCCGGCCACTTCGGTCGCCATGGCGGTCGTTTCGTCGCCGAGACCCTGGTCGGTCCGCTGCAGGCGCTTGCCGCGGCCTACGACGCCGCGCGCGTCGATCCTGCCTTCGTGGCCGAATTCGACAAGGACCTGAAGCACTACGTCGGCCGGCCCAGCCCGATCTACGAAGCCGAGCGCCTTGCGCGCGAGGTGGGTGGCGCGCGCATCCTGCTCAAGCGCGAGGACCTCAACCACACCGGTGCGCACAAGATCAACAACACCATCGGCCAGGCACTGCTGGCCAGCCGCATGGGCAAGACCCGCATCATCGCCGAGACCGGTGCCGGCCAGCACGGCGTGGCCAGCGCCACCGTTGCCGCGCGCCTGGGCCTGGAATGCGTGGTGTACATGGGCGCGACCGACATCGAGCGGCAGAAGATCAACGTCTACCGCATGAAGCTGCTGGGCGCCGAGGTGGTACCCGTGACCAGCGGCTCGGCGACGCTGAAGGATGCGCTGAACGAGGCGATGCGCGACTGGGTGACCAACGTGCACGACACCTTCTACATCATCGGCACCGTCGCCGGCCCCGACCCGTACCCGCGCATGGTGCGCGATTTCAACGCCGTGGTCGGGCGCGAGGCGAGGGCGCAGATGCTGGAAGACTACGGCCGCCTGCCGGATGCCATCACCGCCTGCGTCGGCGGCGGCAGCAATGCCATCGGCCTGTTCCATGCGTTCCTGGGCGATCGCGGCGTGCGCATCGTCGGCGCGGAGGCGGCGGGCGACGGCATCGAGACCGGGCGCCACGCGGCGTCGCTCGCGGCGGGGCGCGTCGGCGTGCTGCACGGCAACCGCACCTACGTGATCTGCGACGACGATGGCCAGATCACCGAAACACATTCGATTTCGGCCGGCCTGGACTATCCCGGCGTCGGTCCGGAACACGCCTTCCTCAAGGACACTGGCCGTGCCGAGTACGTTGGCGTGACCGACGACGAAGCACTGCATGCGTTCCACGCCCTGGCGCGCACCGAAGGCATCCTGCCGGCGCTCGAATCCAGCCACGCCATCGCGCAGGCGATGAAGCTGGCGCGCGACCTGCCGAAGGACGCGCTGGTGCTGTGCAACCTGTCGGGCCGCGGCGACAAGGACGTGCACACCATCGCCGCGCGCGAGGGCATCGACCTGTGAGTCGCCTCGACGCGAAGTTTTCGGACCTGCGGGCGGCAGGCCGCAAGGCCCTGATCCCCTTCATCACGGCCGGCGACCCTTCACTGGAATCCACCGCGCCGGTGATGCACGCGCTGGTCGAGGCCGGTGCGGACGTGATCGAGCTTGGCGTGCCGTTCTCCGACCCGATGGCCGATGGCCCCACCATCCAGCGCAGTTCGGAACGCGCATTGGCCCGCGGCGCCGGCCTGCGTCATGCGCTGCAGGCGGTGGCGATGTTCCGCCAGGGTGACGACAGCACGCCGGTGGTGCTGATGGGATACCTGAACCCGGTGGAGATCCACGGCGCCGGACGCTTTGCCCGCGAGGCGGTGGCTGCCGGCGTGGATGGCGTGCTGCTGGTCGACCTGCCGCCTGAAGAAGCGGATGACACGCGCGCGCTGTTCAGCCAGCATGGGTTGGCGCTGGTCGCGCTGGCATCGCCCACCACCAGCCCCGAACGCCTCGCCATGCTGTGCGACACCGCGCAGGGGTATCTGTATTACGTCAGCTTTGCGGGCGTCACCGGTGCGTCGGACCGTCTCGATGCCAAGGCCGCCGGCGAACGGCTCAGGCAATTGCGCACCACCGCGCGCGTGCCGGTGGTGGCAGGATTCGGGATCAAGGATGCCGCCAGCGCCGCGGCAATGGCGGTGGACGCCGATGGCGTGGTGGTCGGCAGCGCGCTGGTGGCGGCGCTGGCCGGGCGGGATGCCGGTGCGGCCGACGCTGCGAAGGCGTTCCTGGCCCCGCTGCGCGCCGCGCTGGATGCGTGACCGTACGGTGGCCCGGCGAGGCGGTGGGCTAAACTTCGCGCCATGACGCGGCCCGGCCGCAAGACCACTGGATACCGATGTCCTGGCTGAAAAAGGTGATGCCGCCGCGCATCCGCACCGACAACGGCACGCCCAGGAAGCGCAGCGTGCCCGAGGGACTGTGGGACAAGTGCGACCGTTGCGGCGCCGTGCTGTACCGCACCGAGCTGGAGCAGAACCTCGAGGTCTGCCCGAAGTGCAACTTCCACCGTCCGATCCGCGCACGCGCGCGGCTGAAGGCGTTCCTCGACCCGGGCGGGCAGTTGGAGATCGGCGCCGCGCTGGGGCCAACCGACGTCCTGAAGTTCAAGGACCAGAAGAAGTACGTCGAGCGGATCAAGGCCGCGCAGAAGAGCACCGGCGAGCGCGATGCGCTGGTGACCCTGCAGGGCAGGCTGCACGGCCGCGACATCGTGGCCAGTGCGTTCGACTTCGCCTACATGGGCGGTTCGATGGGTTCGGTGGTGGGTGAACGTTTCACGCTGGGCGCCGAGCGTGCGCGCGAGATCGGTTCCCCCTTCGTTTGCTTCGCCGCCAGCGGTGGCGCGCGCATGCAGGAAAGCCTGTTCTCGCTGATGCAGATGGCCAAGACCTCGGCTGCGCTGGGCCGCCTGCGCGAGGCCGGCTTGCCGTATGTGTCGGTGATGACCCATCCGACCACCGGCGGCGTCTCGGCCAGCTTCGCGATGCTGGGCGACATCAACATCGCCGAGCCGGAAGCGCTGATCGGCTTCGCCGGCCCGCGGGTGATCGAGCAGACCGTGCGCGAGACTTTGCCGGAAGGCTTCCAGCGCTCGGAGTTCCTGCTCGACCACGGCGCCATCGACCAGATCTGCGACCGTCGCGAGCTGCGCGACCGGATCGCCCGCCTGCTTGCGTTGATGATGCGGCAGCCGGCGCTTGCCGGCGATTCCACGGGCGACGCATGAGCAGGAAGTACTTCGGCACCGACGGCATCCGCGGCAAGGTGGGCGAGGGCCCGATCTCGGCCGACTTCGTCCTGCGCCTGGGCAATGCCTATGGGCACGCGCTGCGCGCCGCTGCCGGCGACGGCCGCAAGCCGGAAGTGTTCATCGGCAAGGACACGCGCATCTCCAACTACATGTTCGAGGCGGCGCTGGAGGCCGGGCTGGTGGCTGCCGGCGTCGATGTGCAGTTGATGGGGCCGATGCCCACGCCGGCCGTGGCGCATCTCACGCGCACCATGCGCGCCGATGGCGGCATCGTCATTTCCGCTTCGCACAACCCGCATTACGACAACGGCATCAAGTTCTTCTCGGCCGAAGGCGAGAAGCTCGACGACGCCACCGAGCTGGCCATCGAGGCCGCGCTCGACCATCCGTTCTCCACCGTTGCCTCCGAGCGCCTGGGCAAGGCGCTGCGCACGCGCGACGCCATTGGCCGCTACGTGGAGGCGTGCAAGAATTCCGTGCCGCGGCAGTTCGACCTGGCGGGCATGCACATCGTGGTGGACTGCGCCAATGGCGCGACCTACCAGGTCGGGCCGCTGGTGCTGCGCGAACTGGGTGCCGAGGTCGATGCCATCGGCGTCGACCCCAACGGCACCAACATCAATGACGGCGTCGGTTCGATGCACCCGGAAGCATTGGCAGCCCGCGTGCGCGAGACGGGCGCGGACCTTGGCATCGCCTTCGATGGCGATGGCGACCGCCTGCTGTTCGTGGATGGCGAGGGCCGGACCTGCGACGGCGACGACCTGCTGTACGTGCTGGCGCTGGACTGGCAGGCCTCCGGCCGCCTGCGCGGGCCGGTGGTGGGCACGCTGATGACCAACTACGGGCTGGAGAAGGCACTGGGCGCGGCTGGCATCGGTTTCCTGCGCGCCAAGGTCGGCGACCGCTACGTCCATCAGATGCTGCTGGAACACGACGGCATGCTTGGCGGCGAGACCTCCGGTCATCTGCTGTGCCTGGACCGCACCACGACCGGCGACGGCATCATCAGCGCGCTGCAGGTGCTCGAGTCGCTGCGCGGCCGCGGGCTGTCGCTGCAGGAGGCGTTGCAGGGCATGCAGAAGCTGCCACAGAAGACCATCAACGTGCGTTTCGCCAACGGCGCCAGGCCCGCCGAGGCTGAAAGCGTGAAGGCCGCGTTGCGCGAAGCCCAGCAGGCCGTGCATGGCCGTGGTCGCGCCTTCCTGCGCCCCTCGGGCACCGAGCCGGTGGTGCGGGTGACGGTGGAAGCCGACGACGGCATGCTGATGCAATCCACCGTCGAACGCCTGGCGGACGCCGTGCGCCTTGCCGCGCAAGACTGAACATTGACCACGGTCGATGCGCGCGGCCCGGTGCCGTGGTGCAACGGCCGGAAACATCCGGAGCCTGACGCATGAGTTCGCGAATCCCCACCCTCGACATCCGCCGCTTCGACACTGATCGCGATGCTTTTGTCGCCGAACTCGGTGCCGCCTACCGTGAATGGGGTTTCGCGGGCATCAACGGCCACGGTATCCCGCAGTCGCAGCTCGATGACGCCTATGGCGTGTTCAAGGCGTTCTTCGCCCTGCCCGAGGACGTGAAGAAGCTGTATCACGTGCCCGGCAGCGGCGGTGCCCGCGGCTACACCCCGTTCGGCGTCGAGACGGCCAAGGACTCCAAGCATTTCGACCTCAAGGAGTTCTGGCACATCGGCCGTGAGATCCCGGACGATTCCAAGTACCGTGAAGTGATGCCGCCGAACCTGTGGCCGACCGAGGTGCCCGGGTTCCGCGAGCACGGCTACGGCCTGTACCAGACGCTCGATGCGCTGGGGTCCAAGGTGCTGTCCGCATTGGCGTTGCACCTCGGCCTGGCGGAGGACTACTTCGCCGACAAGACCGATTACGGCAATTCGATCCTGCGGCCGATCCACTATCCGCCGATCACCGCCGACGACATCCCCAACGTGCGCGCCGGCGCCCATGAGGACATCAACCTGATCACCTTGCTGGTGGGCGCCAGCGCGGCCGGGCTGGAGGTGCTGTCGAAGAAGGGCGAATGGGTGCCTTTCACGTCAGATGCCGACACGATCGTGGTCAACATCGGTGACATGCTGCAGCGCCTGACCAACCACGTGTATCCATCCACCACCCACCGCGTGACCAACCCGCCGGGCGAGCAGGCCCGCCAGCCGCGCTACTCGGTGCCGTTCTTCCTGCATCCGAACCCGGATTTCCTGATCGACGTGCTGCCATCCACCGTCACCGCGGACAATCCCAGTCGCTATCCCGAGCCGATCACGGCACAGGGATACCTGGAAGAGCGCCTGCGCGAGATCAAGCTGGCCTGACGCGGCGTGGGCCGGCTGCGTGCCGGCCGCGTCCCTGCCGACGATGGGGCGGGCGCATCCGTGGCACGCTGGCCTGTTCAGAATCCGCTGGCACGGTTCATGCATGATCCCCTTGACCTGCAAGGGGACAGGCCATCGTGGGAAGCACATCCAGACTCCGGCCCTGGTTCGCCTGCGTGCTCGCGCTCGCGGCGCTGGCAGGCGTGGCCGAGGCGACCGAACTGCGGGTGATGGTCAGCGGCGGCGATGCGCCGCTGGCCGATGCCGTCGTCAGCCTGCACCCCGTCGGAGCCGGGGGTGCTGCCGCGTCGGCACGCGCCGACATGAACCAGCGCGACTCCACGTTCGTGCCCGGCGTACTGCCCGTACAGACGGGGACGGTCGTGCGCTTCCCGAACAGCGACAACATCCAGCACCACGTCTATTCGTTCTCCGAGGCCAAGCGCTTCGACCTGCCGCTGTACACCGGGCGCGATGCGCCACCCGTACTGTTCGACGCGACCGGCGTAGTCGTGGTGGGTTGCAACATCCACGACTGGATGATCGGCCACATCGTGGTGGTGGACACGCCTTACTTCGCGAAGACCGGCGCCGATGGCACCGTGCGGCTGCAGGCTCCGCCGGGCGATTACGACCTGCGCGTCTGGCATGTCCGCGCCGACCGTCGGGTGGCGGACAGGCGGCTGTCGCTGCGCGGGGCCAGCATGCCTGCCCAGCTGGTGGAACTGCCGGTCACGCCCGCGCCCGCTGCGGTCGAGACCCGCGGCAGCGAGCGTCTTCGTGAACTGCAGCAGAAGTTCCGCCGCATGAAGGATGGGGCGTGATGTTCCAGCGCTTCCAGGCGCGCATCGTCGCGCTGATGATCCTGGTGGTGCTGCTGGCGCAGTTGGCCACGTTTGGCGTGGTCACCGTGGCCACGGAGCGCGCGGTCGGCAGCCGCCTGCAGCAGGAGCTGCGCGTGGGGCAGCGGGTCTGGGAGCAGTTCCACGACAATCGTGCCGAGCAACTGCTGGCCAGCGGTTCGGTGCTGGCCGACGACTTCGGCTTCCGGGCCGCGGCGGCGACCGGCGATGCGCCGACGATCGCCTCTGCGCTTGGCAACCATGGCGCAAGGATGGGAGCGGACCTGGCATGGCTGCTGACTCCGCAGGGCAAATGGGTGGCGGGCACCGAAGGCATCGGCATGCCGCCGCGGGAAATGCTGGCGGCGCTGGTCGCCGAGGCGCAGGCAGCTGGTTTCGCGATGCAGGTGCTGTCAGTGCAGGATCGACTGCTGCAGGTGGCGCTGTTGCCGGTGATGGCGCCGGACCTGGTCGGCTGGCTGGCCGTGGGGCAGGCCTTCGAGGATCGCGCCGCCGCCGACTACCGCAACCTCACCGGGCTGGATGCAAGCTTCGTCAGCGGCTCGGCGGGCGCCTGGCAGGTGCATGCCACCTCGCTCCCGCGAACCGAGCGCAACGCGCTGGCCTTGACCACCTTGCCGGTCGACGCCTCAGGCGAGTCGTTGCGCCTGGATGATGCGCGCTACCTCGCCGTGGCGCGTCCGCTCGAGGGGGGCACGCAAGGGCAGCAGGTGGTGTTGCAGGGCTCGTTCGACGCCGCGCTCGCACCCTACATGGCGCTACGCACGCGCATCCTGGCGATGTCGGCGCTGGCGGCACTGCTGGCACTCGTCGTGGCGGCGACGCTGGGCAGGGGCATCAGCCGCCCACTCGCACGCCTTGCCGACGCCGCTCGGCGGATCCAGGCCGGCGACTACTCGCGACCGCCGCAACCGGAAGGGCGGGGGGAAATCGCGGATCTCGCGGGTGCATTCGGGCGGATGCAGGCGGATATCGCCGCGCGCGAAGCGCGCATCCTGCACCAGGCGCGGCACGATGGATTGACCGGGCTGCCCAACCGCGGCCATGCCCGCGACCTGCTGCAGGCGGCGATCCAGGCCGGCGATGCGGCGGGCACGTCGTCTGCGGTGGTGGCGATCGACCTCGACCGGTTCAAGGAGATCAACGACACGCTCGGCCACGACTTCGCAGACGAAGTGCTGCAGGAAGTCGGGCGGCGGCTTCGCGCCACGCTGGCGCCGCAGCATGTGGTCGCGCGGCTGGGCGGCGATGAGTTCCTCGCGGTACTGGTGGGCGTGGATGCCGAAAGCGCGATGGCCGAGGCGTCGTCGCTGCTGTCCCGGTTGCGACACCCGCTCGAACTCTCCCGCACCCGCATCAGCCTGGACGCCAGCCTCGGCGTGGCCATGCACCCGGCGCACGGTGCCGATGCCGATACCCTGCTGCGGCGCGCGGACATCGCGCTGTACGACGCCAAGGCCGCGCACAGCGGCACTGCCCTGTACGCGCCCGGGCGCGACGAGGTCCACCTGCGCCAGCTGACGCTGATGTCGGACCTGCGCAAGTCGATCGAGCGCGGACAATTGACGCTGCGCTTCCAGCCCAAGCTGCAGGTGGCGGATGCGCATGTCGTGCACGTCGAGGCGCTGCTGCGCTGGCGACACGCCACCCTGGGGATGGTGCCCCCGGACGAATTCATTCCGTTGGCCGAGCGCTCCGGCTTCATCCACGAACTGACACGGTACGTGCTGGACGAATCCCTGCGCTGCAATGCCCGCTGGCGGCGCGAGGGCGTGGACCTCGGCCTCGCCGTGAACCTGTCGGCGATGGACCTGATGGACGCGGACCTGCCGGATTTCATCCTGGATCGACTGCGGCGCCACGGCGTCCCGGCAGGCAAGCTGATCCTGGAGGTCACCGAAGGTGCGCTGATGCGCGACATCGACTACGCGATCCGGATGCTGTTGCGACTCAAGGCCTGCGGCATCCGGCTGGCGATCGATGATTTCGGCACGGGCTACTCGTCGCTGGCGCAACTCAAGCGGATGCCGGTGGACGAGCTGAAGATCGACAAGAGTTTCGTGATGCAGCTCGCCGAGGGCAGCGACGATGCGGTGATCGTGCGTTCCACCATCGAACTGGGACACAACATGGGGCTGTCCGTGATCGCGGAAGGCGTGGAGAACGAGGCCGCGATGACCCTGTTGCGCAGCTATCGCTGCGACATGGTGCAAGGCTATCTGTTCAGTGCGCCGCTCGATGCCGACGCGCTGCTGTCGTGGTGCCGCCGGCACGCGGGCGAAGGGCAGCGTATCCACGTTGCGACGACGGAGGTCGACGCATGAGGACGTGGCATCTGCTGGCTTCGCTGGCACTGGTCGCCGGATTGCCCTGGCTGGCCACGCCGGCGTTCGCCGGGCAGGGCCGCCTGCTGGCGACGGGTGGTGCCACCCAGGTGGAGGGCGCTGCCGGGGGTGGCATCGTGCCTTGGGCCGTGTTGGCCGGTTACGGCACCGAAGACGAATTTGGCGGCGCGGCTTTCCATACCCGCGTGGATACCGGCGACTACGCACTGGCCGCCTACGGCGCTGCGTTCACGCTGTACAACCGGCTCGAACTTTCCGTGGCGAGGCAGTCCTTCGATCTGGGCGAACTGCAGCGCCAGCTGGCCTTGCCGTGGGATTCACTGGACCAGGACATCCATGGCGCCAAGCTGCGCATCGCGGGCGACCTGGTGTATACGCACATGCCGCAGGTCAGCGTGGGGATGCAGCGCAAGCGCCTGCGCGATGGCACCCTGCCGCTGGCGCTGGGTGCGCATGACGACGCGGGCACGGATGTCTACGTCAGCGCCACCAAACTGTTCCTCGATGCCGCCGGTGGCTACCAGCTGCTGCTCAACGGCACCCTGCGTTCGACCCGCGCCAACCAGGGCGGCCTGCTGGGGTTCGGCGGCGACCGCAAGGCCGGGCGCTCGGTGGTGTTCGAGGGCTCCGCCGCCGTCCTGCCCAGTCCGCGCCTGGCGCTGGGCGTCGAGTACCGGCAGAAGCCCGACAACCTCGGCTTCGCACGCGAGGACGACTGGTACGACGTCTTCGTCGCCTGGTTCCCCAACAAGCATGTCGCCGTGGTGGGCGCGTGGGCCGAGCTGGGCAGCATCGCCACGCTCGATCGCCAGCGCGGCGCCTACCTGTCGCTGCAAGTCGGCTTCTGAGGAGTGACGTGGATGCGCCTTCGTTTGGTGATCCTGCTGACCGTGTTGTGCTGCGGCGCCTGCGCAAGCGCTCCCCAGCGTAGCGTCTACGACGACCTGGGCGGGCAGGCCGGGATCGAGCAACTGGTCGAAGACCTGCTGGTGCGCGTGTCGGACGATCCGCGCATCGCGCCGCTGTTCATCGGCGTGGACATCGTGAACCTGCATTCGCGGCTGTCGGAACACCTGTGCGCCGAGGCGGGAGGCCCCTGCGTCTATGCCGGCAAGAACATGGTGGACGCGCACGCGCACGTCGACATCAACGCTGCGCACTTCAACGCCCTGGTGGAGAACCTGGTCGAGACCATGGAGGCGCGGGGGGTGCCGCGCAGCGCACAAAACAGGCTGCTGGCGCGGTTGGCACCGATGCAGCGGGACGTGGTCGGCGCGTCGCGAGCGGGTGGCCGGTGATCAGTCCACCGGCCTGACCTTGCGCGAGTTGCGGGCCATCAGCGCCATCGCCGCGCGATGCGGCAGCAGTTTCACCAGCGTGCCCAGCATGCGATAGCGCCAACCCGGCACCGCCAGTACGTCGCCGCGCTCGTTGGCGTCGATGCCCTCGCGTGCGACATCCATGGCGTCGAGCCACAGCTTCGGCGACACGCGCATCTTTCCCCGGGTGCCGGTGACGTCGTGGAATTCGGAATAGGTGAAGCCGGGGCAGAGCGCGGTCACGTGCACCCCGCGATCGACGTTCTCCATCGCCAGCGATTCGCTGAATTTCACCAGCCAGGCCTTGGCGGGCGCGTAGAGGGTCTGGCCATCGGCGGACGGCATCAGCGCGGCGAAGGAAGCGACGTTGAGGATGCGGCCGTCGTCGAAGCGGCGGATCGACGGCAGCAGGCGCCAGGTCAGTTCGGCCACCGCGGCCACCATGACCTGCTGGAACTGTGCGTGCGTGCGCCAATCGTTCTTCAGGTAGCGCCCCGGAACGCCATACCCGGCGTTGTTGGCCAGGATGCGGATGGCGATGCCACGCGCGTCCAGCGTATCCACCAGCGCCGCGGGCGCAGCCGGATCGGAAAGGTCGGCGGCGATCACCTCCACCGGCACCCGCGCGCGCAGTTCGGTGGCGAGCGCTTCGAGCCTGTCGAGGCGACGGGCGGTCAGCACCAGCGGCACGCCGCGGCGCGCGTACTCGCGGGCGATCTCGGCGCCGATGCCGCTGGAGGCGCCGGTGACGAGGGCATGGCCGCGGGTGTCGTGCATGGCGGGCTCCGTCTGTCTGGGAAGGGCATCGGCTATCCTGTCGCCCGCATTCGAACAGGGCAGGGCATGGACATGCGTCGCAGGATCGTAGCCGGAAACTGGAAGCTCCACGGCAGCCGGGCGTTCGCATCGGAGCTGGTCGATGGCGTCGCCGCAGGCCTGCCGGTCGCCGGCGTCGAGGTGGTGGTGCTTCCGCCGTTCCCGTTCCTGCCGCAGCTCGCCGCCAGCCACGCCGGCGGCATCGCCTTCGGTGCCCAGGACGTCAGCGAGCACGCCAAGGGCGCCTATACCGGCGAGGTGTCGGCGGCCATGCTGGTCGACGTGGGCGCCCGCTACACCTTGGTGGGTCACTCCGAGCGCCGCCAGTACCACGGCGAAGACAGCGCCCTGGTGGCCCGGAAGTACCTGGCGGCCCGCGAGGCCGGGCTCACGCCGATCCTGTGCGTCGGCGAGACCCTCGATGAACGCGAGGCGGGCCGCACCGAGCAGGTGCTGCTGGACCAGCTGGCACCGTTGTTCGAGCTCGCGGGCGCGGGGGTGCTGGCCGACGGGGTGGTGGCGTATGAGCCGGTCTGGGCGATTGGCACCGGCCGCACCGCCACCACCGGGCAGGCGCAAGCGGTCCACGCCTTCCTGCGTGGCGAGGTCGCCCGGCGCGATGCTACAATCGCGGATTCCCTGCCGTTGCTGTATGGCGGCAGCTGCAAGCCCGACAATGCCGAGGCGCTGTTCTCGCAGCCGGACGTGGATGGTGGACTGATCGGCGGCGCCTCGCTCGCGGCCAACGACTTCCTCGCCATCGTCGCCGCGGCCGCGCGCTGAGGGTCGGTCTCCACCCGCAAGTCTTTTCGTTATCGAGCACCCCCATGCTGTTGTTGACCCTCAACATCCTGTTCGTGCTGGTCGCCGTCGCGATGGTCGCACTGATCCTCATGCAGCGCGGTGCCGGCGCATCGGCCGGTTCCGGCTTCGGCGGCGGCGCCTCGTCCACCGTGTTCGGTGCCCGGGGCTCGTCGAACTTCCTGACCAAGGCCACCAAGTGGCTGGCGATCACGTTCTTCGCGATCACGCTGTTCATGGCGTGGTACGCGCACAACGGCGCCCGCGTGCAGCCGGTGCAGGACGTCGACCTGGGCGTGATGTCGCAGGTGCCGGAGGCCCCCGCAGCACCCGCTGCGCTCGAAGTCCCGACGGTCCCCTCTGGCAATGCAGTGCCTGCCGCGCCGGCGCAGTCGGAAGTGCCGCAGGCCGTCCCGGCACAGGATGCGGCGGAAACGCCCGCGGCCACTCCGCAAAACGAGTGAGACCGCTTACAATTGCGTGATCCGCGGGCAGTCGACGCGGAACGTACAGACATTGCCCAGGTGGCGGAATTGGTAGACGCACTACCTTGAGGTGGTAGCGGCTTAGGTCGTGGGGGTTCGAGTCCCCCCTTGGGCACCAGAAACGGAAGGCGTCCCGCGGCAACGCGGACGCCAAGCCACGGCCGCTTTCGCGGCCGGTAGCCGAGAGAACAACGCGTGCTGGCCGAATACCTGCCGACCCTGCTGTTCCTGTTCGTTGCCACCGGTATCGGCATCGCGTTGCTGATCATCGGCAACCTGCTGGGCCCGAAGCGCCCGAGCGCCGAGAAGCTGTCCGCGTACGAGTGCGGATTCAGCGCATTCGAAGACGCGCGCATGCAGTTCGACGTGCGCTACTACCTCATCGCCATCCAGTTCATCGTCTTCGACCTGGAAATCATCTTCATCGTGCCGTGGGCCACCGTGTTCCGCGACCTCGGCGTGCTGGGGCTGATCGAGATGGGCATCTTCGCCGGCATGCTGCTGCTCGGCTTCATCTACGTGTGGAAGAAGGGGGCGCTCGAATGGGAGTGATCCAGGCCATTCGCGGGCTTGCCGATTCGGCCAGCAACCCGCTGCCCGAAGGCCGCATCGACGACATCCTGCGTCCCGAGGGCGACAATCCGCTGCTCGAGCAGGGCTTCGTGACCACCAGCTCCGACGTGCTGCTCAACTGGGCGCGCACCGGCTCGATGTGGCCGATGACCTTCGGCCTGGCGTGCTGCGCGGTGGAGATGATGCATGCCGGTGCCGCGCGCCTGGACCTGGACCGCTACGGCGTGGTGTTCCGGCCGTCGCCGCGCCAGTCCGACGTGATGATCGTCGCCGGCACCCTGGTCAACAAGATGGCCCCGGCGCTGCGCAAGGTCTACGACCAGATGCCCAACCCGAAGTGGGTGATCTCGATGGGCAGCTGCGCCAACGGTGGCGGTTACTACCACTACTCCTACGCCGTGGTGCGCGGCTGCGACCGCATCGTGCCGGTCGACGTGTACGTGCCGGGCTGCCCGCCGACCGCGGAAGCGCTGGTGTACGGCATCCTGCAGCTGCAGAAGAAGATCCGTCGCGCCAGCAACTTCGGCGACGAGAAGACGGGGATGCGCAATGGCTGATCGCATCGATCGGGAGTCCGCTACGGCGTTCGCCGGGCGCCTGCGCGCACGCTTCCCGGATGCCGAGGTGTCCGTGGCGCTGCCGCGCGGTGAAGTCGGCATCGTCACCGCTGGCGACTGGCTTGCGACCTGCCAGGTGCTGCGCGACGAGTTCGGCTTCGAATCGCTGGTCGACCTGTGCGGGCTGGACCTGCTGGGCTATGGCAGCGACGAGTGGGATACGGATACGTCGTCCGAAGGCTTCAGTCGAGGCGTGGAAGGCCGTGGCCCGGGTCGCTTCGCCTATGGCGAGGCGCCTTCGCAACAATTGCCCCAACCCGATGGCGAGGGCGCGATTCCCTTGCCGGAGCGCCGATTCGCCGCGGTCGCGCAACTGCTGTCTGTCCAGCACAACCGTCGCCTGCGCGTGACCTGCCTGGCGCAGGACGATGCGCTGCCGGTGGTGTCGTCGCTGACCGGGCTGTGGCCGGTGGCCAACTGGTTCGAGCGTGAGGCGTTCGACCTGTTCGGCATCATCTTCGAAGGCCATCCGGACCTGCGCCGCATCCTGACCGACTACGGGTTCGTGGGCCATCCGTTCCGCAAGGACTTCCCGCTGATCGGCAATGTCGAGGTGCGCTACGACGCCGAGAAGCAACGCGTGGTGTACGAACCGGTGACCTCGGTCGAGCCGCGCGTGCTGGTGCCGCGCGTGATCCGCGACGACGCGCGCTACGCGACGGCCGTCGGCGAACAGATGGCGCGCAGGGCAGGGGGTGCGAAGTGAGTGCAGTGCCCAACGTTCCCGCAGCCAGCGCGACCTCCGGTACCAGGCAGGAGATCCGCAGCTACACCTTGAACTTCGGCCCGCAGCATCCGGCCGCGCACGGCGTGTTGCGCCTGATCCTGGAAATGGACGGCGAGACGGTGGTGCGTGCCGACCCGCATATCGGGCTGCTGCATCGTGGCACCGAGAAGCTGGCCGAGTCCAAGCCGTTCAACCAGTCGATCGGCTACATGGATCGCCTGGACTACGTGTCGATGATGTGCAACGAGCACGCCTACGTGCGCGCCATCGAGAGCCTGATGGGCATCGAGGCGCCGGAACGCGCGCAGTACATCCGCACGCTGTTCGACGAGGTCACCCGCATCCTCAACCACCTGATGTGGGTGGGTTCGAATGCGCTCGACCTCGGCGCGATGGCGGTGTTCCTGTACGCGTTCCGCGAGCGCGAGGAACTGATGGACGTGTACGAGGCGGTCAGCGGCGCACGCATGCACGCCACGTACTACCGCCCGGGTGGCGTCTACCGCGACCTGCCGGACCACATGCCGAAGTACCGCGAGTCGCCGTGGCGCAAGGGCGGCAAGCTTAAGCGCTTCAACGAGTGGCGCGAAGGCTCGATGCTGGATTACCTGGAGGCGTTCGCCAACGACTTCCCGACCCGCGTCGACGAGTACGAGACGCTGCTCACCGACAACCGCATCTGGAAGCAGCGCACCGTCGGCATCGGCGTGATCCCGCCGGAACAGGCGCTGGCCTGGGGCATGAGCGGCCCGATGCTGCGCGGTTCGGGCGTGGCCTGGGACCTTCGCAAGAAGCAGCCGTACGCGAAGTACGACGTGGTGGACTTCGACATTCCGGTCGGCGTCAACGGCGACTGCTACGACCGCTACCTGGTGCGCATCGCGGAAATGCGGCAGTCCACGCGCATCATCCAGCAGTGCGTGCGCTGGCTGAAGGCCAATCCCGGCCCGGTGATGGTCGACAACTACAAGGTCGCGCCTCCCTCCCGCGAGGAGATGAAGGACGACATGGAAGCGCTGATCCACCACTTCAAGCTGTTCACCGAAGGCTACTGCGTGCCGGCGGGCGAGACGTACTGCGCGGTCGAGGCGCCGAAGGGCGAGTTCGGCTGCTACCTCGTCAGCGACGGCGCCAACAAGCCGTTCCGCGTGCACCTGCGCGCACCCGGCTTCGCCCACCTGTCGTCGATGGACGAGATCGTGAAGGGCCACATGCTGGCCGACGTGGTGGCGATGATCGGCACCTATGACGTCGTGTTCGGAGAGATCGACCGATGAGAGCGACCGGCAACTTCGAGAATGCGCGCAACGTCGACCCGATGGTGGTGCTGAGCGACGACACGCGTGCGCACATCGACCACTGGCTGACCAAGTTCCCGCCGGACCGCAAGCGCTCGGCCGTGCTGCCGGGCCTGCACGCTGCGCAGGCGCAGAACCAGGGCTACCTGACCGACGAACTGATCGCCGGCGTTGCCAAGTACCTCGACCTGCCGCCGGTGTGGGCCTACGAGGTGGCGACGTTCTATTCGATGTTCGAGACGCAGAAGGTCGGCCGCAACAACGTCGCGTTCTGCACCAACATCAGCTGCTGGCTCAACGGTGCCGAAGACCTGGTCGCGCATGCCGAGAAGAAGCTGGGCTGCAAGTTGGGCGAATCCACCGCCGACGGCCGCGTCTACCTCAAGCGCGAGGAAGAGTGCGTGGCTGCGTGCTGCGGCGCGCCGGTGGTGGTGATCAACGGGCATTACCACGAGAAGCTCTCTCCCGAGAAAGTGGACGAGCTGCTGGACGGGTTGAAGTAATGGCAGGGCACTCCCACTATTCCGAAGGTTATGGTCCCGTCGGCCCCGCGCCGAAGGAGTACCAGGCCGTCTACACCACGTTGCATTTCGACAAGCCGTGGTCGTACGAAAACTACCTCAAGACCGGCGGTTACAGCGCGCTGCGCAAGATCCTCGAGGAGAAGATCCCGCCGGCCGACGTGATCGAGATGGTCAAGCAGTCCGGCCTGCGCGGCCGCGGCGGCGCGGGCTTCCCGACCGGCCTGAAGTGGAGCTTCATGCCCAAGGGCGAGATGCAGAAGTACATCCTCTGCAACTCGGACGAATCCGAGCCGGGCACCGCCAAGGATCGCGACATCCTGCGCTACAACCCGCATTCGGTCATCGAGGGCATGGCGATTGCCTGCTACGCCACCGGCGCCAGCGTGGGCTACAACTACCTGCGCGGCGAGTTCCACCACGAACCCTTCGAGCATCTCGAGGAAGCCACTGCCGAGGCCTACAAGCACGGTTGGCTGGGCAAGGACATCCTCGGCTCCGGCATCGACATCGACCTGTACAACGCGCTGGGCGCGGGTGCCTACATCTGCGGCGAAGAGACCGCGCTGATGGAGTCGCTGGAAGGCAAGAAGGGCCAGCCGCGGTTCAAGCCGCCGTTCCCGGCCAACTTCGGCCTGTACGGCAAGCCGACCACGATCAACAACACCGAGACCTTCGCCTCGGTGCCGGCCATCGTGCGCAACGGCGCCGAGTGGTTCCTGGGGCTGGGCAAGCCGAACAACGGTGGCTGCAAGATCTTCTCGGTGTCGGGTCATGTCACCAGGCCGGGCAATTACGAACTGCGCCTCGGCACGCCGTTCTCCGAACTACTGGAAATCGCCGGCGGCCTGCGCCCCGGGCGCGCGCTGAAGGGCGTGATTCCCGGTGGTTCGTCGATGCCGGTGCTGCCGGGCGAAACCATCCTGGGCCTGACCATGGATTACGACGCGCTGCAGAAGGCCGGGTCCGGCCTGGGCTCGGCGGCGGTGATCGTGATGGACGACACCACCTGCATGGTGCGTGCCTGCCAGCGCATCGCGCGCTTCTACTACGCCGAGAGCTGCGGCCAGTGCACGCCCTGCCGCGAAGGCACCGGCTGGATGTACCGCATGGTCACGCGCATCGTGAACAAGGAAGCGACGCTGGACGACCTGCAGATGCTGCGTGCCGCCGCGGGCCAGATCGAGGGCCACACCATCTGCGCCTTCGGTGAAGCCGCGGCGTGGCCGGTGCAGGGCTTCCTGCGCCATTTCTGGGACGAGTTCGAATACGCCATCGTCAACAAGCGCTTCCTGGTCGACGACCAGTTGGCCGGCACCGTGGTGCCGAAGGCGGTGGCGGCATGAGTGCGCAGCCGGTGAATCCAGATCTGCCGCCAGACCACGTCACCGTGTTCATCGACGGCGTCGAGATGGCCGCGCCGAAGGGCTCGATGATCATCCATGCCGCCGACAAGGCCGGCATCCCGATCCCGCGTTTCTGCTACCACGACAAGCTGTCGATCGCCGCGAATTGCCGCATGTGCCTGGTCGACACCGAAGTCGGCGGCCGTTCCGCGCCGAAGCCGTCGCCGGCCTGCGCCACGCCGGTGATGGACGGCCTGAAGGTGTTCACGCGCAACGACAAGGCGCTCAAGGCGCAGCGCAACGTGATGGAGTTCCTGCTGATCAACCATCCGCTCGACTGCCCGATCTGCGACCAGGGCGGCGAGTGCGAGCTGCAGGACCTGTCGCTGGGCTACGGCCGCTCGGTCAGCCGTTTCAGCGAGCGCAAGCGCGTCGTCGCCGACGAGGACATGGGGCCGCTGGTCGCCACCGAGATGACCCGCTGCATCCAGTGCACGCGCTGCGTGCGCTTCACCGCGGAGGTCGCCGGCACCTACGAGCTGGGCGGCATGCAGCGTGGCGAGAACCTGCAGATCGGCACCTACGACGGCAAGCCGCTGACCACGGAACTGTCGGGCAACGTGATCGACGTGTGCCCGGTCGGTGCGTTGACCAACAAGGTGTTCCGCTTCCGCGCGCGCCCATGGGAGCTGATCGCGAAGGAGTCGCTGGGCTTCCACGACGCGCTCGGCAGCAACCTGTTCCTGCACTTGCGTCGTGGCGACGTGATGCGCGCCGTGCCGCGCGACAACGAAGCGGTCAACGAGTGCTGGCTGTCGGACCGCGACCGCTATTCGCACCAGGGCCTGTACGCCGAAGATCGCGCGACGGTACCGCTGGTGCGCGTTGCGTCCAATGGCGACGCGGGCGACTGGCGCGAAGCGTCGTGGGACGAAGCGCTGGCCAAGGCCGCGCAGATCCTGCGCGACAACGGCGCCGACAACCTCGGCGTGCTGGTGCATCCGGCCACCTCGAACGAGGAGGGTGCGTTGCTGGCGCGCCTGGCGGAAGGCCTGGGAACGGGCAACCTCGACCACCGCATCGCGCAGCGCGACCTGTCCGACGGCGCGACCGCGACGCAGTTTGCCACGCCGGTCGCGGAGATCGAACAGGCCGATGCCATCGTCATCGTCGGCTCGAACCTGCGCCACGAAGTACCGCTGCTGCACCAGCGCGTGCGCAAGGCGTGGAAGCAGGGTGCCAGGGTGCACGTGGTCAATCCGGTCGATTTCGAGTTCGCGTTCGACATCGCCTCCAAGGCCATCGTCGCCCCGTCGAAGCTCGCCGATGCGCTGGGTTCGACCGAACTGGCCAGGGCTGTCGAAGGCGCCAACCACGTCGCGGTGATCCTCGGCGCGGTCGCCGAGAATGGCATGCATGCCGCGGCGATCCGTGCGGCTGCGGCCGATTTCGCCAAGCGCGCCAACGGCACGCTCAACCGCATCCCGCAGGGCGCGAACGCGCTGGGCCTGTCGCGTCTGGGCGTGCTGCCGACGACGCGCGATGCCAATGCGATGCTCGCCGAGCCGCGTGCCGCCTACGTGATCCACGGCATCGAGCCGGGCCTCGATTTCGCCGACCAGGCCGCCGCGATGAAGGCGTTGGGCGGCGCGCAGGTGGTGGCCTTCAGCCACTTCGCCTGTGCTTCGACGCGCCGCGTGGCCGATGTGATCCTGCCGATCGCGACCCTGTTCGAGAACGACGCCACGCTGGCCAATCTCGATGGCCGCGAACAGCGCGCCGTGGCTGCCGGCAAGTTGCCGGGCGACGCCCGCCAGGGCTGGAAGGTGCTGCGCGCACTCGGTGGCGAACTGGGACTGCCGGGGTTCGAGTTCACCGATCTCGCCGGCCTGCGTGCCGGGATCTCCGCACGCGACGTCGCCGTCCAGGCCGGTGCCGCGCCGCAGGCGGGGCAGGGCGGGCTGGAGCTGGCCGTGTCGCAGGCGATCTACCGCGTCGATGGGCTCACGCGTCGTGCCGCGGCGCTGCAGGCGCATCCGCTGACCGTCGGCCCGCGCGTCACCCTGCATCCGCAGGACGCCAGCGCCGCGGGCCTGTCCGAGGGCGCGATGGCGAAGGTCTCCAACGGCTCAGGCACGGCCACGCTGCAGGTGGGCATCAGCGACAGCGTTGCGCCCGGCGCGGCGTGGGTCGAGTCCGGTTATGGCGCCACGGCCGCACTGGGCGGCGGTCGCGTCGAAGTGGAGGCCGCATGAGCAGTACCGCGACCAATACCGCCACCATCCTGGGCAACGTGACCCAGCCCGTCCATGACCTGCTGATGTCGCTGGGCTGGATCGGCGCCGTCGTCTGGATCGTGCTGAAGATCCTCGCCATCGCCGTGCCGGTCATCGTGTCGGTGGCGTTCTACGTGGTGTGGGAGCGCAAGCTGATCGGCTGGATGCACGTGCGCCACGGGCCGATGTACGTGGGCTGGGGCATCCTCCAGGCCTTCGCCGACGTGTTCAAGCTGCTGTTCAAGGAAGTCATCCAGCCGAGCAGCGCGCAGAAATCACTGTACGTGCTGGCGCCGTTGATCGTGCTGGCGCCGTCGTTCGCGGCCTGGGCGGTGATTCCGTTCGACGCGCAGCTGGTGCTGTCCAATGCCAATGCCGGCCTGCTGTACCTGCTGGCGATGACCTCGCTGGGCGTGTATGGCGTGATCCTCGCCGGCTGGGCATCGAACTCGAAGTACGCCTTCCTCGGTGCGATGCGTTCGGCCGCGCAGGTGGTGAGCTACGAGATCGCGATGGGCTTCGCGCTGGTCGGCGTGATGATCGGCGCGGGCAGCCTCAACCTGACCGAGATCGTGATGTCGCAGGCGGGCAACGCCGGCCTGTTCGAGTGGTTCTGGCTGCCGATGCTGCCGCTGTTCGTCATCTACTTCATCTCCGGCGTGGCCGAGACCAACCGCGCGCCGTTCGACGTGGTGGAGGGCGAGTCGGAGATCGTCGCCGGGCACATGGTGGAGTACTCCGGTTCGGCGTTCGCGCTGTTCTTCCTGGCCGAGTACGCCAACATGATCCTGGTCAGCTTCCTGACCGCGATCTTCTTCCTGGGCGGCTGGTTGTCGCCGATCCCGGCGGCGTTCATCCCGGACATCCCGGTGCTCGGCACGTTGCTCGGCGACGGCTGGTGGTGGCTGTTCGCCAAGGTGTTCTTCTTCGCCAGCTGTTTCATCTGGTTCCGCGCCTCGTTCCCGCGCTACCGCTACGACCAGATCATGCGGCTGGGCTGGAAGGTGTTCATTCCGTTGAGCATCGCGTGGATCGTGGTGGTCGCACTGATGGCGTATTTCGGCGTGTTCGAGGCAGGGCAGTGATGGCCAAGTTCGTTGCATGGTTCCGCAGCCTGTTCCTGCTCGAGTTGCTGGGCGGGCTGTGGTTGACGCTGAAGTACCTGTTCCGTCCCAAGTACACCTTGATGTACCCGATGGAAAAGACCCCGCAGTCGCCGCGGTTCCGCGGCCTGCATGCGCTGCGCCGCTACCCGAACGGCGAGGAGCGCTGCATCGCCTGCAAGCTGTGCGAGGCGGTGTGCCCGGCGCTGGCGATCACCATCGACTCCGAGCAGCGCGCCGACGGCACCCGCCGCACCACGCGCTACGACATCGACCTGTTCAAGTGCATCTACTGCGGCTTCTGCGAAGAGTCCTGCCCGGTCGACTCGATCGTCGAGACCCACGTGCACGAATACCACTTCGAACACCGCGGCGAGAACATCGTCACCAAGCCGCAGCTGCTCGCCATCGGCGACCGCCTCGAGGCCGAGATCGCCGAACGCCGCGCCGCCGACGCCGCCTACAGGTAAGCCATGGACCTCGCCCTGCTCGCATTCCTCGCTTTCTCCGTCGTGGCCGTGATGTCGGCCGGCGCGGTGATCAGCGTCAAGAACCCGGTGCATGCCGCGCTGTTCCTGGTGCTGACCTTCTTCACCGTGGCCTGCACATGGATCCTCGCCGGCGCCGAGTTCCTCGGCGTGGCGCTGATCCTGGTCTACGTGGGCGCGGTGATGGTGCTGTTCCTGTTCGTGGTGATGATGCTGGACATCGACGTGGTGCCGCTGCGCGAGGGCTACGTGCGTTACCTGCCGGTGGGCCTGCTGGTCGCGGTGGTGATGCTGGTCGAGATGCTGGCGCTGATCGGCCTCAAGGCGCGCATGGCGCCGTTCCCGGTCGACGCCGCCGAAGCGCAGGGCGTCTCGAACATCACCTGGCTTGGCCGCCGCCTGTTCACCGACTTCCTGCTGCCGTTCGAAGTGGCCGGCCTGATCCTCACCGTCGCCGTCGTGGCGGCCGTGATCCTGACGCTGCGCCGCCGCGAGGGTACCAAGCACCAGAATCCGGGCGAGCAATCGCGCGCGCGTGCCGCCGACCGGGTGCGGCTGGTCAGCATGCCGGCCGAACGGCGGGTCGAGGAAACGCCGCCCACGGGCGACGTCCCGGGCGAAGGGGAGGCGAAATAATGGACGTGTTCGGGCAAGGCCTTGCCTTGGGCCACTACCTTGCGCTGGGCGCGGTGCTGTTCTGCATCAGCGTGGCGGGCATCTTCCTCAACCGGAAGAACGTGATCATCCTGCTGATGTGCATCGAGCTGATGCTGCTGGCGGTGAACATCAATTTCATCGGCTTCTCGCGCCAGTTCGGCGACGAATCGGGCCAGATTTTCGTGTTCTTCATCCTCACCGTGGCCGCGGCCGAGGCCGCGATCGGCCTGGCCATCCTGGTGGTGCTGTTCCGCAACCGGCGCACGATCAACGTGGCCGAACTCGATATGTTGAAGGGCTGATCCGATGCCGGGTATGGAAATCACCCTCTCCAAGACCATCCTGCTGGTGGTGGTGCTGGCACCGCTGCTGGGCGCGATCGTCGCCGGGTTCTTCGGTCGCCAGGTGGGCCGCGTCGGTGCGCACACCGCGACCATCCTCGGCGTCGCCGTCAGCTGCGCGCTGTCGGTCTACGTGCTGTGGCAGCTGGTCTGGCAGGGCGCGGCGCCGTTCAACCAGAACGTCTATACGTTCTTCGAGGTGGGCAACTATTCGGCGCACGTCGGCTTCATGGTCGACAAGCTGACCGCGATGATGATGGTGGTGGTGACCTTCGTGTCGCTGCTGGTGCACGTGTACACCATCGGCTACATGCACGAGGATCCGGGCTACCAGCGGTTCTTCAGCTACATCAGCCTGTTCACCTTCTCGATGCTGATGCTGGTGATGGGCAACAACTTCCTGCAGCTGTTCTTCGGCTGGGAAGCGGTGGGCCTGGTGTCGTACCTGCTGATCGGTTTCTGGTTCAAGCGGCCGACCGCCATCTTCGCCAACATGAAGGCGTTCCTGGTCAACCGCGTGGGCGACTTCGGCTTCCTGCTGGGCATTGCCGGCGTGCTGTACTGGTTCGGCTCGCTGGACTACGCCACCGTGTTCGCCAATGCCGGCGACACCATCGGCGGCGGACAGGTGGTGCAGATCATCCCGGGCATGGAATGGTCGGTGGCCACGCTGATCTGCATCTGCCTGTTCATCGGCGCGATGGGCAAGTCGGCGCAGGTGCCGCTGCACGTGTGGCTGCCGGACTCGATGGAAGGCCCTACCCCCATCTCGGCGCTGATCCACGCCGCGACGATGGTCACCGCGGGCATCTTCATGGTCGCGCGCATGTCGCCGCTGTTCGAACTGAGCGAGATGGCGCTGGCCTTCATCCTGTTCATCGGCGCCACCACGGCGTTCTTCACCGGCCTGATCGGCATGGTGCAGAACGACATCAAGCGGGTGGTGGCCTACTCCACGCTGTCGCAGCTCGGTTACATGACCGTGGCTCTGGGCGTGTCCGCGTATTCGGCCGCGGTGTTCCACCTGATGACGCACGCCTTCTTCAAGGCGCTGCTGTTCCTGGCGGCCGGCTCGGTGATCATCGGCATGCACCACGAGCAGGACATGCGCAAGATGGGCGGCCTGCGCAAGTACATGCCGATCACCTTCTGGACCAGCGTCATCGGCACGCTGGCGCTGATCGGCACGCCGTTCTTCAGCGGGTTCTACTCGAAGGACACGATCATCGAGGCCGCGAAACACGGCGGCGCCACGATGGGCTGGGTGGGCACCTATGCCTACTGGGCGGTGCTGCTGGGCGCGTTCGTCACGTCCTTCTACAGCTTCCGCCTGCTGTACATGACCTATTTCGGCGAAGAGCGTTTCCGCCACGCCGAGCCCTCGCATCCGCACGTGGCGCACGACGAGCACGGGCAGGAAACCCGCCACGAGCCGCTGCACGAGGACGCCCACGGCCACCATGCCGACGATCCGCACCACGGCGTGCACGAGCCGCACGAGTCGCCGTGGGTGGTGACGCTGCCGCTGATCCTGCTGTCGATCCCGTCGATCCTGGTCGGCTACTTCACCGTCGGCCCGATGCTGTTCGGTACGGACTGGACCGGCCACCACGAGGCGGCACCGTTCTTCCTGGGCGCGATCGACGTATCCGCCGCGCGCGACAGCGTGGTGATGGTGAAGGACGCGCTGTGGCACGGCCCGGCGGCGTTCGCGCTGCACGGCTTCATCGCGCCGGCGTTCTGGCTGGTGGTCGCCGGCTTCGCGCTGGCGACGGTGATGTACTGGTGGAAGCCGCACCTGCCGGCGAAGGTCGGGCATGCCCTGCGGCTGCCGATCCGCATCCTCGAGAACAAGTACGGCATGGACGACCTGTGGATCAAGGGGTTCGCCGGCGGCGGCCTGCTGCTGGGCGAGGCCTCGCGCCAGGTCGACAGCAAGGTGATCGATGGCGCCGCGGTCAACGGCAGCGCCCGCATCGTCGACCTGGTGTCCGGCGTGCTGCGCAAGGTGCAGACCGGCCGCCTGTACAACTACGCCTTCGCGATGATCGTCGGCCTGATCGTGCTGCTGGCGGTGCTGATCCGCAACTGGACCTGATGCAATGCAGAACCTGCCTCTCCTCAGCATCCTGATCTGGCTGCCGATCCTCGGCGGCGCACTGGTGCTTGCGCTGGGCGACCGCCGCGCCGAGCTGGCGCGCTGGGTCTCGCTGGGCATCGCGCTGGCGGTGTTCCTGGTCAGCCTGCCGCTGTTCACCGGCTTCGATTACACCGCCACGGCGATGCAGTTCGTCGAGCGCCGCGAGTGGATCCCCGCCTACGACATCCAGTACCACCTGGGCGTGGACGGCATCTCGGTCGCGCTGATCATCCTGACCACGCTGACCACCGCGCTGGTGCTGATCGGTGCCTGGACCTCGATCGGCAAGCGCGTCAACCAGTACTACGCGGCGATGCTGGTGCTGGAAGGCCTGATGATCGGCGTGTTCTCGGCCGTCGACGCCATGCTGTTCTACGTGCTGTTCGAAGGCATGCTGATCCCGATGTTCATCATCATCGGCGTCTGGGGCGGCCCGCGGCGCGTGTACGCATCGATCAAGTTCTTCCTGTACACCTTCCTCGGCTCGGTGTTCATGCTGATCGGGCTGGTGTACCTGTACCTGAAGGCCGGCAGCTGGCAGTTGCCGGACCTGTACGCGCTGCCGCTGACCGCGACCGAGCAGATGTGGCTGTTCTTCGCCTTCCTCGCCGCCTTCGCGGTGAAGGTGCCGATGTTCCCGGTGCACACCTGGTTGCCGGACGCGCACGTCGAGGCGCCGACCGGCGGCTCGGTGATCCTGGCGGCGATCATGCTGAAGATCGGCGGCTACGGCTTCCTGCGCTTCAGCCTGCCGATCACGCCCGATGCCGGCAACGACTGGGCGTGGCTGCTGATCGCGCTGTCGCTGGTGGCGGTGGTGTACGTGGGCATGGTGGCCCTGGTGCAGCAGGACATGAAGAAGCTGATCGCCTATTCGTCCGTCTCGCACATGGGTTTCGTCACCCTGGGCACGTTCATCGCGTTCGCGCTGGTGCGCGAGTCGGGCAACACCGATGCCGCGCGCCTCGGCCTGCAGGGCGCGATGGTGCAGATGATCTCGCACGGCTTCATCTCCGGCGCCATGTTCTCGTGCGTGGGCGTGCTCTACGACCGCATGCACACGCGCATGATCAAGGACTACGGCGGCGTGGCGAACACCATGCCCTGGTTCGCGTTCTTCATGGTGCTGTTCGCGATGGCCAACGCCGGCCTGCCGGGCACGTCGGGCTTCGTCGGCGAGTTCATGGTGATCCTGGCCAGCTTCCAGCAGCATCCGCTGATCGCCTTCACCGCCGCCATCACCCTGGTGGTCGGTGCGGCCTACACGCTGTGGCTGGTGAAGCGGGTGATGTTCGGCGAGGTCGGCAACGCGCACGTCGCGCAGCTGCAGGACATCAACGGACGCGAGTGGCTGGTGCTGGGCGTGTTCGCGGCCGGCGTGCTGGCGATCGGCGTCTATCCGAAGCCGCTGACCGACCTGATGGAACCGTCCATCGCGCAGCTGGTGAGCCATCTCGCCGCGAGCAAGCTTTGAGGTGATGTGTCGATGAGTGCTGCCCCGTTCGTTCCACCCGTCCGCACCCTCGCCGAGTTCGCGCCGCTGCTGCCCGAACTGACGGTGATCTTCGGCGCGTTCGCGCTGCTGATGCTCGACCTGTTCCTGGACGAGCGCCGCCGCATCTGGACCAACGCGCTGTCCATCGTGGTGCTGCTCACGGCTGCCGCGATGATCGTGTTCGGCGTGGGCGGGCATGGCGAGGTGATGGAGGGCGTGTTCGTGCGCGACACCGGCGCGGACATCCTCAAGCTCGTGGTGCTGGTGGTATCGGCGGCGTCGCTGGCCTACCTGTGGTCGTCGCTGCGCGAGCGCGGCCTGTACCAGGGCGAGGCCTCGATCCTGTTGCTGTTCACCGTGGTCGGCATGATGCTGCTGATGTCCGCGGGCAACCTGACCATGGTCTACCTCGGCCTTGAGCTGATGGCGCTGTCCACCTGCGCGCTGATCGCCTTCGATCGCGACAACCCCAGGGCCACAGAAGCGGCGATGAAGAGCTTCATCCTCGGCGCGCTGGCCTCGGGCATGCTGCTGTACGGCATGTCGCTGCTGTATGGCGCGACCGGTACGCTGTCGCTCGACGGCATCCGCGAGGCCATCGGTACGGTGACTGGCGAGAACCGCGTGCTGCTGCTGACCGGCATGGTGTTCGTGATCGCCGGCGTGGCGTTCAAGTTCGGTGCGGCTCCGTTCCATATGTGGCTGCCCGACACCTACCACGGTGCGCCGACGGCGATGACCGTGTTCATCTGCGCCACCCGCGACGTGGCCGCGTTCGCGATGGCCTGGCGCCTGTTCGAAGTGGCGATGGGCCCATTGCACGACCAGTGGCAAAGCCTGGTGGCGATGTTGGCGGTGCTGTCGCTGGCGGTGGGCAACCTGATCGCCATCGCACAGACCAACCTCAAGCGCATGCTGGCGTATTCGACGGTGTCGCACGTCGGCTTCCTGCTGATGGGCATCGCCGGCGGCGGACCGATCGGGTTCTCTGCATCGATGTTCTATGCGATCAGCTACTCGATCATGTCGGCGGCAGCCTTCGGTGCCATCGTCATGCTCTCGCGCAAGGGCTTCGAGGCCGAGCGCATCGAGGACTACAAGGGCCTCAGCACCCGCAGCCCGTGGATGGCGGGACTGGTGCTGATCGTCATGGCGTCGCTGGCGGGCGTGCCGCCGCTGCTTGGATTCTGGGCGAAGATGGCGGTGTTGCGCGCGGCGCTGGATGGCGGCCTGATGTGGCTGGCCATCGCCGGCGTGGTGTTCGCGGTGATCGGCGCGTTCTACTACCTGCGACTGATCAAGGTGATGTACTTCGACGAGCCGGTCGGCGAAGCGGTGCTGCCGCGCAAGAGCATC
The DNA here is from genome assembly GCF_004357985.1 of Luteimonas aestuarii. Classification (GTDB taxonomy): domain Bacteria; phylum Pseudomonadota; class Gammaproteobacteria; order Xanthomonadales; family Xanthomonadaceae; genus Luteimonas; species Luteimonas aestuarii. The sequence goes on along the minus strand of NZ_SMTF01000001.1, from coordinate 131,249 downwards.
GGCCTGCGCGCGATGTTCGCGGTCAACGCGCTGGCGCTGCTGGGCCTGGGCCTGTTCTGGAGCCCGATCATGGCGTGGTGCCAGCAGGCGTTCGCCTGACCCCCTCCCTCTGCTGCAAAGGCGGCGGAGGGATGGCAAAGGCTGGAGTGGGCGACGCGGGTGTAGTGCCGGTCGCCATCGCAAGTCGCCGCCCGATATCGGCTTGGTTGCGATGGCGACCGGCACTACACCTAGAATTTCGCTCCCAACTCCGTTCCCAAAGCAATCGCCGTGCGTCTGCCATAGGCTTCGACTTGCTTTTTTGCGATCCACCGCAAGGACCTTGGGAGCGTCTGCCTGGTGTCATGCCGACCAAGCGGATATCGGGCCGCGATTCGGCGTGACACCAGGCAGATGCTCCACGCAGCCTCTCCCCAGCGATCCCGCCTCTTCCAGACCCGGAACGACGTTCAGCACGCGGCGTTGTCCCGGGCTTGTAAAAACGACCGGGCATCCGCATAATTCCGCTTCTGCTGCGGGGTGGAGCAGTCTGGCAGCTCGTCGGGCTCATAACCCGAAGGTCGCAGGTTCAAATCCTGCCCCCGCTACCAGCTTTCGTTTGCCGGGATTCCATGAGCATTTCAGGGAGTCCCGTGGATACGGAAGTCGGGCTTCGTCGAAGCATCTGCTCGCTTCGACGCCGAAATCCAGTGGTATCGGACAAGGGGCCCAATGGGCCCCTTGTTGCGTTCCGGGGTTCGGTTTTCCAGGCACAGGTTTCCATACACAGGCATCGCGTGACCGACAAGGCGACACACATTTCGGCACTGCTGGCCCCGACCGTCGCGTCGCTGGGGCTGGAATTGCTGGGCATCGAATACCTGCCGGCCCCCGGCGGAGCGGTGCTGCGCCTGTATATCGACGTGCCGGAAGCCGAGGCCGAGACGCGCCACGTGGCCATCGAGGACTGCGAGGCCGTCAGTCGCGAGGTGTCGGCGCAGCTCGATGTGGAAGACCCGATTTCCGGCAACTACACGCTGGAAGTGTCGTCGCCCGGCATCGACCGTCCGCTGTTCACGCCGGCGCAGTTCGCGCGCTACGTGGGGCAGCAGGCCAAGGTGGGTCTGAAACTGCCGCAGGATGGCCGGCGCAGGTTGCAGGGCACGATCGTCGCGGTGGACGAGGGCAGGGTGAGCTTCGAGGTCGATGGCCAGCCGTTCGACGTGGCGTCCGACAACATCGACAAGGCGCGTCTGCTCCCCGACTGGGCCGCGCTGGGCCTGGCGCCGGGCAAGGACGGCAAGAAGAAGGGTGCGTCCGGCGGCAAGGCGGCCGGCAAATCCGGCAAGCATTGAGCGTGTCCGGCCGGGTGCCGGGCGGGAATCCAACCAACGGCGGCCTTTGGCTGCCACATGCTGAAGTGAAGTGACACCACGATGAGTAAAGAACTGCTGCTAGTCGTCGATGCCGTCGCCAACGAGAAGGGCGTGCCCGAGACCGTGATCCTCGAGGCGATCGAGGCCGCGCTGGCCACCGCCGCGAAGAAGCGTTACCACGAACAGGACGTACTGACCCGCGTGCAGATCGACGCGAAGGACGGCAGCTACGAGACCTTCCGCCGCTGGGAAGTGGTGGCCGACGACGTGGTGATGGAATCGCCCGACCGCCAGATCCGGCTGATGGATGCCGTGGACGAGGCCGAAGGCGTCGAGGTGGGCGACTACATCGAGGAACAGATCGAGAACGTCGATTTCGGTCGCATCGCCGCGCAGGCCGCCAAGCAGGTGATCGTGCAGCGCGTGCGCGAGGCCGAGCGGCAGCAGGTGGTCGATGCCTGGAAGGACCGCATCGGCGAGCTGGTCACCGGCGTGGTCAAGCGCGTCGAGCGTGGCAACGTCTACGTGGACCTCGGCGGCAACGCCGAAGCCTTCATCCCCAAGGACAAGGCGATCCCGCGCGATGTCGTGCGCGCCGGCGACCGCATCCGCGGCTACCTGTTCGACGTGCGCAGCGAGCCCCGCGGCCCGCAGCTGTTCATCAGCCGCGCCGCGCCGGAATTCATGATGGAGCTGTTCAAGCTCGAGGTGCCGGAAGTCGGCCAGGGACTGGTCGAGATCAAGGCCTGCGCACGCGACCCTGGTGATCGCGCCAAGATCGCCGTGATCGCCTACGACACGCGCACCGACCCCATCGGCGCCTGCATCGGCATGCGCGGTTCGCGCGTGCAGGCGGTGAGCAACGAATTGAACGGCGAGCGCGTGGACATCGTGCTGTGGTCGGACAACCCCGCCCAGTTCGTGATCAACGCCATGGCGCCGGCCGAGGTGCAGTCCATCGTGGTCGACGAGGACAAGCACTCGATGGACCTTGCCGTGGCCGAGGACAAGCTGGCCCAGGCGATCGGCAAGGGCGGCCAGAACGTGCGCCTCGCCAGCCGCCTGAGCGGTTGGCAGCTCAACGTCATGACCCAGGACCAGGTGACCGAGAAATCGGAAGCCGAGCAGGCCGCCGCCCGCGTCCTGTTCCAGGAAAAGCTGGAAGTGGACGAGGAAATCGCCGGCATCCTGGTGGCCGAGGGCTTCAGCACGGTCGAGGAAATCGCCTACGTGCCGGTCGGCGAGCTGCTGGCGGTCGAGGGCTTCGACGAGGACATCGTCGAGGAACTGCGCTCGCGCGCCCGCGACGCGCTGCTGAACGATGCGCTGGCGGTCGAGGAAGAGCTGGACGAGAACGCGCCCACGGAGGACCTGCTGGCGCTGGATGGCATGGACGAGGCGACTGCCTTCGCCCTGGCCGAGAACGGCATCCGCACGGCCGAGGACCTTTCCGACCTGGGGGCCGACGAAGTAGCCGAATTCGGCATCGATGGGCTGGACGAGGAACGCGCTGCGGCGCTGATCCTGGCGGCCCGAGCCGAGGAAATCGCACGGTTGGAGCGCGGCGAATGACCCCGCGATGAACGCCGCCCTGCGCCTCCAAGGGCTTAGAATCCGCGTTTCCCTTGCTCTCGGCGAGGGGGCGCCACACAGAGCATAGGATCCGAATGTCGCAACAAACCACCATCCGCAAGCTTGCCGCCCTGGTCAATACGCCGGTCGAGAAACTGCTGGAGCAGCTGTCCGAAGCGGGCATGCCCTTCAGCGATCCCGACCAGGTGGTGACCAGTGCCGAGAAGCTGAAGCTGCTGGGTTTCCTGAAGCGCGCGCACGGCAAGGGCGACAAGCCCGCCGAGGAAGCGATCGCGCCGAAGAAGATCACGCTCAATCGCACGCGCAAGCAGGAAATCACCGTTGGCGGCGGCAAGAACAAGGCCACCGTCGACGTGGTGGTGCGCAAGAAGGTCACGCTGGTCAAGCCGACCGAGGCGAAGACGCCCGAGCAGGAGCAGGACGCCGAGCGTGCCGAGATCCTGCGCAAGCTGGAGGAATCGCGCCAGCGCAACCTGTCCGAGCAGCAGCGGCTGGAAGAAGACGACCGCCGTCGCGCCGAGGAAGCCGCGGAACAGAAGCGCAAGGAAGAAGCCGAGGCCGAGCGCCTGCAGGCCGAAGCCGCGCTGGCCGCGGCCTTGCCGGCCGAGGACGACCCTGCCGCGCGCAAGGCCCATGGCCACGGTCATCCCAAGCCGGCCGCGCCGCGCACGGATGATCGCGCCGGCCACAAGGGCAAGCCGCATCGCGGTTCGCACGCGATGGTCGCGGGCGTGGAGGACGATGAGAACGCCGCGCGCTTCGCCGGACAGTTGCACCTCAGCGCGTCCGAACGCGCTCGCCGCAGCACTTCGCGCGGCAAGCCCAAGCCGCGCCGCAACATCGAGCAGTCGCGCAGCGGTTCGGCCGGTCCGCATGGCTTCGAACGCCCGACCGCGCCGGTGGTGCGTGAAGTGGCGGTCGGCGAGGCGATCACCGTGGCCGACCTGGCGCAGAAGCTTGCGATGAAGGGCGGCGACGTGGTCAAGGCGCTGTTCAAGATGGGGGTCATGGCCACCATCACCCAGTCCATCGACCACGACACCGCGGTGCTGGTGGTCGAGGAACTGGGCCACAGGGCCGTGGCCGCCGAAAGCGACGACGCCGAGACCGAGCTGCTGGCGCATGCCGGCGAGCTGCAGGGCGAGAAGGCGGCGCGTCCGCCGGTGGTCACCATCATGGGCCACGTCGACCACGGCAAGACCTCGCTGCTCGACTACATCCGCCGCACCAAGGTGGCGTCGGGCGAAGCCGGCGGCATTACCCAGCACATCGGTGCGTACCACGTCGAAACCGACAAGGGCGTCATCAGCTTCCTCGACACCCCCGGCCATGCGGCGTTCACGTCGATGCGCGCCCGTGGCGCGAAGTTGACCGACATCGTGGTGCTGGTGGTGGGTGCCGATGATGGCGTGATGCCGCAGACGGTCGAGGCGATCCAGCATGCGCGCGCCGCCAAGGTGCCGCTGATCATCGCGATCAACAAGATCGACAAGTCCGATGCCGACCCCGGCAGGATCCGCAACGAGCTGCTCGAGCACGACGTGGTGGCCGAGGACTTCGGCGGCGATGTGCAGATGGTCGAGCTGTCGGCCAAGACCGGCCTGGGCGTCGACAACCTGCTGGACGCGATCTCGCTGCAGGCCGAAGTGCTGGAGCTGCAGGCCGTGGCCGAAGGTCGCGCCAATGGCGTGGTCATCGAATCCTCGCTGGACAAGGGCCGTGGCCCCGTGGCGACGGTGCTGGTGCAGCAGGGCCGGCTGGAGAAGGGCGACTACCTGGTGTGCGGTGTGCAGTACGGCCGCGTGCGTGCGCTGTTCGACGAGACCGGCGCGCAGGTGCAGTCGGCGGGCCCGTCGATCCCGGTGCAGGTCCTCGGCCTGTCGGGCGTGCCCGATGCCGGCGACGACTTCGTGGTGGTCGCCGACGAGCGGCTTGCCAAGGACGTGGCCCAGCAGCGCGAGGCCAAGCGCCGTGAGTCGCGACTGGTCGCCGCCGCCGGCAACCGCATGGAAGACATCATGGCCCAGATGGGCCAGAGCGAGGCGCAGCAGCAGCTCAACCTCGTGGTCAAGGCCGACGTGCAGGGCTCGGTGGAAGCGCTGCGCCAGGCGCTGACAGGCCTGTCGAACGAGCAGATCCGGATCAACGTGATCGTCTCGGGCGTCGGCGGCATCACCGAGTCCGATGCCAACGCCGCGGCGACCGCCAAGGCGACGATCATCGGCTTCAACGTCCGTGCCGACGCGTCCGCGCGCAAGATCATCGAGAACGGCAACCTCGACCTGCGCTACTTCTCCATCATCTACGACGTGATCGACCAGGTGAAGCAGGTGGCGTCCGGCCTGCTGGGCGTGGAGATCCGCGAGGAGATCATCGGCATCGCCGAGGTCCGCGACGTGTTCCGCAGCTCCAAGTTCGGCGCGGTGGCGGGCTGCATGGTCACGGAGGGCGTGGTCAAGCGTTCCAAGCCGATCCGCGTGCTGCGCGACAACACCGTGGTGTTCGAGGGCGAGCTGGAATCGCTGCGTCGCTTCAAGGACAACGTCGACGAAGTCCGCAGCGGCACCGAATGCGGCATCGGCGTGAAGGCGTACAACGACGTGCAGCCGGGCGACCAGATCGAATGCTTCGAGCGCATCGAGGTGCAGCGCACGCTGTAAGGCGTGCGCATCGACCGCATGGCGCAGAAGTCCTTCCATCGTACCGACCGCGTGTCCGCCCAGCTCCGCCGCGAGCTGGGCACGCTGGTGCGCGAGGCCGTGCAGGAGCACGGCCTGCCTTCGCTCAGCGTGTCCGATGTGGAAGTCACGCGCGACATGGCGCATGCCAAGGTGTTCGTGACCGCCCTGCAGCCCGAACGCGCCGCCGAGGCGATGAAGGGCCTGAAGGCGGTGGCGCATGAGATCCGCTTTCGCCTGGCGCGGGCGGTGAAGCTGCGGCACGTGCCCGAGCTGCACTTCCATTACGACGATTCGGTCGATCGCGGCGAACGCATCGACAACCTGCTGCGCGACCTGCCGGATCTCGTGGATGACGAGCCTGCGCCGTAGGGCGGGTCTCGACCCGCCTTGAACGACGCGTCCGGACTGCCGCAGGCGCGGCGGGTCGAGACCCGCCCTACAATCGCGATGATGACCGCCCGCCCACGCACCAGGTTCAGGAAGCTCGACGGCATCCTGCTGCTCGACAAGCCGCGTGGCATCAGTTCCAACCAGGCGCTGCAGCGCGTACGCCACCTGTTCCGCGCCGAAAAGGGTGGCCATACCGGCAGCCTCGATCCGCTCGCGACCGGCCTGCTGCCGATCTGCTTCGGCGAAGCCACCAAGATCGCTGGCGGCCTGCTGGGTGCGCGCAAGGCCTACGACACCGTTGCGCGCCTGGGCGTGGTGACCGATACCGATGATGCCGATGGCCAGCCGCTGCGCGCGCGCGCGGTGCCCGACCTGCGCATCCCGCAGATCGATGAGGCATTGCGTGCCCTGACCGGGCGCATCCGGCAGCGGCCGCCGATCTATTCCGCACTCAAGCGCGGCGGCGAGCCGCTGTATGCCAAGGCGCGCCGCGGCGAGCAGGTGGAGGTGGAGGCACGCGAGGTGGACGTGCACGCATTCGCATTGCAGTCCGCCGGCGACCTGTTGGACGACCTGCAAGGCGTACCGCCGCAGTTGCGCCTGCACGTGGAGTGCGGCTCGGGCACCTACGTGCGTAGCCTCGTCCGCGACCTGGGTGAGGCGCTCGGCTGCGGGGCACACGTGGCCGAGTTGCGTCGGCTCTGGGTCGACCCGTTCAGGGAACCGAAGATGTGGAGCCTCGAGGAACTGCAGGCGCTGGCCGGGCGGGGCGAACGCAGCCTGGAGGCCTGCCTGCTGCCGGTCGAGCGGGGCATGTCCGCTTGGGCGCCTGCGGACGTGGACGCCACGCAGGCCCGGCGCCTGGCGCATGGACAGGCCGTGCAGGGCGGGTTCCGTGGAGACGGCCAGGTCGCCATTTTTGGCCCCGACGGTCGTGCCCTTGGATTGGGCGAGCTGTCCGACGGCTGCCTGCGGCCGACACGGCTGTTTGCCTGGGCTGCGGCGCAGGGGCCGGGCGCGTCCGCGTGAGCGCCTTGTCCACGGACGGCTGAGCCGTTACAATTCCGCGGCTTTTTCAAGCACTTCCGGCATCCTGCCGGTTCCATCCATCCAAGGCGGGCCAAGGCGGTAGGCCGTGCGTGTCGACGACACGGCGCTCTCTGCCTGCCACGCGTCAAGAGGCAACAGCATGTCCATCGACAACAGCAAGATCATCGAAGAACACAAGCGCGGCGACAACGACACCGGTAGCCCGGAAGTCCAGGTCGCCCTGCTGTCGGCGCGCATCGCGCACCTGACCGAGCACTTCAAGACCCACAAGAAGGACCACCATGGCAGGCGCGGCCTGCTGATGATGGTCAACCGTCGCCGCAGCCTGCTCGATTACCTGCATCGCAAGGATGCCGAGCGCTACAAGGCCCTGATCCAGAAGCTGGGCCTGCGCCGGTAAGCCGGACCACCGCCGCGGCGCAGAAATGCGCCGCGGCGTTGTTTTTGGGGCAGCCGATGCGGTTGTCCTGTTGTACGGGGCAGGACGCCCACACCCATCGCCAGCAATTCCGGTCGCGTGCACGCGGCCACCCGTCCGGGGCATGGGTCCCGGGTGGTCCAACGATCAAGACCCAAGGACATCCAACGTGGCAAAAGTGACCAAGACCTTCCAGTACGGCAACCAGGCCGTGACCCTCGAGACCGGCGAGATCGCCCGCCAGGCCGGCGGCGCCGTGATGGTGTCGTGCGAAGGCACCGTGCTGCTGGTCAGCGCCGTGGCCAACAAGACCGCACGCGAAGGCCAGGACTTCTTCCCGCTGACCGTGGATTACCAGGAAAAGTTCTATGCCGGTGGCCGCATCCCCGGCGGCTTCTTCAAGCGCGAAGGCCGCGCGACCGAGAAGGAGACGCTGATCTCGCGCCTGATCGATCGCCCGATCCGTCCACTGTTCCCCGATGGCTTCCGCAATGAAGTGCAGATCATCGCCACCGTGATGTCGATGAACCCGGAAGTCGACGGCGACATCCTCGCCCTGATCGGCGCGTCCGCCGCGCTGTCGCTGTCGGGCGCGCCGTTCGACGGGCCCATCGGCGCCGCCAAGGTCGGCTACAAGGACGGCCAGTACCTGCTCAACCCGACCGTCAGCGAGCTGAAGGATTCGGACCTGGAACTGGTGGTCGCCGGTACCGCGCCCGCGGTCCTGATGGTCGAATCCGAAGCGAAGGAACTGTCGGAAGACGTGATGCTGGGCGCCGTGATGTTCGGCCACCAGCAGATGCAGGTCGCGATCGCCGCGGTCAACGAACTGGTCGCCGAAGCGGGCAAGCCGAAGTGGGAATGGTCGGCCCCGGCCGCCAACGAAGGCCTGGTGTCCGCCATCCGCAATGCGGTGGGCGAGCAGCTCGCCAGCGCGTTCCAGGTGCGCGACAAGCTCGAGCGCAAGGACGCCATTTCCACCGTGAAGAAGGCGATCCTCGAGGCGCTCGCGCCGCAGGCCGAGGCAAATGCCTGGTCGTCCGGCGAGCTGTCGAAGGAATTCGGTGAGCAGGAATACCAGACCATGCGCAACTCGGTCCTCAAGACCAAGGTGCGTATCGACGGCCGCGCGCCCGACACCGTCCGCCCGATCGCGTCGAAGGTCGGCATCCTGCCACGCGTGCACGGCTCCTCGCTGTTCACTCGCGGCGAGACGCAGGCGATCGTGGCGGTGACCCTCGGCACCGCACGCGATGGCCAGATCATCGATGCCGTCGCCGGCGAGTACAAGGAACACTTCCTGTTCCACTACAACTTCCCTCCGTACTCGGTGGGTGAAGCCGGCCGCATGATGGGCCCGAAGCGTCGCGAGATCGGCCACGGCCGCCTCGCCAAGCGCGGCGTGCTCGCCGTGATGCCGACGATGGAAGAGTTCCCGTACACCATCCGAGTCGTCTCGGAAATCACCGAGTCGAATGGCTCCTCGTCGATGGCGTCGGTCTGCGGTTCCTCGCTGGCGCTGATGGACGCCGGCGTGCCGATCAAGGCGCCGGTCGCGGGCATCGCGATGGGCCTGGTGAAGGAAGGCGACGACTTCGTCGTGCTGTCGGACATCCTGGGCGACGAAGATCACCTGGGTGACATGGACTTCAAGGTGGCCGGTACCACCAATGGCATCTCGGCGCTGCAGATGGACATCAAGATCCAGGGCATCACCGAGGAGATCATGAGGGTCGCGCTGGCGCAGGCCAAGCAGGGCCGCCTCCACATTCTGGGCGAGATGGCCAACGCGCTGACCGAAGCCCGTCCCGAGCTCAGCGAGTTCGCGCCGCGCCTGATCACCATCAAGATCCATCCCGACAAGATCCGCGAAGTGATCGGCAAGGGCGGTTCGGTGATCCAGGCCATCACCAAGGAAACCGGCACCCAGATCGACATCCAGGACGACGGTACGATCACCATTGCCTCGGTCAATGCCGTTGCAGGCCAGGCCGCGAAGGACCGCATCGAGCAGATCACCTCCGACGTCGAGCCGGGTCGCATCTACGAGGGCAAGGTTGCCAAGATCATGGACTTCGGTGCGTTCGTCACCATCTCCCCCGGCAAGGACGGGCTGGTGCACGTCTCGCAGATTTCCAACGAGCGCGTCGAGAAGGTCGGCGACGTGCTCAAGGAAGGCGACGTGGTCAAGGTCAAGGTTCTCGAGGTCGACAAGCAGGGCCGCATCCGCCTGTCGATGAAGGCGATCGAGGAAGGCGAGGGCGTGCCGGCCGCGTAAGCCGCCGCCACGCACCTTCTACGCGTATCAGGAAAGAGCGGGCGGAAGCCCGCTCTTTTCGTTTGTCGATGGCGTCGGGCCTGCAGGCGATGCGAAAGCCGCATCCGCGTGCGCCTCCCCGGTGCCGCCGCAAGTCGCGGCCCGATATCCGCTTGGTTGCGACGGCATCGGGGCGGCGCTGTTACATCCGTGGATGCGGCGGCGGGATGCGACGAGCGGATGGATTGGCCGCGTTCGCGAGGAGCGCCTCCGTTCGCTACCTGCCGGCATCCGCGCGATGGCGCGGAGACATGGACGTTCGCCGCGGCTGCCGTCGTGGAGCAATCGCCCGAATCGTGCCGCCCAACTACAGGCGATGTTGCAGCATCAACCGGTACAGCTTGAGTCGCCACCGCAACAGCGGCTGCGAGACGCTGCGCGGCAAGAACGCGATGCTTCGCGACGTCGTGGTCCTTGCTTCGCCGGCGGTGGGCAGGGAGGAACCCACGGCCGGCTGCGGATGCGTGGTGATGTTGGCGACGGCGGGCTGGGCCGCCTGCGCGGCCATGGCGGCGACGCCGGTACCGACGATGCCAAGGGCTGAGGGTATCCCGTAGCCGGGGAACACCTCGCCGATGCGGGTATGGCCCATGCGCTTGGCCAACAACTCGGAAAACACGTGCCGGAAATCGGTGGTGACAGGCACGTCGCCGAAGTGTGGCGAGAGGATCTCCGGATCCAGGCCAGCCCATGTGCCGTAGAAGCGGCGCCCGTTGACCGGACCGCCGAACACCAGCAGCGGGTTGCCATAGCCGTGGTCGGTGCCGCCGCTGCCGTTCTGGCGCACGCGACGGCCGAACTCGGACTGCACCACCACGGTGACGCGTGCCATTTCGCCGCTGTTCTTCAACTCCCCGTACAGCGCGGTCAACGCCTGCGAGAGTTCTGCGATCTTGTTCTGGTAGTAGTGGTAGCCGCTGCCGGCAGTGCCCTGTCCATCGTGGGTGTCCCAGCCGCCGAGGTCCACGGTGGCGTAACGCAGGCCCAGGTTGAAGCGGATCGATTGCGCCACGGTCCAGAGCTGCCGGGCGAAGTTGGAGGTGGGCCACGACGCAGGCAGGGTCGCCGTGTACGGTTGCTGGGCGACCACGCGCAACGCCGCATCGGCGGCGCGTCCGCTGCGCTCCACTCGTGTCTGTCCGTTCCACAGGCTTGCCAGGGTTTCATTGACCCCCTTGAAGCCTGCGGGATAGCCGTCGTCGCGTCGCATCTGCCACTGCCACGCACCGGCGTTGAGCGCGAAATCGGTCGGGCTGCCCATGGTCAGCGCGTCGGTGGCGCCGAGCAGGTTGGCCGGCGTGCGGCTGTTCACCGCCACCGCCGGCATCACGACTTGCGACGATGCATCGGGCTGCGTGTTCCACGCGCGCGTGATCCAGCCGGTGCCGTTGCCCTGGCTGCCGGGCGTGCCGAGGTCGAGATAGAGCTGCGCGTCGAAGTGGCTGCGCGTGACCGTGGTCTGCATGCCACAGCAGTGCACGATGGCCAGCCTGCCGTCGGCCCAGATGTCGTTGAGCCCGGTCGCGGAGGGGTGCAGGCCGAAGCCGGTCGCCGATCCGTTGGACAGCGTCAGCGGCAGCGCGCCGTAGGCGCCGCTGGCGGCGATCGACAGGTTGGGGCGCGCCTGTTCGTAATGCGTGCGGTCGTTGCCGGACACCGGTACCACGAGGTTCAGGCCATCGATGCCGCCGCGCAGGAAGATGTGCACGATGGTGTCGTGGTTGTTCACCGCCGCGTGGGCCGGGCTGCCGAACAGCAGGGATGGGCCGACGGCGCCGATGGCGGCGGTGGCGCAGCAGCCCTTGAGGAATTCGCGGCGGTCGAGTTCGATACTCATGGCGTCATCCTCACCGGCTCAGGAATTCAGGGGTCATCAGCACCAGCGACACCATGCTGCGCAGGCGCTGGTGGTTGTAGTGGCGCTTGAGGTCGCCCTGCGCCCACGCGTCGGTATCGGTGATGACGTAACCGTCGATGTCGCCGTTCTGCGCCATGAACGCCAGCAGCGTGTTGTAGCGCGAGGCTTCCGGCCGGTAGCCGAGGATGCGCGTGCACCAGAAGTCCACCAGCCTTCGCGCCGTCCACTGGGCAACCGGAACGCCGGTGCGCGTGGTCTCCAGGATCGGCAACAGCTTGCCGTCGCCGGCGACGTTGTTGGTCTCGGTCAGCCAGTTCAGCGTTTTCCAGGTCATCGCGTGGCTGTTCGCGCCGCCCCAGGCTTGTCCTTTGTCCGGATAGCCGTTGGGCGCCGGCCAGTCGTAGGGCTGGTGGCCAGTGAAGCCCATCCGCCAGTTGAGGTCGTTGCTGCGGTTTTCGTCCAGCCGGTAGGTCCAGTCGCAGTCCAGTACGCGCAGCGCGGCGGCGATGGCCTCGAACGGACGGCGTTGCTTCATGCCCCAGTTGTGGAACGCGGCATCGGACAGCAGGATGTGCCGCAGGGTGCGCTTGATCTGGTCGGGCGCCTGCCAGTGCTGGCGGAACACCGCCGCGGCGCTGTCGACGAGATCCTGCGTGGGCTCGTCGTTGAAGAAGCGGCGGATCAGCTTGCGGCAGATGAATTTCGCCACGCGCGGATGGCTGGCGATGCGATCGAGGATGTCGCGGCCATCCTTGAGTGCTGGCTGCTCGGGATAGATGAAGCGGCCCAGCACGAACTTCGGCCCGGTGTCGTGCCAGGCGGCGCGATAGACGAAGGTGCCGTCGTTCTCGCTCGGGTACTGCCAGTGCCCGTTCTTCACCGACCAGCCGGTGAACGCAGCCGCGGTTTCGTAGACGTCGATATCGGTGTAGCCGATCGGATAGCTCGGGTCCTCGGGGCAGGGTGGTACCTGGAAGGGATCCATGAAGCCGAGGTAGTTCTCGGCGCCGAAGGTGTGCAGCTCCAGCAATTCCCGGGCGAAATTCTCGTTGGGGCCGGAACGCGAGTTCGACAGGTTGTCGAGGTAGTACATCATCGCCGTGCTCTGGGCCACGGCTTCCAGCATCTGCCGGAAGTTGCCCATCGCGTGCTGTCGGGTCACGTCGCGGTCGTAGTGCACGTACACCGGGCAGCAGTCGTAGTCGGTGACCATCACGTTGAAATGGTCGTGCCAGAACGTGTTGACGATCTCGAACAACTGACGTTTCGAATGCACCGCGCGGGCGAGCGCCGCGCGTTGCACTTCCCATCCGGGGCGCATGCGGGTGTTGTAGTCGTCCTGGCGCACGTGCTGGGACCATTGCTGCGCGAGTGTCTTGCCCAGCGTGGTGTATCCGGCGGCCGACAGCCGGGCCTCCATCGCGCTGTCGTCGATCGACTCCCAATTCAACTGCTGGTCGACGTAGGCGGTCATGCGCGCGGTGTCGTTCGCGCCCAGCGCGTTGAACGCCGCGATGCTGGCAGCCGTGGCGCCATAGCTGAGGTTGTTGAGTGCGCGCACGGCGAAAGGCGGTTTGGCCAGGGTCAGCAGGCGCGGCTGGCTGATGGCCGCCATGACCGGGCCGGCTGCAGCTGCCGGCGCAGCCGGGGCCGGTTGGAAGCGGGGCGCCCCCTTCAGGCGGTAGCGTCGCGCGTGCGCGTCTTGCAGCAGCTTGCGCTGGCTGGCCGGGAGCTGGTCGGTCATGGCAGGCGGTCCTGTCTATCCCCTCGCGGCAGGGTATGTGCGCAACGGAGGCGTGTATGTGACCGGTTGCGCAATCCCGTCGCGGTTTCGCCTGGGGAGGGTTGCCGCTGCCACCGGTGGTGTCAGACCCAGCCGGTCAGGTAGTAGATGGCAATGACCGCGAACACCGCAGCCGTGCTGATCAGGGTGATGGCGAAGATGTCCTTGTAGGACTGGCGATGGCTGAGCCCGGTCACCGCGAGCAGGGTGATGACCGCACCGTTGTGCGGAAGGGTATCCAGGCCACCCGATGCCATTGCCGCCACCTTGTGCAACACCTCCATCGGGATGCCTGCCGCCTGCGCGTTGGCGATGAAGCTCTCCGACATGGCGGCAAGCGCGATGCTCATGCCACCCGACGCCGACCCGGTGATGCCTGCGAGCGCAGTGACGGTGATCGCTTCATTGACCAACGGATCGGGGATCGAGTTGAGCGCATTGGCCACCAGCAGGAAGCCGGGCAGGGCAGCGATGACCGCACCGAAGCCGTACTCCGACGCCGTGTTCATCGATGCCAGCAGCGCGCCACCGATCGCGGCCCTGGTGCCTTCGGCGAACTTGCGCGACACCGGCTTCCACGCCAGCAGCAGCACCGCAAGGATGCCCACCAGCAGCGCGCCCTGCACGGCCCAGATCGCGGCGACGCGCGAGACCTCCTGCACCACGGGTGTAGCGTCGCCCATTGCCGATGGCGAGAACGCGTGGCTCTCGCCGTAGAGGCGTGGAATGAGCACCGTGAACACCTTGTTCGACACGCCCACCAGTACCAGCGGCAGCAGTGCGACCAGCGGGTGGGCGTGGCGCTCGCCTTCGAACGGTTCCGGCTCGTTGCGCAGGTCGGTACCGTAGCCTTCGCCGGCCGATGCCGCGCGCTTGCGGCGCCACTCCAGGTAGGCCATGCCGGCGGCGAAGATCAGCACCGAACCGATCGTGCCCAGGATAGGCGCGGCCCAGGCATCGGTGCCGAAGAAGGCAGTGGGGATGATGTTCTGGATCTGCGGCGTGCCGGGCAGCGCCATCATGGTGAAGGTGAACGCGCCGAGCGCGATCGTGCCGGGGATCAGGCGCTTGGGGATGTCCCCCTGTCGGAACAGTTCCGCCGCGAACGGGTACACCGCGAACACCACCACGAACAGCGACACGCCGCCGTAGGTCAGCAGCGCGCAGACCAGCACGATGGCCAGCATGGCCCGCTGCGCACCGACCACGCGGATGGTCGCGGCGACGATCGACTTCGAGAACCCCGAGATCTCGATCAGCTTGCCGAACACCGCGCCCAGCAGGAACACCGGGAAATACAGCTTCAGGAAGCCCACCATCCTGTCCATGAACAGTCCGGTGAACATCGGCGCCACCAGGGTGGGGTCGGTCAGCAGCACCGCGCCCATCGCCGCGATCGGCGCGAACAGGATCACGCTGTAGCCGCGGTAGGCGACGAACATCAGGAAGCACAGCGACGCCAGGACGATCAGGAACTCCATGCGCACAGCTCTCCGGCGCGGCCGGGCCGCAGATGGGCCGCCAGTGTCGCCAGCGCCAGAGGGTCGGCCCATTGTCCGAAGGTACGATGCCGCCCGCCTGCCGCGGTCCGTACTGTTGCCGGTGGGCGGCCATCCGGCCGCAAGCCATGCCATACCCCTGGGAGGGGCATCGATGAAGCGCACGCACCTGAAGTACAGCACCCTGAGCCTGGCGGTCGCCTTGGCCTCCGCCGCGCCGGCCGTCGTCGCGCAGGACGTCGCCACGGCCACGCCGCAGTCCGAGGCGGCCACCCTGGACACGGTGCAGGTGACCGCACGCCGCCGCGCCGAGTCCATCCAGGACGTGCCGGTGGCGGTCAGCGCCTTCGGCGAAGAGCAGCTGAAGGACCTGCAGGCCAGCAACATCGATGGCCTGCAGGGCGCGGTGCCCAACCTCAACATCGTGCAGGGTCGTGGTTCGGCCAACAGCGTCAACGTGTTCATCCGTGGCATCGGCCAGCCGGATGCGTTGCAGACCTTCGACCCAGGCGTGGGCATGTACGTCGACGACGTGTACTACTCGCGTATCAATGGCGCGCTGTTCTCACTGTTCGACGTTCAGCAGGTGGAAGTGCTGCGCGGCCCGCAGGGCACGCTGTACGGCAAGAATTCGACCGGCGGCGCGATCAAGATCAACACCAAGGATCCGTTCACCGATGCGGGCGGCGCGGCCGAGCTGACCGTCGGCCGCGATGGTCGCCGCGAGGGCCGTTTCTACGCGGGCGGGCAGTTGGGCGAGACGGTGGCGGCCAGCATTGCGGTGGCCAGCATCGACAACGATGGTTTCATCCGCGACCCGGCTACCGGGCGCAGCTTCAATGGCGACGACACGTTTGCCTTCCGCGCCAAGGCCGCGTTTCGTCCGGTCGACGGCTTCCGTGCCACGCTCTCGGTCGATCGCACCCGGCAGGACACGGATCTCTCCCTCGGCCGCCCGACCGCACCGCTGGTCGCCACCGACCTGCTGCTGGGCCCGGTGGTGCTGAAGCCGGCGCCGACCGGCGAGTTCGACTTCACCGCGCGCACTTCGTTCGCGCCCTGGCAGGGCCAGCAGATGACCCACACCGGCGCGTCGCTCACCGCCGAGTGGGATGTCAGCGACCGCCTGCTGTTCAAGAGCATCACTGCCTATCGCGAGCTGCAGACCAATTCCTACATCGATATCGATGCGTCCGAGTTCGAGCTGGGCGACGTGCTGGTGGCATTGGACCAGGACCAGGTGAGCCAGGAACTGCAGCTGCAGTACGACAACGGCAGCAACCTGCAGGCGACTTTCGGCCTGTACTACATGAAGGAAGACGTGCCGTCCTACCAGGAGGCTTACGCCGACGACCTGTTCTTCAACGGCGGCGTGCCGGTGCAGTTCCTGCGCACCATCGAGGACGACCTCAGCACCACCAGCAAGGCCGCGTTCGCCCACTTCAACTGGGAATTCGCGCCCACCTGGACGCTGGCCGCTGGCGTGCGCTACACCGAGGACGAGAAGGACTACGCGCGTTCGACCAGCACTTTCTGGAATTCGACTTCGTTGTTCCTGGGCATCCTGCCGTTCGCCGCGCTCAACGAGACCGTCGCCTTCCAGGCACGCCAGAAGTGGAGTGCGGTGACGCCGTCGCTCAGCCTGCAGAAGGCCTTCGGCGACAACGCGATGGGTTACGTGTCGGCCAACCGCGGCTTCAAGTCCGGCGGCTTCAACGGCCGCGCCAACAGCGCGCTGGAAACCACGGCGGCGGCGTTCGATCCCGAGTTCGTGTGGACCTACGAAGCCGGCTTCAAGCTGCGCTCGCAGGACGGTCGGTTGCAGGCGAACGTCGCCGCCTTCCACAGCCGCTACAAGGACTTCCAGGCGCGCGTGTCGGAAGTGCTGAACCCCGAATCGCCGACGCCGACGTTCTCGTTCCCGGTACTCAACGCTGCGGAGATGGAGGTCAACGGCTTCGAGTTCGAGGGCGTCGCGCGTCTCGGCAGCGCCACCACGCTCAGTGCGCAGCTGGGTTGGACCGACGCCAGTTACAAGCGCTTCGACGACCTGCGCACGACGGACCCGACCAACCCGGCGTACAACCCGACGCTGCACGAGCACGTGCCGTTCACCCCGGATTGGACCGCGCGCATCGCCCTGCAGCACGCGTTCACGCTGGGCGGCGCCGGCACCCTGACCGTGGGCGGCGATGCCTCGTACCGCGGCGACACCTGGCTGTCGGTCGACAACCGCGCGAACCTCTCGCAGGACGCGTACACGCTGTTCGGCCTGTACGGGGTGTGGGACTCGCCGCAGTACGCCTGGCAAGTGCGCACCGGTGTGCGCAACCTGACCGACGAGGTCTACAAGATCGAAGGCCAAGAGTTCTCCAGCGTGGGCAACATCCAGACCGCCTACTACGGCCGTCCGCGCGACTGGTACCTGTCGGTGCGCTACAACTTCTGACCGGCTTCGCTCTACGCCGGTCGACAGCGGCGGGCAGGTCCCGCCGCTGCGCTATGCTCGCTCGCCTGCGGGGTGGCACGGGTGGGATGGACGAACGCACGACCATGGCCAGGACAGGTAGCCGATGCTGAGCGTCAGCATGGTCGCGGCCGCCGCGCTGGCCTGGCTGGCCGTGCTGTTCGGCACGGCGGTGTATGCCGAACGCCATGCCGGCGCGTTCGCGCGGCACTGGCGGCATGTCTACACCCTGTCGCTGGCGGTGCACTGCACCTCGTGGACGTTCTACGGCACCGTCACCCAGGCCGGCCGCTACGGCTGGCCGCTGCCGCCGACCTTCATCGGCGCGATCCTGTTCTACGCGCTGGCGTTCGGGTTCATGACCCGGCTGGTGCGGCTGGCGCGCGAAAGCAATGCCACGTCGCTTGCGGACCTGATCGCCACGCGGTTGGGCAAGGACGCGTGGCTGGCGGCCATCGTCACCGGCGTGGTCGCCATCGGCCTGATCCCGTACATCGCGCTGCAACTCCAGGCGATCACCCTGAGCTTCGCTACCGTGGTGTCGCGTCCCGGCGCTGCCGGCGACGTCGTGCCTGCGGTATGGCGCGACGGCGCGCTGTACGTGGCGCTGGCCATGGCCGCATTCGCGATGCTGTTCGGCACCCGGCGTGCCAGTGCGACCGAGCACAATCGCGGGCTGGTGCTGGCGATGGCCTTCGAGTCGCTGTTCAAGCTGGTGGCGATGCTGGCGCTCGGACTGTTCGTCTGGCTGGCGCTGGACCTGCCCGATGCCGGACAGGTGCAGCGCGTCGCGGCGACCGCGCCCGCCACCGGCTTCGTTCCGCTGGTGTTGCTGGGCGTGCTGGCGATGTTCCTGCTGCCGCATCAGTTCCACGTGGCGGTGGTGGAATGCCGCGACGAGGCGCACGTGCGCACCGCGCGCTGGCAGTTCCCGCTGTACCTGCTGCTGATCGCCTTGCCAACGCTGCCGCTGGCGAAGGCGGGCGCCGCGCTGCTGGGCGATCGCGTGCCGTCGGACATGTACGCCCTCGCGCTGCCGCTCTCGCAGGGCAACGAGGCGATGGCGCTGCTGGTGTTCCTGGGCGGCCTGAGTGCGGCAACCGGCATGGTCATCGTCAGCACGCTGGCGCTCAGCCTGATGATCGGCAACCACTGGTTCGCACCGGGCCTGCTGCGCGGCGCCTGGTCGCGCGGGCAGGGCGACGACCACCGCGGCGCGCTGCTGATGCTGCGCCGGGGCGGCATCCTCGCGATCATGCTGCTGGGCTGGGCCTACAGCCGGCTGGTCAGCGGCAGCGAAGCGCTGGCCGACGTGGGCGCGGTGTCGTTCTCGGCGCTGGCGACGCTGGCCCCTGCATTGGCGTTCGCGGTGTGGCGGCCGGAGACGCCACCG
This sequence comes from Luteimonas aestuarii, assembly GCF_004357985.1. Lineage (GTDB taxonomy): Bacteria > Pseudomonadota > Gammaproteobacteria > Xanthomonadales > Xanthomonadaceae > Luteimonas > Luteimonas aestuarii. Next base: position 112,445 of record NZ_SMTF01000001.1, on the reverse strand, counting down.
CGGGCGGCCGCTTTCGGCGTGGCCGCAGGCTTCGTCGCGTGGGCATGGGTGATGCTGGTGCCAACGCTCGCGGGCGACCGCAGCTGGCTGCTTGCCGGCCCCTTCGGCTGGGCATGGCTGGCGCCGGACGCCCTGTTCGGCCTCACCGGCTGGAGCCGGCTGGGGCGGGCGGTGGGCGTCAGTCTCTTCATCGGCACGCTGGTCACGCTGGCGATGACCTGGCGCGGCGCGCCCTCGCGCGGTCCATCGCGCGGCGGCTCCGATTTGCAGACCCTCCGCAATGCCGGGCGGCGGTTCCTGCCGGCCTCGCGCGTCGATGACGTGTTGCGGGGCGCGCCGGAAACCGGGCCGGTCCCGGCGCGGATCGAAGCGCAACTGGAGCGCGAGCTGGCGGCGATCCTGGGCAGCGCATCGGCTCGACTGCTACTGGACGCGGCGCGGCGCGACGCGGGACCCGACCTCGATACCGTGGCCGCCATCGTCGGCGAGGCCTCGCAGGACCTGCGCTTCAACCAGCGGCTGCTGGAAGCCGCCCTGGAGAACATGAGCCAGGGCATCAGCGTGGTGGACAGCGAGTTGCGGCTGGTGGCGTGGAACACGCGTTACGCACAGTTGTTCGACCTCACGCCGGACATGCTGCGCGTCGGCATGCCGGTGGAGCAGCTGGTGCGCCGCAACCTGCGACAGGGCCTGATCGGCGCCGTGGACATCGAGCACGAATCCACGAAGCGCCTGCGCCACATGCGCGCCGGCACGCCTTACCTCGCCGAGCGTCGCTTCCCCAACGGCACCGTGGTCGAGATCCGCGGCAACCCGATGCCGAACGGCGGTTTCGTCGCGACCTTCACCGACGTCACCGCGTTCCGCGATGCCGAGGTCGAGCTCAAGCGCAGCAACGAGACGCTGGAGCAACGCGTGGCCGAACGCACCGCCAGCCTCGACCAGGCCCGGCGCGAAGCCGAGCGTGCGAACGATGCCAAGAGCCGGTTCCTCGCGGCCGTCGGCCACGACCTGCTGCAGCCGCTGCACGCCGCGCAATTGTTCACCGATGGCCTGTCGCAGCAGCTCGATGCGCCCCGGCGGGCGTCGTTGCAGCAGGTGCGCGGCGCGCTGGACTCGACGACCGACCTGTTGATGGGGCTGTTCGACATGTCGCGGCTGGAGGCCGGCGGGCTGGTGCCGCAGCCGCGTGACTTCCCGCTGGCGGACGTGCTGGAGCCGCTGGCGTCGGAGTTCGGTGCGTTGGCGGCGGAGCGTGGCCTGGCGTTCCGCCATGTCGCGACGCAGGCATGGGTGCACGGCGACCCGCAGTTGCTGCGGCGGGTATTGCAGAATTTCCTGGCCAACGCCGTACGCTACACATCGAGCGGCGGCGTGCTGCTGGGCGTGCGCCGGGAGGGCGGCGCGATGCGCATCGAGGTGCACGACACCGGCCCGGGCATCGAGGCTTCACAGCAGTCGGTGATCTTCGAGGAGTTCCGTCGTGGCGAAGGCGTGCCCGGGCAGGGACTGGGCCTGGGCCTGGCCATCGCCGATCGCATCGCACGCTTGATGCAGGCACCGCTGGCGCTGCGCAGCGCGATGGGGCGGGGGACCGTGTTCTCGTTGCGGCTGCCGCGGGCGGCGGGTCCCGTCCGGGGAGAGGCAAACGCCGCGAAGCCCGGCCTGAAGGGGCTTCGCGTGCTGCTGGTCGATAACGATCCGGCCGCGCTGGCCGCCATGCACACGTTGTTGCAAGGCTGGGGCTGCATGGTCGACGCCGTGGGCGATGGCGAGGCCGCACTGCGTGCCATGACGCGCCACGCCGCGGCGCTGTGGCTCTTCGATTACCACCTGGATGCGGGCGATACCGGGATTGCGCTGCGCGGCCGACTGGCCGAACGCTTCGGCCCTCGGCCAACGCTGGTGCTCAGCGCCGACGACAGCGGCGAGGTGCGTCGCGCAGCGCTGGACGAAGGCCTGTCGCTGCTGCAGAAACCGGTACGGCCGCTGGCGTTGAAGTCGGTGCTGGATCGATTGCTTGCCAGCCGCGCGTAGGTGCTGTCCATGCCTTGACCAGGCGGGATGTCGTGGCTCGGCGCGTTGCTTTCAACGGTGCGCCAACCGCGTGACGACGGGGTCATGGGATTCGCTGCAGACGGAGGAAAGCAGGCTGCGACGCTCCGGGGGAATGTCATCCCAGGGCTGGAACTTGCGCACGCGCACTCCCGATGCCGCCGCAAACCACGGCTCGACATCCGCTTGGTTGCAGCGGCACCGGGGCTGCGCAGTCATTTCCGTGGATGCGGTGACCGGATGCGTCCGTGCCAGGACATGCGCTGGCCGCGGCAGATGGAACCAGCCGATCCACGGGAAGCATCGGCGACGATTTCCTACAATGCACGCCCGCCTCGCCACCGAATTGCCATGCCGTATACCCCCATCGTCGCCACCCTGGGTTACGTGCTGTCTCCCGATCGCCGGCGCGTGCTGATGGTCCATCGCAACGCGCGACCCGGAGACCAGCACCTGGGCAAGTACAACGGACTGGGTGGCAAGCTCGAAGCCGACGAGGACATCGTCGCTGGCATGCGCCGCGAGATCCACGAGGAAGCGGGCATCGAGTGCCACGACATGGCAATGCGCGGCACCATCAGCTGGCCCGGTTTCGGCAAGCAGGGCGAGGACTGGTTCGGGTTCGTGTTCGTCATCACCCGCTTCACCGGCGTGCCGTTCGCGTCGAACCCCGAAGGCACGCTGGAGTGGGTGGACGTGGACCACATCCTCGACTTGCCGCTGTGGGAAGGCGACCGCCATTTCCTGCCGCTGGTGTTCGATGCCGATCCGCGCGCGTTCCACGGCGTCATGCCGTATCGCGATGGCCGCATGCTGTCGTGGACGGTCTCGCGCATCTGAGTGTCGCGATGCGCGTCCGCGTGAGGGGTTCCGACGTGCGGCGTGAGATTGTCGCGGTCGCTGCGCGAAGCTTGAGTTTCTGTCCGCGTTCGCGTTGCAGCATTTTTTGGCCGCTCGATGGCGGCAGGCATCGTCATGTTCGACGTCGCCACGATCGTGGCCCCTCCGGCAGGATGACCGGATGACTTGCGGCAATGGGCTTGGCAACGTGAGTCTTCGCCGCTGCACCGGTATCGCGACCATGCGCGGTACCTCGTCATTAGGTCAGGTCGCGCATCCAGCTGGATTTTTCCAACACATTGCGTGAGGACGGGGATTTCATGCGCCGTCTGGAGCGGGACGGGGTTACGCTCGAAGACCTGGATGCGGATGGTGCCTACCCGATCGATGGCGCTTCCTCCTGGCGCGTCATCAACACCTGCAACACCCTCGGAGGTGCCATCGTGCCGCGAGGCGAGTGTCCAGTTCAATTTCGACCCTACGACGTTGGTTTCGTGCGGGGGGGGGGGAACGGCAATCGCGTGCGGAGGTTCGACTTGGCCGATGGGGCGCTGGACAGGCGCTCGGAAGTGTTTGTCCACGAGCATGGTCTTGCCACTTCGATAGCATCGAGTTGCCGGCTTCCTCCCGATTTTTCGCCTCCAGGCAGTACGCCCCAGCGGTGCCCACCGCACGAGGTTCCGGTGTTCTTGGCGAACGTTGCTGCACATGTGAGGTCCGAGGGCGCTGGATAACGGCGACGGGCCGTCAGCGTGCCGCCAGGGAGAGAGCTGGCGGTTCCACGCTGACGGCCTGTCCCGGCGCGACGCGTTCCGCGCCGCGCACCACCACGTTGTCGCCCGGCCGCACGGCGCCGTCCACTTCGACCAGCCCGTCGATCTCCTCGCCGGTCACCACGCCAAGCCGTTCGGCCGTGCCGTTGTCGCCGATCCGCAGTACGTAACTGCCCTCGCGGCGCAGTACCACGGCATCGCGCGGCACCGCGACCACGGTCCGTGCCGCGGCGCGTGGCATGCCGACCTCCAGCGCCGTGCCGACCGGCCACGTCCGCCCGTCCACGTCGATGCGGAGTTCCATCTGGCGGGAGGCTTCGTCGCCGACCGGCACCTGCGCGGAGACGTGCAGCGCGTGGATCCGGTCGCCATCGCGGACCTGCACCGCCGTGCCTGGCGGCAACTGCGCGGCGAACCCGACCGGTGCGCGCACGCGGATCTCGCGTGCGCCGGTGTCCACGACGCGGACCACCGCGCCGCCGGGCACCAGGTACTCACCGGCCTGCGCATACTGCTCGGCCACCACGCCGTCGAAGGGTGCGCGCACCACCATCTGGCTGCGCTGGTGCCGCACCTGCGCCAGCTGCGCCTGCGCGCGGGCATGGTCCTGCGCCAGCATGTCGCGGTCCGCGCGGACCTGGTCGTACTGGGCGCGGGCGATGCTTTGCGTGCCGGCGAGCGCGGCATAGCGCGTTTCCTGCAGCCGGGCCATCTCCAGCTGCGAACGGATGCGGGCGGACTCGGCCTCGATCTCGCGTTCGCGCAGGCGCAGGCTGGTGTCGTCGAGCACCGCCACCGGGTCGCCCGCGGCCACGGTCTGCCCGACGCTCGCGATCCGGGCCACGCGCCCGGGCTGTTCGCCGGCCACGCGCGCATCGCGGCGGCTGATCACGCCGCCGGGCGCCCAGTGCATCGGCGCGAACGCGATGTCCACCGCGGGCGCGACCGCGACGATGGCGGCAGGCGGCGCAGCGGGTGGTGCGGCGCTGGCATCGGCGTCGCGCCGCAGCAAGGCCAGTGCGGCCACGCCGGCCAGTGCACAGGCGAGCAGGGTCTTGTGGAGGGTTCGCATGTCGGTCTCCGCTGGATCAGGGGGTGGCGTGGGACGGGACGGCTGTCGCGTTCGCGGTCGCCGTGCGGTGCGCCGGACGGTGGGCCAGCCGCAACAGCGCCGGCACCAGCACCGCGGTGAACACCAGGCTCAGCGCGATGCCGCCCACCGACAGCGCGGCGATGCCGCGGTAGATCGCCGCACCGGGGCCCGGATTGACCGCCATCGGCAACGCGCCGAGCACGCCGGTGGCCGCGGCGATCAGGATCGGCCGCAGTCGCTGCTCCAGCGCCTGGCGCAGGGCCTCGTCCAGCGACGCGCCGGCGGATTCGGCCTCGCGCGTCTGTGCGACCAGCAGGATGGCGTTGTTGATCACCATGCCCATCAGCATCACGAAGCCGATCATCGACAGCAGGTCCAGCGTCTGCCCGGCCACCAGGCCGAGCGCGCGCAGGCCGAGCACGCCGCCCAGCACCGCCAGCGGCAGCGAGGCGATGACGAAGGCGCTGTCGCGCAGCGAGCGGAACATCGCCGCCATCAGCAGGAACAGCACCAGCAGCGCCAGCAGGAAGTTGTCGCGCATGCTGGCGACCACGCCTTCCAGCCGGTCGGCGCTGCCGGAGACGCGGATCGCGGCATCGGCGGGCAGGGCATCGCGCAGCAGCGGCACCATCTCGCGCTGCACGATGTCCAGCGCCTGTTCGAGCGACATGTCGGCGGGCGGATCGATGGTCAAGGTGACGGTGCGGCGGCGGTCGATCCGGCGCAGCTGGGTCGCGGCCAGCACGGCATCCACCTGCGCCAGCTCACCCAGGGGCAGCACCCCCGCCAGCGGCGTGGACAGCGGTACGCCGGCGAAACGTTCCAGCGCATCGTCGCGATCGCTGCGCAGGATGATCGGCAGGCGGCGGTCGCCGTCGAACTGCTCGCCCAGCCATTGGCCGTCGCCGAGCACGCGCACCACGGTGCCCAGGTCGCCGCGTTGCCATCCGGCCTCGGCGAGGCGGCGATCGTTGGGCGAGATGCGCAGCTCCGGCGTATCGATGTCGGCGTTCGGCCAGCGCTGCACGTTGGCGCCGGGGAAGCGTTCGCCCAGTCCACGCCGGCCGAGGTCGGCGGCGCGGGTCAGCGCATCGGGATCGGCATGTTGCAGGTGGATCGCGATCGCGCGCGGCGAACCGCCGAACCCGCCGAACAGCTCGCCCTCGCGCGCGAAGGCGCGGGTGTCCGGGAAACCCACGATCACCTCGTCGCGCACGATCCGTTCCAGTTCGCCGATCTGCGAGGCGTCCACCACGCGTGCGCCCAGCGTGCCGCCGCCGGGCCACAGTTGCAGGTACCAGTTGCTCAGTTGCGGCGATCGCTCGCCGTCCATGTACGGCTGCATCCGCGCCAGCAGCACCGGCACGATCTCGCGGTCCACCCGCTCCGGGCTCATGCCCGGCGGGAAGGTGAAGTTCGCGTCGACCGCCGCGCGCTTGACCGGAGGCAGGTAGTCGACCTGCGGCACCAGCAGCCAGGCCAGCAGCACCGGCGCGGCGACCAGCGTACCCACCCAGGCCCACTGCCGGCGACGCCCCTCGGTGGAGCGCATCGCCCAGGCGCTGGCCTGCGACCAGAAGCGGTGGCGCGTGCTGCCGCCCGGACGGCTGCGCAGCCAGTTGCCGGCCGCCGCGGGCAGCACCACCACCGCGACCAGCAGGGATACGCCCACGGCGATGGAAATGGTCAACGCCAGGTCGGAGAACAGCTGTCCCTCCACGTCGCGCATGAACACCACCGGCAGGAACACCGCGACCGTGGTCAGGGTGGAGGCCAGCAGCGCGCCACCGACCTGGCGCGTACCCTCCAGTGCTGCGCGCGCGGCCGGCATGCCCTGTTCGCGCAGGCGCAAGATGTTCTCCGCCACCACCACCGCCGCGTCCATCACCATGCCCACCGCGAACGCCAGCCCGGCCAGCGAGATCACGTTGAGGCTGCGCCCGGTGAGCTGCAGCACGATGAAGGTGGCCAGCAGCGAGATGGGAATGGCGCAGGCGATCAGCGCCGTTGCGCGGGCATCGCGCAGGAACCACCACAGGCACCCGACCGCAAGCAGCATCCCCGCGAACAGGCTGCCCGAGAGCAGGCCGATCGCACGGTGGATGAACACCGAGGCATCGAAGCTTTGCGCGATGTCCAGGCCCAGCGGTTGCAGTTCCTGCTCGCGCAGATCCTCCATGGCGTCGCGCACCTGCGCCAGCGTGTCCAGCACGTTGGCGCCGTTGCTGCGCAGCACCCGCAGGCCGATCGCCGGGTTGCCGTTCTGGTAGGAGAAGAAGCGCTGTTGCGGCCGTTTCACCTCCACCGTGGCCACGTCGGCCAGCCGGACCGGCATGCCGTCGCGCCAGGCCAGGATCATCCCGCCCATGGCATCGGGCGAATAGCGGCCGGCGAAACGCAGCACGTACTCGCGGCGGCCGGCTTCCACGGTGCCGCCCGAGACATCGGTGGCGCGCGCGGCGACGGCGGCCACCTGTGGGATGTCGATGCCCAGCGACGCGGCGCGCGCCAGGTCGATGGTGACCGACAGTTCTTCCGGTTCGCTGCCATTGATCTCGACGCCGGCGACGCCCTCGATGGCGGCCAGCCGCGGGACCACGCGGTCCTCCACCACCTGGCGGAAATCGCGTACGTCGCCCGACGTCCCCTGCAGCTTTTGCACGAACAGGAAGGTCAGCGACGCGTTGGCGACGTCGGCCCCGGTGCGGACCACCGGCGGCGTGGCATCGCGCGGCAGTGGCGGCAGGCGGTTCATCCGTGACAGCACCTCGACCAGCATCGCCTCCGTGTCGCTGCCGACGGCGAAGGTGAGGTTGATGTTGCTGAAGCCGGGCGAGACGTTGGACGCGATCTCCTCCAGCCCGGGCAGGCCCTGCATCACCGTTTCGATCGGTTCGACGATCTCCGATTCCATCTCCTGCGGCGAGGCTGCGCGCCACGCCGTCTGGATCGACATCTGCGGGCGGTCGATCTCGGGAAACAGCTGCAGCGGCAGTTTCGCCAGTGCCAGCAGTCCGAAGGCACAGGCCATCACCACGGCGACGGCCACGGCGGCGGGATTGCGCAGGGAGGCTTCGGTGAGCTTCATCGCGGGACGCGCATCGTTGCGGATGGCGCGCACGATGCGCCCGCGGACGTGCATTGCGATGCCCCGGAAGTCACGTCGCGGACCGCATTGCGCCGGGACGACGGCGGTGTGCGACGAAACGTTGCGGCCAGCGCCGGAGCACTACCGGATTTCTGCAAGGATACGATCTCCATGATCCACGTCATCCCGGCGAACGCCGGGACCCGGCGTCTTTGGCTGGTGCTGCCCTGTCCATCACGTTCCTGGCATCGCGTCGAAGGCTCGGCACGGTGTTGCAGCGGTTTCGTGGCTGGAGCTCGAGCGCGAAGGCATTGCGTCTTCGACCCCGGCCCTCGCGCACCGCGCTCGGGCGTTCGCCCGGGCGCGCGCCAGTGGCTCGCCCTCATCCCGGCGTTCGCAGAAGGATGGAGCGTGATTCGCCCGATGACCGTGCGTCGTCCGCCGGGTGGAAATGCGCAGCCAGTGGTCCTAGCCCAGCGCCGGCAACCGGTCCCGGAAGCTGCGCGAGAGTTTCAGTTCCTGCCCGCAATCCAGCAGCAGGAAGCATTCGCCGTTGGTGTGCGGCCGGGTTTCGATGATGCGGCTGGCGTTGACGATGGTGGAGCGGTGGATGCGCGGGAAGCGGCGCGGATCGAGCTGGCGTTCAAGGTTGCGCATCGTGGCGCGCAGCACCAGCGTGCGTGCCTGCCCGCCGTCGCCGTCGACGTGGATGCACATGTAGTCGCCCGCGGCATCGATCCAGCGGATGCTGCGCAGGTCCACGCGGATCGTGCGCTGGCCGTCGCGCACCGCCAACCGGTCCTCGCGACGCAGCTGTTCCAGCGCGTCCGGTCGCAGCGCTTCGTCCAGCTTCAGCGGCGGCTTGCCGCTCAATTCGCCCAGCAGGCCCAGCAGGTGGGCGCAGTGCGAGCCCGCCTGCTGTTCGCTGCGAGCCTGCCGCGCCCTGGACAGTGCCTGCGCCAGGCGCCCCTCGTCGACGGGCTTGAGCAGGTAATCGATGGCCGAAGCCTCGAAGGCACGAATGGCGTAGTGGTCGAAGGCAGTGACGAACACCACCATCGGCATTTCGCTCGCGGGCACGCGGCGCAGGGTTTCGAAGCCGTCGATCCCCGGCATCTGCACGTCCAGAAACACCAGGTCCGGCCGGTGTTGGCCAAGGCCGGCAATGGCGGACAGGCCGTCGCCGTACTGTCCTACGATGTCGACATCGCCATGTGCGGCCAGGCGCAGTTCCAGGCCACGGCGGGCGAGGGGCTCGTCGTCCACCACCAGCACGCGCAGCCGCTCGTTTCCCGAGCCTCGTGGGTTCGTGTTCATTCGGAGATGCCCGATGCGGTTTCCAGGGGCAGCTGCAGCGTGACTTCGATGCCGGGGCGACGGTTGCGCACGGCGACACTCGCGCGCTCGCCATACAGCACCTGCAGGCGCTCCCGCGTGTTGCGCAGGCCGACGCCGTTGCCCGGCTGCAGGCCGCCGTTGCCCAGCGCTTCGCAGCCGGGGCCGTCGTCGATGACACGGAGCACCAGCTGGGCGCCGTTGCGCGATGCTTCGATCCGCAGCAGGCCCCCTTCGACGCGCTTGGCGACGGCGTACTTGATCGCGTTCTCCACCAGCGGCTGCAGCAACAGGCTTGGCAGCAGGGCGCGCCAGCATTTCTCGTCGATCTCGGTCTCGATGCGCAATCGTTCCGCGAAACGGACTTTCTCGATGTCCAGGTAAAGCGTCAGCGCATCCAGCTCCTGTCGAAGCGTTACGCGCTGCATCGGGTCGCTGTCGAGCGAGTGGCGCAGGAACGAAGACAATCCCTGCACCATCCTGTTGGCGGTGGCGTTGTCGCGATCCAGCACCAGGGTGGAGATCGCATTGAGCGTGTTGAACAGGAAGTGCGGGTTGAGCTGGTAGCGCAGCATCTTCAGTTGCGCCTGGTGTGCCATGCCGCGCGCTGCCAGCACCCGCTTGGTCTCGTCCTGCAGTTGCCGGTACAGTTTGATGCCGGTGTACAGGCCTGCCCATGCAAGCACGACGTAGATGTAGTTCAGCGAGTACGCGAGTCGCGAAACGTGGTTGATGGGCGCGCAGGTTTCACAGAAGCCCACCAGCACGCCACGAGTGATGGTGTCGATGACGACCGAACACGCGAGGACTGCAGCCATGACCAGTGCCAGCAGGCGTGCCGGCGGCATGTCCCAGCAGCGGCGCAGCAGCATCCGCAGGCCCAGGGTCGCGACTGCGCCCGTGGCGGCGGCAGTGAACGGCACCATCCAGTAGCCTGCGGGCTTGCCGTGGGCCACCGCCTGCAGATAGCCCAGCGCGAAATACCCGCCCCAGCCGCCCAGGTGGAGCAGCCAGAACAGGCCTTGCCGATGCAGCTCCAGCGGGCGTGGCAGGGCGAGGGACATCGCGGGTGGCCAGGTAAAGGTGGCGCAATCCTACTCCCGCCGCGCTTCCGCTGGACTCGCTTCGACGCGTCCCGGGCACGCTCCGTCGCGGCGGAGCGCCAGGCACGTGCTCAGGGTGTGGAGATCCGGCTGGGGTCACCGATCTCCAGCTCGCGCAGGATCACGCTGGCCTGGGTGCGGTTGCGCGCGCCGAGCTTTTCGAAGATCACCGACAGGTGCGCCTTGACCGTGCGCTCCTGGATGTCGAGGGTATCGGCGATCTGCTTGTTCAACAGTCCCTCGGCGACGAGGGTCAGCACCCGGAACTGCTGCGGGGTCAGGCTGGCCAGGCGCGCGGCGAGGTCGGCATCGGCCGGCGACGACTGCGTGCGCGTGACCGCCCCGCGCAGCGCGGGCGGCAGCCACTGCTCGCAGGCCAGTACCGTGCGGATCGCCTCGCGCAGTTCGTCCAGCCCGGCGCTCTTGGGGATGTAGCCGGCAGCGCCGTGGTCCAGCGCACGGCGCACGGTGCGCGGGTCTTCGTTGGCCGACACCAGCACCACGGCCACGGCCGGGTACTGGGCGCGGATTGCGGCCAGTCCCGCCAGGCCATGGTTGCCGGGCATGTGCAGGTCCAGCAGCACCAGGTCGATGTCGTCGCGGGATTCCAGCAGCGCCAGCACGCCGCCCAGCGTTTCCGCCTCCACCGTGGCCACGTCGGGTGCGGCCTCCGCGGCAGCGCCGCGCAGGGCGGCGCGGAACAGCGGGTGGTCGTCGGCGATCAGCAGGGTGGGCATGTCAGTCCAGCGTGCGGGTCAGGTAGGCGCTGTTGGGGTCGTCTTCGTAATCGGCGAAGGGGCCGCAGGGCTCGAAACCGGCCGCAGCGTAGAGTGTCCGCGCCGGGATGAAATAGTCGGTCGCGCCGGTCTCCAGGCTGAGCCGGGTGTAGCCGCGCTGCTTGGCTTCACCGACCAGGAAGGCCAGCATCGCCTTGGCCACGCCGCGCCGCTGGTAGCCGAGTGCGGTGCGCATCGCCTTGATCTCGGCGTGCGCCTCATCGATGTGCTGCAGCGCGCCGCAGCCGGCGAGCGCGTCGCCGTCGCGGAGCACCCAGACGCGCACATCGGGTTGGCGCAGGCCGTCGAGGTCCAGCGCATGCTGGCTCTCCAGCGGCGAGGCGGCACGCATCGTGTCGCGATGTTCTTCCATCAATGCGACGAAGGCGGTGCCGTCGAGGTTGGCGGGTTCGATGTGCATGGGGGGGCGGCGACGTTCATCCGGTAGGCGCGGGCCATGCCCGCGACTTGATGTTCGGGTTTCGATGCGGCCCATGGGAACGCATCGTGGCATGGCCCGCTGCTACTGGGCCGTCCATCCGCCATCGATCGGCAGGGCGGTCCCGGTGACGTTGTGCGCCTCGCGGCGGCACAGCCACACCGCCATCGCGCCGATGTCCTCCGGCAGCGACATGCGCAGGCTGGGCTGCTTTTCCGACAGCAGCGATTTCACCCCGTCCTCGCGGCTGCCGCCGTTGCGCCGGGCCTCGATCTGCGGCTCGATCAGCGGCGTCTCCACCCAGCCGGGACAGATGCAGTTGACGGTCACGCCACCGCTGTCGCGGCTGCCGCTGGCCGCGTATTCCAGCGCGGTCACCTTGCTCAGGCCGACGATGCCGAACTTGCTGGCCACGTAGGGCGCCTTCTCCTTCGAGGCCACCAGCCCGTGCACCGAGGCGATGTTGACCACGCGGCCGAAACCGCGCGCGGCCATGCCGGGCAATGCGAGGCGCATGGTGTGGAAGGCGGACGTGAGGTTGATGGCGAGGATGTCGTTCCACTTCGCCACCGGCATGTCGGCGATCGGCGCGGCGTGCTGGATGCCGGCGTTGTTGACCAGCACGTCGAGCGGGGACCAGTCCGCGATGTCGGCCATCATCGCCTCGATGGCGTCGGCATCGCGCAGATCGGCGCCGAAGTGGCGTGCGTCGGGCGCGCCGGCTTCGCGAACGGATCGCACCGCGGCCTCGATCTGTTCGGGCGAGCCCAGGCCGTTGACGGCCACGCGGGCGCCGTGCGCCGCGAGGGCGCGGGCGATGGCCAGGCCGATGCCGGAGGTGCTGCCGGTCACCAGTGCGGTGCGGCCTTCGAGGAAGCGGTCGTTCATGGCGTGGGGTCTGTCTGGTGGCGGGAAACGGTACCAGCATAGGCGCCAGCGGGCGTGGTACCAAAGTACGATGGGGCGCCGGCACGGGGCTGCTACCGTAGCGGCCATGAACGCATCCATGATCGGAACGCTGTGCGCGGCCCTGGCCGCGGTGTCCCTGGGCGCCTGCGCGACCGGCCCGACGACCACGTCGGCCATGGCCCTGGCGAAGGAGGCCCCGATGTTCACGATGCAGCGCACTACCGAACACCGTGACGGCGATGACCTGCTGAGCGCGGGACTTGGCCTGGACGGGCTGCGTGAGATGGTGCCGCCGAGCTTTGCCAACCCGGACCGGCCCACGGCCGCCGAACTGCGGCGCCGCGCACTGTGGAGCAACTGGCGCGGCATCGCCGACCTGGGCCCCACCGGTGGCTTCGGCAGCCTGTACGGCAGCGCCGCGGCCGTGCCGGGTCGCGAGTTCCACGCCTATGCCACCGTGCCGGGCGCGCGCCATCCGCACCGGGTCATGCTGCAACTACCCGACGACTTCGATGCCGGCAAGCGCTGCGTGGTGGTGACGGCCTCGTCCGGCTCGCGCGGCATTTACGGGGCGATCGCGGTCGCCGGTGCGTGGGGCCTGCCGAACGGCTGCGCGGTGGCCTATACCGACAAGGGCGCCGGCACGGACTACGTCGACCTCGACACCGGAACCGGCGTACGCAGCGATGGCACCCGCGCGCGTCTGGATGCGGGCGACCTCGCGTTCCGGCCGGCATTGCCGCAGGCTGCATCGGGCGTGGCGTTCAAGCATGCGCATTCGGGCGACAACCCGGAGGCGGACTGGGGTCGGCACGTGAAGCAGGCGGCGGAATTCGCGCTGGCCACACTCAACGACGCGCTTCCGCAGGCCGCGCCGTTCACCTTCGACAACACCCGCATCATCGCGGTGGGCATTTCCAACGGTGGCGGCGCGGTGTTGCGCGCTGCCGAAGGCGCTGCCGACTGGCTGGACGCGGTGGTCGCCGCCGAACCCAACGTGTACATCGATGCCCCCGGCGCACGCACGCTTTACGACTACAGCACCGAAGCGGCGCTGCTGATGCCGTGTGCGCTGGCCCACTTCGACGGCCTGCCGCAATCCCCACTGTCGCCGGTCGCGCTGGTGATGCGTGCGCCGCGCTGCGCATCGCTGCGTGCAGCCGGCATGATCGAGGGCGACGACACCGCGGCACAGGCGCGTTCGGCCCATGCGCGCCTGCGCGACGCGGGCTGGAGCGATGGCGCGATGCGGGCGGCCACGCTGTCGGTGGACTTCGATCTGTTCCGCGCCGTCGCCGTGACCTATGCATCGGCCTACGGCCGCTACAGCGTGAATGCACATCCCTGCGGCTTCACGTTCGCAGCGCAGAATCCGGATTTCTCCGCGCGCGCCGCGACCGCGGCCGAACGTGCAGCGTGGTGGAGCGATGCCAGTGGCGTCCCGCCGGGCCCGGGCGCCGGCATCGTCGATTCGACGCTGGCCCCACCGGACTTCACGTTGCAAGGCCTGCAGTGTCTGCGCGCACTGAACGATGACGACGGCGCAGCCGCGCGGCGCGTGCGCGAGGGCATCGCCGCAACGACCGCCGGGATGCCGCGCAAGGGCTTGCCGGTGGTGGTGATCCATGGCGCCGACGACGGCCTGGTGCCGATGGCCTTCACCAGCACGCCGTACGTCGCCGCTGCGAAGGAGGCCGGTGCCGATGTGCGTTTCTGGCAGGTCCGCAACGCCCAGCATTTCGACGGGTTCCTGGCGTTGCCGGACTACGCCACGCGCTATGTGCCGATGCTGCCGTACGTGTATGCGGCGCTGGATCGCGTATCCGCGCACCTTGACGGGCAGGGCACATTGCCGGCCGATGCCGACATTGCCACCACGCCGCGTGCGGCAGGCAGCGCACTGGAAGCAGCGCACCTGGCGATTCCGGGCCAGTGACCGGATAACCGCGGACGCGTCCCGCCGCGGGCGTTGCCGGTGCGGGTGCGGGTGCGAGCCGGACACGCACCGCGGCGGTCCTGTCGCCATCACGCGCTTTTTGGCACTGTGGCGTCTTCGGCCACCGGAGTGCCCCATGACCCGCCCCCGCCACTTCTCGATGTTGCGCGATTTCCACCTGGCCGACTGGTTCACGCTGGCCAACGCGGTGTGCGGCGTGTTCGCCGTGTTCGCGGCCATGCGCTTCCTGCAGGATGGCGTCGTCCGGGACCTGATGCTGGGCATGGCGCTGATCCCGCTGGCCTTCGTGTTCGACGCGCTGGACGGCCGCATCGCGCGCTGGCGCAAGGTGGCGTCCACGCTGGGGCGCGAGCTCGATTCACTGGCCGACGTGATCTCGTTCGGCGTCGCGCCTGCCGCGCTGGCCTACGCCTGCGGGCTGCAGGGTGGCTGGGACATGCTGGTGCTGGCGTACTTCGTCGGTTGCGGCGTCAGCCGGCTGGCGCGCTACAACGTGACCGCCGAGACGCTGGCCGATGGCGGCGACACGGTGAAGCATTTCGAGGGCACGCCGATCCCGACCAGCCTGCTGCTGGTGGTGCTGCTGGCGGTGGCGGTGTGGCAGGAGGCGATTGGCGACGCCGTCTGGTTCGGTGTGATCCAGCTCGGTCCGTGGCAGTTGCACCCGCTGGTGCTGGTGTTCGCGCTGTCGGGATCGCTGATGATCAGCAAGACGCTGCGTATCCCCAAACCCTGACGCGGCCCCCGCCGACACCAAACCGACCGCCACGGGTTGCTATGATCGGGGCACCTGCAGGAGGACGGCATGGCGAACGGACCAGCGGATTTCGAACGGCTCGCGCGGCAGTACTGGGGCGCGTGGGGCGATGCCATGCGCAACGCCATGCCGGGCATGGCGCCACCCGATCCGGTGCGCGCCGGCACCCAGGCCTGGCAGGATGCGATCGACTGGTGGACGAGGCAGGCGGGCATGCGCCCGGCGCACGAGGACGTGCTGGGTCGTTTCAACCGCCAGGCCAGCGACTGGTATGCGCAGATGCAGCAGGTGGCGGCGCGCTTCGGCGGTGCCGACAACACCGCCGCCGACGTGGTGCGGGCGTGGAAGGACGCGCTGGGCGGCGAGGGTGCCGCCAATATCTTCGCCGACATGCTCAGGTCGATGGCGGGCCGTGGCTTGCAAGGTGCTGAGCAATGGTCGGAGCAGATGGGGCCGATGCTGCACGCGATGCGAACCGATGCCGGCGCATGGCTGCAGATGCCCACTTTCGGTTTCGCCCGCGAGCACCAGGAGCGTTCGCAGGCCCTGGCGGCGGCGCAGCTGGAATGCCAGGAAGCCAGCAACGCGTTCAACACGCTGATGCTCAAGGCCTCCGAGGCCGCATTCGCCGTGTTCGAGCGCAAGCTGTCCGAGCACGAAGCGCCCGGCCTGCAGATCAGCAGCCCGCGCAAACTGTTCGACCTGTGGATCGACGCCGCGGAGGAGGCCTACGCCGAGACCGCGCTGTCGAAGGAGTACCGCGAGGCCTACGGCAACCTCGTCAATGCGCAGATGCGGCTGCGCGCCGGCGTGCAGAAGGAAGTCGAGCAGGCCACGGCCGCGCTGGGCATGCCCACGCGCAGCGAGCTGGACGGCGCGCATCGCAAGATCGTCGAGCTCGAGCGCGCGCTGCGCAAGCTGCGTGATGCGGCGGCAGCGGCTGTCGCGCCCACGCCCGCGCCGCGGCGCGAAGCAATGAACGCCCACGCGTCCGGCGATGTGCGGCCCAAGCCTGCCGCCAAGTCCCGGCCTGCGAAGAGGAAGGCGAAACCCGCCGCGAAGGCGCGTGCTGAGGCGCCTGCGGCCAGGCCCGCCCGCAAGCCTGCGGCGAAGAAGGTGGCGCGCAAGCGGGCATCGCGCGCACCGTCGCGTGCGTCGCGCGCGCCCACGAATGGGTTCTCGTCCGCGATCCCGGTGGCCCCGGTGCCACTGCCGAAGGAGTCGACATGAACGGCCCGTTGAACATCACGCTCGACGACCTGGCCGACGAGGCCGCCCGTTTCCAGCAGAAGCTGGGCGCGGGCCTGCAGACGTTGCTGGAGGTCGAGGACGTGCACTTCGGCGCCACCGAGCGCGAGGAAGTCTGGCGCGACGGCAAGGTGGTGCTGTACCGCTTTCGCGGCGAACGCAAGCCCACTGCGAAAGTTCCGCTGCTGATCAGCTACGCATTGGTCAACCGCCCGTACATGGTCGACCTGCAGGCCGACCGCTCCATCGTCAAGGGCCTGCTGGAACGCGGCGAGGACGTGTACGTCATCGACTGGGGCTACCCCGACCGCTCCGACCGCTTCCTCACGCTGGAGGACTACATCGAGCGATTCCTCGGCGGCGCGGTCGACCACCTGCGTCGTTCGTCCGGGCTCGAGGGAGTCAACCTGCTCGGCATCTGCCAAGGCGGCGCGTTCTCGCTGTGCTATGCCGCGCTGAACCCCGGCAAGGTGCGGAACCTCATCACCATGGTCACGCCGGTGGACTTCCACACCGCCGACAACATGCTGTCCAACTGGACCCAGGGCATGGACGTGGATCTGTTCGTCGACACGCTGGGCAACGTGCCCGCGGACATGATGAACCTGTGCTACCTCACGCTGAAGCCATGGCGGCTGTTCGTGCAGAAGTACGTGGGCCTGGTGGATATCCTCGACGACCGCAAGGCGATGGAGGATTTCCTGCGCATGGAGAAGTGGATCTTCGATTCGCCCGACCAGGCCGGCGAGGCCTTCCGCCAGTTCATCAAGCAGTTCTACCAGGGGAATGGCTTCATCAATGGCGGCATCACCATCGGCGAGCGCGAGGTCGACCTGGGCTTCGTCGACATGCCGGTGCTGAACATCTACGCCGAGCAGGACCACCTGGTGCCGCCCGATGCCTCGCGCGCGCTCAAGGACATGGTGGGCAGCACCGACTACTCGGAGCTTTCGTTCCGCGGCGGCCACATCGGCATCTACGTGTCCAGCCGCGCGCAGAAGGAAGTGCCGACGGCGATCCACGACTGGCTGGCCAGGCGCAACCGTTGACGCAGGCAGGCTGCACTGGCTGCAACAGAGGGAAGATCCAATGGCACGTATTGCACTGACCCGTACCGTCAACGACCGCGTGCTTGCCGGCGTGGTCGGCGGCGTCGCGCGACGATTCGGCTGGCATCCCACGTGGACGCGCGTGGGCTACATCCTGCTGTCGATCCTGTCGGCGGCCTTCCCCGGCATCCTGGTGTACCTCGTGCTCTGGCTGTTGATGCCCGAAGGCGACGATTGAGCGTCACGGTCCCGTCGTCGCGGCCATGGCGACGTACGCTGCTTCTCGCACTGGGTGCGACCTGGGCGTCGCCGAACACGGTGCTGGGCCTGGTGGCAGGCATTGCAGGCATGGCATTCGGCGCACGCCCACGCTGGAACGCGCGTGAATGCGCCATCGTCTTCCATCGCTGGCCTTGGGGCCCGGGTGGCGCAATGACGCTGGGCAACGTGATCCTGCATACCGGGGACAGCCTGGACGTTGCGTGCAGCACGTACGCACATCGCGCCGGCCTGTGCGTGGAGGCCGGGATCCAGCTCGGCGACCACGAACGCGCGCATGTCTACCAGTACATGGCACTCGGCCCGCTGTTCCTGCCACTGTACTTCCTGTGTGGCGGCATCAGCGTCCGCAACCGCTTCGAGCGGGCCGCGGACCGTTACGCGCAGACGGGGCGCGGGTGGTGGCCCTGGTGATGCAGCGGCGTGACCGTACGGCGCAGTGCCTGCCGGTGACATGCAACACCGGTTGGATCGGGTCGCAGTCAGCCGCGTTTCGCGGCTTCGATGGCCGCGATGTCGATCTTGCGCATCGTCATCATCGCTTCGAATGCGCGCTTCGCCACGGCCTTGTCGGGACTGGTCACCGCCTCCGTCAGTACGCGCGGCGTGATCTGCCAGGAGATGCCCCAGCGGTCGCGGCACCAGCCGCAGGCGCTCTCCTCGCCACCGTTGCCGACGATGGCGTTCCACAGCCTGTCGGTTTCGGCCTGGTCGTCGGTGGCGACCTGAAACGAAAAGGCCTCGCTGTGTTTGAACGCGGCGCCGCCGTTGAGGCCCAGGCAGGGGAGTCCGAGCACGGTGAACTCCACGGTCAGCACATCGCCTTCCTTGCCGGAAGGGAAGTCCGACGGTGCGCGGTGCACTGCGCCGACGGCGCTGTCGGGGAAGGTCTCGGCGTAAAACCTTGCTGCGCCGAGTGCGTCATGGTCGAACCAGAGGCAGATGGTGTTGTTGGGAATCATGGCTTGGCTCTTGGAAAATGGCGGGGCGCCGGCGTGCGGGAGATCCGGCGGGGCGTGGCTATCGAACGGACACCGGTCCAGCGTCGGCAGTGCGCTGCATCAGCCCGTGCATCGCCATCCAGCGACTGAACGCGTCGAACCAGCCGGTGCTGGTGGTCGGCTTCTGGTACATGCCGAAGCCATGGCCACCTTGTTCGTAGAAATGGAATTCGACCGGGCGCCCGGCGGCGCGCCAGCTTTCGACCAGGCCGAAGCCGCTGTCGGCGAACAGCCCATCATCGGCGGCGATGGCGATGAACAGCGGCGGTGCGTCCGCGGGCACCTCGACCGCTGACAGCGGGCCGTAGATGTTGCCGATGAAGGCCGGGCGGGCGTCCTCGCCGGCCAGCGTGGTGGCGAGCGTCAGCATCGCGCCAGCGGAGAAACCGAGCATGCCGATGCGATCAGGATCGACGCGCCATTCTTCGGCACGCGCGCGCACCAGCGCGAACGCGGCGCGGGCATCCGCCAGTTGTGGTTCCAGTTCGGCGATGGTTTCCGCGGGATCTGGCCGGCGTGGCGCGCCCTGCGCAAACATTGCCTGCATCGATGCTGCGAATCCGTCCATGTCCGCAGGCGTCTGGTTGAGCCGGTACTTGAGCACGAAGGCGGCGACCCCCTGCGCCGCGAGCGCACGCGCCACGTCCCAGCCTTCGTTCTCCATCGACAGCGTGCGGAAACCCCCGCCGGGGGCCACGATCACGGCGGTGCCCGTCGCCATCGCGGGATCGGGCAGGAACGGCGTCAAGGTGGCATCGGTGACGTTGCGTGCGAACACGCGCTCGTACTGGCGATGCCAGGATTCGGCGGTGGCCGCACCGGGCAGGGTGCCGGTCCGCAGGTCGATGGCCTCAGGCTGCGACGGGACGGGGATCGGCTCCATCGCATCGTGCTGTGCAAGGGCGGGCGTGACGCCTGCGAACAACAGCAGGGTGGCCAGCAGCGACGGATATCGGCGACGGAGCGGAGCGGCCAAGGCGGGGCATGTGAATCGCGTCGCAATCATTGCGGCATTCCTTGGGGGGCGGGACGCCGACTCTAGCGCCGTGCGCAATCGCGACCGTTGTGCGCTGCGGCGTACGGCGGGCGATGTGCGATCAGTGGGCTGAGCCACCCTGTCGAAAGGCGAGGCCTGCATGCATGGCTCCATGTCTGCACACCTGTGACGAACCGGAATGCCGTGGATCGACATCGGCGCGCTGGCCCTTGCACTGTCTTGTCATGCCGCGATCACCCGGCCCGCACGCGGTGCGCGCTACATATCGCCCTGGCGCATATGCAGTCGCGCCATGCACTCCACATCACACCGAGGAACGGCGATGGCCGATGAAAAACCACTGGATCGCGAGCAGGGCAAGGATCGCACGCCGCCCGAACGCGAACGGGACGTCAGCGTCTGGGCGCGCGCGCATGGCGTCTCGGCGGATGACCTGAGCGGCGGGACCAAGGAGGGGCAGCCTGCGACCGCGACGGACAAGGCGCGTGAACGCCGCGACGCGGAAGCAGAGCAGGTGCGTGACAGAGACTGAAAGCTGGTCCGCGCTGTCGTCGGCCGATGCGTCAGTCGCCGGTCGCACTGCGTGGGGTCCACGGGTCGGGGCGCGCGCCCATGCGCAGCACGTGCTTGCGGAACACCAGCACGCTGTCGACCAGTGCATCGGTGCGCACGAAGGCGATCGGCAGGCCCGGCTCGGCGTCGTGCACCGACTCCGCCGCGAAGCCCCGCTCGCGGAGCCGTGCGGCGACCTCGCGCGCGCTGGCATCGGGGTCCGCGACCACGAAGCCGAGCGCCGCGCCGTGCGGGCCCAGCCGTTCGTACATGAGCGGATCGGGCCGGTTGACGATGGTGCCGTTGGAGAACAGCGTGCGTTGCACGCTCCCCGAGTCGATCCGGAAGCGCGGGCGCACGCCCAGCGGGCGCATGATGTCCTCCATCGCCACCAGCGCCCCGCCGGAGCTGGCGCTGAAGACGTGGTAGTGCCGGTCGGGGAAGGGAAGGGGGTTGCGGTCGAACGCCAGCGCAAACGCCCAGAGCAACGACAGCAGGGCGACCAGCGGGACAAGGATGGCGACCGGCAGCGGGACCTGGACGCGGCGTCGGGTCCGGGTGTTGGCATCGACCATCATGCTTCTCCATCTGGCGGGTGAAGCTGGGCTTCCCGGGACATTCCCGGGCGTTTGTGGATATCACGTCATCATGGGCATGGACCGGACGGCCGCCGTCGGCCGGGCGGAGCATGTGGATGTCAGCCGGCCCCATGTCGTTGCCCTTGGCGGTTTGTTGCGCGCGATGGGGTTGCTACTCTTGCGCTTCCACCGCAGCGGGTTGATCTTCCATGCAAAGGCGACAGTTCCTCGGCAGCGCAGCACTGGCTGCCTTGATGCCACTGGTGGGCACCGGCCAGGGCGCATTTGCTGCAACACCACGCGCACGACTGTTGCCGGTGCCGCTGAACCCGGGTGACACCGTGGCCCTGGTCAGCCCGTCGGCGGCGATGGAAGATCCGTTCGACCTGCAGCTCGCGCAGGAAGTGCTGGAGGCGCTGGGGCTCAAGGTGCGCACCGGCGCGCATTACGCCGGGCGGCGTGGACACCTCGCGGGCACCGATGCCGAGCGCGCGGGCGACCTCAACGCGGCTTTCGCCGATCACGACATCAAGGCCGTGGTCTGCGCACGCGGGGGTTCGGGCGCGGCGCGGTTGTTGCCCCTGATCGACTACGCATCCATCCGTCGCAATCCCAAGGTCCTGCTGGGCTACTCCGACATCACGGCGCTGCACAGTGCCATCCAGGCGCAGACGGGGCTGGTGACCTTCCACGGGCCCAACGGCTCCGGCAGCTGGAACCGGTTCAACGCAGACCAGTTCCGCCGCGTGTTCTTCCAGCGCGAGCTGATGCACTACGAAAACATCGCCGAAACCGGCGATGAGCTCGTGCAGCGGCGCAACCGCACCATCACCATCAACGGCGGCAAGGCCAGTGGCGAGCTGGTGGGCGGCAACCTGACCGTGCTCACCGCGCTGGCGGGTTCGCCGTACCTGCCGGATTTCAGCGGCAAGATCCTGTTCCTCGAGGACGTCTCGGAAGCGCCGTACCGCGTCGACCGCATGTTCAGCACGCTCAAGCTGATGGGCGCGCTGGACAAGGTGGCCGGCGTGATCTTCGGGGAATGCACCGACTGCCGGCCCGGCAACGGTTTCGGCTCGCTCAACCTGCAGCAGATCCTCGACGACTACATCAAGCCGCTGGGCGTGCCTGCCTACCACGGGGCGATGATCGGGCATATCCGCCAGCAATTCATCGTGCCGGTGGGCGGGCGGGTCGAAATGGATGCCGATGCCGGCGCATTCCGCCTGCTGGATCCGGTGTTCCAGTCCTGATCGCAGCTGTCTGCATCCGTTGCAGGGACGTGAGCACGGTGACGGTTTGCGCATCCATGAATGCGCAGTTGCGGGTGCAGGCACCTCCATGGGGTGCGCCGGGCTGACCTGCCCGCTGCGATGTGGCAGCGCGATATGGTATTAATCCTGTTACGGTGAGGCGTGCGGGGAGCCGCCGTGCCGGTCGGGGGCAGTCGCGATGCCTGGAAGTCGTCGGGCAGGTGGCATGCCAGGGGGATCGATTCGGGGGATCGCTAGACATGTCCAAACTGCTTGACCTGATGCGCAGGCTCGGGAGTGATGCCGCGCTCGCTTCGGAGTATGCCGACGACCCGGAAGGGGTGATGCTGCGGATGGGGCTGTCGGATGAGGAACGGACCGCGATGCTCGAGAAGGACTACGAGGCGATCAAGCGCCTGACCGGTCTCGAGGACGGCCAGTTCTCGACCAACCACAGCATCAAAGCCTACGAGTAGCCGTCATCGCGGCGCGCATGCATCGTTTCCGCTCCATCGTGCTGCTGGTGATGGCGCTGTCCGCCGCGCCGGCATCGGCGGACGATGCGCTCGAGTCGGCCATTGCCGAGGTGGAGCGACTGGCGGTGACGGCACATTGGCGCGAGTCGAATGCCGGGATCGAGGCCTTGCACCCCCGTCGCGGGGCGATGTCGGACCACCAGCGTCACCGCATCGATTACGTGGCGTCGCGCAACCGCGCCCTTGCAGGAGACCATCTCGGCGCCCTGGAAGACCTGGGGCGATTGCTGCAGCAGGCGGTCGAACCCGATCTCCACGTGCGCGCGTACACCACGGCGATCAGCGTGGCAGCGAACGTGGAGGACTGGCCGCTGGCATTCCGCTGGTTGGGCCAGGCGCTGGAGCGCATGCCAGAAGCGTCCGCGCCCGCGGCCAGTCGGGTCCATGGCGTGGCCAGCTACCTGCTGGTGCTTGCGGGCGAATCCAACATCGCGCGCTTCCATGCCACGCGTGCGTTGGCGATGGCGGAGGCGGAGGGCGCCATCCGCGAGACCTGCCTCGCCCTGTCCGAAATGGGACTGGTCGAGGACCATGCCGGCAACTATCGCGAAGCGGAGCGATGGCGTCGCCGCCAGATCGACGCCTGCGGCAAGGCCGGCGATCCGGTGTTCACCGCCATCGGGCATTACGGCGTGGGCAAGATGCTCAATCGCCAGGGACGGCATGCGGAGGCGCTGGTGCAAACCCGGCGTGCGCTCGAGGTGCATGGCAAGAGCGGGTACCTGTCCGGTACGTGGGGCGCGCGGATGGTGGTCGCCGAGAGCCTGATCGCGTCCGGCGGCGACCTGGATGAAGCAGGCCACTTGCTGGCCGGCGCGCTCGACTACTACCGGGAGGAAGGCATCCATTTCGCGATCGCGGAAGCAGAGGAGCACATGGCGCGGCTTGCCGAAGCGCGGGACGACTTGCCCGAGGCGGTACGCTACTACCAGCTGGCAATGGCTTCGCAGGCGGCGGCTGAGCGGGACGTGCGCGAACGCCGCGTGGCCTACCTGCAGCTCGAGTTCGACACGCGCGTGAAGGAACAGCAGATCGCCTTGCTGGAGGCGGAGGCCGAAGTGGCGGCGCTGCAGGCCAGCGCGACCAGACGCCGGCAGTGGCTGCTCGCCGCCGGCATGGGGGGGCTGCTGGCCACCGCCCTCCTGCTGACCGGGTTGTTGCGGCGATCTTTCCTGGAGCGCAAGCGGTACCGCTGGCAGTCGGAGCACGACAGCCTGACGGGCCTGTACAACTACCAGCAGTTGCGCAAGCTCGGTGAGCAGGCATTCCAGCAGGCGCGCACCCGTGCGGCGGCCTTCACTGCGATCGTCGCCGATATCGACCGCTTCAAGGACGTCAACGACCGCCACGGCCACGCCGCGGGCGACGAGGCACTGCGTTCGCTGGGCGGATGGATCACAGGCGTGGTGGGCGACGCCGGCATCGCCGGTCGAAGCGGCGGCGACGAGTTCTCCATCCTGCTCGAGGCGGATGCCGCGGCTGCCGAAGTACTGCTGCAGCGCCTGCGCGACCGCGTCGAGCCAATCACCGTGTTCGGGCAGACGGTGCATTTCAGCATCAGCGCCGGGACCTGCCAGTCGAACGGCGATATCGATTCGCTCGAAGAGCTGATCCACGAAGCCGACCAGGCCCTGTATCGCGCGAAGCAGCAGGGGCGCGATCGCGTGGTGCACGCGAGCGGCGAGCCGCGCGCGGCCAGCCGGGGCGCCTCGCTGGTCGTAGTGGGCAGCGGCATCGATTTCGGTCGCCACGCCAGCGAGCGATGCCTGTCGGAGATCCGCGAGGCGGAGGTGGTGTTTTGCCTGGTCGACCCGTTCGCGTTGGCCATGATCCGGGGCATCCATCCGGATGCGATCGACCTGGGCGTGCACTACGCGACCGGCAAGGATCGTCGCGAGACGTATCGCGGGATGGATGCGGCCATCATGCAGGCGCTCCACGCTGGCCATCGGGTGTGCGCAGTCTTCTACGGACACCCCGGCGTGTTCGCCGACGTGCCGCATGCCGTCGTGCGCAAGGCGCGCGAGGCGGGTATCCCGGCGCGGATGGAGCCCGGTGTGTCTTCGGAAGCGTGCCTGTATGCGGACCTGGGCATCGATCCCGGGAGGTGGGGGGTGCAGTCGATGGAGGCGACGCAGTTCCTTGTCCATGATCGTCGCCCGGATCCTGCCGGGCTGTTGCTGCTCTGGCAGGTCGCGTTGTCGGGGGACCTGGCCTGCACCCGTTTCCATGCCGAACGCGAAGGCCTGCAGTCGTTGGTGGACAAGCTGCTGCATTGCTATCCACCCGACCACCAGGTGATCCTGTACGAAGCCGCGCGCCTGCCCATCGAGACTTTCCGTGCCGAGCGCGTGGCGCTGCGCGATCTTCCGGAGGCGCGGTACCAGGAGTACACCACGCTGGTGGTGCCGCCCTTGCACAGGGAGGGCGGGGTTGCCGAGGATGCCGCCCGCGCCGCCTTTGCCTGATGCCGTTTCGCCAGAGGCGCCCTGACCGGTCGCCATCGCGTTGAAGCGAATGCGCGTCGCGCGGCATTCCCGCCAGCGCCTCATCGTCGCAAGCGCGCATCCGGGCCGCCATCGGAGGGATGAGAGACTGCCGGTCAGCGCTTCCGTACGTCGGTGCTCGCCCAGCCGCTTGCCAGTCGTGCATCGTCGTGTGCCGGGCGGACATGGAGGCGTCTCTACCCGACTGGTGGTACGACGGGATGCCGCAGTGCGCAACGGTGGCAGCAGCAAGTGCTGCTACTCTTTGGTAGCGCTAACATTCCTGGCGCCACTTCGTACCTGCGTCCATGCCCGACCAAGAGGAGCGTCATGCCGAATCCAGTCTATCGTCGTCCGGTTTCGCGTCGCCTGGCAGGTGGATGGAAGGCGCTGTGCGTACTCGCACTCCTTGGCTGGTGCCTGCCCTTGGCCGCGCAGCCATCCGGAGGCCCGTACGGCCCGATCCCGCAGTCGTATGCGGTGCCGACCGAGGGCACGGTCTACTACGTCGCGCCAGACGGCCGTGCCGACGCGCCAGGCACCGCGGTGGCGCGGCCTACGACCATCGAGTCCGCGATCTCCCGCGTGGTCACCGGCGACAGCATCGTGATGCGCGGCGGCACCTATCGTACGGGCGGCCTGCAGCTCAACCAGGGCATCACCCTCCAGCCCTACCTGGACGAGCGTCCTGTCCTGGTCGGAACACGCATTGCGACCGACTGGGAGGAACTGCGCGACGGCGTCTGGCGCACCCGTTGGGATACGCTGTTCCCGGCGCAGCCGCTGGCGTGGTGGCGGCGCGAGCGCGAGGGCATGCATACGCCACTGCACCGTTTCAACAACGACATGGTGTTCGTGGACGGCAGGCTGCTGGAATCGGCCGGCTGGGAGGGCGAGCTGGGCGAGGACGCGTACTTCATCGACTACGACACCGGGCATGTGTACATCGGCTTCGACCCCGAAGGCCGGGAGGTCGAAATCACGGCACACGACATCGCGCTGCATCGCCCCTCGCGTCCTGTGCACGGCAAGGAATCCGATCGCAAGGGTCCGACGATCCGCGGCATCACGTTCACCCGTTATGCGTTTCGTGCAATCGATATCGAAGGTGTGAAGCCGTCCACTGGTCCCAATGACGAGCCCACCGATGATCCGGTCGGCCCGTCGGACCCGTCGGCCCACGGCAAGGAAGTCGTCGGCACCACGCTTGAGAACGTGACCATCAGCTTCACCTCGCGCGTGGCCGGCTACTTCCGTGGGGACGGACTGGTGATCCGCAACTCGCTGGTCAGCGACACCGGCACCGAAGGCATCTACGTCATCGGGTCGTCGGACGTGCTGCTGGAGCGCAACATCATCCGCCGCAACAACATCGAACGGATCACCGGCTACTACGCCTCGGCGGTGAAGATCTTCAACCAGTCGTATCGGGTGGTGGTGCGCGACAACCTGGTGATCGAGCATCCGCATTCGAACGGCGTCTGGTACGACGTGGGCAACGTCGATGGCGTGTTCGCCAACAACCACGTCGAAGGCACCCAGATCGGGTTCTTCTTCGAGATTTCGCGTGGCATGGTGGTCGCGGGCAATGTCTTCGTCGACAACCGGCAGGGCGTGCGCGTGCTCAACAGCGCCGATGCGCAGGTGTTGCACAACACGTTTGTCGATTCGCCGGTGATGTTCGACCGCGACGAGCGCAGCGCGCAGGGCGACCATTTCGGCTGGCACCCGGCGACAGGGCCGGACGTGGGCGAGCGTGAAGGACATGCGTTCGTGGGCAACCTGCTGGTGGCGACGCCGGGCTTCGACCGGCCCTTGTTGCACTTCGACCAGGCCGAAGCGCTGTGCGGCACGCTGCGGCAGCCGATGGCGACGCGCGTCGAGCACAACGCCTACATCCACGCCGGGTTGGGCGACGCACCGCTGGTCACCTGGAGCCCGGTGGCCGGCCGCAGTTGCCTCGCGCGCTACGCAACGCTGGACGCGTTCCGTGCAGGGGCGCGCATGGGTGCCGGCAGCGTGGAACTGCCGCGCTACGGCGGCCAGTTGTTCCGCAGCGTCGATCTGCGCAACTTCGATCTGGCGCAGCGCCCTGCCGGGCTGGAGGAAGTCGAGGTCGATCCCGCTGCTGCCCAGGCGTTGGGATGGCCTGCCGGGAAGGTGCTTCCCGGCGCGTTTCCTGCTCTGGACGCAGCACTGCGGTCGGAGTGAGCGAGCGGGATCTTCCCTGAGCACACCTGGAGGCGCGCCATGCGTCTCCCGGTGGTGGGTCGGACGGTCGCCTTGGCGTGCCGGGCCGTTGGCGCAGCACGGCGGTGCATCCAACCCGCATCTCCCATCGTATGGACCGTCGCCGGCAGCCGCCGGTCCATAGGAGGAGAGACCGATGAACCGTTTGCTCAGCGCTGCATTGATCGTTGCCTGCCTCAGCCCCGCGGCTGCCATGGCACAGGACGGGCCCAGCTTCAGCCTTTTCGGGGGACGCGAAGCCGACGTCAAGGGTGACGTGCACAAGGGCGCCATCGCGCCCATCGCGGACCTCGGTCCGCTCAATCCCGCCCTGGCGGGCGTCGCCGCGGAACTGCGCATCGAGTCGCGCGGATACGACGACATCTACAGCGAGGCGAACGTCTTTGGCGTGGAAATGGCCTGGCCGACCCAGGGCGGCGAGATTTTCGGGCAGCTTGCGTCGACGCGCAGCAGCGAAGGCGAGGTCCAGGTAGGCGGCGCGTTCGTGCCGGCCCTCGATGCCACGCTGCCGGTCTTCGGCCGGTTCGGTCGCTACGAGGCGCTCGCACTGGAAGGCGGCTATCGCCACTACTTCAGTGACGGCAATGCACGCCCGTACCTGGCCGGCCGCTTGGGGGCCACGCGCGTGGGCAGTATCGATGCGACGTTCACCATTCCCGCCGCCGACATCACCCTCAGCAACGTCCCGTTCTACGAGAGCGGCTGGATTCTCGGCGGTGGCGCGGACTTCGGCGTGATCTGGCAGTTGTCGGAGGCGGCGTCACTAGGCGCGGAAATCGGCGTGCGCTACCACGGCAAGTTGAAGGACGACGACAGCGCCATTGGCGGGCTGGGCCTGGCCAGCATCAACGACACCGGCGCTCGCACCTCGTTCCCGGTCAGCATGCGGCTGGAATTCCGCTTCTGATCCCGCGC
Organism: Luteimonas aestuarii; assembly: GCF_004357985.1. GTDB lineage: Bacteria > Pseudomonadota > Gammaproteobacteria > Xanthomonadales > Xanthomonadaceae > Luteimonas > Luteimonas aestuarii. Next base: position 84,176 of record NZ_SMTF01000001.1, on the reverse strand, counting down.
GCGGCGGCCATGCCCCAGGGGCGCGGCCGTCGCCGCCGCCGCGCGCTATCGCCACTGCCATGAAACGTATCGATCCCGGCAAGCTCCCGCCCTGGAAGCGCGCGCGTCCACCCGGACAACCGTCGCGCTTGACCAGGTGCCAGATCGAAGCGGCGCGCGAGCGCGCCTCTGCGGCGGGACGTCGCTATCCCAACCTCGTCGACAACATGTGGGCCGCGCGCAACGTGCCGCGCGGCGAAGGCGAGGCCCCGCAGGTTGGCGAAGTCGCAGCGGAAGACGCGGACTGACCGTCATCAGCCGGGCGCGCCGAGGCGGTTGATCTCGGCGTTCTCGACTGTCGACGGCGGTGAGGGCATGTGCGAAAGCGCGAGCATCGCGCGGCCCACGGCGGCGGTCGTGGTCATCAGGCCGGGCATCAGCCTGACCCCCAGTCCCATGAACGGGCCGCCGACGGCATACAGCGGTTTGAGCACGGCGTGGCTGGTCTGCTCACCGTGCACGGGCTGGATGCCGCCCGGCCGCAGCATCACGGTGGAGAGCGACAGCATGCGCAGCGCGTCTTCGGTTTCGCCCTTGATCCGCAGAGGCATGATGCGGCTGGACGCATCGGCGTGCGCGCCTGAAACATAGAGGAAGCGTCCGTCCGGATTGGCAGTGGCATATGCATTGGCGACGGCCAGCGTGAGCGCGAGGGTGACGTGGCGATACTCGGCCTCCGGCGTGCCGATGGGCGGCGCGCCCGCGCAATGGAAGCAGGCGTCCATGCCTTCCAGGCGCTGCGCGATCCCTGGCGCGTCGGCGAAATCCTCCAGCACGATCTCGCGCAGCCGGGGATGCTGGCGCCCGGTCGGGCGACGCACGAGGGCGGTGACCTGCCTCAGGTCATGCGCCTGCAGGCATTCGTGCAGGACGCCCTGGCCCACGAGCCCGGTGGCGCCGGTCAGCAACACATGCATGGTCGATGCTCCAGTCGTTGGCGTGGAAGTGTTTCACGGCCGATGTTGATGGGGCGTGGTGGCTGCGCCGACGGCATCCGTTCACAGCATCGAAAGTTCCACGTTGCTCAACTGGCCATGGTAGCTGTCGCGCAGCCGGACCTTGCGCACCAGGTCGGCGATGATGTGTCCGCTGAAATCGACGCCGGTCAGCTCCTCGGCCATGTTGATTCCGCCGGGCGTATCCACGTTCACCTCCATCAGCTTGTCGCCGACGATGTCCAGGCCGACGAAATACATGCCGTCGCGCACCAGTTTCGGCGCCACCAGCTTCGCCAGCCGGAGGGCATCCGCATCGGGCTCCGCGATCTCGAACTTGCCGCCGGCACTGATGTTGCTGCGGGCATCGCCGCTGTCGTTGTAGCGACGGAAGCAGGCATGGCGTCCATCGACCTGCAGCGGCTGGCCGTTGAGCATCAACAGGCGCAGGTCGCCGTCGGCGGCACCGGGCAGGTACTCCTGCGCGATCGCGTAGCCGTCGCGGGTGACGGCATCGATCATCTGGTTGAGGTTGCCGTTGTCGCTCTCCTTCACCACGAACACCCCCTGGCCCCCGGATCCCTGCAGCGGCTTGACCACCCCGCGGCCGCCCTGTCCGGCGATGAACGACTTGATCTCGTCGGCATCGCGGCTGATGCAGGTCAGCGGGCGCACGTCTTCGGGGAAATGCTGGAAGTAGGTCTTGTTGGAGGCATCGGTGAGGTGGGTGGGGTCGTTGACCACGATCACGCCACGTCGGAGGACGAGCTGTGCGAACAACAGCGCGCTGTTGGGCGCCCAGGGACGGTCCACCAGCTCTTCTGCCGGGTCGCTGCGCAGCATCAGCACATCGAGCTGGTCGACGTTGATGCGGTCGATCCCCGGGTCCTCGCCCTGCAGTTCGGCCAGCAGCGCGGCATCATCGGCGTAGTCCCGAGCGCGCGGCACGTAAGCCCTTGCGCGGACGGTGTCGGTGGCGTCGTAGATGAAATCGCCCAGGCCGATCAGCGCGACGTCGTGGCCAAGGTTGGCCGCGGTGCGCGCCAGCCGGATGGTGGTGTAGTTGTCCTGTTCGGTGCCGACGTCGTTGACGACGAAGCCGAGGCGGATGGGGCGGTCGCTCATGGTGCGGAGTCCTGGACGGGAAGCGGTTCGGGGTGCGCGTGGTACAGGCCGGCCACGCCGAGCCTTCGGCAGCGTTCCAGCGCAGCAGGGAATCCGGGCGCGCGGGTGTAGCGTGGCAGCAGGGCCGGTGGCGTTGCCCAGCCCGCCTCGAGCAATTGTTCGATCACCACGCGATGCGACAGCGCGAACTTGCCCGCGAACAGCGACTCGAAGTCGCCACCGTTGCGCAGGTCGTCCAGCAGGTCGCGCAGGCCGCGCAGGTACACCGCATCCTTGGTCAGCCCGCCTCCGCGCTGCGCGCGTACCGCGACGTCGAAGGCATCATCGGTGGAGAAGCCGTGTTCATCGTGCAGGCACGCGAAGATCTCCGGGATACCGTTGCGGTGGATCGCCATGTCCGCGGCCACCACGCGCGCGGCGAGGATCCTGAGGCGTTCGCCGGGCAGGTATCCGGCCAGGTACTCGGCCAGCACGCCCAGTCCTTCCTGCAGCGGATCGTAATGCGCCAGCCCCACCGCCATCTGCCGCAGGGGTTGGCGGCTGCCGTTGTAGTAGGTGACCACGTGGGTGCCCACTTCGTGCTGCACCAGCGGCTGCAGGCGCGCGTCGGGCAGGCGCAAATGCAGGTCGAGGTAGAGCTTGCCGTGCGAGACCATCATGAGCGAGCCGACGTCGGCGTTGACCACGACCTCAAGCTCGAAGTCCGGCGCCTGCGTGCGGTACCAGTCGACCTCCTCCTCGACGGCCGCCACCACCGCATCGACGCCGGTGTCGGCGGGCAGCGGGTCGCCGCTGCCGACGTCCGCGAGGATCTGCCGGGCGAGTGCGAGCAAGCCAGCCTCGACACCACCGAACAGGTCGATGCTGGCGCCGATGAAGCCGTCCGTGCCGCGTAGCCGCACGAGTTCGATGGTCCTGTCCAGTTCGCGCTGCTTTTCCGCCAGCACCCCTGCCAGTAGCGGCGATTCGATCTCGTCGACCGGAAGGTCCAGCAATCGCCTGCGAAGCGCGGTGAGATCGACCACCGGGTCGGCATAACGCAGCGGCGATACGTGCCTGCGCCTGCTGGCATCGAATTCCTGCCACAGCGCGTCGGTGCCGAGGGGATTGAGCGCCAGCAGCCAGTCGAGCTCGGCATCCATGACCGCCAATGCCGTATCCACCTTTGCGGCGATCGGCGGGACAGGCTGGAGCCGTGCTGGCGGTGCCTGAGTCATCGTCGGGTTCACCGGCGCCTCCGGAACTCCGGTCGCACCACGTCGACGGCGTGTTGCAGGCCGCGTTGCAGCGCATCGAGTGCGGCGATGTCGGCCTGGCCGGTCCATTCGTCCATGAAGATCTTCTTGTACTCGGGCGAGATGGTGCAGACCCGGTCGCCCCATTGCGCATACACCCATTCCGGGAAGTGGCCACCGGTGGGGAAGCGCACGTTCGCGCGTACGTCGGGCGTTGCGCCGTGGATCGGAGTCTGCCGCAGTGCCTGTGCGAAACGTTCGCAGGTTGCGCGCCAGCGCGCCGGGTCGGCGGTGGTGAAGCCCAGTTCGATATCGGGATTCCCGTCCTGTGCGGCGGGTGGCTGGTCGGGACCGTCGCGGCGGTGGTTGTAGCTATGCAGGTCGATCAGCAGCACTGCGTCCCAGCGGGCGAGCAGCCGGTCGAGCAGCTCCGTCACCATCGCGTAGAAGCGGTCCCATGCCGCCCGCGATTGCTCGACTTCGCGAGGCGGCAGCGGCGCACGCCAGGCCTGCAGCCCCCACGCGTCCTCCGGGCGCGCATACACCGCGCGTTCCCGCGGGCGATTGAGGTCCACCTCGAACCGCGACGTGCGGACCTGGACGCGTACGTCGCCGACGCGGGTCAGGACGCCGGTGAGCGGGTCTTCCTCGCGCAGGCGCTGGGCATCGTCGATCGCAAGCATTGGTCGCAGCACATCGCGGATCGCATGGCCGTCATGGATCGCGGTCGCCACGACCGGACCATCGGCCAGGGTGATGTCCCAGTCCGCGCAGGTATGCGCAAGCGCGATTTGTCCACGCGTCAGGAAGTATTCCGCCTTCGCATCGATGGCGGAGATCGGGCTGTTCGTCATGGCCACGATGCTGGCAGCGATGCAATGAGCGCGTCGTGACGGCAATGCGAACGCGGAGTAAAGCGGGATCCGACGTTGCCACGCACATCTGCGAGATCAAGGGTCATTCCCTGCACCGGCGGTTGCGAACGCATCGTGCGGCAAGCGCATTCCGCGCGGACGTGGCTGGCGACACGCTACGATGTCGCCACTCCCGCAAGCGTGGCTGTCCGCATGTCGTCCACCCAGGATCGCGATCCGTACCCCGACGCGCTGCGCGCCTGTGCGCTGCTGGTGGTGGTGCTGGGGCACTGGATCGCCACGCTGCCGAGGCTTGAGGACGGACAGCTGGTGGCGACCGACCATCTGCTGGCGGTCTGGGGCTCGGCCGGATTCCTAACCTGGCTGGTGCAAGTGGTGCCGCTGTTCGTCTTCGTGTCCGCAGCCGTCAGTGCCGACAGCGTGGAAAAGCGCCTGCGCGAGGGCGCCCAGCGGCAATGGTGGGCATTGCGCGCGCTGGGCATGGCGCGGCCCACGGTGACCTACCTCGCGGTACTCACGTTGCTGGCCTTGGTGTCGCTGGCAATGGGCACGCGCCTGCTGGGCCTGTTCAACACGTCGCTCACGGTGCACCTGTGGTTCCTGCTGATGCTGTTGACGGTGCAGGCAATGCTGCCGTGGTGCCTGCGCATGGACCGGCGCTTCGGTTTGGGCGCGGTGGCGGGGCTGGTGCTGGTGGCGATGTCGCTGGATGGGGTGCGTGGCGGCGTCTCTTCGTTCGCCGACTTGCGCTGGCTGGGCGATCGCGTCTCAAGCGCGTCGCCGGGCATGGCGTGGCTCAACATGCTGGTGGTGTGGCTGGTGCCGCAGCAACTGGGGATCGCCTGGAAGCGGGGACGTTTCCGCGGCGTGCAGGCGGGTCTGGCGCTGCTGGCGCTGGGTGCCGCATGGCTGGTGCTGGCTCTGGGCAGCGGCTATCCGGTGGCGATGGTGGGCGTGGCGCTGGCCGGGAACAACATGCTGCCGCCGACGCTGGCGCTGGTCGGCGTGATGTGGTTGCAGGCGGGCGCCGTGCTGGTGTTCGAACCGCTGGCACGCACGCTGCTGGCGGGGCGCGTGCTGGGCCGCGCGGTGGCCATCCTTGGTGCGCTGGGCATGCCGTTGTACCTGTGGCACAAGCTTGCGGAATTGCCTGCGGCCTGGCTGGGCGAAAAGCTGGGCCTTCCCATCGATGCCGGTGTTCCCGGCGAGGCCGGGTTCTGGCTTGGTCGGCTGGCGTGGATCGTGTTGTGCATGCTGATGGTGGCGCCGGTGATCGCAGCCGTGGTCGCGTTCGAGCTGCGGCGCGTGCGCGAGGTGCCGGCCATGGCGGACTGGAAGGCCGTGTCGTTGGGAGGCATCGCGCTGTACGCCGGACTCGCGATGGCATTGGCCTGGGGCGCGTGGCCGGGCGCTGTCGCCGGGCTGGCCTGCGTGGCGTTCGCATCGTGGCGACTGCGGCTTCGTGGCGGGAATGGCTGAGCGGTTCGCACGTCTCCCGAGTGGACGCGGCGTCGTGGTCGGCGCACGATGGTTGGGTCGAATGACCGATCGGGAATGAGGGGATCGCGATGAATTTTCTGCCGTTGATGGCTGGCCTGTGTCTCGCGATCGGCATGCCGCCGGGCGTGGATGCCGCGGCAATGGGACCGACCGCGGTGGCCAATGCGGGGCAGGGCCATGATGCCGCCCTGGCCCGGCAGCTCGGTGCGGACGAGCGCGGCATGCGTCGCTATGTGCTTGTGATCCTGAAGACGGGACCCGCAAGGGTCCCCGACGGACCGGAACGCGATGCGATGTTCGCCGGACATTTCGCGAACATGGCGGCGTGGTCGGCAGCCGGCAAGCTGGTGCTGGCCGGGCCGTTCCTGCAGGATGCAGAAGGATGGCGCGGGCTTTACGTGTTCGCGGTGGCGGATCGGGACGAGGCGCGTGCACTTGCCGAATCCGATCCGGTGGTGCGGCAAGGCGAAATGGTCGCGGAGTACCACGACTGGTATGGAACGGCGGCGCTGATGCAGGTACCGATGTTGCATGAAACCCTGGTGCCGCCTGCCTCGCCCGATCCGGGATGATGGTCGCGTCGTTGTTCGATGCCTGGCGGCGGTCTAGTCGCGCGCGAACGACATCGCGGGGCCTTTCGGCACGATGCCGGTCGGGTTGATGTGCCGGTGGCTCTGGTAGTAATGGCGTTTGATGTGGTCCATGTCGACCGTGGGCGCCACCGCCGGATGCGCGAACAGTCGCCGCGTGTAGTCCCAGAGCACGGGGTAATCGACCAGTCGCCGCAGGTTGCACTTGAAGTGGCCGTGGTACACGGGATCGAACCGCAGCAAGGTGGTGAACAGGCGCCAGTCGGCTTCGGTCAGCGTGTCGCCGCACAGCCACTCGTGCGCCGACAGTCGCTGTTCCAGCCAGTCCAACGTCTCGAACACATCCGTGACCGCCTCGTCATACGCTGACTGCTTCTTCGCGAAGCCGGCCTTGTAGACACCGTTGTTGAGGCCGTCGTAGACGCGATCGTTGATGGCATCGATCTCGCCGCGCAGTTCCATCGGGTAATAGTCGCCTTCGCCGGCGCCGACGCCATCGAAGGCGCTGTTGAACATCCGGATGATGTCGGCCGATTCGTTGCTGACGATGCAGTCGCGCTGCTTGTCCCACAGCACCGGTACGGTCACGCGACCGGTGTAACGCGGGTCCGATTTCACGTACAGCTGCCACACGGTGTCCGCGCCGTGCAGCGGATCGGGCACGACGCCCGGGCCCGGCCGGAAGGTCCAGCCGTCTTCCGCCATCAGCCAGTGCGTCACCGACAGGTCGATCGCGTCCTGCAGGCCCTTGAGCTCGCGGAAAATCGTGGTGCGATGCGCCCACGGGCACGCGCGCGCGATGTAAAGGTGGTAGCGCCCCGGCTCCGCGCGGAACCCGGCCTCGCCGGTGGGGCCGGCGCTGCCGTCGGCGGTGATCCAGTTCCGGAACGCGGAATCCGGTCGCCGCAGGCGACCGTCGTCATCGACCAGCTTGTCGTCGTCGCTTTCCCACTTGCCGTCGATCAGCATGCCCATCGCGGTCGTACTCCCTCGGAAAATGCCCGTGCGCAAGTATGCGCAGGGTGGCGTCAAGCAGGCGTGGGCGTGCATGACCATCGGCATGGCAATGACTTCCGGCCCGCGGCGCGCCGCATTCGCACGTGGATACTGGACGCACCCTGCTGGCCAGCCAGCTCCCGCCGGAGTTCCCATGCGTCCGATTTCCTTCGCCGCCGTCGCCTGCGGCATCGCACTGCTGGCGGTTTCTGCCACGTCGGCGGCGGGTCGCCATGGCTTCGGCAGCCAACACAGCGGTTGCAGCGTGGAAAGTGCATACACGCTGCGCGTGGGGCAACACGGCATCCGATTGCACGACAACGATGGCAAGGCTTCGCCGCAGCGGATCGACTTCCATGACGGCGCGCTGCGCATCGATGGCATCGAGCGTGATGTCTCGCAGGCCGATGCCCGGCGGCTGCGCAGCATGGAAGCGGAGACACGCGCGTTGCTGCCGGAGATCGCGGGCATCACCCGCGAGGCGATCGGCATCACTTTCGACACGCTGGGCAGCGTCAACGCGGCGTTGGCCGGCAACAGGCGCAACGCGCGCCAGTTCGAACGGTTGCGCGCACGTTCGCTGGCGCGCATCGACGAGACGTTGGGCCGGGGCGTCTGGAATGCAGACATCTTCGGCGATGCATTCGAGGCCGAGATCGAGGCGGCCGCGGAATCGATGGCCGCCAGCTTCACGCCCGGGCGCGCGATCTGGATGGTGATGACCGGCGGCATCGGCCGCATGGAGCGGCGGATGGAGAAGATGGAAGGTGACATCGAACGCTCGATTTCGGCGCGCGAAGGCCAGCTGGAGCAGCACGCCACTGGGTTGTGCACGCGCCTGGAGACGCTGGATGCGCTGCAGGAGGCGATGGAGCTCAGGCTCGACGATGGCCGCCCGCTACGTGTGTTCGAGTTCCGGCGCGGGCATGGCGTGGAAAATCCCGGGGAGGACGTACAGGCCAATCGTGGCTCCTGAGCCGACCGTTCCGTCTGTGTCTCGATACGTGGCGCCAGCGTGCGCTTTGCGTCGCGCATTCATGGCCGGGTTGCAGCAATGCTGTCGGCCGCTGAATGCGGCGGATCATCTGGCCGTCGTGCGGCAGTAAACACGATGGCCGCAGCCCCGCTGGCTGAAGCACGCATCGCAGCGGGTTTGCATGCCCATGTCAGGGTCGCTATGGTGGTGGCGTGACGTATTCGCTGCACCGTGACGCTACCGGTGCCTGTCCGTGTCACGCCTCCCTTCCCATCCGTTCCAAGGAGATCGCCATGCAGATCGCCGCTTCACGTGTCGCCAGCATCCATTACACCCTCACCGATGCCGACGGCAGGGTGCTCGACAAATCCCCGGAATCGCAGCCTCTGCGCTATTTCCATGGCGCCGGCAACATCATCCCCGGCCTGGAGAAGGCGCTCGACGGCAAGCAGGCCGGCGACGCGCTGAAGGTCGAGGTAAAGCCCGAGGAAGCCTACGGCGTGCGCAACGATGCACTGGTCAAGGTGCTGCCGCGCGAGGCGTTCCAAGGCGTGGACAAGGTGGAAGCCGGGATGCAGTTCCGCGCGCAGGGCGAGGGTGGTCCGCTGTTGCTGACCGTCATCGACGTCGGCGATGCGGGGGTGACGGTGGATGGCAACCATCCGCTGGCCGGCCAGACGTTGCACTTCGACGTGCAGGTGGCCGACGTGCGCGAAGCGTCCGAGCAGGAAAGGCAGGAAGGCAGGGTGCAGCCCGCCTGAGCTGGCTGCAAAGCGCCTGTCGCTGCGCGCGGTCAGAGCACCGCGCGCAGGATGAAGAAGAAGATCACCGACAGCACCGCACCTGCCGGCACGGTGATCAGCCAGGACAGGAAGATGTTGCGGATCACGGTGACGTTGAGCGCCGAGATGCCGCGCGCCATGCCCACGCCCAGGACCGCACCCACCAGGGTGTGCGTGGTGGATACCGGAAGGCCGGTGCTGGAGGCGAGCACGACCGTCGAGGCCGCGGACATCTCCGCGGCGAAACCGCGGCTGGGCGTCAGCGCGGTGATCTTCTCGCCCACCGTGCGCATCACCTGCTTGCCGTAAGTCGCCAGGCCCAGCACGATGCCGCCGCCACCGAGCAGCAGCAACCACGGCGACACCACCGAGCGGCCTTCGACCACGCCGGTCGAGGCGACCGAGATGACCGCCGCCACCGGGCCGATGGCGTTGGCGACGTCGTTGGAACCGTGCGCGAACGCCATCGAGCAGGCGGTGATGACCATCAGCACGCCGAAGATGCGCTCCACCGTGGCGAAGCGGAACTTGCGATCGGCGGCGGGATCCACCTGGATGCGGTCGATGATCAGCTTGCCCGACACCGCCACCACGATGGCCACCACGCTGGCGACCAGCAAATTCTGTCCGGTGCTGAGGTCCAGGCCCACGTGGGTCAGGCCCTTCATCAGCGTCATCATCGTGATCATGAACGCGGCCGCCAGCATGTACAGCGGCACGTACCTGCGTGCGCGCTCGACCGGGTCGTTGCGGTCGAGGATCAGCACCTGCACCGTGCGGAAGATCAGGAAGGCGATGGTGCCCGCGATCACCGGCGAGACCACCCAGCTCATCGCGATCTGTCCCACCTTGCCCCACTGCACCGCGTTCACGCCGATGCCGACGGCCGCGAAACCGACGATCGCACCGATGATGGAATGCGTGGTGGACACCGGCCAACCCATCTTCGATGCCAGGTTGAGCCAGACCGCCGCGGCCAGCAGCGATCCCAGCATCCCGTAGATCATCAGTTCGGGCGTATCCGACAGCAGGCTGGCATCGACGATGCCATTGCGGATGGTCGAGGTGACATTGCCCCCGGCCAGCACCGCGCCGGCGAACTCGAAGACTGCGGCGATGATCACGGCCTGCTTGAAGCTGATCGCCTTGGCGCCGGTGGAGGTGGCCATGGCATTGGCCACGTCGTTGGCGCCGATCGCCCAGGCCATGTACAGGCCGAACACCGCCGCCAGGATGATGTAGAGGGTCATCTGCTCCATGTCGGCGCCCTCAGCGTGCCAGCAACCGCTGCAGGCGGCTGCCCACGCGCTGCGCGTAGTCACCCACCTCGCCGATCCATTCGATCGCCTGGTACATGAACACCACGTCCACCGGCGGCAGGTCCTTTTCGCGCACGAACAACACGGCGCGTACCTCGGCCTGCAGCTGGTCGGTGTCGTCCTCGATCGCATCGAGGTGGTCGATCAGCTCGTTCACCAGCTCCACCTCGGCGCCGCGGAAACCGGTCTCGAACAGTTCGCCAAGCTCGTTGACGCTGCGCTCGGCCTGGTCCACGGCGTCCACGCAGCGGCGCACCAGCTTCATCAAGACCTCGCCGACGTCGGCGGGGAAGGCCATCTTCCGCCCGATCACGATGCCGGAGACGTCCTTGGCGGTGTTGGCCACGCGGTCCTGGACCATCAGCAGATCCAGCAGGTCCGCCCGCGGTACCGGCATCCACAGGTTGTCGGGCAGGTTGAGGCGCACGTCCTTCTTCATGTCGTCGGCGGCCTGCTCCTTGGCGACGATGCGCTCGCGCGAGGCTTCGGCGGCCACCCAGTCGCCGCGCAGCACGGCCTCCATGAACGGCGTCAGCTCGCGTGCGCAGGCGGCGGCCTCCTGGAAGTGCTTCTGGAGCGGACGGACGGGCGAGCGGCCGAAGAGGTTGGCGACGAAGCTGTTGGCCATGTGGATCCCCTGGGTGGCGCCGGCAGGGCCGGCTGTCATCAGACTGTCATTATCGGCGGAAAGCCGGCGTCGCGGGAACCTGTGGGAACGCGTGTCCGCAGGGTGGGCGGCCCGCAGGATCAGGCCGAGGCGACACGGTCGCGGCCGGCCGCCTTGGCGCGGTACAGCGCCGCATCGGCGGCTCGTATCCAGTGCTCCAGCGCGGGATAGTCCGGTGACAGTTCGGCCACCCCGATGCTCAGCGTGCAGCGCAGGCCGGGCTCGGCATCGAACTCCAGCGCGCGCACCTGCCGCAGCATGCGCTCGGCGCAGGCGAGGGCGGTCGGGGTATCGCTGTCGACCAGCAGCACGGCGAACTCGTCGCCACCGTAGCGGGCGGGCAGGTCGACGTCGCGGACGCTGTCGCGCAGCACGCCCGCGATGCCCTTCAGTACCACGTCGCCCATGCCGTGGCCGTAACGGTCGTTGATGGTCTTGAAGTGGTCCACGTCCACCAGCAGGATCGAGGTGGGGCGGCCGTAGCGATGGAAGCGCGCCAGCTCGCGCGAGGCGATGCTTTCGAAATGCGGGCGGTTGGGCAACTGCATCGCAGGGTCGGTGCGGTTGAGTCGCGCCAGTTCCCGGTTCTGCTCGAAGATCCGGCGCATCAGGCGATGCGTCAGCACGCTCAGCACGATGGCGTACACGAACATGAAGGGGAACGAGAGCAACAGGGTGCGATGCGAGGACTCGGGCTGGTAGGGGAAGCCGAGCAGGATCCACGTGGCAGCGAAGCCGGCCAACCCGGCCAGCGTGCAGCGGATGGCCAGCGACCATCCACCTGCGGCGATCTTGTCGGCGGTCAGCATCGCCAAGAACAACGCGGTGGGCGCGGCGCTCAGCGCCATCGCCGCGATCCATGCGCCGCCGAACGTCGAGTCGAGCATCAGGCAGCGGAATTGCGCCTCGACCGGGTCGCGCGCGCGTCGGCAAATGCGGTAGGCCAGCGGCGGCCACAGCATGACGTTGAGCGCCAGTAGCAACCACCAGAAACCGGGCGCGTCGCGTTCGGCAAGCACCGAGGCGATGGGCAGCATGCACAACAATACGCCCAGCACACGCATGCGATGGATGCGGCGCACGAATTGCAGGTCCCTTGCGCGGAGTTCCTCGGCGATGGCGTGGTGCTGCATCGGAGGCAATCGGTTCCAGCGAGTTGGCGGAGCAGCCGCCATCTTACCGCGCGTGCGCGGGATCGGCGTGGACGCACGCGCTCCGCCATCTGGCCGCGCCAGGCCGCAGTGCGAAATGATGCGAAGGGGCGATGACCGTTCACACTCGTGGCACGCCTGCATCGCCACCATGGCCCCACGTCAACCGGGAGCAGCAGGCATGGTCAAGTGGGCCATCATCTTCGCGATCATCGGACTTGTGGCCGGTGCTCTGGGTTTCTCCGGCGTGGCGAGTGCCGCCATGGGCATCGCGCAGGTGCTGTTCTTCATCGCGATCGCCATTGCGGTGGTGCTGTTCGTGCTGGGCATGACGATCTACAGGAAGGTCACGTAGCCGAGGCCGCCAGGCGCTGCGAAGGCCTCAAGCCGTGTTGCGGCGATAGGGCGCGAACAAGCGCAGCAGCCAGGGCTTCTGCGCCAGCACGAGGCTTACGCCGACCCGTTGTTCGGACGGCAGTGCGGCATCGCGCGCCAGCAGGCCGTCGAACTCCCGCGCCACCTCATCGAGTCGTTGCCGCATCTGCTGCACGCCGTCCGGGCTCAGGCTGCCGCTGAGCAGCAGCAGGCGGTCATGGTCGCCGTCGAACGGTGCAGCGAAGTAGTCGCCCAGCAGTTCGGTGCGGAAGTACCGTTCCATCGGCCCGTCGGTCAACCAGCGGAAGTTGCGCGCCGTCAGCGGCCGCACGCGATTGCCGGCCTGCAGCTCGATGATGCCCATGCGGTCCAGTCGCGCCAGCAGGGCCGTCCACTGCGGCACGCTGAAATTGAAGTGCGCCGACACGTCGGGCTGCTGCCAGCGGTTGATGCTGAGGAACATCGCCAGCATCAGGGCAGGGTCGTCCACCAATGCCTGCTCCTGCGCTTGGGTCAGCCGCGCCATCGGTTCCTGGCCGCGTCCGGCATCGGCACCCAGTTCGGCAAGCCCCATGCCCAGCACGTCGCAGATCTGCTCCAGCCGCACCAGGCTCATCGCCCGGCGCGAGAACATTCGCTTCACCGCCGCTTCGCTGAGATCGATGCGCGCGGCCAGTTCGCGATAGGTCATGCCTTGCGCGCGCAGGCCGCGCTTGAGGGCGTTCACGAGGTCGATGGAAAGGGCCATGGTCTAAAAATACGCTACCGCCCGGCGAGTGGACCAGCACTTTTCACATCCCGGTTGCCTGCGTCGCGCAAGGCGGCAAGGCTCCGTCGCAGTCCTTGGGAATGGGAGCCGACGGTGATGCAACGGGACAGAGGGCAGGCGATGGACCTGAAGGCGGCAATGGTGATCGCGATGTCGCTGGCGTACATGGGTGCCGCAGGCGCGGCGACGCAGTCCGATGCCCTGAGCCGGCAGTCTGATGCCAGCCTGATGGCCTCGGTGGAAGTGCCGGTGGCCATGGCGGAGGCCTTGTCCGCGGGTGCGGCGCTATCGGTCACGGCGGTCGACGCCAGCGGTGGCGTGGTGGCATTGACGATTTCAGCCGCCGGCGCAGGCGCTTCCGCGTTGGTGCAGGTCTCGGCGGAGATGGCGCGTGCGCTGGGGATCGCCGTGGGCACCGTGGTGGTGGTGACCGCGGTTTCGACCGGCTGGGTGCTCAGCGTGGCCGGCGAGTCGCTCTATTACGTCGCGAATGCGTTGACCCGGCCGCACCTTCATTCGCGACGCCTATTGCCGTGAACCGCGAGACCTTTTGCCTGTGCCTGGTGCTGCTACTGTGGCCGGTGCATGCGTTTGCTGGCGCCAACTGTGAAGCGACGGCCGTGCCCGCGCACAAGGTGGCGGCCGCGGCATCGACCGCGTTGCGCACGGTCGACGCGCTCGACGCACGTAATGCACCGGTTGCGCTGGTGGCACGCGTGGGCCGCGACCTGTCGGAGCACGGCCTGGTCTACAGCCACGCCGGCTTCGCGGTGCGCGACCATCCCGCCGGGCGCTGGACCGTCGTCCACCTGCTCAACGAGTGCGGCAGTGCACGCGCCGGGCTGTATGCGCAGGGGCTGGTCAACTTCTTTTCCGATGACCTGGTCAACCAGGATGCGCGAATCACGTGGTTGGCACCGGCGCATGCGCAGCGGCTGGCGTTGCACCTGCTGGCGGTGGAATCGAATCCGCTGTTCCAGCCGAAGTACAACCTGATCGCACGCCCGGGCAGTCGCGAGTACCAGAATTCGACGGCATGGGTGCTGGAGACGCTGGCCGCGACCCTTCCAACGACTGGCACCGTGCGCGATCGCCAGCGGGCGCATGCGCTGGCCGTGCAGGCCGGGTTCCGCCCCGACACCATCCGCATTCCGTATGCACAACGCGTGTTGGGCGGACTGTTCGGCAGCAATGTCGCTTTCACTGACCATGGGATATCGACGCGGCTGTCAGGCGAGTATCCGGTGGTGACGGTGCGCTCGATCCTGCGCTGGGTGGCGTCGAACGATCCACAATCGACGCAGATGGAGTGGCGTGGCGGCGTGCTGATGGCGGAGCCGGGTCCCGGCTAGCAAGAGGTCGGACGGCGTGCTTCCGCGATTGCCCGCAATGTGTATACGCCAGGACATCCGGCTGGATTCGCGCGAAGTTCAAGTTCCCTTATCCGTCATCGCCGCGCAGTCGGGGACCCATGGACGTGTCCCTTGCGCAATCTGACGGGATCGCGAACTGCTTTTTGAGATCCCCAGCCGCTGTGAGAACGGTCGCCCCACTACCAGAAGCACCCACTTCCGGGAGAGACTCCTGGAACGATCGAGGTGCGTGGATCCCCGCCTGCGCGGGATGACGATCTGGATGACCCCACCGATGGCGTTGCTCTCTCAACCTGTCGCAACGAAGTTGCTGTTGCCCGCCGACTGCAGCGCAATCCAGCACAGCGCGACCGTCGTGGCATCGCCCAGTGCACTGTGGCGACCGAGCACGGGTACGCCCAGCGTGTCGGCGATGTGCTGGAAGTCCAGGTTGGGCGGCACGTCAGGCTGTGCGCGCCGCGCGCGTGCGGCGAAGGCATGCGCCAAATCGACGCGCGGGTTGGGCAGCGCGAAGCCGGTGATCGCCTTCGCGTGCGGCGCCAGCATCGCCACGTCGAAGGCGAGGTGGTAGCCCAGCAAGGTGCGACTGCCCAGCCAGGGCAGGAACGCGCGCATGGCCGCGGTCACCGACACGCCCTCCGCCGCCTCGTCGGGGGTGATGTGGTGGTGGCGGATCGAATCGATGCCGAAGCTGCGGTCGGGGCGGATGCGTTGTTCAAATCGCTCCGATGCCACCACCACGCCGCCGCGGATCGGCACCGCCGCCAAGGTGAGGATGTGGTCGTTCCGCGGATCCAGCCCGGTGGTTTCGAGGTCCAGGCTGACCCACTCGCCGGCGGGGGGCGCATGCAGCAGGGCCGTCCACTCGCTACCCGCATGCCGGCGCCGCAGCCACCAGCGTCGCATCGGTCCCACCGCTCAGTCCCGCAGGTGGAAGCTGTGGCGGATGTGTCCGCGGAATTCCTTGACCACGTGCAGGGCATCGCGCAGCAGTTCGCGGTCCAGCCGGGTCAGGCGCGCGGGATCGATCGCGTTGCCCGCCTTGCGCCCTTCGTCGAGCGCCGCCAGTTGCGACTGCAGGCGCATGCGCTGGAACACGTTGAGCGCCTGCGGCAGGTCGCGGCCGAGGTCGCTGGACAGGTGGCCCTGTTCGACCAGCGCAGTACAGCGTTCAGCACTGCCATTCGCCTCGATGCCGTGGCGCAGGGCCAGGCAGCGCAAGCCGTGCACGACCGGGAAGATGCCGCCCTTCTTGATGTCGATGCCGTCGGCGTCGCTGCGCACCCGGCCGAAGAAGGTCAGTGGCGTGTCGAAATCGAGCGTGGCCGCGGCAAGGTGGTGCAGCAGGATGTGGTCCTCGCCCAGTGCCATCAGCCGCGCTTTCACCGGCGCGAACAGCGCAAGCTTGCCTGCGATCGGACGGGCATCCAGCGCGATCGAAAGGTCGAGTGCGTTCTGGCCGCCATACGACTGGCGCCAGTGGTCGATCCGTGCGTGCCATTCCGATGCGCGCATCCGCCAGTGCGGGTTGTTCACCATCACCTTGCCGGGGCAGGGCGGATAGCCCACCTTGTCCAGCGCGGCACTGAAGCGCCCCATGGCGTCGTCCAGCCCAGGCCAGTCGAGGTCGTCGGCCAGCACCAGCGCATTGTCCTGGTCGGTCTTGAGCACCTGCTCGCGTCGGCCCTCGCTGCCCATCACCAGCAGGCAGATGCCGTTGCGATGCGCCTCCGGCACCAGCAGGTCGAACAGCTGGCCCATGATCCGGCTGTTGAGCGCGCTGACCAGTTCCATCACGTAGGGAATGCGCGCCCCGTGGGCGTTGAGGCTGCGCACCAACCGGTCCATCGCGCCGGCGGCATCGGCGATCTCCTCCAGCGTGCGCGCACGCGACAGTCGCAGGCTGATCAGGTGCGAATGGCTGGCGAAGTGCGACAGCACTTCGGCCATGCCCAGCGTGCCGGCGATCGCGCCCCGATCGGTCACCACCACGCGCTCGATGTGGCGTTCGGTCATCTGCACCAGGGCCTGGAACAGCACGGCGCTGGTATCGACCGCCACCAGCGGGCGGCTGGCGAGCGGGCCGACCGTTGCGTCCAGCGGCAGGCGCTCCAGTGACAGCGCTTCCAGCAGGTCGGTGCGGGTGACGATGCCCGGTGCATCGTGCGCGGGATCGTCCACCAGCAGGCAATCGACGCGACGCGCATGCAGGCGGGCGCTGGCTTCGGCGATGGTGGCGGTGGCATCGATGCGTTCGGCCGGCGCCAGCTGTGCCTCGCCCACCTGGGTCACCATCAGCTCGGCGACTTCGCGCCGGTCGGAATTGCCGATCGACAGTCGGCCCTTGGTCGCCAGGCCTTCATTGAAGTACGCCGCGAAGGGCGGGTTGTCGGCGATCAGTTGGCGGAACACCTCCGCGGGGATGAGGAAGGTCAGGCAATCGCCGTCGGCGCGGTAGCTCAGGCGCGCGCGCCCGGCCATCACCGCCCAGGCACCGAACACGTCGCCCGGGCCGTAGTCGGCGAAGCGCTGCTCCCGGCCGTTGTCGTCGCGCACGGTCGCATGCACCAGGCCCTTGAGGATGACGTGGGCGTGCAGCGAGGGCTTGCCGGCTTCGATCAGCGTCGTGCCAGCGCGGTGCAGGGCGATGTCGACGCTGGCCTGCAGCCGTTCGCGCCCGGCATCGTCCAGCAGGTCGAAGGGCGGCAGCGACAGGTCGAGTCCGGGCACGGGGTCCATGCCCGGATTGTGCGCCCGCGCAGGCGCAGGGTGAATCACACCAAAGTGGAAGGGTGCCGGTGCGCCGCGGCATCCGGTCGTGCTGGCGACGGTTACCATGCAGCGCTGATGCGATCCGGGGCGCAATGCGCCGGCACACGGGAGGACGGGTGGAGGCAAGCGCCGGGACGGAACATTCGCAGGGCACCGATGGCGCCCTGCGACGACGCGTGGGCCTGGTGCTGGGGCCGCTGCTGTTCGCGCTGGTCTACTGGCTGCCAGCGCTGACCGGGCTGGACGATGCGCCACGCGCGGTGCTGGCGGTGACGCTGTGGGTGGCCACCTGGTGGATCACCGAGGCGATGCCGATCCCGGCCACCTCGCTGATGCCGATCTTCCTGCTGCCGATCACCGGCGGTGCCGACGAGCGCACCGCGACGATGGCCTACGGCAATCCCATCGTGTTCATGTACATGGGCGGCTTCACCATCGCCCTGGCGATCCAGAAGTGGAACCTGCACAAGCGCATCGCCATGGCGATCCTGTCGATGGTCGGTGCCGGGGGGCAGCGGATCACCCTGGGCGTGATCCTGGCCACGGCCTTCCTGTCGATGTGGATCTCGAATGCGGCCACGGCGCTGATGATGCTGCCGATCGGCCTGGCGCTGATCGAGGAAATCCGCGACAAGCAGATCTACGACGAGGTGTCTCTGAAGCGCTTCGCCAAGGGCCTGTTGCTGTCGATCGCCTACGCCGCGTCGATCGGTGGCCTCGCCACCCTCATCGGTTCGGTGCCCAACGCGGTGTTCGCCGCGGTGTCGGCGCAGTCGCTGGGCCGTCCCGTGAGTTTCGCGCAGTGGTTCTTCTTCGCCGCGCCGCTGACCGCGCTGCTGCTGGCGGTGCTGTACGTCTACATGACGCGGATCAAGTTCCGGGTGCGGCCGGTGCAGGAGATCGGCAGCGACTTCGCGCGCGAGCAGTTGCACCGCCTCGGGCCGATGGCGTTCGAGGAAAAAGCGGTGCTGGCGATCTTCGCCGTGGTCGGCACGCTGTGGATCGGCAGCGGTTTCCTGCCGGAAGCGTGGCGGCTGTCGGATACGTCGATCTCGATGATCGGCGCCGTGAGCCTGTTCCTGCTGCCCGCGCGCAAGGGCAGGGGGCGGCTGATGGCGTGGCCGGACATGAAGGCGCTGCCCTGGGGCCTGCTGCTGCTGTTCGGCGGCGGCCTGTCGCTGGCGGCGGCGTTCGAGAGCTCCGGCCTGACGCAGTGGTTCGGTACGCTGCTCGGCGGCCTGCAGGTGCTGCCGCTGGTGCTGATCGTGGTGGCGCTGTCGGCGATCGTGTTGTTCATGACCGAGATCATGTCCAACACCGCGGTGTCGAACATGCTGATCCCGGTCGGCATCGGCCTGGCGCTGGGTATCGGTGCCGATCCGCACACCATCATGGCGGTGATCGCGCTGTCGGCCAGCTGCGCGTTCATGCTGCCGATCTCCACGCCACCCAATGCCGCGGTGTTCAGCGCCGACATCATCACCATCGACGACATGGTGCGCGCCGGTTTCTGGATGAACATCGCCGCGGTGCTGCTGGTCAGCGCGTTCGTGCTGGTCTGGCAGCCGGTTGCGATGGCGGGCTGAGCGCCGGCATTGCTATCGTGTCGGCCACGCCGCGCGGCGGCCCACCACCCAGGACCTTTCCATGATCGAACGCATCGACGCGGGCAACCGCATGTCCGAAGCCTGCATCCACGGCGGCATCGCCTACCTCGCCGGACAGATCCCGATCACGCCAGGTGCGGACATCGAGACGCAGACACGGGAAGTGCTGCAAGAGATCGACGAACTGCTCGCGAAGTGCGGCAGCGACAAGACGCGCATCCTGCGCGCGCAGATCTACCTCGCGGACATCGCCGATTTCGACGGCATGAACCGCGCCTGGGATGCTTGGGTAGCCGCGGGCGAGGCACCGGCGCGTGCGACGGTGGAAGCACGGCTGGCGAATCCGGAGTGGAAGGTCGAGATCGTGGTCACGGCGGTGGTGTAGCCGTCGCCTGTGCCGTCCGCTGACCCGATTCGCGTCGTCTCCATCGTGATCCGTCGCGTGTCGATGGGAGTAGCGCCATCGGGATTCGCGCGCCGTTTCCAGAGGTATCCGTGTTTGCAACGCGTGCCTCCAGCGCTTAGGGTCGGGGAGAACCCAACGGGAGCGGGAAGATGAATGGGATGACCCCCGGCTGGCGCGCTGCGCGCTGGAAGCATGCAGGCGTGGCGCTGTTCACGGCGATGGCGATGCTGGCATGTGCAGGGCACGAGGATGCGGCGGCGCCGCAGGCAAGCGATGCCGACACCATTGCCTTCGTCGATGTCGACGTACTGCCGATGGATCGCGATGCGGTGTTGTCCGCCCAGACGGTGCTCGTGCGCGATGGCCGCATCGTTTCGATGGGCCCTTCGGCCGACGTCGACGTGCCGACCGGTGCGCAGCGGATCGACGGTCGCGGCAAGGTGCTGATGCCGGGCCTGGCGGAGATGCACGGCCACGTGCCCGGTGGCGACGATCCGCAGTACGTCGAGGACGTGCTGTTCCTGTACATCGCCAACGGCGTGACCTTCGTGCGCAACATGGCGGGCAACGAAAGCCACCTGGCGTTGCGTGATCGCCTGGCACAGGGCGAGCTGGACGGGCCGACGATGGTCGCCGCCAGTCCCTGGCTGGGGGCGAGGGACGAGGCCGAGATCAATGCGACGCTGCAGGCGCACCATGCCGCCGGCTACGACCTGGCCAAGCTGGGCAGCGTGCCGGCGGACCTGTATCCCGGGATGGCGCGCACGGCACATGCGCTGGGGATTCCCTTTGCCGGGCACATCCCCGAGGGCGTGGCCCTGGAAACCGCACTCGACGCGCGGCAGGCGTCGATCGACCACTTCGATCGCTACGTCGAGTTCCTGGTCCCTGGAGATGCCGCGGCGCGCAGTCGCAGCGCGGGGTTCTTCGGCAGCGGCTGGGTGGACGCGGTGGATGCCGCACGCATTCCAGAGGCCGTGCAGCGCACGATCGATGCCGGCACCTGGAACGTGCCGACGCTGAGCCTGGTCGAGCATCTCGCATCGCCCGAAACGGCGGCGGACATGATCGCGTGGCCGGAGATGCGCTACATGCCGCAATCCGT
Organism: Luteimonas aestuarii; assembly: GCF_004357985.1. GTDB lineage: Bacteria > Pseudomonadota > Gammaproteobacteria > Xanthomonadales > Xanthomonadaceae > Luteimonas > Luteimonas aestuarii. The sequence continues at coordinate 63,579 of NZ_SMTF01000001.1, read as the reverse complement.
ACTCGACGGCTGGGTGCGGGCCAAGGGCGAGTTCGGTGCGCGCGAAGACTTCCAGCCTGCCGCGGCGCAACGGCTGGTGGAGGTGCGCAGGCAGTTGCTGAAGGCGCTGCATGATCGCGGCGCCCCGATCGCCCTGGGTTCGGACGCGCCGCAGTTCTTCAACGTGCCCGGATTCTCGATCCACCACGAGATGCGGATGATGGTCGCCGCCGGGATGACGCCATACGAAGTGCTCGCGACCGGCACCACGGCGCCGGCGCGCTACATGCAAACCCCTGGCGAGTTCGGCGTGGTTGCGCCGGGGGCACGCGCCGACCTTGTGCTGCTGGATGCCGATCCGCGCCAGGACATCGGCCATTTCAAGGCGCAGGCAGGGGTGATGGTGCGGGGTCGCTGGTGGCCCGCGGACAGGATCCGCGCGAGGCTCGAGACCATCGCGGCACGTCGAGCGGAGACGGCTGCCGACGGCTGAGTGCATGCGTGTTGCGCCGCAGCAATGTGGCGAGGCCAACCTCCGGCACGGGTCCGGCGAGGGCGGGGTGGGTATCCTGAGGAGTCCCGTGCGCGCCGCTCGCAGCGACGCACCCACGTTTTGAACCGGAGAACGCTGTTGAAGCTGAACAAGACCGCCCTGTCCCTGGCCACTGCACTGGCCCTTGGCTTCACCGCGCAGGCCTCTGCGCACGACAACCACCGCTGCCTCGACGACGCCTGCACCCTGCAGGCGCTGTTCGCGCAGGACGATGCCGGCGGCGGCCACGGCATCATCGCCGCCCAGCGCTACGGCAACTGGGGCATCGATACCGCGGGCATGGACAAGAGCGTCCGTCCCGGTGAGGACTTCTTCGCCTACGCCAGCGGCACCTGGGCGCGGAACACGCAGATCCCCGCCGACCAGTCGAGCTATGGCAACTTCCGCGTGCTGCGCGACCTGTCGGAAGCGCGCGTGCGGGCGCTGGTGGAAAGCTATCCCAAGGCCGACCCTTCCACGGGCGATGCGGCGAAGATCGCTACGCTCTACCAAGGGTTCATGGACGAGGGTGCCGTCGAGGCGCTGGGCGGGCAGCCGCTGCAGCCTTACCTGGCCGAACTGAAGTCCGCTGCCGACAAGGCCGCATTCGCCAGCCTGATCGCCGCGCGCGGCGGCTTCGGCGGCGGCATGTTCAGCCTGTTCGTGTCCGACGACCAGCGCAACCCCGACCAGTACACGCTGTACCTGAGCCAGTCGGGCCTGGGCCTGGGCGATCGCGAGATGTACCTGCGCGACAACTTCGCGCCGCAGCGCGAGCGTTACCTCGCCTACATCGCGCAGATGCTGGAACTGGCCGGATGGGAAGACCCGGCCGCCAGCGCCGAGGCGGTGATGGCGCTGGAGACCCGCATCGCCGACGCGCACTGGACCCGCGCCGAGAGCCGCGACCGCGACAAGACCTACAACCCCAAGCCGCTGGCCGATTTCGCCGACGATGCGCCTGGCTTCCCGTGGGCGGCGTACTTCGCCGCATCCGGGCTGGACCACGCGCCGGTCGCCGTGGTGCGCCAGGACAGCGCCATCCCGAAGCTGGCCGCGATCTTCGGCGACACCGACCTGTCGACGTTGAAGGCATGGGAAGCGTTCCACATCGCCGACGGCATGGCACCGTTGCTTTCGAGCGCCTTCGTCAATGCGCATTACGAGTTCCGCGAGAAGTTCCTGTCCGGCCAGCCCGAGCCGCGCGAGCGCTGGAAGCGCGGCGTGTCCTTCGTCGAAGGCGTGATGGGCGAGGCGATCGGCCGCGACTACGTGGCGCTGTACTACCCGCCGGATGCCAAGGCGAAGATGGACGAGCTGGTCGCCAACGTGAAGGTGGCGATGGGTGCGCGCCTGGACTCGCTGGAGTGGATGAGCGACGCCACCAAGGCCGAGGCCCACGCCAAGCTGGCCGGTTTTGGCCTGAAGATCGGCCATCCCGACAAGTGGCGCGACTACAGCGCGCTCGAAGTCCGAGAGGGCGACCTGTTCGGCAACGCCATGCGTGCGCGCAATTTCGAGTGGGAATACCGTCGTTCGCGCCTCGGCCAGCCGGTCGACAAGGACGAGTGGGGCATGACCCCGCAGACGGTCAACGCCTACTACAACTCGGTGAAGAACGAGATCGTGTTCCCGGCGGGCATCCTGCAGCCGCCGTTCTTCGATCCCGATGCCGATCCGGCGGTGAACTACGGCGCCATCGGCGGCGTGATCGGCCACGAGATCATCCACGGCTTCGACGACCAGGGCCGCAAGTCCGACGGCGAAGGCGTGCTGCGCGACTGGTGGACGGCGGAGGATGCCGCGAAGTTCGAGGCGCAGGCGGAGCGACTGGGTGCCCAGTACGAGGCATACGAGTTCCCGCAACTGCCCGGCATGCACATCAACGGCCGCACCGCCATGGGCGAGAACATCGGCGACCTTGGCGGCCTGACCATCGCGCTGGAGGCCTACCGTCGTTCGCTCGCTGGCGAGGAAGCCCCGGTGATCGACGGCTTCACCGGCGAGCAGCGCCTGTTCCTGGGTTGGGCGCAGGTGTGGCGCACGTTGTGGCGTGACGACGCGCTGCGCCAGCAGCTCGTCAACGGCACGCATTCGCCGGGCCATATCCGTGCATTCGCGCCGCTGCGCAACATGGATGCCTGGTACGAGGCCTTCGACGTGACCGAGTCCGATGCGCTGTGGATCGCGCCGGAAGACCGGGTGCGGATCTGGTAACGCGGTTTGGACGAAGCCCGCGCAAGCGGGCTTCGCCTTGTTTGATTGCCACTTGAGACGCGATCGAGGGGGAGCAAGCGAATGATGCGAAGTGCAAGGCGTTGGTGGCTGGCGTGCCTGCTGTGCATTGGCGGCGGGGTGGCGCATGCGCAGGACATCGCCATCGTCGGTGCGCGCGTGGTGCCGTCGCCGGAGGCCGAAGTGATCGCCTCCGGCACGGTCGTCGTGCGCGATGGCCGCGTCGTGGCCGTGGGTCCGAGCGATGGCATCGATGTGCCGGATGGCATCACCACCATCGACGGCCGCGGCACCACGCTACTGGCGGGGTTCTGGAACAGCCATGTGCACTTCCTCGCGCCGGAAACGCGCGCGCCGGCGTCCGTTCCCGCCGATGCCCTCGAGTCCGCGCTCGCATCGATGCTGACGCGCTGGGGCTTCACCACGGTGTTCGACATTTCCTCGATCGGGGGCGCTGCGGCTGCCATGCGGGCGCGGATCGAGGCCGGCGAGGTGCGCGGGCCGGACATCCTGTACGTCGATACGCCGTTCTTCCCGGAGGGCGGAACGCCCAGCTATGTGCGCGACCTGTTCGATGAGATGCAGGCGCCCAGCGCGGAAGTGGCCACGGCCGACGAGGCGCGCACGCGTGCGGACGCGCAACTGGCCGCTGGCGCGGACGGCGTGAAGCTGTTCGCCGGTGCCATCCTCGGGGGTGCGCTCGACGTACTGCCGATGGACGTGGATGTCGCCCGCGCGATCGTCGAGGCCGCCCACCGCGCAGGCAAACCGGCCTTCGCGCATCCGACCAATGTCGCCGGACTGGAGGTTTCGCTGGCCGCTGGCGTGGATATCCTCGCGCACACCACGCCCGTGTCCGGGCCATGGGACGAGGCAATGGTGCAGCGCCTGCGTGCGGCCAACATGGCATTGACGCCGACGCTGACGCTGTTCGACCACGAGTTGCGCCGCGAGGGTGCGCCACAGGAGGTCATCGATCGTTTCCTCGAGGCCGCCACGCAGCAGGTGCGCGCGTACCACGCGGCAGGTGGCGACATCCTGTTCGGCACCGATGTCGATTTCATCCAGCAGTACGACACACGACTCGAGTTCGAACTGCTGCGCGCCTCCGGGCTGGACTGGCGCGCGATCCTCGCCACCCTCACCACCACGCCGGCGCGCCGCTTCGGCCAGGACGATCGCAAGGGACGCATCGCGGAAGGGCTGCAGGCGGACCTGGTACTGCTGGAGGGCGATCCGGCGGATGACGTGGCTGCGTTCGCGCGCGTGCGGCAGGTGTTGCGCGCAGGCAGGATGCTGTATCGCGCCCGGGACGAGGGGCGCTGACAGGGCCGCGGCCTACAGGCGAACGGCGTTGCGGAACACGGGCTGGCCGGCGTCATGGCGTCGCGCGCATACGGGATCATCGAGGGCTTCCGCCAGCGCAGTCACGAACTCGTATTGCGTGGTGTCCCTGCCCATCGTCGCCAGGCCCTGGCGCAATCCTTCCTGAGCACCGCTATTGATCGCCGAGATCCATTCGCTTTGGGGATGGGTGGCTGAAAGGTTGCCGGGATTCCCGAACGCGTTGCGACAGGCCTCGATGTCAAGCGAGTGGTAGGCGCGGCAATTGAGCGGGCGGGCCGGGTAGATGCCGCAGGCGCCGTCGGCGTCGAGCATGGGGCAGGGGATATTGGTCGAGAGCAGCTGTCCTCGCGGCAGCGCAGAGACGCGTTCCGCAGTGTCGCGAACCAGATCCACGCGTGTCGCCAGCTCGTCCGGGGACAATCTTCCGCGCAGGTACTGGACGACCCCCAGCACCTCGACGGGCATCGCGGCGACGCGCAGGTGGCAGCACATCGCGCAGCCCCTGGCGCAGGCCAGCGGATGCGTGGATGCGCGCGCCGGTGCCTGCAGCTCTATCTCCAGCCGCGCCTGGGTCTTGCGTCGGGCGCCCTCGGCATCGCGCCTGGCAACGGCGGGGCGTGTGTCCTCGAGCACGGCGTGGCGTGCGGAGGCGCGCGCAGGGTGGGGCTGGGGCATGGCGCGTGCTAAGTCGTGGCAAACGGACGGCCATGGTAACGCGGGGTGGGGACGACGACTCCGACCGGTCGGTGCCGTGCGTGGTCGCGACGGACTATGTGCCGGATGCGGCGAAACGAAGGGCGACGCGATGCGGCCAGCGGTCACCCCGACTTTCGTCATGCGCGGCGGACGCGCGACAGGTGCAAGATGCGGCGATCCATCCGACCGGAGTCCACGATGCGCACGTCACGACGCGACCTGCTCAAGCTCGGTGCGCTTGCCGCCGCCAGCGCCACCTTGCCTGCCTTTGCCTCGAGCGCGGTGGGTGCGCCCATCGACAAGGCCGCCAGGCCACTGCGCGTCCTCATCCTCGGCGGGACCGGGTTTACCGGACCCTTCCAGGTGCAGTACGCGCTGGCGCGCGGGCACCAGGTCACCCTGTTCAACCGAGGCAGGCGGCCTTCCCCGGAATGGCCTGGGGAGGTGGAACAACTGCATGGCGATCGCGACACCGGTGACCTGAAGGCGCTGGAAGGTCGCGAGTGGGACGTCTGCATCGACAACCCCACCACGTTGCCATTCTGGGTGCGCGATGCCGGCAACGTGCTTAAGGGCAAGGTCGGCCATTACCTCTTCATCTCGACCATCTCGGTCTACGCGGATGGCTCGAAGCCGGGCATCACCGAAGACGCGGCGTTGGCACGTTATGGCGGTGCCGATGCCATGGCCGAGACGCGCGATAGCATGATGGCGGACATGGCCAACCTGTACGGTCCGCTCAAGGCGCTGAGCGAGGCCGAGGCGTGGAAGCAGTTCGATGAGCGCACCACGATCATCCGGCCGGGCTACATCGTGGGCCCGCGCGATGAAACCGATCGCTTCACCTACTGGCCGCACCGCATCGCGCAAGGCGGCGAGGTCCTGGTGCCTGGCGACGGCAGTGATCCCGTGCAGATCATCGATGGCCGCGACCTGGGCGAGTGGGTGATCCGCCTTGCCGAAAACCGCACCTACGGGACCTTCAACGCGTGTGGTCCGGATTACAGGCTGAGCACCGACGCAATGGTGCACGGTTGCCACGCGGTCACCGGCGGCCCGGTCGAGTTCACGCACGTGCCAACGCAGTTCCTGGAACAGCAGGAGGTCTCGTTGCCGATCTGGGTGCCCTCGGACCACGACACCTATGGCGGCTACGGTGCGGTCAGCAACGCCGCCGCCATCGCCGCGGGCCTGACGTTCCGGCCACTGGCCACGACCGTGGAAGACCTGCTGGCGTGGTTCCGGTCATTGCCTGCGGACCGCCAGGCGACCCTGCGGGCCGGTATCACCCGCGAGAAAGAGAAAACCGTGCTGGATGCGTGGCGGGCTTCGCATGGCCGGGTCGGCTGAGCGTGCCCGGATGCAGGCAGGGCTGGAAGCGCGCAGGCAGGAAGTCGCAGGCCGACGTTGCGCCGACCCGCGTCTGGTTTCGGCTTGATGCGGTTTGACGTGGACGCGAATTCGGATCTGCTTGCGCCACCGCGTCAGCGGTGCGCTGCACGCAGCCAGATCGCGCATGCACCCGGATCGCTAGACGTTGGCGTCGTTAGAGGTTAGAGCTCGTCAACGCCAGACTCGCTCACAGCGCTGTTCGACCACGCGGTCGCCACGCGCTTCCTGGCGGTTGCCCTGCACATTGCGGCCGATGACGCCGCCGGCGACTGCGCCGCCGACGGTGGCGATGTCGCGGCCGCTGCCACCGCCCACCTGCCTGCCGACCAGGCCACCGATCACGGCACCCGCGGCAGTACCGCCAATGCGGTTCGGATCACTGTCGGCCTGGCGAACTTCGACATCGGTGCAGACCACGCGACTCCCGTCACTGAAACGGCGGCCCTCGTCCTCGGGTCCGTAGAGGACGGTCGATTGTGCCGACACGACGCCGGAAGCAGCCAACGCGACGGCGGCGAGCAGGGTAGTGGCATGGATCGGCTTCATTTCGAGACTCCGTGATTGCAGGTTTCGGTGGGATCTTCGCGTCACCGGTGCAAAACGCAGGTGAAAAACTGCGAACTGGTTGGCCCACATTACGGCCGCAGTTCAGCGAGGCAGGCGTTGCGTGAAGTCGTCGGCACCGACCAGGGTCTCGCCAATCAGGGTCTGGAACGAGGCCGCCGGCTACGGCGACGATGCAGGTGTTCGTATTTGCATCCAGTCCACGCGCGGTCGGGGATGATGCCGTGATGCAGCACACACCTTCGCCACGCCCACGTCGCAGCCTTGCCGGTTTGCTGTCCCTGCTGCTGCTGGCATGCGCAACCTGGGCGTGGCAGGTGGCCGGGGTGCGCGTGCCCGATGCGTGGAACCCCTGGGCCCCGCTCCGCATCGATGCATCACCCAACCTGCTGACCGGCATCAAGCTGGCGCGCGCCTCGACGGATCGCGTCGCCTGTCGTGAAGCATTGGGGCAGGCGGGTATGCGGTTGACGGCGCTGCCCGACCGCGAGACCGGCGATGGCTGCGGTTTCGACAATGCGTACCGCATTGACCGCACCAGCGTCGCCGTTGGCGAACCGTTCTCGCTGAGCTGCCGGGCTGCGTTGTCGCTGGCGATGTGGGAGCGCCACGCGTTGCAGCAGGCCGCGGACGCGCATCTCGGTAGCCCGGTGGCACGAATCGAGCATCTCGGGTCGTACGCATGCCGGAACATCTATAACGCGGACGGGCGTCGGCGCAGCCAACATGCGACGGCGGACGCAGTGGACATCGCCGGCTTCGTGCTTGAGGACGGCAGGCGCATCCGCGTGCTGTCCGACTGGTCATCCGCCGCTGCCGTCGACAGCCAGACCACGTCCAGTCCGGAAGACGCTACAGAAGACGAAGAAGCCGCGTTCCTGCGCGCCGTACGCGATGGCGCCTGCAGATGGTTCGATGCGGTCCTTGGGCCGGAGTACAACGAGGCCCACGCGGACCACTTCCATTTCGATCGCGGGCCGGCACGGATCTGCCGCTGAACGCGCAGGGCAGGGCCCGGGCCCGTGGCTGGCCCGGGGCGTCAATCGTCACCTCCCCAACTGCGCCTGCAGCACATCCAGCTTGGATTGGTACTGCAGGCGTTCGATATCGCCGCCCAGCGCACGCGCGCGGCGCAACGCACGCACTGCGCCCGTCCGATCGCCTAGTCCAACCTGCACCCGGGCCAGCGCGAAGTGGAAGCGGTGTTCGCGAGGCAGCAGGCGGATGGCTCGACGGTAGTGCGACTGTGCAGCCTCGAGCTCGCCCCGGCCCTCCGCGCCGTGCCCCTGCAGGAAGTGATGGAAGGGGTTGCGTTCCAGCACGCGCTGCGCACGCGCGTTCAGGTGCTGCGCGGCGGCGTCGTTGCCCTGGCGCTGGTAGGCCTGGGCGAGGTTGAACAGCGCCCCGGAATGATCCGGATCGAGCGCGATCGCACGTTCGTATGCCGAAGTCGCGGCGCCGAGGTCGCCGTTGCGGAGGTGCGCGACGCCGGCGTTGTTCCACAACGTCGCCGAGCGCGGGTCGAGCTGCAGCGACCGTGCCACGTGCGGCAATGCACCGCTCACGTCGCCATCCAGCACGTATTCCATCGCACGATTGCCGTGGTACAGCGCTGCGAGCTCCGCATCAGTCATGCGCAAGGGCGGTCCCTGTGCGATCACGCTGTCGCTGGCCACGTCCAGGGTGAAATGCCGATGTCCTACGCGGATGCCGGCATTGACGTGGTTGCTGAGGACGAGGTTGCTGTCCTGCTGCCGCCAGGAGAGGATCCTGTCGTGGCGTTGGCCATGCGCCTCGAAGCCGGCTTCGCGCGCCAGGGCGATGGCAAGCAGGGTGAACGACAGGCAGTTCGCTTGCCGCGTGCGATAGGCGTCGGCGACGCCATGGGTCGCCTCGGACGCGTAGCGCATGCCAAGTCCGCTGTCGTCGAACAGGAAGCGCATCATCGCGTCGAGTCGTCGGCTGGGCAGCGACGACGGCGACAGCACCTCGTCATGGAAGCGCTGCCGCAGCTCGTCCGGCATAGCGAGCAGCTCTTCGGTCGTGGTGGCGACGCCGGCCAGGGCGGTCGTGGTCGCGGGGGGCGCGGCATCCACAGGTGCCGTGTTGGCGGGACCTGCAGAGGCCAGGAGGGCAGCGAGCAGCCATGCGGACATGACGACCTCCGTGCCGTGGCGATGGCGTGGTGCTCCAAGTCTAGGCCGATCCCAGTACGCGTGGCGGACCGGTCGTCGGAGGCCCTCGCCGCCTGCTCACCCGGGGTTTCGGAGACCGCCGCTATGCTCCGGCTTTCACGCATACGCAAAGGTGACGAGACATGGCCACCGGATGGGCCGGCGATGGCGCCGTGCAGGACCAGATCGACGCGACGGTGAAGGACGGCATCAAGCGGGCACGCAGCCAGCTTGCGCAAGGCCCTGGGCTGACGCATTGCGAGGAATGCGGCGCGGCCATTCCCGAGGCGCGGCGCAAGGCCGTTCCGGGCGTGCGACTGTGCATTGCCTGCCAGGAGGCCGAGGAGCGCGAGGAAGAGTCGGGTGCCGGCTACAACCGTCGCGGCAGCAAGGACAGCCAGCTGCGTTGAGATGGCGTCGCCGCGGACCCGGTGCCGGACAGGCGCTGCGGATGCGTTCGATTGAGCGATGCCTGGCGGGCAGCCCGACCGGACTGCCCGCCCTGGAAGCACGGGCCCCGTGGGTGATGCCGGATCAGCGCAGCAGCTGCAGGCCCAGGATCACGCCCAGTACCGCCGCGACGACGCGGTAGCGGCCATCGTCGCCACGGTGGCCGTGGCGGTAGCGATCGTGGTAGCCGTCCTCGTAGCCGCGCTGGAAGCCCTGGCGGAAGTAGTACTGGTACTGGTCCATGCCGATGTAGTGGCCGTCGTAGCCATAGAGCGCGTCGTGGTAGGCCTCGCTGCCACGATAGTCGTAGCGCCAGCCATCGGCGCGATCGGCGCGGCCGGCGTAGAGCCCTTCCTCGTAGCCGTAGGCGACGGCACGCTCCATCAGCTCCGCGCCGTAGCGATTGGTCTGGTGCCATGTACCGGCGAACAGATAGCGGTGCGTGACCGGCGAGTAGTAGAACGGGTCGTTGTAGTAGTTGTAGCTGGCGCGCTGCCAGCGCAGCTGGTGGGCATGCAGGCGTGCGTAGTACTGCTGCTGGTAGCGGTACTGCGCCATGCGCCGCTGCTGTTGCAGCTGGCGCTCGCGTGCGGCGGCGCGCTGCGCAGCCTGGCGTTGTTGCTGCGCGCGCTCGTGGCGGAAGCGCTCGGCGCGGGCGCGATCATCGCGGATACGCGCTTCCTGGCGCCCGCGGTCGATCCGCTGTCCGTTGTCGCGACGGCCTTCGTCGCGACGGTCGCCGCGCCCTTGCCAGTCGCCGCCCGCCTGCTCGGCACCGCGCTGTGGACGATCACGCCCGGTCGATTCGCGTTGCGGCTGGCGAGTGTCGTTCCGTTCCGGACGCTGGCCGGACCGACCTGGCATCGGCTGCTCGCGCTGCGCACGTTCGGCCTGGTCGCGTTGTTGCTGCACGCGCGTCGCCTGCTCGCGGATCGCGGATTGGCGCTGGCGTTGCGCGTCGTCACGCTCACGCTGCTGGTCGCGGGGGCGCAGGTCGTCGCGCTGGCGCTCGCGCGTCGCCTGCTCGCGTGGACGATCGCCGTCACCGCGCGGTGACGGCGCGGCGGGGCGTTGCGGCTGCACGGACTCCGCGCGCTCCTGCTGGCGCGCCGATTGTTCGCGGCGCTGCGTTTGCTGGCGCTCACGCTGGTCGGTCTGCGCGTCCTGCGTGCGCTGCACGCGTGCGGTTTGGTCGGAATTGCCGCGCTGCGCGGCCTGCCCCGGACGACGCGGCTCGTCGTTACCCTGGCGGCGCTGTTCACCGCGATCGCCGCCTCGACCGCGATCCTGCGCGAGTGCTGGCGTGGCGGCCACCAGCAGGCCGGCAAGCACCAGCGACGCTTGCATGAGGCGAAGTCGGGAGAAGAGAAGTGTCATGGTCGTGGACCCTGCTGCGTGCGGGCGCGTGTGGCCGGCGTAAGGCAAGTGTTGCACCGCGTGCAATGAACGGATTCTGACGGTTGCCGTCGCGGATTCAGCTGCAGGAGGGCGTAACCGGTTCCAGTTGAATGGCCCGCAACGCGTCCGGTGGAACGGGTCAACGCACGGCTTCCCCGTGCGTGTGTCTGGGTGCGTCAGTTACGCTTCGCGGCTGGTGGGCGACTGGGCGCGGAACGGCATGGGGAAAGACGACACGGGAGTGCGCCGCGGGCGGTCAAGATGGCTGCCCTCGCCGGATGCGGAGGGCGGATCGACCGCTGTCTCGACGCTGTTCAAGCGCGGCTGGCGCCACACCGAGCTGAAGTTCGCCGGCACCGTCACCCAGAGCCGCATGCTGACGTTCCGGCCGCACCATCTGCTGGTGCCGTACACGCGGACGATGATGGCGGCACTGCTGCTGCAGCCTCACGTCGATTGCATCGGAATGATCGGGCTGGGCGGTGGTTCGCAGGTCAAGTTCTGCCGCCGTTACCTGCCCGGCGTGCGGCTGGAAGTGGTGGAGAACAATCCTGCCGTGGTCGCGATGCGTCGCCGGTTCCGCATCCCCGATGACGATGCATGCCTGCAGGTGTTCGTCGAAGACGGGGCTACCTTCCTCGGTACGCGACCCGGCCGCTACGACCTGCTGCTGGTCGATGCCTACGACCCGCAGGGCATTCCGCCCGCGCTGTCCACCCAGCGCTGGTACGACGACTGCCGCAATGCACTGGCGCCGGACGGCGTGCTTGCCACAAACCTGTTCTGCGCCGATGCGCTGCGCCACGTGGAGAAGCTGCAGCGCAGTTTCGGCAAGCACAAGGTCCTGGTGCTGCAGGAACCGACGATGAGCAATCGCGTCGCGTTTGCATGGACAGGGGACGCGGTGCCGCGCGACGCGGATGCGGCCCGGGCGGCGCTCGAACGCTTGCCCACGCGTCTGCGGAAGGCGTTGGCGCCGGAGTTCGCTGCGCTGGCGCAGGCGCGGCGCAGCGTGCGCTGACCGAGCGGCGGCGGCACCCTTCGGGTCTTGCCATTGCAGGCGTTCCCGGCCAAAGTCCCGGGTCTGGCCGGAACAGGGGTAGCAATGATGCGGATGCGTGGTGGACGGATGTCGCGGGCGGGTACTTGTGTCGTCGCGGTGCTGTGCCTGCTGGCGGGCAGCGCGTGGGCCAACGGCGGGATGACGCTCGAACACGTGGCCAAGCTGCGGGGCGTGACGACGGCTGCGATCAGTCCGGACGGCAACCAGGTGGCATACGCCCTGTCGGTACCGCGGGCGCTGGGCGTCGACGAGGACGGCCCGGCCTGGAGCGAACTGCACGTGGTGGACGCCAGCGGCAACAGTCGCGGCTTCGTCACCGGCAAGGTCAACGTGGGCGGGGTGGAGTGGTTCGCCGACGGGCGCGAGATCGCCTACCTCGCCAAGCGCCAGGGCGACGACACCCGCAAGCTCTACCGCATTCCGCTTTACGGCGGCGAGTCGCGCGCCGCGGCGACGCTCAAGTCCGACATCACCGCCTTCCACCTTTCGGCGGACGGTCGTCGCGCCGCACTGCTGGCCAGCGAGCCGGAAAGCGACGCGCTGAAGGCGCTGAAGAAGCAGGGCTTCACCCAGAAGGTCTACGAGGAAGACTGGCGCCCGGTGCAACTTTGGATCCAGGACCTCGCCAACGAAACCTCGCAGCCGCGGCTGGTGCCGGTCGAAGGCAGCGTGCAGTCGGTGCAGTGGAGCCCGGCGGGCGATCGCCTCGCGCTGCTGGTCGCGCCTCGTCAGCTGACCGACGACACCCTGGTCTTCACCCGGGTGCGCATCGTGTCGCCGGAGGGGCGCGTGCTGGGCACGGTCGACAACCCCGGCAAGATCGGCGGGCTGTCGTGGAGCCCGGATGGCGAGCACCTCGCCTTCATCTCCGCCGAGGACGAGCAGGACGCGCAGCAGGGCCGGCTGTTCGTGGTCGGCAAGAATGGCGGCGAATGGCGCGACCTGCTGCCCGGGCTGGAAGGCCACGTGGTGGACGTGGAGTGGCGCGATGCCAACACGCTGATGTTCCTCAGCCATGAAGGCGTGCAGGCGCGCCTGGGCACCGTGGCCGTGAGTGGTGGTGCCGCGCAGACGGTGTTGCCAGCGACCGAGGGCCCGGTGTGGAACGGGTTCGCGCTGGCGGCGCAGGGCAACGCGGTACTGCTCGGCAGCACGCCGCAGCATCCCTCCGAAGCCTTCGTCATGGCCGCCGGCGGCGGCGAGCCGCGCCGGCTCACCGACAGCAATCCCTGGCTCAAGGACGTGCGCCTGGCGCGCCAGGAAGTGATCCGCTACCCGGCCCGCGACGGGCTGGAGATCGAGGGTCTGCTGGTGCATCCGCTGGACCGCCGCGGCAATACACGCGTGCCGCTGATCGTCGTGGTCCACGGCGGGCCGGAGGCGCATTACTCCAACCAGTGGTTGACGGCGTACTCGCAGCCGTTGCACCACGCCGCCGCGCAAGGCTATGCGGTGTTCCTGCCCAACTATCGCAGCAGCACCGGGCGTGGCGTCGCGTTCTCGAAGCAGGGCTTCGGCCGGCCGGGCATGGAGGAGTTCGACGACGTGGTCGATGGCGTCGACTACCTGGTCGGGACGGGGTTGGTGGATGGCGACAAGGTCGGCATCACCGGGGGGTCCTACGGCGGCTATGCCAGTGCCTGGGGCGCGACGTACTACAGCGAGCGCTTCGCAGCGTCGGTGATGTTCGTCGGCATTTCCGACCAGGCCAGCCTGGTGACCACCGGCGACATCCCGTGGGAGCAGAACCTGGTGCACTGGGGCACGTGGCCCTGGGAAAACCCGGAGCTGTACCGGCAGACCAGCCCCATCACGCACGCGCAGAAATCGAACACGCCGACGCTCATCCTGCACGGCGAAGCCGATCCGCGCGTGCCGGTGATGCAGTCGTACATGATGTACCGCTACCTCAAGCTGGCCGGTCAGGCGCCGGTGCGGCTGGTGCTGTATCCCGGAGAAGGCCACGGCAACGCGCGTGGCGCCTCGCGCTACGACTATTCGGTGCGCTTGATGCAGTGGATGGACCACTACCTCAAGGGCCCGGGCGGCGAGCCACCGGCGTACCAGGTCGAGTACGCATTGCCTGCGGCGGGCGCCGGCAGGTGAGCCTGGCGTCGTCGTCCACGGCATCGCGGCAAGCGGCCGCCGTGGATGGCGGCCTGCACGCATGAGCACCGAGGCTGCGGAAGGCGCGACGATGCCCGCACGCGGCGCAGACAAACGCCGCGTGCTGTTCGCCAGCCTGATCGGCACCACGATCGAGTTCTTCGACTTCTACATCTACGCCACGGCCGCGGTGCTGGTGTTCCCGACGCTGTTCTTCCCGGCCGGCGATCCGGCCTCGGCCACGCTGCAGTCGCTGGCGACGTTCGCGCTGGCGTTCTTCGCCCGGCCGATCGGCTCGGCGGTGTTCGGCCACTTCGGCGACCGCGTCGGACGCAAGGCGACCCTGGTCGCCGCGCTGCTGACGATGGGCATCTCGACGGTGGTGATCGGGTTGTTGCCGACGTATGCGCAGATCGGCGTGCTGGCGCCGGCGCTGCTGGCGCTGTGCCGCTTCGGGCAGGGGCTGGGCCTGGGCGGCGAGTGGGGCGGGGCGGTGCTGCTGGCGACCGAGAACGCGCCACCGGGCAAGCGCGCGTGGTACGGCATGTTCCCGCAGCTGGGCGCGCCGATCGGCTTCTTCCTGTCCACCGGTACGTTCCTGCTGCTGACCCACTACATGAGCGACGAGGCGTTCTTCGCCTGGGGCTGGCGCGTGCCATTCCTGGCCAGTGCGGTGTTGGTGGGGGTGGGCCTCTGGGTGCGGTTGCGGATCGGCGAGACGCCGGATTTCCAGAAGGTGATCGACCGCGAGGATCGCGCGCGCATGCCGATGCGCGACGTGCTGGTGGAGCATCCGCGTGCGCTGGCCGTCGGCACGCTGCTGACGCTGTCGACCTTCGTGCTGTTCTACCTGATGACGGTGTTCTCGCTCTATTGGGGCACGTCGCAGCTGGGCTATTCACGCGAGCAGTTCCTGTGGCTGCAGATGGCGGGCGTGGTGTTCTTCGGCCTGACGATCCCGTTCGCGGCGCTGTATGCGGACCGGCACGGGCGGCGCAAGGCGATGATCGTGGCCACGCTTGCGATCATCGCGTTCGGCCTGCTGTTCGCGCCGCTGTTCGTGGCCGGCAGCCTCGCGGGCACGCTGCTGTTCCTGGTGCTGGGGCTGGGATTGATGGGCTTGACCTACGGCCCGGTCGGCACCCTGCTGGCCGAGCAGTTCCCGGCGCGCGTGCGCTACACGGGGGCGTCGCTGGCGTTCAACCTGTCGGGCATCTTTGGCGCCTCACTGGCGCCGTACATTGCCACCTGGCTGGCGGGTAACCTCGGCCTGCAGTGGGTCGGCTACTACCTCGCCGGCGCCGCACTGCTCAGCCTGGTCGCGCTGTTGTGCGTGCGTGAAGCATCTTTGGAGGCCTAGAAACATGAAGGCGTGGGCAATCGGCGGTATCGCGTTCGCAGTCGTCATCGGCGCCTTGCTGCCCCTGCAGGCGCTGATCAATGCGCGCCTTGGCGCACAGACGCAGGGTCCGCTGTACGCGGCCTTCGTCTCGTTCCTGGTCGGCACCTGCCTGCTGGGCGCACTGCTGCTGGCCACGCGCACGCCGCTGTGGCCGGCGCAGCCGCTGGCCGCGCTGCCCGCGTGGATCTGGCTGGGCGGGGTGATCGGCGCTGCCTTCGTGTACGCCGCGACCCTGCTGGTGCCCACGCTCGGCGCCGGCGCGATGATCTGCCTGGTGGTACTGGGGCAGGTGCTGGGCTCGCTGGCGCTCGACCACTACGGCGTACTCGGCACGCAGCGCCCGATCGACCTGCTGCGCGTGCTGGGCGGCGTGCTGGTGATCGTGGGCGCGGCGCTGGTGGTGCGGCCGTGGCAACCCCATTGAAGGCGTGATGGACGCACCTTTCCCGCTTCCGCAGGGCCTGCTTGCCGAACTGGAGGCGGCCTATGCCACGCCGCCACGGGCGTACCACGACTTCAACCACGTGCGCGAAGTGTTGCGTCACTACGCCAGCGTTGCCGAAGGCCCCGCTTGGACGCAGCCGGTCGAGGTATACTTGGCCGTGCTGTTCCACGACGCGATCTACGAGGCTGGGCGCAGCGACAACGAGGCGCGCTCCGCTGCGTTGGCAGCGGATCGCATCGCACACTGGTGGCCGGATGGTGGCATCGACATCCCGCGGGTGCGCGAACTGATCGAACTCACCGCGCGCCACGGCCAGCACGCGCCGCTGGATTTCGGCAAGACCGCCGGTGCAGACGATACGCGGCAATTCCTCGACTGCGACATGGCGATCCTGGGCGCGGCGCCGGACGTATTCGACGCCTATGACCGCGGCATCGCCGCCGAGTACCGCGGCCACGTGCCCGGTTGGTTGTTCCGCAACCGGCGTCGCGCGTTCCTCAAGGGACTGCTGGCGCGGGAACGGATCTACCTCAGCGATTTCTTCCACGAACGGCTGGATGCGCAGGCGCGTTCGAATCTGCGCAGGGCGATCACGACGAAGCGTTGAAATACGTCCGTGGGTGGAGTCCCGACACGTGAACGATTGGCTCCCGATCGTCGTGCGCCGACGTTGCTTCCACGTTGTCCGTGGCATTGGGCGTTGCAGGATCAAGTGCTCCCGCCTTTCGGCGGGTGACTTTTCGTTGCTTGCCCACTGCGCAGCGAACGGCGAAGCCGGTCAAGAAAGCAACCGCCCTTCAGGGCGGAACGCTCTTGCTTTGGTCAACTTTTCAGTTCACTTCGCATGGTTCAGCAAAGAAGAGTGATCCGTCGAAGTAAGGTGGCCAGGGACGTGCTCCCGATGCAAATGCCCATTCCGCGCCATCGGATTTTCGTCGATATCCGGCGTGCCTCCGTGGACATGACGAACCCGCCCAGAATCGACTCGCGCGCCTGTCGCGCTATGATCGCCCCATGGCCAAACTCCTGCTCAACCTGCGCCACGTGCCCGACGACGAGGCGGACGACGTGCGCGGGTTCCTCGATGCCAACCGGATCGAGTACTACCAGACGCCACCCAGCCTGTTCGGCATTTCCGCTGGCGGCATCTGGTTGCGCAACGATGGCGACCTGCCCCAGGCCAAGCGGCTGATGGCCGACTACCAGCGTGGCCGGCAGGCGCGGGTGCGCGCGGAAGTCGCTCAGGCGAAAGCCGATGGCACCGCCCAGACCTTCGCCGACGTGTTCCGCCAGCAGCCGATGCAGGTCGTGGCGCGGCTGCTGGCGATCGTGTTCCTGCTGTCGCTGCTGGCGCTGCCGGCCTGGCTGATCCTGCGGGCCTGACGGGTGCGGCCGGCGACCCGCGAGGGACTGGTCCGCGGCATTGGCCGCGGCAGCATGGTGGCGCTGTGCATCAACGCGGTGGTGGGGGCGGGCATCTTCGGGCTGCCGTCCCGCGTGCACGACCTGCTGGGGCCGTATGCGCTGCTCGCCTACATCGGCTGCGCGGTGCTGGTGCTGCTGGTGGTGCTGTGCTTCGCCGAAGTCGGCAGCCGCTTCGACCAGACCGGCGGGCCGTACCTCTACGCGCGCACCGCGTTCGGACCGGTTGCGGGGTTCCAGGTGGGCTGGCTGGTGTGGCTGACGCGCGTCACTGCGTTCGCGGCGCTGTGCAACCTGTTGATCGATTACCTCGCGCACTTCTCGCCGTGGTTGGCGTCCACCCATGGGCGCGTACTGGTCGCGGCCGTCGCGACGGGCGTCCTGGCCTGGGTGAACATCCGCGGCGTGCGCACCGCGGCCATCGTCGCCAACGTGTTCACCATCGGCAAGCTGGTGCCGCTGGTGCTGTTCGTGGCGGTGGGCCTGTTCTTCGTCGAGCCGGCGAGCTACGTACCGCAGTCCACGCCGACGGCGACCGAATTCTCCGCGACCATGCTGCTGCTGGTGTTCGCCTTCACCGGGTTCGAGACCGCCACCGTGCCGGCGGGCGAGGTGCGCGATCCGCGACGCACGCTGCCGTTCGCGATCCTTGCGTCGATGGCGGTGATCGTGCCGCTGTACGTGCTGATCCAGGTGGTGGCGATCGGCACGCTGCCAGACCTGGCCACATCGACCACGCCGCTGGCCGATGCCGCGGGTCGCTTCGCCGGCAGCCTCGGCGCGGCGGTGATCGTGGTCGGCGCGGCCATCTCGATCACCGGCACGCTCAACGGCCTGGTGCTGGCGGCGCCGCGGCTGCTCTATGGCATGGCCGAGCAACACCAATTGCCGGGTCTGTTCGCGCGCACGCATCCACGTTTCCACACGCCCTGGCTTGCGATCGTGCTGACGGCGGTGTGCATGCTGGTGCTCACGCTGTCGGGTTCGTTCCTGGCCGCGGTGGCGATGAGCACGATCACGCGGCTGCTGGCCTATGCCGCCACCTGCGTGGCGTTGCCGGTGCTGCGGCGGCGCGAAGGCCGCGGCGATGTGGCGCCGGCGATGTTCCGCGTGCCGGGCGGCGGCTGGGTGGTCGGCACTGCGTTGCTGGTGATCGCATGGCTGGTGGCGCATGCCAGCGTGCTGGAACTGCGCAACGTGGGCATCGCGATGCTGGTCGGCGCGGTGCTGATGTGGCTCGCCGGACGGGCGGCGCGACGACCGTCAGGCACCGAGGCGTGACTTTCGGCATACCCCGTCGCGGAGTGCCCGGGGTATGGTCGATGGCTGCGCGGCCAGCGGCCCGCCTTCTTTCCTGAATCAGATGGGGCGTCTTGATGTCCAGAATGGTCTTTGCCTTGCTGTCGGCGCTGGTGGCGCTGGCGTTGCTGCCGTTGTCGGCCCACGCGCAGCGCACGTTGTCGTTCGATGCCCACGCCGCGCCCGATGCGGGCACGGTGGCGATCGCCGTCGCTGAAGGCCTGCCGGAAGGCGGCACCTTCTCGTCCATCGATGCCCGCAGCAACGGCGCGCTGCGCCGGGCGGCGGAGGCCGAGGGCTTCCGTGGCCGCAAGGATTCCACCCTGGACCTGCGCGGCTTCGCCGGCTACGACCGCCTGCTGGTGGTCGGCACCGGCAAGGACGCGCTGACGCCGGCGGCACTGCAGGACATCGGCGGCACCGTCGCGCGCACGCTGGGCAAGGCACGGGCACCGCGCGTGGAGCTGGTGTGGGATGGCGACGAGGCCGACGCTGCCTCGCACCTCGCGCTCGGCGTCGAGCTGGGCCAGTACAGCTTCGACACCTACCGCACGCGCAAGGCCGACGACGAGACGCCGGCCGACGCGGGACGCGGCGAGCTGGTCGTTCGCAGCCCGGCCGGCGCGGCGGCGGGCCAGGCGTATGCAGCGCAGTGGCAGCCGGTGGCGCGGTCGGTGACCTTTGCGCGCGACCTGGTGACCGAGCCGGCGAACGCGGTGTGGCCGGAGGAGTTCGTGGCGCGCGTGCGCGAGGAAGCGCGCGGGCTGCCGGTGCAGATCGAAGTGCTGGACGTGCCGGCGATGGAGCGACTGGGCATGGGCGGCATCCTGTCCGTGGGGCAGGGCAGTGCACGACCGCCACGGCTGCTGCTGGTCAGCTACCAGGGCGGCACCCGCGGCGATGCGCCGTTGGCCTTCGTCGGCAAGGGCATCACCTTCGATACCGGTGGCATCTCGCTCAAGCCCGGCGCCGACATGTGGCGCATGAAGTACGACATGAGCGGCGCGGCCACCACCATCGCCACTGTGCTGGGCCTGGCGCGCCGCGGCGCGAACGTGAATGCCGTGGGCGTCGCGGCACTGGCCGAAAACATGCCTTCGGGCACCGCCAGCCGTCCCGGTGACGTGATCCGCACCGCGTCCGGAAAGACCTTCGAGATCATGAGCACCGATGCGGAAGGCCGCATGGTGCTGGTGGATGCGATCTGGTACGTGCAGCGCCAGCACCGGCCGAAGCTGATCGTGGACGTGGCCACGCTGACCGGCGCGATCGTGACTGCGCTGGGCAACGACTATGCCGGCCTGTTCTCGCGCGACGACGCGTTGGCCGCGCAACTGCTGTCGTCGGGCGAGAACAGCGGCGAGCTGCTGTGGCGCATGCCGCTGCGCGACGACTATGCGCAGGGCCTGAAGTCGCCCATCGCCGACCTGCGCAACGGCGGCGGATCGCCCGGCTCCGGCACGGCGGCCTGGTTCATCGGTGAATGGGTGCCCAGGGACCTGCCGTGGGCGCACCTGGACATCGCCGGCATGGCCTGGCGCAACAGCGCCAAGCCGACGATCCCGGAAGGCGCGTCCGCGTTCGGCGTGCGCCTGCTGGACCAGTTCGTGCGCGACCACCACGAGTAAGCCCGGGTTGGCCCGGGCGGGGCGGCGGCGGCCTACAATGCCGCGATGATCCGCAACGTCGCCGCCTACCATTTCGTCGCCATCGACGACCCCGCCGCGCTGGTCGCGGCGGTACGGGCGCGCGCCGAAGACGGGGCCTTGCGCGGCACGGTGCTGGTCGCGCCGGAGGGGATCAACCTGTTCCTCGCCGGGACGCCTGCCGCCATCGAGGGGTTCCTGGCGTGGCTGCGTGCGGATGCGCGTTTCGCCGCGCTGCAGGTGAAGTACAGCGACAGCGCCGCGCAACCGTTCGCGCGGCTGAAGGTGAAGTTGAAGCGCGAGATCATCAGTTTCCGTCGCGACGGTGCCGTGCCGCTGTCGCGCGAGCGGGCGCCCGCGGTGGCACCGCGGGACCTGGCGCGCTGGATCGCGCAGGGCGCCGACGACGCGGGCCGCCGGCTGGTGCTGCTGGACACGCGCAACCGCGAGGAATTCGCGCATGGCACCTTCGACGGCGCGCTGACGCTGCCGATCGACAATTTCACCGACCTGCCCGACGCACTGGAACCGCATCGCGGGGCCCTGGCCGATGCCACCGTGGTGAGTTTCTGCACCGGCGGCATCCGCTGCGAAAAGGCCGCGCTGTGGATGCGCGATACCGGCATGGACAACGTGCTGCAGCTCGAGGGCGGCATCCTTGGCTACTTCGAAGCCGTGGGTGGCGTGGGCTACGACGGCGACTGCTTCGTGTTCGACGAACGCGTTGCGCTGGACCCGGGGCTGCGTCCACGCGTGGATGGCATTGTCGAGGCATCGGCGGCGTGAGCTGGCTCGGGCTGGTCATGCTGGTCGTGGGCGCGTACCTGGCGTTCAAGCTGGTTGGCGCGTTGCTGAAGCTGCTGATGTTCGTGCTGGCGCTGGTGGGCGCCTACTGGTTCCTGGCGCCGCACCTTGGCTGGCCGACGGTGTCGGACCTGTTCTACGTGCTGGGTCCGGATTTCGGCGGCAAGCGCATCGAGGAACTGGCCGATCCCGCCGAGCTTGCGCGCCATGCGAAGCAGAAAGTCGTGGATGGCGTGGTGGACGGCGTCGTCGGCCACTTCCCCTCGCAGTCGCCGGTCCCGCTGGAGGACATGCCACAGCCGCTACCAGAAGCCGAGGCAACGACGCCGGTGCGTTCTGACGGGGGACTGCCGGCGAACTGAAATTTTCCCCATGCGCCGTGCAATTCGAGTTTCAGGGAACACAGGGTTGGCCCATCGAAATCCCGACGGTGGCCGGTCATGTTTTCGCGCACGGAAGCACGGGATGAATTCGCTCCCATGCGGGCGAAACCATCACCAGGAGGACACCGTCCCCGACGGAGTTGACGATTGGCGGGAAGTGCGTCGGATTCGCGACCCGCCATCCTCGCCGTGTCGGGAAACGCCGCACCTCCATGTGGGGGGCGGCGTGTCCGCGAACTGATGTCGAGATCCGCCAAAGAACCACCAGGCATCCATCGAACGGTTCCAGTGAGGCGCCCTGCACAGGTGATCGCCCCCGCCCTCGCCGCAACGCTTCCCCGGGAAAGGAGCGGATCGCTCACAGCGCGATCGACCGACACCAGAAGCATCGCGACATCCGTTTAGAATCCTCGAATGACAATCCCGGACTTCGTCGTCGCCATCCCCGCCCGCCATGACGCCATGCGCCTGCCGGGCAAGCCCCTGCGGCTGCTGGCGGGTGAGCCGCTGGTGCTGCATGTCGCGCGCCGCGCGCTCGCCGCGGGCGCGCGCGAGGTGTGGGTGGCGGCGGACGACGACCGCATCGCCAAGGCCCTCGAAGGCAATGGCGTGCGCGTGGCGATGACCGCGGCGTCGCACATCTCGGGCACCGATCGCCTGGCCGAGTGCGCGGGACTGGCGCGCTGGAGCGACGACACGCTGGTGGTCAACTTGCAGGGCGACGAGCCTTTCGCGCCCCCGGCCGGCATCCAGGCGGTCGCAGTGCTGCTGGCAGATACCGGCGCGGACATGGCAACCCTGGCAGACGACAGGATCGAAGCCGGGCAGCTGTTCGACCCCAACACCGTGAAGGTGGTCAGCGACGCCAACCGGAATGCGCTGTACTTCAGCCGTGCCCCGATCCCTTGGCATCGCGACGCCTTCGCCGCCGGCAATCGCGAACCGGCCGAAGGCGCATGCATGCGCCATATCGGCATCTATGCCTATCGCGTGGGTTTCCTGCGACGCTTCGCCGCCATGCCGCCTGGCCGGCTGGAGCGCCTGGAATCGCTGGAGCAATTGCGCGTGCTGGAGGCCGGCTGCCGCATCGCCGTGGCGATCACGCCGGAACCGTTCCCGCCCGGCGTGGACACACCCGAGGACCTGGCGCGCGCCGAGGCGAGGATGGCGGCGCGTGGCTGAGCCGGTGCGCCTGCTGGTGGTCTGCCTGGGCAACATCTGCCGCTCGCCGATGGCCGAAGGCGCGCTGCGCTTCCGGCTGCAGCAGGCGGGGCTGGGCGACCGGGTGCAGGTGGACTCGGCAGGCACCGGCGACTGGCATGTCGATGAGCCGCCGGATCGCCGGGCCATCGCCACCGCGGCGAGCCACGGCGTGGACATCTCGACCTTGCGCGGTCGCCAGCTGCATGTGGATGACTTCCAGCGGTTCGACTGGCTGCTCTGCGCGGACCGCACCAACCTTCGCGAGGTGCGCGCGCGGGCGCCGCGGGATGCCCGCGCGGAGATCGTCCTGTTGCGGGAGTGGGCAGGCGAGGGCACGGGCGCGGAAATCGCCGATCCCTACACCGGCGGCCAGAGCCACTTCGACACGGTCTGGGCGCAGGTGGACGCCGCGGCGCGGCACGCAGCCGCCCGTTTCTCGCGGCAACGCCGGCCCGGATGACGCATAATCCGGCGACGATGGATGCCGCGATCGCCCCAGAGTTTCCGCCGAACCTCGAGTGGATCAACCTGCTCGCGCCGCTGCGCATGGCGCAACTGCGCGGCAAGGTCTGCGCGCTGGCCTTCGTCAACGCGGGCTCGGCCTGGTCGCAGCAACGGCTGAACGACCTGGCGCACCTGCGTGCGCGCCATGGCGACCGGCTTCACGTGGTGGCGGTGCACGTGCCACGCTTCGAGCACGAGCGCGATGCGCGTCGCGTGGGCAGGCGCCTGGGGCGGCAGAAGTACGAATTCCCGATTGCCCACGATCCCGACTGGACCTTGTGGCAGCACTATGGCATCGAGGCTTGGCCGACGGTGGTGCTGCTGGATGGCGAAGGCCGCATCCGCGAGCGCATCGTCGGCGATGGCCCGATCCGCGAGCTGGATGCGCGGGTGTCGAAACTGGGCGAGGAGCTCGTCCCGCGTTCGCTCAATCCCGATCCGATCGAGATGCGCCGGGGCGGCGAGCCGCATCTGCCGCTGCGGTTCCCGACCGGCATCGCCACGCTGGGCAACTATCTCTACGTGGTCGACAGTGGCCACCATCGCGTCCTCGAGTGCGACCAGGGGGGGCGCGTGCTCCGCCAGTTCGGCAGTGGCGGCCCGGGCTTCATCGATGGCCCGATGGAACTGTCCGCCTTCAATCGGCCGCAGGGCATCTGCGTGCAGCGCGACATGCTGTACGTGGCCGATGCCGGCAACCACGCGGTCCGCCGCATCGTACTGCGCAGTGGCGACGTGGAAACCGTCTGTGGCGCCGGCCGTGCCGGCACGCCGATCAAGGGTGCCGTGGGCGATCCACGCCTGGTGGCACTGGACCAGCCGCGTGCCGTGGCGTTGGTGGGCGGCAAGATGTTCATTGCCACCGCCGGCGACAACCGCCTGTGGAGCTTCGACCTGGGCAAGCCGGAGATCAAGCTGGTGGCCGGCTCCGGTGCGATGGGCGTGACCGATGGCAGCGGCCCTGCGGCGGCGTTCGCCGAGCCGACGTCGCTGGCGGCGGTGCAACAGGTGATCTACGTCTGCGATGCCGCCGGTTCCGCGATCCGTAGCGTCAACGCCCGCAGCGGACAGGTGCAAACCCTGGTCGGGCAGGATGCATGGAACTTCGGCAACGCCGACGGCGCGCGCACCGAGGCGCGCCTGCAGCAGCCGCAGGCGATCGCCCTGGCACCCGACGCGCCGGTGCTGTGGATCGCCGACAGTGGCAACGACGCGTTGCGTTCACTGCGCCTGGGCGGCGGTGAACTGACCACCTTCGAACTGCCGCAGCGCCTGCATGCACCCGGCGGACTGGCCGTGGCCGATGGCGTGGTCTGGATCGCCGATACCGATGCCCACGCCGTGCTGCGGCTCGATACCAAATCCGGCGCGGTCCGACACGTCCCGATAGGCGAATGACGGCAGGGTCTGGCGCTTCCGGCGGAAAGCCTGCGCGGCGCGGTGCAACGGGGTTCGACGGCAAGGCCTTCGTCCGCGGCCTGAGCACCGCCCCGGGCGTCTATCGCATGCTCGCCGCCGATGGCGCGGTGCTGTATGTCGGCAAGGCGGGCGCGCTGAAGAAGCGCGTGGCCAGTTACTTCAGCGCAGCGCCGAAGGCACCGCGCACCGTGGCGATGCTGGCGCAGGTGGCGGCGATGGAGGTCACGGTCACCCGCACCGAGGCCGAGGCGTTGCTGCTGGAGAACCAGCTGATCAAATCGCTGCGGCCGCGTTACAACGTGTTGCTGCGCGACGACAAAAGTTATCCCTACGTGCTGCTGACGCAGGAACCGTGGCCACGCATTTCGGTGCACCGCGGCCCTCGCAACGTGCCGGGGCGCTATTTCGGCCCGTACACCAGCGTTGGCGCGGTGCGCGAAACGCTGAACATGATGCAGAAGCTGTTCAAGCTGCGCACCTGCGAGGACAGCGTGTTCCGCAACCGCTCGCGGCCCTGCCTGCAGCACCAGATCGGCCGCTGCACCGCGCCCTGCGTCGGCCTGGTGTCGGCACGCGACTACGCCGAGTCCGTGCGCCGCGTGTCGCTCTTCCTCGAAGGTCGCAGCGACGACCTGAGCCGCGAACTGGCCGCGGCGATGGAAGCGGCCAGCGAACGGCTGGATTTCGAGGAGGCGGCACGCCTGCGCGACCTGGTCGCCGGCATTCGCACGCTGCAGGCGCGTCAGTACGTCGATGGCAATGCCGCCGAACTCGACGTGCTGGCCTGCGTGATGCAGGGCGCGCACGCCTGCGTGCTGCTGCTGGCATTCCGCGACGGGCGCAGCCTCGGCACGCGGGCGTTCTTTCCGAAGACCAACGGCAGCACCGATGCCGCCGAAGTGCTGGCCGCGTTCGTCTCGCAGTACTACGCCGAGCAGGCGCCACCGCGAGAGATCGTCCTCGATCGCACGATCGAGGACCTTGAACTGCTGCAGGACGCATTCACCTTGTCGGCAGGGCGCAAGGTGCTGCTGAAGGCGAATGTGCGCGGCGACCGTGCGCGCTACGTTGAACTGGCGCAGCGCAATGCCGAGCTGGCGCTGTCCAGCGAACTCGGCAGCCAGGCGACCCAGCAGGCGCGGATGGAGTCGCTGCGCACGCTGCTGGACCTGGACGAGGTGCCGCAACGCATCGAGTGTTTCGACATCAGCCACACCATGGGCGAGGCGACGGTGGCCTCGTGCGTGGTGTTTGGTCCCGAGGGCGCGGTGCGCGGCCAGTATCGCCGCTACAACATCGCCGGCATCGAGCCCGGCGATGACTATGCGGCGATGCACCAGGCACTGGAACGCCGCTTCCGGCGCGCGGTGGACGAGGGTGGGGTGTTGCCGGACGTATTGCTGATCGACGGTGGCAAGGGCCAGGTGGCGCAGGCGCGCGGGGTGCTGGCCGACCTGGGGATCGGCGGCGTGATGCTGGTGGGCGTGGCCAAGGGGCCGGAACGTCGCGCCGGGCACGAGGCGCTGCTGCTGCCGGACGGGCGTGAACTGCGCCCCGGTCCGGACTCGCCCGGCCTGCAGTTGATCCAGCAGGTGCGCGATGAAGCGCACCGGTTCGCGATCACCGGGCATCGCGGTCGTCGCCAGAAGGCGCGCACCTCCAGCCGTCTGGAAGACATCCCCGGCATCGGTCCGCGCAGACGCGCCAGCCTGCTGAAGCATTTCGGTGGACTGCCCGGGCTGAAGGCGGCGGGCGAAGAGCAGATCGCGCAGGTCGAGGGCGTCAACGCGGCACTGGCGAAACGGATTTATGCGACCCTGCACGGGTTGCAGGCACCCGTAACGGGTGCACAGGATCCAAACGACGCATGAGATTGACCATCCCCACGTGGCTGACCCTGCTGCGGATCATGATGATCCCGGTGCTGGTCGTCGTGTTCTACCTGCCGTTCGCGTGGACCAACTTCGCCGCGGCGCTGGTGTTCGCGCTGGCGTCGATCACCGACTGGCTGGACGGCTGGATCGCGCGCAAGTACCACCAGTACTCGGCGTTCGGTGCCTTCCTCGACCCCGTGGCCGACAAGCTGATGGTGGCTGTGGCACTGTTCCTGATCGTGCAGGGCCATCCCACGCCGTGGATGGCGTTCTGGGCGGCGGTGATCGTGGGCCGCGAGATCGCGGTATCGGCGCTGCGTGAATGGATGGCGGAGCTGGGCCAGCGTGCGACGGTGAAGGTGGCTTCGATCGGCAAGATCAAGACCATCGCGCAGATGGTCGCGCTGCTGTGCCTGCTGTATTCCGTGACCCCCGATCCACGACCGGCACCGTGGCTCGGCCGCGAAATCTTCATCCTCGGCGACTGGCTGCTGGCGGCGGCAGCAGTGCTGACGCTGTGGTCAGGGCTGGCCTACCTGCGGGCGGCGTGGCCGGTCCTGACCGCAGGCGAGAAGGCAAGTGTTGACACGCCCGGGGCGGACGGTAAAATGCGCGGCTCGATGCGGGAATAGCTCAGTTGGTAGAGCGCAACCTTGCCAAGGTTGAGGTCGAGGGTTCGAGCCCCTTTTCCCGCTCCAGGTTCCATGCAGGCCCCGGCACCGCCGGGGCTTTGCTTATGTGGTTTTGTACCTGCAACGCCAACGTGTATCGTTGCCGCTGCGGCAGTCACCGGCCTGGTGGCAGAGTGGTCATGCAGCGGACTGCAAATCCGCGTACGCCGGTTCGATTCCGACCCAGGCCTCCATCCTCGTGATGGCAGATGGCACCGCGGCTTGCCCGGGTGGCGAAACTGGTAGACGCAGCGGACTTAAAATCCGCCAGCCGCGAGGTTATGCCGGTTCGAGTCCGGCCCCGGGCACCACGCCTCGCGAAATCGGCCCGTCGCACGCACCCCTCTGGTGGCCCGCGCCGTGTCGGCGCGGCTAGCGCCTGTCCGCCGGGGCGTGCGCAACGACTTGCACCTCGCCCGGGTCGGGCCTGCCTTGCCGCGCGACTTCACCACGGCAGGCCGTCTTGCCTGTTTCCACGCCGTCTGCATAGCCGCGTGTGTACGCCGCATTCGACCAGCGGCGGGATTCGGCCGGCGCGCGCAGGACGCATTTTTCGGCATAGCCCGAGGCGAACCCGTCGCTGAAGCCGGCACCGGAGGCATCCGCGGTGCGATCGCAGCCGCTGGTCGCGACGGATGCCACCAAGGCTGCTGCAAGTGCAGCGGATTTCCGTCCTGACCGCCCCATGGTTTCCCCAAGAAAATGGCAATGGCAAGGGAGTGCACGCAGGTTCCATGCCATTGCC
Organism: Luteimonas aestuarii; assembly: GCF_004357985.1. GTDB lineage: Bacteria > Pseudomonadota > Gammaproteobacteria > Xanthomonadales > Xanthomonadaceae > Luteimonas > Luteimonas aestuarii. Next base: position 35,826 of record NZ_SMTF01000001.1, on the reverse strand, counting down.
GGCCCTGCCGGCCCTGCCGGGTTGCGCGGGCCCGCAGGCAGTTTGGGCGCGGGCGTACCGACGTGGATGGGCACACAGGTCGGGAACTGACGCGATGCGGCGCTCGTCGGCAGCCTGAAACGGCCATGACGGGGCGGTGACTACAATGCGGGTCACAGTGCCGCACGTGCCCAGCCCGGCCCAGGGAGGGCGGCGATGCCGGGCACGCTTGTATTTCAGGGAGAGGAATGAGCCGTTACCTGTTGTTTGCTGCATGCGTGGCGGGGCTGCTTCTGTCGCTGGGTTTGGCGCTGCATTCGACCGTGTGGATATGGCCCGCGCTGCTGTTCGGCGTGTTGACGGCGGTCGGCCTCGGCGACCTGCTCCAGCGCAAGGCCACCCTGCGGCGCAACTATCCGCTGCTGGCGCATTTCCGCTATGGCTTCGAGGCGATCCGTCCGGAGATCCGGCAGTATTTCATCGAGGACGACCTGGCCGAAGTGCCGTTCTCGCGCGAGCAGCGCGCCCTGGTGTACCAGCGTTCGAAAGGCGTGATGGACGTGGTGCCGTTCGGCAGCGCGCATGATCCGTATGGCGTGGACTATGAGTGGATCAACCATTCGATGGTGCCGCGCCATGCCGAGTCGCACGACTTCCGCGTGGCCATCGGCGGCACTGCCGCGACGCGCTACCAGGCCAGCGTACTGAACATCTCCGCGATGAGCTTCGGGTCGCTGTCGGCGAATGCGATCCGTGCACTCAACGCAGGCGCGCGGCGTGGCGGGTTCTTCCACGACACCGGCGAAGGCTCGATTTCCAGCTATCACCGCGAGCATGGCGGCGACCTGGTCTGGGAGATCGGCTCGGGCTACTTTGGCTGCCGCGACGACAGCGGCCGTTTCGATGCGACGCGCTTCAAGGACAATGCCTGCGATCCGCAGGTGAAGATGATCGAACTCAAACTGTCGCAAGGCGCCAAGCCCGGCAAGGGCGGCATGCTGCCCGCAGCGAAGGTCACGGAGGAAATCGCCAAGGCGCGCGGGATCCCCGTGGGCAAGGATTGCCTGTCGCCCGCCGCGCATCCGGAGTTCTCGACGCCGCTGGGCATGCTGGAATTCATGGCGCGCCTGCGCGAGCTGTCGGGCGGCAAGCCCACCGGCTTCAAGCTGGCGGTCGGTCACCCCTGGGAGTGGTTCGGCGTGGCCAAGGCGATGCAGGAATCGGGGATCGTGCCGGACTTCATCGTCGTCGACGGTGCGGAGGGCGGCACCGGCGCCGCACCCGCCGAGTTCATCAACCATGTCGGCCTGCCGATGCACGAGGCGCTGATGCTGGTGCACAACACCCTGGTGGGGCTGGACCTTCGCGACCGCGTGCGGATTGGTGCGGCGGGCAAGGTCACCGGGGCGTTCGAGGTGGCGCGCACGCTGGCGATGGGTGCGGACTGGTGCAATGCCGCGCGCGCCTTCATGTTCGCGCTGGGTTGCATCCAGTCGCGCACCTGCCACAACGACCACTGCCCGACCGGCGTGGCCACGCAGGACCCGAAGCGCTGGCGCGCGCTGGACGTCGAGGACAAGGCGACGCGCGTGTTCAACTACCACCAGAACACCCTGCGGGCGCTGCGCGACCTGTTGGGGGCGGCGGGGCTGGAGCATCCCTCGCAGATCGGCCCCGAACACATCCTGCGCCGGGTATCGCCGACCGAGGTGCGCTCGCTCGCCTCGCTGTACCGCTTCGTCAAGCCGGGGGAACTGCTCGACCATATCCCCGAGCACCGCGTGTTCCAGCAGTTCTGGGCACAATCGCGCAGCGACAGCTTCCACGCACCGGTGCGCGTGGCGGCGATGCGGGAAGCGAAGCGCCACTAGGCAGCCCTGCGACCGCCCCGTCGACGCGTTCAGCCGTCGTGCGCGGCGCCTGCTTCTCCATCCGTGTGGCCGGGACTTCGTCGCGCGACGATCGCGGTGGCCGCCATGTCGGCCGAGGTGTTGGCCACGGTGGCGAAGACGTCGGGGATGGTGTCGACCACCAGCAGCAGCGCGAGCGGTTCGACCGGCAGGCCCATGGCCTGCGTGACCGGCGTGTTGTTGGTCATGAAGCTGACCTGGCCGGGCAACCCCACCGAGCCCATGCTGATGACGATGCTGATGCCCACGGCAATCGCCAGCTGGCCGGCAGTCAATTCGATACCCATCATCCATGCGATGAAGCAGGCGACCACGATGTACTGCGGCGGGCTGGCGATGCGGAACAGCGAGACCGCCATCGGCAGGGTCAACGAGGTGACGGCGAGCGGATACCCCAGCCGCGTTCGCGCGCTGTCGATCATCACCGGCAGCGAGGCGACCGAGGACTGCGTGCTGGCGGCGATGGCCTGCACCGGCACCAGTGCGGAGGCGAAGCGCCGCAGCCCTTCACCGGCAGCCACCACCGCCACGCCATACAGAAGCACGGTGATGGTGATGTAGAGCGCCGACTGCGTTGCCACGTAGTAGAGCAGGGCTTGCAGCATGTCCAGGCCGACCCTGGCGCTGACCGCAAGCACGAGTGCGAACACGCCCAGCGGTGCGATCCACAACACCCAGCGCACGATCACCAGCATGGTGTCGCCGATGCTGCGGATGAAGCCCAGCATGCGTGCACGGGGCTCGACCTCAAGCCGCGTCAACGCGAAGCCGAAGAACATCGCGAACACCACCAGCGGCAGCATCGAGCCGGCCGCGGCCGCGGCGATGGCATTGCTGGGTATCAGGCTGGAAATCCACAGCCCGAAATCGGTGCTTGCCGTCGTTTCGGGCACGGCCATTGCCGCGCTGAAGGATTCCGTCAGCGCCTCGTTGCGCGGCAGGGACGACAGCAGGGCCGGCGTGGCGATGGCCGCGAACGCACCCGCGACCGCCAGCAGGACCACGAACACCAGGATCGACATCCGCGCCGTGCGGCCCGAAGCCGCCGCATCGCTGGCGGAGTTGATACCGACCACGATCAGCGCCGCCACCAACGGCACCACCGTCATTTGCAGTGCGTTCAACCACAGGCGCCCGATGGGTTGCACGGCATCGGCCACACGGATGCCGGTCTCCGGGGCTGCATAGTTCAACCAGATGCCGATGGTGGCGCCGAGCACCAGCGCCAGCAGCACCCGGGCCGGTGCGGTGTTGAGGAAGTGCCTGCGTGCGGGTTCGGTCATCGGCCTGCCGGGTCGTGGATGGAGATGGATGGGGTGGAGAGTGCCACGGATGTGCGGGCAGCGACCGTCGCGCACGGGCCAGGGGACGTATCGTGCCAGCTGCGGCGACGGGTGGACCGGAGGATGGCGGCTATCCTGGCTCGTCAACCGTCGAGCAGGTGCCGGACCTGCTGGTGGTTGTCGTCGAGCTGCTTGCGCCGGTCCTCGTCTTCGCAGACCAGCAGGAATACCTGGTCCAGCAGGTGCTGCAGCGCGGACTGGTAGAGCAGCGGCACGACGTGCGCGCGCTCGTCGTGCGCGGAGACCAGCAACTGTTCGTCGGCGTGCGCCCGCAGCGGATTGGCCGTGTGCCGGGTGACTGTCACCACGCGGCCACCGCGCTCGCGGAACAGACGCGCCAACTGGCAGAACGAAGCCTGTTGGCCATGTTCCGAGAACAGGATCAGCACGTCGCTCGGGCTGGAGGTGGAGACCTCGGCCGGCACCAGAACCGGATCGAAGTGGTGGATGGCCAGGATACCCAGCAGCGACAGCCGGATCGCGAAACCGCGTGCGGCGATGCTGTCGGGGCCGATGCCGACCAGGAACACCTTGTCGGCATTGCGCAACAGCAGCGAGATGCCCTCCAAGCGGTCGCCGGGATTGATCAGCCGGGTTTCCTCTTCCGCATTGGCTTTGGCGTTCCAGAGGTCGATGGCCAGCGAGGCATGGTCGTCGTCGCCGTCGCCTCTTGCGGCATGGCCGTTCTCGTCGCCGTTGCGTGCGATCGCTTCGCCAACCGAGTACTTCAGGTCCGGATAGCCCTTGAAGCCGAGCTTCTGGCTGAACTTCACCACGCTGGACTGGCTGATCCCCAATGCATTGGCCAGCTGCTGGGAGGAGTAGTCGCGCAGCAGGTGGGCGTTGTCGAGGATGAAATCGGCGATGCGTCGCTCGATCGCCGACATGCGGTCGCGTTCCGAGCGGATCTTGAGCAACGACGACATGGCGGCGTCAGCGCACGATGGGTTGGTAGCCGCGGATGGCGCGGATGCCGAGGCCCGGGGCATCGCCGATGGTGATCTCGGATTCGCTGAAGGTCACGCCGCCATCGACCGGATCGTAGGCGCATAACGAAGGACCGTCCAGGTCGACCTTGGTGATGACGTCGGACTTCGCGACCGCCAGGTGCACGGCGGCGGCGACGCTGATGCTGGTCTCGATCATGCAGCCGATCATGCATTCAACGCCGTACAGGGCCGAGATGTCGGCGATGCGGATCGCATTGGAGATGCCGCCGGTTTTCATCAGTTTGATGTTGATGATGTCGGCGGCGTGCTGCTTGATCAGTTCGATCACCTCCAGCGGGCCGAACACGCTTTCGTCGGCCATCACCGGCGTATGCACGCGGTCGGTGACGTACTTCAGCCCGGCGATGTCCTGCGCGCGCACCGGCTGCTCCAGCAGCTCCAGGTGCACGCCGGCGTCCTCCAGGGCATGCATCGCGAAGACCGCCTGCTTCGCGGTCCAGCCCTGGTTGGCGTCCAGGCGGAGCAGGGCGCGGCCCTCGACGGCGGCATGGATCGCCTTGACCCGTTCGATGTCCACGCCGATGTCCTTGCCGACCTTGATCTTCAGCGATTCGAAGCCGCGTTCCACCGCCGAGATCGAATCGGCCACCATCTTGTCGATGTAATCCACGCTGATGGTGATGTCGGTGGTGACCACCGGGTCGCCGCCACCGAGCATCCGGTACAGGGGCGCCTCGTACAGCTGCCCCCACAGGTCGTAGACCGCGATCTCCACCGCCGCCTTGGCGCTGGTGTTGCGCTCCAGCGATGTCTGGATCAGCCGGGTGATGTGGTTGAGGTTGGCGATGTCCTGCCCGACCAGCCGCGGCGCAATCACGCGGTCGATGGCCTCGATGATCGAACCGTGGGTATCGCCGGTGATCACCGCGGTGGCCGCGGCCTCGCCGTAGCCGACGTGGCCGGTATCGGTATGGATGGCGACGACGATGTCCTCCACCGCCTCGACGGTGCGCAGCGCGGTCTTGAACGGCGTCTTCAGCGGTACGCGCAGCATGCCCAGCCGGATTTCGGTGATCTTCATCGTGCCTTCCTTGCGTGCGGGAGCCGGCGCGGCATCATGGCCGGATCCGCTGGATGTTGGTGATGCGTTCGATGGTGGTGCGATGCTCGTCCGACATCATCGGCAGCAGGGGCGTGACCACTACGCCCTGCAGCGTCAGCCGGCGCAGGCTGCCGTCGGCCTGCTGGTACGACATGCCCGCGGTGTCGTGGATCACGTACGGGTTGCCGTCCTCGTGGCCGATGACCATCATTACGTGCCCGGGGATGTAGATCAGGTCGCCGATCTCGGTCTTGCGCACCAGTTCGAGGCGGTCGTCGTAGGACATGCCCGGATCCACTTCGATGCGGTTGAGCGCGGGACTGACCGACTGGTCGCGTGTATTGCGCGGCATCAGCACGCCGAAGCTGCGGTACACCTCCGACACGAAACCACTGCAATCGCGCGCATTGAACGAGTGGCCCCAGCCGTAGCGCTCGCCCAGGAACTTGAAGGCCTGCCGCAGCAGGTTGGCGCGCGTCATCTCCAGGTAGCCGGTTGCGACATCCGCGGATAGCGGGATCAGTGCCGGCGCAAAGGACAGCGTGCCGTCGTCGTTGCGCACCGGCAGGTCGACCGCATGGCCGAAATAGGGATGCTGGCCATTGACCAGCCCGTCTTCCGGCAGCGCCTGCACCAGCGGCAGGCGTACGCCCATGTCCAGCTGCACTTCCGACACGCGTGGCTCCTGCCGCGCATGCACGGTGCGTACGGTGGCCCCGGTCACGACTACGTAGGGTGCGCGGCGCAGATGCGCGAAGATCTCCTCCTTCTCGCCGAATGCGACCGCATCCTTGTCGATCCACGCGGCGTACGTCTGGCTGACCACGAACAGCCATTCGCGGTCACGGCTTTCATGCACCACGGCGACCGGCGTGCCCGGGAACAGGGCGCTTTCCTGGAAGCGGTCGAGGTTGCGATCGTCGGGGGTGTTGTAGACGCGCAGGTCAGTGGGGAACGTACGCAGGCTGGCCCGGCGGACCACCATGCCGTAGCGGGTCACCTGGGTCTGCGGAATGCGATTCAGGTCCAGCGCATTGACCAGGCGGTCAATGGCGCGACTGCTGCCTTCGTTACCGGTTTCGTCGTAAAGCGCGCGCGTGGGCCGAACCGAGACCGATTCGATCCACGCCTGCACCTGCTCGCGTTCAAGGGTGACAGGCAGCGATTCGATGTCGTGCAGCGACGGCTCGATGGTCTCCATCGCCAGGTTCTGGGTGGCGATGGCGGCAGGCGTCATCACCACGCGGTCCGGCTGGCGCGCCTTGGCGATCCAGTACGCGGGGGCGAGATGCACGTCGCGGACACCGATCACGGGCTCTACGACGGATGCGGATTGTGCCGGTGCCGGCTCCGGCGCTGCCAGCGCAGGCAGGCAGAAAACCCAAAGCGCGGCGGCCAAGGCCACCGGCGGCCCGATCGACGCGCGACGCTTGCGGGCTGCGGCTTCACCGGTCGGCGACGATGGCCCGGACGTGGCGGGGCCGGGGGGAATCGCGGGCACAGTCACGGGTGTCTTACCCCCAGGAATAAATCGATATCGGCGCAGATTACTGGAGAATAAAAAATTGACAAGGGTGTGACGATCATGTTAAGCAGACGGAAACCGGAAGAGGCGCGGGAGCCGTCGGCGGGAGGCCGGTGGTGCGGGGGACTCGCCACTGCCGGATGCCCAACCACAACACATCATCTACGCGGGGATTCGCATGTCAGCAGTACGCCACGTCTCGGGAACCAGGGCCCTGGGTTCGACCTTGTCCGCAGCCATCCTGTTGGCCCTTGCTGGTACAGCCACTGCTCAGGACGGCACTGCCCAAGCGGGCGAAGCGCGTGCCCTGGACCGGGTGCAAGTCACGGGCTCGCGCATCAAGCGCACCGATGTGGAGGCTGCGCTGCCCGTCACGGTGATCCAGAAGGCGGACATTGAGGCGCAGGGCATCTCGTCGGCCGAACAACTGATGCAGTACCTCAATATTGCCGGCAACGGGTCGGACAATCTCGCGGCGAATGCGGGCATCGCGCCCCCGGACCTGCGTGGCAACAACGGCGTATCCGGCGCCAACCTGCGCGGGCAGGGTGCGGACGCGACGCTGGTGCTGCTCAATGGTCGCCGCGTGGCCACGCATGGCTTGCGTGGACAGGCCGTCGACCTGAACTCCATCCCGTTCGCCGCGATCGACCGCGTGGAAGTGCTGCGCGATGGTGCCTCGGCTGTGTACGGCACCGATGCCATCGGTGGCGTCATCAACTTCATCACCCGCACCGACTATTCGGGCATGCAGGTCAATGCCTTCGTCGACCTGCCTGAGGCAGGTGGCGGCAACATCTACAGCACCAACATCCTGCTGGGTGCCGGCGATCTGGATGCCGACCGCTGGAATGTCTTCGCGACGGTCGGTCTGAAGAAGAACGACATCCTGCGCGGCAACTCGCGTGATTTTTCCAACACGTTCCAGCCCGATCGTGGCCTCTCCCCTGATACGCGCGGGACGCCGTTCGCGACGCTCTTCAATTTCGCAGGCGGCATGACGCCGACGACATTGACCGCGCCGGGCGGCGGGGTGGTCAATGGCGTGAACACCCTGAACCTGCCGGGCGCTGCAGGATGCGAGGCGGGCGGGGACATGATGGGGCCCTATGATTTCCGCCTGTGGGCGACGACTGCGACCAACGTCGCCTCACGGTTCGGCTGCGCATGGGATTACCCGGCGGCAGCGGTCATGCAGCAACCGCAGGAGAGCGTGCAGTTCCTGGGTCGCGCCACGTTCAAGATCAGCGACAACCACCAGGCCTACGTGGAGGCGATGGGGTCCGAGGTGGATGTCAACCGGATCTTCGAGCCCAATCAGATTTCGTCGAGCGGCGTAGCGACTGCCGCGTTCAATCCCACGACGTGGTACCCGTTGAACGAAACGACGCGGGCAACGTACGACTCCATCTACAACGCGATGGCCGCCTATTTCGGTGCGGAGCAACTCAACTACGGCGCACCCATCGCCTATCGCTGGCGCTGCATGGCTTGCGGCCCGCGCGAAGTGCAGACCAACACCAAGGCTTACCGCGTGATGTTCGGGTTGGACGGCACCGTCGGCAACTGGGACTACACCATGGGCCTGTCGCGCGCCGCCAGCGAGTCCACATCGCGCCTGGGCACCGGCTATCACTACACGGCAGGGCTGCAGCAGGCCCTGGGCTCCGGCTTGCTCAATCCCTTCCTCATGCCGGGGCAGGAGCAGAGCCCGGCGGCAATGGCTGCGCTGGAAGCCGCATCTGCGGCGGGGGTCGTGCTGTACGGCGGTCGCTCCATCGTCACTGGATTCGACGCGGCTGCATCCACCAGTATCGGCCGACTCGGCGGTGGCGACATGCAGGTCGCGTTCGGCGTGGACGTGCGCCGCGAAGAGTTCGAGTTCAACGGCGACCGTCGTGCCGCGGCCGAGCGCCCGGCGATCTTCAATGCGCCGTTCGACGATGCCAATGCGCTGCCGTCGGTGAGTCGCAATGTCAAGGCCGTGTTTACCGAGCTGTACATGCCGGTCCTCGACAGCCTGGAGTTCACGATCGCCGCACGCTACGACGAGTACGATGGATTCGGCGGCACCGCGAACCCCAAGGTGGCATTCAAATGGCAGCCGTTCGATGCGCTGGCGTTCCGTGGTGCGTACAGCACCGGATTCAAGGCGCCCGAGTTCAGTAAGTTGTTCAGCGGAATCACCGCAACTCCCTACACAGGCCTGGACCTGGCGGATCCCGGCCGCTGCCCCGGCGGCGTGGTCGACGACACGCGTCCGGAGTGCGTCCAGATCCGCCCGGACATCATCACCGGTGGCAAGCCCGACCTCGCACCCGAGGAATCGCGCCAGAAGAGCCTGGGCGTGGTGATCGCGCCCGTCGATTGGTTCAATATGAGCCTGGACTGGTGGGAGATCGAGCGCATCGACACCATCCGCACGGGTCCGGACGTGGACACGCTGCGCAACAACTACGACCTGTTCATCGACAACTGGATCCGCAACGCGGCGGGCGACGTGATCGGGCTGGATCGGCGCTTCGTGAATTCAGGCGGCACGTTGATGAGCGGCGTCGAGGTGGACGTCAATTTCCGCGGCCAGCTGGCTGGCGGCAACTGGCGCCTGCACCTCAATGGCAGCTACCTGGACAACTACCAGGACAAGCTGCTCGAGTTCCTGCCTTACTCGGACAATCGTGTCGGTGAGTACATCCGCTACTTCAGCCTGCCGTTGCGCTGGAAGCATACGCTGGGCTTCTCCTGGGCGAAGGAAGACTGGTCGCATTCGATCACGCAGATCTACCGCCACGGCTACAAGGACGAAGTGCCGACGAGCGTCGCGGCGGGGCACTACATCCCGTCCGACTGGAACCCGGATGTCGACCGCTACATCACCTACAACTACAGCGTCAGCTATACGGGCATCGACAAGATGAAGTTGACGCTGGGCGTGAAGAACCTGCTCGATCGCGATCCGCCGTTCACCGCGCACAAGAACGACTGGGCGAGCGGCGCGGCATGGGAGCCGCGCATCGCCGATCCGCGTGGTCGTGCCTACAGCCTGTTGGTGCAGTACGACTTCTGGTGATGTTCGATCGCGCGCATCGCCACCCGGACGGACGGCAGGCCATGCCTGCCAAGCCACCGGCGTGGCGATTCGGCACAGGCGAGCCGACAATGTCTGGCTCGAACGTACCGCGGGATCCGCATGGCGGACGAGTCCCGCGGGGCACGACGGGATAAAGGTCTTGCCCTGCGATGCCCCATGGGGCATCGCAGGGGTGGCCGTTTCGCTTCAGTCAGTCCAGCCGGGGAGATCCACATGCCAGCAAGTTGCAAGGCCAGCAAGCCAAGAATCGTCGGGTCCGTGTTGTCGTTCGCCATCGTTCTGGCGCTTGCGGGCAACGCCAGTGCCCAGCAGCAGGCGCCCGAGGCGCAGCCCGCGCCGCCGGCCAGTGACAGCGCGTCGCTGGACAGGGTGACGGTGACGGGCTCGCGTATCGCGCGCGCCAACACAGAGGGACCTGCGCCCGTCGTGGTGATTACCGCCGAAGAGATCGAGCGGCAGGGGTTCACGACCGTGTGGGAGTCGCTGGGTACGCTGAGCCAGTTCACCGGAAATGCCCAGAACGAGACCGACGTGACCGGGCAGTCGCCGAACGGACAGTTCATCAACCTGCGTGGCCTTGGCCCCGGCTACCAGCTGGTGCTGCTCAATGGCAAGCGCATCGCCGAGTACCCGCAAGCCTATGGCGGCACCAGCACCGGCGTCAGCACTGGGTCGATCCCTGCCGCGGCGGTGGAACGCATAGAAGTCATGAGTGGTGGCGCGTCCGCGATCTACGGCTCCGACGCTGTGGCCGGCGTGATCAACATCATCACCAAGACCAACTACGAAGGCGACACCGTTCGCCTGCGTGGCGGCACCACCAGCCGCGGCGGCGGCGACACAGGGCTGCTGCAGTGGGTGGGCGGCCGGAGTGGTGATCGCTGGAACCTGCTGTATGCGCTGGAGCGCCTGGATCGGGAAGAGATCGTGGCGGCACAGCGTGGCCTCAGCTATCTCGCCGCGCCGCAGTACCGGACCGACAACCCGCGTCCGACGGCATCGCTTTCCGGCGTGTATTTCCGGACCACGTCTCCCAATGTTTACTACTGGCCGGATGCGAACGGCAACCTGTCGACGTCCTACGATGCCCTGCTTTACGCCTGCAACCAGACCAATCCGAATTTCGTGCCGTTCCACAGTGCGACGACCGTGGCCGTGCCGAACCGGTGCGGCAACAATGCGTACTACGATGCGCGGACTCTGCAGAACGGCTACGGCAAGACGTCCGGATACCTGTCCGGTACCTTCGACTTCACCCCGAACGTGCAGGGTTATGCCCAGTTCCTGTACAACCGTTCCAAGGACAAGAGCAGCAGCCAGACGCATTACTTCATCGGTGAGGCACCCTTCATCGTGCAGGACCCGGTGCTGGGGCGCGTGACGGCGTCGCGGTCGTTCGATCCCGCGGAGGTGGGGCAGAACTACATCACCTTCGATGAGGAAGCGTGGAACCTCAACGTGGGCGTGCAGGGCACGGCCTTCAACAACCGCTTCGACTGGGATGCGAGCGTGGTGCTGTCCCGTTTCGAGATTGCGACCGCGCGTCCGCGTTTCCTGACGAACGCCATTCGTGATTACTACATGGGCCCGGTCCAGGGCTACCACCCGGATGGCACCGAGATCCGAGAGTTCTACATCGACAGGCTGTTCGCGCCCGGAACGCCGGCGCTGTACGACCAGCTGACCACGATGGTGCTCAACGACGGTTCGTCGAAGAACGATGGTGCGCAGTTCGTGTTCGCGGGCCCGCTGTTCGACCTGCCTGCAGGCAGCGTGCAGATGGCTGCGTTGCTGGAAGCGTCGCGGATGGACTACGACCTACGGCCGGACCCCCGCATCACGGTGGACTACACCGGTCCCGAGCGCGTCTACAACCTGACCGGAACGCCGGGCGGCGGCCCGCGCGACCGATATGCGGCGGGCCTGGAGTTCCGCGTGCCGATCCTGTCGAGCGTCGAGGCGACGCTTGCCGCGCGCTATGACGAGTACAAGGATGTCGCCACGCAGGATGCGGTGACGTGGCAGGCTGGCCTTGAGTGGCGGCCGACCAACAACCTGCTGCTCCGCGCGACCCATGCGACCAGCTTCCGGGCCCCGGACATCCTGTGGATCTACGCCGGAACCACCGGGTCGAACCCCTTCGTCATCGATGAGTTCTGGTGCCGTCGCGATGGCGTGGACCCCGAGTCCGATGCCTGCATCGCGACGGGCGGCGACTACTATTACCAGTCCTACCGCGTGTCGTCGGCCAATCCGCTGCTCGAACCGGAAACCGGCAAGTCGACGACGGCGGGCCTGGTGTGGGACGTGGTGCCGAACCTGTCGCTCACGGTCGACTACTACCAGATCGAGCTCGAGGACCGCGTGCAGCTGTCGCCGGATCGCATCACGCTGGAGCGTGAGGCCGACTGTCGCCTTGGTCGTGACCGCGCAGGCGGCTCGGTGGACGTCAACTCCGCCGAGTGCCAGTTCTATCTCAGCACCGTCGAGCGTCCGATCACCGACTCCAATCCCCTCGGGCGGATCACGCGATTCACCTCGTTCCCGATCAACGCCGCGCTGATGAAAACCACCGGCGTCGATGCCTCGTTGCGCTATTCGCAGGACATCGGCCGGTTCGGCAGCCTGGGCGTGCAGGCGGGCTATACCCACGTGTTCTCGTTCGAACACGCGGCGTTCGCCGACCAGCCGCTGCGCGACGAACGCAACAACGTCGAGTACAACCCCGTCCGCAACCGCTCCAACCTCCGCCTGAACTGGTCGATCGACGACTGGAACAGCAGCATCTACGGCTACAGGCTGGGCTCCCGGCCAAACAACAACCAGATCACGCACCCGGGGCGCGGCAGCTCGTTCACGCTGTGGAATGCCGACGTGTCGAAGCGGATCACCGAGCAGATGCGGCTGGGCCTGAGCGTGGTCAACGTGTTCAACAAGATGCCGCCGCAGGACGACTCGTACACCGCGTGGCCGTACTTCGCCCCGCGCAGCTACAGCCCAATCGGTCGGCAGATCTACGCCAACATCACCTTCGATTTCTGATGGCTGGAGGTGCCGGGATGTCGTCGCCAGGGGCGGCGCATTGCCTCGGGCGAAACGGAGGCGGCCTGCGTGCAGGCCGCCTTCTTCGCTTGGCCCTCATGTTGTTCATGGCGCTTCCGGTTGCGGCGGTCGCTTCCGGTGCCGTTGCATCGGGGAGGATGCGGTCAATCAATATCGAGGCTATCGACGCGCTGGTAGCGGATGCGAGCAACCGCTATGCGCTGCCGGGGCTTGCGATTGGTATCGTGGTGGATGGCCAGGTCGCCTACACCCTTGCGCAAGGTGTGCTGTCGACGGACGGACGGGATCCCGTCGACCGGGCAACCGTGTTCAAGATCGCGTCCAACAGCAAGCCGATGACAACGGCGCTGCTGGCACGTTTGGTGGAGCAGGGCAAGCTGGCTTGGAACGATCCGGTCCGCAAATACCTGCCCGATTTCCGGATGCCTGACGATTGGGTGACCCGCGAGTTGCAGGTGCGCGACCTGCTGGTCCACCACGCCGGGTTTGGACCCGGCGCAGGCGACCTGATGTTCTGGCCGGAGCCCAACCGGTTCAACCGGCAGGATGTCCTGCATGGCTTGCGTCATCTGCGGCCTGGCTACAGCTTCCGTTCGCGCTACGTATACAACAACGCGCTGTACGTGGTGGCGGGCGAGGTGGCCGCGGCCGCTGGTGGCGCACCTTATGACGTGCTGGTCCGGCGCGAGGTGTTCGCGCCGCTGGGGATGGCGCGCTGTCAGGCCGGCGCGTGGCAGCGGGACGCGGTGGGCAATGTCGCCCAGCCGCATATCCATCGGGAAGGCCGCAACCTCCCCATCCGTCCCGACCCCGGGACGATTCCTGACGCGCCGATGATGGCCGCGGGAGGGCTGCGCTGCAGCCTCGATGACATGCTTGCCTGGATGCAGGCGTGGCTGCAACCGGAAGGCGACGTCGTCGGCATCGATGGCCATCCATGGCTGTCGCAAGCGCAGCGCGGCGAACTGTGGAAGGCGCATGTTGCGATGCCACTGACGCAACGGATGCGCGAGTGGGATCGCAGCCATTTTTCGGCCTACGGGTATGGCTGGCGGCTGACCGACGTGGATGGCACGGCGCAGGTGTCGCATACGGGCACGCTGGCCGGCATGTACTCATCGGTCGTACTGCTGCCGGAGTTGCGCGTCGGTATCGTGTTCATGGCCAATGGCGATGCTGGCGAAGCACGCACGGTACTGATGCAGGCGCTCGCCAAGCAGTTCACTTCCGGCGATCCGGCGCGCCACACGGTCGACCATTACGCGTCGCTGCTGGTCGCGTCCCGCGAGGCGACGACCGAATCGATGGACGCTGGCGGCGACGCGCGCATGGCGGCAACGGCAGCGGAACTTGGCGACCGGCTCGGGCGGTACCGCGACCCGTGGTTCGGTGAGGCGCTCGTATGCCCGAAGGGCGACGGCGTACAGTTCCAGTCGTTGAAGTCACCGAAACTGTCCGGCGACGTGATGCACGTCGATGGCCGCTGGCTCGTCGACTGGCGTGACGTGGATGTCGATGCGGAGGCCTGGCTGGAGTTCCAGGCGACTGAGAGCGGCCACATGCTCCGGATGAAACGGACGAACCCCGCGATCAATTCCAGCTACGGGTTCCAGGACCTCGCATTCCAGCAGGTCGGCGGCTGCGCGACGGAGTGAGGCCGCCCGTCGCGCCGCGCGCATGTCGGCGGGGTGTCAGCCGATCTTCTTGAAGGTATTCGTGTTGCCGAGGCGCTCGACCTTGCCGCCGGACTTGCGGAATGCCGCCAGGTCGTCAGCGATCTGCTCGCGGGTCAGGCTGGCGGCCTGCTTGCCACCGGACTTGCCGGGCTTGCGGAGGGTGATGTTGCTCTTGCTGGAGGGCATAAGGGCTCGGAACCGGTTGCGAATGGATCGCGACACGATAGCCGATGGCCTGTAAAAAAACGTTCATCGAAGCCGGTTGCGGGCGTCGGAAAAGACCGGGCCGACACCTGTCGGCCCGGTGTAAGTCACTGTAATGACTCAAGATTGGTGGGCGGTGCAGGGTTCGAACCTGCGACCCTTGCCGTGTGAAGGCAATGCTCTACCGCTGAGCTAACCGCCCTAAAAGAAACGGGTCAGGCGAAGCCTGACCGCCACTCCCCCTCCTCCGCTTGCGGGGGAGGGCAAGGGGTGGCGGGCGGCCCGCGCGGTCACCGAGGTGCAACGCGCTGCCGAATCGGGACGCGAATTCTACGGGGCCGCGGGCGCGGCGGCAAGCGGAACGGCGGGTCGCGGGATTGCAAGGTCCCTGTGCCCGTCGCAGGGGTTGGTGGAGAGGGCGTGCCGAAGCGCCTTACGCGGAAACGGTTGCTCCAACGGAGTTCGGGAATGGCGTTGGGCGCCGACGTTCGCCGGGGTGACGGATCCCTGCAGCGGAACGACTACTCCAGCTGCTCCCGCGCATACGCCGCATCCAGCGCTTCCATCGCGTCGGCGGGCTTGAGCCTGGCGGCCTTCTCGTAGGCTGCGGCCGCGGCATCCTCCCTTTTTTCGCCATGCAGCAGCATCAGCACGTTGCCGTGCTCGATGTGGGCGATCGGCGAATCCGGCGTCAGTTTCAGCGCAGTCTTGATGTGCGATTCGGCCTCGGCGGCCTTGGCGCCATAGGTCAGGCCACCGATCATCGCGCCGATCTTGTCGATGATTTCCGCGTGGTACAACGCCAGCGCGGTATGAGCCTCGGCGTGCTGGGGTGCCAATTCGAGCGTGGTGTCCAGTGCCTCCCGCACCTTGCCGGCAATGCCTTGCTTGAGCGCCTTGCCGATGCTGATGCCCTGGCTGTAGCGGCCCAATGCGAAGGCGTGGCGGTAGTGGGCGTTGGCTTCTCCGGGCAGGGCCTTGACCGCGTCTTCCGCCAGCTTGGCCGCCTGTTCGTAGCGCTTGAGCTTCTCGGCGTCGCCGGTGACCAGGTAGGTGGCGTGGATGCCCAGCGCCTTCACGGCCACGGAGGCACCGACCGGACCGAGCGCTTCGCCGGCATCGAAGGCGGTCTTGAAATCGCCGCGGTGGAAGGCGCGCCATGCTTCCTGTAGCGCATCGGCCAGCGCGTCGGCATCCAGGCCCTTCGGCGCCGCCTTGCCTGCGGACTTCAGCAGCGCGGCGGCGCGCTTGGCATCCGGATACGGCTCGACGTCGCCGGCATGCAGCCGCGGCCAGGCCTTCTTCAAGGCATCGCCAGCGTAGGTAAAGCCCTTGGCATCGTGCGGGAAGGCGGTCCAGGCGGGTTTGGCCATGTGGTATGTCCCGTGTGTCAGTCGGTGTAGGCGCGGATCAGCTGGTTGAGGTGCACGCGCTCGGCATCGCGCAGGAACGGCGAGAGCAACATCATCACCTGCACGATGCCACTGCGGATCGCTGCCTGTTCGTCCTTGTCGCCGCGCACGGTGGCGTAATTGAGCCAGAACGTCGCCAGTACCAGCAGGTTGGTGGCGGCGGCATCGATCTCGGCCGCGGACGCGCGGATCACGTCGGCCTGAGAGAGCCCGCGCATCACCGTATGCGCGCGGTCGTCGGCGCGCTTGAGGATGCGCGCGAAACGAATGCGCAGGCGCCGGTTTCGGCTGAGGATCTCCAACAGGTCGCGGTAGAGGAAACGGTAGTCCCAGATGCATTCGAAGACATGGTGCAACTGCATCCAGATGTCTTCGAGGCCGGGCAGGCGGCCGTCCGGTGGCGTGAGCGCTTCATCCATGCGCTGTTCGTACGTAGCGAACAGCTGCTCGATGATGTCGTCCTTGTTGCGGAAGTGGTAGTACAGGTTGCCTGGGCTGATCTCCAGCTCGTCGGCGATGTGGTTGGTGGTGACGGTCGGCTCGCCCTGCGCGTTGAACATCGCAAGCGAGCAGTCGAGGATGCGCTGGCGCGTGTCGCGGGCCATCGTGGCGGGGCAGGTGGCGTGTGGTCAGCCGGTCAGCTTGTTCACCAGGGCAACGTACTGCTGCTGTGCAGCATCCTGGGGCGTGCCCTTCAGCTTGCCCCAGGCCTCGTACTTGGCGGTGCCGACGAAATCGAAGAAACCCGGTTTTTCGCCGCTCACGTCACCTTCGGCGCCCTGCTTGTACAGCGCGTAGAGCTTGAGCAGGGTGTCGTTGTCGGGGCGCTCGGTGAGCGTCTTGACGTCTTTCGCGGCCTGCTCGAAGGCCTGTTGCAAATCGGACATGGCGTCCCTCCCGTCGGCTGGCGCCATGACAGCATGCGTCCATGACCGGGTCAATACGCCGCCGGATTGTGGTGGCCGCGCTGCTCTGGCAACGTAGGCGCGGGAGGGCGCGCTTGCGCCAGGGCAACTTTCTTCGGAGCGCACCATGACCTATTTCGTTACCGGCGCAACGGGCTTTATCGGCCGTCACCTCGTCTCCAGGCTGCTCAAGCGGAAGGGCACGGTGCACGTGCTGGTGCGGGAAGACTCGAAGAAGAAGCTCGAGGCCATCGGCAAAAGGATGGGCTGGGACATGAAACGCATGCTGCCGGTTGCTGGCGACATGACCCAGCCCGGATGCGGTGTCTCGAGTGCGCAAGCAAAGGCGCTGGGCGGCAAGGTCAGGCATTTCTTCCACCTTGCGGCGATCTACGACCTGACCGCCAGCGCCGACGCGCAGAAGGCCGCGAATATCGAAGGGACGCAGCATGCACTCGATCTTGCCGCTGCACTGGGCGCGGGGTGCTTCCACCATGCAAGTTCGATCGCAGTGGCAGGGCTGTACCCGGGCATCTTCCGCGAAGACATGTTCGACGAGGCCGAAGGCCTTGACGATCCGTACTTGCGCACCAAGCATGAATCCGAGCGGTTGGTGCGAGAGGAAAGGCGCGTCAAGTGGCGGGTGTACCGACCGGGCATGGTGGTCGGTCATTCACAGACCGGCGAGATCGACAAGATCGACGGGCCGTATTACTTCTTCACCCTGATCAAGAAGCTGCGGCAGACGCTGCCGCCGTGGATGCCGGTGCTGGGGCTGGAGGGCGGCCGCATCAACCTGGTGCCGGTGGACTTCGTGGTCGACGCCATGGACCACATCGCGCACAAGTCGAAGCTCGATGGCGGCACCTTCCACCTGACCGATCCGGAACCGATGCGCGTGGGCGAGGTGCTCAACACCTTCGCACGCGCCGGCCATGCGCCGGAAATGACGATGCGGATCGACGCGCGCATGTTCGCCTTCGTACCGCCCTCGATCCGCGGCGCGGTGGGCAACCTGCCGCCGGTCAAGCGTTTCATCGGCATGCTGCTGCGCGACTTCCGCATTCCGAAGCAGGTGATGAAGTTCATCACCTATCCCACGCGCTTCGACAGCCGCGAGACCGAGCGCGCGCTGAAGGGCAGCGGCATTTCGGTGCCGCCGCTGGACACCTACGCCTGGCGGCTGTGGGACTACTGGGAACGCCACCTCGATCCGGACCTGTTCATCGACCGCACGCTCAAGGGCAAGGTGCGCAACAAGGTGGTGGTGATCACCGGCGGCTCGTCGGGCATTGGTCTGTCCACCGCGCAGCGCGTGGCCGAGGCGGGTGCGGTGACGGTGATCGTGGCGCGCGGCAAGGACGAGCTGTTCAAGGCCCGTGACGAGATGAAGGCCGCCGGAGGCAAGGTCTTCGCCTACACCGCGGACCTCGCCGACATGGCCGACTGCGACCGGCTGGTGGCGAAGATCCTCAAGGAGCACGGCCACGTCGACGTGCTCATCAACAACGCGGGGCGTTCGATCCGGCGCTCGATCGAGCTCAGCTACGACCGCTTCCATGATTTCGAGCGCACCATGCAGCTGAACTATTTCGGCAGCCTGCGCCTGATCATGGGCTTCATGCCGGTGATGACCAAGCGCCGCAAGGGCCACATCATCAACATCAGTTCGATCGGCGTGCTGGCGAATTCACCGCGCTTCTCGGCCTACGTGGCGTCGAAGGCGGCGCTGGATGCATTCAGCCGCTGCGCGCAGGGCGAGCTGTCGGGCAAGGGCATCAGCTTCACCACCATCAACATGCCGCTGGTGAAGACCCCGATGATCGCACCGACCAAGATGTACGACAGCGTGCCCACGTTGACCCCGGACGAGGCCGCGGACCTGGTGGTCAAGGGCATCATCGAACGCCCCAGCCGCATCGCCACGCGCCTGGGCATCTTCTCGGCATTGGTCAATGCCGTGGCGCCGAAGGCCTACGAGGTGATCATGAGTACCGCGTTCGAACTATTCCCGGATTCAGCGGCGGCCAAGGGCGACCGCGCCGCGCTGAAGGACGAAACGCCCAGCCAGGAGCAGATCGCCTTCGCATCGATGATGCGCGGGGTGCACTGGTAGCAGGCCACCGGCGCGTCGCCTGCGCGGGATGTGCGTCAGGGGATCAGTACGAGCGGCACTGACGGAACCGCGTCAAGGCATCGCTGCCGGCCGGCGGCGTGAGCTGTATGCGCGACGAGGCGAGGTCGTCGAAACGCTCGACCAGCGGGCAGATGCGCTGGAATGCGTCGCCATCCACCCTTGCAAGATAGACCTGCAGCGTCGACTCGCTGGACCAGATGACTCGGTCCACTTCGGCCAGCGTGGATACTGCATTGAGCAGCGCCTGGCGTTGTTCCTCGATCGACTGGCGTGGCGCGGCCGCAAGCGGCGTAGCGTCCGGTAACGCCGTCCTCGCGTTGCCCGCAGGCGCGACGGCGGGCGAAGCCGCGGGCGTCTGCATGGCAGGGCGCGGCGCAGGCAGCGTGATGAACACCGCCATGCCGACCACCAGCGCGCCCAGCCAGGACAGCAACGTGCCCTGGCGTGCGCGTTCGGCGGCCTTGGCGCGGATTTCGGCCAGCTGATCGGCGGGAATGAACCCGCGCAACTCGGGCCATAGCGCGGTGCCATCCAGCAGTTCGATGCGCTGCAGGGCAGCGACCGGACGCGCGTCGTCCGTGATCCGGCCCTGCGTGACCAGGAAGCCGCCCGATGCGCCCTTGAGGTTCACTTCGTTCGCCAGTTCGTTGACCACCGGCTTGCCGAGCACGAACGCACTGCCGTGCTTGCACGAGAGCAGCCAGCGCTGGCCATCCTTCTCGAGCACGAAATCGCGGTCGCCGGAGACGTCTTGCTGGTCGACGACACGTTCGTACCCGCGACGCGACCAGGCGTCCAGCACCATGTGGATGAAGACCCGCCAGGACACCGCGGACAGGGCCGCGATGCCGGCCTGGGTTTCGTCGCGGCGCATGCGGAATGCGCGGAAATACAGCGTGCCCGCCACGCCGACGGTGATGCCGACGATGATGGCGATGATCCAGTGTGAAGCCGCGCCCATGGAACCTCCCGGTGAGCGCGACAGGATAGCGGAACACACCTGAAGTGAAGGGGCCGACGATCACGGTGCCCGGCCGTCGCGAGGAGCGGACAGCGCCCGCGCGGGCCCCGCCGCGGGCAAGCCGGTCTCGGGCTTTTCGCCCGAGGTCGGGTCGGAGGGGCGCCGAAGCGACCCGCGCCCGGCGCCTGCGGGTGCCGCTGGATCAGGCGGTGGTCTGCTTCCCGGCCGTCTTTCGCGCGGCGCGCTTTGCAGCCGGCCTGCGGGCCGCCGACTTCGCGGTCTTGCGCGGAGCCTTCTTCGCGGGCGCTGCCTTGGTCTTCTTCGCCGCCGCCTTGCGCGGCTTCCCGGTGCCACCCTGGCGGCGGAGCTCGGCGGTCAGCGTGTCGACGCGCGCACTCAGGTCGCGCAGGTCATCGCGGCCGGGCACGCCCAGCTTGACCAGGGCACGCTGCACGCGGTCCTCGAACACTTTCTCCAGGCGGTCCCAGGTGTCGGTGGCACGGTCGCGGGCCTGCTCGACACGGCTTTCGACCGTCTCGCGCACCACGTCGGCGCGCTGGCCGGCGAACTTGCGTGCGGTGTTCTCCAGGCTCACGCCTTCCTTCACCAGGCTTTCGAACAGCTTGGTGCCTTCCGCCTGTGCGCGCGAGAACGCGCCTACGCCGGCCAGCCAGATCTGCTGCGCGGACTCGCTGAGCGACTTCGACAGGCGCTCGGCCTGCGCCTGCGCGTCGGCCTTGCCGGTCGTCGACTTCTTCGCACTCTTCTTGAACTTGGCCACGGCGTCCTCCGGGGAAGGGATGGTTTTGAACGACGGTAGCGTGGCGTCGATGAGTAGAGCATTCACACCAGCGCGGGGCGCGGTCAGGCCCTGCGCGTCGTCCGGCGTTTGCGCGCCAGCAGGGCGTCGGTATCGTCCAGCGCCCGTCGCAGCCGTGCCGTGGTCTCGGTGCTGCGCGGCGGCGGTGTCGCCAGCGATGCCGCGAGGCCGCGGTTGCGGGCGGCCAGCACCTCGTGGCGCAGCCGGATGCCATGCGCTGCGAACACCGGCGCCAGGTCGTCCGCGCGCTTGCGCAGGTCGGCCAGCGTGTTGCGATAGGCCAGTTCACAGACGCGCTGGCGCGCCGAGAAGCTGAAGAGGTTGGTGAAGAACAGTTCGCTGTCGCCGGCGTTGGGTTCGAACACCAGCTGGTCGATGTCGGGGTATTGCCGCGGGTACTTTTCCATGCCGATCTGCATGCGCGACTGCAGCAGGGTGCGCAGGGTCTGCGACAGCACGCTGGGCAGGCCGCCCGTGGCCAGGCCCAGCGGGTCGGCGTCGCCCGGCCGGCGCGGCGCGCGCGAGGCGTCGAAGGGGACCAGCGGATTGAGGCCGATCATCAGGTCGATGCCGCGGTCGAGCACGGTGGACGCATGCATGGTCCGGCGCAGTGCGCCGTCGAGGAAATGCCGGCCGTTGATCTCCACCGGCGGATACAGCCCCGGCAGCGCGGCGCTGGCCTGCACGGCACGCGAGATCGGCACCGTGTCCCAGCCGGGCTCGCCGAAGCGCACGGCCTCGCCGCTGTCCAGATCCACGGCCACCACGAACAGCGCGGCGTCGAGCTCGCGGAAATCGTTGCTGCGCCCGCGCCGGGTCAGCACGTCGCGCAGGAAGCGCTCCACCGCACGGTTGTCGAAGATGCCGGTGGGCACCAGACCGCCGAAGCGCAGCATCCACTCCGACCAGCGCAGTGCGCGCGCCGGTTGTGCCAACACCCGGCGACCCCAGTCGAACGACAGCGCGGGCAGGGTGGCCGCGCGGCGCGCGACTTCGCCGATGTTCGGGCGCAGGAAGGTCTCGGGCCGGAAGCTGATGTCGTCGCTGTTGCCGGTGATGAAACCGCGGCACATTTCGGCGGTGCCGATGCGGTTGGCCAGCCCCGCGGCCAGGAACGCGCCACTGCTCACGCCCACGTAGCAGTCCAGCCGGGTCAGGTCGATGCCCTCCAGCGCCTCGTCCAGGGCACGCAGCGCGCCGAGTTCGTACATGCCGCCGATCGGACCGCCGCCGGCGATGGCGAGGCCGACCTTGGGCATCTGCGTACGCGCCTTGCGGCGGCGCTTGTGGGCGACATGGAGCGACAGCATGCGGGTGCGGCCTCGGACGATGGCCGAGTGTAGCGGAGGCCGATTCGAGGGGTTGCTCCAATCCGGCGCCCGCACCACCATGCGCGACATGTCGAAGGATGCCAACGACCGGCTCGCCAAGCAGTTGGCCCTGCACCAGGCGCTTCACGATCCCGCGCGGGAGCCGCGCAATACGTTGCGCTGGCTGCCGGAAGTGCGGCGCTGGCAGGCCGAACGGCTGCGCCGCAGCTTCGATCATTTCCTGCACGACCCGGAACGCCGACCGGCCGCGGAGTTCTTCCTCACCGATGTCTACGGCGACCACGATTTCACCCGACGCGATGCCGACATCGCCCGTGTACTGCCGATGATGCGGCGGCTGCTGCCGACGGCGTTGCTGGGCACCGTGGCCGATGCCATCGAGCTGGGCGCGCTGACCCAGTCGCTGGACCTGGACATGGCCGAGGCGCTCGACGCGCTGGCACCGCGCCGGCGCAAGCTCGACGCCGAGCTGTATGCCGAGGCCTACCGGCAGGTTGGCGGCGTGGCCCGGCGCAGGCGACAGGTGGCACTGATCGGGCGGGTGGGGCGCGGCTTCGGCGCGGCGCTGCGGATGCGTGGCGTGGCGGCGCTGCTGGCGTTCTCGCGCGGCCCGGCAAAGCTGGCCGGGCTGACGCAATTGCAGGCGTTCCTCGAGCGCGGGTTCGCGGCGTTCGAGTCGTTGGGGGAAGTGGAGGGCTTCATCGCCGAGATCGAGCGCGACGAAGCGGCGGTGTCGAAACGGTTGTTTGCAGGCGACCCCGATCCGTTCCGGCACGATTGCTGAGGCCGACCGGGCTCCATGCGGAGATGACCGGCGATGCGGTGGGCAGGGCGGCCGGGGGCCTAGAACTTCTCGTCCAATACGCGGCGGATCTCGGCCTCGATCGGGCCTTTCAGTGCCGTCAGCAGGAACCCCAGCTTGGCGGTGACATGCAGCTGGTCCGGGCTGACGTCGATCTTGCCGTCCACGCCGGCGCCATTGAAGCCCAGCGTGTCACCGCTCCAGGCATAGGTCACGCCGAAGCGGTCGGCAAGCTTGGCGGCGACCTGTTCCACGGACTTGCGCGCCTTGGCCATCGGCAGGGCGTGTGGGTGGCGGATATCGATACCAGACATCGGGGGCTCCATTGCGGGTTGGCCGCCAGTGTGCGGTGGCGGGGATCGGGGACCTAGGCCGACATGGTAGATTGCCGCCGCATGCAGGGCGTCAAATTACGATTCTCCGACCAGACCGTGGCCGACCACCCCCTGGGGATCGGCGAACACGGCGTGGTGCGCAGCAACGACGGCCTCGAACTGGTGGAAGGCGCCTCGGCGCCCGTGCGCCTGTGCGTGGATCGCCGCGGCGTGTGGCTGAGCATCGATGGCGATGGCGATGGCCAAGGCGTGCACGTCAATGGCCGCCAGGTCCGGCGCATGGCGATGCTGCGCGTGGGCGACGCGATCTACGTCGATGGCATCGAGATGCGGCTGGTCGGCGCGCAGCCGCCCGAAGTACCGCCGCCGGGGCTGTCGGGCAGCGACGAGGCAGCTGATCCGCGCGTGGTGCTGCGCGGCGTCGGCGGCCGTCACCATGGGCGCAGCTTCACGCTGGAACGCCCGCGCCTGGTGGGGCGCGTCGCCAGCGCCGACATCCGCATCGACGATGTCGCCTTCAGCGAACGCCATGCCAGGCTCGAGCGCGTGGGCGACCAGGTGCTGCTGCGCGACCTCGGCTCTCCGGAAGGCAGCCAGGTCAACGGTGAACCGGTGCGCGATGCACTGTTGAATGCAGGCGACCAAATCGTCTTCGATGGGCTGCATCGGTTCGTGGTGGAAGCGCCGCAGCGGGGCCTGCCGGCAATGCCGGAACCCCCGGGCGACGGTGCCCTGGTCCACGTTGACCACGGACCTGTCGAGGCCGATGCCAGCCCGGCGTGGCGACTGCCGTGGGTACTGCTGGCGGCACTGCTGCTCGCCTTGCTGCTGTCGGCATTGTTACTGTTCGGGCCTGCCTGACCGGCGCGCCGGCGTGCCTCAGGAAGGCCGTGACGCCGCGCGCCTCCTCGCGAACCAGCGCCACGCGCGCCATCCCAGCAGCAGCGCCAGAAACGCTGCGTACAGCAGTGGCTCGCGGTAGTCGGACTTCACCACCCACCAGAAGTGCAGTACTGCCAGCACGGCGATCGCGTACACCAGCCGGTGCAGCTTCGCCCAGCGCCGCCCCAGGCGCCGGATCCAGCCTTGCGTCGAGGTGATCGCCAGTGGCACCAGCAGCAGCCATGCAGCGAATCCGACCGTGATGTAGGGGCGCTTGACGATCTCCTCGAACACCTGCGCCCAGTAGCCGCCCAGGTCCAGCACCAGGTACACCGCGAAGTGCAGCGAGGCATAGGCGAAGGCATACAGTCCGAGCATGCGCCGGAAGCGCAACAGCACCGGCTGGCCGGTGAGTTGCCGCAGCGGCGTCACCGCAAGCGTCAGCAGCAGGATGCGCAATGCCCAGATGCCGAGGAAATGTTCCATCTCCGCCACCGGGTCGGCGCCGAGGGCATCGATGTCGGCGCCGCTGTAGACGCGCCAGAACTGCCATGCCAGCCACGCCAGCGGCGCGAGCGCGAGGGCGTGGACGGCCGCCTTGGCGGCGATCACCGCCGGTGCTGTGCGTGGCATGTGGGTCGATGGCCGGTCATGGTCGGATCAGTACCAGCGCTTCAGGTCCATGCCCGAATACAGCGACGCCACCTGGTCGGCATAGCCGTTGAACATGCGGGTCTGGATGCGCTGCGGGAACAGGCGGCCGGCGCCGTCGCCGGCGATGCGGCGCTCGGTCTTCTGGCTCCAGCGCGGATGGTCCACGTCCGGATTGACGTTGCTGAAGAACCCGTACTCGCGCGGCTGCAGGTCGTTCCAGGCCGTTGGCGGCATGCGCTCGGTGAACTCGATCCGCACGATCGACTTGATGCTCTTGAACCCGTATTTCCACGGCACCACCAGCCGCAGCGGCGCGCCGTTCTGCTGCGGTAGCGGCTTGCCGTACAGGCCGGTCGCCAGGAACACGAGCGGATGCATGGCTTCGTCGATGCGCAGGCCTTCGCGGTAGGGCCAGTTGATCGAGCGCACGCGCAGGCCCGGCATCTGGTCGCGGTCGGCCAGGGTGGTGAAGGCGACGAACTTTGCGTTGGCGGTTGGCTCGAAGCGTTTCAGCACATCGGCCAGCGGCACGCCCAGCCAGGGGATCACCATCGACCAGCCTTCCACGCAACGCAGCCGGTAGGTGCGTTCTTCCTCGGTCGCTCCACGCAGCAGGTCTTCCAGCGCGATGCGGCCGGGCCTGGCGCATTCGCCTGCCACTTCGACGGTCCATGGCGAGGTGCGCAGCGTCTTCGCGGCGCGCGACGGGTCCTGCTTGCCGGTGCCGAATTCGTAGAAGTTGTTGTAGGTGGTGACGTCCTCATAGCGCGTCAGCGCTTCATCGGTGCTGAAGCCCGCGCGTGCCTGCGCAGGCGTGACCGGCGTACGCGAGGCGGGTGGCGGCTCGGCATCGGCGCAGCCGGCGAGCGACAGCGCGGGCAGGCTGGCGAAGACTGCCAGCAGGCGGCGGCGATCGCGGTAGACCGTTTCATCGGTGACTTCCGATGCGCGGATCTTCAGTGCGTCACGCAGGTTCATGTCGGCTCCCGTTGCGTCTGAAACCAATAGAGCGACAACGGCGGTGAAAGTTTCGCGATGCCGGTGCAATGCTGTTGCGCTGCGGCATACTACGGCGCTCGACGCCCGATGGATGCACCCGCATGGCCCGCGCCTACAATTTCAGCCCCGGTCCCGCCGCCCTGCCCGAGGTCGTGCTGCGGCAGGCGCAGGCCGACATGCTGGAGTGGGGCGACGCCGGCGCGTCGATCGTCGAGATCAGCCATCGCGGCCCGGAGTTCATGCAGGTCGCGGCGCAGACCGAGGCCGACGTGCGCACCTTGCTGGCGGTGCCTGACGACTATGCGGTGCTGTTCGTGCCCGGTGGTGCCACCACGCAGCAGGCGCTCATCCCGCTGAACTTCGCCGAGGCAGGGCAGGTCGTCGATTACGTGGTCACCGGCCATTGGGGCAAGACCGCGCTCAAGCAGCTCACGCCGGCGCTGCGCCTGAACGTTGCCGCCAGCAGCGAGGCGGATGGTTTCCGCAGCATTCCCGCGCGCGATGACTGGCAGCTGACGCGCGATGCCGCGTACGTGCACATCACCGCCAACGAAACCATCCACGGCGTGGAATACCGGCCGGCCTGGGGCAACCCGGCGCCGGACACGCGCGACGTGCCGCTGGTGGCGGACTTCAGTTCCAGCATCGCGTCCGAGCCGATCGACCTGTCGCGCTACGGCGTGGTCTACGCCGGCGCGCAGAAGAACCTCGGCCCGGTCGGCATCACCGTGGTGATCGTACGCCGCGACCTGCTGGAGCGCGCCGGCCAGCCGCGTGCGCACATGTTCGATTACACGGCGCAGCTGCAGAACGACTCGATGCTCAACACACCGCCCACGTGGAACTGGTACCTGCTGGGCCTGACCGTGCGCTGGATGCTGGACGAAGGCGGGACTTCCGAGTTCGACCGCCGCAGCAACGAAAAATCGCGGCTGCTGTACGACGCCATCGACGCGTCCGGCGGCTTCTATCGCAACGACGTCGATCCGCGCGTGCGCTCGCGCATGAACGTGCCGTTCTTCCTGCACGACGAGAGCCGCAACGACGCCTTCCTGTCCGGCGCGCGCGAAGCCGGACTGATTGGCCTCAAGGGGCATCGGGTGCTCGGCGGCATGCGCGCATCGATCTACAACGCGATGCCGGTCGCGGGTGTGCAGGCATTGGTGGATTTCATGAAGGAGTTCAGGGACAGCCATGGCTAGGCGTACTACGAAGGCACCTGCGACGAAGCAGGCCGGGGCGAAGCCGACGGTCGCGTGTGCAGGCAAGAAGCCGCGTCCGCCCGCGTCGCAAGCCGCCAGCTCCGCTGCATCGGCGCGCAAGCGCACGGTGGCGGCCAAACAACCCAAGCCCGACCTGGCCGACGTGCGGGCGCAGATCGACGGCATCGACCGCGAGATCCAGGCGCTGATCGCCGAGCGTGCGCTTTGGGCGCACCAGGTCGGCAAGGCCAAGGGCAAGCTGGCGGCCGCGATCGATTACTACCGCCCCGAGCGCGAGGCGCAGGTGCTGCGCCGGGTGGTGGACCGCAACGAGGGCCCGCTGCAGGACGAAGTGCTGGTACGCCTGTTCCGCGAAATCATGTCGGCATGCCTGGCCCAGCAGGAGCCGCTGAAGATCGGCTACCTCGGGCCGGAAGGTACGTTCTCGCAGCAGGCCGTGCACAAGCACTTCGGCCATTCCGCCAAGGGCCTCCCGCTGGCCAGCGTGGAGGAAGTCTTCGACGAGGTGGCCGCCGGCCATGCCGATTTCGGCGTGGTGCCGGTGGAGAACTCCGGGCAGGGCACCATCCAGTCGACGCTGGACCTGTTCCTGACCTCGCCATTGACGATATGCGGCGAAGTCGAACTGCGCGTGCACCAGTACCTGCTGTCGCGCACCGGCCATCTCGGGGACATCGAGCGCGTGTATTCGCACGGGCTGTCGCTGGCGCAGTGCAAGCACTGGTTGCGCGAGAACCTGCCCGGCGTGCACAAGGAGGCCGTGTCCAGCAACGCCGAAGGCGCGCGTCGTGCCAGGCTGTCGGACGATGCCGCGGCGATCGCCGGCGAGAACGCCGCGCACGTGTACGGCATGAAGATCGTCGCCGGCCCGATCGAGGACCGCAGCGACAACACCACGCGTTTCCTGGTGATCGGGCGCGCGCTGTTCCCGCCGTCGGGACACGACCGCACCTCGCTGATGGTGTTCATCCGCGACCAGCCGGGCGCGCTGTACAAGATCCTCGAGCCGCTGGCGCGCCGGAACATCAGCATGAACCGGATCGAATCACGCCCCGCGCACGGCAAGCTGTGGCAGTACGCGTTCTTCATCGACGTGGCCGGCCATGTCGACGAGTCGCCGCTGAAGGATGCGCTGTCCGAGATCGACGACTTCGCCGGCGACGTTCGGGTGCTGGGTTCGTATCCCGTCGCGGTGCCGTGATGCCGGCGGTGGACGAGGCGTTCTTCGCCGGCCTGGCGCAGCCGGCGATCCGCGGATTGAAGGCCTACGATCCGGGCCATGACCTGGTCGCGCTGCGGCGCGGCTTCGCCCCCGACGTCCTGGTCGAGCTGGGATCGAACGAGAATCCGCACGGCCCCAGCCCACGCGTGCGCGAGGCGCTGCTGGCGGTGGCCGGCGAGTTGCATCGCTATCCCGACCCGCGTGGCGGCGACCTCAAGCGTGCGCTGGCAGCGAAGCATGGCGTCGCCGAGCCGCAGTTGCTCTTGGGCAATGGTTCGCATGAGCTGCTGATGCAGTTCGGGCAGGCGTTCGCCGGGCCCGATGCCGGCATCGTGATGTCGCAGTTCGGCTTCGCGGTCTACGCCATCGCGGCAATGGCGGCCGGCGCGCCGCTGGTGCAGGCGCCGTGCCTGCCGCGCGACCATCCCATGCCGCGCGGGCACGACCTCGATGCCATCGCGGCGGCGATCGGCCCCGATACGCGGCTGGTGTACGTTGCGAATCCCAACAATCCCACCGGCACCTGGTTCGGCGCGGAGGCATTCGCCGCGTTCCTGGCCCGGGTGCCGCGCGAAGTGCTCGTGGTCGTGGACGAAGCCTATGCCGAGTTCGTCGATGCGCCGGAGTACGCCTCGGCGCTGCCGCTGGTGGCCGCGCATCCCAATTTGATCGTCACCCGCACCTTCAGCAAGGCGTATGCGCTGGCAGGGCTGCGCGCAGGGTTCGCCGTCGCGCATCCAGGCCTGGTGGCGGTGATGGAGCGGCTGCGCGAGAGCTTCAACCTCAACATGGCGGCGCTGGCCTGCGCCGAAGCCGCGCTGGGCGACGAAGCGCACCTGCACGATGGCATCCGCTTCAACCGCGAGCGCCGAGAGGCGCTGGCCGACGCACTGCGCCACCGCGGTGTGTTCGTGTTTCCGTCGCAGACCAACTTCCTGCTGGTCGAGTTCGGCGAGGCCACCGATGCGATCGAGGCAAGGCTGCGCGCCGCAGGCGTGGTGCTGCGCCCGATGGGCGGCTACGGACTGGGCGACTGCCTGCGCATCACCGTGGGCGATGACGACGAGAACGCGCGCCTGCTGCAGGCGCTGGATGGAGCACGCGCATGAGCGGAAGCGGCTTGGACTGGAGCGCATCACGCGGTGGGCCACTGCGTGGCGAGATCATGGTGCCCGGCGACAAGTCGGTGTCGCACCGCGCGATCATGCTGGCGTCGCTGGCCGATGGCGTGTCGCGCATCGATGGATTCCTCGAAGGCGAGGACGCGCGCGCGACCGAGGCGATCTTCCGCCAGTTGGGCGTGCGCATCGACACGCCGGCCGCCGGTGCACGCACGGTGCATGGCGTGGGCATCGATGGCCTGCGTGGATCGAATGCGCCGCTCGATTGCGGCAACGCCGGCACCGGCATGCGCCTGCTGGCGGGCCTGCTGGCCGGGCAGCGCTTCGATTCGGTGCTGGTGGGCGACGCCTCGTTGTCGAAGCGACCGATGCGGCGCGTGACCGGACCGCTCTCGGAGATGGGCGCGCGTATCGAGACGGCCGAAGGCGGCCTGCCGCCGCTACGCATCCATGGCGGCCGGCCGCTGCGTGGCCGTGACTTCACGCTGCAGGTGGCCAGCGCGCAGGTGAAGTCGGCGATCCTGCTGGCGGGGCTTTCCGCGGATGGCGAGACCATCGTGCGGGAGCCGCATCCGACCCGCGACTACACCGAACGGATGCTGTCGGCGTTCGGCGTCGGGATCGAATTTTCCCCGGGCCATGTGCGGCTGCGCGGCGGGCAGCGGCTGGCGGCGACCGATATCGACGTGCCTGCCGACTTCTCGTCGGCGGCGTTCTTCCTCGTTGCGGCGGCGCTGGTACCGGGCTCGGAGCTGCGGCTACGGCGTGTCGGCATGAACCCGCGGCGCACCGGCCTGCTGCACGTACTGCGGGCGATGGGCGCCGACATCCGCGAAGAGCATCCGGGCGAGCAGGGCGGCGAGCCGGTGGCGGACCTGGTGGTGCGGCATGCGCCGCTTCGCGGCATCGAAGTGCCTGTGGCACACGTGCCGGACATGATCGACGAGTTCCCGGTGCTGTTCGTCGCCGCGGCGTGCGCGGAAGGGCGCACCGTCGTCAGTGGCGCGGCGGAACTGCGGGTCAAGGAATCCGATCGTATCGCCGCCATGGCAGCGGGCCTGCGGACGCTGGGCGTGCAGGTGGACGAAACGCCGGATGGCGCCACGATCCACGGTACATCGGCCATCACCGGCGGCAGTGTCGCCAGCCATGGCGACCACCGCATTGCGATGGCGTTCGCGGTTGCGGCACAGGTTGCCGTGGGCGAGGTCCACATCGCCGACGTCGCCAACGTGGCAACGTCGTTCCCGGGCTTCGATGCGCTGGCGCGGAACTTGGGCTTCGGTTTGCGCTGAGGCAGGTCGTTTCGCTGGCTCGGCTTCAACGACAACTGCCATCCACCAGCTCCCCCTGCCCGCGATGCGGGCAAGGGGAGTGGGGCACCTACTGCTGGCTGAGGGTGAACTCCACCGGCACCTGCACGGTCGAGGCCACGGCCTTGCCATCGCGGATCGCGGGCTCGAAGGTCCACTGCTTCACGGCATCGACGGCAGCGCGGTCCAGCTCACGCGAGCGGCTGGAGCGGGCGACTTCAACGTCGGTGGGCATACCTTCGGCATCCACCTGCGCACGGACCAATACGGTGCCGGTGTCACGCGCGCGCGCGGCCGCGACCGGATACTCCGGCTCGACGCTGGCCAGCACCGCCGCGTCGCGGTCCGGCCGGGGCGGCGTGGCCGCCGGTGTCGCCGGGCGTGGCGTGGTGCGTTCGGGTGCTGGCTCGGCGTCCGGTGTTCCGTCGGCCTGGCCGATCGGCGCGGTCGGCTCCGGCGGTGCTTCCACCGTGTCGCGCCGGGACATGAAGTACCAGGCCAGCGCCAGCAGCGCGACCAGCACCACGATCCAGACGATCGGGTTGGCGCCCTTGCGTGGTTCGCCCGGAGGCGGCTCCACCGGGGGCGGCACGTTGCCGCGGGTCGGGTCGGGAGTGGGACGGTTCATCGGGTTCGGATCGGACATGGTGTTGCCCTCGTTGATGAATGGCGACTCGCACTATCCACGCGGCACGTGCACGACGCGTCGTCGCAGCGTTTACGCTGCGTGAGGGTCGCGGAAGCCATTGGTCGTGTACTGCGCGGGGCGCGCTGGCGATCCGGCTAGTTGAACGTCACCGTCTGTTGCACGCTGGCGGCCACCGGCGTGCCATCGCGCATCGCCGGCTCGAACCGCCACTGGCGCACGGCCTGCAGCGCGGCGCGATCGAGCGAGCGATTGCGGCTGCTGCGCACCACTTCCAGCGAAGCCGGTCGGCCATCGGGGCCCACGTCGATGCGGATCACCACTTCGCCGGTCGCGCCCGAGCGCAGCGCATCACGCGGGTATTCCGGTGGTGGTGCATGGACCAGGCGCGGGATGGCGGCTACACCTGCGGATGGGGGGGTGGCCGTCGGTGTGGAAGGGGCGGTCGGCGCGGGTGCGGCAGGCACAGGCGCAGGCGCTTGCTGGTCGATGCGGGCGCCGCCCGAGGGCGGCGGATCGCGGTCGTCCATGCCGCTGGCCGGCAGTTCGCCGGCCGGCAGCGGCACTGGCAGGGGCTCGAAGACCTGGCCGTCCGCCGTGCGCGGCGTGCCTTCGGTCCGATAGAACGCGAATTCGTCGCGCTTCCCCAACCACAGTACGAGGAACAGCAGCAGGCCCGCTGCAAACGCGCCGGCAACCAGCCACCAGCCGCGACTGCGCGGCCACCAGCGCTGGCGCGGGGACGGGGGCGTGGCGGCGGGCGATGCGGGCATGGTGCGGTCCGTCGGGAATACCGGGCGATTCTGTCACAGCGGTGTGGTGCCGATCGGGCAGGGCGGTGGTTTCTCGGGCGATAATCACGCTTTCGTTCACTTGGCCGCGCCTTCCCATGCTCGACAACGCCCTGCTGCGCCAACACCTCGCCGACACCGCCACCCGCCTGCGCGACCTGCGCGGGTTTGAACTGCCGGTGGCGCGGCTGGAAGCGCTGGAGGCCGAGCGCAAGCAGATCCAGGTGCGCACGCAGGAACTGCAGAACCTGCGCAACACGCGCAGCAAGGCCATCGGCCAGGCCAAGGCGAAAGGCGAGGACGTGGCACCGTTGCTGGCCGAAGTGGCCGGGTTCGGCGACGAGTTGAAGGCCAGCGAGGCGCGGCTGGATGCGATCCGTGGCGAACTGGATGCCATCGCACTTGGCATCCCCAACCTGCCGGACGCCACGGTGCCGCAGGGCGCGGACGAGAACGACAACGTCGAGCAGAAGCGCTGGGGCACGCCGCGGACGTTCGATTTCGAGGTGAAGGACCACGTGGAACTCGGTGCGCGCCACGGCTGGCTGGATGCCGAGGCCGCCGCCAAGCTGTCGGGCGCGCGCTTCACCGTGCTGCGCGGGCAACTGGCGCGCCTGCACCGGGCGCTGGCGCAGTGCATGCTGGACCTGCACGTCAACCGGCACGGCTACGAGGAAACCATCGTGCCGGTGATCGTCAATGAAGAAAGCCTGTACGGCACCGGGCAGTTGCCGAAGTTCGAGGAAGACATGTTCGCCACGCAGTTGGGCGAACACCGCCGCTATCTCATCTCCACTTCCGAGATTTCGCTCACCAACCTCGTCCGCGACGAGATCGTCGACGCCGAGCGCCTGCCGTTGCGCATGACCGCGCATTCGCTGTGCTTCCGCTCCGAAGCCGGCAGCGCCGGGCGCGATACGCGGGGCATGATCCGCCAGCACCAGTTCGAGAAGGTGGAGCTGGTGTCGGTCTGCGCGCCTGGCGACAGCGATGCCGAGCACGAGCGCATGACCGCCCACGCCGAGGCCGTGCTGGAAGCGCTGGACCTGCCGTACCGCAAGGTGCTCCTGTGCGGCGGCGACATGGGGTTCTCCGCGCGCAAGACCTACGACCTGGAAGTCTGGCTGCCGTCGCAGCAGGCGTATCGCGAGATCTCGTCCATCTCCAACTGCGGTGACTTCCAGGCCCGGCGCATGCAGGCGCGCTGGCGCAACCCGGAGACGGGCAAGCCCGAACCGGTGCATACGCTCAACGGATCGGGCGTGGCCGTGGGCCGCGCCTTGATCGCGGTGATGGAGAACTACCAGAACGCCGATGGCTCGATCACGGTGCCCGAGGCGCTACGGCCCTACGTGGGGGGCGCTGAGCGCATCGCCTGAGGCGGGGCATTGGGGTGCTCCTGGCACCCCGACGCGCTCCACGCCGCCATGCTACGCGGCCTTGCGAAGCGGTTCCGGCAGCGCGGCCAGCGCCGTATCAATCGCCTTGGCGCGGTGCTCCGGCGACAGGCCGATGCCATCGGCGCGGACGAATTCGATGTCGCTGATGCCGAGGAACCCGAACAGCTGGCGCAGGTAGGGTTCGACGAAATCCGTCGGCTGCCCGCCGTGCACGCCGCCGGCGGCCGTCGCGACGACCACGC
The DNA here is from genome assembly GCF_004357985.1 of Luteimonas aestuarii. GTDB lineage: Bacteria > Pseudomonadota > Gammaproteobacteria > Xanthomonadales > Xanthomonadaceae > Luteimonas > Luteimonas aestuarii. The sequence goes on along the minus strand of NZ_SMTF01000001.1, from coordinate 1,787 downwards.
GTTTGCCCCTGGCGAGGCCTTCCGGCCCGTTCGCGGTATAACGGAACGTGCGGCCATTGACCGCGATGCGATCGATCCAGGCCTTCAATGTCGACGGAATGCCGAAGTTGTACATCGGCGCGCCCACGACCACCACGTCGGCCTCGAGGAACTGCTGGAGGGTGGCTTCACCACGAGCGCGCTCCATGTCGTCGGTGCCGCCCAGCACGCTGCCGGCAAGATGCGGGATGGGAGCGGCATCGAGGTCGCGGTGCGTGACCTCCAGCCCGGGGACGTGGGCTTGCCAACGTGCGACGATGGCCCCAGTGAGTTGACGGGTGACCGAATGGTCACCCAGTACGCTGGCATCCAGATGCAGCAATTTCATGGCCTTGGCTCCGTTTTCCGGCCGCTGCCGGGATTGGAAGACACTCTAGGCCGTTGCTTTGATGGAATAAACATGGTCGAATGCCACGTATTGTTCCGTTTATGAGGTTAATCGAATGCAGGACCTCAACGATCTCTATTACTTCGCCATGGTCGTCGACCACGGCGGCTTTGCCGCTGCCGAGCGTGCGCTGGGCATCCCCAAGTCGCGCCTGAGCCGGCGTATCAGCCAGCTGGAAAGCGACCTGGGCGTACGCCTGCTGCAGCGCTCGACGCGTCGCTTCGCGGTGACCGATGTTGGCCAGAGCGTGCATCGCCATGCGCAATCCATGCTGGCCGAGGCCACCGCCGCACGCGAGGTCGTGGACCGCCTCAGTGCCGAGCCGCGCGGGCTTGTGAAGGCCAGTGTGCCGGTGGGGCTGGCGCAACAGCTGATGCCCAAGCTGCTGCCGGATTTCCTGGCGAAGTACCCGCAGGTGCGCGTGCAACTGCATGTGAGCAACCGCCGCGTCGACGTGATCAACGAAGGCTTCGACATGGCCCTGCGCGTGCGCACGAAGCTCGACGACGATGGCAGCCTGGTGATGCGCAGCTTCGGCCAGATCCAGGAGCTGCTGGTGGCCAGCCCGAAGTACCTGGATCGCGCCGGCCGTCCCCAGACGCCGGAGGATCTGGCCGAGCACACCACCATGACCATGGGCGAGGACGACGTGCGCCAGCGCTGGGAGCTGCAGGGACGCGAAGGCGAAGTGCGCCGCGTCGAACTCAAGCCGCGCGTGTCCGGTTTCGATTTCCCGATGCTGATGGACTTGGCCAGGCAGGGACTGGGCATCACCATGCTGCCCGAGACGCTCTGCGCCGAAGCCGTGCGCAGCGGCGAGCTCGAAGTCGTGCTGCCCGACTGGCGCCTGCCGCAGGGCATCGCGCACGTCGTGTTCGCCTCGCGCCGCGGCCTGCTACCGGCAGTGCGCGTGTTCATAGACCATCTCGCCGAGACGCTGCCGACGCTGATCGAAGAGTCCAGCCTCAATTGCCGGGATTGCGGCAAGGGCGAGGAGAGGGACGTGTCGCATGCACCCGTTGCCGCGTCGTTCAAGGCACCGGCACATGCGACAATGCGCTAACCGAGCGGTGGATGTTTGGCCCTGGTTGCGCCCTGGGTCGATCGATCGGGGTGGTTCCGTAGGGGGAAGATGGACTTCGTCATGCCTGTGAAGGCGGACACCCGCGGATATTCGCGGATCGCCCGAGTCCATGGGCCTCTTCGCGGGGGTGACTGAAGTTTCGGACGCGCAAGCGCCCTGTGGTCGTGACAATGCAATTCGGAGAGATGGCCGAGCGGTTCAAGGCACCGGTCTTGACCCGGAGGCCGCAGGCCGGAGGGAACAGCGGCGAAGCCGCTGGTCAAACCGGCGAAGACG
>NZ_SMTF01000020.1 GCF_004357985.1 Luteimonas aestuarii | reverse complement strand
CGCGCCCACCGAGATGGCGAGCAGCTTGAACACACCGAACTTGCCCGCGCTCATCGGCCGATCACCCCCGACAGGATGAAGGCGACGTAGATCGCGATGGCAATGCCGCCCACGACCGCCGCCGTGCGCACCGCGCGCTTGCGGCGCAGGGCGAGCTCATCGGCATCCGGTGGCGGGAGGGTCATGGCCTGCATCGTCTCAGAGGGTTGCGCGTCAATGCGTGATGTCGCCGTGGGCGAGGTCGCCGTCGCGGATCTTCGGCGGCGTGCCGAAGGTGTGGTGCGGCGCCGGCGACGGCACGGTCCACTCCAGGCCGCGCGCGGCTTCCCACGGGCGCGCCGGCGCCGGGGCGCCGTGCTTCAGCGAGTGGTACAGCACCGCGAACATCATGAACGGCGTGGCGAACATGCCGAACGCGCCGATCGAACTGATCAGGTTCCAGTCCGCGAACACCACGTTGTAGTCCGGGATGCGGCGCGGCATGCCGGCCAGGCCCAGGAAGTGCTGCGGGAAGAACAGCAGGTTCACGAACACGATGGTCCACCAGAAGTGCACCTTGGCCCAGAACTCGTTGTACATGCGCCCGGTCCACTTCGGCCACCAGTAGTACACCGCGGCGATGATGCCGAACAGCGCGCCAGTCACCAGCACGTAGTGGAAGTGCGCGACCACGAAGTAGGTGTCGTGGTACTGGAAGTCCGCCGGCACGATGGCCAGCATCAGTCCGGAGAAGCCGCCGATGGTGAACAGGATTACGAACGCGATCGACCACAGCATCGGCGACTCGAAACTGATCGAGCCGCGCCACATGGTGCTGACCCAGTTGAACACCTTCACGCCGGTGGGGATCGCGATCAGCATGGTCGCGAACATGAAGTAGATCTCGCCGCCCAGCGGCATGCCCACCGTGAACATGTGGTGCGCCCACACGATGAACGACAGGAACGCGATCGACGCGGTGGCGTACACCATCGCCTGGTAACCGAACAGCGGCTTGCGGCTGAAGGTCGGGATGATCTCCGACACGATGCCGAACGCCGGCAGGATCATGATGTAGACCTCGGGGTGCCCGAAGAACCAGAAGATGTGCTGGAACATCACCGGGTCGCCGCCGCCGGCCGCGTTGAAGAAGCTGGTGGCGAAGAACTTGTCGGTCAGCAGCATGGTCACCGCGCCGGCCAGCACCGGCATCACCGCGATCAGCAGGAACGCGGTGATCAGCCAGGTCCAGCAGAAGATCGGCATCTTCAGCAGGTCCACGCCCGGGGCACGCATGTTGAGGATGGTGGCGATCACGTTGATCGCGCCCATGATCGAGCTGATGCCCATCATGTGGATGGCGAAGATGACGAAGGCCACGTTGTAGCCGCCCTGCAGCGACAGCGGCGGATACAGCGTCCAGCCGCCGGCGGGGCCGCCGCCCGGCAGGAACAGCGTCATCAGCAGCATGGTGAAGGCGAACGGCAGGATCCAGAACGACCAGTTGTTCATGCGCGGCAGCGCCATGTCCGGCGCGCCGATCTGCAGCGGGATCATCCAGTTGGCCAGGCCCACGAAGGCCGGCATGACGCCGCCGAAGATCATCACCAGCGCATGCATGGTGGTCATCTGGTTGAAGAACATCGGGCTGACGTGCTGCAGGCCCGGCGACATCAGCTCGGCGCGGATGATCACGCTCATGCCGGCGCCGATGATGAACATCACGAACGAGAACAGCAGGTACAGCGTGCCGATGTCCTTGTGGTTCGTGGAGAAGAACCAGCGCTCGACGAAGCCCTGCTGGTGGCCGTGTTCGTCGGTCGGCTGGTGGTGTTCTGCGGTGGCGGTATGCGTGGACATGGACTGTCGACCTCGGGAATGCGATCAGCCGGCCGGCGTGGCGGCGGGGGCAGGAATGGCTTGCGCGGTGGCGTCGACCGCATCCACGGCCGCGTCGTCCGCGGGGGCAGCCGGCACGGCATCGGCCGGGGCGTTGCCTGCCTTCTCGGCGGCCAGCCAGGCATCGAACTCGTCGCGCGGCAGCGCGCGCACGACGATCGGCATGAAGCCGTGGTCCTTGCCGCACAGCTCGGCGCACTGGCCACGGTACACGCCCGGCTCCAGGATCTCGGTCCAGGCCTCGTTGACCAGGCCCGGGATGGCGTCCTGCTTCCAGCCCAGGGCGGGCACCCACCAGGAGTGGATCACGTCGTCGGCGGTGATGACGAAGCGCACCTTGGTGTTGGTGGGCAGCACCAGCGCGTTGTCCACGTCCAGCAGGTAGTGGCCGTGGGCGTCCAGTTCGGCGCGGCTGGTGTCACGGTTCTGGCGCAGTCGGTCGCTTTCGCGGTCGAGCCGGCTGGTGATCTCCACGCCTTCGCCCAGGTATTCGTACTTCCACATCCACTGGATGCCGGTGACCTTGACGGTCATTTCCGAATCGCGGGTGTCGTACATGGCGATCAGCTTGGTGGTGGCCGGCACGGCCATGATCACCAGCAGGATGATCGGCACCACGGTCCACACGATTTCCAGCTTGGTGCTGTGGGTGAAGTTGGTGTCCGGCACCGCGCCCTTGGAATGGCGGAACCGGAACATCGCGTAGCCCATGGCACCGAACACCAGGATGCCGATGGCGATACAGATCCACATGGCCAGCATGTGGGCGTCGTACGCGTGCTGGGCGGAGGTGGTGACGCCCCGGCCCATGTTCAGCTGCCACGGCTTCGGGTCCGCCGATTGAGCCAGTGCCGCCAGGGGTGCGCACGCCGCCACCGCCATCCCCCACCGCAAGAAACGCGCCTGCATCATTGCCTAGACCCCAACTGTCATCGGTCGCGGCCGGATGGCCGCCAGCGGAACTGACCGGCACCGTGCCGGACCGGATGGAAACGGGTAAAACGGACCGCGCACCCGCCTGGACGAGGGCGCGAAAACCCGCAAATGGTAGCGGGGCGCGGGGATCAGCGGCAAGCCGAAGCCATCAGGCCGGGCGCGAACGCGTGGTTCCACGGCCCGTTCGGCGGCACCGGCCGGCGCTGCGAACGACTAGAATTCGCGCTCCCAGACGCATGGCACGCCCCTCTTGAGCCCGATCCTGTCGTCCGAGCTGCCCTCGCCGCCCTCGCCGGTGCGCGCCGCGATCACCGCCGGCTGGTGCCTCGATGAGGCCGCCCATGTCGGCGCTTTGCTCGCCGTGGCGCGGCAACCGGCGCCGGGCTGGGGCCAAGCCGACCGCGAGGCCATCCACGCCACGGCCACCGATCTGGTCCGCCGGGTGCGCGCACGCACCGCCGACCAGGGCGCCATCGAGGCCTTCATGCGCCAGTACGACCTGGGCAGCGAGGAGGGCGTGTTGCTGATGTGCGTGGCGGAGGCGCTGCTGCGCATCCCGGACCAGGACACCGCCGACAAGCTGATCCGCGACAAGCTGGGCGAGGCCGACTGGAAGCGGCACATGGGCCAGTCCGATTCGGTGCTGGTCAACGCCTCCACCTGGGGCCTGATGCTGACCGGACGGCTGGTGGACCTGGCCGACGACACCAAGCGCGACGTGCACAACGCCTTCAAGCGGCTGGTCGGCCGCGTCGGCGAGCCGGTGATCCGCCTGGCCGTGCGCCAGGCGATGCGGATCATGGGCCACCAGTTCGTCATGGGCCGCACGATTTCCGAAGCGCTGGCGCGCAGCCGCAAGGGCGGCAACGCCGCCTACCGCTACTCGTTCGACATGCTGGGCGAGGCCGCGCTGACCCAGCGCGACGCCGACCGCTACCTCAAGGCCTACAGCGACGCGATCGACGCCATCGGACGCACCGGCCCCTTCAGCGATGAAATCACCGCGCCGTCGATCTCGGTCAAGCTGTCGGCGCTGCACCCGCGCTACGAACACGCCAAGCGCGCCCGCGTGCTGGCCGAACTGGCGCCGCGCCTCAACCAGCTGGCACGCCAGGCCAAGGACTACCACATCGGCCTGACCATCGATGCCGAGGAATCCGACCGGCTCGAACTGTCGCTGGACGTGATCGAGGCCGCGTGGAACGACGCATCGCTGGCCGGCTGGAACGGTTTCGGCATCGTGGTGCAGGCCTACCAGAAGCGCGCGCCGCTGGTGATCGACTGGATCGCCGACCTCGCCCGCCGCCACGGCCGCCGCATCCCGGTGCGGCTGGTCAAGGGCGCCTACTGGGACAGCGAGGTCAAGCGCGCGCAGGTCGACGGCCACCCGGTGTATCCGGTGTTCACGCGCAAACCCAACACCGACGTCAGCTACCTGGCCAACGCGGCGAAGCTGTTGTCGAACACCGACGCGATCTACCCGATGTTCGCCACCCACAACGCGCAGACGATCGCGGCGATCCATCGGATGGCGGGGGCGTTGCTTCCTTCCCCCGCGGCACTGCCCCCTTCCCCCGTCCACGGGGGAAGGGTCGGGGATGGGGGCGAGTCGGGCCGCGATGCTGCTGGGGCTGCCCCCACCCCAACCCTCCCCCGTGAACGGGGGAGGGAGCAAACGCAAGCGCATGCGTTTGAATTCCAGAAACTCCACGGCATGGGCGACGACCTCTATGCCGAGGTGATCCCCACCGACCGCCTGGACGTGCCCTGCCGCGTGTACGCCCCGGTCGGTTCGCACGAAGACCTGCTGCCGTACCTGGTGCGGCGCCTGCTGGAGAACGGCGCCAACTCCAGCTTCGTCAACCGCATCAGCGACGAGGACGTGTCCATCGACGACCTGGTGCGCGACCCGGTCGACGTCGTGGCCGGCTTCGAGGCCATCCCGCATCCCCGCATCCCGCTGCCGGTCGATCTGTACCGCAGCCAAGGCTCCGACAGGAACAATTCCATGGGCATCAACCTCGCCAACGACGACCAGTTGCGCACGCTCGCCGAACAGGTCGCCGCGGCCACCGCCGACTGGCGCGCCGAACCCCTGGTGCCGGGCGCCACCCTCGGCGGGCCCGACATCGCCGTCACCAATCCCGCCGACCGTCGCCAACGCGTCGGCCAGTGGAAGGCCGCCGACAGCGCCACCGTGGAGAAGGCGCTGCAGAACGCGGTCGCCGCGCAGCCGGCGTGGGACGCCACGCCCGCCGCCTCGCGCGCCGCGATCCTCGAGCACGCCGCCGACCTGCTGGAGCAACGCATGCCGCAGTACATCGCGCTGTGCACGAAGGAGGCCGGCAAGACGATCCCGGACGGCGTCGCCGAAGTGCGCGAAGCGGTGGATTTCCTGCGCTATTACGCCGCGCAGGCGCGCACCGATTTCGTGCCGCATCCGCTGCCCGGCCCGACCGGCGAGTCCAACGCGCTGCAACTCTGCGGCCGCGGCGTGTTCGTCTGCATCAGCCCGTGGAACTTCCCGCTGGCGATCTTCGCAGGACAGGTCGCCGCGGCACTGGCCGCAGGCAACAGCGTGATCGCGAAGCCCGCCGAGCAGACCAACCTGGTCGCCCATGCCGCGGTGAAACTGCTGCACGAAGCCGGCATTCCCGAAGCCGTGCTGCAGTTCCTGCCCGGCGACGGCGCCACCGTCGGCGCCGCACTGACCAAGGATCCGCGCGTCGCCGGCGTTGCCTTCACCGGCTCCACCGACACCGCGCGCGCGATCAATCGTGCGCTGGCCGCACGCGATGCCGCCATCGGCGTGCTGATCGCCGAGACCGGCGGCCAGAACGCGCTGATCGCGGACTCTTCCTCGCTGCCGGAACAGCTGGTCAAGGATGCGCTCGCCTCGGCATTCACTTCCGCCGGCCAGCGCTGCTCGGCGGCGCGCGTGCTGTTCGTGCAGGACGACATCGCCGACAAGGTCGTCGACATGATCGCCGGCGCGATGGCCGAACTCAGCGTCGGCGACCCCGGCCTGCTGTCGACCGACGTCGGCCCGGTGATCGATGGCGATGCGCTCGAGCTGCTCGACGACCACGCCGCGAAGATGGCCGCCATCGCCAAACCCATCGCCACCGCGCCGTCGAACGACGGCATCGCCCACGGCACCTTCTTCCTGCCGCGCGCGTGGGAGCTGCAGTCGCTGTCGCAGCTTACCCGCGAGAACTTCGGTCCGGCGCTGCACGTGATCCGCTGGAAGGCCGACGAGCTGGACGCCGTGGTCGATGCCATCAACGCCACCGGCTACGGGTTGACGCTGGGCATCCACTCGCGCATCGACGAAACCGTCGAGCGCATCGTGCAGCGCGCGAAGGTGGGCAACGTGTACGTCAACCGCAACCAGATCGGCGCGGTGGTCGGCGTGCAGCCCTTCGGCGGGCAGAACCTGTCCGGCACCGGCCCCAAGGCCGGCGGCCCGCACTACCTGCCGCGCTTCGCCACCGAGAAGACGGTGACCATCAACACCACCGCCGCTGGCGGCAACGCCTCGCTGCTGACGCTGGGCGACTGACGACTCACGCACGGTCCAAAACGAAAGAGCCCCGCGGATGCGGGGCTTTTTCGTTGGCACCGACAGCTTCGGTCAGAAGCGGTACTGCGCCGAGACGCCATAGAGATTGGCGCTGCCGCTGTACGGGCCGGCGATGCGGGTGCCGCCCTCGGTGATGTCGATCCTCGGATCATCCGGCTTGATGTGGGTGAAGCCGAAGTTGATGTCCAGTGCGTCGCTGGCCTGCCAGGTGGCACCGATCGAATACCAGGTGCGGTCGTCGTCGGGCAGGCGCGGGGTGCGGTGCTCGATGCTGGTCGGGGTCTCGTCGTAGGCCACGCCGCCGCGCAGCGTCCAGGCATCGTTGAGCTTGAACTCGGCGCCCAGCGAGTAGAAGTTGGTGTTCTTCCAGTCGAACGGTTCCACCGCGTCCGGGTCCGGGTTCTCGAACCGGATGCGCACCTCGCGCAGCGACTCCCAGCCCGTGCGCGCCCAGCTGCCCATCACCGCGAAGCGGTCGGTCGCCTGCCAGGTCGCGCCGACCTGCAGGATCGACGGGGTGGTCAGGTCGGCGGTGACGTTGCCATCCTGGAACAGCGCGGCCGTGGCCGGGCTGCTGCCGAACACGGCGGCGACGTTGCCCGGAACGGTCCAGTCGGCCGTTCCCGTGAGTTCGTAGTCGATCTCGGAGCGGTAGCTCACGCCCAGCGCAACGTTGTCGGTCGGGCGGAAGTGCATGCCGACCAGCCAGCCGAAGCCGTTCTCGGCACCTTCGACCGAGACGAAACCGTCGGCGGCCTGCGGCTGCGCGAACGGCAGCGGTCGCGTCGCCGGGTTGGAATACAGCAGCGTGCCGAAGTCGATCGAACGCGACAGGGTCACGTCCGCGCGCGAAGCGATCAGGCCGATGCCTACCGAAAAGCGGTCGCTCAGGTCGATCGCGCCCGACAGCGTGAGGTCGACGATGCGCACGTCGGAGGTGTGCGCGAAGTAGCGACCCACCCAGCCATCCTCGTATTCGGTCTTCAGGCCGAACGGCGCGCTGACCATGGCGCCGAACGCCAGTCCGTTGTCGAACTTACGGATGTAGGACATCGCCGGCACCGGCGTCAGCCCGCCGGCGTCGCCGCCGTTGCTGCCCGTCATGGGGCGGCCGAAGGCATCGGTGGCCGTGCCTTCGAATTCGTAGCTGAGGTCGATCGCGGTGACGTCGATCTGGAAGGTGTTGCCTTCGAACTGCGTCATCACCGCGGGGTTGTTGGCGACGACGGACGAGTCGCCGGTCTTGGCGGCGGTGCCGGCGAAGGCACTGCCCATCGAGCGCACGCTGTTTTCCTTCAGCTGGAAACCTGCGGCGTGTGCATTCGAAGCGAACACCAGCGCACCGGTGACGGCGAGGGCCAGGAGCGAATGGCGGGAGTTGCGGGGGAAGTGATGCATTGCGTATGTCTCTCCAATGACAGGGTGCCGCATCGCGCCGACGGCGAGGCCCGAAGGCCCGCCGTCGCCGCCGAGGACTCCCCTCCCGACCGCGACGCGCGCGCACTATACCGTACCGTCCCGTGTGGTCATGTCGACGGCTGCGCACTGCGTCGCACACCACCCTGCGCTGCACGCGTTAAGGTAGGCCACGCCCAGACCGGCCTGGCCATGTTCGTTTCCATCCCCACCCGACACCGCTCCACGCTGCGCTGGGCCACGCCGATGCTGGTCGCGCTGCTGTGGGCGGCATGGGTGTGGGCCGCGACGCGGCCGGACGATTCGCAGGCTCAGCTGTTGCTGGAATGGGGCGCGCTGGCAGGCAACCCGGGCATGGCGGGCCTGCAAGGCTGGACCGATCCCGGCCACTGGCTGCGCCTGTTCAGCGCGCTGTTCCTGCATGCCGACTGGGCGCACCTGCTGGGCAACCTGGTGTTCCTGCTGATCTTCGGCCTGCCCGCGGAGCGGGTGATGGGCGCATGGCGGCTGCTGGCGCTGTTCTTGCTGGGCGGCGCGTTCGCCAACCTGGTGGCGGTGTTCGCCATCGGCGCGCCGGACCGGCTGGTGATCGGCGCCAGCGGCGCGGTGTCGGCGCTGATCGGCGCCTACCTCGCGCTGTTCCCGCAGGCGCGGCTGGGCGTGGTGGTGCCGCTGGGCCTGTTCCTCGAATTCGTGCGCGCGCCCGCCTCGCTGCTGATCGGCGTGTGGGCGGTGCTGCAGGTGGTGTTCGCCTACATCGGCCCCGCGTTCGGCGCCGTGGCCTGGGCCGCGCACGTGGCCGGGTTCGCGTTCGGCGGACTGTTCGCCATCCTGTCCCGGCAAGCCATCGCAAGACGGTTGCGCAAGCTCAAGGGCTATTGAGCGGCACGCGCGTGGCGAACCAACGCCGCGCACCCCAGGTCCGGCAGGCAAGCCCCCGTCACCGCCGTCGTCCCGACGCGTGGCACCGCATCCGTGCATTGCAGGCCTTGATGGTGCGCAGGCACCGGCTCCCTATAATCGCGGCATGGCCAAGACGCTCTACAAAGTCACCTTCCTCAACCACGGCAAGGTCTACGAGCTGTACGCGCAGCGCGTGGACAGCGGCCGGCTGTGGGGATTCATCGAAGTCGCCGACCTGGTGTTCGACGTGCACGACGGCATCGTCGTCGATCCCACCGAGGAACGCCTGCGCGACGAGTTCGGCAACACCCGCGCCCTGCACCTGCCGATGCAGGCGGTGCTGCGCGTGGAGGAGGTGGAGAAGAAGGGGCAGTCCGCGATCCGCGATGCCGAATCCGGCGAGAAGGTGGTGACGCCATTCCCGCTGCCGGCGAAGCCGCGCTGATGGGCGTGGCCGGGCACGTGGCCCTGACCATCGCATCCGCGCTGGTCGCCGCCCAGGTGCCCGACGTTTGCACCGGGCTTGCCAGCGACATCGCGCCCGACATGCGCATCCTTGAGTCGGATCTCGACAAACCTGCGGCTTCCCGCGCGGCCGCGTGGTTGGGTGAACGCATCGAGCGCGGTGAACTTGATGGGGAATTCGAGTACGGCGTGGCCAACGGCTTGAAGGTCATCCATGGCCACGCCCTTCGGCAACAAGCCTTGGCCGAGCGCTCGAGGCATGGCGCCGAATCGCCGGAAGGCAGGTCGGCCAGCGCGGCGTTCTGCCGCTGGCTTGCGCAAGACGGATTCTGGTACGACTAGTGCGCACGACGTGCGACGCCATCGCCATTGGAGCGCAACGGTGACCACGCCATTCTCGTTCCATGCACTGCTGCTGGTCGCAGCGGGCGGCACCGCGGGGTCGGTTGCGCGTTACATGATGTCGGTATGGACGATGCAGGCGGCGGGGATGCCGAAGTTCCCGTGGGGCACGTTCGCGGTGAACCTCACCGGCTGTCTCCTGGCCGGACTGCTGGCCGGGCTGGCGGAGCGACACGCGTGGTTCGATGCGGACACGCGGCTGTTGCTGATGGTCGGCCTGCTGGGCGGGTTCACCACCTTCTCGGCGTTCGGCGTGGAAACCGCATACCTGCTGCGGCGCGGGGAGTGGCTGCTGGCCTCGGGCTACGTTGGCGGTAGCGTGTTGCTCGGGATCGCCGCCGTACTGCTGGGGGTGTGGCTGGTGGCACCCGGCGCGGCACAGGGCTGACGCGCCGGGCGCCTGGCTCAGTCCTGCGCGGTGGTGGCAGACGCCGTGCTGGCCGGCTTCTTCAACTCCGCCAACGCAGCCTGTACCGGGCCTTCGCCGGGCAACACGTCGCCCGGGCCCACCTCGCCTTCTGCATCGCCGCGCAGGTGGCCGGGCAAGGTGGCTTCCGTGTAGGCGCTGCGGCCACTGGCACCGCCTTCGGCATCTTCGGGAACCAGCACCACGTCCGGGTCGATGCCACGGGCCTGGATCGAGCGACCATTGGGCGTGTAGTAGCGCGCGGTGGTCAGCTTGACCGCGTCGCCGTTGCCCAGCGGCATCAAGGTCTGCACCGAGCCCTTGCCGAAGCTGCGGCTGCCGACGATGCGCGCGCGGCCGTGGTCGCCCAGCGCGCCTGCCAGCACTTCGGAGGCACTGGCCGAGCCGGCATCGACGATCACCACGATCGGCGCGCCATGCATCAGGTCGCCGGCAGTGGCGTTGAATTCGGTGTCGCTGACCTGCAGCCGCCCGCGCGTGCTCACGATCACGCCGCTGTCCAGCAGGTCGTCGGCTACGCGCACCGCGGCGGTCAGCAGGCCACCCGGGTTGCTGCGCAGGTCGATCACCAGCCCGGACAGCCGCCCACCGGCTTCGCCATGCAGGCGTTGCAGCACGCGTTCGAAATCGTCCGCGGTGTCGGCCTGGAAGGTGGCGATGCGGATGTAGCCATGGCCCGGCTCCAGCATCCGTCCGCGCACGCTGGTGACGCGGATGGTCTCGCGCTGCACGGTGATCTGCAGCGGCTCCGCCGCGCCCTCGCGCAGCACGGTCAGGACCGAGCTGCTGCCGGGCGGGCCACGCAGCGGGCCATCGCCCTCGTTGTCGGCGGGGGTCAACTCACGGCCATCGACCGCCGTGATGGTGTCGCCGGCGCGGATGCCCGCCTTCTGCGCGGGCGTGTCGTCGATCGGCGCGATCACGCGCACCTTGCCATCGGGCAGCTGCATCACTTCCACGCCGATGCCGTCGTAGGCGCCGGTCGCGCCTTCCTCGAACGCGGTGGCGGCATCGGCATCGAGGTAGGCACTGTGCGGATCGAGGTCGAGCAGCAGGCCGCGGATCGCGGAGTCCATCAGCTTGCGGTCCTCCACCGTGTCCACGTAGCCGACGCGGATCGCGTTGAACACGGCCACATAGCGGCGGATCTCTTCCAGCGGTACGCGGGTGGACGCGGCCAGTGCCGGCGGCAGCGCGCTGTCTTCCCCGGGCATCGCGACGGCATCCGCACCAGATGCGTCCTGTGCGGGTTCGTCCTGCGCATCATTTTCGACGCCGGCGTCATCGACGCCTTCCCCGGCGGGCGGCGCATCCGCGGGCGGCGCGTCATCGGTCGTTGCGGGCACTGCTTCTTCCTGCCCGACCGGGGACTGCATGGCCTCCTGCGCCTGCAGTCCGGTTTCCGCAGGCGACGTCTGCGCCAGCGCGGCCGGCTGCAGCGACAGCGGCAGCAGCAGGGCGGCGATGGCGAGCGGCAGCAGGCGATGGGACATGCAGGACTCCGGCGGTGGGCGCAATGGTCGGACCGCGCCGGCGGACGCGGGTTCATCCATTATGGGGAGGAGGGTGCAGGTTTCGTTAACGGGGGAAGGCAGGGAGAGGCGTCTCGACCGGCCTTCCCCCCGGTCCGGGTTGCCGAGGACGACCGGGGCCACGCGGAGTCGCGGCCCGATATCCGCTTGGTCGGCATGGCCCCGGCAGGCGCCCCCACTCGCTCCGTCGGCTGGACGGAAAGCCAAGGCAATGACAGCGCCGCTTCGCCTTTGCCGGACGCGCGAGGATCTGTCCAGCGCAGGTCCGACGCCACCGCAACCAAGCGGATATCGGGCCGCGACTTGCGGTGGCGTCGCACCTGCGCGCCCGCGCATGCGCGCCTTCTGCCCGATCGGGGGAAGAACTTTCTTGATCGCCTTCTTCCTTCCGCACCCGGTGCCTCAACGTCCTGATGCGTCAGCGGCGCTGCAACCAGGTGTTCGGATTGACCGGCTGGCCGTTGCGGCGCAGTTCGAAATACAGGCCGGGGCGGCCCTGTCCGCCGGAGTTGCCGACGGTGGCCACGGCATCGCCGCGCGCAACGCGGTCGCCGGGCTTCTTGAGCAAGGCCTCGTTGTGGCCGTAAAGGCTCATGTGGCCATTGCCGTGGTCGATGATCAGGAACATGCCGTAGCCGGTCATCCATTCGGCGAACACCACGGTGCCGTCGGCGACGGCCCGCACCTGGGTGCCGGTGGGCGCGCCGATCAGGATGCCGTTGCTGCTGCGGCCATCGGGCAGGCGCGCGCCATAGTTCGCCAGCAGGCTGCCCGATAGGGGCCAGCCCAGCCCGCCGACCTGCGCCGGCGCGGCGCTGGCGACCGCCGGGCGCGCCGGCGCATTGCGTGCCGGGGCGCGTGCAGGCGTGCGCGGCTGCGCCTGGCGGTTGGCGGCGGCGCGGCGCTCGGCTTCTGCCCGTGCGGCGGCGGCGCGCAACCGCGCCAGCAGTTGTTCGAGTGATTTCGCGTCGCGCCCGAGCGCCTGTTCGCGTGCACCGCGGTCGCGGTAACGCTTGTCCAGGTCGGCAACGGCGGCGTTGCGCTCGCGGCGGTCGCGCTCCAGCGTGGCGAGGCGGGTGCGCTGCTCGCTGCGCGACGCTTCGAGCGCGGCGGTGCGCTCGCCGATCTCGCGTTCCATGTCGGCCAGCGCGGTCAGTTCCGCACGCAACGTGGCGATGCGTTCGCCGCGATGGCGCTGCAGGTAGCCGTGGTAGGCCAGGGTGCGGCCGGCGTCGGCCGCGCTGTCCTGCGACAGCAGCAGCTTCAAGGGCGCGGCATCGCCCACGGCGTAGCTGGCGCGCAGCAGCGCACGCAATTCCTCGCGCTGCGCCGCCATCGTGGTTTCCGCCTCGGCGCGCCTGGCCTGCAACTCCGATAATGCGGCCTGTTCCTGCGCGATCCGCGCCTCCACGTCGCGCAGTTCGCGCGCCGATGCCGCCACCTGCTCGTCGCTTTGCCGCAGCGCGCGCGCGGCCTCGCCGCGCTGGCCCTCCAGTCGCCGCCGTTCGCTGGCGACCTCGCGCAGTTCCTTGCGCACGTTCTCCAGCCGGCGCTCGGCATCGCGGCTGTTCTGTTGCGATTGTGCCCCCGGCGCCGCCATCAGGCCGGCGGCCAGCAGCAACGCCGACGCCCAGGCCATCGGCGCGCGCAGGCGCTGGGTCATTCCTTCGCGACCAGCAGCGTGTCGCCGGTCATCTCGGCGGGCTTGGGCAGGCCCAGCAGGTCGAGGATGGTCGGCGCCAGGTCGCGCAATGCACCGCCGCCGCGCAGCGCCGCATCGCGGCTGCCCACGTACACCAGGTCCACCGGCCCCACCGTGTGCGAGGTATGTGGCTCGCCGGTCGTCGGGTCGCGCATCATTTCGCAGTTGCCGTGGTCGGCGGTGACCAGCAGTTCGCCGCCCTTCGCGCGCACCGCGGCGACGATCTCGCCCACCGCCTTGTCCACGGTTTCCACCGCAGTGATCGCCGCCGACAGCACGCCGGTGTGGCCGACCATGTCGGGGTTGGCGAAGTTGCACAGGATCACGTCGAAGCGTTCGTCCTCCACCGCCTGCACCAGCCGCGCGCAGACTTCCGGCGCGCTCATCTCCGGCTGCAGGTCGTAGGTGGCGACCTTGGGGCTGGGCACCAGGATGCGCTGCTCGCCGGTGTACTCGGCTTCGCGCCCGCCGCTGAGGAAGAAAGTGACGTGCGCGTATTTCTCGGTTTCGGCGATGCGCAGCTGGGTCAACCCGTGTGCACCCAGCACCTCGCCCAGGGTGTTGGCCAGGTTGTCCGGCGCGAACGCGACCGGTGCCGGCAGGCTGGCGTCGTACTCGGTCAGGCACACGTAGCGCGACGGCACGGGTTTGCGCACGCCCTCGCCGAAGCCGTCGAACGCGGGCGACACGAACGCCGCGCTCAGCTGGCGCGCGCGGTCGGCGCGGAAGTTCATGAACACCACGGCATCGCCGTCGCGCATCGGGCGCGCACCGGCCAGCGCGGTGGGCGCGACGAACTCGTCGTTCTCGCCGCGCGCATAGGCTGCCTGCAGCGCCGACAACGCATCCGGCGCATCGCCCAACGCCTCGACGATGGCATCCCAGGCCCGGCGCACGCGCTCCCAGCGCTTGTCACGGTCCATCGCGTAGTAACGCCCGGACACACTGGCGATGTGGGCGTTGCCCAGCGTGTCGCATCTGGCCTGCAGCGCGCGCAGGCTGGGCTCGGCCGAACGCGGCGGCATGTCGCGGCCATCGAGGAACGCATGCACGGCGACACGCGGCACGCCGCGCTTCGCGGCGAGATCGAGCATCGCGAAGATGTGCGCCTCATGGCTGTGCACGCCGCCGGGGGAAAGCAAACCGAAGATGTGCAGGGTACCGCCGCCGGCGAGCACCGCATCGCAGGCCGCATTCAACTCGGCGTTGTCGAAGAAACTGCCGTCCTCGATCGCCGCGTCGATGCGGGTCAGGTCCTGGTAGACGATGCGGCCGGCGCCGATGTTCATGTGCCCGACTTCGGAATTGCCCATCTGCCCGTCCGGCAGGCCGACGAAGCGGCCTTCGGTGTGGATCAGTGTGCTCGGATGCTCGGCCAGCAGCCGGCGCCAGTTGGGCACGTCGGCCAGCGCGATGGCGTTGTCGCGCGGGTCGTCGCGATGGCCCCAGCCATCGAGGATCAGCAGCACGACGGGCTTCGGCCGACGGCCGGCGGCAGGGGCTTGCGGGGCGGCGTTCGGCACGACGAATGGCCCAGTGACGTATGACAGGTGCGATTGTAGCCAAGCTGTCGCAAGCTATCTGCAACGGCGCCATCATGACGCCGGCAACTCCGCACGCCGAGGTCTCCATGCCACGTATCGCACCTGCCATCGCCCTGTCGCTCCTGCTCGCCGCCTCACCGGCCTTCGCCGATGGCGAGGACATCAGCAAGGTCAACGGCAGCATCACCGCCGAATCCGGGCAGCAGTACGGCGAACTCAGTACGGTCAACGGCAGCATCCGCCTGCAGGCCGGCAGCCGCGCGGGGGATGCCGATACGGTCAATGGCAGCATCCGCGGCGACGACGATGTCGAAGCCGGCAGCCTGGGCACCGTCAACGGCAGCATCCGCATGGGCAGCCGCGCCCGCATCGGCGGCAACGTCGAGACGGTGAACGGCAGCATCTTCGTCGACCGCGGCGGCACCGTGGACGGCAACGTCAAGACGGTCAACGGTGCGATCGGCCTGGTGGCGACGGCGGTGGCCGGCAACGTCGAGACCGTGTCGGGCGATGTCACCGTCGGCATCGGCTCGCGCGTGGGCGGCGACCTGAAGATCAGCAAGCCGTCCTCGACCTGGCTGCCGTTCTCGATCGGCAGCTCGCGCCGCGCGCCGCGCGTGATCATCGGCCCCGATGCAGTGGTGGAAGGCCAGCTGGTGTTCGAGCGCGAGGTCGCGCTGTACGTGCACGAGAGCGCCCGCATCGGCGCGGTGACCGGCGCCACCGCCGTGCCCTATTCCGGCCCGCGCGCGCCCGCCGACTGAGCGCGAACCACCGCCGGAAGCGGCCTCCGGCGCCGGGGCAGGCGCTGCCGCAACCGCGTAGAATCACGGGTTCTGCGAGTCCTGGAGCCCATGGAATGCGTTCATCCCTTCTCCTTCTGTGCGTCGGCAGCGTGCTGCTGGCTGCCTGCAGCCGCGAACCCACGCCGACGACGGCCGATGCCGCGCCCGCGCCGGCCGGCGAACACACCTTCAGCCCCGAGATCAACGCCGACGACTTCCGGGTGATGGTCGAAGCCCTGTCGTCGGACGACTTCGAAGGCCGCGCCCCCGGTTCGCCCGGCGGCGAGAAGACCGTCGAGTACATCCGCGCGCAGTTCGAGCGCATCGGCCTGGAGCCGGGTGGCGAGAACGGCTCGTATTACCAGACCGTGCCGATGGTCGAGACCACCGCGGACGAATCGACTGTCCTGCGCATCGACAGCAACGGCAACGCCCGCGACCTGGCCTTCGGCACCGACTTCGTGCTCGGCACCCGCACCGGGCAGGCCGAGGTGAATGTCGCCGACAGCGACCTGGTGTTCGTCGGCTATGGCGTGGATGCGCCGGAGCAGGACTGGAACGACTACGCCGGCATCGACGTCACCGGCAAGACGGTCGTCATGTTCGTCAACGACCCGGGCTTCCACGCCAAGGACGATGCACTGTTCGACGGCAACCGCATGACGTACTACGGCCGCTGGACCTACAAGTTCGAGGAAGCCGCGCGCAAGGGCGCCGCCGCCGCCCTCATCATCCACGACACCGAAGGCGCGTCCTACGGCTGGGACGTGGTGAAGAACTCCTGGTCGGGCGCCCAGTTCGACCTGCGCACCGAAGACGATCCGGAACCGCGCCTGCCGGCGCAGGGCTGGATCACCGGCGAAGTCGCACGCCAGCTGTTCGCCGACTCCGGCCTCGACCTGGATGAGATGTACGCCGCCGCCAACCAGCGCGGGTTCAAGGCGGTGCCGCTGCAGGCCAAGGCGTCGTTCGACCTGCAGAGCACGGTCACCGAAGGCTCGTCGCGCAACGTCATCGGCTACCTGCCCGGCACAACGCGCCCCGAGGAAACCATCATCTACCTCGCGCACTGGGACCACCTGGGCAAACACGAAGGGCATGACCCCGAAGCCGGCGTGGACATGATCTACAACGGCGCCGTGGACAACGCCACCGGCGTGGCCGGCATCATCGAGATCGCCGAGCAGTTCGCCAACGGCGAGCGTCCCGAGCGTTCGGTGGTGTTCCTGGCGGTGACGCTGGAGGAGTCGGGCCTGCTGGGTTCGAAGTTCTACGTCGCGCAGCCGTCGTTCCCGCTGGAGCGCACGGTGGCCGCCATCAACCTCGACGCGATGAGCGTCGCCGGCCGCTCTCGCGACATCGTGGTCAATGGCCTGGGCAGCTCCGAGCTGGAGGACATGCTGAAGGTGCACGCCGATGCGCAACAGCGCGTGCTGGTGGAGGAAGGCAACCCGGCGGGCGGCTTCTACTTCCGCTCCGACCACTTCAACTTCGCCAAGGCCGGCGTGCCCGCGTTGTACGCCAAGGGTGGCTACGACCTGCTCGAGGGCGGCACCGCCGCCGGCAAGGCCGCCAGCGAGGACTACGGCCGCCGCTACCACCAGCCCAGCGACCAGATCCACGACGGCTGGCGCTGGGACGGCATCGTCGAGGACCTGCAGCTGAAGTACCTCGTCGGCAGCGACCTCGCCACCAGCGACCGCTGGCCGAACTGGTACCAGGGCAATCCGTTCAAGGCCGCCCGCGACGCGATGCGCGCCGAGGTGCAGTGACGCTGCGTCTGCATCGGTACCGATGACACGGAACGGCGCCTTCGGGCGCCGTTCTCGTTTGCGTCGCGGCTCGCCCCCCACCCCACCCCTCCCCCGCAAGCGGGGGAGGGGGCAGTGCGCGATGCGCCGAAATCCTGTCGCCAACACGATCGTCACCACGGCGAAGCAGGGCTTTCGCCTGCGCCAGCCAGCACCGGACACAGGAACTCGGGAAGCCGGCAAGGCAGGCCCGCCGCGCGGCGACATCAGCATGAAGCCCGCCCTTGCCCCCTCCCCCGCCTGCAGGGGAGGGTCGGGGTGGGGGCCAACGCAGCGACCCCGCCTGCAGTACGCTACGCGCACCATCCGGGAAGACACCGCCATGACCCTTGCCACCGCCTACTGGTGCGTGCTGATCGCCGCCATCCTGCCGTACGTGTGGATCGTCATCGCCAAGGGATCGGGCCCCAACTACAACAACCGCAATCCGCGCGCGTGGCTGGCCAAGCAGGACGGCAACTACAAGGTGCAGCGCGCGCACGGTGCGCACCTCAATGCCTTCGAAGCCTTCGCGCCGTTTGCCGCGGGCGTGGTGCTGGCGCAACTCGCCGGCGTCGACCACGGGCGCATTGCCCTGCTGGCCGTTGCCTTCATCGTGCTGCGCGTGCTGCACGGCGTGCTGTACGTCGCCGACGTGGCGATGGCACGCAGCCTGGTCTGGCTGGGCGGCTACCTGTGCGTGCTGGCTCTCCTGGCGCTGGCTGCGTTGCGCATCACCGGCTGAACCTCAGCGCGTGCGCTCGTCGCTGTCGAGCATCCGCGGCCGGTAGCGCCGCTCCCACCACGACAGCGCCACCAGTACGAACAGCGCCAACCCCGTCGCCGAGACGGCGGTCAGGTAGTAGTCCAGTCCCGCCGCGACGCCGATCACCGCGACGACCAGCAGCGATGCCGCGGTGGTGATGCCGGAAATCGTCTCGCCCCCGCGCCGGCTCTCGCCGAAGATCGTGCCCGCGCCGATGAAGGCCACGCCCGCGATCACCGCCTCCACCAGGCGCAGCGGGTCGACCTGCAGGATTTCGTTCGGGGCTTGCGCGCCATGCGTGCCGACCGAGAGCTGCCCGATGCCGACCAGCAGCGCGGAGGCGCCCGCGACCAGCATGTGCGTGCGGAACCCGGCAGGGCGACGCTTGAGCTCGCGCTCGTAGCCGATCAAACCGCCGAGCAGCATGGCCACCGCCATGCTGGCGACGACGTCGAGTTGCTGGGTGATGCCGGGGTCCATGGGCGGAGCGTGGGGTGGCGGGTGTCATGGGCGGGTGATGGCGCGCATGCACGTTGGCCGGATCACCTGTGTCGCCGACATCGACGCATCTTCGGAACCAGTCTCGTCATCACAGCAACCGCGACGCGAACGGCGCAGCCGGCCATGCGGGGAGCCATGGACAACTTCCTGTAGGGAACAACAGCTAAAGCAAAAGCTTCCGCGCGCTTTCGCACACGGGTTCATTTCTTTTTGCTGGCCCACTGCATGCGCGAACCGCATGCGAACGGCGAAGCCGGCCCGAAGGGCGAGCGCGCTCAGCGCGAGTCAAAAGAAACGAACCAAAGAAATAAGCCTTCCCCGACGGAGCTAACGATTGGTCGGAGCGTGCGTCGGGATTTTCCTACTCGCCATAGAGCAGCTTTCTTGTTGAGTTGATACCGTCGCGCGTCGCGACGCGTTCATCCACCTCAAGCCCGTGGGAGATGTTTGGCGCGGGTCGGTCGGAAAACGCCGCACATCCGTGTGCGGCGCCCTGCGGGCCCGGAATTTGCCGCGGCAGTCCACCAGAAGAGCAATGAAATCCTCAATTTGGAGCGAGCCGAGCGTCATGGAGTCGTACTGCAGGCCCATGCGCAGGCGCAAGGGCGCTGGGTCCCGGCTTGACCACCTTTCGGCGGTTGAAACTCGCTTCGCTGGTACGGCGAACATCTGGCTTCTGATATGAGTCCAGGAGCGGCCATGCTGAAAGACCCGGAGGGCGGCCGGCATGGGTGAGCCGATGCACGCTTGCGCGCCACTGGCGCGCGCATTGGCGAACGCCCGCGCCGCAAGCGCGGGCTGGACTTGGTCGCGCAGCGGACAAGCCGGCCGTTTTTCGACCAGGACAGGGATGTCCTGTCGAAAAATCCCGTCGAGCCCAAATCGAAACGTTTGCTTCGTCGGGGAAGGCCATTTCTTTTGGTTACTTTTCTTTGGGCCAGCAAAGAAAAGTAACCCGCCGAAAGGCGGAAGCCTTTGAGGCTACTGCCGCCCGACGCAACACACAGCAAGAACATCGTCCATGGATGACCGGTGCTTCCCGCCTTCGGCCGAACCAATCCCCACCGCATTCGCGGGCGTGACCGCTGTACCCTCAGCCCGCCGCCACCAACCGTACCCGCGCGAAATTCCGCTTGCCCACCTGCAGCACTGCCTCGAAGCCCGGCGCGAACACGGCATTGGCATCTTCAACGACCACGCCATCCACCTTCACCGCGCGCTCCTTGAGCTTGCGGTTGGCTTCGGAGTTGGAGGGCGTGATGCCCGCCGCCGTCAGCAATGCGGCGATGCGGATGCCTTCGGACGGAATGGCCACGTCCTGCAGCGGCAGCAGCGAGGTGTCGCCCTGCCCGGTCACCGCCGCGTGCCAGCCGGCGATGGCGGTCTCGGCGGCAGTCGCGTCGTGGAAACGCGTGGCGAGTTCACGCGCCAGGCGCAGCTTGATGTCGCGCGGGTTGAGGCCCGCGGCCACGTCGGCCTTCAGCCGCTTGGCTTCGTCGATGGAAATCCCGAAGCTCAGCAGGTCGATCCACTTCCACATCAACTCATCGCCGATCTTCATCGTCTTGTTGACGATGTCGATCGCGGGCTCGGCGATGCCGATGTAGTTGCCCAGCGACTTGCTCATCTTGTTCACGCCATCCAGGCCTTCCAGCAGCGGCATGGTCAGCACCACCTGCGGCGTCTGCCCGTGGTGTTCCTGCAGGCCACGACCCATCAGCAGGTTGAACTTCTGGTCGGTGCCGCCGAGTTCCACGTCGGACTGCAGCGCGACCGAGTCGTAGCCCTGCACCATCGGGTAGAGGAACTCGTGGATGGCGATCGATTGCTGCGCCGCATAGCGCTTTGCGAAGTCGTCGCGCTCCAGCATGCGCGCCACGGTGTGCTGGCCGGCCAGGCGGATCATGTCGGCGGCCGACATCCTGCCGAACCATTCGCTGTTGAACCGGACCTCGGTCTTCTCGCGGTCCAGCACCTTGAACACCTGCTCGGCGTAAGTGTCGGCGTTGGCCAGCACGTCCTCGCGGGTCAACGGCTTGCGCGTGGCGTTCTTGCCGGACGGGTCGCCGATCATCCCGGTGAAGTCGCCGATCAGGAAGATCACCTGGTGGCCCAGGTCCTGGAACTGCCGCATCTTGTTCAGCAGCACCGTGTGGCCCAGGTGCAGGTCGGGCGCAGTGGGATCGAACCCGGCCTTGACCCGCAGCGGGCGTCCGCCGGCCAGCCGCGCGGCCAGGTCCTCGCGCTTGAGGATTTCATCGGCGCCGCGGGCGATCAGGTCGAAGGCGTCGGAAGCGGGCGTGGGTTGGGTCATGACTGAATGGGCGGGTAGAGGGCACGGTGGGAGTGTGAGCCCTTTCTCAAGAAAGGATTAAACAAACGTTAACCGGTCCTGATCCGAAAAAGCCAATCGGCTCAAGGATTTGACGCCACCAGTTCACGTGCTTATGGTACCGCCTCAACGCGCCCGTCACGCCATCTGGACCCCAACATGACGCACCCGGACTTGCCGACGGACAGGCAGAAAAACGACCTCGTCCGCCAAGGCAACCTGCGTGCCGCGGCCCGGAACACCGCCAACGAAGGCGCCCACGTCGATCCCTCCGACGTCGCCGCGCAGCGGTTCTCCTTCAACGGCCGCTGGACGCGGCGCGACTGGGCGCACGCCAGCCTGTTCGCCACGCTGGGCGCGCTGGTGGTGGCGATGGTGCCCGGCTTCTCCAACGCCATGCCCGAGATCGACCTGGCGCCGCCGCAGCTGACCACCATGGCGCTGCCGCTGCCGCCGCTGTCCAAGGCCGCCACCGCACGGCAGCCCGCCGAGAGCTGGCACATGGTGACCGTGGAATCGGGCCAGACCCTGGGCGCGATCTTCGAGGCCGAGGGCATCCCCGCCGCCACGCTGCAGAAGCTGCTGGACGCCACGCAGGACAAGCAGGCCCTGACCCGCCTGCGCCCCGGAGCGATGCTCGGCTTCGACCTCGGCCAGGACGGCACCCTGCGCGCCCTGCGCTACGACCGCAACGAATCCCAGCGCGTGGTGCTGTCGCTGGACGGCGACAACGTGGTGGAGCGCGTCATCGAACGCCCCATCGAAGTACGCACCGCCGTCATCACCGGCACCGTCGGCCGCTCGCTGTTCCATGCCGCGCGCAAACAGGGCCTCAGCGGCGCCACGATCAACAAGCTGACCGACGACATCTTCCAGTACGACATCGACTTCTCGAAGGACGTCACCGCCAACGACCGCTTCAGCGTGGTGGTGGAACAGCACTGGCGCGAGGGCGAACTGATCCGCACCGGCGACGTGGCCGCCGCGGTGTTCACCGCCAAGGGCAAGCCGTTCACCGCCGTGCGCTTCGAGCGCGACGGCAAGGCCGAGTACTTCACCGCCGAAGGCCGGCCGCTGAAGAAGAGCTTCATCCGCAGCCCGATCCAGTACGCGCGCCTCAGCTCACGCTTCGGCGCGCGCCGCCACCCGGTGCTGGGCACCATGCGCATGCACAAGGGCGTGGACTACGCCGCCCGCACCGGCACGCCGATCATGGCCGCCGGCGACGCCCGCGTGGTCTCGGCCGGCTGGCAGGGCGGCTACGGCAACACCGTGGTGCTCGACCACGGCCGCGGCTACACCACGCTATACGCGCACATGTCCCGCATCGCCGGCCTGCGCCGCGGCCAGTCGGTAAAACAGGGCCAGGTGATCGGCTACGTGGGCTCCACCGGTATGTCCACCGGCCCGCACCTGCACTACGAATTCCGCATCAACGGCGTGCACCGCAACCCGCTGCAGCACACCATGCCGCCGCCGGAACCGCTGAGCGGCCCCATGCTGGCCCAGTTCCGCCAGCAGACCGCGCCCGCGCTGCAACGCATCCGCGAGCTGGAAGACATCATCTACGCCACCGTGCCCGCGCAGCCGACCGAAGAAGACACCCAGGTCGCCGCCGCAGACGCCGCCCCCGACAAGCGCGGCTGATGACACTTTGCCCCTTCCCCCGTTCACGGGGGAAGGCCGGGATGGGGGCAACCCACCCTCCGCGCACCCTCCGGAGTCCCATCCGCACCCCCCTGCCCTAGAATCCGGGGCATGCCCGATTCCAACCTCTTCCTCGGCCTGATCTCCGGCACCAGCGCCGACGGCATCGATGCCGCCCTGGTCCGCTTCAACGACGGCCACGCGCAACTCGTCTTCGGCCGCACCTATCCCTGGCAACCCGACCTGCGCACGCGCCTGGTCGAGCTGGGCCAGCAATCGGCAAAACTGACCCTCGACGACATCGGCGAACTGGACGTGCGCATCGCCCGCGCCTTCGCCGATGCCGCGCTGCAGGCGCTGGCCGACAGCGGCACCGACGCCCGCGACGTCGCCGCCCTCGGCTCGCACGGCCAGACCCTGCGCCACCGCCCGCACGGCCCGCACCCCTTCACCCTGCAACTCGGCGACCCCAACACCATTGCCGAGTGCACCGGCATCACCACCGTCGCCGACTTCCGCCGCCGCGACGTGGCGGCCGGCGGCCATGGCGCCCCGCTGCTGCCCGGCCTGCACGCCGCCCTGCTGTACTCTGCCGACGAAGACCGCGCCGTGCTCAACCTCGGCGGCATCGCCAACCTCACCTTGCTGCCGGCACAGGGCGACGTGCGCGGCTTCGACACCGGCCCCGCCAACGGCCTGATGGACGCCTGGTGCCTGCGCCACCGCGGCGAAGCCTTCGACCGCGACGGCGCCTTCGCCCGCGAAGGCAAGGTGGACGACGCCCTGCTCAGCCGCCTGCTCGACGACCCGTGGTTGGCCACGCCCCCGCCCAAGTCCACCGGCCGCGACCAGTTCCACCTGCCCTGGGTCTCGGCGAAGTTCACCGGCTGCGAATCACCGGCCGACGTGCAGGCCACCTTGCTCGCACTGACCGTGCGCACCATTGCCGATGCATTGCGCACCACTCAGCCGGGGACGAAGCGTGTGATCGCCTGCGGCGGCGGTGTGCACAATTCGCGGTTGATGAAAGCGCTGGCCGACGCACTGCCGGAATGCAGCGTGGAATCCACGGCCGCGCACGACATCGATCCTGATTTCGTGGAAGCGATGGGCTTCGCGTGGCTCGCGCGGCAAACGCTGCTGGGATTGCCGGGGAATGTGCCGAGCGTGACGGGGGCGGATGCGGTCAGGGTGTTGGGTGGGGTTTATGCTGTGGAAGCAGCCGACAAATCTTAGTTAGCCGGCAAAGATCAAGCTTCCCGGAGTGTCAGAATGATTCTTCAGACTGAACTTGTGCGAGATGCTATAGAGAGAAGAAGGCCGCTTGGAAAGCTCTACAGATCCTCCATTGAGAATCTTTTATCGCAATATTCTGTCGTGGATTACGTATCTGCAGAGAACATAGAGATAGGCGACTCAATTGAGAGTTTTTCACTTATCCATGGCCTAATTGA
Source organism: Luteimonas aestuarii (assembly GCF_004357985.1). Lineage (GTDB taxonomy): Bacteria > Pseudomonadota > Gammaproteobacteria > Xanthomonadales > Xanthomonadaceae > Luteimonas > Luteimonas aestuarii. The sequence continues at coordinate 29,285 of NZ_SMTF01000020.1, read as the reverse complement.
GAAACACAGACATTTGAGTCGCATCGATATCTCTACTCTTCTATCAAATAGCAGCAAAAAGTTTGTCGCTGGCTACAATCAGAGCAAGCGCTTCCCATTCCCTTTTTGCATAGATCTATTTGACACATTCATTGCCGTAGAAATTATGCCAAACACGCTACAGCCAGAACTTGTAGTAATTTCTGCACCATCGGCGACAAATAACGACTCGCTATCCGGAGTTGCCACTTCATTCGAGATAACCGGCCTGTTCATTAGCATGACTCCGGTGACAGAGGTTGCTCTCACAATCAGCATTGACCATTTGCTTGAGTATTTTCGCACCGGTAGAGGTAAGAAAAGGTTGCTTGGCATCTTCTAGAGAACTGTAGGCTCACGCATTTGCCGGCTAACAATTCATTCAAGCCGACGCCGCTTCGCGGCGCGGCTTAATTCAGGCGTTAGGTCCCATGTCCAAGATTCGAGCGTCTGCGATATTTCTTATAAGCGTTGCAGTTGCGCTGGCCTCGTCAGTGGCGCTCGTCTATCCACTAGCCAAGAGCTCTTGGGCCGAAATTCAGGCTCGACGCACTCAGGATCGTGACTATGTGATTGCATCTGACTTTGATCAGCAAATGATTGTTAGAACCCTTCTGATCAATGAGATTAGCGAGCCGCCTTTGTGCAGCCCATCCGGGGACTGTCCTAAAGAACGTATCTACTTTGACCGGCGCTCGGCAACACTTCGGTCATTGGATCCTGGTGCGACATGGGCCAAGCACGAGTTCGTGACCATCAGACCTCAGGGCTCGCTAGTCAACCGTGGGAATAATTCGTTGCCTGTGCGGCTTCAAGAACTTCTGGATCACATATCACAGGCCGAGACATACAACGCGGACCCAATGTTGCCCAGCGTGATCTACGTTGCCAACCCGAGAAACTTACCAGTGCTTGGGGAGCCAGACAGCTGTGTAGAATCTATTAGCCCTAGGCTGGTGAGAATAAGCAAGGCAACAATCCAAGAGTCAAAAGGCCTCGCACTAGTTCTGACTGGGAGAACGTTCTGCGACGGAAGCGGCTCTCTAAGAGTGGAAAAGCTTAAGCGGGATGGGACGGAATGGCGGGTGCTTGAGGCCCACTACTACTAGATAGGCCCTAACAGTTCATTCACGAAATTGGGTCGGGTACATTTTTCGGTTTCGGCATCGCTCTCGGCGAAACGCGATCCGACTTCGGCTCGCATCGTCCCTTCTCTGATGACTCATCCCTTTCATGCGTTGAACCCATGCGGGGCATGTGTAGATGAAGCGTACTGCGAAAATTCTTGGCGTTGTGCTGGTCGCCGCCGTTGCGATCTCGCTTGTCGTGATGCTGCGCCCATTCGTTAATCGAGGCGCACCTGCAACGAATCCGGTACCGATGGCGGAGTCGCCCCTGTTCCCGGATCAGGCGGACAGCGTCCGGAGTTACATCGAGACGCAGGCCGATCCAATCGACGCATTCGTTGCACTCCGTGGCGAGACGATCCTGATGCAGCACGGGAAGATCGACGTCCCCATGAACCTGGCCTCCGCACGGAAAAGTGTCCTTAGCCTGTTGTTCGGCATCGCATTCGACCGAGGCCTGGTCGACCTGGAGGAAACGCTCGGGGAGTTGGGTATCGATGAAAGTCGGATGCCGTTGACGGAGGTTGAGAAGCGGGCCACGGTCGAGCATCTGCTGCAATCCCGGTCGGGGGTTTACCTGCAATCCGGTGCGGAAACGGCCGAGACCAGGGACGGCCGCCCTGGTCGCGGCCAGTTTTCTCCGGGGGAGCATTATTTCTACAACAACTGGGACTTCAACGTGCTCGGTGCAATCTTCGAGAAGAAGACCGGGCTTTCGATTGGAGAAGCCATGGATGCGTGGCTTGCCGCTCCGCTGGGAATGCAGGATTTCAACCGTGATCACGTGCTCTATGACCGACAAGGATCAGAGTCCGACTACAGGACCTATCGCATCCACATGAGTGCTCGGGACCTTGCCCGGGTTGGCGCGCTGGTGGCGCAAGACGGCATGTGGAACCAGACCCGGATCGTTTCTTCCGATTGGATCAACAGAAGCACCACGGCTTATTCGGAGACCGGAGGCTCGTTCTACGATGGGTTTGGCTACTCGTGGTGGCTGAATTCCGAGCTTGGTGCGGTGATCGCCGACGGCTGGGGTGGGCAGTACTTGCTGGTAGATCGGGAGCGCAACCTGACCCTGGTAACCCGTCGAGACACGGGAAACTCCATGCTTGGGTACCTGGTGTTCAGCGGGTTCAAAAAGCAGGGGCATCCGGCCGACGCGCAGAAGCTTTACAAGCTCATTCGGCGGATGTCAGGCTGAATCCCTTGGCTTCCGCGGCTCCCATTGATCGCATCACCGGACAGCACATGCCAGACACCGCCATCAACCTGAAAGACAAGCTCGCCAGGTTCTCCGAGCACTGGTCGCCGCGCGTCATCGCGGAAATGAACGACTACCAGTTCAAGCTGGCCAAGGTGCAGGGCGAATTCGTGTGGCACGCCCATGCGGAGACGGACGAGATGTTCATCGTGCTGGACGGCGCGCTGACGCTGGAGTTCCGCGACAGGTCGGTGCCGCTGTCGGCCGGCGAGATGTACGTGGTGCCGAAGGGCGTGGAGCATCGCCCGGTGGCGGCGGAAGAGTGCTGCATCATGCTGGTGGAGCCGCGCGGGGTGGTCAACACGGGCGATGCGACGAAGGGCGAGTACACCGCTAAGAACGATGTATGGGTGTGATGCTTCATAGGCAGCGCCGTCGTTGCGCGCTGCTGTTGCCTATCGCAGTTGCGCTCGCTGCCTGCAGCCAGTCTTCGGCTGGAATCTCGCATTATTTCCATGCAACGGGACGAATGTCGGTCGATCTTGCGCAGGCCGCGCCGTCTGAATGGGACCGGGTGTGCGTCATCGGCCCATACATGGCCGACAGGCATGCCGAGGAGATCATTGGTTTCGCGTGGCCGGTGGAACGCCGCACGTCCATCGATCGCAACGACGGGATAACGCTGCTGCTGTTCATCCACCGCAATCGCGTGGTCCAGCATGTCGAGCACCCGAGAAGACAAGGCGACTTCGCGGGACTTGCAGGTCGTTGCTTCAATCGCGACGAAGCCAAGTTCAAGCGCGCGGAAGGCCGGGCCGATGATTGGCCGGAACTGGTTCCTGCGCCATAGGAATGTAGCTGTCTGTTGCCGCCCCTGTTGCTTGGTTGAAGTGGTCACTCTGACGCGCTGCTGCTGAAACGTCCATGGGTCCCCACCTTCGCCGGGGCGACGGCTTGTCGCGAAGATGACGATTTACGGATGCCAGAAGACCCGGAGGACGCCGCACAGGATGTGCGGCGTTTTCCGACCGAGACATGGATGGCGAGTCGGAAAATCCAGATGCGAATGACGCGGGAACGTTAGCTCTGTCGGGGAAGGCCCTTTCTTTTGATTACTTTTCTTTGGGCCAGCAAAGAAAAGTAATCCGCCGATAGGCGGAAGCATTTGATCTTGCTCCGCTTGCAGCAAGCAGAGATGCAAAGCGAAAGCCGCGACCCCTCTCGCTGGCGGCCGCGCCTTTTGCTTCGCAGTCGCGGGGATAACGGGTAATCCGGGGGATGCCGGATCTGGCGCAGCAACAGCGACGGCAAGAGCGCCCCCACCCCAGCCCTCCCCCGTGAACGGGAGAGGGGGCAAGGCGCGCGGGAGAGTGGCGGATCGGAAGCGAGGGAGAAGGGGGCCAGCGCTACTCGTCGAACCGTCGGTGCTACTCGTCGAAGCGCAAATGCCGCACGGACTTGCCATGGCGGCGGATCAACCGCAACGCCTCGATGCCGATCTGGATATGGCGCTCCACGTACTCCGCACTGACCTTGGCGTCGGAGGCTTCGGTCTTCACGCCTTCCGGGATCATCGGCTGGTCGCTCACCAGCAGCAGCGCGCCGGACGGGATGCGGTTGGCGAAGCCCGCCGCGAACACGGTGGCGGTTTCCATGTCGATGGCCATGCAGCGCATCTGCCGCAGGCGTTCCTTGAACTCCTCGTCGTGCTCCCAGACGCGGCGGTTGGTGGTGAACACCGTGCCGGTCCAGTAGTCGTGGCCTAGGTCGCGGATCATGGTGGACACCGCGCGCTGCAGCGCGAACGCGGGCAGCGCCGGCACCTCCGGCAGCAGGTAGTCGTTGCTGGTGCCTTCGCCACGGATGGCGGCGATGGGCAGCACCAGGTCGCCGAGCTGGTTCTTGCGCTTCAGGCCGCCGCACTTGCCGAGGAACAGCACGGCCTTGGGCATGGTGGCCGACAGCAGGTCCATCATGGTCGCGGCATTCGGGCTACCCATGCCGAAGTTGATCATGGTGATCCCGTCGGCGGTGGCGCTGGGCATCGGCCGGTCCAGGCCCACGACTTCAGCACCGGTGAGGCGGCTGAAATGGCCGAGGTAGCCGCCGAAGTTGGTCAACAGGATGTGTTCGCCGAACTGGTCCAGCGGCACGCCGGTGTAGCGCGGCAGCCAGTTTTCGACGATCTGCTCTTTTTCTTTCATCGTCTTCTCCTTTTTGGCCATTTTGTCACGCACCATGACTTCCGGCGGCTTGCACATCCCGGCCGATTCGTTACCTTCGGCCTATTCGTCCGGGGAAACCACCATGCTCAAACCTTTGACCGCCGCGCTGGCGGCCGTACTGCTGGCCGGCTGCGCGACCACCGCCTCCAGCGACACGCCGCCGGCCACCGCCGCCGGCAAGGCCGATTTCATCGGCGACGCCTACCCCAGCACCTACCGCGCGATCGCATCGCCGCCGGTGCTGATCACCAATGCCACGGTACTGGTGGGCGATGGCACCCGCATGGACGGCGCCGACGTGCTGCTGCAGGATGGCAAGGTGGTGCAGGTGGGCCGCAACCTGTCGGCCGGCGCCGACGCGGTGCGCGTGGACGGTACCGGCAAGTGGGTCACGCCGGGCATCATCGACGTGCACTCGCACCTGGGCGTGTATCCCAGCCCCGGCACGGTAGCCCACGGCGATGGCAACGAAATGACCAGCCCGGTCACCGCGCAGGTCTGGGCCGAACATTCGGTCTGGCCGCAGGACCCGGGCTTCGGTGCGGCGCTGGCCGGCGGCGTGACCACGCTGCAGATCCTGCCCGGCTCGGCCAACCTGGTCGGCGGCCGCGGCGTGACACTGAAGAACGTGGCCGCCACCACGGTGCAGGCGATGAAGTTCCCCGGTGCGCCGCACGGGCTGAAGATGGCCTGCGGCGAGAATCCCAAGCGCGTGTATGGCCAGCGCGGCGGCCCCGCGACGCGCATGGGCAACGTGGCCGGCTACCGCGCCGCGTTCATCGATGCACAGGAATACGCGAAGAAGCGCGCCGGCAAGGAGCCGGGCAAGCGCGACCTGAAGCTGGACACGCTGGCCGGCGCGATGGCTGGAGACGTGCTGGTGCACATCCACTGCTACCGCGCCGACGAGATGGCGCAGATGATCGACCTGTCGAACGAGTTCGGCTTCGAGATCGCCGCGTTCCACCACGGCGTGGAGGCGTACAAGCTGTCCGACACGCTGGCGCGCGAAGGCATCTGCGGCGCGCTGTGGGCCGACTGGTGGGGCTTCAAGATGGAGGCTTGGGACGGCATCCAGGAGAACATCGCCCTGGTCGATCGCCCGGCGAACAGTTGCGCGATCGTGCATTCGGATTCGTCCGAAGGCATCCAGCGCCTCAACCAGGAGGCGGCGAAGGTGATGGCGAACGCGGCACGCGCCGGCATGGACATCGCGCCGGAGCGCGCGATCCGCTGGCTGACCGGGAACGCGGCGCGCTCGCTGGGCGTGCATGACGTGACCGGCACGCTGCAGCCGGGCAAGGCGGCCGACGTGGTGCTGTGGAACGGCAACCCGTTCAGCGTGTACGCGCTGGCCGAGCACGTGTGGATCGACGGTGCCCACGTGTACGACCGCAGCGACCGGGCGAGGCAGCCGGTCACCGACTTCATGCTGGGCGTGGGAGGTGTGCGATGAGCTGTCGTGCGATGCGGGTGCTGTTGACGGGCGGGCTGCTGGCGGGCGCATTCGCCTGCGGCGGCGCGATGGCGCAGGACGTACTGATCGCCAACACCAAGGTGCATACGGCGAAGGCCGGTGGCGGCGTGCTGGAGGATTACGACGTACTGGTGCGCGACGGTCGCGTCGCCGCGATCGGCCGGGGCTTGGTGTTCGAGGGCATCCCGATGATCGACGGCACCGGCATGTGGTTGACGCCAGCGCTCTTCGGCGGCATCACCGGCATCGGGATCGAGGAGGTGTCGGCCGAAGAAGCCACCAATGACGCCGCGCTCGCACTGGGCGATGGTGCCAAGGACATGGTGGTGCGACCGGAGTTCGACGTCACCCTCGCGTACAACCCGGATTCGATCGTGCTGCCGGTCGCGCGCGTGGAAGGCATCGGCTTCACCCTCTTGAGCGCAGGCAGTCGACCCGGCGGCTCGATCATCGGCGGCCAAGGCGGCGTGATGCGACTGGACGGCAGCCCGGACCCGGTGGGTCCGCGCACGCTGTTCCTGTCGCTGGGGGGCGGCGCGGCCGGATTGACCGGCACCTCGCGCGCCGGCCAATGGATGCTGCTGGACCAGCTGGTGGACGAAGTCCGCGGGCGCATTCCCGCCGAATCCGGCGGCGCACTGCTCACCCCGGCCGGGCGCAGCACGTTGGCGCGCTACTTCAGCGGCAATGGCCGCGTTGTGGTGAGGATGGATCGCGCGGCCGACATCCGCCAGCTGCTGCGCTGGTCGCAGCGTCACGGCGTGCGCATCGCCATCGCCGGGGGTGCCGAAGCCTGGCGCCTCGCACCGGAACTGGCACGCGCCAACGTACCGGTGTTCGTGGATTCACTGGTCAACCTGCCCAACAACTTCGACCAGCTGGCCGCAACGCTGGAAAACGCCGCGCGCCTGCGCGCCGCCGGCGTGCAGGTGGGGTTCACCCAGTCGGGCGATGCCTCGCACAACGCACGCAAGGTGCGGCAGTTGGCCGGGAATGCCGTGGCCAATGGACTGCCCTGGGAAGACGGCCTGGCGGGACTGACCCGCGTGCCAGCCGAAACCTTCGGCGTGGCAGATCACGTCGGCACCATCGAAGTCGGCAAGACCGCCGACCTGGTGCTGTGGTCGGGCGACCCGCTGGATGTCGCCAACACCGCGCGCCACGTCTGGCTGGGCGGCCGCGCGATGCCGATGCGCTCGCGCCAGACCGAACTGCGCGACCGCTACCTGCGCGCGGAACCCAGCGCAGAGGCCGGCGCCCTGCCGCGCGCGTATCCGGCGCGGGTGGAGTGACCGGCACGGACGGGCTGCCAGGCGGCGGCCCGTCCGATTGCATGCCGGCAGCGCCGGCATGAAGATGCGTGCATCGCCTGTCGGCGCGACGCGGAGCGACGATGTCCTGGATGCTGATCCTGCTGCTGGCGACCTCGCCCTTCGTGCTGCAGCCGCCGGGACATTTCCACGGCGACGAACCGGTGGTCGCCGATGGCGACGCCATGCTCGCCCTGCACGACGACGGCGAACGCGCGTGGCTTGAAGCGACACGGATCGAACTGCGGCGCGTGGCCGATCCGGTCATGGATGCCGACGATGGCCCCGAGACCGGATGGCAGGTCGGGCCGGACCTCGGTACCGGATTGCCACTGGCGTACCTGCGCGGCGCTGGCCTGCACGCCGGAGAAGTGGTGCGGGCAGAGGTGGTCGGCGTGGATGATCCCGCCGGACTGGCGTTCTACAAGCCGGCCTCGGTCGATATCCGGCTCGACGATGCGCTCTACCGGCTGGTCGCCGGATGCGATCGCCACGATGGCGCACCGCGCGACCGGGCATCATCTCTCGACTGCCACATCGACCTGTTCGCGCCGGATGGCGGCCGGTCCAGGCTCGTCGCGATGTCCGGCTACGTGGACGGGACCGGCAACGTCGGTCTCGGAGCGGATGCGTCGGCGGCACTGCTGTTCGCCGGCGACCTCGATGGCGACGGGCGGCTCGACCTGCTGTTCGATACGTCGGACCATTACAACGTGCGCCAGCCCACGCTGTTCCTGTCCCGCGAAGCCGCGGAGGGGCAGCCCGTCCGCGCGGTGGCACGGCACCGGGCGGTGGGCTGTTGAGCGCCGCGGCAGCTGCACCGGCGCGCTGGTATTTCGACGTCGTCTCGCCGTTCGCGTACCTGCAGTGGCAGCGGCTGCGGCCGCTGCTCGGCACGCATGGGATCGAGCCGGTGCCGATCCTGTTCGGCGCCGTGCTCGATGCGCTGGGCCAGCGCGGCCCGGCGGAGATTCCGCGCAAGCGCGAGTTCACCTACCGCCACGTGTTGTGGCAGGCACGCCAGCGCGACGTGCCGCTGCGGTTCCCGCCGACGCACCCGTTCAATCCGCTGGCGGCGCTGCGGCTGTGCATCGCGGCGGGCAATGCGCCGCACGCCATCGATGCGGCGTTCGCGTGGATCTGGACCGAAGGCCGCGCCGGCGACAGCCTCGAAGCACTGGCACCGCTATGCGAACGGTTGGGCGTAGACGCGGCGCTGCTGTCCTCGGACGCGGTGAAGGCCACGCTGCGCGACAACACACGGGCGGCGATCGAAGCGCAGGTCTTCGGCGTACCGACACTGCAGATCGGCGACACGTTGTTCTGGGGCGACGATGCGCACGACTTCGCGCTGGCGGTGCTGCACGACCCCTCGCTGCTGGACGATGCGGAGATGCAGCGCACGGCGAGACTGCCGGTCGGCGTGACGCGGCGACGGGAGCCGTCGGCATAGCAGGCATCGCGTGCCCGCGCCACCGCCTCCGCGCAGCCTTCATCGCGATCATCGGCATGCCACTTGGCGAAACCGCCATCCCCGCGCAGGCGGGACCCATGGACGTTGCACCTGCCCGTCGCGCAGCTCGTGGGTTTGCAAGCGCGCAGCGCTCCCGAGTGGCAGCGACGGTAGTCGGTCGACTTGGAGCTGAGGTCATGGACCCCCGCCTGCGCGGGGGCGACGGAGATTCCAGCGATCGCGCCTGATGCCGTCGCCGCATAACGGAGATTTGACCCACGCTTGGTTACGCTGCGCATCCCATCCTCCGAGCCACGCCCATGGCGATCCGTTACTTCATCAGCCTGCCCGACCCGGCCGCCGCGCGTGCCTCGGGCCAGTTCGCCTTCCGTTCGCAAGGGGCCGGTGGCATGGCCGAGGAATTGCAGGACGCGCTGCGCGGCGAGGGTCTGTTCGAACGCTGGCGCGCGGGCCAGGAAGATCCCGACGCCGTCGACCCTGCGCTGGGCGCGACCGATCCGGACGCGCGCGTGGACGGCGAGCAACGCGACCTGCGCTTCGACCTGATGGTCACCACGTCGCTGCCGGGCAGCGTGTTCAAGCACCGCATGCGGCTGCTGGCCGGCAGTGCGTGGGAGCTGCGGGATGTCGCCGCGGCCTGACATCTGCACGTCGCTTGCTGCCTGATGCCAACCACGCAGGTCCTGCTGGCCTGGAGCGGCGGCAAGGATGCGGCATGGACGCTGCACACGCTGCGCCAGCGCGATGATGTTGAAGTCGTCGCACTGCTGACCACCATCACCCGTGAATATGGCCGGGCCTCGATGCAGGGCATCCGCCGCGAGGTGTTGCAGGCGCAGGCGCGTGCCGCCGGACTGCCGCTGCTGGAAGCGGAGATCCCCGCGCAATGCGCCAACGAGGATTACGAGCAGGCCATGGCATCGGCACTTGCGGCCGCCTCCGCGCGCTGGCCCGGCCTGCGCACGATGGCGTTCGGCGACCTGTTCCTCGCCGACATCCGCGCGTACCGGGAACGCAACCTCGCACGCATCGGCTGGGAACTGCTCACGCCGCTGTTCGGCAGCGATACGGCCGTGCTGGCACGCGAGATGATCGCAGGCGGACTGCAAGCGCACCTGTGCTGCGTGGATACACGGCAACTGGATGCGCGGCTCGCGGGCCACGCGTTCGACGCCGACCTGCTGCGTGTGCTGTCGCCCGGCATCGATCCCTGTGGCGAGAACGGGGAGTTCCATACCTGCGTCTCGAGCGGCCCGATGTTCGCTGCGCCGCTGGTGCTGGACCGCGGCGACACGGTCCTGCGCGACGAGCGCTTCGCCTACACCGATTTCGTGCCGCGGCGATAGCAACGCCCCGGTGTGCGAGCGCATCCGGATGCGAAAGACCTCGCGCAGGCTGGGGTGATGCCCACGTATCCGACCATTCAGCGCGAGTCGTCCTGCATCGACCCGGCGCGCCGCCGACTTGAGCCAAACGGCTGATCCACCCGGCACGATGGGTTGTCCACGGGGCGACGAGTCGCTGGGCCCCGGCGTTCGCCGGGGTGGCGATTTGATCAACAACGATTGGACAACGACGCCCGGACCGCTGACGCACCACCTTCACCTTCACAGGCCTCGCCAGCGTTGCGCCGGAGGCCTACGGTTGCCGCCCCCACTGCGCCAGCGGCACCAGTACCTGCGGTTCGCGCGGCCCCTGCAGCAGTGCCGGCAGCTTCGCCTCGTACTCGCGGCGATAGGGCTTGTCCTGCCGCGCAAGGAAGGTCTCGACATCCGGCTCCGCCCAGCGCTCGTAGAGGGTGAACAGGTTGGGATCCTGCGCGTCGCGGTGCAGGTCGCAGGACAGGAAGCTGTCTTCCCGCGACATCGCATCGGCGATCGCGTGCACCGCATCCAGCCACGCCTGCGTGCATTCGGGTTTGACGCGCAGGCGCACGTAGAGCACCAGCGGCACCGGCACGCCATCGGCTTCGTAGCGGCTCATGCCTGCAGCGCCTTCGCGTGATGCGCGATGTGGTCGCCGATGAAGCTGGCGATGAAGTAATAGCTGTGGTCGTAGCCCGGCTGCATGCGCAGCACCAGCGGATGGCCGGCGGCGTGGGCCGCGGCCTTCAGCAGTTCCGGCTTGAGCTGGCTGTGCAGGAACTCGTCGGCATCGCCCTGGTCGACCAGCAGCGGCAGCTTTTCGCCTGCGGTCTTCAACAGTTCGACGGCATCGTGTTGCGCCCATGCGGCCCGATCGGCACCAAGGTAGGCGGCGAACGCCTTCTCGCCCCACGGCACCTGGCTGGGCGCGACGATCGGCGAGAACGCCGACACGCTGCGGTAGCGTCCCGGATGCTTCAACGCGAGCGTCAACGCGCCGTGGCCGCCCATCGAATGCCCGCTGATCGCGCGCGCGCCGGTGGCCGCCAGGTTCGCCTCCACCAGCGCCGGCAGCTCGTCGACGATGTAGTCCTGCATGCGGTAGTGCGCCGCCCACGGCTGTTGCGTGGCGTTGAGGTAGAAGCCCGCGCCCTTGCCGAGGTCGTAGCCGTCGGCATCGGCCACGTCGTCGCCGCGCGGGCTGGTATCCGGCGCGACGAGGATCACGCCATGCTCGGCGGCGTAGCGCTGTGCGCCGGCCTTGGTGATGAAGTTCTGCTCGTTGCAGGTCAGGCCGGACAACCAGTACAGCACCGGCAGCTTGCGCTTGTCGGCTTGTGGCGGCAGGTACACCGCGAAGGCCATCGTGCAGCCGAGCACGCTCGACTCATGGCGGTACACGTCCTGCCAGCCGCCGAAGCAGGCGCGGTGTTCGATGCGTTCGATCGTCATGTCAGCGTGTCCCGTGGCGGCAGGCGGATCTCGAAGGTCTTCAGCGCATGCGGGTCGCCCCGCCCTTCGATGCGCGATGCTTCCGCAAGCGCACGAATGCGCATTGTGTAGAACATCTCGGGCACCTCCTCGTACTCGTCCGGTGCCGCGATCACCATGCCCGAGGTGATGAACCCGGCCTTCTTCCAGTCATCCCCCAGCGCCGACAGGATCGCCCGGTCGATCCGCTCGATGTCCTGCTCGTCCAGGCGCGCGATGGCAGCGCACCCGGCCGCCTCGAAGGCCGCCTCGTCCATGAAGGCCTCGATCATGGCCTTGTCCGTGGGTAGCGCCGACATCAGTAATGCACCACGCTGCGGATCGACTTGCCCTCGTGCATCAGGTCGAAGGCTTCGTTGATGTCGTCGAGTGGCATCGTGTGGGTGACGAAGGGCGCGAGTTCGATGTAGCCCTTCATCGCGTCCTCCACCATGCCCGGCAACTGCGAGCGGCCCTTGACCCCACCGAAGGCGGTGCCCATCCACTTGCGACCGGTGACCAGCTGGAACGGCCGCGTGCTGATTTCCTGCCCGGCACCGGCCACGCCGATGACCACGCTCTGGCCCCAGCCGCGGTGCGCGCACTCCAGCGCGGCGCGCATCACGTTGACGTTGCCGATGCACTCGAACGAGTGGTCGACGCCCCAGGTGGTCATCTCCACGATCACCTGCTGGATCGGCTTGTCGAAATCCTTCGGGTTGATGCAATCAGTGGCGCCGAATTCCTTCGCCAGTTCGAACTTCGACGGGTTGGTGTCGATGGCGATGATGCGGCCGGCCTTCGCCTGGCGCGCGCCCTGGATCACCGCCAGGCCAATCCCGCCCAGGCCGAACACCGCGACGCTGTCGCCTTCCTGCACCTTGGCCGTGTTGTGCACGGCACCGATGCCCGTGGTCACGCCACAGCCCAGCAGGCAGACGTGCTCCGGGTTCGCCTCGGGATTGATCTTCGCCAGCGATACTTCCGCGACCACCGTGTACTCGCTGAAGGTGCTGCATCCCATGTAGTGGTAGATCGGTTCGCCGTTGTAGGAGAAGCGCGTGGTGCCATCGGGCATCACGCCCTTGCCCTGCGTGGCGCGCACCGACGTGCACAGGTTGGTCTTGCCGCTCTTGCAGAACAGGCATTCGCCGCACTCGGCGGTGTACAGCGGGATCACGTGGTCGCCGGGCTTCACGCTGGTCACGCCCTCGCCCACCTCCACCACGATGCCGGCGCCCTCGTGTCCCAGCACCGCCGGGAACAGGCCTTCCGGATCGTCGCCCGACAGCGTGAACGCATCGGTGTGGCACACGCCGGTGTGGGTGATCCTGACCAGCACCTCGCCGGCTTTCGGCGGCGCGACGTCGATCTCGACGATCTTCAGCGGTTCGCCTGCGGCGAAGGCGACGGCGGCGCGTGATTTCATGGCTGCTCTCCTGCGTATGTCATTTCAGATAGGAACGCACCAGCGCAACGGCGGCATCGATGCCGGCATCATGCTGCTGTGACGGGATGGACGGCGCCGCGAGCGTTTCGCGCAGATGGCTTTCCAGCACTTCCGACATCAGCCCGTTGACCGCGCCGCGCACCGCGGCCAGCTGTTGCAACACCGGCGAACAGTCGGCACCGGCGTCCAGCGCGCGCTCGAGCGCATCGAGCTGGCCGCGGATGCGGCGCACGCGGGTCAGGGCCTTCTCCTTGTCGGCGGGGGAATGGGGCAAGTACGCACTCGCTTGAATACTGCGGGGGAGTATAGTCGGACGAACGCCGGAAGGCACGTCGCGCTGCGAAGTCGGTTTGCGTTGCTCCCTCTCGTGAAAGATGCGCTGCGGTGGCCTGCCCCCCCACCCCAACCCTTCCCCGCGCGCGGTGGAGGGAGATGCGCGCGCGGCTAACCGGTGTTCTGGATCCCCGCCGCGATGCCGTTCACCGTCGAGACCAGCGCGCCGAGCATGTCGTCGTCCTTGCGCTCACCCTTGCGCCAGCGCTCCAGCAGGTCCACCTGCAGCAGGCTGATCGGATCGACGTAGGGATTGCGCAGCCGGATCGACAGCCGCAGGCGGTAGTCGTCGGCCAGGATACGGTCGCGTTGCTTGAGCAGCAGGATGGCGTCGCAGGTGCGCAGGAATTCTTCGGCGATGCCGGGGTACATGCGGTCGTGCAGGTCGCCGGCCAGCCGGGAGTAGCGCTCGAAGATGGCGAGATCGGACTTGGCCAGCAGCATTTCGACATCGTCGATCACCGCGGCGAAGAACGGCCACTCGCGCGTCATCTCGGCCATCGCGTCCTGGCCGAACTTTTGCACGCCGCACTGCAGCGCATGGCCGATGCCGTACCAGCCGGTCAGGCCGGAGCGGTTCTGCGACCACGCGAACACCCACGGGATCGCACGCAGGTTGTTGATGCCGCCATCGCGGCGACGCGACGGGCGCGAACCGATCTGCAGCCGTTCGATCACGTCGATCGGCGTGGCCGCGCGGAAGTAGTCGGGGAAGTCCGCATGCTCGTGCACCAGCGCGCGGTAATGCTGGCGCGACTTGTCCGCCAGTGTCCTTGCCATCTCTTTCCACTGCTCCTCGCGCGTATCGCGCGGGCGCGGGCGCAGCGTGGCGCGCAACACCGCGCCGGTGGTCTGTTCGAGATTGCGCAGCGCCAGCGCGCGGATGCCGTACTTGCGATGGATCACTTCGCCCTGCTCGGTCACCCGCATGCTGCCGTTCACCGAACCGCGCGGCGCGGCGATGATCGCGCGCTCGGTCTTGCCGCCGCCGCGGCTGACCGAGCCGCCACGGCCGTGGAAGAACATGATCCGCACGCCGTACTTGTTGGCCAGCGCGGTCAGTTCCACCTGCGCGCGCTGCAGCGTCCAGCGCGAGGCCAGCAGGCCACCGTCCTTGGCGCTGTCGGAATAGCCCAGCATCACCGTCTGCTCGTCGTTGCGCGCCTTCAGGTGCGCGCGATACGCCGGGTCCTCGAACAGCGACTGCATCACGCCAGCCGCCGCCTGCAGGTCGTCGACGGTTTCGAACAGCGGCGCCACGTCCAGCGGCACGGCATCGCCTTCGACGCAGCCGGCCACGCGCGCCAGCGCCAGCACCGCCAGCGCGTCGGCGGCGCTGCGGCTCATGCTGATGATGTACAGCCCGGTGGCATGCACGCCGTGCGTGCGGCGCACCTCCAGCACGGTGCGGAAGACCTCGAGCGTCGAGGCCAGGGTGTCGTCGTCCGGCACAGGGGCCGATGCCGGATCGTCCAGCAACACCTGCAGTCGCGACACGCGTGCGTCGACGGGACGGTCCGCCCAGCCGGCATCGCCCAGGAGTGCGGACAGCGCGGCATCGTGCACCGCCGAATCCTGGCGCAGGTCCAGTGCGGCGAGGTGGAAGCCGAACGTGCGCACGCGCCACAGCAGGCGCTGCAACGCGAAGCGGCCCGCGTGCTCGCCGCGGTGGTTCGCCAGGCTGGCGTCGATGAGCTCCAGGTCGGCGATGAAGCCGCCCAGGCCCTCGTAGCCACGCGCGTCGGCACCATTGGTCGCGGCCAGTTTCGCGCGCATCATCGCCAGCAGGCGGCGGTAGGGCATGTCCGCCTGTCGCGCCGGCAGCTTCGCGAACGCCTTGGGAAACTCGCCCGCATAGGCCTCCAGCCGCGCCAGCACGGCATCGTCCACGCCGATGCGGCCCAGCGATTGCGTCAGCACGTTGCCCAGCGCGCGCAGGTCGCTGCGGTAGCGCTCGATCGCATTCGCGCGCTGCGCATCCAGGGCGGCACGGATGGTGTCGGCGTTGACGTTCGGGTTGCCATCCATGTCGCCACCCACCCAGGTGCCGAAACGCAGCACCTGCGGCAACGCGATGCGGCGCCCGTACACCGCTTCCACCGCATCGGCGAAGGCTTCGTAGTACACCGGCACCACGCGGTACAGCGTGTTCGACAGGTAGTAGCCGACGTGGTCGACCTCGTCGCCGACGGTCGGCTTGCTGGCCGGCACGTCCGAGGTCTGCCACATCGATGTCAGCGACAGCAGGATCCGCGCCAGGTCCGCCTTGCGCTCGACCGGCGTGCGTGCGCGGTCGATGTCGGCCACGAGGCGTTCGACGATGGTGCGCTCCTTGTCCAGCATCACCCGGCGCACGGCCTCGGTGGGATGCGCGGTGAACACCGGCTCCACCCACAAGCGCGGCAGGGTGGCGACGAGTTCCTCGAAACTCACCCCGTCGGCCTGCAGGTCGCGCAACACCGCCTCGAAGCCGCCCGGCTGCGGCTGGCTGCTGCTGCGCTCGTAGTCGCGGCGGCGGCGGATGCGATGCACGCGCTCGGCAAGGTTGATCGCACCGAAATAGGCAGCGAACGCGCGCACCACCTTCTCGGCATCCTGCAGCGGCACCTGCGACAACTCGTTCGCCAGCGCGTCCACCGGCAGGCCCTGCTCGCGCCGCGCGATGGCCGCGCGGCGGATGCCTTCCACTTCATCCAGCAGCGCTTGCGAACCCTGCTCGGCCAATACGTCGCCCACCAGCGCGCCCATTCGCCGCACGTCGTCGCGCAGCAGGGTGTCGGTCTCGGCGAAATCGAGGTGTTCGCGCAGGGGCGCGGCGGGAAGGGCGGTCATGGCCCGAAGGCTAACGCATTCCTATGCAACAGCGTTGGTTTCAAACGCGACTATCCGAGCATTAGCAACCCATGCTCGCCACATTGCCTCCGTGTTTCGGCAGCACTCCATCACTAGAACTTTGTGTTGCTTGAAAGCACCCACCTACATCAAATTGAATGAAACATGTTTCCACGAAGAGCCCAAGTCGGACCATATGCCTCGGCACTACCGCCATAGACACCAGCACCGCACGAGATCGCATTGATTTCATTTTCAGTCAGACCACTCAGTTCTGAATGCACATGCCCAGTTGCGAGCCAGGTGAAATCACAGCTCGTTTCACGTGAAATTCGAAGCAAGCTGACGACAGACGGAAGGCACTTGCCAGTTTCCCAATGCCCTAGAGTCGCATGAGAGACATTGATTCTGCCGGCCAACTGCCTGATGGTCATACCGGACTGACTGCGTACCTGTCGAATTCGGGTTCCTAGCGACATCCGAAACCTCCTTGTTATGTTTTGTCTAAAATTCCTAGACAAATTCAAAATTGATCTTGCGCATCAACGCCTAGGCGAGACAATAGTTACTCGGGAAAACGTACCCAACTTCGACATATCGCAGCACCATAATTTTTGCGTATGCATCATGGCAACACATCGTCGTTTGAAAAGTACTCTTTGTCTAACAAATTTTGTAGGGAATCGATCGTGACTATTAGAAATCTATCTGAAGTTGAAACCACTGCCATCACTGGTGGCAACTGCAACCCGGCAAATGGAGATGGTTGCGCTGCACAAGCTATCGCACTTGCATTTTTCAGCCCAGAAAAATCGGAGAAAGTTACTGACGGAGATGATGGCGGCAAGATGAGCAAACAGTACTAATATTGGGTTCATCTTCGACTTGGGCTCATCTTCGCTGGACAAATATCCTTCCGATATATTCGAGTCTCTGCTCCAGAGAGCTAACGGATGAGTCGTAATCCCCACAAGCAGAGTTAATGTTGCTTGTGGGGATCAGTATGCGAACTCGCGGAACACCCGGTCGATGTCGCCGTTCCACTCACCGTGGAACAGCTCCAGCTTGCGCTCTGCAGGGGTCTGGCCGGACTCGACGATCTCGACCAGCGCATCGAGGAAGCCGGTTTCGTCCATGCCCTTGCTGTTGAGCCGCGCACGGCGGCGCAGGCCGGCGACGGAAACCTTCAGCGCTTCGCGCGCCAGTTCACGGAGGGTGCCACCCGGCGCAGGCGCGCCCAGCGCCATGCGCGGCACGGCGTCGCGCATGGCATTGCGCTCGGCCATCGAAAACCCCTTCACCAGGTCCCAGGCGGCGTCGAGCGCGGCATCGTCGTACAACAGCCCGGTCCAGAATGCGGGCAGCGCGCACAGCCGGTTCCAGGGGCCGCCATCGGCGCCGCGCATTTCCAGGTACTTCTTCATCCGCACTTCCGGGAAGGCGGTGGTCATGTGGTCGTTCCAGTCGCGCAGCGTGGGCAACGCGCCCGGCAGCACCGGCAACCGCCCCTGCAGGAAGTCGCGGAAGCTCTGGCCGCTGGCATCGTGGTACACGCCATCGCGATAACTGAAGTACATCGGCACGTCGAGCAGGTAATCGACGTAACGCTCGTAGCCGAAGCCGTCCTCGAACACGAAGTCGAGCATGCCGGTGCGGTCCGGGTCGGTATCGGTCCAGATGTGCGAGCGGTAACTGAGGTAGCCGTTGGGCTTGCCTTCGGTGAACGGCGAGTCGGCGAACAGCGCGGTCGCCACCGGCTGCAGCGCCAGCGACACGCGGAACTTCTTCACCATGTCCGCTTCACTGGCGTAATCCAGGTTGACCTGCACGGTGCAGGTGCGGGTCATCATGTCCAGGCCCAGCGAACCGACCTTGGGCATGTACTCGCGCATGATGCGGTAGCGGCCCTTGGGCATCCACGGCATCTGGTCGCGGCGCCACTTGGGCTGGAAACCCATGCCGAGGAAACCAAGCCGCAGTTCGTCGGCGACGGCCTTCACTTCATACAGGTGCGCACCGACCTCACGGCAGGTCTGGTGGATGTTCTCGAGCATGGCGCCGGACAGCTCCAGCTGGCCCGCCGGTTCCAGCGTGACCGATGCGCCATCCTTGAGCAGGGCGATGGTGCGGCCGCCCTCGTCGACCGGGTCCCAGCCGAAGCGCACCAGGCCCTTCAGCAACGCCTCGATGCCGCGGTCGCCGTCGAATGTCGGCGGGCGCAGGTCGTCGAGCCGGAAGCCAAACTTCTCGTGCTCGGTGCCGATGCGCCAGGCCTCGCGCGGCTTTTCGCCCGACGCCAGCACGGCGACCAGTTGCGCGCGGTCGGTGATCGGCGTGTCGGCCGTGTGGCTGGGGCTGGACAAGGGGCTCTCGATGGCGCCGCGGGACAGGGCGGCACTATAGCGGTTGCCACGGGGTGCATTGGCGACGCGGCGAGCGCTTCTGTGTTCCGCGCGCCGTGACGGCTATGCTGCTGCCATGCCCCGCACGACGTCCGCGCTGCGCAACCGGCATCCGGAACGGCACCGGACCGAAAGGGCGGGCTGGCTCCGTGCGGCCGTGCTGGGCGCCAACGACGGGATCGTCTCGGTGGCGGGCCTGGTGGTTGGCGTCGCCGCAGCCGGCAGTGGCGCGCAAGGCGTGCTGATGGCGGGTATCGCGGGTACCGTCGCGGGTGCAATGTCGATGGCTGCAGGCGAGTACGTTTCCGTGCGTTCGCAGCTCGATACCGAACATGCCGACCTTGCGCTCGAGCGGCGCGAGCTGCATGACTCGCCCGCGCAGGAGCTGGAAGAACTGGCCGCCATCTACCGCCAACGCGGGCTGGATGCCGCACTTTCACGACAGGTTGCCGGACAGCTGAGCGCGCACGATGCGCTGGCCGCCCACGCGCGAGACGAACTTGGCATCACCGAGACATTGCGAGCGCGCCCGCTGCAGGCTGCGCTGGCCTCGGCCGTCGCCTTCATCGTCGGCGCGGCCCTGCCATTGGTCGCGGCCCTGCTGGCGCCGCCCGGCCGCGTTGAGCCGGTGGTGATCGCCACAACCCTTGTCGGGCTGTCGCTTTCCGGCGGACTGGCCGCCTGGGCCGGGGGTGCCGCCGTTGCGCGCGGCGCCGCCCGGGTGGTGTTCTGGGGCGCGCTGGCAATGGTCGCCGCCAGCGCCGTCGGCCGGCTGTTCCAGGTTGCGCTGTAGCGTTACAGCCCCAGCCAGCCTTCGACGACGGCGCGCGCCTCTTCCACGCCCTGCTTCGACTCGCCCGAGAACGCCTGCACGCTGACCGTATCGCCATACGGCCCGGCCAGTTCGCGGCGCACGGCCAGCACCGCGCTGGAGGCCGCGCCGCGCGACAGCTTGTCGGCCTTGGTCAGCAGCGCGTGCGCGGGGATGCCGCGGCGCACGGCGAAGCCCAGCATCTCCCGATCGTAATCCTTCAGCGGGTGGCGGATATCCATCACCACCACCAGGCCCTTCAGCGCCGCGCGGGTGTGGAAGTACTGGTCGAGGAAGGCCTGCCAGTGCGCTTGCAGGTCCTGCGGCACCTTGGCGTAGCCGTAGCCGGGCAGGTCGACGAGGTACTTGCCTTCGTGCGGCGGCAGTTCGAAGTACACCAGCTGCTGCGTGCGGCCGGGGGTCTTGGACACCCGCGCCAGGGCGTTCTGGCGGCACAACGCATTGAGCGCGCTGGACTTCCCGGCGTTGGAGCGGCCGGCGAAGGCGACCTCGGCGCCGCCATCCTCGGGCAGCTGTTTGCGGGTGTGCGCGGCCAGCAGGTAGCGGGCGCGTTCGAGCGGACTGGACATGCGGACGAGTCTGGCGAAAGACGGCAGCATCGCATGGACCCGACGCCAGCGGCCTGCCCCCCGGCACACCGGTGTTTGACCGTTTCCGGGCCCGCAACCATAATTTCAGGCCTTGCGGCCGCCCTCCGGCGCCCCGCGCATCGATCCACGGAGCCCAGCAATGCGCCACGCTCGCGCCTACGCCGTCGCCGGTATCGCCGCCCTCGTGGCCGGTGCGGTCGCTTTTGCCCAATCCTCGGTCGAACCGCTGCCGGACAATCCGCCGGTCGAGACCATGCCGCTGGACGCGAACGCCGTGGCCGCCCTGTCCGAGGCCCGCCCCGGCGATCCGCAGGCCGGCGCCACGCTGGCCGGCGCCTGCGCCGCCTGCCACGGCCTGGACGGCAATGCCGAGGCCGACCCCAGCCTGTACCCGCGCATCGCCGGCAACAGCGAGCGCTACATCGCGCACCAGCTGGCGCTGTTCAAGAGCGGCGAACGCGTGGACCCGGTGATGCAGCCGTTCGCGCAGCCGCTCAGCGCGCAGGACATGCGCGACCTGGGCGCGCACTACGCCGCGCAGGCCTCGGGCGCTGGCATCGCCGACGACAGCGTCGTCGCCGATGGTCCCTACGAGGGCATGAAGTTCTACGAAGTGGGCCAGCAGCTGTTCCGCGCCGGCGACGCCTCGCGCGGCCTGCCCGCCTGCATGGCCTGCCACGGCCCCGCCGGCCAGGGCAATCCGGGCCCGGCGTATCCGCACGTGGCCGGCCAGCAGGCGTGGTACACCGCGCGCCGCCTGGAGTTCTACCGCACTGGCACCACGACCGAGCAGGACCCGGCGCTGTTCAACGTGATGGCCGACGTGGCCAGGTCGCTGACCGACGAAGAGATCCAGGCGCTGGCGAGCTACCTGCAGGGCCTGCATGTCCGCCCGGACGCACGCACGCTGGCGGCGATCCAGTCGGCCGCGGCGAATGGTCCCGCTCCTGCGCCGGCCCCCGCCCCGGCCCCGGCGGCAGACGAGGCCGACACCGAGGGCGAGGATGCCGCGCAGCCGGCCCAGGATTCCTGAGCCGCAGCCATCGGACAGGCGCTCCGCGCTTGATCCGGAACGCCGGCGCAGCCATCCTGCGCCGGCGTTTTCGTTTCCGGTATTCGATCCCATGCCCCGCCTGACCGTCCTGCTGGCCGTGCTGCTGGCTTTTGCCCCCGCCTCCGCCCATGACGGCCACGACCACGGCCCGGGCCTGCAGCCGATCGAAAACGGCATGGCCCTGCAGCCGGCGGACGGCAAGCTGGAAGTGGTGGAGGTGTTCGCCTACACCTGCGGCCACTGCGCCAACTTCCAGCCGATCCTCGCGCAGTGGAAGCGCACCGCGCCTGCGAACGTGCGCTTCGTCTATCTGCCGGCCGCATTCGACCTGCAGAACGGCTATGCACGCGCCTATTTCGCGGCCGAATCGCTCGGCGTGCTGGACCGGTTCCACGACGCGGCCTACCACGCGATCCATCGCAGCGGCGCGCTGCCCGCGCGCGGCGCGACCGCGAACGAACTGGCCAGCTTCGCCGCGACCCTGGGTATCGATGCAGCCCGCTTCCGCGTCGCCATGGACAGCCCCGCCACCGACGCGAAGATGGCGACCGCACGCGAGTTCGCCGTGCGCAACGGCATCCAGGGCACGCCGACGCTGGTGGTCGACGGCCGCTACCGCGTGCAGGGGAGCAGCTTCGGCGACACGCTGCGTCTCGTCGACGAACTGGCGAAATCGGGCGGCAGCGCCCACTGATTCACCTCCGGCCCGGTATCCTTGGCGCCTGATCCGTTTCTTTCCAGGACCGCACGCATGACCCCGCGCATCGCCCTGCCCCTGCTCCTGTCCGTGCTGCTCGCCGCCTGCGGCAGCCAGGACGCGCCCGAACCCGCAGCTCCCGCCACGGTAGAACCGGCACCGGTGGAAACCATCGCCGACGAGCCTGCCATCGACCCGAACGCACCGGTCGAAACCGCCACGCCCGCCGAAGGCGAGGCCCCGGCCACCGACGCGATCGAAGCCGCGCCCGAGACCGCCGCCGCCGTGCCGCCGCGCGGTGCGGCCACGCCAGTCCCGGGCCTGACCGTTGGCCGCGACTACGACATCATCCAGGGCGGCCAGCCCTATCGGGTCGGCAACGACATCGAAGTGGCCGAGGTGTTCGCCTACTGGTGCGGCGCCTGCGCCCAGTTCGACCCGCTGGTCACGGCGTGGAAGGCGCGCCAGCCTGCCGACGTCCGCTTCGTCTACGTGCCGGCCGTGTTCAACGAGCAGGACAACTTTCCGCGCGCGTACTACGCCGCAGAAGCGACCGGCATCCTCGACCGCGTGCATTCGCCCCTGTTCCGCGCCATCCACCTCGAGCGCAGCCTGCGCCAGAACGCCAGCGTCGACGACATCGCCGCGTTCTTCGGCAAGCACGGCCTCCCGGCGCAGGAAGCCAAGAGCACGATGCAAAGCTTCGCGGTGAACGCCAACATCGGGCGCGCACGCCAGTTCGCGATGCGCAGCGGCGTGCAGGCCACGCCGACGCTGATCGTCAACGGTCGCTACCGTGTGATCGGCCGCAGCCACGAAGAGCAGTTGCAGATCGCCGATCGCCTGGTCGCGCACGAGCGTGACGCCGCGCGATGAGCCAGCGACCGGGGCGCACATGCCGTCGCAACGGCTGAAGCTGCTCAGCGCGAACATCCAGGCCGGTTCCAGCACGCGTCGCTACAGCGACTACGCGACGCGCAGCTGGTCGCACGTGCTGCCGGCCGGGCGCAAGCGCGACATGCTCGACACCATCGCCCGCCTCGCGGGCGAGCACGACATCGTCGGTTTGCAGGAAAGCGACCCCGGCAGCTGGCGTTCGGGCTTCACCAACCAGACCCACTATCTGGCCGAACAGGGCGGCTTCGATTACTGGAGCCACCAGCCCAACCGCCGCGTCGGCAGCGTCGCGTCCAGCGCCAACGGCCTGTTGAGCAAACTGGAGCCGGTGGAAGTGTCCGACCATCCGCTACCCGGCCGCATTTCCGGACGCGGCGTGCTCACGGCTCGCTTCGGCGAGGGCGACAGCGGCCTGACCATCGCCGTGGCCCACCTGTCCCTGGGCGCGCAGTCGCGGCGCTCGCAGCTGTCCTTCATCGCCGAACTGCTGCACGACCATCCCAACGCGGTGCTGATGGGCGACTTCAACTGCCCGCCAGACCGGCCGGAGATGGACATCCTGTACCGCGGCACCAACCTGCAGCCGCCCGCCTGCGCCGTGCATACCTTTCCCAGCTGGAAGCCGCAGCGCGCGATCGACCATATCCTGGTCACCTCGTCGCTGCGCTGCGAGGGCATGCGCGCGATGCCGGCGGCGTTCTCGGACCATCTTGCGCTGTCGGTCGAACTGGAAGTCCCCGAGGCCGCGCTGGCGCGATAGCGCGCGGGATGCGCTTCGCCCGTCCCACCGTCGCCGCCGCCGCCGGGCTGGGCAGCGACGACGCCAGCGCCTACGATGCCTACACCACCGACACGCGGGTCCCGGCATGCGCACGTTCCTGATCGCCCTCCTCCTCGCCTGCGCCACCACCGTCCTCGCCACCGGGTGCGCCAGCACCGGCAAGCAGGTGTCGGCGCTGGACCGCGCGCAGTACGACTGGTCGGCGGCGATCCGCTGGGGCGATTTCGAAGGCGCCTGGAACCTGGTCGAACCCGCCTACCGCGAAGCGAACCCGATGACCGACCTGCAGTTCGAGCGCTACAAGCAGGTGCAGGTGTCGCAGTACCGGGAACGTTCCTCGCGTCCGGGCGAGGCGGAAGCCTTCCGCGAGATCGAGATCGGCCTGATCAACCGCCACAACATGACCGAGCGCACGCAGCGCTACACCGAACATTGGCGTTTCGACGCGGCGGCGAAACGGTGGTGGATCGTCGGCGGGCTACCGGATTTCTGGTCGGGGGAGTAAGTGTCCCTGTCCTGGGGCGGTTGTCCACGCGTCGCTGACGCAGACGACTGATGGTGGTGCCTGCGTCGACGCACGGAAAGACATGCGTCGTGGCGGCATGTTCTGGCTGACGCGTCGTGCGTCGGCCAATCGTGCCACCGAGGATCAACGGCATTCCGCCCGCAAGCGGGCGGGCCACTTTCCATGCTTGCCCACTGCGGGGCGAACCACGCAGCCGGTCAAGGAAGTAACCAGGGAAATGCGTTCCCCGACGGGGCTAACGTTTCAGCCTGGGCCCGACGGGATTTTCCAACACGACATCCCTGTCCCTTCGAACAACGGCCGGCCTCCGTGCCGGCCGCGCGCCGGGTCTTTCAGCAACGTTTCGGCTGGACGCAGATCAGAATCCCGAGCCTCGTCATCTCGGCGAGGCGATGTTCAGCAGCCGAAGGCTGGCCAAGCCGGGATGACGACTTTGGATTCACGGGTAAACCGCGACAGCACACCCCAGACCCGCAGGGCGCCGCACATGGCTGTGCGGCGTTTTCCGACCGAGCCGCGCCAAACGTAATCTTCCAAGCGCAACGCTTATGAACGCGTCGCCACGCGTAACGAGCGACGCACGGAAACAACTGCTGATGGCGAGTCGGAAAATCCCGACGCACTTTCGGCAATATCGTTAGCTTCGCCGGGGAAAGGCCCTTCGCTTTGGTGACTTTCTCTTGGGCCAGCAAGAAAACGTTACCCGCCCGTCCACGGGCGGGATGCCCCTGGCTCGCTATGCCATCGCTCAAGGGCTCCCAAGCCTTGCTCCTCGTCGAGGCCGGAAACTCCTGCCCGTCCCCTGTGCGACAATCCCCGCCCCGCCAGATCCGCCCGTTGCCGTGAAC
Organism: Luteimonas aestuarii; assembly: GCF_004357985.1. Taxonomy (GTDB): domain Bacteria; phylum Pseudomonadota; class Gammaproteobacteria; order Xanthomonadales; family Xanthomonadaceae; genus Luteimonas; species Luteimonas aestuarii. The sequence goes on along the minus strand of NZ_SMTF01000020.1, from coordinate 4,374 downwards.
CTTGAAGAACTGATGGCCTTCTTCGGCCGCAACCCGATGCTGTCGATGGCGCTCGCCGGCATCACCGCCGCCCTCATCTATACCGAATTCGCACGGCTGTTCCGCGGCTACAAGTCGCTGCGCCCGGCCGAGCTGACCGGCCTGATCAACCGCGAGAACGCGCTGGTGGTGGACCTGCGGCCGATCGCCGACTTCGACAAGGGCCACATCCCCGGCGCCAAGAACGTGCAGATGAGCCAGTTCGACCCGGAAAACAAGCAACTGGCCCCGGCCAAGTCCCTGCCCGTGGTGCTGGTCTGCAAGACCGGCATGACGGCCGGCGGCGCGGCCCAGCGCCTGAAGAAGGCGGGTTTCGAGAAGGTCTACGTGCTGGACGGCGGCATCGGCGGCTGGCAGCAGGCCGACCTGCCCCTTGCGAAGGGCCGGGGCTGACCGCAGAAATGCGATAATCCCGCCCTTTCGCGTCATTCATTTCCCGGAGCAATCCCAAGATGTCCGAGCAAGCCAACAACGGCGCCGTCGCGCCGGCCCAGCCCACCGGCCCGCAGTTCAGCGTCGAGAAGATCTACGTCAAGGACGTGTCCTTCGAGTCGCCGAAGGCGCCCGCCGTGTTCAACGAGCAGGGCCAGCCGCAGCTCAACATGAACCTCAACCAGCGCGTGCAGCGCCTGGGCGACAACGTGTTCGAAGTGGTGCTGGGCGTGACCCTGACCTGCACCGCGGGCGAAGGCGACGGCAACACGATATACGTGGCCGAAGTGCAGCAGGCGGGCGTGTTCGCGCTGGCCGGGTTCGAATCCAACGTGGCCGATGCGCTGCTCGGCACCCAGTGCCCGAACGTGCTGTACCCGTACGCGCGCCAGATGATCTCCGACCTGATCCAGGCCGGCGGCTTTGCGCCGTTCCTGCTGCAGCCGATCAACTTCGACGCGCTGTACGCGGAAAGCCTGCGCCAGCGCGACCAGCAGGGTGAGCAGCGCAACGACCTGTCGTCGAACAGCGAGACGGCCGGCAACGCCTGACCCATGTCGGCGAGCAAGCCGTCGGTCGCGGTACTGGGCGCGGGCTCCTGGGGCACCGCGCTGGCCGCGCTGATCGCACGCCACGGCTACCGCACCACGCTGTGGGGCCGGGACGCGGCGGGCATCGATGCCATCGACGCCCGCCATGAAAACCCGCGCTACCTGCCGGGCATCGCCCTGCCCGACAACCTGCGCGCCACCACCGATCTCACGGCCGCCCTGCACGGGGCGGACCTGATCCTGGTGGTGGTGCCCTCCCACGCCTTCACCGAGACCCTGCACGCGCTGGCGCCGCTACGCCCGGCACACGCCGGCGTGGCCTGGGCCACCAAGGGTTTCGAGCCGGGCTCGGGCCGGTTCCTGCATGAAGTGGCGGGCGAGACGCTTGGCAGCGACGTTCCGCTGGCCGTGGTGACCGGCCCCTCGTTCGCCAGGGAAGTCGCGTCCGGCCTGCCGACCGCGCTGACCGTGCATGGCGACGATGCCGGGTTCGCGCAATCGGTGGCCGAAGTGCTGCATGGCCCCGCGTTCCGCGCCTATACCGGCGACGACATGCGCGGCGCCGAGCTGGGCGGCGCGATGAAGAACGTGCTGGCGGTGGCCACCGGTGTCGCCGATGGCATGAACCTGGGCCTCAATGCCCGCGCCGGCCTGATCACCCGCGGCCTCAACGAGATGCTGCGGCTCAACATCGCCATCGGCGGCAAGCCCGAGACCCTGATGGGCCTGGCCGGCCTGGGCGATCTTGTCCTCACCTGCACCGGCGACCTGTCGCGCAACCGCCGCCTCGGCCTGGCCCTGGGCCGAGGGCAGGCGATGGACGAAGCGGTGCGCGAGATCGGCCAGGTGGTCGAATCGCTGCAGACTGCCGACGAAGTGATGCGCCTGGCCGACCGCCACGGCGTGGAATTGCCCATCGCCGGCAATGTGCGCGATGTGCTGCATGGCGACATCACCCCGGCCGAAGGCCTGTCGCGGCTGATGGCACGCGAGCAAAAGGCCGAGTACCCGAGCAAGCTGTTCGGCTGATCGCGATACAGCCGGGTGAGCAAGCTGTGGATTCACTCAAGGTCGGGGCCTGGCCTGCCGGTACTGTTGGCGGTCTCCGGCCTGCTGTCCGGCCGGGTCCGCATTCGTGCAGATGCGCCCTCCGCAAATGACGGCATCGGAAGCATGGAACGCCTGTACCACCGGAATCGCGTCCTCATAGCGTTGCAGCGCGTCCTGGGCCGATGCCAGTTCGCGCCGGTAATAGCCCAGCACCGCCCACGCCACCAGCAACGTCAGCAACAGGGTTGTTGCCGCGGCCCCGAACCACATCCACACCGTCCTGCTTGCCCCGACCAGCTGCGCCGAGGTCGCGGTCACGGCACGGTCGTATTCCGCAGCCACCGGAGTCAACGCAGCGCGGGACTCCCTGGCGATTTGCGCGCTGGCACCGCCCACGAGGCTCCGGATGTCATGGCGGAATTGCCCAACCTCCGCGCGCAGCGACTGCACCTGCTGGTCGAATGCAGCGCCCATGCGCGTTTCGCGCTGGGCCATCTCCGAGCGCAGCATCAGGATCGCCTGGATCGCTTCCTCCAGGCCCATGCGGATCCGCGCCAACTCTTCATTCTGCATCGCCCACTCCATGGGTGTCGCTGGTATCGGGACGCGTCAGCGGCTCAGCACCGGGTCGGCCTGCCGCTGCGTCGCTTGTCGTTCCTGCATTTGCCGATGCTCGGTGGCCTGCTGCCGTGCCAGCCACTGGTCCCCCTGCTGCGCCATGTGTCGTCCCGCGGGCGATTGCGCGAACTCGATCGCAATCCGGTCGAGCTGGTCGCTGTCTCCCGCCAGCAGCGCGGAATAGGCCCTGTCGACATGGGGGTCGGCGAAGGACGTCATGCGCTGCGGCTGTTCGGCCTGCTGCGCAGCGCCTTGCCGTTGCGCCGGCGCAAGCGCTGGCAATGGCGCCGTCGGCTGCAGGCGGCGGTACTCGAACTGCTCCGCCAGCGCCCGGTTCACGGGCTCACCATCGCGGCAAGGGTCGACGATCTTGCAGTTGGCCAGATCCTGGCGTACCTCGCGCAGGCCACTGCGGTCCAGGCCGGGCACGGCGGTCGGCCCACGCGCCTGGTGCACGGTGTACTGATCAGGGTCATCGGGCAGGGGACGATGCGTGAACAGCGGCGTGTCGCGCAGGCCGTTGAGGTAGTCGGCCATGCTGTTGAACGCCATCGTCTCGGCCCCCGGATCACGGTTGCCGCCCCCCACGTTGGAATGCCCGCCCGGCATCAGCAGGTTGGCGAAGCGCCGGTCGGATGACAGGCCGGGCTGCAGGATGGCCTGGTGCGGGAACGCCACGCGTTGCTCGTGCGCGGCCGCCATGGCCACCGCGCTGATCACCGAGCCGGGCCGGCGCGCATCGAAGTCGTCGGGCAGGTGGGTCGCCACCGGGTCGTACAGCCCCATTGCCTGCGCGGCCTGTCCGGGCTCTACCAGCGGTGGGTGCGGACCTTGCACCGTGATGTTGCCGTGCGCATCGCGACCGAACCTCAGGTCGTCTGGGTTGGCGATGCCGTACTGGTCCACCAGCCGGGCCAGCCCTACCGACAGCACCGCGCCTCGGCTGTAGCCGACATGGGCGACGCGGATCTGTGCGTCGGGGTCTTGCTCACGCCATATCTTTGTCTGGGTAGCCAGCTCAAGGTATGCGTTCTCGATCCTGCCGGCCCAACTGTGCGGGATCAACGCATCCTTGTAGCGCGCAAGTGGATTGGACTGGGTACCGATGCCGGCGACGTAGTCATAGCCAATACGGTTGTCCGGGTCATCGCGCAAGATGTTGAGTTGCTCACGCAACAAGCCCACGTTCGTCAGCAATTGCTTCGGATTATCGGCGTCCTGCCCAGTGCCGTCGAACAGGCCAAAAAACAGGTATTCGTGCCGATTATCCGACCGCTGCAACACCGGCACTTCGTGGAGGTGCTGTGTCGATCGCGCTTGTTCGTACAACCCCAGATCGTTCCGCGTGAACGGGCGAGATTCTCCCTTCCTGAACAGCTCGCCCATGACAATGCTCCTTCTTTGTCAGTAGGTGTAGGTCTCGGCCAGGATCAGATCATTGCGGAAGTTGCTGTACTGATTCCCCGGCTTCTGCAACTGCCTGGTGGAAATGAAGGCACGCATCCAGACACGGATCGTGCGGTCATTCACTTCCAGGATGATCGCCGGGTCACTTGGGTATTCACCATCAGGCAAGTCCGCCATCTCGTCGCGCGGCACGTTGTGCCGGATCAACTGGTCCTTGAAGATTTCGCCAATGTCGATCTCGGCCTTGTGCGCCTGGCCATCCCGGGAGCGCCAACTC
>NZ_SMTF01000019.1 GCF_004357985.1 Luteimonas aestuarii | reverse complement strand
GCCCACCGAGACGAAGAACAGCACTGCGAAGGCATCGCGCAGCGGCAGCGAGTCGCTGGCCGCCTTGTGGCTCAATTCACCGTTGAGCAGCATGCCGGCGAAGAACGCGCCCAGCGCGAACGACACGCCGAACAGCATCGCCGAGCCGAACGCCACGCCCAGTGCGATCGCCAGCACGCCCAGGGTGAACAGTTCGCGCGACCCGGTGCCTGCGATCTTCTCCAACGTCCACGGGATCAGCCGTCGCCCGACGACCATCATCACCGTCACGAACAGGGTCACCTGCACCAGGGTCTTCAGCAGCGCGAACAGGATCGCGCCCAGCATGGCCTCGCTTTCCGACACGCCCGGTTCGGCGGGTCCGCCGTTCATGGCCTCGGCGAGCGCCGGCAGCAGCACCAGCGCCAGCACCATGGCGAGGTCCTCGACGATCAGCCAGCCCACCGCGATCCTGCCGCGCTTGGTATCGAGCAGCCGGTTCTGTTCCATCGCGCGCAGCAGCACCACGGTACTGGCCACCGACAGCGCCAGTCCGAACACGAAGCCGTTGATCGGCGACCAGCCCATGCCCCAGGCCAGCAGCCAGCCCAGCGCGGTGGCGACGGCGATCTGCACCACCGCGCCGGGAATCGCGATCGCCTTGACCTCCAGCAGGTCCTTCAGCGAGAAGTGAAGGCCCACGCCGAACATCAGCAGCATCACGCCGATCTCGGCGAGCTGGTTGGCGAGGTCCTGGTCGGCCACGAAGCCGGGGGTGAACGGGCCGACCACCATGCCCGCCAGCAGGTAGCCCACGATCGGCGACACGCGCAGCTTGTTCGCCAGCGCGCCCAACAGGAAGGCCAGGCCGAAACCGACCGCGACGATGTCGATCAGGCTGGTGTCGTGTGGCATCGTGCGGCGCAATCCGGTTGCCGGAGTTGCAGTGTCGCCGATCCCGTGCGCCATCGGCAAACGAGACGGCCTGGAAGAAGAACGCCCCGCGGTGCGGGGCGTTCGATCACGGCGTCATGGCACGAGGCCTACCAGCGGAAGCCGACGCGCCCGTACACGAATGCGCCGTTGAAGCCGAACGGACTCTGCGACGGGTACGGCAACTGCCCGGACGTCGACGTCGCGAACAGGCTCTCGTCCGGATATTCGTTGAGCACGTTGTCGCCGCCCAGCGTGAACTCCCAGCCGCCGGTCTTGTAGCTGAAAGCCAGGTCGAGCAGCCATTTGGCGTCGAAGGTCTGGTCCAGCGTGGGACTGGCGTTGCGGATGGTGAATTCGCCGTAGCGCGTGGCGGTGGCGCTGACGCTGAAGCCGCCGCGGGTCCACACGTTGTTGAGGAAGAACTTGTCGCGCGGCGCGCCCACCTCGAAGCGACCCAGCTCGACACGCCCGAAACGCAGCGCCGTTGGATCGATGGCCTCCAGTGCGGCCGGGTTGGGGGCGACGCGGTCGATCTCGGTCTTGTTGTAGTTGTAGCCGCTGGTGAAGTCGAGCGTGCTGCCGGCAAGCGCCAGTTTGTACGTGCCGACGATGTCGATGCCGGTCGTGGTGGTGTCGAGCGCATTGGTGAAGTAGCGACCGCCGGCGACGTCGGGGAAGCCGTTGGCATTGAGGTAGTTGCGCACTGCGGTACTTGTCAGGTTTTCCGAAAGGGTGATGCGGTCGGTGACCTTGATGCGGTAGGCGTCGACCGTCAGGTAGAGGCCGTTGGCAGGCGTCAGCACCAGTCCCAGGCTGAGGTTCTCGGACTCCTCGGGCTTCAGCGGCTCGGCGCCCAGCGCGATGCCGGCGGGATTGGTCACGCGGAAGGTGACCAGGTCGAACGGAATGCCGCCAATGAAGTTCGTAGACGTGGTCTGGTAGTACTGCTGCGACAGCGCCGGGGCGTGGAAACCGGTCGATGCGGTCGCGCGCACCGCCACCGCATCGTTGAACGCATAGCGGCCGGTGAGCTTGCCGGTGGTGGTGTCGCCGAAGTCGCTGAAGTCCTCGTAGCGCACGGCCACGCCCGCGGTGAAGCGGTCGGTCAGGTCGGCCTCGAGGCCAGCGTACAGCGAGATGTTGTGGCGGTCGAAGCTGCCGCTGTCGCTTGGGCGGAAGCCCGGGAACACCTGCGCACCGGAGGGCGCGGGCGCGCCGCCGACCAGCACGCCGCCGTTGACGTACGAACCCGGCTCGCCGGGACGGATGGTGTATTGCTCGCCGCGCCATTCGGCACCGTAGGACAGCGTGACCGGGTACTGCAGGCCCCATTCCAGCGGCTTGTTGAAGTCGAAATTCAGCACGTGCTGCTTGAGCTCGAGCGCACCGGCGAAGAACTGCGTGGGCGACGTCGGGCCGAGGCTGCGGTTGAGCGTGTTGAGGATGTCGAACTCCAGCTCGTTCGAGCCGTACGTGTAGCTGATGTCGATGTTGGTGCCGCCGGCGGTGAAGGTCTTGATGCCGCTGGACACGCTGACGTCGGTGGACGTGTTGAGGATCTGCGGCAGGAAACCGTCCGGATAGATCGACGGGATGTTGCGCGAGTCGCCGGCGGGGCGGAAGAAGCCGTTCGACAGCGTCTCCCGCTTCGTGTGCAGGCCGTAGGAATAGAAGGTCAGGTAGTCGGTGATGTCGACCTCGCCGTTGTACAGCAGCGACAGGTTGTCGACCTCGGGGTCGCCGTAGCGCTGCACCACGCGCCCGGCCGGTGCGCTGGTCGGCGTGACCGTGCCCTGGAACGGGCGCGCGCGGTCGGACTGGTCCTGGTGGCCGCCCTGCACGGCGAGGTGCAGCTTGCCGGACTCGCCCAGGGCGAAACCGGTGTCGGCCTGCAGCTGGTACTGGCGGCCATCGCCGGCGCTGTACTGGCCGCCGGTCGCGACCACGCTGCCGCCGCTGCCCGAGCCCTTCAGCACGATGTTGACCACGCCTGCGATCGCATCCGAGCCATATTGCGCCGACGCGCCGTCGCGCAACACCTCGACGCGTTCGATCGCCGCGATCGGGATCGAGTTCAGGTCCACCGGGGCGGAGCTGCGGCCCTGGCTGCCGTTGACGTTGACCAGCGCGCCGGGGTGGTAGCGCTTGCCGTTGACCAGCACCAGGGTGTGGTCCGGCGCCAGGCCGCGCAGCTGCGCCGGGCGCACGGCGTCGGTACCGTCGTTGATCGCGGGGCGCGGGAAATTCAGCGACGGCACGGCGCGCGACAGGGCGGTGGCCAGTTCGACGGTGCCGGTGGCCTGCAGCACCTCGGGCGTGATGATGTCGATGGGGGCGGTGGATTCGGCAACGGTGCGGTCGGTGACGCGCGTGCCGGTGACGATCACCGTGTCGAGGGCGCGTGCGGTATCGGCGGCCTCCTGTGCGGCAACCGGGGCGACCGCGAGCGCGGCGGCGATGGCGATGAAGAGTGGGGCGGGTCTGCGTTCCATGGCATTTCCTCGGAATGGTGACTGTCGTTGTTGTTTTTGTGATCGGAAAAGGTTGCGCTTGTAATCGTTTTAATGTAGGCGCACAGCCGAGATACAGGGGCGGGTGGGCCATCGTCAAGGGCACCGCCGCCGCCGACGCCTTCGGGCCCGGCCATCGATAAACTGTGCGCCGGTTTCGGGCCAATCACGTCGGGTTATGTCTTGATCGCTTTCCGCAATTTCGCCCTCCGCCGCGGCGAGCGCCTCCTGCTGTCCGATGTCGACCTGGCACTGCACGCCGGCATGCGGCTTGGCGTGGTGGGACGCAACGGCACCGGCAAGTCCAGCCTGTTCGCGGCCGTCCGCGGCGAAGTGGAAGCCGACCGTGGCGACCTCGACATCCCCAATCGCGTGCGCATCGCGTCCATCGCGCAGGAGATGCCGTCGCTGCCGGACCCGGCCATCGACTTCGTGCTCGGCGGCGATGTCCGCGTGGCTGCGGCGTTGAAGGCCGAGGCCGAGGCGCTGGCGGCGGAGGACTGGGAGGCGGTGGCCGAAGCGCACCACCTGCTGGAGGAAGTGGGCGGCTACGACGGCACCGCGCGTGCAGGCAAGCTGCTGCATGGGTTGGGTTTCCCTGGCGACACCCACCAGCGTGCGGTGTCCACCTTCTCCGGCGGCTGGCGCGTGCGCCTGAACCTGGCGCGCGCGCTGATGACGCCGAGCGACCTGCTACTGCTGGACGAACCCACCAACCACCTCGATCTCGACGCGGTGCTGTGGCTGGAGCAGTGGTTGCTGAAGTATCCCGGCACGTTGCTGTTGATCTCGCACGACCGCGAGTTCCTCGACAACGTCTGCACGCACACGCTGCACCTGCATGGCGGCAAGGCCAAGCTGTACACCGGCGACTACACCTCGTTCGAGCGCCAGCGCTCCGAGCAGCTGCGGCTGCAGCAGATCACGCACGAGAAGACGCAGGCCGAACGCGCACACCTGCAGAGCTTCATCGACCGGTTCAAGGCCAGCGCGGCGAAGGCCAAGCAGGCGCAGTCGCGGGTCAAGCGCCTGGCGAAGATGGCCGACACCGAAGCGGTGCGTGCCGAGCGCGAGGTGCGGATCGACTTCCCGGCGCCGCCGAAGCTGCCCCATGCGCTGTTGCGCATCAACCACGGCGTATGTGGCTATGCCCTTCCCCCGCGTGCGGGGGAAGGGGCCCGCAGGGCGGATGGGGGCAAGGCGACGGAAGCCGGCCCCCACCCCGGCCCGCCCGGCCCGGCGCAGCGCGCCGGTCGTTCGGGTGACCTGCGTGGCAGTGCCGCGCAAGCAGGTCTCCCTCACCCCCCGCAAGCGGGGGAGGGAGCAGTTGTCATCCTCGACAACGTCGGCTTCGGGCTTGAAGCAGGCGACCGCATCGGCCTGCTGGGACCGAATGGAGCCGGCAAATCGACGCTGGTGAAATCGCTGGTCGGCGAATTGCCGTTGCTCGATGGCGAGCGCTACGCGCACACCGACCTGCGCATCGGCTACTTCGCCCAGCACACCGTCGAGGCGCTGGTGGCCGGCACTTCGCCGATCGACCACCTGCGCGAGATTTCGCCGAACGTCGCCATCCAGGAATTCCGCGGCTTCCTCGGCAAGTGGAGTTTCCCCGGCGACCGCGCGTTCGAGAGCATCGACGGCTTCAGCGGCGGCGAGCGCGCGCGACTGGCGTTGGCCCTGATCGCCTGGCGCCAGCCGAACGTGCTGCTGCTCGACGAGCCCACCAACCACCTCGACCTGGAGATGCGCGAGGCGCTGGCCGAGGCGCTCAGCGATTTCCCCGGTGCCATCGTGCTGGTCTCGCACGATCGCCACCTGATCGGCCTGGTCAGCGATACCTTCTGGCGCGTGGCCGATGGCGTGGTCAAGCCGTTCGACGGCGACCTCGACGAGTACGCGGCGTGGCTGCGCGCACGCGGCAACGCCGGCGAGCTGCGTACGCCGGCGGCGAAGCCGGTCGTGCACGTCGAGCCCGAACCGCCGCCGCCGGGCAAGTCGGTGAAGGTGAATCCGCACAAGCTGGGCAAGGCCGAGGCCCGGGTGGCGGAGCTGGAGCGCGAGATCGCATCGGTCGAACGCGAACTGGCCGATCCCGGCGTGTATGGCGATGCCGCGAAGGTCGCCGCACTCGGACAGCGACAGGCCGCGTTGCGCGAAGAACTCGAAGTCGCGGAATCGGAGTTGCTGGCGTTGTACGGCTGAGCTCCGGTTGCGGGGGCGCTGCGCGGCGGGTACGGTGTCCGGATGAATATCCAGACGACCCTCAAGCTGTGTTCCGTTGCCGCGCTTGCCGTGGCCCTCTCCGCTTGCGTCCGCGTCAGCACGGACTCCGGCGACAATGCCGCCGCCCAGGCCGACGCCGCCGCCGAAACGCTGCAGGACGCGGCTGCAGGCGCCGAACCCGCCGATGCCTTCCTCGCCCGCCTTGCCCGGCACTGCGGGCAGGCCTTCGAGGGCCGCATCATCGCCAACGAACCCCGGTCGCCCGAACCCCACGCATTCGAAGGCAAGACCCTCGTCATGCACGTGCGCGGCTGCGACGACCCGACCCGCGAGCTGCGCGTGCCGTTCCACGTCGGCGACAACCATTCCCGCACGTGGATCCTCACCCGCACCGACAGTGGATTGCGTTTGAAGCACGACCATCGCCTCGAGGACGGCAGCGACGATCCCACCACGATGTACGGCGGCGATACCGCCACGGCAGGCACCGCGCAACGCCAGGAGTTCCCGGTCGACCAGGCGTCCATCGACACGTTCAACGCGCGCGATGGGTTGTCGGTCTCGGTCACCAATGTCTGGGCGATGGAAATCGATCCCGGCCAGCGCTTCCTGTACGAGCTGTCGCGTCCGCAGGACGATCTCAATCCCCAGGGGCGCCTGTTCCAGGTCGAGTTCGACCTGACCCGCCCGGTCGACCTGCCGCCCACGCCCTGGGGTTACTGAGTCCCTGGAGCCGGCGTTGTTTCCGCAGCCCGGCGCACCCTTGAATCCCCGGCCCCAGTCCCCAGACTGGGGCCGGTTTTCGTCAGCAAGCCCGATACCGCCATGCCGATCTACGCCTTCGAATGCACGTCCTGCGGCCACAGCTTCGACAAGCTGCAGAAGCTGTCCGATCCCGATCCGGAGATTTGCCCGTCCTGCGGCGAAGCCGGCATCAAGCGCCAGGTGACGGCACCGGCGTTCCGGCTGGCCGGCAGCGGCTGGTACGAAACCGACTTCAAGAAGGATGGCGACAGGAAGCGCAACCTGGTCGAGTCCGGCGGCGGTGCCGCAAAGCCCGAAGCGGCCTGCAGTGAGTCCGGCAAGCCGGCATCCGGTGAGGCTTCCGGCAAGCCGGAGGCGGCGAAACCTGCGCCCGCGCCGGCTCCGGCGGCGGCCAAGCCTGCCGCCGGAGACGCCTGAGTACCGCGATCAGCGGGCGCTGAACAGCCCGCGGCAGCCGTTGCTCACCCAGATGGTGTTGCCGCGATGGCCCCAGGTGCTGCCTTCGCGACACGGGGCCGAAGACTGTTGCTGCTGCAGGAAGGGGCGCCCGTAGCTGTTGTTCCATGCGCAGGTGTTCTGGCGGTTGTTCTCGCTCGCGCAGCTGACGCTGTAGCCGCTGGCACCTCCACCTGCGTGGCCACCGGCCATGAAGATGCCGCGACAGCCGTGGTTCACCCACAGCACGTTGCCACGCGTGCCCCAGGTGTTGCCTTCGATGCACGGCGCACTGGACAGCTGACGGACAAGTCGCGCGCTGGCTGCGCCGGGGATGGCGCATTCGCGCAGGCGGTTGTTGAGGCTTTCGCAGCGGATCTCGCGGCCGCCGCCGCCGCCCCAGCCCTGGCCGGGGCCGAACTCGGCACGGCAGCCGCCGGTGACGTTGATGCGGCCGGGCATTGCGGTCCAGTTCTGGCCCTCGACGCAACGCGTGTCGGACAGCTGGCGCAGCAGCCGGGACGGCCCTTGCCACGGGGTGCTGCAGGATTGCGGCCGGTTGCGGTCGCTTTCGCAACGCACCACATTGCCTCCGCCGTGCGGTGGGCCGGGGTTCCAGCCACCGCCACTGCTGCCGGCCAGCGAGGTGGCGATGTCCTGCTTGATGCGGCTGAAGGTCCAGTTCGAGCGGTTCACCTGGTCCAGGTAGAAGCGCAGCTGGTCGTCGGGGATGCGCCGCCCCCGCGACTGTTCCGAGTACTCCAGGCTGATCACCCGCACCTGGTCGTCGCGCGAAAGCGTGCGCAGGTTTTCCGGCGCGTAGGCGCGCGTCGCGGGCTGGGCGTGGGACGTGGCCGGCATGGCGGCAAGGCCGGCGGCCAGTGCCGCGGTGGTCAAGACGATGCACAACAACCTGCTCATGGCGATCTCCCTCATGGATGGAAGCGATGGCGGTGCCGGCGTCCCTGCCGCGTCCGGGCGTGCGAACCGTTAAAATGCGCCCTTTCCGGCGTCTGCCGGCGGATCGTACACCCGGAGCCCCCATGCGTACCCATTTCTGCGGCCTGATCGACGAGGCGTTGATCGGCCAGCCCGTGACCCTGTGCGGCTGGACCGACGTCGCCCGCAACCTCGGCGGGGTCTGCTTCATCGACCTGCGCGACCACGAGGGCATCGTGCAGGTGACGGTGGAACCGGACAACGTGGACGTGTTCGCGGTGGCCGAGACGCTGGGCTACGAGGACGTGTTGCAGGTCGAAGGCGTGGTGCGTGCGCGCCATGCCGTGAACGCGAAGCTCCGCACCGGCCAGGTGGAAGTGATCGCCACGAAGATCACCGTGCTCAACAAGGCCGAGCCGTTGCCGTTCCACCACCACGAGAATCCCGGCGAGGACACGCGCCTCAAGTACCGTTACCTCGATTTGCGCAGCCCGGAGATGCAACGCAAGCAGCGCACGCGCATCCGCCTGGTGCAGGCGCTGCGTCGCTGGCTGGACGCGCGCGGCTTCCAGGACATCGAAACCCCGATCCTCACCAAGGCCACGCCGGAGGGGGCGCGCGACTTCCTGGTGCCGGCACGCATGCACCCGGGCGAGTTCTATGCGCTGCCGCAGAGCCCGCAGCTGTTCAAGCAGATCCTGATGGTGGCCGGCTTCGACCGCTACTACCAGATCGCGCGCTGCTTCCGCGACGAGGCGCTGCGCGCCGACCGCCAGCTGGAGTTCACCCAGCTCGACATGGAGTTCGCGTTCGTCCGCGAGCGCGACGTGCAGGATGCGGTGGAAGGCATGATCCGCGACGTCTTCAGGGAAGTGATGGACGTCGAACTCGACGCGCCGTTCCCGCGCCTGACCTGGTTTGATGCGATGCGTCGCTACGGTTCCGACAAGCCCGACCTGCGCTTCGATCTTGAACTCGTCGACGTGGCGGACCTGGTCAAGGACAGCGGCTTCGCCGTGTTCACTGGCCCTGCCAACGACCCCGATGGACGCGTCGTTGCGTTGCGCATTCCCGGCGGCGCGTCGCTCAGCCGCAAGCAGATCGACGAGTACGCCGCGCATGCCGCCAAGTACGGCGCGAAGGGGCTGGCCTACATCAAGATCGACGAGGCAGGCGCCATCAGTTCGCCGATCCAGAAGTTCTTCAGCGAAGACGCGTTCGCTGCGTTGCTCGCGCACGTCGGTGCCGGCAACGGCGATATCGTCTTCTTCGGTGCCGGTGCCTACAACAAGACCAGCGACTTCATGGGCGCGGTGAGGCTGAAGGCCGGCAAGGACTTCGGCCTGGTGCAGGACGGCTGGAAGCCGCTATGGGTCACCGACTTCCCGATGTTCGAATGGGACGACGAGGCGCAGCGCTACGTCGCGCTGCACCATCCCTTCACCGCGCCCGCGGTCGACGACATCGACGACCTGCGCGCGAACGCCAGGACCGCGGTGTCGCGCGGCTACGACATGGTGCTCAACGGCAACGAGATCGGCGGCGGTTCGATCCGCATCCATCGCCCGGAGATGCAGAGCGCGGTGTTCGAATTGCTGGGCATCGGCGCGGAAGAGGCGGAGGCGAAGTTCGGCTTCCTGCTGGACGCGCTGCGCTACGGCGCGCCGCCGCATGGCGGCATCGCCTTCGGCATCGACCGTATCGCCGCGCTGATGGCCGGCACCGAATCGATCCGCGACGTGATCCCGTTCCCCAAGACCACCAGTGCGCAGTGCCTGATGACCGGCGCGCCGTCGCCGATCCCGGACGCGCAGCTGGCGGAAGTGCACGTGAGCGTCCGCAAGCGCGAAGACTGAGCGCCGGGCCGGCGGCGCCACGGAGCGCCACCGGCCGTCGATCGGTCGGATCACCCGTCCGCGAAGCGCAGCGGCGCTGTCGCCGGTGCCCGTGCCAGACGTGGCAGGTAGGCGGTGGGGCCGCTGCGTTCGACGCGTGGGCCGCTGCCCAGTCGCAGGGCGCGCAAGGCTTCCTCGGTGACCAGTGTCGCCAGCCTGCGTCCCAGGCAGGCGTGCGCTCCACCACCGAACGCGAGGTGCCCGCGCGCGCCACGCTCCGGATCGAAGCTGCCTGGCCGTGGATAGACGCGCGCGTCCAGGTTCGCCGACGCCCACCACATCAGTAGCGTGGTGCCTGCTGCGATGTGCGTGCCGTCGAACGCGATCGGCTCGCGCGCCATGCGCACGCTGAGCATCGTCGGCGAAGTGAGCCGTAATGCCTCCTGCACCACCGCTTCCAGGGACCAGCGCCCCTCGTGGATGGATGCAGGCAGGCTTGGCTGGCGCAGCAGTACGTCCAATGCGCAGGCAAGGGCGGATGCTGTGGTCTCCACCGCATCGATCGCGAATGCGGCCACCAGGTCCGACGCACGGGCAGGGGTGTCCGGCACCAGCCGTGCCGCCATGTCGATGAGCATGGCGGAGCCTGCGTTGGACTGGTGGGCCTGCAGCAGCGCCAGCAGTCTCGCGGCGGCTGCGTTTGCGCGCATGGACCGCGCTGCATCGGGGGCGTCGTTGAGCGCGGTGTTGATGACGTCCATGTCTTCCGGCAGCGCGTCCGCGCAGGCGGGCGGCAGGTCGCACAGCGCGCAGAACATCCGCGCCGCCAGGGGCCGAGCGAAGTGGGACACCAGGTCCGGCGATGGCTGCGTCGGCAGCGAATGCAGCAAGTCCGAGCAGGCGGCGGCCGCCTCCGGGCGCAGTGCGTCGATGCGTCGCGCAGACAGCCCGGCGACCACGGCGTTGCGCAGCGGGCGGTGGGTGGGTGCCGATTGCAGGAACAGGCCCCAGCGCAGCAGGCGGTTGATGTCCGGATGCCGGGGATCCTCCACCAGCGGATGGCCGTCGGCCCGCGGGTCGCGCGCGAGGGCGAGCAGGGCCCGGTGGCCGAGGACGGCGATTGCGCCGTCGCCCGCGTCGAACAGCGATGCACCGGTGGCGAGTGCGGCATCGAAGAAGGGTTGCGGATCCTGCCAGAACGCAGGATCGGCCGGGAGCGTGAAACGCGGCATGATCATATCTCTCTCCAGTCGAGGCACAGCGGCCCGTCGCGGCACCCTCGGGGGCTGCGACGGGATGGGCATTGGCTGTGCGCTCAGCGCAGACGGATCGAGGCGGTCATCGATGGGCTCCGGTTCGCGCAGAAGTATAGCCAGGCATCAGACACGGCGTCGGCGAACGGCTGGAGCCGTGGTGGCGTCAGCTGCGACAATGCCGCAGTGAACGAACTTCCCGATCGCGTCGGTCCCCCCCTCCAGCCCCGAAGCCTGCACGTTCGCCGGGCCACGGCAGACGACGCCTGGACCCTCTCGGCGCTGGCCACGCGCACGTTCACCGAAACCTTCGGCCACCTGTATCCGGCGGATGATCTCGCGTTCTTCAACGAAAACGCCTACGCCCCCGACAAGCAGCGGGTCATCCTGTCGCATCCCGACTACGCGGTCTGGCTGCTCGAACGCGATGGCGAAGCCGTGGGTCACGCCGCGGCCGGTCCCTGCGGCCTGCCGCATCCGGACGTGCGCGAGGGCGACGGCGAACTCAAGCGGCTCTATCTGGTGAACAGCCTGCAAGGCGGCGGGCACGGCACGCGCCTGATGCAAACGGCAATGGACTGGCTGCTGCGCGACGGTCCACGCACGCTGTGGGTGGGCGTCTGGTCCGAGAACTTTGGTGCGCAGAAGTTCTATGCGCGCCATGGCTTCGAGAAAGTCGGTGGCTACAAGTTCCCCGTTGGCAACACGCTGGACGACGAGTTCATCCTGCGCAGGCCCGCATGAAGACCGACGTCGCCACCATGCTTTCGCGACGCGCCTTGCTGGCGGTCGCCGGCCTTGGATTCGTGCTGTTCGCCGGCTTGTGGCTGCTGTCGATGGCGCGGCCGCACCTGGTGGAGCAGGCCGCGCGCACGCTGCTGGTGGAGGAAGTGGAACGGCGTGTCGGCGAGCGCCTGGACCTGCTGTCCGGGCACACGGTGGTCGGGCTGGCACGCCAGACGATGGCAAGGCATGCCGGCGAAGCGGAACAGTTGCAGCAGCTGCAGCGCATGCTGCCGGCGCGCGTGGCCGGCGTGGTGGATGCCATGTCCGATCCGCAGTGTCCCTGCCGCGCGGAACTGGCGCAGCGGATGCACGACGGGATCGGTGCGCGCCTGCAGCAGCTGGCCCGGCTGGATGAGCGCCTCGATGGCCTGGTCCGCGGTGCGTATGCGCATACCGCCGCCAGGCTGCATCGCGAGTTCCGCATCTTCACCGGTGCCAACGCACTGGTGTTCCTGCTGCTCGGGATCGTCGCGCTGCGCAAGCGGGCGGTGGCGTTGCAGCTATGGGTGCCCGCGGTGGTGCTGGTGGCCGCCGCGACCGCGGCCGCCTGCCTCTACCTGTTCAACCAGGACTGGGTGCGTACGATCGTCTTCGACGACTACGTCGGCTACGGCTATTTCGCCTGGCTTGCATTGCTGGTCGCCCTGTTCGCCGACATCCTGGCCAACCGGGCGCGGGTGACGACACGCATCGTCAATGCCGTCCTGGATGCCATCGGGAGTGCAGTCACGGCAGTGCCGTGCTGAGCGCGTCGCCAGGCCAGGACAATGGCGTGGCGGAGGGCGGGCATCGGCTGTCCAGGTGCCGTTTCGACCGGATGTGCGCGAACGGCCGCATTCGCATGCGGCCGTCGCGTATCGAGCCCTGATTCGAAAGTTCACTCGCGGAGGAAGTCCAGCAAATCCTGGTTGAGCCGATCCTTGTGCGTGTCGGTGATGCCGTGTGGCGCGCCGGGATACACGATGACCTTCGCGCCCTTCGCGTAGCGCGGCACCGCGTTCGCCGTGAGGTCGACCGGCACGATCTGGTCGCCGCCGCCGTGGATCACCAGCGTCGGCACGTCGAACCGACGCAGGTCGCCGCGGAAATCACTGGCCGAGAACGCGGCAATGGAGTCGTACGTGGCCTTGTGTCCTGCCTGCATGCCCTGCGCCCAGAACGACTGGATCAGGCCCTGGTTGGGCGTCGCGCCCGGCTGGTTGAAGCCAAAGAACGGGCCGGATGCGATGTCGAGGTACTGTTGCGAGCGATTGGCCTGCGCGTCCTTGCGGAAGCCGTCGAAGACTTCGAGCGGGATGCCGTCGGGGTTGTCGTCGGTCTTCAGCAGGAACGGCGTGACCGCACCGACCAGCACCGCCTTCTTCACCCGCGCCGTGCCGTGTCGGCCGATGTAGCGCGCCACCTCGCCGCCACCGGTCGAGAAGCCGACCACGGTGACGTCGCGCAGGTCGAGGGCAGCGATCACCGCGGCAAGGTCATCGGCGTAGTGGTCCATGTCATTGCCATCCCAGGGCTGGCTGGAGCGGCCGTGGCCGCGGCGGTCGTGGGCGACCACGCGATAACCCTGCGACGCCAGGAAGATCATCTGCGATTCCCAGCTGTCCGAGTTCAGCGGCCAGCCGTGGCTGAAGGTGACGACCGGGCCGTCCTTCGGGCCCCAGTCCTTGTAGTAGAGGCGGACGTTGTCGTGGGTGACGATGTAGCTGCCGTCGACGGTGGCGCTGGCGGTGGCCTGCGTCGGGTTGGCCGGCTGCGCGGCGTTTGCGGTGAAGCCGGCCTGGAGGGCGAGCGCGAGCAGGCTGGCGGCGAAGGCGCGGGAGACGGTGAGGGTGCGGGTGTTCATGGTGTTTTCTCCGGATGAGTGCGTGCGTGAAGGGCGTTGTCGATCAGTCGGCGATGTGCAACGTCACGTCGATGTTTCCGCGCGTGGCGTTGGAGTAGGGGCAGACGAGGTGGGCCTGGTCGACCAGGGCCTGCAGCATGTCGCGGTCGATGCCGGGCGCCGCGATGGTCAATTCGGCCTCGATGCCGAAGCCGGCGGGGATCTGCCCGATGCCGACCTTGCCGGTGACCGTGGTGGTCGAGGGCAGGGCGACGTTCTGCTTGCCGGCGACGAACTTCAGCGCGCCGAGGAAGCAGGCCGAGTAGCCGGCGGCGAACAGTTGCTCGGGATTGGTGCCGGGGCCGCCGGCGCCGCCCAGTTCGCGCGGGGTGGAGAGGGCGACGTCGAGGACGCGGTCGGAGGACCGGGCGCGACCGTCGCGACCACCGGTGGCGGTGGCCGTCGCTGCGTAGAGGATCTTTTCGATGGACATGGCGGTGGTTCCTGTCTGGGTGGGCTTGCCGGGCGGTGTTGCCTGGTGATGTGTACTTTGCGCGCCCATCCGGAACCATTGGTGATGTAAAGTATTGAAAACTTGATCTGGAGTATCGATATGGCCGACCGGCTCGCGGCGCTGATGGCGCATTTCCCGGTGAGCGCGCAGGTGTTCAACACCGGGGCGCTGTGCGGCATCAACACGCTTGAAAGCGATGGCGTGCACGGCCAGTTGCATCTGGTGCGCAGCGGCCCGGTCGAGATGCGCCACGGCAAGGAAACGCTGCAGGTGGAACGACCGAGCCTGCTGCTGTTCCCGCGCCCGCTGACGCATCGCTTCGTCACCGATCCCGTGCGCGGTGCGGACATGGTGTGCGCCAACCTCGCGTTCGAGGGCGGTGCCGCCAATCCGATCGCGTCGGCGCTGCCGGACGTCGTCTGCGTGCCGCTGGACGAGATCCGGGGCGCCGAGCCGGTGCTGTCGCTGCTGTTCGAGGAAGCCTTCGAGCAACGCTGCGGGCGCGTCGCGCTGGTCGAGCGACTGTTCGAGGTGGTGATGATCCAGGTGCTGCGCCAGCTGATGGAAAGCGGCGAGGTGCGTGGCGGCCTGCTGTCGGGTCTGTCGCATCCGCGCCTGCGCAATGCACTCGTGGCGATGCATGAAGCACCCTCGCGCGAGTGGACGCTGGACGAACTGGCGGACGTGGCCGGCATGTCGCGCAGCGTGTTCGCCATGACCTTCCGCGAGACGGTGGGGACCACGCCGGGCCAGTACCTGCAGGGTTGGCGCATCGGCCTGGCACAACAGGCGTTGCGTCGTGGCCGCCAGTTGAAGGTGATCGCCGCCGACGTGGGCTACGGCAGCGAAGCGGCACTGTCGCGCGCATTCAAGGCGCAGACAGGGCTTTCGCCACGTGCATGGAAGAATGCGCATGCGTTGGCGGCATGAACCTGGAGGGTACGGATGGCAGGCAGGGTGGCCAGGCAGGTGTGCAGGTGATGGCCGTGGCGCCGGACACCCGCCGCGTGATCCTGCTGCACGGCGTGTGGATGGTCGGCGCGACCATGCGCTGGATGGCGGCACGCCTGCGGGAGGCGGGGTTCGAGCCGGAAGTGTTCGGCTACCACAGCATCCTGGGTGGACCAGCGGCGGCGGTGCCGAAGCTGGTGTCTTTGCTGCGCGAAAAGGGGCCAGCGCATCTGGTGGGCCACAGCCTCGGTGGCCTGGTCGCGCTGGAGGCGCTGGCGGCCAAAGCCGTCGACATGCCCGTGGCGCGAGTGGTGTGCCTGGGCACGCCGCTGTGCGGCAGTCGGGCGGCGAGGGTGTTGGCGCGCCGATCGTGGACCGGGATCTACCTCGGGCGCAGCGCCAGCCTGCTTCGGCAGGGGTGCGTGACCTGGCCGCCGGGCATTGAGGTCGGCATGGTCGCCGGCTGCGTGCCGCGGGGCTTCGGCGCCCTGGTCGCGCGGTTCGAGGGCGCGCACGACGGCACCGTATCGGTCGAGGAAACCCGGGCACCGGGGCTGGCCGGCCACGTGGTGGTGGAGGCCAGCCACACCGGGCTGCTGGTGTCGCGCGCCGCCGCCGCGCAGGTCGTCGGCTTCCTGCAGACGGGCCGCTTCCCGGCGTGACGCCGGGCTTGCTGCGCCGCCGTATAATCCCCGCTTTCCCGCAGCATCCGGTTCCTGACGCATGGGACGTGGTCCATCCATCGAGTCGCGCAAGAACGCGGTCGACGCCCAACGGGGCAAGATCTTCACCAAGATCATCCGTGAGATTTCCGTGGCGGCGCGCGCCGGCGGCGGTGATCCCGCGGGCAACCCGCGCCTGCGTAGTGCGATCGACAAGGGCCTGTCGGTCAACATGTCGAAGGACGTGATCGAGCGCGCGGTCAAGAAGGCTACCGGCGAACTGGAAGGCGTGGAGTACGAGGAGATCCGCTACGAGGGCTACGCGCCCGGGGGCGTGGCGGTCATCGTCGACTGCCTGACCGACAACCGGGTGCGTACCGTGGCCGATGTGCGCCATGCGTTCGGCAAGTTCGGCGGCAACCTCGGCACCGAGGGCTCGGTGGCTTTCATGTTCCGGAAGCTCGGCGTGCTGTCGTATGGCGCCGGTGCGGACGAGGATGCGATCACCGATGCCGCGATCGAGGCCGGTGCCGACGACGTGGTGGTGTATCCCGAGGATGGCGCGATCGACGTGCTCACCGCGCCGGATGCCTTCAACGACGTCAAGGACGCGATGGTCGCCGCCGGGCTTGCGCCGGATCTCGCGGAAGTGACGATGCGTGCCGACAACGACATCGCCGTCGAAGGCGAGACCGCGCAGCAGGTGGTCAAACTGCTGCGCTGGCTGGAAGACATGGACGACGTGCAGAACGTGTACTCCAACGCCGACCTCGGCGAAGACGCATACGCGTAAGCCGGTGACGTGACCAGGATCCTCGGCATCGACCCGGGCTCGCAGCGCACCGGCGTGGGCATCATCGACATCGATGCCGCGGGTCGTGCGACGCACGTGTTCAATGCGCCGCTTGTGCTGCTGGGCGAGGGCGACTTCGCGCTGAGGCTCAAGCGCCTGTTGCTGGGATTGAACGCGCTGATCGACGAATGGCGGCCTGACGAAGTGGCGATCGAGCGTGTGTTCCTGGCGCGCAACCCGGACTCGGCGCTCAAGCTCGGACAGGCGCGCGGCGCGGCGATCAGCGCCGTGGTGCTGCGCGACCTGCCGGTGTTCGAGTACGCGGCCAAGGAAGTGAAACTGGCGGTCGTGGGCCGCGGCGGCGCCGAGAAGCAGCAGATCCAGCACATGGTGGGCCTGATGCTGAACCTGCATGGCAAGCTGCAGGCCGACGCCGCCGACGCGCTGGCGGTCGCCATCACCCATGCGAACGTGCAGGCGACGGCGCGCCGCCTCGGTGTCAGCACGCAACTGGCCTGGAGCCGCAAATGATCGGACGCTTGAAGGGAATCCTGGTCCACAAGCAGCCGCCCTGGCTGGTGGTGGACGTGCATGGCGTCGGCTACGAGCTGGAAGCGCCGATGAGTACCTTCTACGACCTGCCGGAGGTGGGCCGCGAGGTATCGCTGTTCACCCACCATGCGCAGAAGGAAGACAGCGTGTCGCTGTACGGCTTCCTCACCGAGTCCGAACGACGGCTGTTCCGCGACGTGCAGAAGGTCAGCGGCATCGGCGCGAAGATCGCGCTGGCGGTGCTGTCGGGCACCTCGGTCAGCCAGTTCGCGATGCTGGTGCAGACCGGCGACGTGGCGGCGCTGACCAAGATCCCGGGCATCGGCAAGAAGACCGCCGAGCGCATGGTGGTGGAACTGCGCGACCGCGCGGTGGACTTCGTCGTCGCCGGTGGCGTGCCGCCGGTGCAAGGCGCTGCCGATCCGCTGTCGGAAGCCACCATCGCCCTGCAGCAGCTGGGCTACAAGCCGGCCGAGGCGCAGAAGATGGCCAAGGCCGCGGCGGCCGATGGCGATCCTGCCGAAGCCATCATCCGCAGGGCGCTGCAGTCCGCGCTGCGCTGACCCACGTTCCAGAGCAAGCCCCCACGCCAAGCCCATGAACACGTCATCCCCATCCCAATCGCAGCATCCGGGCGGGCTGTCCGCGAGCGCGCGCGGCCTGATGTTCGGCGCGATGGCCATCGTCTTCGGCGATATCGGCACCAGTCCGCTGTACACCATCAAGGAAGCGTTCTCGCCGCAGTACGGGCTGGTCGCCAACCACGACACTGTGCTCGGCCTGCTGTCGCTGGTGTTCTGGTCGCTGATGCTGGTGGTGACGCTGAAGTACGTCACCGTGATCCTGCGCGCCGACAACGAAGGCGAGGGCGGCATCATCGCCCTGATGACGCTCACGCGGCGTTTCGTGGCCAAGGGCACGCGCTCGGCCTACCTGATCGGCGTGGTCGGCATCTTCGGCGCGGCGCTGTTCTTCGGCGACGGCGTGATCACGCCGGCGATCTCGGTGCTGGCCGCGGTGGAAGGGCTGCAGGTGGTGTCGCCGCGGCTCAACGGGTTGGTGATCCCGCTGACGCTGCTGGTGCTGGTGGCGCTGTTCTCGATCCAGCGCTACGACACCGCGCGTTTTACACGACTGCTGTTCGGCCCGATCGCGGGATTGTGGTTCTTCGTGCTGGCGCTGATGGGCGTGATGAACATCCTGCACGACCCGGAGGTGCTGAAGGCCGTGAATCCGCTGTGGGCGGCGCAGTTCTTCGCCGACCATACCTTCGGCGGCATCTTCATCCTTGGCGCGGTGATCCTGGCGGTCAGCGGTGGCGAGGCGATCTACACCGACCTGGGGCGCTTCGGTGCGCGCCCGATCCGCCGCGCCTGGTACTTCTTCGTGCTGCCGGCGCTGATGCTCAACTACCTCGGGCAGGGCGCACTGGTGCTCGAGAACCCGGAGGCCGCGCGCAACCCGTTCTACATGGGCGTGCCGGAATGGGGGCTGGTGCCGATGATCCTTCTGTCCACCGCGGCCACGGTGATGGCGTCGCAGGCGGTGATCGCCGGCAGCTTCTCGGTGGCGCACCAGGCCATGCAGATGGGCTACATCCCGCGGATGACGGTGCGCCACACGTCCAGCAGCAACATCAGCCAGATCTACATCCCGGCGATCAACTGGTGGATGATGGCGATCGTGGTCGGGCTGGTGGTGGGCTTCGGCAGTTCGTCGGCACTGGCCAGCGCGTATGGGGTGTCGATGTCGATGACGATGCTGATCGACACCGTTCTGCTGGCCGTGGTGGCGCGCGCGCTGTGGCCGCGCTGGCGGGTGTGGGTGATCCCGCTGTGCATCGTGCTGCTGATGATCGACCTGGCGTTCATCGTCGCCAATTTCGTCAAGATCCCGCTGGGCGGCTGGTTCCCGGTGGCGCTGGGCGTGGTGCTGTTCACGATGCTGCGTACCTGGCGCCGCGGCCGCAAGCTGCTGCGCGCGGAGATCCAGAAGGACGGCATCGACCTGCGCACCTTCCTGCCGGGGCTGATGCTGGCGCCGCCGGTGCGCGTGCCCGGCACGGCGGTGTTCCTCACCGCGGACAAGCACGTGGTGCCGCACGCGTTCCTGCACAACCTCAAGCACAACAAGGTGCTGCACGAGCAGAACGTATTCCTGACCGTGGCCACGCTCAACGTCCCGTACTCGCACAAGCGCATGGTGGTGGAGCAGATGGGCGACGGTTTCTACAAGGTGCTGCTGCGTTTCGGATTCATGGAAACGCCGGACGTGCCGCAGGCGCTGATGCAGACCTGCGACGTCTGCGAACTGGTGCTGGACCCGATGGACACCACCTATTTCCTCAGCCGCGAGAACGTGGTGGCCTGCGTGCGCCGCGGCGGCATGCCGCTGTGGCGCGACAAACTGTTCGGCGCGATGCACCGCAACGCCGCGCCGGTGGCGGGTTACTTCCACATCCCGGGCAACCGGCTGGTGGAACTGGGCGCGCAGGTCGAGATCTGAGCGGAATATTCTCCGCCTGCGACTGCTCCGGTCGTCTGTAGGAGCAGTCCATGCCCGCGACCATCCTCGCCATCCCGGCGCAAGCCGGGACCCAGTGCGCAGGAGAAGTGCCCGAGTCCGGGAACACCGAGGGGCGCCTGCCGGGACCACGCCGAGTCGCGGCCCGATATCCGCTTGGTCGGCGCGGTCCCGGCAGGCGCCTCCACACCTCCAACGGGCGGAACGGAAAGCGAGGGCAAGGGCGCCGCCACTTCGCTCTTTTCCCGAATTCGCGAGCGTCTGTCGAGCGCAGGTCCAATGCCGCCGCAACCGAGCGGATATCGGGCCGCGACTTGCGGTGGCATTGGACCTGCGCGCCCGCGGCCCGTGAGTCCCCCCCGATCGCGGAGAACTTCAAAAGGACGCCGGCCGCCGGGCTGCGCCGGGGTGGCGGAACTGGGAAGGCGCTGCGGTCGGTACCTCTCGCGCCCATCGACGTGCCCGCACGAACGGCTACACCAGATTCGCGAACGTCTCCACCAGCTTGGTCGGTCCGGAGATCACCAGGATGTCGCCGGGCTCGATGTAGGTATCGGCCTGGGCATAGATGAAATCGGCATGGCGGCGCTTCACGCCGACCACGGTGATGCCGTATTTCTGGCGCAGGTTCGACTCGCTGAGGGTCATGTCCAGCGATTCTTCCGGCGCGGTGGTCTTCGCGATGGCGAAGCCGTCCTCGAATTCCATGAAATCCATCATCTTGCCGGTCACCAGGTGCGCCACGCGCTCGCCCATCGCCGCTTCGGGATGCACCACGTGGTGCGCACCGATGCGTTCGAGGATCTGGCCGTGGCGCAAGCCGGTGGCCTTGGCCCAGATGTCGTCGACACCGATCTCCTCCAGCGCCAGCACGGTCAGCACGCTGGCCTCGATGTCGCTACCGATGCCCACCACCGCGTGCTGTACGTGCTTGAGGCCCAACTGCTTCAATGCGTCGATGTCCGTGGAGTCGGCCTGCACCACGTGGGTCAGGCGATCGGCCCACTTCTGCACGCGTTCGGCATTGGAATCCACGCCCAGCACCTCGTGGCCCAGCCGCATCAACGATTCGGCCACCGCTCCGCCGAAGCGGCCCAGGCCGATGACGACCACGCTGTCTTCGGAACCTGCAATTGACTTAGCCAACGATGGGGCGCTCCTCTGGATAGCGGTACAGGCGGCGCGTCGCGCGCAGCGCCAGACCAGTGGCGACGGTCACCGTGCCGACGCGGCCGATGAACATCAGGATGATGATGATGCACTGCCCGGCGGGCGGTAGCTGCGAGGTGATGCCGGTGGACAGGCCGACCGTGGCCGTGGCCGAGATGGCCTCGAACATCACGTCTTCCAGCGGGAAATCGGTCACGCTCATCAGCGCCAGTGTTCCCACGGCAAGCAAGGCCATCGCCAGTAGCACCACGGTCAGCGCCAGGCGCAGCGTCTGCGACGGGATGCGGCGGCCGAAAGCGATGGTGTCGGGTTCGTTTCGGATTTCCGACCACACCGCGAAACCGAGCAGGAAGAACGTCGTCAGCTTGATGCCACCGGCAGTGCCGGCACTGCCGCCACCGATGAACATCATGGCCCACGTGGCGGCCTGGCTTTCCAGGGTCATCGCCCCGGTAGCGATGGTGTTGAATCCGGCGGTGCGCGCGCTGACCGCGCCGAACACCACGCTCAGCCATTTTTCCCACGTCGGCATCCCGCCAAGCGTCGCCGGGTTGTTCCACTCGTACAACGCCAGCACCGCGCCGCCCGCCACGACCAGCAATGCCGAGCCGAGGAGCGTGATCTTGGTGTGCACCGACCAGCGCCGGTAGTTGAACAGCTTGTGCCGCAGCTCGTACACCACCGGGAAACCCAGGCCACCCAGTACCACCGCGAAGGTGATCGCGAACAGCACCCACGGGTCGTGCGCGAAGCCCATCAGGCTGTCCGACCAGGTCGAGAAGCCCGCGTTGTTGAAGGCCGACACCGACTGGAACGCGCCGTGCCAGGACGCTTCTCCCCATCCCATTCCGTAACCGAAGCGCAGCCGCAGCGTCAGCGCCAGCCACACGATCGACTCGACGATCAGCGTGGTCAGCAAGACGATCTTCACCACGCCGCCCACGCTGCCCAGCCCCAGCCGGGTGTCATGCTGCGCGGCCACGCGGGTGTTGAGGTTGAGCCGCCCGGCGACCAGCAGGCCCATCAGGGTGGCGCCGGCCATGATGCCGAAGCCGCCGACCTGGAACAGCCCCATGATCACCACCTGGCCGAAGCCCGACCAGTAGGTCGGCGTATCCACCACCACCAGGCCGGTCACGCACACGGCCGACGTTGACGTGAACAGCGCCGTCAGAAGCGGCGCGGAGCCTTCGCCCATGGTCGCGCCCGGCAGCATCAGCAGGCCGGTGCCGATGACGATGACGATCAGGAAACCGATCGGGAGCAGGCGGGCGGGATGGCGGATGCCCTGTTGCAATGCGGACTCCGACGCGGCCGGGGAGGGGCGCGACGGCGCGCATTGTGCCACGCACGCGATCAAGTCCGCGGCGGGCGCCCACGCTGGCAATCGCGCCAGGCGCCCCCATGTCGATGGACATGGATCGTCTCGACATGCCCGTTTCCCTGCTGGACCTGGCCCCGGTCTGCGAAGGCAGCACGCCGGCGCAGGCCTTCGCCAACGCGCTCGACCTCGCGCGCCATGCCGAGTCGCTGGGCTACACCCGCTACTGGCTGGCCGAGCACCACAACATGCCCGGCATCGCCAGCGCCGCGACCGCGGTGCTGATCGGACACATCGCCGGCGGCACGTCGCGCATCCGCGTCGGCGCCGGCGGGGTGATGCTGCCCAACCACGCGCCGCTGCAGGTGGCCGAGCAGTTCGGCACGCTGGCTTCGCTGTACCCGGGTCGCATCGACCTGGGCCTGGGGCGCGCGCCGGGCACCGACCAGCCCACGGTGCAGGCGCTGCGTCGCTACTACGCCGGTGCCGACGCGTTCCCGTCCGACGTGATGGAACTGCTGCGCTACTTCGAGCCGGTGCAGCCCGGCCAGCCGGTGCAGGCCGTGCCCGGCGCCGGGCTGGACGTACCGGTGTGGATCCTGGGCTCCAGCCTGTTCGGGGCGCAGCTCGCTGCGTCGCTGGGCCTGCCGTATGCCTTCGCGTCGCACTTCGCGCCGGCGGCGATGACCGAGGCGCTGGCGCTCTACCACCGCGACTTCCGGCCGTCGAAGCGGTTGCGCCAGCCGCACGCGATGCTGGCGCTCAACGTGGTCGCGGCCGACACCCGCGCCGAGGCCGAGCGGCTGTTCACCACCCAGCAGCAGAGCTTCGTACGCCTGCGTCGCGGTGCGCCCGGGCTGATCCCGCCGCCGATCGACGACATCGATGCGTTCTGGACGCCGCAGGAAAAAGCCATGGTGGGGCAGGCGCTGGCCTGCGCCGTGGTGGGCGATGCCGCCGACGTGCGCGAGGGCATCGCCGAATTCGCGCGCCGCCATCGCCCCGACGAGCTGATGCTGACTGCCAACATCTTCGACCACGCCGCCCGCCGGCATTCGTTCGCGCTGGCGGCGGACGCGTTCGCGCGAAAGGGCCACGCGGCGGCCTGACCACGATGCGTGGCGACGGGGGCCGTGCGATCATGCGGGGATGACCACGGACCGCATCATCGACGCCGACGCCACGCGCGAGGACGACGCCATCGAGTCGTCGATCCGGCCGAAGCGGCTGGCCGATTACCTGGGCCAGCAGCCGGTGCGCGAGCAGATGTCGATCTACATCGACGCTGCGAAGCAGCGCGCCGAGGCGCTCGACCACGTGCTGATCTTCGGGCCGCCGGGCCTGGGCAAGACCACCCTGTCGCACGTGATCGCCAACGAGCTCGGCGTCAGCCTGCGGGTGACGTCGGGACCGGTGATCGAGAAGGCCGGCGACCTGGCCGCGCTGCTGACCAACCTGCAGCCGCACGACGTGCTGTTCATCGACGAGATCCATCGCCTGTCTCCGGTCGTGGAGGAAGTGCTGTACCCGGCGATGGAGGATTTCCAGCTCGACATCATGATCGGCGAGGGCCCGGCCGCGCGTTCGATCAAGATCGACCTGCCGCCGTTCACCCTGATCGGCGCGACCACGCGCGCGGGCCTGCTGACCGCACCGCTGCGCGACCGCTTCGGCATCGTGCAGCGGCTGGAGTTCTACAGCGCCGACGAACTCACGCGGATCGTGCGCCGTTCGGCGCAGATCCTCGGCATCGCCTGCGAAGGCGAGGGCGCCGTCGAGATCGCGCGTCGCTCGCGCGGGACGCCGCGCATCGCCAACCGCCTGCTGCGGCGCGTCCGCGACTACGCGCAGGTGCGCGCGGATGGCCGCATCGATGGCGCCGTGGCCGGTGCCGCGATGCAGATGCTGAAGGTGGATCCGGAAGGCTTCGACGACCTCGACCGTCGGCTGCTGGAGTTGATCATCGACAGCTTCGACGGCGGGCCGGTCGGGGTGGAATCGCTGGCCGCGGCCCTGTCCGAGGAGCGCGGCACGCTGGAGGATGTCATCGAGCCCTACCTGATCCAGCAGGGCTTCCTGGTGCGCACCGCGCGCGGACGCATGGCGACCCACAAGGCCTATCGTCACATGGGGCTCACGCCGAAGGACGGCCGCGCGGACCTGTTCGCGGGAGATGCCGGTGGCGGGTGATCCGGCGCACGGTTCGCCGTTCAGTTGGCCGACAAGGGTCTACTGGGAAGATACCGACGCCGGTGGCGTGGTGTACCACGCGCAGTACCTGGCCTTCCTGGAGCGCGCGAGGACCGAGTGGTTGCGCGCACTGGGGCACGGCCAGGAACAGCTGCGCGAGATGCACGACCTCGTCTTCGCGGTGCGGGCGATGCGGATCGATTTCCGCAAGCCCGCGCGGCTGGACGATGCACTGGAGGTGTCCGCCGCCCTGCGCCAGTGCCGCCACGCCAGCCTGGTGATGGCACAGGCCATCCATCGCGACGGGGAACTCCTGCTGGATGCCGAGGTCAGGGTCGCTGCGCTGTCCGCGCGCGACTTCCGCCCTCGCGCCATGCCGCCCGCGCTGCTTGAAGAACTGGAACAACACGTGATCGCCCCCGGAGCCGACGAATGACCCCCATCGCCGCCATGCTGCTGCAGGCCACCGAAATCCAGCCGCTGCCGGACGAGTCCGCGGCCACCGCGACCCAGCTTGCGGATACCGCGACGGCGGCCGCCAACGTGGCTGCGCACGGCGGCATCAACTATTTCGACCTGATGCTCAAGGCCAGCCTGCCGGTGCAGCTGATCATCCTGCTGCTGCTGGTGGGTTCGGTGGTGAGCTGGGTGATCATCTTCCGCAAGTCGCGCAGCTTCAAGCAGGCCAACGAGGACGCCGACGATTTCGAGGACCGCTTCTGGTCCGGCGCGGATCTCAACAAGCTCTATGCCGGCGCGACCGACCGCAACCGCATGGTCAATGGCCTGGAGGCGATCTTCGAATCCGGCTTCCGCGAGTTCTCGCGGCTCAAGGACCGCCGCGACCCGGAAGGCCGCGCGCAGCTGGAAGGCGCGCAGCGTGCGATGCGCGTGGCCGGCACCCGAGAACTGGACCGGCTGGAACGCAACCTGGAGTTGCTGGCCAACATCGGCTCCACCGCGCCTTACGTCGGCCTGGTGGGCACGGTGTTCGGGATCATGGTGACCATGCACGACATGCTCAACAGCGGCGAGCAGGCGGGTATCGCCGCGGTCGCACCGGGCATTTCCGAAGCGCTGTTCGCGACCGCCATCGGCCTGTTCGTCGCCATCCCGGCGGTGTGGGCCTACAACCGCTTCACCACGCGGGTCGAACGCCTTGCGGTGCGCTACGAGAGTTTCGCCGAGGAATTCAGCTCCATCCTGCAGCGCCAGACGCCGGCGGGCTGAGCGGAGGCCGACATGTCCGGAACCGTGATCCGCCGCAAGCGGCGCAAACTCAAGTCCGAGATCAACGTCGTGCCGTACATCGACGTGATGCTCGTGTTGCTGATCATCTTCATGGTGACCGCGCCGCTGCTGACGCTGAGCGTGGACGTGAAGCTGCCGTCGTCCACGGCGCTGGCCACCGCGGACAGCAGCGAGCCCTACGTGGTCGTGGCGTACCCCGACGGGCGCTACGGCCTGTCGCTGCCCGGGGCCAGCCAGCCGGAGATACTGGCCGACGACGCGTTGATGCAGCGACTGGCGGCAATGCGCAACCAGCAGGGCAGCGAACTTCGGATCATGGTGGCGGCCGATGGCGCCGCGCCGTACCAGCGCGTGATCGATGCGATGGGCGTGTTGCGCAATGCCGGCATCAGCAACGTCACCCTGATCTCCGACGCAGGCGGCAATGCACGCTGAAGCCGTCAGGCAACGCTTCGACGGCGACGACGAGGGCTTGGGCCGCGCCGTCGCGCTGGCCATCGCCGTGCACATCGGCCTGGCCCTGGTGCTGTGGCTGGGGGCGAAGATTTCCTGGGACCGCGAGCCGCTCAGCGTGGCCGGGGCACCGTCGATGGAAGCGACGCTGGATGTCTCCAGCAGCGACCAGCGGGCGGTGACCCGCGCACTGGAGTTCACGCCCGAACCCATCCCCGAGCCGGTGCCGGAGCCCGAACCGCTGCCGATGCCGATCGAGGATCTGGTGGCACCGCCGCCGCAACCGGCGCCCGAACCCCGTCCGCAGGACGCCCCGGTGCCGCCGCAACCTGCGCCGCAGGAGCGCGTGCCCGATCCGGCCCCGGTCAACCAGGAGGAAGTGCGCCGCGACGCCGAGCGCGAGCGCGCCCGCATCGAGCAGGAGCAGGAAGCCAGGCGCCGGCAGGAGCAGATCGAACTGGCCGAGCGCCAGCGCCAGGAAGAGGCCGAGCAGAAGCGCCGGCAGGCGCAGCAACAGCTCGAGCGTATCCGCGCCGAACGCGAGCGCGCCGCGCGCGAGGCGCGTGAGGCGCAGGAGCGCGTGGACCGCATCGCCCAGCGCGAGGCGCAGCAGGCTTCGCAGCAGCAACAGGCGTCTGCACCGCCGCCACCCGGCAACCAGGGCACGGATGATGCGCTGGCGGGGCGTTACGCCGCGGCGTTGCAGGACGCGATCCTGCGCAACTGGACGCGGCCCGATTCTGTGCCACTCGGCCAGCGCTGTCGCATCGTCATTCGCCAGATCCCCGGCGGCACGGTGACCTCG
Source organism: Luteimonas aestuarii (assembly GCF_004357985.1). Lineage (GTDB taxonomy): Bacteria > Pseudomonadota > Gammaproteobacteria > Xanthomonadales > Xanthomonadaceae > Luteimonas > Luteimonas aestuarii. The sequence continues at coordinate 34,173 of NZ_SMTF01000019.1, read as the reverse complement.
GCCGAGGTGGATCCCTCCTGTCCCTACGATGCCATGGGCCGGCGGTCGGTCGAGGCGGCGGTGCTGAAGGCGCAGCCGCTGCCGTATGCAGGCTTCGAGTCGGTCTTCCAGCGCACCCTGATCCTGAATTTCACCGCGCAGGACCGTTGACCCCGCGCTCGTGGTGGACAAGTCCGCCTGCGTTCATCTTCATCCGGCCGTTCGCGGCCAAGCTGTATCAAGCCTTCTTTCCCGGACATCCCCTGCTGCCATGAAACGACTCCATCGCTGGCTGTTCGTCCTGTTCGTGTCGCTCTTCCCGCTGGCTGCCTCCGCGCAACAGGGGCTGGAGATCGACATCATCGGCGGCAACGCCTCGGCCCTGCCGATCACCATCGTGCCGATGCCCTACCAGGGGTCAGGTGCGGCCCCGGATACCGACGTGTCTGCCGTGATCCGTGCCGACCTCGAGCGTTCCGGCCAGTTCCGCACGCTGCCCGAGCGCGACATCGTCGAGCGTCCGACCCGGGGTGCCGACCTCAATTACCCCACCTGGCGGGCGCTGCGGCAGGACTTCATCGTGGTCGGCCGCGTGGTCGATGCCGGCGGCGGCAGCTACCGCGTCGAGTACGAACTGTTCGACGTGGCCAAGCAGGAACGCCTGCTCGGCTTCGCCATGACCGCGCGCAGCAATGCCATGCGCGACGTGGCCCACCAGATCGCCGATGCGGTGTACGAGAAGATCCTCGGCGTGCCGGGCGCGTTCTGGACCCGCATCGCCTACGTGACGTCGTCAGGCACCGGCAGCAATGCCCGCTATGCCTTGATGGTCGCCGATTCCGACGGCTGGAACCCGCAGACGGTGGTGCGCTCGAACGAGCCGCTGCTGTCGCCGGCCTGGAGCCCGGATGGCACCAGGCTGGCCTATGTCAGCTTCGAGCGCGGCAATTCCGCCATCTACATCCAGGACATCGTCAGCGGCAGCCGTGAGCTGGTGTCCAGCTACCGCGGCATCAACAGTGGCCCGGCGTTCTCGCCCGATGGCCGCAGGCTCGCGCTGACCCTGTCGCGCAGCGGCAACCCCGAGATCTACGTGATGGACCTCGGCAGCAAGGCGTTGACCCAGATCACCAACCACTTCGGCATCGATACCGCGCCGGTCTGGAGCCACGATGGCACCAGCATCTATTTCACCTCCGACCGCGGCGGCCGCCCGCAGATCTACCAGGCGCCCGCCGGGGGCGGCGGGGCGACGCGCGTGACCTTCGAAGGCAACTACAACTCGGACCCCAGCCTGTCCTTCGATGGCAAGAAGATTGCCGTGGCGCAGGGCGCGGGCAACGTGTACCGTATTGCGGTGCTGGATCGCAGCCTCGGGTCGCCCCGCTGGTCCACGCTGTCGCCGGGTTCGCTCGATGAGTCTCCGAGCTTCGCCCCCAACGCCAGCATGGTCCTCTACGCGGCGCGTGAGGGACGGAGGGGTGTGCTGTATGCCGTCTCGGCCGATGGTCGCGTTCGCCAGCGCCTGGTACTTGCGGACGGGGACGTCCGCGAACCTGCTTGGGGGCCTTACCGTACGCGGCGTTGACTTCGCCTGCACACGGTACGGTCCAACCTGAATGACCAAAGCCCTGTCAACGCCAAAGGATCGACGAGATGAAGACCACCACGCCTGCTCTGATCGGCAAGCTGCTGCTGGCCGCTGCTATCTGCACCACCATTGCTGCCTGTAAGCGGGATGTCCGGCCCACCACGCCGACCGATACCGGTCCGTCGACCGGCACCGTGACCGACCCGGGTCCGACCACGCCGGGCGCCTACGGTCCCAACGACCTCGATACCGATGCCTGCCTGCGGCAGCGCGTGGTCTACTTCGATCTCGACCAGGACGCACTGCGTCCGGAATTCCAGGCCGCCATGGCCTGCCACGCCAAGTACCTGCGCGATCGTCCTTCGTCCCGCATCACGCTGGAAGGCAACGCCGACGAGCGCGGCAGCCGCGAGTACAACCTCGGCCTGGGCGAGCGTCGCGGCAACGCGGTGTCGTCCGCACTGCAGGCCAACGGTGGCTCCGGCGGCCAGCTGACCGTGGTCAGCTATGGTGAAGAGCGCCCGGTTTGCACCGAGTCCAACGAAGATTGCTGGGCCCGTAACCGCCGCGTCGAAATCGTGTACACGGCGCGCTGATCCAGCGGTCCTGTAGATGCTGAAGATCCTTGCTCCAATCGCGTGCGCGGCGGCCCTGGTGGCCGCCGCGCCCGCATTCGCCCAGCGGGCCAGCCTGGCGGATCGTGTCGCGGTGCTTGAACAGCGTGCCGCCGACAACCAGGGCAACATCGACCTGCTGAACCAGCTCACCGCGCTGCGCACCGAGGTCCAGGCCCTGCGGGCCCAGGTGGAGGAACTGCAGCAGCAGAACGAACAGCTGCGCACCACCAGCCAGCACCAGTACCTCGACCTCGACGGTCGCCTGGAGCGTCTGGAAGGCGGGGCCATGCCGCCGGCCGCTGCTGGCGGGCAACCGGCGCTGCCGCCTCCTGCCTCCGCAACGTCCCCGGCGGCCCGGGATCCGGGGCCGACCATCCACGGCGATCCCGGTTCGTTGTCGCAGATGCAGGTCGCCGACGAACGTGCCGCCTATGAGGCGGCGTTCGATGCGCTCCGTTCGGGCCAATACGAGGAATCGGCCCGCCGCTTCCAGCAGTTCCTCACCCAGTTCCCGTCGGGCAGCTACGCACCGAATGCGCGCTACTGGCTGGGGGAGAGCTACTACGTCACGCAGGACTACGCGCGGGCGCTGGAGCAATTCCAGACGCTCGTGCGGCAGCATCCGACCCACGACAAGACGCCGGGGTCCGTGCTCAAGATCGGCCTCTCGCAGTACGGCCTGAACGACCTGGATGCCGCGGAAGCCACCCTGGCACGCGTCGGCCAGCAGTATCCCGGCACCGATGCCGCGCGTACCGCCGAGGATCGCCTGCACGCGATCCAGATTTCGCGCCTCCGCTAGAATCGCCGCATGACCGCCGTTTCGCCCGATGCGGCCGCCGCATCGAACGCGGACCGGCTCAAGCTCACCGAAATCTTCCTGTCGCTCCAGGGCGAAGCCCGCGACGCTGGCTGGCCGACCGTTTTCGTGCGTCTCACCGGGTGCCCGTTGCGCTGCCAGTATTGCGACACCGCCTACGCCTTCCATGGCGGCGAATGGTGGTCGATCGACGCGATCGTCGAGCATGTGCGCAGCTTCGGCGTGCGCCATGTCTGCGTGACCGGCGGCGAACCGCTGGCACAGAAGCGTTGCCTGGAGCTGTTGTCTCGCCTGTGCGACGCCGGGCTGGCGGTCTCGCTGGAAACCTCCGGTGCGATCGATGTGTCGGCCGTGGACGCGCGGGTGTCGCGCGTGGTGGACATCAAGACACCGGGTTCGCAGGAAGCCCACCGCAACCGCTGGGAGAACCTCCCGCTGCTGACCGCGCATGACCAGGTGAAGTTCGTCATCTGTGGCCGTGACGATTACGCGTGGGCACGCGACCGGGTGCGGGAGCACCGGCTGGACGCGCGCTGCGACGTGCTGTTCTCGCCCAGCAAGTCCGAGGTGTCGCCCACCGACCTTGCCGACTGGATCGTCGCCGACCGCCTGCCGGTGCGTTTCCAGCTGCAGTTGCACAAGCTGCTGTGGAACGACGAGCCCGGGCGATGAGCAGGCCACTGGAAACGCGGTCATGAAGAAGAAGGCAGTCGTCCTCCTCTCCGGCGGCATGGATTCGGCCGTGGTGTTCGCCATCGCGCGCGAGCAGGGATACGCCGTGCACGCGCTGAGCGTGAGCTACGGCCAGCGGCATACCTCGGAGCTGGCGGCGGCGGGGCGGCTCGCCCAAGCGATGGGGGCGGTGGCCCAGAAAGTGGTGGGCGTCGACCTGCGCAGTATCGGCGGCTCTGCCTTGACCGACGACATCGACGTGCCCGAGGCGGGTGGCAGCGGCATCCCGGTCACCTACGTACCCGCGCGCAACACCATCATGTTGTCGGTGGCACTGGGCTGGGCCGAGGTGCTGGGCGCGGCGGACATCTTCTGCGGCGTCAACGCAGTGGATTATTCGGGCTACCCGGATTGCAGGCCCGAGTTCATCGCGGCCTTCGAGCGCCTGGCCAACCTGGCCACCAAGGCCGGGGTGGAGGGAGTGGGGTTGCGCATCCACGCCCCGTTGCTGCACATGGGCAAGGATCGCATCGTCCAGGAGGGGGTTCGCCTGGGCGTCGACTTCGCGCACACGGTCTCGTGCTACGACGCGGATGCGGAGGGCAGGGCATGCGGGCGATGCGATGCCTGCCGGCTTCGCGCGGCGGGCTTCGCCGATGCCGGGATCCCGGACCCCACGCGCTACGTGGCCTGATGCTGCGCTAGAATATTGCCGCGCCGGTGCAACGCCGGTCGTTCGTCGTCGGGTCGTTAGCTCAGTCGGTAGAGCATCGGACTTTTAATCCGCTGGTCGATGGTTCGAATCCATCACGACCCACCATCACGCTTCAGCCTTCGTGCGGGGCACGTCGTCATTCACTGGCAGTCGCGTCCCGGATGACATCCAGCACCGCGTCCCCATAGCGCCCTAGCTTGCCGGCGCCGATCCCGCCCATGCCGGCCAGTTCGCTCTTGCTGGCCGGGCGGCGACTGGCGATCTCGCGCAGGGTGCTGTCGTGGAAAATGACGTAGGCAGGCACGTTCTGCTCCTGCGCCAGCCGCGCGCGCAGCGCGCGGAGCGCCTCGAACAGTGCGAGGTCGGCGGGATCGAGGTCGATCGCGATCTGCGAGCGCGCGACTCCCGTGCCGGTGCGATTGCGTTCGCGCCTCCCTGGAGGCTTGCGCAAGTGCACCGCCTGCTCGCCCTTGAGTACCGGGCGGCTGCTGGCGCCCAGCCGCAGGCCGCCGTAGCCCTCGGTGTCGACTTCCAGGAAGCCCAGCGCCACCACCTGGCGGAAGACGCTGCGCCAGGTGCGCGCATCCAGGTCCGCGCCGACGCCGTGGACGGCGAGTTGGTCGTGGCCGAACTGCCGGATACGTTCGCCGTCGCTGCCGCGCAGTACGTCGATCAGGTGCGCCGCGCCGAAGCGCTGGCCGGTGCGGTACACGCAGCTGAGCGCCTTGCGAACGGCCTCGGTGGCGTCCCACGATTCCGGTGGCTGCAGGCAGTTGTCGCAATGGCCGCAACTGTCGGGGTACTCCTCGCCGAAGTTCGCAAGCAGCACCTGGCGGCGGCAGCGCATGGATTCGCAATAGCCCACCAGCGCGTCCAGCTTGTGATGCTCCAGCCGCTTGCGCTCGTCGCCGGATTCGGACTGGTCGATCATCTGCCGCAGCAGCACCACGTCGCCCAGCCCATGGCACATCCAGGCGTCCGCCGGTTCGCCATCGCGGCCGGCGCGCCCGGTCTCCTGGTAGTAGCCCTCGATCGACTTGGGCAAGTCCATGTGCGCGACGAAGCGCACGTCGGGTTTGTCGATGCCCATGCCGAAGGCGATGGTGGCCACCACCACCACGCCGTCTTCCAGCAGGAAGCGACGCTGGTTGGCGGCGCGGGCGGCGGCTTCCATGCCGGCGTGGTAAGGCACGGCATCGATGCCGTGGCCAACGAGGAATGCCGCGGTTTCGTCCACCTTGCGCCGCGACAGGCAGTACACGATGCCGGCGTGGCCGGTGTGTGGCTGCAGGAAGGCGAGCAGCTGTTGCCTGGCGTTTTCCTTCTGGGTCACGGTGTAGCGGATGTTGGGCCGGTCGAACGAACTGGCGAAGCGGCGCGCCTCCACCAGTTCCAGCCGCTCGGCGATCTCGCGCTGCGTGGGCGGGTCGGCAGTGGCCGTCAGCGCCATCCGTGGCACGCCAGGCCAGCGTTCGTGCAGCACGGTCAGTTCGCGATACTCGGGGCGGAAATCGTGTCCCCATTGCGACACGCAGTGCGCCTCGTCGATGGCGAACAGTGCGATCTGCGAGCGCTCGAGCATCGACAGGAAGCGTTGCGTCAGCAGGCGCTCCGGCGCGACGTACAGCAGGTCGAGGTTGCCCGACTGCCAATCGCGTTCCACGTCCTGCGCCGTGGCCGCATCCAGCGACGAATTCAGGTAGGCCGCGCGCACGCCAAGCTGGCGCAACGCCTCCACCTGGTCCTGCATCAAGGCGATCAAGGGCGACACCACGATGGCGGTCCCATCGCGCAGCAGGGCGGGCAGCTGGTAGCACAGCGACTTGCCGCCACCGGTGGGCATCAACACCAGCGCATCGTGGCCAGTCGCGACGTGTTCGACAATGGCGGCCTGTTCGCCGCGGAACGCGGCATGGCCGAAGACGCGGCGCAGCAGCGCCTCGGGGGATTCCTTCATGCGGCTAGGATACCGCCGCGCCGATGGCAGGCCGTCGGAAAACCGCCCGGCGTGGCGTCGGGCAACAGCGAACGCCGCAGATCGCTGCCGCGGGCGCGCGGCGTACGGCACGCCCGCGGCGGAAGGCTCACTGCAGCAGCGAGCGCAGCATCCAGGCGTACTTTTCGTGGGTCTGCAGGCGCTGGACCAGCAGGTCTTCCGTCGGCTCGTCGTCGATGTCGTCGGCCACGTCCAGCGCCTTGCGCGCGGTGCGACACACGGCCTCGTTCGCCATCACCAGCTGTCGCACCATCTCGCGCCAGTCGGGGGCTTCGGTGGCGCCGGGCTCTTCCTTGATCGACGACAGCTTGATGAACTCGGCATACGACCCGGGGGCGTTGTAGCCCAATGCGCGCATGCGTTCGGCGATTTCGTCCAGCGCGCCCCACTGCTCGGTGTACTGCGTCTCGAACATCACGTGCAGCGAATTGAACATCGGCCCGGTGACGTTCCAGTGGAAGTTGTGGGTCTTCAGGTACAGGGTGAAGCTGTCGGCGAGGAACTTCGACAGCTCCTTCGCGATCTTCTTGCGATCCTTGTCCGGCAGGCCGATGTTGATGCCGGGCCCGCTGTCGTTCGGTGCCGGTGATGCGGCCGGTACAACGGTCGAGGCGGGACTGGCGCCACGCGACGCCTTCGGTTTCCTGGCGGCTTTGGCGGGCTTGGCGGTCTTGGTCTTGGCCATGGGGAGTCTCCTGGGATGGGGTTCGGCGACAATACGCCGCTGGCAGCAAGGACATGTGGCGCCCGTGCGCGAACGCAAGGCAGGCGATGAATTCTAGGCAGGCACCCGCGACGGCTCCGTTAAAGCTGGCGCGGCAAGCGATCGACGGAGCGCTGGCGCGTGACCGTGGTCGGCTGCTGGGCCTGTGGTCGCGCTGGCGCGAGGCCCCGGCAGATGCCCAGCGCCAGGCCCGGTTCGGCACCGCGCTGGAGGCGTCGGTGGCGGCGCGCGTGGCACGGGCCGCGATGTTGCCGGCGGTACCGACGCTACCGGACCTGCCGATCAGCGCCGAGGCGGAGCGCATCGTCGCGCTGATCCGCGGGCACCAGGTGGTGGTGGTGGCCGGGGAAACCGGCTCCGGCAAGACCACCCAGCTGCCCAAGCTGTGCCTGCGGGCGGGCCGGGGTGCGGCGGGGATGATCGGCTGCACCCAGCCGCGCCGCATCGCCGCCCGCGCGGTGGCGCGGCGCGTGGCGGAGGAGTTGCAGGCGCCGATGGGCGGGCTGGTCGGCTACCAGGTGCGCTTCAACGACAACGTGTCCGAGCAGACCGCGATCAAGTTCATGACCGACGGCATCCTGCTGGCCGAGATCGCCTCCGACCGCTGGCTGTCGCGCTACGACACGATCATCGTCGACGAGGCCCACGAGCGCAGCCTCAACATCGATTTCCTGCTGGGCTACCTCAGGCAATTGCTGCGCAAGCGCCCGGACCTGAAGCTGGTCGTGACCTCGGCGACGATCGACACGGAACGCTTCTCGCGGCATTTCGACGATGCGCCGGTGGTCAGCGTGGAAGGGCGCGGCTATCCGGTGGACGTGCGCTGGCGACCGCTGGAAGGCGAAGGCGAAGAGGGTGGCGAACGCACGGTGCTGGACGGCATCGTCGCCGCCTGCGACGAGATCATCCGCGACCGCGGCACCGGCGACACCCTGGTGTTCCTGCCTGGCGAGCGGGAGATCCGCGATGCCCACCGCGCGCTCGAGGGCCGCAAGTACCGGCACACCGAGATCGTGCCGCTGTACGCGCGGCTGTCCGCGCGCGACCAGGACCGCGTGTTCAATCCCGGCCCGCAGCGGCGGATCGTGCTGGCCACCAACGTCGCCGAAACCTCGCTGACGGTGCCGCGCATCCACTACGTGGTGGATCCCGGGCTGGCGCGGGTGAAGCGCTACAGCCCGCGGCAGAAGCTGGACCGGCTGCACATCGAGCCGGTATCGCAGGCCAGCGCCGACCAGCGCAAGGGGCGCTGCGGGCGGATCGCGCCGGGCACCTGCCTGCGGCTGTATTCCGAGGCCGACTTCCAGTCGCGGCCGCAGTACACCGATCCCGAGATCCGTCGCGCCGCGCTGGCCGGCGTGATCCTGCGCATGCTGTCGCTGGGGCTGGGCGACATCGAGGCGTTCCCGTTCGTCGAGCCACCGGACCCGCGCGCGGTCGCGGACGGCTGGCAACAACTGGCCGAGCTGGGCGCGGTGGATGCGCAGCGCAAGCTGACCGAGATCGGCCGCACGATGGCCAGGCTGCCGGTGGACGTGAAGCTGTCGCGCATGCTGGTGGCCGCGCAGGCCCACGGCGTGCTGCCGGAGATGCTGGCGATCGCGTCCTTCCTCGGCATCCAGGACCCGCGCGAGCGCCCGGCCGACCAGCGCGCCGCCGCCGATAACGCGCATGCGCTGTTCGCCGATCCGAAATCGGAGTTCGTGGGCATCCTCAAGCTGTGGCAGGCCTATCGCGCCGCGCACGAGGAGATGACGCAATCGCAGCTGCGCCGGTGGTGCGAGAAACACTTCCTCGGCTTCCTGCGCATGCGCGAATGGCGTGAACTGCATCGGCAATTGAAGCTGCAGTGCGAAGGGTTGTGGAGTGGGGCGGGTCTCGAGCCGCCATCACCCGACGCCTGTCCGCCGCGTCGGCATCGACCGTCGGCGGAGAATGTCGGCGCGACCGGTCGCTTGCGGGGGCGCGCGGGGAAGCACGCGTCTGCGGACGGAGTCGCGGGTGGCAAGGTGGCGGCTTCGTGGTGGGAAGGTGATGGGGTGGCGGGTCGGGACCCGCCCTACGCATTGCTGCATCGCGCCTTGATTGCGGGCCTGCCCACGCAGCTGGGCCATCGCACCGATCGCGGGCTGTACGACGGCCCGCGCGGACGCAAGTTCCAGTTGTTCCCCGGCTCGGCGCTGGCGAAAAAGCCGCCGTCCTGGGTGCTGTCGGCGATGTTGCTCGATACCGAGCGCGTCTGGTCGCTGACCAACGCAGCGATCGAGCCGGACTGGGTGATCGCCGAACTGCCGCACCTGCTGGCACGACGCCACCACGATCCGCGCTGGTCGCGGGGGCAGGGGCGCGTGATCGGCAGCGAGCAGGTCAGCCTGCTCGGACTGGTGCTGGCACCCAAGCGTCCTGTCGACTATGGGCGGCTGTATCCGCAGGAAGCGCGGGCGCTGTTCCTGCGCGACGGTCTGGTCAGTGGCGAGATCAACCTGCGCGCGGCGTTCCTTGCGCGCAACCTGAAGGTGCTGGAGACCGCGCTGGAGGAGGAGGCCAAGCAGCGCAAGGCCGGGTTGGTCGTGGACGAGGAATGGATGGCGCAGTGGTATGCCGACCGGGTGCCAGCGGACATCGTCGATGCGCGCTCGCTCGATGCCTGGTACGCCAAGGCGCCGCCGCCGGCGAAGCGCGCACTGGAATGGACGCGCGACGACCTGCTGGTCGGTGATCGCACCGATGCGGCTCGCTTCCCGGCCTACCTGCCGTTGGGCGACGTGCGCCTGGCGGTGCGCTACCGCTTCGAACCTGGCGCGCCGGATGACGGCATGACGGTGGTGGTGCCGCTGCACCTGCTCAACGCACTGGACGAGGTGCGCCTGTCCTGGCTGGCGCCGGGCCTGGTGGAGGACAAGGCGGCGGCGATGATCCGCTCGCTGCCCAAGCCGCTGCGTCGCAACTTCGTGCCGGCGCCGGATTTCGCGCGTGCTTTCGCAGAGGCGCACGCAGCCGACGAGGGCGATGCCTTCGCCGGTGCGCTGGCGCGTTTCCTGCAGAAGCTGACCGGCGTGGCGGTTGCGGGCACGGATTTCGACGAGGCCGGGCTGGAAGCGCACCTGCGCGTGAACCTGCGGCTACTCGATCGCGACGGACGCAACGTGTTGGCCGAGTCGCGGGATCTGGATGCCTTGCGTGCGCAGTACGGCGCACATGCCGCACGCGAATTCGCGTCACGCGCGGCCGAGGGCATGGCGCGGTCCGGGCTGCGCGGCTTTCCGGCGCAAGCGATCCCGGTGTCCGTGCCCGGTGCGGGCGGAGTGCCCGCGTATCCGGCGCTCAGCGACGACGGCGACGCCGTGTCGCTGGGCGTGCATGCGGACGCGGCGGAGGCTGCGAGACGCCATCCCGACGGCGTGCGCCGCCTGCTGCGGATCGCCCTGCAGGAACGGATGAAGCAGGCGCGCAAGCAGCTGCCGGTGCAGCCCAGGACCGCACTGCTGTATGCGGCCATCGAATCGGGTGCGCCGCGTCCGGGCAAGGACGGCGACCGCCTGCGCGAGGATCTGATCGAGGGCGGCCTGGCGGCGCTGCTCGCCGACGGCGTTGCGGACATCCGTGACCTGGAGGCCTTCGAGGCGAAGCGCGAGGTGGTGGGCAAGGCCCTGTTCGGCGAAGCGATGCAGCGCCTGCGGCAGGCCGAAGCCATCCTGGGCGGCGTGGCCGAGGTGCGCGCGAAGCTCGAGTCGCCGTTGATGGGCTGGGCCAAGGCCAATCTCGACGACATGCGCGGGCAATTGGCGGCGCTGGCGGCGCCGGGTTTCCTTCGCGATGTGCCGGCCGACGCACTGGCGGTGTATCCGCGCTACCTGAAGGCGCTGTCGCTGCGCGCGGAGCGCGCGCTGCGCGACCCCATGCGCGACCAGCAGCGCATGCTCGACCTCAAGCCATTGGCCGACGCGCTGGAAGAGGCCGCAGCGAAAGGGCAGGGCGATGCCGACGAACGGGCGACACTGCGCTGGGCGCTGGAGGACCTGCGCGTGGCCGTACATGCGCAGGAACTCGCCCCACGTGGTGGCATGACCATGAAAAAACTGGCGACGCGGATTGCAGCCCTTGCGGGATGACGCCAAGGCCGCCGCCCGCAAGGCGCGTGGGTCGTTGCAATGATGGATCCCCGCCTTCGCGGGGATGACGTTCCGGTAGCCGCGCGCAAGGCGCGCGAAGCGCCAGGTCACTCGATCCGTTGCACCTTGGCCTGGGTGTTGTAGCCGTCGATGCGCATGTACCACACGCCCATCACGCCCGGGCGGATGCGTACCCCGGGGTTGGTGCGGCGCACGCCGGCCAGCTGCGTGGCATCGGTCTGCTCCCAGACCTGGCCGTTGTCGAGCCGGTAGCGCTTGCCGCGGCCGAAGCCGTTGAACTCACCGTCGATCGAGGCAACGATCGGCTCTTCCGAACCGAAGTGGAAGAAGCCCCGGTTCCTCTCGACCACCTCGCGGCGGCCTTCCTCGCGCGCCTGCTCGGTGGCGGCGGCAACGGCGGCCGTTGCTTCCTGCTGCACGCGACGGTCGAGCCAGGTGTTCAGGCGGGCCAGTTCTTCGGCGCTGAGCTTGTCGAGGCCTGCGGCCTTGAACTCGTCGGCGCTCATGGCCTGTTCGATCGGCGGCGCCTGCTGCGCCAGCACGGATGCGGGCAGGACGAGCAGGGCAGCAAGCAGGATGCAGTGGATCGTGCGCATGGGTGTTCCTCCGGGCCTGAGGCGGATAGTGTAGGGCCTCCGTTCCGTGGATGCGGCGATGGCGACGGCGACGGCCGCCGATCTCGACACCTTGCTTTCGCTGCCGGCGTGCACGTCGCTGGACGCGGGCTTGCGCGCGCTGCTGCACGAAGCCGCCGACGCGTCGCCTGCTGCCGCTTGGGCAGGCACTTCCGCCGAAGCCCGCGACACGCTGGAAGCCCTTGCCCTGCTGAAGGCCGATGGTGAATCGGTCGCGGCGGCGATCCTTGCGATGGTGCCGGCCTGGCGGGAGGCATTGCGGGACGCGTTGCCGTCGCGGCAGCCCGCTGTGGCGCTGCTGCTGGATGGCCTGCAGGCGGCCGGGCAGGTGCGTGCGCTGCATGCCGAACGCGGCGGTGCCGGCAATGCCGAAGGTTTGCGTCGGCTGTTGCTGGCGATGGTGCGCGACCTGCGCGTGGTGCCGGTGCTGCTGGCGCAGCAACTGGCAAAGCTGCGCGCGGCGCCGACGCTACCGCAGGACGAGCGTGAAGCCCTGGCGCGCCTGACCCGCGACATCCACGCACCACTGGCCAATCGTCTCGGTATCTGGCAACTGAAGTGGGAACTGGAAGACCTGGCGTTCCGGCATCTGGAACCCGAGACCTATCGCCGTATCGCGGCGCTGCTGGACGACAAGCGCGTCGGCCGCGAACGCTTCATCGAGCAGGTCAAGCAGCAACTTGGCGAGGCGCTCGCCGCGCAGGGCGTCCATGCGGATATTGCCGGCCGGCCGAAGCACATCTACAGCATCTGGAAGAAGATGCGGAAGAAGGACGTGCCGATCGGTGAGCTCTACGACCTGCGTGCGGTGCGCGTGCTGGTCGACGACGTGGCGGCCTGCTATGCGGCGCTGGGCGTGGTGCACGCGCTGTGGCTACCGGTGCCGGGCGAGTTCGACGACTACATCGCGCGGCCCAAGAACAACGACTACCGCTCGCTGCACACCGCCGTGGTCGGTCCCGAAGGCAAGACGCTGGAAGTGCAGATACGAACCCGCGAGATGCACGAGCAGGCAGAGCTGGGCGTGGCCGCGCACTGGCGGTACAAGGAGACCGGTGGCTCGCAGCGTTCGTCCGCGGCGAATGCCTCGCTCGACCGCAAGATCGAGTGGATGCGACGCCTGCTGGAGTCGCACGGCGAGGCCGCGGGCGACGGTGCGCTGGCCAGCGGCTTCGATGCCGAGCTGGTGGAGGACCGCGTCTACGCGCTGACGCCGATGGGCGAAGTGATCGACCTGCCGGCGGGCGCGACGCCGCTGGATTTCGCCTACCACGTGCACACGATGGTGGGCCATCGCTGCCGGGGCGCGAAGGTCGATGGCCGCATCGTGCCACTGGACCACGTGCTGCACAGCGGGGATCGCGTCGAAATCCTCACCGGCAAGACCGCCGAGCCGCGGCGCGACTGGTTGCTGGCGTCGAACGGCTTCCTCGCCAGCGCCCGCTCTCGCGAGAAGGTCCGCACCTGGTTCCACAAGCTCGACCGCGAACGCAACCTGCAGGCAGGGCGCGAGATGCTGGACAAGGAGCTGCGCCGGCTGGGCCTGTTGAATGCCGACCTGGTGCCAGTGCTGTCGAAGTTCAACGTCACCAGCGCCGACGACCTTTGCGTACTGGTGGCGCTGGGCGACGCCGGTCCGCACCAGGTGGGGCGCGCGCTGCTGGAACGCGAGCGTGCCGATGCCGCGCCGTCGGACGCGGCGCAGGTGCGGGCGGTCGCGCCGCAGCGCGTGCCGAAGGCCGCGGCTTCCGCATTCACGGTGGTGGGCGTGGGCAACCTGCTGGTGCAGATCGCGCGCTGCTGCCATCCGTTGCCGGGGGAGGCGATCGCCGGCTACCTCACTCGGACACGTGGCGTGACCGTGCATCGTTCCGATTGCGTTGCCTACCGGCGACTCGCCGCACAGCAGCCGCAGCGGACCCTGCCGGTCGAGTGGGGCCGCGCCGGAGGCGGGCATGAGGCGGCCGTGGTGGTGGATGCGGTGGACAGGCGGCACCTGCTGCGCGACCTGGGCAACCTGATCGCACAGGAGGACGCCCACGTCTTGTCGATCGCCAACGATGTCGCGTCCGGCGGGCGGGTGCGCTTCCGCCTGCGGCTACGGGTGCATGATTTCGGCCAGCTGAGCCGGCTGCTGGGCAAGATCGAATCGCTGCCCGGCGTGGAGCGGGCCAGCCGCGGCGAAGGATGATGGCCTGTTCAGCGTCGGCGCTTATGCTGGCGCGGTGAACCCGCCATCCCAACGCGACCCGGGCAGGTATCGACAGGAACCGACCCTGGGCGATGGCAGCCGCGTGCCCCTGTACGACCATCGGCCTGACCGACGGCCGGCAGGCGATGGGCAGGTGCGGCGCTGGCGGTGGTGGCTGCTGGCCGGACTCGCGCTTCTCGCCGTGCTCGTGATCGTCTTCCGCGGCATGCTGGCTGATCGGCTGATGCCGCAGACGCGCGCCCAGGCATTGATCGGGCAGGCCGCGCAGGCGTTGGCCGAAGGCAGGCTGACCGACGCCGATGGCAGCGGTGCGCGCGAACTGTACGAAGCCGCGGTGGCGATCGATCCCGACCGTCCGGAAGCTCGCGCCGGCCTGGCGCGCGTGGCCGATGCCGCACTGGTCATGGCCCGAGGCGCCATCGCGCAGGATCGCTTTGCCGATGCGCACGCGGCGCTGAGGCTGGCGCGCGAGCTGGCCGTGCCGCGTGCGGATGCGGATGCCGTGGCCGACCTGTTGCGCGAGCGTGAAGCCGCCCATGCCGGTATCGACGGATTGCTGGCGCGTGCCGAGGCGTCGAGCATGGACGGCCGCCTGCATGGAGGCGAAAACGCCGCGCTGCCTCTGTATGCACGCGTGCTGGCGCTGCAACCGGGTCATCCCGATGCCTTGCGGGGGCGAGAGGATGCCATCGGGGTCGTGCTCGACGGCGCACGGGATGCGCTGCGGCGCGGCGAGGTCGCAGATGCCGCGAGTGCCATCGCGCTCGCCCGTCAATTCGACGCCGGGCATGTCGATCTGCCGGATACGCAGGCCCGCCTGGTCGAGGAACTGGAAGCGCTGAGACGCCGCGCCGATGCCGACCTGTCGCGCGGCCGCATCGAGCAGGCGGTCGCGGCCTGGCAGATGCTGCTCCAGTACGACGCGAACGATGGCGATGCACTCGCCGGCCTGCAGCGTGCGGCGGAGGCGCACGCGGCGCGCGCGCGGCGCCATGCGGCCGACTTCCGCTTCGCCGAAGCCGATGCCGCCTTGCGCGAAGCGCAGGCGCTGGCGCCGGACAACGGCGGCGTGCGTGCTGCCGTCGCGCAGGTGGAGCGTTCCCGCCGGGCGCATCGCAGCACGGGCGCGCCGATGCCCACCGCGGAGCGCGCGCGTCGCGTGGAGGCCTTGTTGCAGCAGGCCAGCGCCGCCGAGGCCCGCGGCGACCTGCTTACGCCGCCTGGCGACAGCGCCTACGACAAGCTGCGCGCGGCGCAGGCGCTTGCCCCCGGTGATGCCGGCGTGCGCCGCGCAGTCGGCCGGCTGCTGCCAACGGCACGTGCCTGCTTCGAGAGCGGCCTCAGCGCCAACGACCTGGGCCGCGCACGCGGCTGCCTGGACGTCCGCGAGGCCTTGGGCGAGGACGATGCGAACCTCAGCCAGGCCCGTCGTCGCCTGGCGCAACGCTGGCTGGCGATTGGCGACGAGCGGCTTGCCGGAGGCCAACTGCAGTCCGCGCGCGCGGCGCTGGAGGCTGCGCAGGCCATCGATCCGGCGACGCCGGGGATCGACCCGTTCGCGGAGCGGTTGCGTACGGCGGCTGGCAACGCGCAGCGTTGAGTCAGGCGATGCGTTCATCCGGCCGTCCGCCTAGAATGGATCGGATGCCACCCCATGCCGCGCCAATTGCCGGGCTCCGGACACTTCCGCCACCGTCCCTGTGCCGTTCGTTCGTCGAGGTGGCAATCCGGGCAGGGGGCCGTTGATGCGTGTTGCGGTGGCCCTGTGCACCTACAACGGTGCCCGCTTCCTGCAGGCGCAACTCGACAGCCTCGCCGCGCAACGCCGACGGCCTGATGCGCTGGTGGTCGGCGACGATGGGTCCACCGACGGCACGCTCGAGATCCTGGAGCGGTTTGCGGGCGAGTCGGGTACCGGCATCCGTGTCGACATCCGGCGCAATTCGCGGAACCTCGGGTTTGCCGCGAACTTCGACGCTACCCTGCGCCGGTCCGATGGCGACGTAGTGTTCCTGTGCGACCAGGACGACGTCTGGCACCCGGACAAGATCGCGCGCATGTGCGGCGAGTTCGAGCGGCGCCCGCGGCTTGGCTTGCTGCATACCGATGCAAGGCTGGTCGATGTCGACGGCCAGGACATGGGTTGCGGACTGTTCGAGGCCCTTGAGATGACGGCTGCGGAAATCGCCGCCGAGCACGCGGGCCGCGCTTTCGACGTGCTGCTTCGCCGCAACACCGTGACTGGCGCGACGGCGGCGATCCGGCGGGAAGCGCTGCACGAGGCCTTGCCGGTGGCGGAAGGCTGGGTTCACGATGAATGGCTGGCGCTGCGCACATCGCTCGGCTGGGAGGTGGACTGCCTGCCATGGGCATCGATCGATTACCGCCAGCACGGTGCCAACCAGATCGGCATGCGGCGGCGTACATTGCGCGAAAAGCTGGCCGGCATCGATCGTCCGAAGCGCGTATTCATGCAGGATGTCGCCGATCGGCTGACGCTCTTCCTGCAGCGCTGCGACGACGCCGGCCTGCCCCTGCCGCAGGACAGGCGCGACGAGATCCTCGCCAGGATAGGCCATGCCCGATATCGCGCTGGCTTGCCAACGACGCTTGCCTCGCGCTTGCGTGCCGTGCTCGCCGAGTCGCGCGCCGGGGGCTACCACCGCTTTTCATCGGGCTGGCGCTCCATCGCCAGCGACGTGGTGGATCTGAAGTGACGCCGGCATCGCAGGGGCATACGTCCGCCGTTTCAGTCTGCGCGGTGATCGTGACGCATCGACCCGACGTGACGCTTCTGCGTCGCGCCGTGGCCGCGATCAGCCGGCAGGTCGGGGGGCTGGTGCTGGTCGACAATGCCACCCGTTGCGATGCATTCGAGGCCCTGGTTGCTGAATTGACGTCCGACGGTGGTCGCGTCCTGCGCAATCCCGGCAACCTCGGCCTGGCCGCGGGCTTCAATGCCGGGATCGGCGCGGCACGCGAGGCGGGTTTCAGTCACGTCCTGCTGCTCGACCAGGACAGCGTGGCGGAGCCATCGATGGTGGAGGCCTTGCTCGACGGTCTCGCAAGCCTGTCGCGCCAGCAAAAGGTGGCGGCTGTGGGGGCGCAGTTCGTCGATCCCCGCAATGGCGTGGTCGGCCCCTTCGTGCGCATCGGGTTTCCGTTCAACCGCAAGTTGCCTGGTGGCCCCGGCGAACGCGTTCGGTGCGATTTCCTGATCAGTTCCGGTTCGCTGGTCCCGCTGGACGTCATCGATGACGTGGGCGCGATGGACGAGGCGCTGTTCATCGACAACGTGGACATGGACTGGAGCTTCCGGGCGCGCCACCTTGGCTACCAGCTGTACGGTGTCTGCGATGCGCGCATGCAGCACAGCATCGGTGATGCCTTGCGCCCGTCGCGCTTCCGCCGGCGCGGGGTGTTCATCCACAGCCCGCTGCGGCTGTACTACCTGACCCGAAACCGCCTGTTGCTTTATCGCCGTCCGCATACGCCTGCCAAATGGGTGGCGCAGGACCTGCCCCGGCTGGCGGGCAAGTTCATGCGGATGGCTCTGCTCATCCCGCCGCGCGGTGAAAACGCCCGTGCGATGCTGCACGGCATTCGCGACGGCTTGGTCGGTCGTTCCGGTCCGCGCCCGTAACGCGCGGCTGTCTGCCCGGTGAATGGCGGCAGGCCGCCGGACGGGGGCATTGGCTAGACTCCACCCACCCAACAGGAGCCGGCGGCCGTGGCCCGCATCGAATACGACGAAGACGACATCGACGACGATGGCCCGGACGCCGTCGCGCCCGACTGGCGGCGCCGGCTGCTCACCTGGGGCCTGGCCGTGGTCGGGCTGGGCCTTGGCTTCCTGATCCCGTACGTCCTGTACCTCAACCACCAGGTCAGCGAGCGTTTCGGCGAACTGCAGTGGCAGGTGCCCACCCGCGTCTATGCACGCCCACTGCGGCTGGCGCCGGGCCTGGCGATGGATGCGCAGACGCTGAAGACCGAGCTCGATGCCGCCGCCTACCACGAGGGCGACGGCGTGCGTGCCGGCACCTACGTGCGCGACGGCAGCCGCTGGACCATCGCCAGCCGCGGCTTCCGCGACATCGACGGGGCGGTGGGCCCCAGCCGCATTGAAGTCGTCGTCTCGGGTGGTCGCGTGACCGCCGTGCGCGACCTCGTCGGCAAGCGCGAGGTGCGTGCGGTGCGGCTGGATGCGGCACGCATCGCCACGCTGTACGGCCAGCGCCAGGAGGAACGCCGCCTGGTCCGCGCCGACGACGTGCCGCAATTGTTCACCGACACGCTGCAGGCGGTCGAGGATCGCGACTTCGCGCACCACCACGGCATCGACCTCAGCGGCATGGCGCGCGCGGCCTGGGTGAACCTGCGTTCGGGCGAACGTCGCCAGGGCGCCAGCACGCTCACCCAGCAGCTGGCGCGCAGCGGCCTGCTGGGCATCGGTCGCGAGGTGACCTGGAGCCGCAAGCTCAACGAGATCCTGTACGCGCTGATCATCGAGGCGCGTTACGGCAAGGGTACGATCCTCGAGGCCTACCTCAACCAGGTGTACCTCGGCCAGCGCGGGGCGCAGGCGATCCATGGCGTCGCCGCCGGTGCCGAGTTCTGGTTCGGGCGTCGCCTCGAGGATCTGGAAACGCATCATGTCGCGCTGCTGGTCGGCATCATCCGCGGACCGTCCTACTACGACCCGCGGCGGCACCCGGAGCGCGCGCAGGCACGGCGCGATTTCGTGCTGGCCAACATGCTGCAGACCGGGCTGATCGACCAGGCCGAGCACGACCGCGCGCTGAAGGCGCCGCTCGGCATCACCACGTCCCCGGGTAGCATTGCCGCCAACCGTTTCCCGGCCTACGTCGACCTCGTGCGCCGGCAGCTGGCGCGCGATTTCCCCGCGAATGAATTGCAGGGCGCGGGACTGAGCGTGATGACCGGCATGTCGCCCTCGGCGCAGGCCTATGCCGAAGCCTCGGTGGTCGCTACGTTGAAGTCGCTGGAGACCGCGAAGCGTCCGCCGCTGCAGGCCGGCGTGGTGGTGACCGACGTGCACGACGGCGTGGTGGTGGCCGTGGTCGGCAGTGGGCAGCCGACCGTGCACGGCTTCAACCGTGCCGTGGAAGCGCAGCGACCGGTGGGTTCGTTGCTCAAGCCTTTCGTCTACCTGCTGGCGCTGGCGCGGCCGACGGAATATTCGCTGGCGACCTGGGTGGACGATTCGCCGGTCTCGGTGACGCTGGCCAATGGCCGGCGCTGGAACCCGGGCAATTCCGATGGCCGCAGCCACGGCAGCGTGCGGCTGATGGACGCGCTGGCGATGTCCTACAACCAGTCGACGGTGCGCGTGGGCATGCAGGTCGATCCGCGGCGCCTGGCCGAACTGGTGCACACGCTGTCGGGCGTGCGCGCCGAGCCCAATCCCTCGCTGATCCTGGGGTCGCTGGACCAGAGCCCCTATGCGATGGCGCAGCTCTACCAGTTCCTGGCATCCGGCGGCGAGATCCAGCCTCTGCACGCCGTGCGCGGCGTGCTCGACACGGAAGGACGCGCCGTCAACCGTTACGACAAGAAGCCGGCCCCGGCGACCGAAGGCGATGCCATCGCCGCGCGCCTGGTCACGTTGGCGCTGCAACATGCGGTGACTTCGGGCACGGGTCGGCAACTGGTCAATGATGGCCTGGGTCGCCTCAACGCCGCTGGCAAGACGGGGACCAGCAACGATGGCCGCGACAGCTGGTTCGCTGGCTGGACCGGCGACCACCTGGCCGTGGCCTGGGTGGGCAACGACCAGAACGAGATGACCGGCCTGTACGGCGCCACCGGTGCGATGCGGGTGTGGTCGGGCATGTTCTCGCGCCTGCCCAGCGCACCGCTGCGCGTCGGCGATGCCGGGCTGGACTGGCAATGGGTGGCGCAGTCCAATGCCACCGATGCCAGTTGCCCGGGGGCGCGCCGGTTCGCGTTCGTCAACGGTTTCGCGCCGCCTTACCAGTCCTGCGTGCAAGCTATGCCGGGCCTGTTCGAGGGCGAGGGCGAGGGCGAGGGCCAGGAGCGTCGCGGCTGGCGCGAGTGGTTCGGCCTTGGCCGTCGCGACGAAGCCCCGCAACCTGCCCCCGTGACCGAGGAGCCTACGCCTTGACCCCTCTCCAGCACGCGGTTGCTTCCGCCGCTGCCGCGTCCTGCCTGCTGCTGGCGGCCTGCGGTACCGGCCCGGTGGCACCCGACCCCGTGGCCGAGCCGCTGACGACCGACACACCGGACCAGATGGTCGCGAAGATCCGCGCCATGGCCGGCGACGGCGAAGGCGAACTGGCCGTGCAGCCGCTGCGCGACCCGATGGTCGACGACCTGCGTGAGCAGGCCGAACGCCTCCATGCGCAGGGCGCGCACGAAGACGCCGCGGAAGCGTTGGACCAGGCGCTGGAGATCGTGCCCGGCGATCCGGCGCTGCTGCAGGAGCGTGCCGAAGCGGCGATCCTGCTGCGCGATTTCGACGGCGCTGGCGCGCTGGCCGAACGCGCCTTCGCGCTGGGGGCACAGGTCGGGCCACTGTGCCGCCGCCACTGGGCCACCATCGAACAGGTGCGGCTGCTGGCGGGCGATGCCGAGGGCGCAACGTCGGCGCGCGCGCAGGTCGAGGGCTGCAAGGTCGCCGGGCCTGAGCGGTTCTGAGGAGTCGAACGAGGGGCGGCTCGCGGATCGGCGTCGCCGGTTCGGTGCCTGTCGCGCCGATGCGGCGCTCCTACAATGGCAGGCCCGGGGCGATGTCCCACGATGATGGACGCGCGTTCCGCCATGGATGAGCTTTCCGCCGACAGTATTGCCGCCCTCGGCGAGGGGGGCGCGCTGGCGCAGGCGCTGCCCGGATTCAAGCCGCGTGAGGCGCAGCAACAGCTGGCGACGGCGGTGGCCGACGCCCTGTCGCAGCGGGGCACGCTGGTCGCCGAGGCCGGTACCGGCACCGGCAAGACGTTCGCCTACCTGGTGCCGGTACTGCGGTCCGGTGCCAAGGCCATCGTGTCCACCGGAACCCGCGCGCTGCAGGACCAGTTGTTCCATCGCGACCTGCCGCGCGTGCGCGATGCGCTGGGAACCGGGATCAAGACTGCACTGCTGAAGGGCCGCGCCAACTACCTGTGCCGCTACCGGCTCGAGCGTGCGAAGGGCGAGCCACGCTTCAGCTCGCGCGAGCAGATCGCGCAGTTCCAGCGCGTGGTGGCGTGGAGCGGGCGCACGAAAATGGGCGACCTGGCCGAGATCGACGCGCTGCCGGAAGAATCCCCGCTGCTGCCGATGGTCACCTCCACGGCCGAGAACTGCCTGGGCAGCGAATGCCCGTCCTGGAACGAATGCTTCGTGGTGCAGGCGCGGCAGCGTGCGCAGTCGGCCGACGTGGTGGTGGTCAACCACCACCTGTTGCTGGCCGACATGGCGTTGAAGCAGGAAGGCTTCGGTGAAATCCTGCCGGGCGCGCAGGCCTTCATCATCGACGAGGCCCACCAGCTGCCGGAACTCGCGGCGCAGTTCTTCGGCGAAGGCTTGTCGGCGCGGCCGCTGGTGGAGCTGGCGCGCGACGCGCTGGGCGAATGCAAGGACGTGCAGGGTGCGTTGGCCATGGTGCAGGAGCCTGCGCGCGGGCTGGAGCACGCCACGCGCGCGTTGCGGGCGGCGATGGAAGGCTTGCCCTTGCGCGGCACGCAGCAGCGCGCGTTGCACGGGCGGGGGATCGACGACGCTCTGCATGTGCTGGCCGATGCCCTGCAGCGCCTGCGCGATGCCTGCGCGCCGCTGCGCGAGACCGCGCCGGGATTCGATGCCTGCCATGCACGTGCGCAGGAGTTCCTGTCGCGGCTGGCACGCTGGCGTGCCGAGCGCGACTTCGATGGCGAGTTCGAAGCCGCCGACGACGATGTGCGCTGGTACGAACTGACCCCGCGCGGGTTCCGCTTCCAGCGCACGCCGCTCGATGTGTCCGCTCCGCTGCGCGCGCATCGCGAACGCTCGCACGCGGCATGGGTGTTCACCTCGGCGACGCTTGCGGTGGACGGCCGCTTCGACCATATCGTCGAGCGGCTGGGCCTGGACCAGCCGGCGACACTGCTTGCGCCCAGTCCCTTCGATTGGCCCAGGCAGGCGCTGTGCCTGTTGCCGCAGCGAATGCCGCAACCGTCGTCGCGCGACTACACGCAGGTGGTGGTGGACACGCTGCGGCCCGTGCTGGAAGCCTCTGCGGGCCGCGCCTTCATCCTGTTCGCCTCGCATCGTGCGCTGCGCGAAGCCGCGGCCCTGCTGCGCGACGAAGGCGCGCCGTGGCCGCTGTACGTCCAAGGCGAGGCGCCGCGGCAGGTGCTGCTGCAGCGGTTCCGCGAGTCCGGCAACGGCGTGCTGCTGGGTGCGGCGAGCTTCCGCGAAGGCGTGGACGTGGCCGGCGGCGCGTTGAGCGTGGTGGTGATCGACAAGCTGCCCTTCGCCGCGCCCGACGACCCGGTGTTCGAAGCGCGACTGGACGCAGTGCGGCGCGCGGGTGGCAACCCGTTCCGCGACGAGCAGCTGCCGCAGGCGGTGATCGCCCTCAAGCAGGGCGTCGGCCGCCTGATCCGCACCGAGACCGACCGCGGCGTGCTGGTGTTGTGCGACCCGCGATTGACGCAGAAAACCTATGGCCAGGTGTTCATGGATTCGCTGCCGCCGTTCGCGGTGACGCGCGACGTGCGCGACGTCGAGGCGTTCTTTGCGCCAGAATGCAGCGACCGAAACCGCGAAGGGGCAGTGTGATGGCAACCGGCAAACCGCGTGTGCACGGCATTGGCGGCGTGTTCTTCAAGGCCGATGATCCCAAGGCACTCTCCGACTGGTATGGACGCCATCTCGGGCTGGAGGTCCAGGAGTGGGGTGGGGCGATCCTGCCCTGGAAGCGCGCCGACACCGGCGGCGAGGCCTGTACGGTCTGGTCGCCGTTCAGCGCCACGACCGAGTATTTCAGGCCCGGGAGCAAGGATTACATGCTCAACCTCCGTGTCGACGACCTTGCCGCGACGCTTGCCGGCCTGCGCGCCGAAGGATGCGAGGTGCTGGAGCGCTACGAGGAAAGCGAGCAGGGCAAGTTCGGCTACGTGCTCGATCCGGAGGGCGGACTGGTGGAACTCTGGGAGCCGGCGGCCGGCCAGGGCGGCTGAGCGCAGAGCGGGACCCGATCATGAAACTGCTCGCCTTCGAAACCGCCACCGAAGCCTGTTCCGTCGCCGTCTGGATCGATGGTGAGGTCCATGAACGGTTTGAGGTGGCGCCGCGTCGCCACGCCGAACTCGCCTTGCCCTGGGCCGAGGCGTTGCTGGCCGACGCCGGCATCGCCCGGGCGCAGCTCGACGCCATCGCGGTTGGCCGGGGGCCCGGCGCGTTCACCGGCGTGCGGCTGGCGATCGCGCTGGCACAGGGCATCGCGCTGGCGCTGGACCGGCCGGTAGTGCCGGTGTCCACGCTGGCGGTGCTGGCGATGCACGCGCCTGCCGGCAAGGTGCTGGCGGCGATCGACGCGCGCATGGGCGAGGTCTATGCCGGCCTGTTTTCCCGCGATGGCGAAGGCGTGGCCACCATGGGGCCCGAAAGCGTGTCGCCTCCGGATGCCGGCGTACTCCCCGGCGACGACCCCGGCTGGCATGGCGTGGGCACCGGATTCGGGGCAGTCGAGGGTGCATTGCGCGATGCGCTCGCGCCGCGGCTGGCCAGCGTGCAGGCCACCGCATTGCCGCGGGCCTCCCACCTTGCGCACCTGGCCTCGGCGGCCTTCGCGCGTGGCGAAGCCGTGGCGCCCGAGCGCCTGGAGCCGGCCTACCTGCGCGACAACGTGGCGCTGACGCTGGAACAGCAGGCGGCCTTGCGCGCGGCGCGTTGAGACGAAGCAATGGCGCGCCGCCGCGGGGCGATCGCGCGTTGAACCTTGGTCTCCATCGGCGGTCAGCAGTCCCGGTCCTTCCCGGATGAAGCCGATGCCGAAGAACGAATCGCCAGATCGCGTCGCCGCCGGGCGCTGGCCGATGCGCATGCTGCGCGAGCACGGCCCCTTGCTGCTGCTGATCCTGCTGATGATGGTGGCGCGCTCGTCGTTCGCCAACCATTACCAGGTACCCAGCGGCTCGATGCAGCCGACGCTGCAGCCCGGCGACCGCGTCGTCGTCGACATGAGTGCCTATGGCCTGCGCCTGCCGTTCACCGGGATCGAAGTGCTTGCACGCGGTGCGCCGGCACCGGGCGACGTGGTGGTGTTCAAGTCGCCTGGCGATGGCACGCGCCTGATCAAGCGCGTGGTGGCGGTGGAGGGGCAGACGGTGGCCCTGCAGCAAGGGCGGTTGTGGATCGATGGCAGACCGTTGCAGGTGATCGGCGATGGCGATGCGGAGCGCGTGGGTGGCCGTGTCGTGCAACTCGATCTCGCGCATGGCGGCGGGCCGGACATCGTGCCCCTCACGATTCCCGAGGGGCAGGTGCTGGTGCTGGGCGACCATCGCGGCAACAGCGTGGACGGGCGCTACTTCGGGCTGGTGCCTGCGGATGCGCTATATGCCAAGGCGGTGGGGGTGTATTGGCGGCGGGGCGAGGGGCCGGTCTGGAAACGCCTGTAGTAGGGGCGTTGTCATGCTTGACTGAGATTGCGAATGTCCGTTTTCGCGGTTTGTATTCCTAGATGGGTGAACGAATGACGTTTTCCGAGGACGGCTAAGAAAGCAAGAGCATTCCGCCCGTGAACGGGCGGGTTCATTTCTTTTTGCTGGCCCAAAAAGAAACGAACCAAAGAAAAAAGGCCCTCCCCGACAGAGCTAACGTTTCTGGCCGGGTTCGACGGGATTTTTCGACAGGACATCCATGTCCTGTCGAAAAACGTCCGGCATCCATGCCGGACGCCCTCCGGGTCTGCAAGCATCAATGCTTCGTCACGAAGATCAAAGGCTGACGCTCTGCCCCTTTCATCGAGCTGCCCGGGCACTTTCCAGACCCGTAAGGCGCCGCACAGGATGTGCGGCGTTTTCCGACCGAGCCGCGCCAAACGTTATCTTCCAGCGCAACGCCGATGAACGCGTCGCCACGCGTGAAACGATCAACACGACCGAAGAACTGCTTTACGGCGAGCCGGAGAATCCCAACGCGCTCTTCTGCCAATCATTAGCTCCGTCGGGGGAAGGCCTTTTTTTCTTTGGTTCGTTTCTTTTGACTCGCGCCTATGGCGCTCGCCCTTCGGGCCGGCTTCGCCGTTCGTACGCACGATGTGCGTACAGTGGGCCAGCAAAGAAAAGTAACCCGCCGAAGGCTGAAGCCTTTGCGTTCAATCTCCAACAAGACCAGGCGCGGAATGGTTCCAGTCCATTGCCTGATTCGTGGAAATCAATCGTCCAGCATCGTCCCGCCCGGCAGGAACTGCCACGTCCGGGTCACGTGCAGCACGTCGATGTTCTCGTCGGTGCGCGGCAGCGGCGGATACGGTTCGGCCAGTCGCGCGATCCGCAGTGCGGCGTCGTCCAGCAGCCGCGTGCCGCTGGACTTCAGGATCTCCGCACGCTCGACCGAACCATCGCGACGGATCGCGATGCTGATCACCAGTTCGCCGGACAGTTGCCTGCGGCGTGCTTCGTCGGGGTAGTTGAGGTTGCCCACGCGCTGAACGCGATCCACCCAGGTGCGCAGGTAGGTGGCATAGGCGTATTCCTGCGTGCTGGCCGAGACGAACTTGCGCTTCGGTCGCTGCGCGTAACGTTCGGAGCGAAGATGGATTTCGGCCGCCAGCCGTGCCATCTCCAGGTCGCGCTCGATCTTCTCCGACCCCCGTGGCAGCGGCGTGTCGTCCGCCTGCGGCGTGGCATCCGGCATCGGCATGGCGTCGGTGGCGCGCGTGCTGGAGACCACGCGCGCCTCCGGGGGGGGCGTGGCATCGGGTGACTGTGCGCGCAGCTGGATCGGGGACACGCCCGGCTCGGGTTGCGGGTCGTGCCCGACCTGCGCGTCGCGCGGCCGGGTGGTGTGGTCGTGTTCGCCACCGCCCTGGTTGCTCGCCTGGGCGAGGAAGTCGGCCTGTGCCTGGGTCAGCGGGCTGGTGGTCTCGGTGAGGATCACGTCCAGCGTCGGCATCACCGGCGCGGCATCGTCCAGCACGAAGCCCACTCCAAGCACCAGCATGCCGTGCAGCAGCAGCGACAGCACCATCGTCGCGCTGAGGCGTTCGCGTTCGCCGATACGCGGCGGCGGAGGCGGGGTGGCGACCGGCATGCGGCTCAGGCGTCGCCGGATTCGATGGCGTCGAACAGCAGCCCGGCGATGTTGATGCTGAACTGCGCGTCGAGCTCGCGGATGCAGGTGGGGCTGGTGACATTGACCTCGGTCAGCCAGTCGCCGATCACGTCCAGCCCGACGAAACGCATGCCCCGGCGCCTCATTTCCGGCCCCACCTGCGCGGCGATCCAGCGGTCCCGGTCGGTCAGTGGGCGGCCTTCGCCGCGGCCGCCGGCGGCGAGGTTGCCGCGGAACTCGTCGCCCTGCGGGATACGTGCCAGGCAGTAGTCCACGGGCTTGCCGTCGATCAGCAGGATGCGCTTGTCGCCATCGACGATCTCCGGCAGGTAGCGCTGCGCCATCGCAAGGTGGCGGCCGCCATCGGTGAGCGTCTCGAGGATGACGTTGAGGTTCGCCTCGCCCGCCCGCGCGCGGAAGATGGAACGCCCGCCCATGCCGTCCAGCGGCTTCAGCACCGCCTCGCCGTGCTCGGCGACGAAGGCCTTCAGCGTCGGCGCATGGCGGCTGACCACGGTTGGCGGGCAGCACTCCGGGAACGCCAGCGCCGCCAGCTTCTCGTTGAGGTCGCGCAGCCCCTGCGGCGCGTTGACCACCTGCGCGCCCTGGCGGTGCGCGATGTCGAGGACCAGGGTGTCGTGCACGTAGTCGGGGTCGACCGGCGGGTCCTTGCGCATCAGCACCACGTCGCCACGGCCCAGCGCACGCTGTGACGCCTGTCCCAGTTCGAACCAGCCCGCAGGGTCGTCGCGGACGGAGAGTGGGGCGATCAACGCGATCGCTTCGCCATCGCGCATGCCCAATCCCCCCGGCATCACGTAATGCAGGCGATGGCCGCGGCGCTGGGCCTCCAGCAGCATGGCGAAGGTGGAATCCTTGGCGATCTTGATCGACCCGATCGGGTCCATCACCACGATGACATCGAACGGCATTTGAACCACCTGCGGCACTTTGCGACAAATGTTATCAGTCCGGGACACACCCCGAATCCCGCAAATTCGACGGCTTGCGCAGTCTTCCTAAAGGCCGCTTGACAGTGTTGCGGCGGGCTGGGGTATAACGGCGGTTGCAGTGGCGCCGGCAGTGACGAGCGCCACGCCCGGGGGAAAGACAAATGACGCAAGACGAAGTTCGCGCCGGTAGCCTCAATGGGCTGCGGGTCATGGTCATCGACGATTCGAAGACCATCCGGCGCACGGCCGAAACCCTGCTCAAGCGCGAGGGCGCCGAGGTCGTGACCGCGACCGACGGGTTCGAAGCGCTGGCCAAGATCGCCGACCAGCGCCCGCAGATCATCTTCGTCGACATCATGATGCCGCGCCTGGACGGCTACCAGACCTGCGCGCTGATCAAGAACAACCAGGTGTTCAAGCACACGCCGGTGATCATGCTGTCGTCCAAGGACGGGCTGTTCGACAAGGCCCGCGGGCGCATCGTCGGCTCCGAGCAGTACGTCACCAAGCCGTTCACGCGCGAGGAGCTCCTCGACGCGATCCGCACGCACGTCAACAACGCCTGACCGGGAACCCGCATCCATGGCCCGCATCCTGCTGATCGAGGATTCCCCCACCGACACCGCCGTGCTCACCCAGGTGCTGGAGCGCAACGGCCACATCGTGCTGTCGTCGGCCAGCGCCGAGGACGGCATCGAGGCGTGCAAGCGCGAGCGCCCCGACCTGGTGCTGATGGACGTCGTGTTGCCTGGCATGAACGGGTTCCAGGCCACGCGTGCGCTGTCGCGCGACAGCGATACCAAGGAAATCCCGGTGGTCATCGTCAGCACCAAGGGCATGGACACCGACCGCGCCTGGGGCATGCGCCAGGGCGCGAAGGGTTACCTGGTCAAGCCGCCCAGCGAGGGCGACCTGATCGACCAGATCAACCAGCTGCTGGGGGCGTGATGGCGAAGCCTGCGCCACTGACGCCGTTCGAACTGCTGGTCGACTACGAACGGCGCAGCCTGGCGCATGTCGCGGGCCTGCCGGAGCAGCTGGACGCACCGGGGCTGTGGCGTGGCGTGGGTTATCGCATCGGCAAGCGGCGGCTGGCGTCGTCGTTCGACGAGGTGGTCGAGATCTTGCCGATGCCACAGGTCACGCCGGTGCCCGGAGCCCAGCCGTGGATGCTGGGCGTGGCCAATATCCGCGGCAACCTGCTGCCGATCGTGGACCTGAAGCAGTTCCTCGAGGGCGAGCGCACTGTCCTGCACGAGGGGCAGCGCGTGCTGATCGTTCGCCAGCCCGATGGCGACGTCGCGGTCACCATCGACCAGCTGTATGGCCAGCGCAGTTTCCATGAAGCACAAGAGACCACTGGCGAGGACGTGGCCGAAGGCCGCTACGCACACCTCGTGGACAGGGCGTACCGGCTGGGCGAAGACACCTGGGGGGTGTTCAGCCTGGACAAGTTGAGCCGGACGCCGGAATTCCGACAAGCCGCGGCCTGAGCCGCCAACGTACATAAATAAGAACTGCAGGACAGGGGAACACCATGAGCACCGTCATCGACAGCATCGCCGGCAGGGGTCGTACCCTCGGCACCAACTTCTGGGTGGTCGTGCTGGTCACCCTGCTGGTGATCTTCGGCGCCAATACCGGGTATGCCGGCTGGAAGGCGGCGCGCCTGGGCGGCGCCAGTACCGCGGCCTCCAGCCTGCAGGTGAACTCGCAGCGGCTGGCCAACCAGGGCCGCGAGGCCGTGGCCGGCAACGCCGAGGCGTTCGCGGCATTCCGCCAGACCAAGGCGCAGATCGATGGCGACGTACAGCAGCTCAACGCCAACTTCGGCGACGCGCCCGACGTCTCCGGCCCCATCGCTACGGTCACCCAGACCTGGGCACCGTTGGCCGAGAATGCCAACCAGCTGATCGCCAGCGAAGAGGCGGTGCTGGGCCTGGCGGGCAACGCCAACCGTTTCGCGCAGAGCGTGCCGCAACTGCAGGCGCAGCTGGACGAAGTGGTGCGCGCGATGTCGGCCAGCGGTTCGCCAGCCTCGCAGATCTACATCGCGCTGCGCCAGGTGGTGCTGGCCGGCAACATGGCGCGCCGCGTGACCGAGATCCAGGCCGGTGGTGCCGGCGCGACGATCTCCGGCGACGCGCTGGCACGCGACGCCGGCGTGTTCGAGCAGGTGCTTGCGGGCCTGCGCTCGGGCGACGAGGCGATGAACGTGCAGCCACTGGGCAACAGCGGTGCCGTCGCGGCGCTCGGCCAGGCCACGACGCAATGGGAGGCGATGAAAGCGGACCTGGATGCCATCCTCGCCAGTTCCGGCGAACTGTTCCGCGCGCAGGCCTCGGCGGCCTCGTTGACCGATGGTTCCGACAAGCTGCTGTCCGACAGCCAGAGCCTGTTCTCCGCGTTCACCGCCTTCGGCTCGCTGAAGGACACCAGCATCCTCGGCAACATCTGGATCTCGATCGTCAGCGGCCTGCTGGCCATCCTCGCCATCGGTGGCCTGCTGTGGTCGTTGAACCGCGCGCAGCGCGAGCGGTTCGAAAGCACGATGGAACTCAACAACCGCAACCAGGAGGCGATCATGCGCCTGCTGGACGAAATGGGATCGCTGGCAGAAGGCGACCTGACGGTGAAGGCCACGGTGACCGAGGACATGACCGGCGCCATCGCCGACTCGATCAACTTCGCCGTCGAACAGCTGCGCAGCCTGGTGCAGACGATCAACGACACCTCGGTGCAGGTGGCGTCCAGCGCGCAGGAAACGCAGGCCACCGCCATGCACCTGGCCGAGGCCGCGGAACACCAGGCGCAGGAAATCAACTCCGCGTCCGATCGCATCAACGAAATCGCCGCCAGCATCGACCAGGTGTCGAAGAACTCCGCGGAATCGGCCGACGTGGCGCAACGCTCGGTGCAGATCGCGACCAAGGGCGCGGGCGTGGTGCGCGAGACGATCGCCGGCATGGACTCGATCCGCGACCAGATCCAGGAAACCTCCAAGCGCATCAAGCGGCTGGGCGAAAGCTCGCAGGAAATCGGCTCGATCGTGGAACTGATCAACGACATCTCCGAGCAGACCAACATCCTGGCGCTGAACGCCGCCATCCAGGCGGCATCCGCCGGTGAAGCCGGCCGCGGGTTCGCGGTGGTGGCCGACGAAGTGCAGCGGCTCGCCGAACGCGCGTCCAACGCGACCAAGCGCATCGAGACGCTGGTGCAGACGATTCAGTCCGACACCAACGAAGCGGTCAGCTCGATGGAACAGACGACCTCGGAAGTGGTCGCGGGTGCACGACTGGCCGAAGACGCCGGTACCGCACTGGGCGAGATCGAAAAGGTGTCGTCCGACCTGTCGGGCCTCATCCAGGGCATCTCCACCGCGGCGCAGCAGCAGTCCGGCGCCGCGGCCAACATCACCCAGACGATGAACACGATCCAGCAGATCACCTCGCAGACCTCGCAGGGCGCGAACCAGACCGCCGAGTCGATCGGCAACCTGGCGCAACTGGCGGCGGACCTGCGTCGATCGGTCGCCGACTTCAAGCTGCCGGCCTGATCGCGCGGACGGGAGCGTTGATGAATCGGATCGTCGCCGGCCGCCAACAGGCGCGTGCCCTCCCGATGGGGGGTGCGCGATGACTGCGTTGCGCGAAGCCATCGAACACACCGCACTGGGCTGGGTGAAACCCGAGCTCGACGAAACACTGCGCCAGGCGAAACTCGAGCTGGAAGCGTACGTCGACGATCCCGCCGACCCCAGCCACATGCGCTTCTGCGCGAGCTTCCTGCACCAGGTGCAGGGCACGCTGCGCATGGTGGAGCTGTACGCGCCTGCGATGGTGGCCGAGGAAATGGAACTGCTGGCGCAAGCGCTGCAGGACGGGCGCGCGCACGATAGGGACGCTGCGTGCGCGGCACTGATGCGCGGCGTCGTGCTGTTGCCCGACTACCTGGAGCGGTTGCAGAGCGGCCACAAGGACATTCCCATCGTGCTGCTGCCGCTGCTCAACGAGCTGCGCGCGGCGCGGGACGAAGGCGGCCTGAGCGAAAGCGTGCTGTTCGCGCCGGATCTCGAGCGACCGCTGCCGGCTTCGGTGCCGCCTGCGGTCGCCGCGAATGGCCCGTCGCGCCATGACGAGGCCATGCCGCGGCTGTCGAAACTGCGCGAAGCCATCCAGGTTTGGAGCGACGCATCGAATCCGCCGCCGCCACTGTTGGCCGACGCCATCGACGACCTGCTGCCGCACGTGCAGCCGGTCCCGACTCGGCGCATGCTGTGGGTGTCTTCGCGCGTCCTGCGGGCGATGGCCGATGGCGCAATGCCGCCGTCCGCAGCCCTGCGCGATGTGTTCGCCGGCGTAGAGCGCGAATCGCGCCGCGCATTCGAGGATGGCTTCGGGATGCCGCGCAGCGAGTCCGCGCTTGAGCCCACGCGCCAGTTGCTCTATCACGTCGCCCACCACGAAGGAGACCATCCGGCGCTGGCCGAATTGCGTGACACCTTCGACCTGGCGATCGAAGCCCCGAGCGAATCCGAGCTCGACCACGCACGTGGCAGCCTGACCGGTCGAAACCGAGCGTTGCTGGACACGGTGTCCGCCGCAGTGAAGGAAGACCTGCTGCGGGTCAAGGATGCGCTGGACCTGCACCTGCGCACCGGTGCCGACGATGTGTCCGCGCTGCAGCCCCAGATCGAGGCGCTGGCCCGCGTCGCCGATACCCTCGGCATGCTCGGCCTTGGCGTGGCGCGCAACGTGGTACAGCAGCAGCGCGATGCCATGCACGGCATCGTCAATCGCGACCTGCCCGCCGACGAAGATGCCTTGCTCGACGTGGCCGGTGCCCTGTTGTACGTCGATGCCACGCTCGACGACCAGGTCGCGCGCCTGGGCGGCGGCGATGTCGAAGGAGGCGAAAAGGACGACTTGTTCTCGGGCGAGGCGCACAAGGTGGTCGAGACCATCGTCCGCGAAGCCATCGCCAATTTCTCCGACGCACGCCAGGCGCTGGTGGCGTTCGTCGAAACCAGCTGGAGCCATGACGAGCTGGTCGAAGTGCCTCGCCTGCTGCAGGAAGTCTCGGGTGCGCTGCGCATGCTGGAACTGCAGCTGCCCGCCGATTACGTCACCGGGGTCGAGCGCTATGCACGCAGCGAGCTGATCGCGCGTCGACGCGTGCCGAACGGGAGGCAGCTCGATACCCTCGCCGATGCATTGGCCAGCCTCGAGTATTACCTCGAAGCATTGGGCGAACAGCGCGCCAACCGCAACGAGATCCTGGACATCACCCGCGCCAGCCTGGAGTCGCTGGGCTACTGGCCGTTGCCGGAAGCCGCATTGGCTCCGGCTCCGGCGCAGCTCGAACAGGCGCCGGCACTGGCGTCGATCGCCGACGCCGGCGAGCCCGAGGCCACGTCGATCGCGGCCGGGACGCGGGGGTCCGAGCCGGCAAGCCCTGTCGCCGACGCCGGGCCGGAGGCAATCGAAACGAGTTTCGAACCTCGCGCCGCGGCCCCCGTCGGCGGAACGGCTGCGGGTGGATTCGAGAACACGGGCGACGACATCGACGACGAGATCCGCGAAGTCTTCCTGGAGGAATTCGCGGAAGAGATCGACAACCTCGACCGCATGCTGCCGCACTGGCGCGCGCAACCAGACGATCTTGAACGCCTGCGTCCGATCCGGCGTGTGTTCCACACGCTCAAGGGAAGTGGGCGTCTGGTCGGCGCCAGGATGCTGGGCGAGTTCAGCTGGAAGATCGAGAGCATGCTCAACCGCGTGCTCGACGGAAGCCGTCCGGCCAGCGCTGCCGTGGTTGCCATGGTCGACCAGGCGTTCTACACGCTGCCCGAGCTGCTTGCCGCACTGCGCGGCAACGGTGGCGTGTCCAGCGACCTTGAGGCGATGCAGGTCGATGCCGATCGCATCGCCGCTGGCGACGACGGCCTGCCGGCACCGCCTGCAGCGCGTGGGCAGGGGGCTGCGGGCGCCTTGGCCGTCGAAACCGTGCCGGCCAAGGTCGATGCCCTGCTGCTGGAGATCCTCGATGCCGAGGTGACCGGCCACCTCGCTACCGTCGACGCCTGGGTCGCCGGCGCGAAGGCTGGCGATGCCCTGGGCACGGATCCGTTGCTGCGCGCGCTGCACACCATGAACGGTGCATTCGCGATGACCGAAGTGCCGGTCGTCAACGGCATCCTCGGTCCATCGGAGAGCTACGCGCGTCGCCTGCTGGCGTCGGCCGGGCCGGCCAGCGACGAGGGTGTTGCGGCGATTGCCGAGCTGGCCGACGTGGTGCGCGACACCGTGGTTGCGTTGCATGCGCCGGCACCGGCGCTGCCGCTGCGCGATGCGCTGGCTGCGCGCCTGGTGGCCTTGCGCGACAGCCTGCCGGAAGCCAAGCCTGCAGCGACGATGGCCGAAGAAGCAGGCATGCTGGCCGAGGTGGGCGAGGAACGCATCGCCACGCCGGGCGGCGCCGAGGCGCTGACCACAGACGACCTGACTACGGACGATCTGAGCGCCTATGGCGACCTGATCGGGCGCGACACGGATGTCCCGATAACGGATGACGATGTGACGGCTTCGGTCGAGGCCGAACCTTCCGAGGCCGATCGAATCGCTGCATTGCGGGCGCAGGAGCATGAAGACATGCTCCGCCTCGAGAACGAAAGGCTTGAAGCGGAACGTCTCTCGGCTGTCAAGGCCAGCGAAGCAGCGGCTGAAGCCGAGCGCCTCGAACTGGCGCAACTTGAGGCCGAGCTGCTCGCGCTCGAGCGTCAGGAGGCAGAGGCTGCCGAGGCCGAACGCGTCGAGGCCGAACGCGTCGAGGCCGAACG
>NZ_SMTF01000018.1 GCF_004357985.1 Luteimonas aestuarii | reverse complement strand
TCGCTTCGCCAGACACCCCCACCCCAGCCCTCCCCCGTAAACGGAGGAGGGGGCGAGAGCGGAAGGCAGGGATGCGGGGCCCCAGGCGCGACACACCCGACATCGCTTCACCGCGCACCCTCACCCCAGCCCTCCCCCGTAAACGGAGGAGGGGGCGAGAGCGAAAGGCCGGGATGCGGAGCCTCAGGCGCGACACACCCAACATCGCTTCGCCAGACACCCCCACCCCAGCCCTCCCCCGTAAACGGAGGAGGGGGCGAGAGCGGAAGGCCGGGATGCGGAGCCTCAGGCGCGACACACCCAACATCGCTTCGCCGCGCACCCTCACCCCAATCCTCTTCCGTAAACGGCAGAGGGGCGCTGCACGCCCTCAAGCCGTGGATGTTGCCGGCAGGCGCCCGGCGCTGCGTCGTGGCGTGTCGCGCATGCGCCAAACCCGGCGCGCCGTCACAGGTATAAATTTCACTTCGTGCCGTAACCCGCTACCATGCAAGGGAATTCGCCCGGATGGGGAGTCCGGGCCAGGGGAGCACACTGCATGGCCGTGACACGTTCCGCCGCCAAGACCGCCGCCAAGCCTGTCCGCGATGGCGTGACCTTGCCCACCTTCGTCTGGGAAGGCACCGACAAGCGCGGCAAGAAGATGAAGGGCGAAAGCCAGGCGCGCAGCATGAACCTGGTGCGCGCCGAGCTGCGCCGCCAGGGCATCACCCCCGACAAGGTGAAGCCCAAGCCCAAGCCGCTGTTCGGCGGCACCGGCAAGCCCATCACGTCGAAGGACATCGCGCTCTTCGCGCGCCAGATCGCGACGATGATGAAGTCCGGCGTGCCGATCGTGATGTCGCTGGAGATCATCGCCAACGGCCAGAAGAACCAGCGCATGAAGAAGATGATCGATGAGCTGCGCCTCGACATCGAGGGCGGCTCGTCGATCTACGAGGCCATGAGCAAGCACCCGGTCCAGTTCGACGAGCTGTTCCGCAACCTGGTGCGCGCGGGCGAGACCTCGGGTGCGCTGGAAACAGTGCTGGAGACCATCGCCGACTACAAGGAGAACATCGAAACCATCAAGGGCAAGATCAAGAAGGCGATGTTCTACCCGCTGGCGATCATCGGCGTGGCCATCCTGGTCTGCGGCGTGCTGATGGTCTACGTGGTGCCGATCTTCAAGGAGCAGTTCGCCAGTTTCGGCGCCGATCTCCCTGCGTTCACCTCATTGGTATTCGGGTTCTCCGACCTGCTGGTCAAGTGGTGGTGGGCGTTGCTGCTCGTGGGCTTGGCCGCAAGCACGGCTTTCATGTTCATGTTCAAGCGTTCGCTCAAGCTGCAACACACGGTTGACCGCCTGCTGTTGAAGGTCCCGGTGCTGGGCCAAGTGCTGCACAACTCGTCCATTGCGCGTTTCTCGCGCACGCTGGCGGTGACCTTCAAGGCCGGCGTGCCGCTGGTGGAGGCCATGGAGAGCGTGGCCGGCGCCACCGGCAACATGGTGTACACCAACGCCGTGCACCAGATGCGCGACGACGTGTCGGTGGGCTTTCCGCTGAACGTGGCGATGAAGCAGGTGGGGCTGTTCCCCAACATGGTGGTGCAAATGACCGCCATCGGCGAAGAGGCCGGTGCGCTGGACACCATGCTGTTCAAGGTGGCCGAGTTCTACGAGCAGGAAGTCAACAACTCGGTGGACGCCATCACCAGCCTGATCGAGCCTTTCATCATGGTGATCATCGGCACGATGGTGGGGTCGATCGTGATCGCGATGTACCTGCCGATCTTCAAGATCGCCATGACGGTGATGGGCTGATCCGTCGCACGGGGCGCACAATGGGCGATGCCGCCACCACGCGCCACCGCGCGTGCAGGCGCGTGCCCGTGACCGGACCGACGATGCTGCAGGTGGATTGAATGGCGTACCTGGATACCAATCCCGAACTGGGCTACCCGCTGGTGGCCACGATGGGGCTGCTGGTGGGCAGCTTCCTCAACGTGGTGATCCTGCGCCTGCCGCGGCGCATGGAGTGGGAGTGGAAGCGCGACGCGCGCGAGGCGCTGGAACAGCCGGAGCTGTACGACCCGCCGCCGCCGGGCATCGTGGTGGAACGCTCGCACTGCCCGCACTGCGGCCACCAGCTGTCGTGGTACGAGAACATCCCGCTGTTCAGCTGGCTGGCGCTGCGCGGCAAGTGCCGCAATTGCAAGGCGCCGATCTCGGTGCAGTACCCCCTGGTGGAACTGCTGACCGCGCTGCTGGTGGTGGCCTGCGTATGGCGCTTCGGCTTCGGCTGGCAGGGCTTCGGCGCGGGGCTGTTCACCTGCTTCCTGATCGCGCTGGCGGGCATCGACTTCCGCACCCAGCTGTTGCCGGACTCGCTCACGTTGCCGTTGATGTGGCTGGGGCTGATCGCCGCGCTGGATGACCTGTACATGCCGGCCAAGCCCGCCCTGCTGGGCGCGATTGCCGGCTATGTCAGCCTGTGGAGCGTGTGGTGGCTGTTCAAGCAGGTCACCGGCAAGGAAGGCATGGGCCACGGCGACTTCAAGCTGCTGGCGGCCATCGGTGCGTGGTGCGGGCTGCAGGGCATCCTGCCGACGATCCTGCTGTCGTCGGTGGTGGGCGCGGTGGTGGGCTTGATCTACCTGCGGGTCAAGGGCCGCGACCATTCCACGCCCATCCCGTTCGGCCCGTACCTGGCCATCGCCGGGTGGATCGTGTTCATGTGGGGCGAGGACCTGCTGGGCAGGTACCGGAGTCTCGCCGGGCTGTAGCTGCGCGGGCGCTCCCCGCCGCAGGCAGCGGTTGCGAGCCGCCAGCGTTCGGCCTGCGAAGCCCCGTCATCCCCGCGAAGGCGGGGACCCATGGACCTCAAGGCATCGCGGGCAACGCCGCCGGATGCTTGCCTTCGCAAGGGTGACGGCGTGGGACGTATCCCGTCCTGGCGTCGCCGGCCACGACCGGCAGTGGCTGGCGCGACGGTGGAGGAGTTGCGCCCGCAGCGCCGGGCGCGGCGGTGGCGCTCGCGCACGATGGGCGCCGCCTGTCGCAGCAGGCACAATCGCGCCATGGCGGATTACGTGGTGGGGCTGACCGGCGGGGTGGCGTCGGGCAAGA
Organism: Luteimonas aestuarii; assembly: GCF_004357985.1. Taxonomy (GTDB): domain Bacteria; phylum Pseudomonadota; class Gammaproteobacteria; order Xanthomonadales; family Xanthomonadaceae; genus Luteimonas; species Luteimonas aestuarii. The sequence continues at coordinate 60,964 of NZ_SMTF01000018.1, read as the reverse complement.
GCGAGGTGACGCGGCGCTTCGAGGCGCTGGGCGTGACCGTGGCCGACGCCGACATCGCCGCACGCCAGGCGGTGGCCATCGGCAGCGAAGGCCTGGCGCGGGTGGTGGCGACCTTCGGCAACGACGTGCTGGATGCAAGCGGCGCACTGGACCGCGCGGCGATGCGCCGCCGCATCTACGCCGACCCGGCGGCGCGCAAGCGGCTGGAAACCATCATCCACCCGCGCGTGCGGCGCGCCTTGCGCGCGCAGTGCCGTGCCGCGCCGGGGCCGTATGCCGTGGCGGCGATTCCGCTGCTGGCCGAAGCCAGCCGCGAGCGCGATCGTGCCGGCGTGCTGTACGCATACCCGTGGCTGCAGCGCATCGCGGTGGTGGACGTGCCGGTGGACGTGCAGGTGGCGCGACTACTGGCCCGCGATGGCATCGACATGGCGCTGGCGCAGGGAATGCTGGAGGCACAGGCCACGCGCGCGCAGCGGCTGGCGATTGCCGACGACGTGATCGACAACAGCGGCACGCTGGACGCGCTGGACGCGCAGGTGGCCGCGCTGGATGCACGCTACCGGGCGCTGGCGGGGGCCGCGTTGCGGTAGAGCGCCCTCACCCCAACCCTCTCCCGTAAACGGGAGAGGGGGCAAAGCCCGGCGGTGGATGGGAGTTTGATGGCGGCTGTTTGCCCTCACTCCCCAACCCTCTCCATGGCTCCGCCCCCGTCCCCCGTTTACGGGGCATTGCGCCCTTCACGGGTGGAAGGCTGGGATGGGGACGCCCAGACGCGACACCTCCAACATCGCTTCGCCATGCACCCTCACCGCCGCGACCAGAGCCCCCGGATCGCCGCCACGCCCTGCGCGCCATGTCGCCGTGCCACGGCGATGTCTTGCGGCCCCATCCCGCCGATCGCGTAGATCGGCAACGATGTGCGCTCGCGCATCTCCGCGAAACGCGCCCAGCCGATGCCCGCCTGCCCCGGATGGCTGGCGGTCTCCGCCACCGGGCCCAGCACGACGAAATCGCAGCCCAGCGCCTGCGCCAGCGCCAGGTCTTCGTCGTCATGGCACGAGGCGGCCAGCGTCACGTCGTCGGCCACCGGGCGCGCATCGAACGCGCGCAGTTGCGCCGCACGCAGGTGCAGGCCAACGCCGGACGCCTGCGCCAGTGCGGCATCGCCATTGACCAGCAGTCCGGCGCCCGCCTTGCGACAGCGCGCGTGCGCATGCGCGAACAGCGCGCGCCGGCGATCGGCATCCACGCCATGCACGCGGAACTGCACGCGGCGGATGCCTGCGGCCAGCGCGGCATCGAACTGCGCGCACCAGGCTGCGTCATCGTCACCGGGCGATGGCGTGACCAGATAGCGGTCGGGCTGCAGCAACGCGCCCACCACGGGCACGTCGGCGGGTGGCATGGGGTAGCGGGCCAGCTTGTCGGGTGCCACCCAGGCCAGCGCCTGCCCTTCGCGCCCCTTCGGGGTGCCGCGCCAGGCGGCGACGTGGCGCACGTCGAGCTGCAGGCGCTTGCCGGGATACGCCTGCGGCACGTTGATCAGGGCGGCGCCGACGTCGATGTCGATGCCGAGCTCCTCGTGCAGTTCGCGGGCGAGCGCGGCTTCGGGGGTTTCACCGGGTTCGACCTTGCCGCCGGGGAATTCCCACAAGCCGGCGAGGTCACGGCCTTCGGTGCGGCGCGCCAGCAGGATGCGGCCGCGCGGGTCGGTGATCACGCCGGCGGCGACGTGGACGGTCCTGTGCCCCTCCCTCCGCTCACGCGGGGGGAGGTTGGGAGGGGGGCGGGCGGAGTCCGACATGCCGGGTTCCGGCTTACCCCCACCCCAACCCTCCCCCGCGTTGCGGGGGAGGGAGCGGTTCGTCAGGACAACTGCCCATGGCAGTGCTTGTACTTCTTGCCGCTGCCGCAGGGGCACGGGTCGTTACGGCCCACCTTGGGGCCGTCGCGGACCACCGGCGTGCGCGGGCCCTGCTGCTGGTAGTCGGGTTGTGCGGCTTCCTCGTCGGCGCTGTAGCCGCCGGCGCTTTCGTGCTGGAACTGCGCCTGGCGCAGCTTGGCCTCGGCCTGCGCGCGCTCCTGCGCTTCCATCGCGGCGATTTCTTCCTCGGTGCGGATGCGCACCCGCGCCAGCAGGGTGACCACCTCGCGCTTCACCTTGTCCAGCATCTCGCTGAACAGCGCGAAGGCTTCCTTCTTGTACTCCTGCTTGGGCTGCTTCTGCGCGTAGCCGCGCAGGTGGATGCCCTGGCGCAGGTAGTCCATGCGCCCCAGGTGCTCCTTCCAGTTCTGGTCGAGCACGTTGAGCATGATGTGCTTTTCCAGCATGCGCATGGTGTCCCCGCCCACCGAGGCTTCCTTGTCGGCGAAGGTCTTGTCGACCGCGGCGTGCACGTGGCGCGCGATTTCGTCGGCATCCACGTCGGTGCCCCGCTCCACCAGGCCCTGCACGTCGGCGCGCACGCCGTATTCCTGCTCCAGCGTGGCATCGAGGCCCTGCAGGTCCCACATGTCGTGGATCGATTCGGCCGGCACGTAACGCTCGATCAGCTCGGCCACCACGTCGCCGCGGATGCCTTCGATGTTGTCCTGCACGCTGTCGGCGTCGAGCAGTTCGTCGCGCTGGCCGTAGATCACCTTGCGCTGGTCGTTGTTGACGTCGTCGAAGTCCAGCAGGTTCTTGCGGATGTCGAAGTTGTGCGCTTCGACCTTGCGCTGCGCGTTGGCGATCTGCTTCGACACCAGCGGGCTTTCGATGATGTCGTCTTCCTGCAGGCCCATGCGCGCCATCACCTTCTGCACCCAGTCGGCGGCGAAGATGCGCATCAGGTTGTCTTCCAGCGACAGGTAGAAGCGGCTGGAACCCGGGTCGCCCTGGCGGCCGGAGCGGCCGCGCAGCTGGTTGTCGATGCGGCGCGATTCGTGGCGTTCGGTGCCCAGGATGTGCAGGCCGCCGGCGGCGACCACGGCGTCATGGCGCTTCTGCCACTCGCTGCGCACGCGGGCCTTGTCGGCCTCGCTGGCGTCCTCGCCCAGTTCGGCCAGTTCGGCGTCCAGCGAACCGCCCAGCACGATGTCGGTACCGCGGCCGGCCATGTTGGTGGCGATGGTGACCGCCTGCGGGCGGCCGGCATTGGCGACGATCTGCGCCTCGCGCTCGTGCTGCTTGGCGTTGAGCACTTCGTGCGGGATCTTCTCGTCGCGCAGGAACTTGGACAGCAGTTCGGACACTTCGATGGACGTGGTGCCCACCAGCACCGGCTGGCCACGGCCGTAGGCGTCCTTGATCTCGCGCGCGACGGCGCGGAACTTGCCGTTGCGGTTGAGGAACACGGCATCGGAGTGATCCACGCGGATCATCGGGCGGTGGGTGGGGATGACCACCACTTCCAGGTTGTAGATGCTGTTGAACTCGAACGCCTCGGTATCGGCGGTGCCGGTCATGCCCGAGAGCTTGCCGTACATGCGGAACAGGTTCTGGAAGGTGATGCTGGCCAGGGTCTGGTTCTCGCGCTGCACCGGCACGCCTTCCTTCGCCTCCACCGCCTGGTGCAGGCCGTCGGACCAGCGCCGGCCCGGCAGCGTGCGGCCGGTGAACTCGTCGACGATGATGACCTCGCCATCGCGCACGATGTAGTGGTCGTCGCGCTGGTAGATGGCGTGCGCGCGCAGCGCGGCGTTGAGGTGGTGCACCACGTGGATGTTGTGGGGCGCGTACAGGCCGTCGTCCTCGCCGATGATGCCGGCCTTGCGCAACAGCTCCTCGGCGAGCTCCTGCCCGGCTTCGGACAGGTGCACCTGCTTGCCCTTCTCGTCCACCCAGTAGTCGCCCTCGCCGTCCTCGGCGGCCTGGCGGGTGAACTGCGGCACCAGGCGGTTGACCTTGATGTACAGGTCCGGCGAATCGTCGGCGGGGCCTGAGATGATCAGCGGCGTGCGCGCTTCGTCGATCAGGATGGAGTCGACCTCGTCGACGATGGCGTAGTGCAGGCCGCGCTGGAAGCGGTCCTGCTTCGACATGGCCATGTTGTCGCGCAGGTAGTCGAAGCCGAATTCGTTGTTGGTGCCGTAGGTGATGTCGGCGCCGTAGGCGGCGTGCTTGTCGGAATGCTGCATGCCCGGGTAGACCACGCCCACGCTGAGGCCCAGCCAGTTGTACAGCTTGCCCATCTGCGCGGCGTCGCGGCGGGCGAGGTAGTCGTTCACGGTGACGACGTGGACGCCCTTGCCTTCCAGCGCATTCAGGTAGCACGGCAGCGTGGCGACCAAGGTCTTGCCTTCGCCGGTGCGCATCTCGGCGATCTTGCCCATGTGCAGCACCATGCCACCGACCAGCTGCACGTCGTAGTGGCGCAGTCCCAGTACACGCACGCTGGCCTCGCGGCAGACGGCGAAGGCTTCGGGCAGCACCTTGTCCAGCGACTCGCCCTTGGCGATGCGCTCCTTGAACTCGGGAGTCTTGGCCTGCAGCTCGGCGTCGGACAACGCCTGCATCTGGGGTTCGAAGGCATTGATCTTCTTGACGACGCCGCCGAGTTGCTTGACGAAGCGGTCGTTGCGGCTACCGAAGACGCTGGTGAGCAGGCGATTGAGCATGGGCTTACCGGATACTGTGACGGGGGCCGGGCGCGCCCCGCGGGGGCCCGGCAATGAAAAAGGGCGCTCAGGCGCCCTTTTCTGTGGCAACGCGCATTGTACCGTGGTGGCGGGGCGCGGGCTTTGCAAGGCCCGCCATGGCGCGGGGGAGGCTGCTGTCGTCGCGCCGCGCAGGTGAATCACGGGCGCAGTGCATCGAAAACCTTGTCCCTCCCTCCGCGCAGCGCGGGGAGGCCGGGAGGGGCGTTTCAGTCTCGATCAATTGCGCCGCGACGGCACGCCCCCCCACCCCAATCCTCCCCCGCATCGCGGGGGAGGGAGCACATCGCGGGCGCAGTGAGTCGAAAACCATGCCCCTCCCTGCGCGCAGCGGGGGGAGGCCGGGAGGGGTGTTTCAGTCTCGATCAATTGCGCCGCGACGGCACGCCCCCCACCCCAACCCTCCCCCGCATTGCGGGGGAGGGAGCACATCGCGGGCGCAGTGAGTCGAAAACCATGCCCCTCCCTCCGCGCAGCGGGGGGAGGCCGGGAGGGGGCGTTTCAGTCTTGATCAAATTCGCGGCGACGGCACGGGCCCCCACCCCAACCCTCCCCTGCGCTGCGGGGGAGGGAGCAAGTCGGGGGCGCGCCGCGGGTGAGGGAGCGCGTCGTGAGTGCGCGAGGGCGTGGCCGTGCCCTCCCTCCGCGTCGCGGGGGATGGGCCCGGAGCGATCACATCCGCTTCGCGCCGATCTCGCCGAGGAACTTGCGCGGGTTGTGCACGCGGCCGTTTTCCCAGACTTCGAAATGCACGTGTGCGCCGGTGGAGCGCCCGGTGGAACCGGCCTTGGCGATCTCGTGGCCGGCACGCACCAGGTCGCCCACCTTCACCGTGTTGCGCGAGTTGTGCGCGTAGCGGGTGACGAAGCCGTTGCCGTGGTCCACCTCGACGGTGTTGCCGTAGCCCGAGCGCCAGCCCGAATAGCTGACCACGCCGTCGGCGACGGTCATCACCGGGTCGCCGGTGCGGGCGTCGAAATCGATGCCGCGGTGGTACTGGCTGCCGCCGCCGAACGGATCGGCGCGATGGCCGTAGCCGGAGGTGATGAAGCTGTTCGCGACCGGCGCGCGCGAAGGCATGGCGTTGCGCACCAGCTCCTGATCGAACAGCAGCGCGTCGAGCACCGAAAGCTGGCTTCCGGAACGCTGGAAGTCCTGGTCGATGCCGGCCAGTCCGTCGCGCAGTTCACTGGCGGCGATGTCGCGCGGCGCATCGGCGCCACCCACGCCCACCGGGCGGTTGAAGTCGAATTCGCCGTCGCCCAGCTTGGCGACGCGGGTCAGGCGGTCGCCCAAGGCGTTGAGGCGGTTGGCCTGCGCCTGCAGTTCGCCCAGGCGCGCCGCCAGCGCGTTGAGTTCGCGCTGCGCCTCGCGGCGGGTCTCGTCGAGGCGGGCGTCCTGCTCGGCCAGCGTGGCCTGCAGGCGCAGCGTGCCGGCGCTGCCCATGGCCGCGGCGACCAGCATGCCGGCGGCCATCAGCACGATGGCGCTGGAGACGGGCTTGGCGATGGCGAGGCTGCGGCAGCGGGTGGCCAGCTGCGTGGCATGGCGGTGCATCCAGTCGGACATGCCGTGGAGGTGTTTCATATGTACAGTCATGCGATGTCTGATGTTCCGTCGAAACGTTCGAAAGGGTCCGGGCGTCCTGCCGGGGATGCGGAGCGGTCGTGCGTCCCGACGCCGGCGCTGGATGCGCTGTTGTCGGGACAGTCCGGCGATCCCGTCCGTCGCGCCTTGTGGCTAGACGCACTCGATCGTCGGCTCCAGCCGCTGCTGCCCAGGGGCGTCGCCGCGCATGCGCGGCTGGCGAACGTGGATGGGCAGCGCCTGGTGTACCTCGTCGATTCGCCGGTGTGGCATGCCAGGTTGCGCATGGCCGCTCCGGGTCTGGTCGACGCTGCCCGCTCCATCGGGCTGGAAGTGACGGACCTCGTCGTCAGGACGACGACCCGGCCGACATGGCGTGCGAATGCCGCCAACGCGTCCGGGACACCTGCGCAACGCGGGACGACATCGACCGTCGAGGGCAAGGCCCTGCGCGCGGCGCTGGCATCCCTCGCATCCCCGGACACCTCCGGTGGAGGCGACGATGGGCAGGCGGGACCTCGTCCGGACGGGGCGGCAGGTGGCCCCGGCGACCCGTCACGGACGGCGCATCCTAACGGCCAGGGGCGCGGCGGAAGTTAACGGAATGCTAGTTCGCCGTCCTCGCGGGGCGATGGCGGCGTTAATCCGTGACTGGGGTCACGATTTTTGACCGTAAAGCAATTCTTTACGAATCAAGGATTTGCGACGCACACCGCATTCAGGCGGCGACGGGGACCCCGTAGGCGACGGGCGACGGCGCGGTCTGCGGGAACGTGACCTCTTCCCACGCGGACCGGTCGGCCAGCAAGGCGCGCACCAGCTTGTTGTTCAGCGCGTGGCCCGACTTGTGGCCATGGAAGGCGCCCAGCACGGGACGCCCGGCGAGATACAGGTCGCCCACGGCATCGAGGATCTTGTGGCGCACGAACTCGTCGGCGTAGCGCAGGCCGTCTTCGTTGAGCACGCGGAATTCGTCCAGCACGATGGCGTTGTCCATCGAGCCGCCGAGGCCGAGGTTGCGCTCGCGCATGTATTCCAGGTCGCGCATGAAGCCGAAGGTGCGCGCACGGCTGACTTCGCGGATGTAGTTGTCGGTGGAGAACTCCACCGCCGCCTCGGACTGCGAGCTGGGGATGGACGGGTGGTTGAAGTCGATGGTGAAACTGAGGCGGTAGCCGTCGTAGGGCTCGAAGCGGGCGATCTTGTCGCCCTCACGCACCTCGACCGGGCGCTTGATGCGGATGAAGCGCTTGGGCGCCGCCTGCTCGACCACGCCGGCCGACTGCAACAGGAACACGAACGGACCGGAGGAGCCGTCCATGATCGGCACTTCGGGTGCGGACAGGTCCACGTAGAGGTTGTCGATGCCCAGGCCGGCCAGTGCCGACATCAGGTGCTCGACGGTCTGCACCTTGGCGCCATCGCAGGTCAGGCCGGTGCACAGGGTGGTCTCGCTGACCAGTTCGCCGGAGGCGGGGATCTCGACCACCGGGTCCAGGTCGACGCGACGGAACACGATGCCGGTGTCCGGCGAGGCCGGGCGCAACGTCAGGAACACCTTCTCGCCGCTGTGCAGGCCAACGCCCGTCGCGCGGATCTCGTTCTTGATGGTGCGTTGCTGGGGCATCGGCGATGGAGTCCTCGGAAGGCTGGCCGTCCCACCCACGGAACGACGGGCCAGATTATCACCGGCGGGCCTGAATATGAACGAAAGCGCCCCTGTCGGGGATCAGTACCCAGAAAGCCGCCGGGCCGGTGGAGCCCGGCGGCAAAGAGACATGGTGGTGACGCTCTGCGCCTTCCCCCGCACCCGCGGCGGAAGGTCGGGATGGGGGCGACGACTCGACGGACTTGCCCCCACCCCAGCCCTCCCCCGTAAACGGGGGAGGGGCTATTGCTGTGTTACAGGGACGTCAGTCCGCCTGGCGGCGCAGAAACGCCGGGATGTCCAGGTAGCTGCTGTCCGCACCGAAGTCCGCCACGGCCGGGGCGGCCGCTGCCGCCGGCTCGGCGGCGGCGCTGCTGCGGCCACGCAGGCTGGCGGCGATGTTGCTGCCGGGGGTGTAGGCATCGGTGACGTCGTCGATCAGCATGCCGGTGGTGCCGTCGCGCTTGCCCTGGCTGCTGATCAGCTGCACCTGCGGACGCTGGCGCACGGCTTCGGTGCTGCCGAAGTCGCTGCCACCGCGCACCGACGGACGCGCCGCGGCGCGGTTGAGGCCGGTGGCCACGACGGTGACGCGCACTTCGTCCTGCATGTCGGGGTCGAGCACGGTGCCGATGACGATGGTCGCGTCCTCGCTGGCGAAGTTCTCGACGGTGCGGCCGACTTCGTCGAACTCGCTCATCGTGAAATCCGGACCGGCGGTGATGTTGACCAGGATGCCGTTGGCGCCGGCCAGGTTGACGTCGTCCAGCAGCGGGTTCTGGATCGCCGATTCCGCCGCGGCCTGGGCGCGGTCGTCGCCCTTGGCGTGGCCGGTGCCCATCATCGCCAGGCCCATCTCGGACATGACGGTGCGCACGTCGGCGAAGTCGACGTTGATCAGGCCGGGACGCACGATCAGGTCGGCGATGCCCTGCACCGCGCCCAGCAGCACGTCGTTGGCGGCGCGGAAGGCCTGCACCATGGTCGCGTTGCGGCCCAGCACGGTGATCAGCTTCTCGTTGGGGATGGTGATCAGCGAATCGCAGTGCTGCGACAGGTCCTCGATGCCCTTCAGCGCCACCTGCATGCGGCGGCGACCTTCGAACGGGAACGGCTTGGTGACGACGGCGACGGTCAGGATGCCCATCTCCTTCGCCAGCTGCGCCACCACCGGCGCGGCGCCGGTGCCGGTGCCGCCACCCATGCCCGCGGTGATGAACACCATGTCGGCGCCCTGCAGCGCATCCATGATGATCTCGCGGTCCTCCAGCGCGGCCTGCCGGCCGACCTCGGGATTCGCGCCTGCACCCAGGCCCTTGGTGACGTTGGTGCCCAGCTGCAGCTGCAGCTTCGCACCGCAATTCTTGATCGCCTGCGCGTCGGTGTTGGCGGTGATGAATTCCACCCCGTCGACGCTGCTGCCGACCATGTGCGCGACCGCGTTACCGCCGCCGCCGCCCACGCCGACCACCTTGATGACGGCGTTCGGAGCCATCTTTTCCACCAGTTCGAAATGCGCCATGTCCATGTCCTCTCGATGTAGTTATTTATGTGTTGCTTCGATTGCCGGGGTGTTGCCAATGTCGCGTGACGCGCTTCGTCGTCGTGCCTTGCGTGGTCTGATCCGCCCTTCCCTTCCTGCCCTTGCCCGCTGCCCGGTGCGCACGGTCAGAACTCGCCGTTGAACCAGGTCTTGAGTTTCTTGAACACGCTGCCCGCGCGACCCGTGGGGATCGACGGACGGCGCGGGTGTTCGATCTGGCTGCCCATCAGCAGCAGGCCGACGCCGGTGGCATGCACCGGGTTGTTGACCACTTCGCCCAGGCCGGTGACGTGCTGCGGGATGCCCACCCGCACCGGCATCTGCAGCATTTCCTCGGCCAGTTCGACCACGCCTTCCATCTTCGAGGCGCCGCCGGTCAGCACCATGCCGGCGCGCACGTGCTGCTCGAAGCCGGAACGGCGCAGCTCGGCCTGCACCATTTCGAAGATTTCCTCGTAGCGCGCCTGCACCGCCTGCGCCAGCGACTGGCGCGGCAGCCGCCGCGGCGGTCGATCGCCGACCGACGGCACCTGGATCGATTCTTCCGACGTGGCCAGCTGCGCCAGTGCGCAGGCGTAGCGCACCTTGATCTGCTCGGCCTCGGGCGTGGGCGTGCGCAGCATGTGCGCGATGTCCTCGGTGACCTTGTCGCCGGCGATGGGCAGCGACGCGGTGTGGCAGATCGCGCCATGCACGAATACCGCCAGGTCCGTGGTGCCCGCGCCCATGTCCACCAGCACCACGCCCAGCTCGCGCTCGTCGCCGGTCAGCACCGCGGTGCTGGACGCCAGCGACGACAGCACCAGGTCGTCGATCGACAGGCCGCAGCGTTGCACGCACTTGCTGATGTTGGCCGCGGCGGACTGCGCGCACACGACGAGGTGCGCCTGCACTTCCAGGCGCACGCCGGTCATGCCCACCGGGTTGCGGATGCCTTCCTGCGAGTCGTCCAGCACGTACTCGCGCGGGATGGCGTGCAGGATGCGCTGGTCGGCGGGGATGGCCACGGCCTTGGCCGCATCCAGCACGCGGTCGAGATCGGACCAGGTCACTTCGCCGTCGCGGATCGGCACGATGCCGTTGGAGTTGCGGCACTGCACGTGGTTGCCGGAGATGGAGGCGTACACGCTGCGGATCTCGCAGCCGGCCATCAGCTCGGCTTCCTCGATGGCGCGCTGGATCGACTGCACGGTCGATTCGATATCCACCACCACGCCGCGCTTGAGCCCGCGCGATTCGTGGCTGCCGATGCCGATGACCTCGATCGGATTGCCCGGCGAGTACTCGCCGACCAGCGCCACCACCTTGGAGGTGCCGATGTCGAGTCCGACGATGAGGGCCTTGTCGCCTTTGCGGTTCATGCGGTTTCCTGCGATGTCTTGCCCCCGCTTCCGCCTTCGGAAGAGGGTTGGAGTGAGGGTGCGTCCAGCGCGCGCGCGATCCGGGACTCGGCCGGCCGCACGAAGGCCATGCCGTCGCTCCTGCCCCCTGCCGCCTGCGGAAGATCGGGAATGGCGGCGCCCCACGTCAGCGCGAAGCCATTCGTGTAGCGCAGGTCGGCGCGCTGCAGCGGCAGCGGGTTGCGCGCCAGCAGGTGCGGCAGCATCCGCGCGAAGCGGCGTACGCGCAGGCGCGCCTCCTGGCTGCCGATGACCACGTCGGTACCGTTGGCCAGGCGCAGCGACCAACTGCCGCGCGGATCCATCGTCACGCTGCGCACGTCGAAGCCGCTGGCCGCGAACAGGGCACGCGACTCGTTGTAGAGCGCGACCACGTCGTCGGTGCGCGCGTCCGGGCCGTGCAGCAGCGGCAGCCCCTGCGGCACGTCGATGCCATCGACCGGGAACAGTCGGCCCTGCTCGGACAACAGGCGGTCCTCGCCCCAGCGCGCGAACGGGCGATGCTCTTCGATGCGCACTTCCAGCACGTCGGGCCAGCGCTTGCGCACTTCCACGCGCTCGACCCAAGGCAGGCGCTCGACCGCCATGCGCGCGTCGGCCAGCGGCACCGCGAAGAAGCCGCGCTGCGCGTACGGCAGCAGGGTTTCGCGCAGGCGCGCCTGGTCCACGCGCTCCAGCCCGTCGTTGACGCGCAGCGTGCGCAGCGGCCAGCGGTCGCTGCCGATCCAGCCGTTGACCACGGCCACCACCGGCAGCGCGACCATGGCCAGCGCCAGCATCCAGGTGGCGACTTTCAGCGAACGGCGCAGCGCGGGACTCATGCGGCATCCCCCGGCAGCGTTTGTTCCAGCACGCGCCAGCACAGGTCGGCGTAATCGATGCCGAGCTGCGCGGCGGCCTTGGGCACCAGTGAATGGCTGGTCATGCCCGGCGCGGTGTTGACCTCGATCAGCTGCGGGCCGCGGTCGCGGTCGCACATGAAATCGACACGACCCCAGCCGCTGCAGCCGGCGGCGCGGAAGGCCTCGAGCGCCAGCGCGCGGATCGCGGTTTCGTCCTCGCCTTCCATGCCGGGGCACAGGTACTGCGTGTCGTCGGCGTGGTACTTGGCGTGGTAGTCGTACCACTCGCCGGCCGGCACGATGCGGATCGACGGCAGCGCGAGATCGCCGAGGATGGCGACGGTGTATTCCCCGCCCTGCACCATCTGCTCGGCCAGCAGTTCGCCGTCGTAGTCGCGCGCGAATGCTTCGGCGGCGGCGATGTCCGCCTCCGCGAGGATGCGGAACACGCCCACGCTGGAGCCTTCGCTGGACGGCTTGACGAACACCGGCAGCCCCAGCGCCTGCACCGCGGCGCGGACGTCGCCGCGCGTGGCGATGCGCTGGAAGCGCGGCGTCGGCAGGCCCGACGCGATCCACACCTGCTTGGTACGGATCTTGTCCATGGTCAGCGCCGAGCCCAGCACGCCCGGGCCGGTGTACGGCACGCCCAACGCCTGCAGCAGGCCCTGCACCACGCCGTCCTCGCCACCGCCGCGATTGCCGTGGAGGATGTTGAACACGCGATCGAGCTTGCCGGCGCGGACTTCGTCGACCAGCGCCGGGATGCCGTCGACCGCATGCGCATCCACGCCGCGCGACCGCAACGCCTCCAGCACGCCGTTACCCGATTCCAGCGACACCGCGCGCTCGGTGCTGGTGCCACCCATCAGCACGCCGACGCGCCCGAACACGGCCGGGTCGTCGTAGCGTGGCGCGGGCACGGCGCTGGCGTTCATCGCGCGGCCTCCGTGAACCCATCGCGTGCCAGCTGCTGCACGGCCTGGCCGATGTCGCCGGCCCCCATCATCAGCAGCAGGTCGCCGTCCTGCAGCACGTCCGGCAGCACGCCCGCGAGTTCGCCCACGGCATTGACCACGACCGGATCGATGCGGCCGCGCGCGCGAATGGCGCGTGCCAGCGCCTTCGAGTCGGCGCCGGCGATCGGGGCTTCGCCCGCGGGATACACCTCGGTCAGCACCAGCGCGTCGACCTCGGACAGCACGCCGGCGAAATCATCGAACTGGTCGCGGGTGCGCGAATAGCGGTGTGGCTGGAACGCGACCACGAGGCGACGGTCGGGCCAGCCGCCACGCGCAGCGGCGAACACCGCGGCGAGTTCGCGCGGGTGGTGGCCGTAGTCGTCCACCAGTTGCACGGTCGCGCCCTGCGGCGTGCGCAGTTCGGACAGCAGGTTGAAACGACGGCCGATCCCCTGGAACTTGCCCAGCGCGTCCGCGATGGCGGCAGGCGCCACGCCCAGCTGCCAGCCGATGGTCGCGGCCGCCAGCGCGTTCTGCACGTTGTGGCGCCCCGGCAGCGCCAGCATGGCCGGCGTGCGCGACCCATCGGGCAGGCACAGCGTGAACTGCATCGCCGCACCCTGTTGCGAGACGTCTTCCGCACGCACGTCGGCATCCGCGCTGAACCCGTAGGTCATCACGTGGCGCGGCATGCCTTCGGCCAGCGCCGCGACTTCCGGATCGTCGATGCACAGCACGGCCAGGCCGTAGAACGGCAGCCGATGCAGGAATTCGGAGAACGCCGCCTGCACGCGCGCGAAGTCGCCACCGTAGTTTTCCAGATGGTCGGCATCGATGTTGGTGACGATGGCCACCAGCGGGTTCAGACGCAGGAAGCTGCCGTCGCTTTCGTCGGCCTCGGCCACCAGCCAGTCGCCGCTGCCCAGGCGCGCATTGGCGCCCGCGGCCAGCAGCTGCCCGCCGATGACGAAGGTCGGGTCCAGCCCGCCCTCGGCCAGCACGCTGGCGGTCAGCGAGGTGGTGGTGGTCTTGCCGTGCGTGCCGGCCACCGCGATGCCGCGGCGGAAGCGCATCAGTTCGGCCAGCATCTCGGCACGCGGCACGATGGGGATGCGCTGCGCGCGTGCCTCCATCAGCTCCGGGTTGTCGGGTTTGATGGCACTGGACACGACCACGCAGTCGGTGCCGAGCACGTTGGCGGCGGTGTGGCCGCGGTGCACCAGCGCACCCAGCGACGCCAGCCGGCGCGTGGTCGCGCTGTCGGCGGTGTCGGAACCGGACACCTGGTAGCCCAGCGTGCACAGCACTTCCGCGATACCGCTCATGCCGGCGCCGCCGATGCCCACGAAATGCACGCGCGAGTATGCCTTGGCGAAGTCTTCCTTCGTCGTGGCGGCGGTGTCGTGCAGGCGGCGGATCATACCGGCCTCCCGCTGCCGAAGACGGGTTCGACGCGTTGGCGCAGGCGACTGGTGCCGCGCACGGACGACGACGGCGGCACTGGCGCGGACGGCGTGGGCGGCAGCGGTTGCGACGTCGGCGGGATGTCGCCCGCCGGCAGCTGCACCGCTTCGCCACGCAGGCGCGCGACCTGGCGCTGGGCGCGGTCGAGCTCGTACGACACGCGCAGCAGCAGGCCCATCGCCACGCAGGTCATCATCACGCTGGAACCACCGGACGAAATCAGTGGCAGGGTCAGGCCCTTGGTCGGCAGCAGCCCGAGGTTCACGCCCATCGACACCAGCGCCTGCAGGCCGACCATCAGCGCCACGCCGAATGCGACGTAGCCGGCGAAATGGCGGCGCATCTCCACGCACTTCAGGCCGACCCACAGCGCGCGGCCGACCAGCAGCGAGAACAGCAGGATCACCGCGAACAGGCCGAGGAAGCCGAGCTCCTCGCCGATCACCGCGAAGATGAAGTCGGTGTGCGCCTCGGGCAGGTAGTTGAGCTTCTGGATCGATGCGCCGAAGCCGACGCCGCTGAACTCGCCGCGGCCGATCGCCATCAGCGCATTGCTCAACTGGTAGCCGGCGCCCAGTTGGTCTTCCCAGGGATTGGTGAACGAGACGATGCGGCGGAACCGGTAGGGCTCCAGGACGGCGAGCGCCACCAGTGCGGGCAGCATGGCGAGCACCGGCAGCATCATCCGCTTCAGGTGCCCGCCGCCGAGTACCAGCATGCCGATGGTCACCGCCAGCAGCATCGTCGCCGATCCGAAGTCGGGCTGCATCAACAGCAGGCCGACCAGCACGATGGCCACGCCGATCGGCTTGAACATGGCGCCCCAGGTCGCGTTGACTTCGTCGCGGAAGCGCACGAGGTAGCTGGCCAGCCACACGAGGTAGATCACCTTGACCGCCTCGACCACCTGGAAGTTGGACACGCCCAGGTTGATCCAGCGCCGCGCGCCGTTGACGGTATGCCCCAGGCCCGGCACGAACACCAGCAGCAGCAGCACGGCGCATGCGATCAGCAGCGCCTGCGGATAGCGCTCGATGGTCTTGAGCTCGGTGCGCATCACCACGAGGCACATCGCGACGCCCAGTGCGAGGAAGACCGCGTGGCGCACCACGAAGTGGAACGGCCCCACCCCGAGTCCCTCGCCCACCGCGATCGAACTGGAGCCCACCATCGCCACGCCGAACGCGGCCAGCGCGACCATCAGGCCGAGCAGCCACGGGTCGAAGCGGCCCTGGATGGCATCGAGTCGCGTGGCCTGGCGTGCGTGGGCGTCCATCAGCGCACCTTCAACGTGGCCAGCCCGACCAGCACCAGGATCACCGAGATGATCCAGAAGCGCACGATCACGCGGGGCTCCGGCCAACCCTTGAGTTCGAAGTGGTGGTGGATGGGCGCCATCCGGAACACGCGCTTGCCGGTGAGCTTGAACGACGCGACCTGGATCATCACCGAGAGCGTCTCGATGACGAAGATGCCGCCCATGATCACCAGCACCAGTTCCTGGCGCACGATCACCGCCACCGTGCCCAGCACCGCACCCAGCGCCAGCGCGCCGATGTCGCCCATGAACACCATCGCCGGATAGGTGTTGAACCACAGGAAGCCAAGGCCCGCGCCGGCGATGGCCGCGCAGATGATCACCAGCTCACCCGCGCCGGGCACCGGCGGGATCTGCAGGTAACGCGCGAACTCGGCGTGGCCCGAGGCGTACGCAAAGATGCCGAGCGCGCATGCCACCAGCACCGTTGGCATGATCGCCAGGCCGTCCAGTCCGTCGGTGAGGTTGACCGCGTTGGAGAAACCGACGATCCAGAAGTAGGCGATGGCGACGAAGGCCAGCCCGCCCAGCGGCAGCGCCACGGTCTTGAACAGCGGGATGTAGAACGTGGTGAGGGTCGCGGTATCGGCGCTGTAGTACAGGTACAGGCCGGCGGCCAGGCCGAACACCGACTGCAGCAGGTACTTCCAGCGCGACTTCAGGCCGTTCGGGTCGCGCTTGACGATCTTGATCCAGTCGTCGTACCAGCCGATGGCGCCGAACGCCACCATCACCGCCAGCACCACCCACACGTACTTGTTGCGCAAATCGCCCCACAGCAGTACCGAGGCGAACACGGTGAACAGGATCAGCGCGCCGCCCATGGTCGGCGTACCGGCCTTGGAGAAGTGCGTCTGCGGGCCGTCCTGGCGGATCGGCTGGCCGCCCTTGAGCTGGCCGAGGCGGCGGATCACGGCCGGGCCCCACCACAGCGCGAGGAACAGTGCGGTCAACGCGGCGAGGATGCCGCGGAACGTGAGGTAACCGAACAGGCCGAACAGGCCCTCGAGCTGCTGCAGCCAGCGGGTGAGTTCAAGCA
The DNA here is from genome assembly GCF_004357985.1 of Luteimonas aestuarii. Classification (GTDB taxonomy): domain Bacteria; phylum Pseudomonadota; class Gammaproteobacteria; order Xanthomonadales; family Xanthomonadaceae; genus Luteimonas; species Luteimonas aestuarii. The sequence goes on along the minus strand of NZ_SMTF01000018.1, from coordinate 44,520 downwards.
GCATCCGATTCCCCCTCTTGCGGCAACAATGCGGCGACCACGCGATCCATCGCACTGCCGCGCGACCCCTTCACCAACACCCGCACGGTGGCGTGCAGCTGGGTGCGCAACGCGATGGCGAGCGCATCGTGGTCTTCGAAATGGCGGCCGCCTTCGCCGAACGCGGCCACGGCGGCCTTGCTCAGCGGACCCAACGCGAACAGCCTGGCGATGCCTGCGGCCTTCGCGCGGCGCCCGGCCTCGGCGTGCAGCGCTTCGGCGTCGTCGCCCAGCTCGCGCATGTCGCCCAGCACCAGCCAGTTCTCGCCACTGGCCGCGGCCAGCGTGTCGATGGCGGCATTGAGCGAGCCCGGGTTGGCGTTGTAACTGTCGTCGATCAGCGTGGCGCCACCGGGCAGGCGATGGCGCACCAGCCGACCCGCGACCGGCTGCATCGTCGACAGCCCTTCGGCGATCGTCGCCAGCGACACGTCGAGCGCAAGCGCGATGCATGCCGCCGCGAGTGCGTTGCCGACGTTGTGACGGCCGGGCAGCGGCAATCGCACGGCGACTTCTCCCCGCGGCGCCGACAGCGTGAAGCGCGCAGCGTCGTCATCGAGCACGATGTCGCGCGCGCTGACATCGGCCGTCGCCTCCAGGCCGAAGCGCAGCAGGCGGTGGCCGTGCGCTCGCTCGGCGAAGTACGGCGCGAAGGCGTCGTCGGCATTGATCACCGCGGTACCGCCGGGCGGCAGCGCATCGTGGATCGCGCCCTTGGTCTCGGCGATGCCGAGCAGGCTCTGCATCCGCTCCAGGTGCGCCGGTGCGACGTTGTTCACCAGCGCCACGTCCGGCCGCGCGATGGCGGTGAGGTAGGCGATGTCGCCGCGCTTGCCGGCACCCATCTCGTAGATGGCGTAGTCGGCGTCGTCGGGCGCGTCGATCACCGACAGCGGCAGGCCGATCTCGTTGTTGAGGTTGCCGGGATTGGCGAACGCCTTGCCGGCCAGGCGAAGGATGGCGTGGGCCAGCTGCTTGACCGTGGTCTTGCCGTTGCTGCCGGTGATGCCGACCACCTTGCCGCTGCGGCCATGCTGCAGCGCCGCCGCCAGCGAGCCAAGCGCTTGTTCGGTATTCGCCACCACCACTTGCGGCAACGCGATGTCGAGCTGCCGCGACACCAGCGCGGCACGCGCGCCCAGCTCGGCGGCGGCGGCGACATGGTCGTGGCCATCGAAGTTCGGCCCCTTCAAGGCGATGAACAGCGCGGCACGGCCGTCGCTGGCATCGAGCTTGCGGGTGTCGGTGGCGACCGCGTCGATCAGCACGTCGTCGCTGCCGGCCAGCCGGCCATTGGTCCATTGCGCGATGCGCGAGAGCGGCAGCGGCTTCATGCCCGCCCTCCCGCGCCGTCCTGCATGGCGGCGCCACCCAGCGCAGCACGCGCCACCACGGTGTCGTCGAACTCGTGGCGCACGCCACGTACTTCCTGGTAGGACTCGTGTCCCTTGCCGGCGACCAGCACGATGTCGCCCTCGCCGCAGCCGGCGATGGCATCGGTGATCGCGGCCGCACGGTCGCGCTGCACGCGCACGCGCGCGGCATCGTCGAACCCGGACAGGATGTCGGCCACGATGGCATCGCCATCCTCGTGGCGCGGGTTGTCGTCGGTCACCACCACCGTGTCGGCAAGACGCTCGGCGATGGCCGCCATTTGCGGACGTTTGCCGCGATCGCGGTCGCCGCCGCAGCCGAACACGCAGGCCAGGCGACCACGCACGTGCGCGCGCAGGCTGGACAGCGCCTGCTCCAGCGCGTCGGGCGTGTGCGCGTAATCCACCACCACCACCGGCTGCCCCGCGCCGCCGCCCAGCCGGTTCATGCGCCCGGCGATGGGCTGGAGCGCCGACAGCGTGCCGGCGATGGTTGCAGGCGTTTCGCCTGAGGCGTGCAGCACGCCGGCCACCGCCAGCAGGTTGTCGACGTTGAAGCGGCCCAGCAGCGAGGAGCGCACCGGATGCGCGTCGCCTGCGATGGCAAGCGTGAAGCCGATGCCATCGCCGTCCAGCACCACGTCCAGCGCGCGGACGGTTGCATCCGCGTCGCCGCGGGCGCTCGTGGCGATGGCCTGCAATGCGACCGGCAGTCGCGCGAACAGCGCGCGTCCGAAGCTGTCGTCGGTGTTCACCACCGCCGCCTGCAGGCCCGGCCAGCCGAACAGCTTTTCCTTCGCCGCGCCATACGACGCCATGTCGCCGTGGTAATCGAGGTGGTCGCGGGTGAGGTTGGTGAACACGCCGACGCGGAAGTGCACGCCATCCACGCGACCCTGGTCGAGTGCGTGCGAGCTGACTTCCATCGCCACCGCAGCGGCGCCGGCGTCGCGCAGTTCCGCCAGCAATGCATGCATCTGCAGCACCAGCGGCGTGGTGAAGCCGGTCGGGCGCGCGTCGCCGTACAGGCCGGCGCCCAGGGTGCCGATGGTGCCGGCCGTGGTGCCGCGCAACGTCCACGCCTGGCCGAGCAACTGCACGGTGGAGGTCTTGCCGTTGGTGCCGGTGACGCCGACGGTGGCCATCGCCGCCGACGGCTGGCCGTGGAAGGTGTCGGCCATCGCGCCCATGCGCGCGCGCAGTCCGGGCACGGCAATGGCGTCCACCGGTGCCGCGGGCACGTCGCCCGGCACCGGGGGTTCGAACAGGATGGCGCTGGCGCCGGCGGCTTTCGCCTGGTCGGTGAAATGCAGGCCGTGCGTGCCGAAGCCGCCGATGGCAACGAAGGCGTCGCCCTTGCGCACGGCGCGGCTGTCCAGGACCAGGCCATGGATCGCCAGTGATGGCGGCACCGTGGCCACGTCCGGCAACAGGTCGCGCAGCAGCATCGCGCGGGTCATGGCGCCAGCTCCTGCAGCGGCTGCGGCAATGACGCCGGCGCGGCGGCAGTCGGCGTGGCGCGGGCCGCGACCTGCGGCGTGTTGCGCGCGCGCCGCGCCTCGGCCGCGGACTGCGCGGCAAGCCAGGTGTCGATGTCGTCCGGCGGCACGTCCATCAGCCGCAGCGCGCCTTCCATCACCCGCGCGAACACCGGCGCCGAGACGAAGCCGCCGCCGTAGGTGGAGCCACCGCGCGTGGGATCGGGGTCGTTGATCACCACCACCATCGAGAAGCGCGGGTTGTCCACCGGCACCAGGCCGGCGAAGTAGGCGATGTAGCGCCGCTCGTAACCACCGCCTGCGGACCGCCGCGCGGTGCCGGTCTTGCCGGCCACGTGGTAACCCAGCACCGCGGCGCGCGTCGCGGTGCCGCCCGGCTCGGTGACGGTCTGCATCATCCGCATCACCTGCCCCGCGACCTGCTCGTCGAGCACCCGTTCGGATTCGCCGACATGACCCTTCACGAACGTCGGCGTGACCGCCACGCCGCCGTTGCCCAGCGCTGCGTACGCGCGCGCGATCTGCAGCGGCGTGACCGACACGCTGTAGCCGTAGGACAGGGTCTGCTTGGTGGTGCCGCTCCAGCGCGTGTAGTCGGGGAACAGCCCCGCCGCTTCGCCCGGGAACCCGCTGCCGGTGCTGCGGCCGAAGCCGAAGCGGCGCAGGAACGCGTCGAACTCGCGGTCGGGCAGCATGTGCACGATCTTCGACACGCCGACGTTCGAGCTCTTGGTGATGATGCCGGTGGTGTCGAGCACGCCGTAGTTGCGGAAGTCCGTGGTACGGAAGCGTCCGTTGGGGATCCAGCCTGGGCTGGTGTCGAAGCGCGTGGACGGCGTGATCTTGCCCGCTTCGAGTCCGGCCGCGACGGTCAGCGGCTTCATCGTCGAGCCCGGCTCCAGCAGGTCGGTCACCGCGCGGTTGCGGTAGGTGTCGCGACCGCTGCCACTGATGCGGTTGTTGTTGTACGAAGGCAGGTTGGCCATCGCCAGCACTTCACCGGTGGCCACGTCCAGGATCACCGCCGAGCCGCTGCCCGCGCCGCTTTCCAGCAGCGCGCTGCGCAGTTCGCGATAGGCCAGGAACTGGATGCGGCGATCGATGCTGAGCGTCAGGTCCTTGCCCGGCTCGGCGGCGCGCAGCAGGTCGACGTGCTCGACGATGCGCCCCTGGCGGTCGCGGATCACCTTCTGCGCGCCGGGCGTGCCGCTGAGCCATTCGTCGAACGCCAGCTCGATGCCTTCCTGGCCGCGGTCGTCGATGTTGGTGAAGCCCAGCACGTGCGCGACCGCCTCGCCCTGCGGGTAGAAGCGGCGGAATTCGCGCTGCGAGAACACGCCGGGGATGCCCAGCGCGATGATCTTCTGCGCCGCCGACGGATTGATCCGGCGATGGCGCGGCACGTACATGAACTCCTTGTCCTTGTATTGCGACACCTGCCGCGTCAGGTAGTCCAGCGGCAGGTCGGTCGCCTCGGCCAGGCGCGCCAGCGCCGCCGCGTCGTCGGCCAGTTGCTGCGGGTTGAGCCAAAGCGACTCCACCGGCGACGACACCGCCAGCGGCTCGCCGTTGCGGTCGGTGATCATGCCGCGCGAGGTCGGGATGGGCACTTCGCGCAGGAAGCGCGCATCGGCCTGGCGCTGGTAGAAGGCGTTGTCGATCAGCTGCAGGTCCACCGCGCGGCCCACCAGCACCACCGAGCACAGCGCCAGCGCGCCGCCGACCAGCATCAGCCGGCCGCGCAGGTCGAAGTGCGCGCGTGGCCGCGGCTTCTTGGCGGTGCCGGAGGTGCGGATGAACTTCATGGCCGCACCACCACGGTTTCGTCGGTGCCGGGGAACTTCATGCCCAGCTTCTGGCGCGCGACCTGGTCGATGCGGTTGCTCTCGGCCCAGGTGGCCTGCTCCAGCTGCAGGCGCCCGAACTCGATGTTGAGTTCGTCGCGCGCGCGCTCCAACCGGGTGAGTTCAACGTAGGACTGCCGGTGTTGGTGGCGCGCGTGCGCCACGCCGATCGCCGACAGCACGTTGGCGATGACCAGGACGGCGATGGCCAGGCGCAGCGTCATGCGGTCGCCCCGACGGGCAGCTTCTCGGCCACGCGCAGCACCGCACTGCGCGCGCGCGGGTTGCCGGCAAGCTCATCGGCCGCCGCCTTGCTGGCGTCGCCGATGGCGCGCAGCGTCGGCACGAAGCCGGTGGTTTCGGGCAGGCGGCGGTTGGCCGGCGGCGCCTTGGCACGCCCGGCGATGAAGCGCTTGACGATGCGGTCCTCCAGCGAATGGAAGCTGATCACCGTGAGCCGGCCGCCCGGCTTGAGCGCGTCATGGGCCGCGGCCAGGCCGCGCTCGAGATCCTCGAGTTCGCGATTGACATGGATGCGGATCGCCTGGAACGAGCGCGTCGCGGGATGGATGTCTGACTTGCCGCGCGGCATGGCGGTCGCGATCACCGCGGCCAGGTCGGCGGTGCGGGTGAACGGCTCGATGGCGCGGCGCGCGACGATGGCGCGCGCGATGCGCCGGCTCATGCGCTCCTCGCCGTAGGTCCACAGCACGTCGGCGATCTCGCGCTCGTCGGCGCGCGCCAGCCACTGCGCCGCGCTTTCGCCGGCGTCCGGATCCATGCGCATGTCCAGCGGACCATCCTTGCCGAAGCTGAAGCCGCGCTCGGCCACGTCGAGCTGCGGCGACGACACGCCCAGGTCGAACAGCACCCCGTCGAGCCCGGCCCGCACCGCATCCCACTGCGCAAGGTCGGCGAAGCTGCCGCGCTGGATCGCCACGCGCGCATCCGCACCGAACTCGCGTCCGGCCACGGCGATCGCTTCGGGATCCTTGTCCATCAGCAGCAGTCGGCCTCCTGCGCCCAACCGTTGCAGCACCCCGCGCGCGTGTCCGCCGCGCCCGAACGTGCCATCGAGATACGTTCCGTCCTGCACCACACGCAGCCCTTCCATGACCTGCGGAAACATCACCGGAAGGTGCGCGGACCGGGGTTCCGCGCCGCCGCCGGTCACAACTGCAGGTCCACCAGCGCGTCACCCAGGTCTGCGTCGTCCAGCGTCTGCCGGATCTGCGCCAGGTGCGCCTGCTCGCTCCACAGTTCGAACTTGTCACCCATGCCCACCAGCACCGCCTTCTTCTCGATGCCGACGGTGTTGCGATGGCTGGCCGGGATGCCGATGCGACCGCTGCCGTCGGGCTCCAGGAAGGTCGCCGCGCCGACCAGCTTCAGCTGCAGGGTGCGGCTGACGCTCTTGGTCCGCGGCAGGGCGTTGACCTGGTCGCGGACGCGCTCCCAGACCTCCTGCGGATACAGGTAGAGGCTGCCGGACTCGAACGGGTTGTAGGTGAGGACCAGCCGGTTTCCACACGCCTGCGCGACGACATCCCGGTAACTGGTCGGGATCGCCAGCCGGCCCTTGTCATCGATGGTGATGGCGGTCTCGCCCTGGAACACGCAACTCTGCCCGGTCATGCCCGTCTTTGGCGGGCTTCAGCCAAGGAAAACCACATCTCACCCGGTTTCCCCACGAGTCGCCACCTTATGACCCGCCCAGAGGGTTGTCAACACGTTTGGAGGGGAAATTTCACCTGTACCGTCAAAGACTTGCGACAGACTTCAGAGAGTTGTTCAAGCTTTATCCACAAGGCGCTGATTCATCTCATTTTTTGAGATTCCGAAAATTGAGGAAGCCACCGAGTCGCTCCCGCATGATCCGAAGCCAGCGCAATTTTGTGAGATACGTCACGAAAATTGCGTCCGGCGAATGGCCCAGAATGCGCGGATGTGCCTGCTCGCCGTCGCCTGGAACACCCACCCCCGCTGGCGGCTGCTGCTGGCCGGCAACCGCGACGAATTCCATGATCGACAGGCCACCCCGTTGGCGCGCTGGACCGGCCCGGCAGGCATCGTGGCGGGGCGCGACCTGCAGTCGGGCGGCACCTGGGCCGGCATGGCCCGCGGCGGTCGCATGGCCGTGGTGACCAATGTCCGCGACCCCACCGTCGACAAGCCGGGCGCGCCCTCCCGCGGCGCCTTGGTCACGGCCTTCCTGGGCAGCGAAGAAAGCGCTTCGGACCACGCGGCCCGCTTGCTCGCCCCGGCGCCGGATTACGCCCCGTTCAACCTGCTGCTGGCCGATGGCGAGACCTGCGAGTACGTCGGCAACACGCCCGCCGCCCGGCGCACGCGCCTTGCGCCGGGCGTGCATGGCCTGTCGAACGGCGACCTCGATGAACCGTGGCCGAAGGTGGTCATGTTGCAACAACGCCTCGGCGAATGGATCGCTTCCGGCGACGACGATTTCGAACCATTCTGGGCCGCACTGGCCGACGAAACACCCGCGGATGACGCCGCACTGCCCGACACCGGCGTGGGCCTGGAACTGGAGCGCGTGCTCTCCCCCGCCTTCATCCGCGGCCCCCGCTACGGCACCCGCGCCAGCACCCTGATCGCGATCGACCACGATGGGCGCGGCTGGATCGCGGAACGCCGGTTCGGTCCGGGCGGGGTGTTCGAGGGTGGGACGGTGCTGGCGGTGGACTGAAGCGAAGCCTCTGTTCGCCCCTGTCGCGCTACCGCCCCCTCCTCCGTTTACGGGGGAGGGTTGGGGTGGGGACACGGCCAGCAGCGTCGCGACCGTCCGCCCCCATCCTTCCCGCCACCTCGAACCGTTCTCGCCCCCTCTCCCGCGTGCGGGGGAGGGATGGGGTGGGGGCACGCCCGGCAGCGTCGCGGCTGTCCGCCCCCATCCCGTTCCCTTCCCCCGCAAGCAGGGGAAGGGCGAAGGAGGTCGGGAATAGTCACGTTGGCATGTTCCAAAAAACGGCCATGAGGTCGCTTTGAAAACAACGATTGTTGGGGGGCGGAGCCGGCCGGTAAGCCGGGTTCTGTCGTGGACAGTCATTCCTCTAGGCGCATCGTCACCGATACGCTCGAGCAACCTACCCGGAGACACCGCGGGCCACGGCATCGTCTCCCTATTTGGTCTTGCTCCCGGTGGGGTTTGCCGTGCCGGCCTGTTGCCAGGCTCGCGGTGCGCTCTTACCGCACCATTTCACCCTTGCCACGCACGTCTTTCGACGCCGTTCGGCGGTATCTTTCTGTTGCACTTTCCGTCGGCTCGCGCCGCCCAGGCGTTACCTGGCACCGTGCCCTGTGGAGCCCGGACTTTCCTCGGCACTCCGAAGAGTGACGCGACTGTCTGGCCGACTCCGCCGCGCGCATTGTCGCACGCATGCCGCGTTGCGATGCCTGTACTCAGCCGCCGAACCACCAGCCGCCGAAGACGAAGGCCAGCACCACCCCCCACGCCGGCACCCGCAGCGCCTGCATCGCGACCAGCGCCGCCATCACCAGCAGCACGTCACCGACGCCGAGCAACGCGCTGCGCGCGACCGGATCGACCAGCGCCGCCAGCAGCAGGCCCACCACCGCGGCATTCACGCCAGCCAGTGCGGCGCGCATCCGCGGCCAACGACGCACGTGGCGCCAGAACGGCAGTACGCCCAGCACCAGCAGCAGCGACGGCAGGAAGACCGCCAGCAGCGCGAGCACGCCGCCGGCCCAGCCCCCCGGCCCCGCGGACATCGCGGCCCCGAGGTAGCCCGCGAACGTGAACAAGGGGCCCGGCACCGCTTGCACCGCGCCGTAGCCTGCGAGGAAGTCGTCCTGCGACAGCCAGCCGGGCGCCACCACGGCGGTATCGAGCAGCGGCATCACCACGTGCCCGCCGCCGAACACCAGCGCACCGGCACGATAGAACGCCGAGAACACATCCCCCGTCGAACCGGAGGCAAATCCGAGCAGAGGCAATCCGAACAGCAGGGCGAAGGCCGCCAGCGCGAACGCACCGGGCCGCCGCGGGACGGCCACGTTGAAGCCAGGCCCTTCGCCAGCCGACACCGCACTGCGCCAGCCCAGCCCCACCAGCGCACCCGCGGCGATCACCAGCCATTGCATCCACGCCATCGGCCACGCCAGCAACAGCACGGCGCAGGCCAGCGTCAGCAGCGCGGCCGGCAGTGTGCGACAGAAGCCGCGCGCCATGCCCCACACCGCATGCGCCACCACCGCCACCGCCACCAGCTTCATGCCGTGCACCACGCCCGGCGGAATCCCTGCCCCGCCATGCAGCACGCCCAGCGCCAGCCCGATCATCACCAGCGCCGACGGCAGGGTGAATCCGACCCACGCCGCCAGCGCGCCGGACAGGCCCGCGCGCCGCAGGCCGATCGCCATGCCGACCTGGCTGCTGGCCGGTCCCGGCAGGAACTGGCAGATCGCCACCAGTTCGGCGTACTCGTCGTCGCGCAGCCAGCGCAGGCGCGTGACGAAGGCCTCGCGGAAGTAGCCCAGGTGCGCGATCGGGCCGCCGAACGAGGTCAGGCCCAGGCGCAGGAACACCGCGAAGACGCGCCAGGCCTCCATCGTCATGCGCCCGGTTGCATGCGGGGCATCACTCGCCGTCCTTCATGCCGTACAGCGCCTTGCGCGGCGCGCCGGTGATCTCGGCGGCCAACTTCGCCGACGATGATGGCGGCAGGTGCGCGTTGAGCAAGGCGTAGACGCGACGGCCTTCCGCGAGTTGCGCCTCGGCATCGTCGCCCGCACCCTCGACCACCAGCACGAACTCGCCCTTGCGCTGGTTGTCGTCCGCGGTCACTGCCGCCAGCAGGTCGGCCAGCGTGCCATCGAGCACGGTTTCGAACAGCTTGGTCAGCTCGCGCGCCAGTACCGCGGGACGGTCGGCGCCGAATGCCACGCCCATGTCCTCGAGGGTCTCGACGATGCGGTGCGAGGATTCGTAGATCACCAAGGTGCGCGGCTCGCCCGAGAGCCGCTGCAGGCGTTCGCGCCGCGCCGCGGCCTTCGCCGGCAGGAAGCCTTCGAACGTGAAGCGGTCGCTGGCCAGTCCGGCCACGCTGAGCGCGGCGATGGCGGCGCAGGCACCGGGCACCGGGCTGGTCTTCACCCCGGCTGCGCGCGCCGCCCGCACCAGCCGGTAGCCCGGGTCGCTGACCAGCGGCGTGCCCGCATCGCTGACCAGCGCCAGCGACTCGCCCGCCAGCAGGCGCTGCACGATGCGCTGCGCCAGCGCATCCTCGTTGTGTTCGTGCAGGGCCACCAGCGGCGTGTTGATGCCGAAATACGCCAGCAGCTGGCCGCTGCGGCGCGTGTCCTCGGCGCAGATCGCCGAGACCCCGCGCAACACCGCCTGCGCGCGCGTCGACAGGTCGCCGAGGTTGCCGATGGGCGTGGCCACCACGTGCAGCGTGCCTGGCACGCCTTGGGGTTCGGGGCCGGCCATCGTGTCCTCACTAACGTGACGGTAGAATCGGCGGCCATTGTCCCGCACGGAGCCACCATGCGCATGTCGGCGAAAAGGATCCCGCTGTCCCCGGTGCTTGCAGCCCTGCTGCTGTCGCTCGCCGGTTGCGCCAGCGTGCAGGTGGCGCAGCCCACGGCGACCGAAGTCGTCGAGGACGCCGGCCCCGGCACGCACTGGACCTTCGACGAGACCCGACCGCCCGCCGAATCGGACGGCTATCGCCCACCGCGCAAGCTGGCCGTGCTGCTGCCGATGACCGGCTCGCTGGCGACGGCCGCGGGTTCGGTCCGCGACGGCCTGCTGGCCGGCTACTACGGCGAACGCAGGCCGCGCCCGGAACTCGCGTTCTACGACACCACCGGCACCGCATCCGGCGCATCGGCCGCGCTGGCGCGTGCACTGTCGGAAGGGGCGGACCAGGTGCTCGGCCCGCTGGGTCGCGAGGAGGTGGTGGCCATTGCGTCGTCCCCGTCCGCGCAGCCGATCGTGACGCTGAACAGCAGCGACGCCACCCTGGGCACCAATGTCGCCGCGTTCGGCCTGTCGCCGGAAGACGAAGGCCGCGCGATCGGCAACTACCTGTCGGCTCGCAACGCACGCCGCGTGCTGGTGCTCAGCAGCGGCGACGACGGCGCCAACCGCAGCGTCAACGCCTTGCGCGCGGTGCTGCAGGCCGACGGCGGCGAAATCGTCGATACGCTCGCGGTAGTCGGCGAGACGCCCGGCGACCTGACCTCGGCGTTGCGTGCCTCCGCCTCGCGGGAAGGGGGCGTGGATGCGGTGGTGCTGGCCCTGCGCGGCAACCAGGCGCGCCTGGTCGCACCGCAACTCGCGGCCGCCGGCCTCAGCCAGCGGCTGCGGATCGCGACCGCGCAGATCACCTCGGGGACCGGCAAGGCCGAAGAGGATCGCGCGCTGGACGGCATCGTGTTCCCGTCGGAAGCCTGGGTGGTGGGTGGCACGTCCGCCCTGCCCAACGCCGCCACGCTGGGCCGCGACCTGCCGACCGCGCGCGGACCCGCGGCCCGCCTGTTCGCCTTCGGCCATGATGCTTGGCTGTTGAGCGGCTGGCTGTACCACCTCGCCAGCAACCCCACGGCCCGCATCAACGGCGCCACCGGGCAACTCGGCCTGCAGGCCGATGGCACCGTCGTGCGCCAGCCCGCATGGGCGACGTTCAGTGGCGGCGCGGTGGTGGCGCAGCGCGACTGAGCCCGCCATGACGCATGGACGCGGTGCGCAGGTGGAAGCCGCCGCGCACCGGCATCTGATCGCCGCAGGCCTGCGACCCGTCGCGACGAATGCCAGCTTCCGCGGTGGCGAACTCGACCTGGTGATGCTGGACGGCGACACCCTGGTCTTCGTGGAGGTGCGCTATCGCGCCAGCGCCCGCTTCGGGGGCGGCGCGGCCTCGATCGATGCCGGCAAGCGCCGCAGGCTGGTCCATGCCGCCCAGGCCTTCCTCGCCGGGCATCGGCAGTTCCGCGATGCCGCGTGCCGCTTCGACGTGGTGGAAGCCACCGGCGACCCGGACGCTCCCGTGCTGCACTGGCTGCGCGATGCGTTTCGCGCGGATGACGCTTGATGCCGACCGTCATCACCCACGCCGCGGTTCCGCTGGCCTTGTACCTCGCGTCGGAGCGAGGACGCATCTCCCGACCGCTGCTGGCCGCGGGTGTCGCCGCCGCCATCCTGCCGGACGCGGACATGCTGGCCTTCGCATTCGACATTGCCTACGCGGAGGCATGGGGCCACCGCGGCGCGACGCATTCGCTCGCCTTCGCCGCGCTGGTCGCACTCGCCGGTGCCTGCGCAGCGCGCTGGCTGCGCAGTACGCCTTGGCAGGCCGCGGCATGGCTGTTCGTCTGCACGCTGTCGCATCCGCTGCTCGACGCAATGACGTCGGGCGGGCTGGGCGTGGCCTTGGCATGGCCGTGGAGCGAGCATCGCCATTTCGCGCCCTGGCGGCCGATCCTGGTGTCGCCCTTCGCCGGCAACTTCTTCAATGCACGCGGGCTGGCCACCCTGCTGTCGGAACTGCGATGGGTCTGGTTACCGCTGTTCGCCTGCGCCGGGATGTGGAAACTGGTCCAGGCTGGGCCACGGTCGCAACGGCCCGGCAAGCATCAGTCGGAAAAGTGACGATAACCCGGGCGCGACGGCCGCCATCGCGCGCCATCGGCCTGCAGCACATCGACGCCGTCGCCGACGACGATGCTGCCGATCCTGCGCACGCTGACCTGCAGGTCCGACATCGCCTGCGCGATCCGGTGTCGCGACGCCGCGGCAGCGCTGAAGCACAGCTCGTAATCGTCGCCACCCGATGCCTGCCACTGCCGTCGCAACGCGTCGTCGACCCCCATGTCCGACAAGGCCGGCGAAGCGGGAAGCCGGTCGACTTGGACCGCGGCGCCCACGCCACTCGCCGCGCAGACGTGCCCCAGATCCGCCAGCAAGCCATCGGACACGTCGATGCAGGCATGCGCGATGCCCGCCAGCGCCTGCCCCGCCGCAACGCGCGGCACGGGGCGATCGAGTCGCACCCTCAACGCGTCTGCCACCGCTTCGCCGCGTTGCAGGAGCGCGAGCGCGGCGGCCGCGTCCCCCAGCGTACCGGTGACCCAGACATCGTCGCCAACGCGTGCACCATCGCGGCGCAATGCCCGCGCGGGCTCGACCAGGCCGTGCGCGGTCACGCACACTGACAGTGGCCCGCGCGTGGTATCGCCGCCCACCAGCGCAACGTCGAATTCCTTCGCCAATGCCAGGAAGCCATCGAGGAAGCCATCGATCCAGGCGGCATCCGCCTCCGGCAGGGACAGCGACAGCGTGCACCACGCCGGTCGCGCGCCCATGGCGGCAAGGTCGGACAGGTTCACCGCGAGCGACTTCCAGCCGATGTCGACCGGCGCGGTGCCCTCGGGGAAATGCACGCCGCTGTTCAGGGTGTCCATCGCCACCACCAGCTGCCGGCCCTCCGGCACCTGCAGCAACGCGGCATCGTCACCGATGCCGAGCACCACGTCGTGGCGCGTGGGGGCGCGTGCGCGGATGCGGGCGATCAGGTCGAATTCCATGCGCGGCGACGCCGCTACCTGCGCGCGCCCTGTGCCTCGGCGCTGCGCCACTCCGCGGCGGCACGATCGAGCACGCCGTTGACATAGGTATGGCCGTGCTCGGAACCGAAGCGCTTGACCGTGTTCAAGGCTTCGTCGATGACCACGCGGTACGGCACGTCCAGCCGGTGCAGCAGCTCGTAGGCGGCGATGCGCAGCATCGCGCGTTCGATGGCGTCGACTTCTTCCACGTTGCGATCGAGGAACGGCGCCAGCGCTGCGTCGAGTTCGCGATGGTGGCCTCCGACGCCGCGCACCAGGTCCTCGAAATACACCAGGTCCGCCGGCTCGCGCGCCTGCTCGTGCGCGAACTGGGCGATGGCGTTCTTCGCATCCACGCCCGACAGCTGCATGGCATACACCGCCTGCAATGCGCGGCGACGCGCGCGCGAACGCGCGACCGGGTCGATCCCGTCCCTGCGCTGGCGGTTCATGGCAGGCGCTCCAGGAGGTTGGCCATTTCGATCGCGACCAACGCGCACTCCTCGCCCTTGTTGCCGTGGCTGCCACCGGCGCGCTTCTGCGCATCCTCGTGGCGGTCCACGGCCAGCACGCCGTTGGCGACCGGGATGCCGTGGTCCAGCGAAACCGCCATCAGGGCCTCGCTGCAGCCGTCGGCCACCTGTTCGAAATGACGCGTATCGCCGCGCACCACGCAACCCAGCGCAACGATGGCGCTGTGGCCCCGGGCCGCGGCCAACCGTGCGGCGACGGGCGGTATCTCCCACGCGCCGGGCACGCGCACCACGTCCAGCGCGTCCTCGGCCACGCCGTGGTCGGCGAACGCCTTGCGCGCGCCGGCCACCAGCGCGTCGGTGATGCGCGGGTTCCAGCGGCTGGCGATGATCGCGAAGCGCGCGCCTTCGGGGGCGCGCAGGTCGCCTTCGTAATGGCTCATGCGGACGGTTCTGCAGGGGAAGGGGCGATTCTACAGTGCCCGGGACAAGGGCAGCGGCGCGGTCCACGGTCCACGGTCCACGGTCCACGGTCCACGGTCCACGGTCCAATGATCGTCCGGACGCGGCGGCGTGCGTACCTACCGGCCCAGGTACTCCACGATCTCCAACCCGAAACCGGCCAGCGCCACCTGCCGACGTGGCGTACCCAGTACGCGAAGTCGGCCGTAGCCCAGGTCGTGCAGGATCTGCGCGCCGGCGCCGTTGCGGCGCCACTGCCCGGCATCGCGGCCGGACGGACCAACCGCCACGGCGGCCCCGGCGGGCGTTGCCTGCAGGCGGGCCAGCAGCGCCTCGCTGTCGCGCGGCGCCGACAACACCACCATCGCGCCCTGCCCTTCGGCCGCGATCGCGCGCAGGGCGTCGGTGGCGGCCACGCCGAAGTCGTCGCGGCGCCAGTGCAGCAGGTCGCTCAGCGGGTTCTCCACCTGCACCCGCACCAGGGCCGGGGTGGCGGCATCGGGCGTGCCGCGTACCAGCGCGAAGTGCAACTCGTGGGCGATGCGGTCGCGATACGTCACCAGCCGGAACGGACCGAACTCGGTGTCGATGCCGCGCTCGTCGACGCGCTCGACGGTGTGTTCGGTGGCCAACCGGTGCGCGATGAGGTCCGCGATCGATCCGATCTTGAGGCCGTGCTCGCGCGCGAACGCTTCCAGCTGCGGCCGCCGCGCCATGGTGCCGTCGGCGTTGAGCACCTCCACCAGCACGCCCGCCGGCTCCAGCCCGGCCAGCAGCGCCAGGTCGCTGGCCGCTTCGGTATGGCCGGCGCGATTGAGCACGCCCCCGGGTTGCGCGACCAGCGGGAAGATGTGGCCGGGCTGAGACAGGTCGCTTGGCTTCGCATCCGGTCGCACCGCGGTGCGGATGGTGTGCGCACGGTCGTAGGCGGAGATGCCGGTGGTGACGCCTTCGGCGGCCTCGATGCTGACGGTGAAATTGGTCTGGAACTGCGCGGTGTTGCGCTGGACCATCGGTGCCAGCCCCAGTTGCGCGCTGCGCTCGCGGGTCAGCGACAGGCACACCAGGCCGCGCGCGTGGGTGACCATGAAATTGATGTCGGACGGCTTGACCAGCTCGGCGGCCATGATCAGGTCGCCCTCGTTCTCGCGGTCCTCGTCGTCGACGATGACCACCATCCGACCGTTGCGGATGTCCTCCAGCAGCTCGGGAACGGATGCGAAGTTCATGCCGTACCTCCCGCCGCCAGCAGCCGCTCGACGTAGCGCGCCACCAGGTCGATCTCCAGGTTCACGGCATCGCCGACTGCAACCTGCGCGAACGCGGTGTGCGCGACCGTATGCGGCACCAGTGCGACCTCGAAGCCCTCGCCGCCGACTTCGTTCACCGTGAGGCTGACGCCATCGACGCAGATCGATCCCTTCTTCGCGACGTACTTCGCCAGTGCCGCGGGCAACGAGAACCGCCAGCGCTGCGCACGCGCGGCGTGGTGCACCGATTGCACGACGCCGACGCCGTCGACATGGCCGCTGACCAGGTGGCCACCCAGCCGGTCGTTGGGGCGCATCGCGCGTTCGAGGTTCACGGCGCGGCCAACCGGCAAGGCGCCCAGCGTGGTCAGCGCCAGCGTTTCGGTGGAGGCATCGGCCTCGAAATGCGCGGCGTCGAAAGCCACCACGGTCAGGCACACGCCGTTGACCGCGATGCTCTCGCCCAACGCCACCTCGGTGAATGGCAGCGTGCCGGTGGCGATGCGCAGGCGTGCGTCGCCCTCGCGCAGTTCGCGGGAAGCCAGTGCGCCGACGCCTTCGATGATGCCTGTGAACATAGTTGCGTTTCCCGTGCGGACGACGAGAAACGCCCGCAGGGCAGGCGGACGCGCGACAGGGCCGCGCGGCGCGTCTTCTTCCATCCGGACTTTCCGGAAGCCTTCGCTTCCGACCGTCGGCCCCGGCATTCGACCGGGTCTGCTGACCTTCCGGGCCGCAGGCGGCAACGGAAGCGCTCGCGGGCTCGCGGACCCATCCCCGTGGACGGTCCGCCTACCGCCGGTGGGGAATCGCACCCCGCCCTGAAGACGTTTCGTGGTGGTATCGGGCCAAGGCCCGACAGCGGTGATTTTACACGATGCCGCCGCCCGGCCCGCCGGATGCAGCGTCCCGCAGGCCTGCACGATAATCGCCGAGCACCGCATCGATCACCCGCGTGGTGCGTGCCGCGGTGTCGCCCATGGAAGGGCAGCGCCCTTCGCCGTTCAGCTGGCGGACGATGCTCTCGATCAGCGGCTGCTGGATGTGCGCGGGATTGGCGACGCGGTGTTCGTGCCGTCCGCTATCCGCCTCGTGCACGATCGAGCCGTCGCCGAAGGTCGCGAAGCGCAGCCGCCCGCGATCGCCGACGATCTCGATCTCATCGCGATGTCCGGTGGCATTGAAGTCCCATTCGCCGGTGCCGCGGATGCCGTCGCCGCAGGTAAAGGCCATCGACACGGTGTCCTCCGCGGGATAGGCGCCGGCACGGTTGCTCGCCTCGCCCGTGACGTTGCGCAGCGGGCCAAGCAGGAAGTCGAGGATGTCGAGCGTGTGGCTGCCAAGGTCCACGAACAATCCGCCACCCGACACTTCCGGTCGCACCCGCCACGACAAGTTGCGCGGATCGCAATAGATCGGTTGCAGTTCCCGTGTGTAGTGCACGCCGACGCTGCGCGGCGTGCCGATGGCCCCGTCAGCAAGCAGGTCGCGGATCAGCAGGAAGCGCGGCAGCGCGCGGCGGTAATACGCCACGAACAGCGGCACGCCGTGTTCGCGACTGGCACGCAACATGGCGTCGCATTCGGCCGCGTCCATCGCCATCGGCTTTTCCACGTACACCGGCTTGCCCGCCGCCATCGCCATCAACGCGTACTGGCAATGCGTGGACGGTGGCGTGGCCACGTACACCGCGTCCACGCCGGGATCGTCGATCAGCGCCTGCGCATCGGCATGCCAACGTGGCACGCCGTGGCGGCGTGCGTAGTCCTCGGCCAGCGCGGCATCGCGCCGCATCACCGCGACCAGCGCCGAGCCCGGCACCTTCGCGAACGCCGGGCCGCTCTTGGCTTCGGTGACGGCGCCGCAGCCGAGGATGCCCCAGCGCACGGTCATGGCTTGCGCCGCGCGTGCACGAACATCGGCCAGCGCACTCGCCGGGCGGCGGCATTGCCCCAGGCCGTGGCGACGGCCTGGGCATGCTGCGCGACCGGATCGATGCCGGTCGCCTCGCGGTAGCGATGGGTCGCGGAGTAGCTGGAAAAATACGCCAGCAGCCGAGGCAGCGGCCAATCGGCTTCGATCGCCATCGCAGGCGCCTCGATGGCGGGAAACGGCCACGCGAATCCGGCATAGGCGGCGTCCACCAGCGCACGCTCCGCGGGCCAGTACGGACGGATGTCGGCCGCGAACGCGGCCACGGCATCGCGCAGTGCATCGGGCACTTCGATGTCCTGGTAGCCCCACGCCACCAGCACTCCGCGCGGCTTCAACACGCGGTCGCATTCGGCGTAGTACGCGTCGCGGTCGAACCAGTGCAATGCCTGCGCAACGCAGGCGGCATCGATACTGGCATCGGGCAGGCCGCAGCGCTCGCCGGGCTCGACCGCGAACGTGACGTTGGCCGGGGCGCTGGCCTGCGCCACCTGCCCTGCGCTCGGGTCGGTGGCGTACACCTGCCGGAAATGCGCCGCCAGGCCGCGACTCGCCTGTCCGCTGCCACAGCCCGCGTCCCACGCCTGCGTGGTCGATGGCGCAATGCCCGCGAGCCACGCGAACAACGCCTGCGGATAGGTTGGCCGCGCCCGCGCGTACGCCGCAGCCACCGCGGAAAAATGGTCGTGGAATGCCACGCGGGGCCTGCTCAGTCCTGCGCGGGTCGCAGCCGGAGGCGGAGGTCGCCGCCGACGTGCCGGCTATCGACGATGCTCATCCGCAGCCGCTGCGCCATGTCCGCAAACCCCAGCCCATCGAACAGCGGACGCGCACGCTCGCCCATCACCACGGGTGCGACGTAGAGCAGCAATTCATCCACCAGGCCGGCCTTGAGCAGTGCGCCGGCCAGCGTTGCGCCCGCCTCGACATGCAGTTCGCCAATCTCGCGCTGCGCCAGCAGGGCCAGCACGGCGTGCAGGTCGGCCACGGCGCCCTGCACCGGCACGGCCGCACGCTCGGCGGCCAGTTCGCGTGGCGGCTTGATGTCCGGCGCATGCAGGTACAGCGTGGGGGCATCGCCTTCGCGCACCTTGCCGCGCGCGATGGTGGCGAGGCCAGGGTCGAGCACCACGCGCAGGGGCGGCACGAACGGCGTGTCGTCGCCCAGGCGCACGGTCAACGAGGGGTCGTCGGCCAGCACGGTGCCTGCGCCGGTGAGGATGGCGCCCGCACGCGCGCGCCAGCGCATCACGTCGGCGCGCGCGGCCTCGCCGGTGATCCACTTCGAATCGCCATTGGCCATCGCCGTGCGTCCGTCGAGGCTGCAGGCCAGCTTCACCCGCACCCATGGGCGGCCGCGCTCGATGCGCGACAGGAAGCCGACGTTGAGCGCCCGCGCCTGCGCTTCCATCAGCCCACTCGCCACGTCGATACCGGCATCGCGCAGGCGTTCGAAACCGGCGCCATCCACCTGCGGGAACGGGTCGCGCATCGCCGCCACCACGCGAGACACGCCCGCCGCGACCAGTGCGTCCGCGCAGGGGCCGGTGCGCCCGGTGTGCGCGCAGGGCTCCAGCGTGACATAGGCGGTGGCGCCCTTGGCACGCGCGCCCGCGGCCTGCAACGCGAACACTTCCGCATGCGGACCGCCCTGGCGCTGGTGCCAGCCCTCGCCCACCACTTCTTCGCCGCGGGCGATCACGCAACCAACCATCGGATTGGGCTTGGTGGTGTAGGCGCCGCGCTCGGCTAGGCGTAGTGCGCGGGCCATCATGGCGTGGTCGGTGGCGGTGAAGTCGGTCATCGGCCGATTCTAGCCACGCCCGTCGACGGGACGATGACGCTCAGCGCTTCCGCCCCTTGCCCGCGCCCTTGTCGAACGGCACCACGTCGCCGGACAGCAGCGGCAACTGCGCCTCGCCCGGCAGGTCGCGTTCCAGGCGGTCGAGCTCTTCGCGGAAATCGGTGATGTCCTCGAACGAACGATAGACCGAGGCGAAGCGCACGAAGCCCACGTGGTCCAGCTTGCGCAGTTCGGCGATCACGAATTCGCCGACGCGGCGCGACGGCAGCTCGCGCTCGGTGGTCATGCGCAGCTGGTGCACCACGGCGCGCACCGCGGCCTCGATCTGCTCTTCGGACACCGGCCGCTTGTGCAGCGCGCGGTCCAGGCTGATGCGCAGCTTCTTGGCGTCGAACGGCTCCCGCCGGCCGTCGCCCTTGATGATCACCGGCAATTTCAGTTCGATGGTTTCAAGCGTGCTGAAGCGCTCGCCGCAGGCCTCGCACTCGCGACGACGGCGGATCGTCGCGCCGTCTTCCGACGCGCGCGAGTCGATGACCTTGGTGTCCTGGTGCTGGCAGAAGGGGCAATGCATGGCGTCGGGCGGGTTTTAACCCGCCATCTCCGTAGCGTCAACGGCGCGGCGGAACACGTTCCGCCCTACCCGTAAACAGGGAATTGCTTGCATTGCTGCGTCACCGCTTCGCGCACGCGCGCCAGCACCGCCTCGTCTTCCGGCGCGTCCAGCACGTCGCACATCCAGTTCGCCAGCGCGATGCAGTCGGCTTCCTGGTAGCCGCGCGTGGTCACCGCGGGGGTGCCGATGCGCAGGCCGGAGGTGACGAACGGCTTCTGTGGGTCGTTGGGCACGGCGTTCTTGTTGACGGTGATGTGCGCCTTGCCCAACGCTTCCTCGGCGGCCTTGCCGGTGATGCCCTTGCCGATCATGTCGACCAGCATCAGGTGGTTTTCCGTACCACCGGAGACGATGCGGTAGCCGCGCTCGATGACGACCTTCGCCATCGCCTGCGCGTTCTTCACCACCTGCTGCTGGTACGCCTTGAATTCCGGCTCCAGCGCTTCCTTGAAGGCTACGGCCTTGGCAGCGATGACGTGCATCAGCGGCCCGCCCTGGATGCCCGGGAACACGATGCTCTGCAACTTCTTGGTGATCTCGGCGAAGGCTTCGCCGGCGCCCTGCTCGCTGGACACGATGATCCCGCCGCGAGGCCCGCGCAGCGTCTTGTGCGTAGTCGAGGTGACCACGTGCGCATGCGGCACGGGGTTCGGATACACGCCCGCGGCGATCAGGCCGGCGACGTGCGCCATGTCCACGAACAGGTAGGCACCCACCTTGTCGGCGATGGCACGGAACCGCGCCCAGTCGATCTTCTGCGAGTACGCGGAAAAACCGGCGACGACCATCTTCGGCTTGTGTTCCAGCGCCAGCTTCTCGACTTCGTCGTAATCGATCAGGCCGTCGTCGTTCACGCCGTACTGCACGGCGTTGAACAGCTTGCCCGAGGCGTTGACCCTGGCGCCGTGGGTCAGGTGGCCGCCGTGGGCCAGCGACATGCCGAGGATGGTGTCGCCCGGCTGCAGCAGCGCGAAATACACCGCCTGGTTGGCCTG
The DNA here is from genome assembly GCF_004357985.1 of Luteimonas aestuarii. Taxonomy (GTDB): domain Bacteria; phylum Pseudomonadota; class Gammaproteobacteria; order Xanthomonadales; family Xanthomonadaceae; genus Luteimonas; species Luteimonas aestuarii. Next base: position 23,644 of record NZ_SMTF01000018.1, on the reverse strand, counting down.
CGAGCCGGAGTGCGGCTGCACGTTGGCGTAGTCCGCGCCGAACAGTTGCTTCAACCGGTCGATGGCCAGTTGCTCGGCGACGTCGACGTACTCGCAGCCGCCGTAGTAGCGCTTGCCCGGATAGCCTTCGGCATATTTGTTGGTCAGCTGGCTGCCCTGCGCTTCCATGACCCGCGGGCTGGCGTAGTTCTCGCTGGCGATCAGCTCGACGTGGTCCTCCTGCCGACGCACCTCGTTGGCGATGGCCTGGGCCAGTTCGGGATCGTAGGCTTCGATGCGGGAATCGCGCGGGAACATCGGCTCTCCGTGGGGGCGCAGGGGAACCGGGATTGTAGCGCGGCAGGGCCCGGCAGCCGCTGTCGGAGGCCCGGAACGCACGAGGCGCGCCCCGTGGGACGCGCCTCGCCTTGCCACTGGTGCCCGCGCTGGATCAGCCGCGCAGGATCAGGTCCACGATCACCCCGGTGGCGATGCCCACCAGCAGGTAGTGGCCCAGGTCGTCGCGGACCCAGCGATGGCCCCGCGGCGGGTGGCGCAGGCCGTAGCCACGATAGTCGTGCACCACGTACACCGGCCGGTTGTAGTGGTGGACGTAGCCACCACGCGCCCACGGCGGCGGACCGACATGGCGGCGCGGCGCGGGATGGTAGACGTGGCGGACCGGCGCACGGTGGTGGACGACGCGCACCGGCGGGCTGTAATGGCGCGAATGCGCGTAGTCGCGGAGACGGTCCTGGCGATGGTCGTAGCGGGCATTGCGACGGTCATGGCGACGGTCCTGGCGGTAGTCGCGACGGTCGTGCCTGCGATCATGGCGGTCATGGTCGCGATGGCTGGAGCCGTGGCGGCCCCGATCATCGCGCGCCTCGGCCGGCAGTGCGGTGCCGAGGGTCGCGAATGCCAATGCCAGGGCGGCCCCCCATTTGAGCGAACTGTTCATGCTGTCCTCCGAAGTTCTGGACGTCTTCCGCACACCGGAATCCGTACCACCGACTATCGGATGGCAAGCCTGAATCGCAGCGACCTGCAACCGTTTGCAGCCTGCAATTGGTGGCTCGTGTTTAATGTTTGCTCAGCAGCGCGCTTGTCCGTGCTCACGCACGCCGAAAGCGCGAGTCCGCGCGCCGCAAGCTGAATGAACAGGTCGCGTCACGCGACGCGACACCGTCGCCTATTCGTACGGAATGAAATCCGACACCAGGCCGCTCGAAACGACGACAAGCAACACGTCGCCGCTGTCGGCGCACATCCAGCGCGCGCCGCCAGGCGGACGGCGCAGGCCATGGGCGTGCGGATTGCGCACCTCCTGGAACCGGCGGTCACGGACATCGACATGACTGCCCGCGCGCCAATGCCCGACCGGTGCATTGGCCTGCCGACGGCACGCCGCTTCGCGGCTCCGATTGAGGTCGGCCCGGTCATGGCGGCCGTAGTCCGGGTGGTCGCGCACGGCCGCGCGCCGGGCCTCGGCCTCCAGGTACTGCGCGCGATCCGCTTCCGGGTCGGATGCAGGCGGCTCGCCCGCACCAAGCCCGCCAGCGGCCAGTGCCGCCACGAAAGACAGCAGGATTGCGTTCGGCAACGGATGCTTCATGGCTCGGCTCCTCTCGCTGGCTCGGACCACGCCCCACCCCGCTGTGGCGGATCACTGGTCATTGATCCTGCGGGCAACCCTGCCGGGGCGCAAGTCCGGCGACGCCTGGCCGAACCGGCCCGATGGGGGGAACCGCTATAATTGCGCGATTCCCGACCATCCCACGGCCCGCGCCCCGCGCGTGGGCACGGCAACGCTTACCGGAGCCCCCATGTCCTCGCAGTACATCTACACCATGAACGGCGTCAGCAAGGTCGTGCCGCCGAAGCGCCAGATCATCAAGGACATCTCCATCTCGTTCTTCCCCGGGGCCAAGATCGGCCTGCTTGGCCTGAACGGCGCGGGCAAGTCGACGGTGCTGAAGATCATGGCCGGCGTGGACACCGACTTCGTCGGCGAGGCGCGCGCGCAGCCGGGCATCAAGGTGGGCTACCTGGCGCAGGAGCCACTGCTCAAGCCGGAGCAGACCGTGCGCGAGGCGGTCGAGGAAGGCGTGGGTGAAGTGCTGCAGGCGCAAGCCGCGCTGGACAAGGTGTACGAGGCCTACGCCGAGGAAGGTGCCGACTTCGACAAGCTGGCCGCGGAACAGCAGCGGTTGGAGGCGATCCTGGCCAGCGGCGACGCGCACACCCTGGAACACCAGCTGGACGTGGCCGCCGATGCCCTGCGCCTGCCGCCTTGGGACGCGAAGATCGGCAACCTGTCGGGCGGCGAGAAGCGTCGTGTCGCGCTGTGCCAGTTGCTGCTGCAGAAGCCGGACATGCTGTTGCTGGACGAGCCCACCAACCACCTCGACGCCGAGTCGGTGGAATGGCTGGAACAGTTCCTCGCCCGCTACACCGGCACCGTGGTGGCCGTCACCCACGACCGCTACTTCCTCGACAACGCCGCCGAGTGGATCCTCGAACTCGACCGCGGCCGCGGCATCCCGTGGAAGGGCAACTACACCGAGTGGCTGATCCAGAAGGACAACCGCCTCAAGCAGGAAGACAACCAGGAGAAGGCGCGCCAGAAGGCGATCCAGAAGGAACTGGAATGGTCGCGGCAGAATGCCAAGGGCGGGCGCTCCAAGGGCAAGGCGCGTCTTGCGCGCATGGAAGAGCTGCAGGCCGTCGATTACCAGAAGCGCCAGGAGACCAACGAGATCTTCATCCCGCCGGGCGAGCGCCTGGGCGCACGCGTGGTGGAGTTCAAGAACGTCTCCAAGCGTTTCGGCGACCGCCTGCTGATCGACGACCTGAGCTTCGTGGTGCCCAATGGCGCGATCGTCGGCATCATCGGCCCCAACGGCGCCGGCAAGTCGACCCTGTTCAAGATGATCACCGGGCAGGAGAAGCCCGATTCGGGCAGCATCGAAATGGGCCCGACGGTGAAGATCGCCTATGTCGACCAGAGCCGCGAGAAGCTCGAAGGCAACCACAACGTCTTCCAGGAAGTGTCGGGCGGCGCCGACATCCTCAACATCAACGGCGTCGAGATCCAGTCGCGCGCCTACATCGGCCGCTTCAACTTCAAGGGCCAGGACCAGCAGAAGATGGTCGGCACGCTGTCGGGCGGTGAACGCGGCCGCCTGCACCTGGCCAAGACGCTGCTGCAGGGCGGCAACGTGCTGCTGCTCGACGAACCGTCGAACGATCTGGACATCGAAACCCTGCGCGCGCTGGAAGACGCGCTGCTGGAGTTCCCCGGCAACGCTTTCGTGATCTCGCACGACCGCTGGTTCCTGGACCGCATCGCGACCCATATCCTCGCCTTCGAGGGCGACAGCCACGTGGAGTTCTTCCAGGGCAACTACCGCGAGTACGAGGAAGACAAGAAGCGCCGCATGGGCGACGATGCCGGTCCGAAGCGCCTGCGGTTCAAGGCGTTGAAGTAAGGCAGGCACTGCCTGCCCTGGTCGCCACCTGCGCGAAGCGTTGCTGCCATTGCGTCATCCCTGCTCAGGCGGGAAGTGCTTTTACGACAGCCGTATGGCTGGTCATCCACCAGTAGCCCCCGGAGACCACACCATGACCATCGAGCACGCACACGAACTCGAAGGCCTGCGCCGGGCCGGGGCACTGGTGGCGTCGATCCTGTCGACGATGCGCGAGGCTGCATCGGACGGCGTGCGCACGCGGGATCTCGACGCACTGGGCGCTAAGGCGATGCGCGAGGCCGGGGCGCGTTCCGCGCCGCAGCTGACGTACGGTTTCCCCGGTGCGACCTGCATCAGCGTCAACCGGGTGGTGGCGCACGGCATTCCGGACGACACCGTGTTGCGCGACGGTGACCTGGTGAACATCGACGTCTCGGCGGAACTCGACGGCTATTTCGCAGATACTGGCGCCAGCTTCGTCGTTGGCACCCCGAATACCGCGCAGCAACGGCTGCTCGACGCCACCCGCGAAGCGCGGGACGCGGCCATCGCCCAGCTGCGCGCAGGCGAGCTGCTCAACGGCATCGGCCGCACCGTCGAGGCCGTCGCCGCCCGCCGCGGCTTCCGCGTGATCCGCGATCTGCAGAGTCATGGCGTGGGTCGCGCGCTGCACGAAGCGCCCGGATCCATTCCCGGCTATTACGACCGCCGCGACACCCGCCGCCTGCACGACGGCATGGTGATCACCGTCGAACCGTTCCTCGCCACGCATGCCACGCGCACCCACGCCCTCGATGACGGCTGGTCACTGGCCTGCCCGAAAGGCGTCGGCGCGCAGTTCGAGCACACGGTCGTCGTCACCCACGGCGCGCCGATCATCGTCACCTGAGGAGCCGGGGATGCCGTCGTCGTTCATGCAGAAGCTCCGCGACCGCTGGCAACAGGCCGATACCCTGCTATGTGTCGGACTCGACCCCGATCCGGCGAAGTTCCCGGACGCCTTCGTCGCCGACGAGGATGCGCTGTTCGCGTTCTGCCGCGACATCGCGGATGCCACCGCGGAGTACGCCTGCGCGTTCAAGCCGCAGATCGCCTACTTCGCCGCGCACAACGGCGGCGAGGCGGCATTGCAGCGGCTGATCGCGCACCTCAACGCCACGCATCCGGACGTACCCGTCATCCTCGACGCCAAGCGTGGCGACATCGGCAGCACGGCCGGGCAGTACGCCGTGGAAGCCTTCGACCGCTTCGGCGCGGATGCCGTCACCCTCAACCCCTACATGGGCCACGATTCGGCCGCGCCGTTCCTGCAGCGCAACGACCGCGGCTGCATCTTCCTGTGCCACACCTCGAACCCGGGCGCGCGCGACTTCCAGGAACTCCCGGTCGATGGCGCGCCGCTGTACCAGCACATCGCGCGCACGATCGCGGAGGAATGGAACGTCGACGGCAATTGCGCGCTGGTGGTGGGCGCGACTTTCCCGGAAGAGCTGAAGGTCATCCGCGCGATCATCGGCGACATGCCGCTGCTGATCCCCGGCGTCGGCGCGCAAGGCGGCGACGTGGAGGCCGTGGTGCGCAACGGCCGCACCGCCGACGGTACCGGGCTGATGGTCAATTCCTCGCGCGGCATCCTGTACGCATCGATGGATGCGGATTACGCAGATGCCGCCGCGAACGCCGCCAGGTCGCTACGCGACGAGATCAACCGCTATCGCAACTAGCGGCGCGCAAGTCGCTCACGCAGCGTGGATCGCCGCGCGCAGCGCCACGACCGGGAACCGCAGCCAGATCATCGCGAACACCGCCGCGCGGACGTGCGGCGGGCGCCGTGCGGACTCGAACTTGCGGAAGTAGCGCCACAGGCCGCGGTGCTTGTGCCATTCCACGAATACCGGCCTGGCGCGACTGGACACGCCGCGCACATGCACTACCTGCACGTCGTTGGCGACGAACAGCCGGGCCCCGGCGTCGCGCGCACGCCGGCACAGGTCGAGATCCTCGGCGTGGAGGCGGTAGGCCTCATCGAACCCGCCGATGCGTTCGAACAGGCGCCGAGGCACCAGCATGACCGCACCCGAGATCGCCTGCACCGGCTGCAGGGCTTGCGCATCGTCCACTGCAATCGACAGGTCGCGCGCGGCACGCGATCGCAGCATCGCCGCGAAGTCGGGGTCTCGGCGGCGGGCGGCGGCGTCGCGCGTGCCGGCTTCGTCGACAAGGTCGGCGCCGAGCACCACGTCCCTTCCTGCTCCGGCCGCGTGCGCCGACAACCTGCGCAGCGCATCGGCTTCCAGCAAGCAATCGGGATTGACGAATGCGATCCACGCCGCGTCGCCATCGCGCGCACCCTGGTTGCAGGCCACGGCGAAGCCCGGATTGTCCGGATTGCCGATGAAGTGCAGCCGCGGGTCCAGCGATGCGTGCCGCTGGACGATGGCGAGGGTGGCATCGCACGAGCCGTTGTCGACCACGCGGATCTGCACGATGCCCTCGGCGCCACGCAGCCGCTGCAGGCAGTCGTCGATGGTCGACGCGCTTTCGTGGGTGACGACCACGGCGCAGATGCCATCCGTTTGGATGCCGGTCACGAGGCGTCGTCCCCGTCCACGAGCGATTCGTCGATTGCCATCCCGCCGTCGCGCGGCGCGAACAGGTCAGGCTGGCGCGCAGGCGCATCGGCATCGGCCAGCAGCGCGGCGAGGCGTTCGCGCTGCAGCCGCAACGGATCGCGCATCAGGAATGTGGCCAACCGCGCGTGCCAGGCCGGCCAGCGCGCAGCCAGGGCCTCCATGTCGCCATCGTAGGGACCACCCTCGCCGCCCCGCGCGACGAAGGCCGTTTCGCACAAGGCGTTGCGCCAGCCAAGGCCGGAAAAGCGCATCGACAGGTCGATCAATGCCGCATACCAAGAAGCGTAGCTGGAGACATCCAGTCCGCCCGCCTTTGCACGCGCCGTGCCCCGCAGCAGTACCGCGTGCGCCACGGCCGCCGGCAGTTCCGGATGCTGCGGCGGCATGGCCGCGCAGGCGCGTGCCAGTCCACCCAGTTCGCCCGGCATGGCATCCACTTCGCCGATGCGCGGCCACGACGCCGACTCACCGGCGTTGCACCACGGTGTCGCGGTGGCGATGGCCGCGTCGCGCGCGAAGCACGACGCCAGCTGGTTGGCCCAGCCCGTCGCGGGTACCGCATCGGGCGCCAGTACCAGCACGTCGGCCGTGCCACAGGCTGCAAGTGCCTCGTCGAGGTGCGCGACCTCGCCGATCGGGCGCTGCCGGCGCGTGTAGTCCGCCTGCAGCCGGGTGTTGGCAAGCCAGCGTTCGATGATCGCCAGGCCACGCGGCCCGGCCTGCGCATCGTCGGCCAGCCAGATGCGGGTGCCTGCGGGCGTGCCGGCATCCAGCGCGGCGAGGCACGCATCGAGGGCGTCGTCGTCGACGCCCACGGGCAAGAGCACCACCGGGAGCTCATGCATGGCGACGGCCCCCGTCCGCCATGTTCAGTTGCGTGTCGGGTAAAGGGGTTCCAACGCGCGGAAGCGGCGGCCGTACTCATCGGTGAGGTCGCGCGCTTCCTGCGTGTTGCGAACGATGCGCGCGGTGATCAGGATGATGGTTTCGTTACGCTCCGTACGCGATCCCTGGGTGCCGAACAGGCCACCGATGACCGGGATGCGGCTGAGGCCCGGGATACCGTTGCTGCCCCGCTCCACGCCATCGTTGATCAGGCCGGCCAGCATGATCGTGTCGCCATCCTGCGCGATCGCTTCAGTCTTGAGTTGGCGCTGGCTGATGCGGAAGTTGCCGTTGGCATCGGCATTGCCGACCGGCGCGCTGATCTCCTGCACGATCTCGAGGAACACCGTGCCGTCGCGGGTCACGCGCGGGCGCACCTTGAGGATGGTGCCGGTTTCGATGTACTGGACCGAGGTGAGGCTGCTGTCGCTGCCGAGGATCGGATTGACCGACACCGTGGACACCGGGATGCGGTCGCCGACGATGAACTGGGCCTCGATGTTGTTGCGCACGAACACAGAGGGCGTCTGCAGCAAACGCACATCGGTCACGCTGTCGAGCGCGCGGATGATGGCGGCGGCATCGTTCTTGAACAGCGTCCATGCCATCCCTGCGGCGCTGACGCTGCCGCCGAACGTGCTCCAGTTACCGGGGATCAACGGGTTGACGTTGCGGTCGAGCGTCGACGGCAAGTTGGCGCCCTGGGTGCCATGGTTCTCGATGAACCATTGCACGCCGTACTCCAGTTCGCCGCTCAACTGCACCTGCGCCACCTGCGCCTCGATGTGCACCTGCATGGGCATCACGTCGAGGCGCTCGATGACATCGCGCATCGAGCGCCACGCGCCCGGGCTGGTGCGCACCAGCAGCGAATTGGTCTCTTCGACCGCGGACACGCCGACGCGGGTGCCGTCGATCTCCAGCATCACGCTGCCGCCGCCGCCCTGGGACTGGTCGAGCGACAGCGCGCCGCCGCCCAGGCCGCCGCTGTTGCCACCCAGGCCGCCACCGGACAGGCCGCCCTGCGACGACATGCCATCGTCCATGCGTCCGCCCCCCATGCCACCATCGCTGATGGTGCCCGAGGTCAGTCCCGGCATCAGCGACGCGCCGCCGCCACTACTGCGCCCGCCGCCGCCTCCGAAGACTTCCGACAGGCGATCGGCCAGGTCGCGCGCCTTGATGTACTTCAGCTCGTACGAATACAGCCGCGCTTCCTGACCGGCACTGTCGATGCGCTCCAGCCACTGTTCGATCTCGTCGAGGTAATCGGGCTGCGGGGTGATGACCATCACCGCGTTCGCACCTTCCAGCGGCATGAAGCGGAACATGCCCGAGACCGGGGACTCGGCTTGCGCACCGAACACCTTTTCCAGATCCGACACGACCTTCGCGGCACGCCCCGACTGCAGGGGGAATACGCCCACCGACATGCCCGACAGCCAGTCCACGTCGAAGATCTCGATCGTGCGCAGGTAATTTTCCAGTTCCGCGCGCGAACCGGAAATGGTGATGACGTTGCGGCCGTTGTCCACGTGCACGATCGAGTTCGGACGCGCGTAGGGCTTGAGGATCTTCTCCATCTCGGTCGCGGAGATGTAGCGCAGCGGCACCACGCGCGATTCGAAGCCGCGCGCGCCGGTGGCGGCACCGGTGCGCGGTGCGACGGTGCCGGTGGCCATCGCGGTCTCGGCAGGCACGATGTTGTAGCGGCCATCGGAGTAAAGCAGGCGGGCGTTGTTCCAGCCCAACACCATCTCCAGCACGCTCAATGCCTCGGCCGGGCTGACCGGCTTGGCGGTGACGTAGGTCACCGTGCCCTGCACGCCCGGCGCGATGATGTAGTTCTGGCCCAGCATGTCGCCCAGGATGGCCTTGACCACGGCGTGGACCGATTCGCCCTCGAAGTTGAACTCGGCCTGGCCGGTGGTGCCGCCCAGGTTGGGCGGCGGCGCCGACGCCGCGCTGCGATTGATGACCTGGCCGGTGCCGCGCCGGATCTGCGCGCGCGGCCCCTCGTCCACGTCGAGTGGCTCGGCCTGGATGCCGTCGCCCTGCGCCGCCCGGGGCGGCGCGTGCACCCCCTCGCGGTGGACATTGGGCGGGGGCATGGTGGCGCAGGCCGCCAGCAACAGGACCAGCGCGGTCACCAGTGCGGGCTTGAGGGACGGGTTGGGCATCATCGGCACGAGTCTACGGTGTCTGGTTGTTCTGCTGGGCCTGTTCGCGCAGGCGGGCGCGGCGTTCTTCGATCCGCCTGCGGATGGCTTCCACCTGGTCAGGGGAAGTGCGGGCGGCAGGCGTGGTCTCGGGGGCGACGCCCTCGGTCACCTGCGGCACCGGCATCCCGTTGGCATCGGTCACGGCAGGCGTGGGCGCCGACGATGCGGCGGCGGATGCATTGGGGCCGGCATTGGCCGAAGCGGGCGGCACGGACATGGCAGACCGAACGCCCGCCGTTCCAGGGTCAGGACTCGCGCCGACCGACATCCGGGTCGGCGGCTCGCCGCCCACGCCATCGAACTGCCGCAGTTCCAGCGTCATTTCGCCATCCGGGCCGTTGAAGACGGCAGTCCGCGAGCTGATCGACGCCAGCGACCAGTTCGACAGCCCGTCGACGGCGTCCCCGACCTTGACGCCGATCGAGCGGCCGCCGTCGGTGGGCTGCAGGATCACCATCTCCAGCGACGGGGTGCGCAACACACTGGTCAGCACGAAGTCGAAGGCACCGCCGCCATCGCCGGCCTCGGCCATCGGGTCGATCAGGAACGGCTGTGGCCGGCGATCGTCGGTGAACAGCGGGCGCGAAGCCGGTTCGGCGTACTGCTGCAGCGCACCCAGACGCTCGGGCAGCGGCTCGAACGCACCCGGTAGCGGACGCAGCAGGCTGGCGTCCTCGTCGAGGCGGTCGATGCTACCGGCCATGCCGAACAGCGCCAGCAGCCACAGGCAAAGCGCCCAGCCGGCCAGCGTGGCCAGCAACCAGGTGCGCGGGGCGGCCTCAGCGATCCGCATCGGTGCCTCCCGGCAGCGGCTGCAGATAGCCGTACAGGTCGAAGCTCACGTCCAGCCCACCACCACTGGTCTGGTTGCCGGTGAACTGGAACCGCTGGGCGAGGATGTTGAGATTGTCGACGAAGAGCCGCGGCGTGCCCTGCTCCAGCGCATGCAGCACGGCCACCAGCTCCGGGTTGCCGCAGTTCAGGCGCACCTGCACCGCGGCGCGCGGGAAGCGTTCGCGCCCGGCGTCGGCCAGTGGCGAACGGTTGGTGATGGCGCAGCTGCGATTGCCCGGGCTGGCCTCGGCCACCACGGTCTCCAGGCGCTGCACCAGCGCGGAGGTGGCGAGCTGTACGTTCGCCTCGGCCATGAAGCCGGGCACGTTGGCGGTCTGCGCGCGCACGTCCTCCAGCCGCTGCTGCACGGCAGGCGCCTGTTGCAGCTCCATGCGCGCGCGCAGGTCGCGCTGCTGGAGCGTGTCGATCTCGGCGTTGATACGCAGCATCGGTGCGGTCCACCACGGATGCACCAGCAGCAGGTAGGCCAGCGCCAGCACGCCGCCCAGGATGGCGAGCGCCAGCCAGCGGTCGCGGCGGGAGGGCTCAGCGTGCATTCGCGACCCCTGCATTGTCCGGGGCACCTGGACTGTCGGCACCGCGCACGACCCGTTGGGCCGTCAAGGTGAACCGGTCGCGTCGCGTCCGCGGATCCGGCTGCAGGGCCCCGGCCAGCGCAGCGTTGCGCCACAGTGCGGAGCCTTCGAGCTGCTGCACGAGGGAGGAAGCTTCGCCACTGAGGCCGATCAGCAGGATCCGGTCGCCTTCGATCGACAGCTTCTCGAGATACGTGTTGTCCGGGAGGCGGCGCGCCAGTTCATCGACCACCTCCACCGTGGTCGGCAGGCCGGCACGGGTGTCCTGCAGGAAGCGCGTGCCTTCCACCAGGTTCAGCAGGCGGCGCTGCTCGACGGCCGCGCCGCGGGCCTGGCGCACCTGTTCATCCACCTGCTGCGCGAACAGGTCCGCCGCGGTGCGGCGGTTGTCCAGCATCTGCCACAGCCCGGCGGCCAGTGCCAGCACGGCTACCGCAGCGAACACGAGGTTCCACTTGCGCCACGGGTCTTCACGCCGCAACTGGCGTGCGGTTGGCAGCAGGTTCACGCCCAGCGTGCCGCCGCGGCCATCGTCGACGTCCACGCCGGCCAATGTGGCCGCGATTGGGCCCAGAACATCCAGTTCCGCGTTGACGGCCGCTTTCGGCACCACCACCAGCTCGACGTCGAGCTGGCCATCGCCGCGACGGGCCAGCAGCCGCGCATCGTGGTGCACGTCGGCGGCGGTGAACGGGGTCTGGCGATCGATCTCGAACGCCAGCACGTCGCGCAGGCGGTCGGCCGCGGCGGCCGGCAAGGTCAGCGAGCGGCGCAGCACCATGGCCGCAGGCAACACCAGCCAGCGCGGGACATCAGCGTGCCGTTGCGCCAACAATCCGGCGAGCGGATCGGCGACGCTCGCGTGCAAGTCGGCCAGCGGCAAGGCCGCCGTGCTCCGCACCCCGCCACCACGCAGCATCGACAGTGTTACTTGGGTGTCGACGCGCCGGAACAGCAGGCGCTGCGGAATCCAGCCAAGCAGGTCGCGCACGCGGGCCGGCAGCCAAGCCGCAAGCGCGCCCGTCCACCAGTGCCAGAATCCGGACAGGCGCGGGCGCAGCCCGGCGTCGATCCGACGCCATCGTCCGCTGAGCCCCTGCGCTTGGGGTTGTGCTGGATCCACTGCAGCCATCATCGGGGCCTGGCGCCCTCCTCCCATCGCAAGATCGTGTACGCCGCGCCCGGCAGCCCGCTGGCCCCGGTGCGGACGACCGCACGCAACACCGCCTGGCGGCCATCGCCGAGGCGCGCATGGCTGTCGATACTATACGTGCCGCTGCCCGCGCCCACGAACAGCGCGTCCTGCGGAGACGCGGGCTGTTCACGCGCGGCCAGCACAGGTTCGGGATCCACCCCAACCGCCTGCAATACCGGGCCGCTGGCGAACCGCGTATCGGGCATGGGCAGGCCGGTGTGGACGGTCAGGTGCGGTTCGATCCGCGCGAACAGGGCCGGGGTCATGCCCAGCACCTGCAGTACTTCCGCCACGCTCTCGAACGGCGCGTCCTTGGCCCCGTACGGCAGGCCCGCGGCGGCGTACTGCGGGTCCTCGGCGCCGCCCTGCGGCTGGGTCATGTCATCGGCATCGCGCCAGTCGAGGATCGCGGCGGCAATGGCATCGGCCTCGGTGGGGTCGCTGCCCAGCACGCGCAGCAACGCCGACAGCAGCCGTGCATCGGCGCCGTTGAGGTCGATCTTGCCGGCCTCGTCGACGATGCGCACTTCGATCTCCGCGCCATCGAACTGCCAGGCATGCGGCCGACCGTCGACGCTCCACTGCAGCCGCGGGTCGGGATCGCCCACGCGTGTCATCGCGTACTCCAGCCCGGCCCGCGCGACCTGCTCCGCCGCCACGCCGGCATGCAGGGTACGGCCCTGCATGTACTCGATGCGCGCCGACAGCGCGAACGCACCCACCAGCGCCGCGAGCAGCACGATCAGCCACAGCACCAGCATCAGTGCCGCACCGCGCATGCCGCGTCGGCCCGGAACCTGTTCACGATCTCCGAACAGCCTGCGCCGCGCTTGCTGGCGTGCCGGGCAAGGAAGAGCGAGGGCGCGCATGTCGACATGCAACCGGGCGATGACGCGGCCTTGCGCGTCGGCAGGTGCAGCCCGGAGGGCGGCTGCATAGCGGCCACGCGGGTCGTCTGGAGACCGCGGACAGGTTCTCATGGCCGCACCGTCGGGATCGTCGCCACCCCGCCCTGCGGCAGCGCCACCACCAGCGTCGGCCAGTGCCCGCCGGACGCCGTCTCGATCTCCACCTGCACCTGCATCGGCAGGATGTCGCCGTACTCCCAGCGCTCCAGCCATTCGGTCGGGCGCATCTGCTCGTCGAGGCCGCGGTAGCGGAAGCGCATCGACGTAACGTCACTCACCAGCGGCTCGGGTGGGCGCGCATCGCCGTCCTCGATGGTTTCGCCGGCCAGTACCATCGCGAAGGACACCGCCAGCCGCCGAGGATCGCCATCGTCGAACAGTTCGACGTCGTGCAAATGCGGACCGCCGCGTCCCAGGTAGTCCGGCAGGTCGGCGACGAAGCGCACGCGCTGCGGTTCGCCGATGAAGCGCACGGCGCGGCCGGTGTCGGGTTCGGTGGCGAATGCAATCGGCAGCGTCGACGACAACCGACGGCGCAGGAAGCCCTCGACCGCCCGCATGCGTTCGCTCTGCTGTGCGATGGCCTCGGCGCGATTCACGCTGGCGGTGGCGGCGCGCAGGGTGGCGAAGCCGAGCGCCAGGCCCGCCGCCAGCACCGCGGTCGCCAGCAACACTTCGATGAGGGTGAAGCCGCGCTGCCTGCCTGTGGACGATTGCATGCCAACGAGGCCGTCGCCGCGGTACGCTGCGCCAACCGCTTGCCCGGCAATGAGGCCGTCGCAACGGCTGACACCAATGACTCGCCCGGTCTCGGCCCCCGGCAACCTCTGCCCGCCCACCATCGACTGCCCGACAGCCGTCCCTTGCCCACGGCTGAAACTGGCCGCATCCGTCGAACCGGGCGGTGGCTCTCGCCGCATCAGAACAGCCCCCCTTCCGCACCTGGCTGCACCAGCCGCAGCGTCGACACCTGCAGTCGCTCGCGTGGCGTGCCATCACCCCAGGTCATCGTCAGCTGCAGCCGCAGCAACCGCGGGCCGCTCGCCTCGACGACAGGCGACGGGGGTCGCGCACCATCAACGTACGGCTCGATCTCCATCGACCAGCGATAGCGGCCGTCTTCCAGTTCGCCATTGCTGTGCCCGGGCTGCAGGGCTTCGCCGACCCCGGCCTGGTCCAGCAGCGATTGCGCCAACAGCGCCGCGCGCCCGGCATCCGCAGACCAACGCACCTGGCGCATGCCGCCGGACAGCGAACCCAGCAGCACGGTCAACGCCACCGCGAGGATGCCGAACGCGACGATCACTTCCAGCAGGGAATAGCCGCGTTGCGATTCCCCTGTCGATGCAATCCGCGGCCAACCGCCGCGACGGCCCGTCAGCGTGGACCGCAGGCGTGCCGGTACAGGCGCGATACGCAACGTCATCGTCCGGCCTCCACGCGACGCATCGTCACTTCGCCCGTCAGCCAGGCCACGTCGATGTTGCGTGCGGCTGCGCCGGCAGACAGCTGCACACGCCCGCCCGTGGATGCGCCATCGCCGAAGAACACGATGGCACCGATGCCTTCCGCAGGCTGCAGTTCACGTGCACCGGTGAACGCGACGCCAAGCTGCGCAGGAATCTCGCCGCCACGGTCCTCGGCCGATTGCCAGGTGCGCGCGCGCGGGTCGATCACGAACTGTTGTGGCGTACCCGTGGCCAACGCGCGCGCCCGCGCATGGCGCAACTCGGATGCGACCCGCTTGGCGCTGGAATCCAGCCGCAGCCGATCGACACCGCCGGTCATCACGCCCGCGGCCAACAGCGCCATGCCGGCGATCAGCACCATCACCACCATCATCTCGAGGAGGGTGAATCCGCGCTGGTGTCCCGTCGGCGACGAACGTACAGAAGGCTCGGCATCGTCCCCGTCATTCATGTGCAAAGCCTGTCCCCAATGCAAACAGGCCCGGGCACCGATGGACGTTGATGCCGGGAATGGCAGATCCATGGCCCCCTGCCTGCACGGGGATGACCGCATGTGAGCATCTCGACGCAGCGCTTGGAGCGTCATGCCCCGGCCTTGGCTTCGTCCTGCGCCCCACCACGACGCGGGCCACGACAGAAGACAGATCGCGAAGCGCGCAGGGCGCGAGCGTGTGCCAAACCGCTCCCGATCCCGATCCCGATCACGCACCGCTCCACGACACGCTGCGCATCGCGGCTATTCGAAACGGATGTCCGCGTTGACGCTCTGCCCGCCTGGCGAGCGGTCGGCGCCAAGACTGACCAGGTCGAAAGGACGACCGTCGCCCGGCACCCGGTACTCGATCGGCGTCTTCCACGGGTCCACCAGGTCGTCGGCGCGCGCATACGGCCCCAGCCAACCCGTGGCATCGCCCGGCTGCACGACCAGGTCCTGCAGTGCATTGGGCAGGCGGCCGGTATCCATCTGGTATTGGTCGATCTTCTGCGCCAGCGTCTGGATCTGCGCCTCGGCGATGCGGTAGTTGGCGCGGTCACCGCCGCTGAGCACCTGACTTGCGGCGAACGCGACGAGGGCACCGATCAGCACGGTGACGATGATGATTTCCAGCAGGCTGAAACCGGCCTGCTTGAGGCGGGACGCCTGGTGCATGCCGATGCCGTGCCCAAGCGGGGCGCCAGGGAACGGCTTGTGCACGCGTCCTTCAAACTGCTGCGCGCTACGCGACGCAGCTAATGGAATGTTGCAGTCGCCACGGCTGATGCCAGTGGACAACCCCGACCTCCCGCCGGCAGACATCCCCCGCGCGCCCTTTCTCTTCTGGTACCTCGCACTACCCATCTGGCATTTCTCCTCTTGGCGCTTGTCCTCTCCGCCCGTCCGATCAATGCGGCCAAGGCGGCAAGCTGCGCGTGTTCATCAGGACTAGATCGTATTCGTCAACCCATAGATCGGGATCAGCACCGCCAGGATCACCACGCCGACGATGGCCGCCAGCACCACCGTCACCACCGGCACCAGCGCCGCCATCAAGCGGTCCAGCGCCTGCGCGGTCTCCTGGTCGAACGTATCCGCGGTCTTGAGCAGCATGGTATCGAGTGCACCTGACTCCTCGCCCACCTGCACCATCTGCAGCGCCAGGCGCGGGAAGCGCTTGCCCCTGGCCAGCGCCGTGGACAGGCCGACACCGTTCTTCACATCGGTCGCCGCGGCTTCGACATCGGCAGCGAGCGCGCGGTTCCCCAGCACCGCCTTGCCGATGCCCAGTGCCGCGATCAGCGGCACCCCGTTCTTCAGCAGGGTACCGAGCGTGCGCGCCAGGCGGGCGGTCTCGATCTTCGCCACCAGCGAACCGGCCAGCTTGCGCTGCAGCAGCCATTCATCGAACCCGGCGCGGAAGGCGGGGCGACGCAGGCTGCGCTCGAGCCACCACAGCGCAAGCACGGGGATCACCAGCAGCACGATCCACCAGTCGCGCACCAGCAGGCCCACGCCGAGCACCAGTTGCGTGAACCACGACAGTTCGGCGTCGAGGCTGTCGTACATCGACGCGAACTCCGGCACCACGTAACCCAGCAGGAACATCAGCGCGCCGCAGACCACCACCAGCAGGATCGCCGGGTAGATCAGCGCGTTGATGACCCGGCCACGCAGCAGGCGCGTGCGCTCGAGGTAATCGGCCAGGCGCTGCAGCGTTTCCTCCAGGCTGCCACCGGCCTCTCCCGCGCGCACCATGTTCACGTACAGCGACGGGAAGGTACCGTGCTGGCGATCCAGTGCCGTCGACAGCGGGATGCCGCTGCGCACCGCGTCGCGCACTTCGGAGATGGTGCGCTTGGCGGCCGCGTCCTCCGGCAGTTCCAGCAGGATCGACAATGCGCGATCCAGCGGCTGGCCGGCACCGAGCAGCGTCGCCAGTTGCTGGGTGAACTGCACCAGGCGCTGGCCGGCGAACGGTTTGGGCTTGAACAGCGAGCGCCACGCCGGTTCGCCACCGCCTTCGCTGGCCAGTCGCGCCTCGACCGGCAGGTGGCCCTGCTCCTGCAGGCGCAGCGCGACCTCAGCGTCGCTGGCGGCTTCCATCTGGCCATCCAGCATCTCGCCGCGCGCATTCAGCGCCTTGTAGCGGTACAGCGGCATGTTCAGCCCACCCGCTCGACCAGGATGTGCATTGCACGCTCGCCGGGTGCGCTGTCACCGACGCGATAGCCCAGCGCCGGCAGATCGAGTCCTGCGAACAACGACTCACCGCTGCCGAGCAGCACCGGCGCGACGGCAAGATGCATGTGATCGATGGCACCGGCTTGCAAGTACTGGCGGATCGTCCCGGCACCGCCGCCAACGCGTACGTCGGCAGCACCCGCCGCCTGTTTCGCCAGTGCCAGCGCTGCCTCGGCACCGTCGGTGATGAAGTGGAACATGGTGCCACCCGCCATCGCCAACGGTCCGCGGGCGTGATGGGTCAGCACGAAGACGTCGCAGTGGTAGGGCGGCTCGTCGCCCCACCAGCCGCGCCAGCCATCGTCGGGCCACGGTCCGCGCGAAGGACTGAACATGTTGCGCCCGAGGATCCACGCGCCGACGCCTTCGAAGCCACGCGCGGCGAAATCGTCATCCACGCCGGACTCACCGCCCTCCTGTCCCATCACGTTGCGCTGGAAGGTGCGGGTCGGACGGAACCAAGCATGCAGGCCCAGGCCGCGGGCGCCCAGCGGATCATCCAACGACTGCTGCGGACCGGCGGCGAAGCCATCGATCGAAACCGCAAAACTGTCGACCCGGACCTTGCCCATCAGGCGTCCTCGGTGACGCGAAGCACTTCCTCGATGGTCGTCACGCCGCGCAGGGCCTTGGCGATGCCGTCCTCGTACATGGTGCGCATGCCGGATTGCCGCGCGAGCTGTTCCAGCTCGCCCATGCCTGCATGGCGCATCACCGCGCGGCGAAGCGCGTCGTCCATCACCAGGAACTCCATGATCGTGGTGCGGCCGAGGTAACCGGTGGGCGCGATGGCGGACGGGCGCGGGCGATACAGCATGATCTCGCCCTCGGGCTGGAAGCGGCGCAGGCCGAACTTCTCGATCTCTTCGGGCGAGGCCGCGTAGCGCTCGGCATGGGTCGGCTCCAGCCGTCGCACCAGTCGCTGCGCCAGGATGCCGTTGACGGTGGACGTGAGCAGGTAGTCCTCGACACCCATGTCCAGCATGCGGGTGATGCCGCCCGCTGCGTTGTTGGTGTGCAGCGTGCTGAGCACGAGATGGCCGGTCAACGCGGACTGGATGGCGATGCGCGCGGTTTCCAGGTCGCGCATTTCACCGATCATGATGATGTCCGGGTCCTGGCGCACGATGCTGCGCAGCGCATGGGCGAAATCCAGGCCGATCTGCGGCTTGGCCTGGATCTGGTTGATGCCCTCGAGCTGGTACTCCACCGGATCCTCGACGGTGATGATCTTCACGTCGGGCGTATTGAGCCTGCTCAGCGCGGTGTACAGCGTGGTGGTCTTGCCCGAACCGGTGGGGCCTGTGACCAGCAGGATGCCGTGCGGCTGCTCCAGCACCTTCTCGAAACGCGGCAGGAAGTCGCTGGTGAAGCCGAGGCGTTCGAAATCGAACACCACCGTCTGCCGGTCCAGCAGGCGCATCACCACGCTCTCGCCGTGCGCGGTCGGCATGGTGGAAACGCGCAGGTCGAGTTCCTTGCCCTGCACGCGCAGCATGATGCGTCCATCCTGCGGCAGGCGGCGTTCGGCGATGTTGAGCTTGGCCATGATCTTGACACGGCTGATCACGGCGGCGGTCAGGTTGGACGGCGGGCTCTCGCCTTCCTCCAGCACGCCGTCGATGCGATAGCGCACCTTCAGCCGGTTCTCGAAAGGCTCGATGTGGATGTCCGACGCGCGCAGTTCGACCGCACGCTGGATCACCAGGTTGACCAGCCGGATGACCGGCGCCTCGGACGCAAGGTCGCGCAGGTGTTCGACGTCGTCGACATCGCCGCTGCCCTCGCCATCGGCGGTTTCGACGATCGCGCCCATCGCGCTGCGGCCCTGCCCATGCCAGCGCTCGACCAGGTCGCCGATTTCCGAACGCAATCCGACCGCCGGCTGGATCGGGCAGCCGGTCGCCAGGCGCACCGCCTCGATGGCGTACTCATCGTAGGGATCGGCCATCCACAGCAGCAGGCGACCACGGTCCTCGCGCAGCGGGCAGACGTTGAACTGCTTCAGGAAGCGCACGCTGAGCGGCTGCGCGTCCGGCATCAGTTCCGGCGGTTCGGCCGGCAGGTCCTTGCCAGACAGCAGGCGCAACGACAGGGTCTGCGCGCAGGCCTCGGCATGGTCGCGCTCGGACACCAGACCCAAGCGCGACAGCAGCTGCAGCAGGCTGCCGCCGGTTTCCTGCTGCAGGCGACGCGCGCGGGCCAGGTCGACGTCCTTGAGCTGGCCGTTGGCGACCAGCGCATCGACGATGCGCGCTTCAGCAGAGGTGGCCGGGAGGTCAGCGGTCGCGGATTGCGGAATCGCGTTCACATCGGAGATCACGAGAGCGGGACAGCGACTTTAGCACCGCCGGTTCACGCCCGGCATCGTCGCGCAGTGCCCAGCGTCCCATCGTCCAGACGGCAAAAGCCCCGGACTGGCCGGGGCTTTCGCTTGCAGCCTGACCGCAGGGTCAGTTGTGGCTGGCGAGCAGCCTGACGTTGCTGAACGCAGCCGTGCCAACGAGCTTGACGTAGTACGTACCGGCCTGGGTGGACGGCACGCGCACCGACTCGTTGTTGCCCGGGCGCGCCGAGGTGTAGTCCGCATCGCCGACGTTTGGCTCTTCACCGAAACTCACCAGCAAGGTGACGTTGCCGCTGCCGCCGCTGGTGGTGATGCTGAGCGGACCGCTGACACCGGCCGGCACTTCGATGGCATACAGCGCTTCGCTGCCGGCGTTGCCGGACAGGCCGTTGACCGCCACCTTGTTGACCAGAGGCGTGGCATCCGGCTCGCACTGCTCGACTTCGGGGTCGCAGGGCTCCACCAGCGCCTCGGTCAGCGCCGCCACCGGATCGACGATGCCCGAGCCCATCGGTGTGTTCGTGGGAATGGTGACCGGGAACGGACGTGCCGTTGCAACCAGCAGGTCACGCATCTGCTGCCAGTTCAACGGATCACGATCCGCCTCGACCAGCGCGCCCTGCACCATCGCGGCCACGGCCGCCACGTGCGGAGATGCCATGGACGTGCCGATGAAGCCCACTGGCGCAAAGTCGGTGGTCGGCCCCTGGGTGCCGGTATTGATCATCTGCCAGATGTAGCCGTTCGGGTTGCCATCGACGGCGCCGCCGCCGCCCGGGGCAGACAGGTCCACGCGCGCACCGAAGTTCGAGTAGCTGGCCTTGCCGCCGGTGATGCGGGTCGCGCCCACGCTGATCACGTTGTTGCACGAGGACATCGTGTAGTTGGCGGCATTGGCATTCGAATTGCCCGCCGCGACGACGATGATCGAACCGGCAGCGTTCACCTGGTTGATGGTGTTCTGGTACAGCGCCGAGCACGCTTGCGGTCCCTGGCTGCCCAGGCTCATGTTGAGGATTTCCGCAGGCGTGGGGTTGAGCGGAAGGCCCGGCACTTCGAGGCCGGCGGCCCAGAGCATGCCGTCGGAGATGTCGCTGCCGAAGCCGCCGCACGACCCCAGCACTCGAACCGGCTGGACCTTGGCACCATGCGCGAGGCCTGCAAGGCCCACGCCATTGTTGGTCTCCTGCGCCACCGTGCCTGCAACGTGGCTGCCATGCCAGGAGCTGATGTCGGCCGGATGCGAAGGCGCGCCCAGCTGGACGCAGTAGTTCGCCTCGATCCAGTCGCCCACGTCCCAGCCGCCCGCGACGCGCCCGTCGTTCGCGCGACGCGAGATGCGACGGTCGCTGATCATGTCGTAACCCGGAACGACGTTGGCCGCCAGGTCGAAATGGTTCTGGACGATGCCGGTGTCGAGCACCGCCACCACCACGCCTTCGCCGGTCGCGATGTCCCACGCCTGTTCCGCACCCACGCCGCCCACCGGGTTGCGGAAGTTCCACTGTGCGACCGAATAGTACTGGTCGTCCGGCACCAGGGCCGGCGAGAACGTCTGTGCGCGCTGGTACAGGCGGTCCAGCTCCACCACCTCGACACTGGGGTCTGCCGCCAGCTCGCGCATGAAGCTGGCCGCTTCCTGCGCATCGAGATGACGCGTGGTCTTGACCACGCTCCAGCCTTCCATGCCCATCCTGCGAAGGTGCGATGCAGATACCGCGCCCTTGCCGGCCGACGTCTTCGTCGCAGCCAGCGTGCGTCCAAGGCCAGCACGATCGACGGCGGACTTCAGGCCGCTCTCGATCATCCTGGTATCACGGGACTCCGCGGAGCCGGCTCGATACTTGACGACGAACCGGGCCCCACCGTCGCCCGCTGCAGGGGTCGTGGTCGTGTCGCGTACCGCACCCACGCTGAGCCCCTTCACGGTGGCCGCGGAAACGCCCACCACGGACACCAGAATCGCACCTGCAATCGCCACGCTGATCTTGTTCTGTTTCATGCCTTCGCTTCCTCGTTTGAAGTTCCATTCCGGGCCCGCAAGCCCATCTGAATCGTTCGTGCGCCCCAGGGCGCCCGCATGTCCCGCCCGGTTCCGTCGCTGACGCGACGGAACCGGCAACCCTTACCAACCGAAGCCGGCGCCAACGCCCACCGACTTCTCGTCGCCGCTGAACGCACCGCCGAAGGTCACGGTAGCGCGATCGCTGATCGCGCGCTGGTAGCCGACGGACAGCGCGCTCTCGCCGCCCTGGAAGCCGATGCCGACGCCAACCCGATTCTGCGTGCGGATGCCCGCGGCACTGGTCGCCATGTTCAGCATCGCCGCGCCCATCGCGCCCTGGCGGTCGATGCGGCGATCCTGGTCGGTGAAACGCTGTTCCAGCTGCTGCTGGTAGGCACCGAAGCTGTCGCTCCAGGCATTGAAACGCTGGTCGGTGTAGGCGTTCGCCGTAGCCACCGCCTGGGTGGCGGTGGACTCAAGCTGCGCCACGTTGACCGCGTCGGTGGCCTGCGTGCCGGCCGCGACATTGGTGACCTGGCGCTCGTTGCCCGCGCTACCCACCGACACGGTATTGGCGCGATTGGCGACCGATCCCTGGCCAAGCGCCACCGAATTGTCGGCGCTGGCCGATGCCCCGTGGCCCAGTGCCGTGCCATTCGTGCCAGTGACGCTGGCGCCCTGGCCGACCGCGGTACCCCCGGATGCCGACACCGTCGCGCCCTGGCCCACCGCGACGGCGTTGGTCGCGCCAGCGGCGATGCTGGCATTGGCTCCCATGGCCGTGCCGTTCGCCGCGTCGACGCTTGCATTCGCGCCGACCGCCACGCCATTGCCCGCCTGTGCCGACGCGTTGGAACCGATCGCGATCGCGTTCGAGCCGTCGGCGATGCTGGCATCGTCGCCACCGGACGGCTCGCCCCCCACCACGATCCGGGGGCTGACGCCGCCGTTGTTCTCGATCGAGGTCAGGCGATTACCGATCATGCTGATCTGCGCATCGATGGCCCCCAGGGCGTCGCCAACGTTGAAGAAGCTGGCACCCTGGATCACGTACGTCGGGGCCGAAAGCGTGCCGAAGGCCGTCACGGCGGCACCGCCGCCGAAGATCTGGGCGGCGCTTGCCATGGCGTCGTACATCTGGCCGCCGTTGATGGCATCCATGCTGCCCGCCGCCACCGCACCCGCCGCTACGTTGCGCAATTGCGTACCGTCATCGCCGGCGAAGGTCACGCTGCCGCGGTCGTCATCGTCGTACTGCACGGAGTTCGCGGCCACGCCCTCGATGTCGCCTACACGGGTGTCGAGGTCGTCGACGCGCCCTTCGACCAGGGTGACGCGCTGGTTGGTCTCGAACAGCTGGCTGCCGTTGATCGCATCCGTGCTGGTTTCGCTGACCTCGCCCGCCGCCACGTTGGTGATCACGGTGCCATCGACGCCCCCCAGCGTGATGACGCCCTTGTCGGCATCGTCGTAGACCACCGCATTCGCGGTGATTCCCTCGACGTCGCCGAGCCGGTCGTCGATATCATCGACGCGTCCTTCAACCACCGTGACCCGCCCTTCCACGACCGTCACCCGCTCGTTGGTCTGGAACAACTGGCCGCCATTGATGGCATCGGTACTGGTCTCACTGACTTCGCCCGCGGCGAGGTTGGTGATGAGCGTGCCATCGGCTCCAGCCAAGGTGATCGACCCCCTGCTCGCGTCGTCGTACAGCACCGCCATGTCGGCGACCGCCGAGACGGCATTGAGCTGCGCGAGGTTCACGGCATCGGTGTCCTGCGTGCCCGCCGCCACGTTCGTGATCTGGCGCTCGCTGCCCGCGCTGCCGACCGAGATGGAGTTGCTGCGATCAGCCACCGAGCCTTGGCCCAATGCCACGCTGCCATCGGCAAACGCTTGTGCGGCATTGCCGAGCGCGGTGCTGCCGGATCCGGCCGCATAGGCACCGCCGCCAATCGCGGTCGAACTGTCGCCCGAGGCTTCTGTCGCCAGCGATCCGCTGCCACCCACCGCCACGCTGTCGAAACCCGAGGCGATGCTGCCGCGGCCCACGGCCACGCTCGCTTCGCCCGAAGCCTCGGCGTCGGCGCCCAGCGCGGTGCTGTCCGCGCCGGATGCAATCGCATAGCTGCCAACTGCCGTGCCGTTGAAACCCGTGGCATTGGCATTGGCGCCAAGTGCAGTGGCGTAGTCCTCCCCTGCCACTGCGCCGGCACCGAAGGCCGCCGACTCGACGCCCGTGGCTTCGGCACCGGAACCGGTCGCGGTCGAGGCGAAGCCACTGGCCACGCTCTCGCTGCCCACCGCCACGGCGTACTCGCCCATGGCCTGGGCATACGCGCCCAGTGCGGTCGCGTTGGCCTGGTCGGCCACGGC
>NZ_SMTF01000017.1 GCF_004357985.1 Luteimonas aestuarii | reverse complement strand
GCGACTGGATCCAGTTCTATAACCACCGGCGCCCACACCAGGCGCTGGGCATGAAGACACCCGCTGAGGCATATGCATTAGCGGCCTGACCTGTGCAGAAACCGCTGGGTCATTACACGCGTTGGGTAAACGACCTCCGTCTGGAGAGTGGTGGCCAGGCGAACCGGGGTGCACGGCATTTCCTGACAAGGTGCCAAGGCACTCCCGGATACCCTCAATCGGCGCGATCAACGATGTTCGGTGCATGTCCCGATATCGTCGCGCATGGGGGCCGGGCGGCACCTACTTCTTCACGGTCAACCTGCTGGAGCGCAGGCGGACGCTGCTGGTCGACCGCATCGACGCCTTGCGCGTGGCTTTCCGCGAGGCGCGTGCGGCACGACCCTCGCGATCGAGGCCATCGTTGTGCTGCCGGATCACCTGCATTGCGTCCGGCGATTGCCGGACGGCGATGCGGACAATGCTACGCGCTGGCGTCACATCAAGACGAGGTTTTCCCGGATGGTTCCCAACGGGGAAAGGCGTTCGACTCGACGGCTGGCAAAGGGTGAGCGTGGGATCTGGCAGCGCCGCTTCTGGGAACATCTGATCCTCGACGAGGATAACCTGCAACGGCATGTCGACTACATCCATTTCAATCCGGTCAAGCATGGCTACGTGCAGCGGGCGGCGGATTGGCGCTACAGCTCCCTGCATCGGGAGATCAGCCGAGGATTGGTGGGGAAAGACTGGGCGGTTGAGGATGGTGGCGGAGGCCGTTGGGGTGAGTGATGGTCTTGCGGGGGATTCAACGGGGGCGTTGAAGCGTGGCGTTGACGCGGGATGGGGAAAATCGACACGGACGTCGAGGGGGGGCGTAATGGCGGGTCTAGACCCGCCCTATGGGATTTCGATCCTTGTGCCGTTGTTGCGCGCCGACTCGAACGCCGCATCCAGCACGCGCATGTCGGCCACGCCGTCTTCGCCGGGCACACGAGGCGCGGTGTTGTTGAGGATCGCCAGTGCGTCCTGGTCCATCTGTTCGGCCTGCATGCGCGGGGTCTTGCCCAGCTGCGGCTCGAACACGGTGCCGTCGCTGGCGCGGCCGGCGTTGCCTTCGTAGCCCTGGAACGGCGACATCACGTACCAGCCGCGTTCGCAGTCCACCTGCAGGGTGTTGAGGTTGCGGCCGAAGCTGGTGGTGCACTCGGCGACGATGTCGCCGGGGAATTCCAGCAGGAAACGCATGGTTTCGTCGACGTCGGGGAAGATGTCGCGGCGCGCGGTTTCGTCCCAGGCGCGGATGGCGACGGGGTCCAGCCCGCTGGCATAGCGCACGGCGTTCACGCAATACACGCCCATGTCGTACATCGCGCCGCCGCCGAACTCGGGTTTGGTGCGCCAGGCGTCGCTGGGGCCGTCGCGGAAGCCGAACCAGCCGGCGTCGGCGCGCAGCTTGATGATGCGGCCGAACGGTCGCTCCTCCGCCATCGCCATGAACCGGCGCGTGTTGGGTTCGTGCTGCATGCGGTAGCCGATGGTCAGCTGCACGCGGTTGTCGCGGCAGGCCTTGACCATGGCCTCGCCTTCGGCGGCGTCCATCGCCATCGGCTTCTCGCACCAGACGTGCTTGCCGGCGTTGGCGGCGGTGAGCGTCTGCGGCTTGTGCAGGTGGTTGGGGGTGACGATGTAGACCGCGTCGATGTCCGGGTTGTCGGCGATGCGGTGGAAGTCGTCGTAGCTGTAGACGTTGCCGTCGGGGATGTCGTACTTGCCCTGCCATTCGGGAATCTTGCCGGGCGAGCCGGTCACGATGCCGGCGAGCCGGCAATGCCGGGTCAGCTGCAGCGCCGGGGCCAGCAGGTCGCGGCTGTAGCCGCCCAGCCCGACCAGTGCCACGCCGATCCTGCGTTGCGCACCCTGCTCCGCGAAGCCTTTCGGCACGACGCCTGCAGCGCTGGCCAGGGCCAGCGATTGCAGCGCCTGCCGCCGTGTCCAGCCGTTGGTCCGGGGTGTCGTCATCTCCGCCTCCACGTCCGCATGCCCAGACCCATGTTAGCGCTATCCCGGATCGGCTCCCGTCAACGGATGGCGGCGATAATGCGGTGATGCCTGGGTTCCCTCCGCCTCATCGGGTCGCCGTCATCGGCGGCGGCCCCGCCGGACTGTTCGCCGCCGAGCGCCTGCGAGCGGCGGGCGTGGTGGTGGACCTGTACGAAGCGAAGGGTTCGGTGGGCCGCAAGTTCCTGATCGCGGGCAAGGGCGGGCTGAACCTCACCCATTCCGATCCGTTCGATGTGTTCGCCAGCCGTTACGGTGCGCGCAGCGAGGCGGTGGCGCGCTGGTTGCGCGGGTTCGATGCCGACGCCCTGCGTGAATGGGCGCGGGGCTTCGGCATCGAGACCTACGTGGGCACGTCGGGACGCGTGTTCCCGCGCGACCGCAAGGCGGCGCCGCTGTTGCGTGGCTGGGTGCGGCGCCTGCGCGAGCAGGGCGTGGCCTTCCATGTGCAGCATCGCTGGGCCGGATGGACGCACCAGGGCGCATTGCGTTTCGACACGCCGCAGGGCGAACGCACGGCGCAAGCGGATGCCGCCGTGCTGGCATTGGGCGGCGGCAGCTGGCCGGAGCTCGGTTCCGACGGTGCCTGGGTCCCGGTGCTGCGGGCGCACGGCGTGGACGTTGCGCCGCTGCTGCCGGCCAACTGCGGCTTCGACCTCGACTGGAGTGCGCATTTCGCGCAGCGCCACGCCGGTGCGCCGGTGAAACCGGTCGTCGTGCATTGGGATGACGGTGACGGCGCGCCGCGCGCGCTGCAGGGCGAATGCGTGGCCACGGCGACCGGGCTGGAGGGCAGCGTGGTGTATGCACTGTCGGCGATGCTGCGTGATCGCATCGCGCGCGGCGGCCATGCCGACATCACGCTCGACCTCGCGCCGGATCGCAGCCTGCCGCAACTGCAGGCCGCGTTGTCGCGACCGCGCGGCAAGCGCAGCCGCAGCGAACACCTGCGCCGCGAAGCCGGGATGCAGGGCGTCAAGGCCGGCCTGCTGCACGAGGTGCTGCCGCGCGAGGCGATGGACGATCCGCAGCGCGTGGCGGACGCCATCAAGCGCCTGCCGCTGCGGCTGTTGCGGCCGCGGCCGATCGACGAAGCGATCAGCAGCGCCGGTGGCGTGCGCCTGGAAGCGCTGGACGACGGGTTGATGCTGCGCGCGCTGCCCGGCGTGTTCGTGGCGGGCGAGGTGCTGGACTGGGAAGCGCCGACCGGGGGTTACCTGCTGACCGCGTGCTTCGCCAGTGGTGCGGTGGCGGCGGAGGGGGTGCTGGCGTGGTTGCGCGGCGGGGGAGCCATGCGCGCGTAAGCGGATGCGCCGGGCATGGGGCATGGTGTCCTGCAGGCCTCTGTTCCGAGCACAGGGGTGGCGTGGTTCCGACGGCCGACATGCAAGCGACCTTCGGTGCCGGTTCGATGCGGCGGCTGCGTCGCGACCGGGGCCACGGTCGCTTCGCCGACCCTCACCCCGGCCCTCTCCCGGGGGGAGAGGGTGCGAAGAGCGATTGCTCGCTCTCGAAGCATTGAGCCGTGCCATCCAGCGGGTCTTCGAACGCCAGCGACTGCGCCAGCAATTGCAGGGGCGCGCCATCCTGCGCAAGGGCCGTCTCATCGAGATCCGGATACAGCGGATCGCCCAGGATCGGTGCGCCCAGCGAGGCCATGTGCACGCGCAACTGGTGCTTGCGGCCGGTGACCGGCTCCAGCGCGTAGCGCCAGTGCGCTGCATCGCGCGACAGCACCTCGATGCGCGTCTCGCTGTTGGGTTCGCCGTCGACCTCGCGCATACGGAAGAACGGCTCGCCGCGCACGATGCGGCTGCAATGCGTCAACGGGAACGACCGTCCTGGCAGCGCTGGCGCGAGCGCTGCATAACGCTTGCGGATGCGTCGCTCGCGGAACAGCGCCTGGTACGCGTCGCGCGTGCGCGGTTCGACCGAGAACAGCACCAAGCCGGCGGTCGCGCGGTCGATCCGATGCAGCGGCACCAGCGTGTCGATGCCGGTCTGGCGCACCAGCCGCGCCAGCAGCGTGTCGCGCACGAAGCGGCCCGCCGGCACCACTGGCAGGAAATGGGGTTTGTCGGCCACCAGCAGGTGCGCGTCGCGATGCAGGACGCGCGCTTCGCCGACGATCAGGGGCTCATCGGGGACGTCGCGGTAGTAGTGCAATTCCAGACCGGCGCGAGCGGCGGCATTGGCGGGCAAGGGATGGCCGTCGGCATCCAGCACATGGCCGCGGGCGAAGCGTTCGCGCCACTGGCTGGCGGGAATGGCAGGGAACGCGGCGCACAGCGCATCCAGCACGGTGGCCGATGGCCCGGGCGGGACCTGGAAGCGGCTTGCGCCGACGCCATCGATGGCCGGCGGACGCCGGCGTGCGCTGCCCATGGCGCGGCAACGGGTGCGCCGCCCGCGCTCAGCCGTCCTGCTGCGTCCCGCGCAGCGCGCGGTAGCGCTCCACGGCGTATTCGAGGTCGGCGTCCAGCGACGCGCGCTCGTCCAACTGCTGGGACATGATCGCCTGCTGGCGCAGCAGGTCGTTGTGCTGGGTGAGGATGTTGTTCGCCAGCGGCTGCGGCACCGGCTTCTCCTGCAGCTCCAGGTCGGAGGCCTGGCGCAGCAACGACAGCAGGCTCAGGCGCAGGTTGGTCACGCCCATGCGCGAGGTCTTCAGCGCTTCGTCCACCAGCACGATGCGCTCGCCGAACGCTGCGCGCAGGTCGGCCTCGGTGTTGTAGGACACGGCCATCGCCAGTTCGCGGCGCTCCTGTGCGGCGACGGCTTCGGCAGCCTGCATGTCGCGCGCGGCCTGGGCTTCGGCGGCGGCGCGCTCCTCGGCGGTCAATGCGCGGCCGACCTGGCCGACCTGCAGGCCGCTGCGCGGGCTGATCTCGGTGCGCGCGCTGTCCACGGCCGACGCCGGCAGGGCGTCGCCGCAGACCTTGCGACCGTTTTCTTCCCAGCAATACAGCTTGCGTTCGACGGCCGCCGTGGACGTGCCGCGGCGCTGCTGCGCGTCCGCCGGGACCAGCACGGCGCACAGGACGATTCCAACAATGGCGATCCGGATGTTCATCAGCCTATCCCCAAGCAGCGGTCGCGATCAGCCCGTGGCGCTGCCGTGGCGGGCGCGGTAGGCGTCGAGTCGTTCGCGTTCGCCTGCCAGTGTCGCGTTTTCGCCCACGAACGCAAGCAGGTCGGACAGGCTTGCGACCGCAATCACGGGAACCCGGTGCTCGGCCGCCACCGCTTCCGCGGCCGAGCGGGGGTCGCCATCGGCGATGCGCTCCTGCCGGTCCAGTGCGATCACGATGCCCACGGCGGTGCCGCCGGCGTCGTCGATGAAGCCCAGCGCCTCGCGGATCGCGGTGCCCGCGGTCATCACGTCGTCCACGACCAGCACCCGCTTGCCGGCCAGCGGCGCGCCGATCAGGGTGCCGCCCTCGCCGTGGGCCTTGGCCTCCTTGCGGTTGAACGCCAGCGGCAGGTCGCGGCCGCGGCGCGCGTACTCGCAGGCCAGCGCGGTGGCCAGCGGGATGCCCTTGTAGGCGGGGCCGAACAGCAGGTCGAAGTCGAGCCCCGCGCCGTCGATGGCATCGGCGTAGCAGCCAGCCAGCGTGGCCAGCGCCTGGCCCGAGTCGAACCGGCCGGCGTTGAAGAAGTACGGACTGGTGCGCCCGGACTTGAGCGTGAACTCACCGAAGCGCAGGGCGTCGGCGGCCAGGGCGAGCTGCAGGAAGCGGGTGCGGTGGTCGGTCATGGCGGCATTTTCCCACGCCGGAGGCCGGCAGCGCGGATGCGAGAATGGAGGCCTTCTTGCTGCCAGGGACCGCGATGTCCGGTTTGCCCCCTTGCCCGCAGTGCGGGTCCAGCTACAGCTACGAGGACGGGCCGTTGCTGGTCTGCCCCGAATGCGCGCACGAGTGGTCGCCGGGCGAGGTGGTGGCGGCCGCCGCCGCCGCCGCGGAGGCGGCGCAGGTCCGCGACGCCAACGGCACGCCGCTGGCCGATGGCGACAGCGTGGTGGTGGTCAAGGACCTGAAGGTCAAGGGCTCGTCGCTGGTGGTGAAGGTGGGCACCAAGGTGCGCAACATCCGCCTGGTGGAGGGCGACCACGACATCGATTGCCGGATCGACGGCGTGGGCCAGATGGGGCTCAAGTCCGGGTTCGTGCGCAAGGCTTGAGGCGGAAATGCCGCCCCCACGCCAACCCGTCCGGTCCGGCGCACCGGCCGTTCGGAGCCCCCGCGCGGCAATGCCGCGCAAGCAGGTCCTCCTCACCCCCGCACGCGGGGGAGGGAGACGAAGACCAGGCTGCGCAGATCTGTCGGAACGTCCTGTTGCCGGTCGATTCCCGGTTGCCGAACTGTCCGAGCGACAGTCTGCTCCCTCCCCCGCTTGCGGGGAGGGTTGGGGCGGGGGAAACGGCGCCGCCGGCTTTCCGCTAGGCTTGCCCCACCTCTCCACGCGACGACCGCATGCGCATCATCAGCTTCAACGCCAACGGCATCCGCTCCGCCGCCAACAAGGGTTTCTTCCCGTGGCTGGAGGCGCAGGACGCCGACATCGTCTGCGTGCAGGAGACCAAGGCGCAGGAAGACCAGCTGGGCGACGCCTGTTTCCGTCCGTTCGGCCACTGCTACTACCGCGATGCCATGACCAAGAAGGGCTACAGCGGCGTGGCCATCTACAGCAGGCGCGAACCCGACGAGGTGCGCACCGCGCTGGGATGGGCGCCGTTCGACGACGAGGGGCGCTACATCGAGGCGCGCTACGGCAACCTCAGCGTGGTCTCGTTCTACATTCCCTCCGGTTCGTCCGGCGAACTGCGGCAGGGGTTCAAGTTCGAGGTGATGGACTGGCTGAAGCCGATCCTGGACGCGTGGCTGGCCAGCGGCCGCGATTACGTGCTGTGCGGCGACTGGAACATCGTCCGTGCGAAGAACGACATCAGGAACTGGACCAGCAACCAGAAGAACTCCGGCTGCCTGCCAGCCGAGCGCGCCTGGCTGAGCGGCATGATCGCCGACGCCCATGGCGATGGCCTGGTGGACCCGCCCGCGACCGGCTGGAAGGACAGTTTCCGTGAGCTGAAACCGGATGCGGTCGAATACACCTGGTGGAGCAACCGCGGCGCCGCCCGCGCCAACGACGTGGGCTGGCGCATCGACTACCAGCTGGTCACGCCCGGCCTTGCGAAGCGCCTGGCCGGCTGCGCGATCCATCGCGAGCCGCGCTTTTCCGACCATGCCCCCTACGTCGTGGATTACGCCGAATGAGCACAGCCGTCGAACGTCCCCGGAAGCCTTCGGCGTGGCAGGCCTTCGCGCAGCCTTCGGCTTGGACGATGTTCTTCTTCGGCTTCGCGTCGGGCATGCCGTTCCTGCTGGTCGCCGGCACGCTGGCGTACTGGCTGACCGAGAACGGGCTGGAGCTGAAGAACATCACGCTGATCGCCAGTGCCGGCCTGTCCTACACGCTGAAATTCCTGTGGGCCCCCTTGGTCGACCGCTGGCGGCTGCCACTGCTGGGCCGGTTGGGCCAACGCCGTGGCTGGCTGCTGCTGGCGCTGATGATCGTGATCGGCGGCCTGCTGATGATGGCCCAGCTCACGCCGGACCGGCTGGCGATGTTCGTGTGGATCACGTTGGCCACCGCGTTCGCCGGTGCCACGCTGGACATCGCGGTCGATGCCTACCGGGTCGAGATCGCTCCCAACGAGGCGCAGGGCGCGCTGGTGGCGACCTATTCGCTGGGCTACCGGATCGCGCTGATCATCACCGGCATGCTGGCGCTGGTGCTGGCCGACCATGTGTCGTGGCCGCAGGTGTACCGGGCCATGGCGCTGTTCATGCTGATCCCGGTGGTTGCCGTGCTGGTTGCGCGCGAGCCGGACGTGATCCGCATCAAGACCGAGACCTGGGCGCAGGGCCTGCGCGAGGGCGTGGTGGAGCCCTTCGTCGACTTCTTCCGTCGCTTCAGCGGGCCGCTGGCGTTCGCGCTGCTGGCCTTCATCCTGGTGGCGAAGATCTCCGACCAGTCGCTGGGCGGCGGCATCATGGCGCCGTTCTACCTGGGCGAGGGCTATACCAAGACCGAGATCGCCGCGGTGACCAAGCTGTATGGCATCTGGGTCGGCATCGTGGGCGTGTTCCTGGCCGGCATCGCGATCGCGCGCTGGGGGATCAAGTGGCCGCTGCTGGCCGGCGTGGTGCTGGGCGCGATCAGCAACCTGCTGTACCTGTGGCTGATCGGTGCCGATGGCGACGTGTGGAAGCTGACCGTCGTGATCTCGGGCGAGAACCTTGCGCAGGGCTTCCAGGGCACCACCCTGGTGGCGTTCCTGTCGGCGCTGGTCAACCAGCGCTTCACGGCGACCCAGTACGCGCTGTTCTCGTCGCTGGTGATGCTGCCGGGCAAGCTGCTGGGTGCGGTGTCGGGCCGGATCGTGGAGGCGACGGGCTTTGGCGTGTACTTCTGGATCACCACCCTGGTTGCGATCCCCGCCGTACTGCTGTTCTTCTGGTTGAAACCACGGCTTCGGCTGGGGGACGATGACGCACCAGCCACCGGCGGGGAGGCTGTGCAGGAGGCCAAGGCATGACCGACATCATGCTCAAGGATGCCGATCCGGTACTGGTGGACCGGATCAAGCGCGTCGCCGATGCCCGTGGCTGGCCGCTGCCGCGCGCGCTGCTGTACCTGCTGGAGCAGGGCCTGCACGTGTACGAAGGCGACGGGTCGGTGCGCTTCGACACCAAGGAAGCGGATGTCCTGGCGGCGGCCATCGCCGCACTGGAAGGCGTACCCGATGACGAAGGCTTCGCGCTGATCGGACGCGCGCCGCCACCGGGCGCGGATTGATCCGCCGGGTGTAGCGGGATTCGCAGCACCGCGATCAGGCCGCTGCGCGGGACGCCTGGATGCGGCCATGACGCAACCTTGCATCGCCCGGCGGTATGCTGCGGGCATGAGCGATCCCAACGACGTCATTGCCTTCTGGCGCGAGGCCGGCGAGTTCAAGTGGTTCAACGGCGGCGAGGCGTTCGACGCCGAATGCCACGCGCGCTGGACCGACGCGCATTTCGCCGCCGCGCGGCGCGAGTGCGAACACTGGATGGAGACGGGCGATGGCGCCCTGGCGCTGCTGATCCTGCTCGACCAGATCCCGCGCAACATCTTCCGCGGCAGCGCGCACGCCTTCGCCACCGACGGACTGGCCCTGCACTACGCGCGCCGCGCGGTGGACGCGAAACAGGACCGCGACGTGGACGCCGAACTGCGCGCCTTCGTCTACCTGCCGTTCGAACACTCGGAAGACATGGCCGACCAGCGGCGTTCGGTCGCGCTGTTCCAGCCGCTGGGCAACGCCGAGTACACCAGGTACGCGTATGCGCACCTCGACGTGATCGAGAAGTTCGGTCGCTTCCCGCACCGCAACCGGGCGTTGGGGCGGATCAGCACGCCCGCGGAGCAGGCGTGGCTGGATGCCGGGGGCGGGTTCTAGGCTGTTTGGCGCCGGCGCGTCGCGTCCGGGTCACGCCATATCCGCAGCGGACCGGTGCCGTCCTGGTTCCTGCAGTCCGACGCTCCGGTTCTCGCGCCATCCTCGGCGGTGGGAGGCGGCGCACAGCGCGGCATGAGATCGCTCGCAGGCAGTGCAGCGCGCCCTCACCCGATGCGCGGTGCACTTCGACCTCTCCTGCAAGCGGGAGAGGTGGGCAGGCTCAGTAACGCGGCACCGACGTATCCACCGTCTGCGCCCAGGCGTCGATACCGCCTTCGACGTTGAACACGTTGCCGAAGCCCAGCGTGCGGAACTGTTCGGCGGCTTGCGCGCTGCGGCCGCCGCTGTGGCACAGGAAGGCGAGGGCGGTGTCCTTCGGCAGGGCCTGCAGCTGCTGGATGCCGTCGCCGTCGAAGGTGCGGAAGTCGCGGTTCACCGAGGCGATGGCGCGCTCGTCGGCGGGGCGCACGTCCACCAGCAGCAGGGTGCCGGCGGCGACGCGGACGTCGGCATCGGCCGGCGTGATGCCCTGCACCGGCTTCGGCGCGTTGGGGTTTTCGATGACCAGGCCACGGCCGCGCATGTCGTCGGCGAAGTCGATGGTCATGCCCTCGGCGCGGCGTGCGCCGGCCAGGTCGAACTGCACGCGCACGCCGTCGATGGTGGTGGCGACGGCGTCGGCATCGGCGGGGGCGAGGTTGAGGCGGGTGCGGAAGTTGCGGTCCACGTCCACCTGCACCGCGACTTCGCCGCCGGCGTCGTCGATGGCCTGCTTCAGCATCGCCAGCGCGGGTGCGGTGATGGTGATCGACGGCGGCGTGCGATCGGGCTGCGGCAGGCCCAGCGCGGTATGCAGCTCGCCGCTGTTGAGCATCTGCAGGATGATGTCGCTGCCGCCGACCAGCTCGCCGCCGATGTAGAGCTGCGGGATGGTCGGCCAGTCGCCGTAGGCCTTGATGCCTTCACGGATCTCGCCATCCTGCAGCACGTCGATGTGCGCGTACTCGGCGCCCAGTGCGTCCAGCGCCGACACGGCCTTGGCCGAGAAGCCGCACTGCGGCGCCTGCGGCGAGCCTTTCATGAACAGGACGGCGGGATTGGCCTGCAGCAGCGCGTCGATGCGGGCGCGGAGGGCGGGATCGAGGGACATGACGGACATCCGGCAAAGCGATGGGGGATGCGCATGGTACTCCCCGTGGCCGGGGCGGGCCACGCGACGCATGGCATCATCGCGGCATGGAATTGCATCGCACGCCGCGCTGGCCGCAAGCCTGGTGGTGGCTGGCCCTGCCGGCGCACCTGGCCATCGCGTGGCTGTGGTGGCGGCATGGCTGGATGGCGGGCCTGCCCGCGCTGATGGCGCTGCACGGCGTGCTGCTATGGGGCACGCTGTCGCCGAACGCGCGCTTGTTCGGCCCGGTGCTGTCGCAGTTGCCGCCCGATGCGGATGGCGTGTGGCTGACCATCGACGATGGTCCTTCGGACGACACGCCCGCTCTGCTCGACCTGCTGGACGCGCATGGCGCGAAGGCGACGTTCTTCCTGGTGGGTGAACGCGCCGCGGCGCGACCGGCGCTGGTGCGCGAGATCGCGGCACGCGGCCACGGCATCGCCAACCACAGCCACACCCATCCGCAGGCGCGGTTCTGGGCGCTGGGACCGAGCGCGATGCGCCGGGAAATCACAGGGTGCCAGCAGCAGTTGCAGGCGATCACCGGCGCTGCGCCGGTCTGGTTCCGCGCGGTGGTCGGGCACGCGAATCCGTTCGTGTCGGCACCGTTGCGGGATCTCGGACTGGCGCGCGTGGCGTGGAGCGCGCGTGGTTACGATGCGGTGGATGGCGATGTACAGCGCGTGCTCGGCAAGATCGCCGCGGACCTTGCGCCCGGTGCGATCGTGCTGCTGCACGAAGGTGCGAAGCATGGCCGCAGTGTCGAGATCGTGACGGGGGTGCTCGACCGGATTCGGGAAACGGGGCTGCGAACGTTGGTGCCAGGGGTTGCGGAAGATGGCGTGGCTGCGGACGGCTCCCCACCCCAACCCTCCCCCGCACGCGGGGGAGGGAGTTGATCGTCGCGAGGTTCTCGTCGCGACGCGACAAGCCCCCGGCTCTGCTCCTCCCCCGCAGGCGGGGGAGGGAGTTGATCGTCGCGAGGTTCTGGTCGCGACGCGACAAGCCCCGGCTCTGCTCCCTCCCCCGCTCGCGGGGGAGGGCTGGGGTGGGGGCCACCCAGTCGCGCGGGACTTTCCCGCAAGGCGTCGCTCAGCGCCGTGCGACCACCAGCCAGTTGTTGAACGGCGTGTTGCCGTAGAACGGTTCGATGCGGGCGCTCAGCCCGGCGGCATCGAAACGCGCGCGCAGTTCCTCGACGGCGGGGTAATGCTTCGGTTGCGCGGGCATCCAGCGCACCAGCGCAGCGAAGCGGTCGGCGGCACGGGTGCGGCGGATTCGCGCACTGCCGTCGTCCAGCGCGGCGCGCATCACCAGCGTGGCGCCTGGGGCGAGCATGGCGATGGCCGCATCCAGCAGCGACGCCTGCTCGTCTCGCGACAGGAACTGCAGCACGTCGAGGATGGCGACGCTGCCCGCATGCGGTGGATAGCCGCGGGCCAGGTCCACCACCTCGAAACGCGCGTCGTGCAGGCCGGCTTTCGCGCCGATGCGACGCGCGCGCTCGATCTTCGGCGCATCGACATCCACGCCGATGTACGGCATCGATTGCCCATCCTGGCGCAGCGCGTGCGCCAGCAGGCCCAGCCCGCAGCCGAGGTCCATCAGCGGCGCGCCGTCGCCGCGCAGCGCGTCCAGCACGCCGGGATACAGCGGATCGGTGCGCAGCTTGGCGAGCGTGTAGTAGTAGTCGTGGCGGTTGCCCAGCGCGCGCTCGGGCAGGAAGGCGCGGGCGATGCGCTTCGCGGCATCGGGTGCGATGGGGCGGAGGGTGGCGTCGTTCATGCGGATTCCAGCAGGGCACGCGCCACCGGAAGGGCGCACGCGGTCCACGCAGCGTACATCGTGGACGACGGATGCAGGCCATCGTCGACCAGCATGTCCGTGTTGGCGCCGCGCTCGCGGCTGATCGGCGTGATGTCGACGAAAGCCACGCCGCGCATGTCGCAGATACCGGCCGCGACGGCGTTGTAGGCATCGATCTGGTGCGCGACGAGGCCCGCATCGCGCCCCTGCGCAATGGCGAATGGCGTCACGCCCCAATCCGGGATCGACAGCACGATCACGCGCCCGGCGCGGCCATCGGCGAACCCGATCGCGCGGCCAAGCAGTGCATCGAACTCGCACGCGTAGTCGTCGGTGCCGCGACCGCGGTACTGGTTGTTGACGCCGATCAGCAGCGACACGAAGCCGAAGGTGCCCGGTGGCTCCGCGGCATCGATGGCCTGCGACAGCTCGTCGGTGGTCCAGCCGGTGGTGGCGATGACATGGGGGTCGGACAGCGGAATGCCGTCGCTGCGCAATGCCCGCGCCAGCTGCACCGGCCAACGGCCGTGCACCGGAACGCCTTCGCCGATGGTGTAGCTGTCGCCGAGGGCGAGGTAGGGGATCGTGCCGTCGTACGTGCGCGGCGTTGCCGGTGCGCCGGGACTGCTCACGCCGCGGGCCGGGCCCGGCCGTGCTTCGAGGCGGCGATGGGCACGACTTTTCCGTTCGCCTGCGCACGCCGCGACAGCACGCGGTCGATGCGCGCGAACACGTCGCGCAATTGTTCCGGCTGCGGCAGCAGGGTGACGCGGAAGTGGTTGCGGTAGGGCACGTTGAAGCTGTTGCCGGGCACCAGCAGCACGTCCTCGGTCTCCAGCATCTCCAGCGCGAAGCCGTGGTCGTCGAAGCCCTTCGCAGCGTCGCCGACCACGCCCGGGAAGGCGTACAGCGCACCGGCAGGCGCGTTGAGCGAGAGATGCGCACTGGCGGCGCAGGCCTCGATCACCGCGCGCCGCGCCTCGTACAGTCGACCGCCCGGCTGGCACAGCGGGGTGATGGTGTCGACGCCGTCCAACGCGGCTTCGATGGCGAACTGCCCCGGCACGTTGGCGCACAGGCGCAGTGCGCCCAGCAGGTCCATGGCGTGGCGGAAGTCGGCGCTGCGCGCGCGGTCGCCGGACACCACCGCCCAGCCCACGCGCCAGCCGCAGGCGCGATGCACCTTCGACAGTCCGCCGAACGAGACGCAGGGCACGTCGCCGGCCAGCGGCGCCAGCGGTTCGAACACGGCGTCGTCGTAGACGATGCCGTCGTAGATCTCGTCGCACAGCAGCAACAGGTTGTGCTTGGCGGCGATGGCGACGACGCGTTCCAGCAGCGCGCGCGGGTATGCGGCGCCGGTGGGGTTGTTCGGGTTGATCAGCACGAGCGCGCGCGTGCGCTGCGACACCAGCGCCTCGATCTCGTCGGGGTCGGGCAGGAAACCGTTGCCGGCGTGGCAGCGGTAGAACACCGGGCGGCCATCGTTGAGGATGGTGGCCGCCGACCACAGCGGGTAGTCGGGCGAGGGCACCAGCACTTCGTCGCCGGGATTGAGCAGCGCGCGCAGCGAGATGTCGATCAGTTCGCTGACGCCGTTGCCCACGAACACACGATCGGGCGACGCGTCCGGCGTGCCGCGACGTGCATGGTGCGCGGCGATGGCTTCGCGTGCCTCGGGCAGGCCCTGCTGGTGGGTGTACGGATCGGTGCCGTGGATGTGGTCGGCGATCGCGCGCTGCAGGTGTTCCGGCGCGCGGAAGCCGAATGCGCCCGGGTTGCCGATGTTCAGCTTCACCAGCGTCCGCCCCTGCGCTTCCAGCTCGCGGGCGCGCCGGGCCAGTTCGCCGCGGATTTCGTAGCGGACTTCGGACAGGCGTTCGCGGGTTTTCAGCGGCGGGGTGGACATCGCGGCGGGTCGGCGGGAAAGGCGGGAATGCTAGCGGAAATGGCGGGTCGCCGCCCCCGGGGGGCCGGCCGCGCCTGGCGTCATCCGCCGGTCGGCAGGGTGCAATCGGCGGGCGCGGGTGCGGCGCGCGGCACGGCCATCAGCGCCATCAGCGTGTCGGCGGCGTGGCGCGACACCTCGCCCAGCAGCGCATCCGGGGTGGTATCGCCGACTTCATAAGTCACCGTGGGCGCGCCGTACTGGCAGTAGGCCCAATTCTTGAACACCGCGCTTGCGGCCGCGGACGGCCGTTCGTCGAGGCGGCCGGGGAAACGCGCCTGCATCGCCGCGATCCAGGCGTG
This sequence comes from Luteimonas aestuarii, assembly GCF_004357985.1. Lineage (GTDB taxonomy): Bacteria > Pseudomonadota > Gammaproteobacteria > Xanthomonadales > Xanthomonadaceae > Luteimonas > Luteimonas aestuarii. Next base: position 72,026 of record NZ_SMTF01000017.1, on the reverse strand, counting down.
CATCAGCCCACCCTCGGCCCGCGAAGGGTCCTCGGTGACGGTGTAGAGGATGTCCTGGAAGGTGGAATGGAAGTCGATGGCGAACGCGACGTGGCCGCCGCGTGCGAGTTCCGCATCCAGCGCGTCGCGCAACGCGCGCGTCTCCGGCTCGGCGAACGGACCCCAGTCGCGGTTGAGGTCGGTGCCGTTGGCATTCGTGCGCCAGTGGCCTTCCAGCACGCCGTCGGGGTTGAGCTGCGGCGCGACCAGCACGCGCACGCGCTCACGGAATGCGCGCGCCGCCGGGGTGTCGGCCGCCAGTGCTTCGACGAAGCCGGCCAGCGCGCGCGCGCCGGTGTACTCGGGCGGATGCTGGCCGCCAACGACGAGCAGCAGCGGTGCGCCGGGTGCGGCACCGAAGACGAATGCCGGCAGCGGCCGGCCGCGCACCGACCGGCCGATCGTGGTGGTGCCCGTACCGGTGCGTGCGGCGATGCCATCGGCCCATGCGCGCACGTCGCCGGGCAGCCAGGGCACCTGCGCGAAGGCCTGGAGCGTGCTGCCGGGCGACAGTGCCACCGACAGTTGCGCGCGGCCTTCGCCGTCGATGGTGAACTCGCCTTCGGCCGGTTCCCGCCATGGCCCGTCGCCCACACGCAGCTTGGGCACGTAGCGGTGCCGGTAAGCGTGCGGATACGCGAAGTCGAGGTGCAGCGTGCGCGCAGCGTCGGCGTGGACAGCGAAGCCGAACCACGGACTGGGATTGACCGGGTGCGTTTCCGGCGCGCTGGTGACGCGGTAGTGGCCGGGACCGAGGCGTTCGACGTCGGTCAGGCGCGCGGCGGGCGCCAGGTTGTCGAAGCGCAGGCCATCCTCGGCGAAGGCCCAGCTGCGACGTGCCTGCAGGGGCACGGCGCGGCTGGTGTCGATGGCGACTGCGGCATCCGGTGCCGGTGCCGGCACGCTGGAACAGGCGGCCAGCAGGCTTGCGGCCAGCAGCGCCACGCAGGCATGGCGAACAAGGGATGCAAGCCGGTGGCGTTGCAGCAGGGTCATGCGGTGTCCTCGCGCAGCGAATGCAGGGTCGCCGACAGGGTGTCGATGAAGGCCTCGGTCGCTTTCGATGGCGGGCGGTCCTCCAGGTGCACGCACTCCACCTTGAAGCGGATCGGTGGCTCGAACGGGCGGAACACGGTGGAGGCGTCGCTGCTGGCGCGCGCGGTGAACTCGTCCACCACCGCCATGCCGGCGCCGCAGCGGGTCAGCGCCGCGGCGATGTAGAACGTCTGGTTCGACACCACCTCGCGGATCGACACGTTCTGCCGCTGCATTTCCGCCGCGAACAGGTCGCCGACCGGTCCGCTGGTGGTCAGTCCCACCATGTCCTGGCCGTCCAGTTGCGCCAGCGGGACGCTGTCGCCGGCATCGGGCAGGCTGTCGGGCCGGAACAGCAGCATCAGTTCGCCGCTGCCCAGTTCGCGCCGCTGCAGGCGCGGATGGTTGGGCGGATCGTAGGCGACGGCGATGTCACAGGTGCGTTCGTACAGCGCTTCGAACAGGTCGCCGTGGTGCAGCGTCTGCACGTCGAAGGTGACCTCGGGATGCCGCTGCCGGAAGCGGGTGATCGCCAGCGGCGCGGCGTGCAGCCCGAGCGACGGCACCACGGCCAGCCGGATGTGGCTGCCGGCGAGGTTCTTGATGTTGCTGACGGTCTTCTGCAGCGAGGTCAGCCGCTTGAAGATCTCCGACACCTCGATGAACAGCGCATGCGCTTCGTCGGTGGCTACCAGCCGCCCGCGTACCAGGGTGAACAGCTCCAGCCCGAGTTGCGACTGGGTGTGGTGCAGCACCTTGCTGACCGAGGGCTGCGACACGTGCAGTGCACGCGCGGCGGCGCTGATGGAACCGGTGGTGTACACCGCGTAGAAGACTTCGATCTGACGGAATCGCATCGTTCGATCTTAAGCCAGTGGTGCCATCGCACGCGCGCAGGTCATGGACGGCGCGCTTCGCCGTCGCGTCGTGGGTCGGCGGCGCCTTCCAGCACGCCGTTGCGCAGGAACACGCCGTGCAGCCCGGAATCCTCGCCGGCGCCGGGCACGATGCGCACGCCACGCGCGGCCAGTGCGTCGCGCACGTCCGGCGCGAACGCATCGGCCTCGCCGTTGAAGCGGTCGCCGCGTGCGACCAGGTTGGGCAGGTCGATCGCCCGCTGCAGCGGCAGGTCCCAGTACAGCAGGCCCAGCAGGGTCTTGCCGATGTAGGCCGGGATGGCGTTTCCGCCCGGCGAACCGAGCGCGCCGACGAAGCGGCCGTCGTGGTCCAGCACGATCAGCGGCGACATCGACGAGCGCGGGCGCTTGCCCGGCGCGATGGCGTTCGCGGCCGGCAGCGCGTCGCCGGCATCGCCCCACGAGAAATCGGTGAGCTGGTTGTTGAGGAAGAAGCCTTCGGCGCGTCGCCCGGACCCGAAGAACGATTCGATCGTCGTGGTGACCGACACCGCGTTGCCCTGCGCATCGACTATCACGAAATGACTGGTGCCGGCGGGCTCGGCGGTGCGGTCGGCCGCGCGCGTTTGCGCCGCGGGTGGCGTACCGGCTTCGAACGATGCGGCAGCGCGGGTGCCGATCAGGCGGCGGCGCTGGTCGAGGTAGGCGGGGTCGAGCAGGCCGTCCACCGGCACGTCGACGAAGGCGGGATCGCCCACGTAGCGGTCGCGGTCGGCGTACATGATCCGGCTGGCCTCGGCGAACAGGAACCACGCCTGCGGATCGTCCGGGCCGCGTTCGGCAATGTCGGTGCCGTCGAGCAACAGCATCAACTGCAGCAGGCCCACGCCGCTGGCGGGTGGCGGCGGCACGCACAGCACGTAGGCGCGCAGCGGCCGGCACAGCGGCGCGCTGTCGGCGAGGTGGTACGCGGCCAGGTCGTCGACGGTCATGCCGCCGGGATGCGGCCCCTGCCGGGTGCGCGCGACGATGGCTTCGGCCAGCGGGCCGCGATGCATCGCACCGGCCCCCTCGCGCGCGATGCGGCGCAGGGTGCGCGCGTAGTCGGGATCGCGCAGCGTGTCGCCGGCCTGCATTGGCATACCGTCGTCGCGACGGAAGTAGGCCACCACGTCCGGCGCGCTGGCCTGCGGGAAACTGCCGGCGATGTGCCGCGCCAGTCGCGGGGTGATGGCGAAGCCGGATTCGGCGCGTGCGATGGTGCTGTCGAACAGTGCATGCCAAGGCAACTGGCCATGCGCCCGGTGTGCGGCGTCCAGCGCGGCCAGTGCACCCGGCACGCCGGTGGCGCGGCCGCTGAGCATGGCCGTGCCGCGTGGCAATGCCTTGCCGGCAGCGTCGCGCAGCATGGCCGGCGATGCGGATGCCGGGGCGGTCTCGCGCCCGATCCAGGTCTGCACCTGCCGCGTCTGCGCGTCGTAGGCCATCACGATGGCACCCCCGCCGATGCCGGAACTCTGTGGCTCCACCAGTCCCAGCATCGCCTGCACCGCCACCGCGGCATCCGCGGCGCTGCCACCGCGGCGCAGTACATCCAGTCCCGCGTCCACCGCCAGCGGATGCGCGGCGGACACCATGCCGGTCGTCGCGTGCGCAGGAGTGGGTGTCGGATCGCGCGTGGCGGGCGCGACCGCGCACGCGGCCAGCAGCACGCAGGCCAGGCCGAGCAGGACGATGCGCAGCGGTGCCGCGCGAAACGGGATCAGGGGCAGGGAAACAGGTCGCATGGGCCCAGCGTAAGCCGCAGGCCAGGCCGCAAGGCATCACTTTGCATGGCCCGGGGATAACCGGGGGCTATTGGTCGCGGATAGCCCATGGTTATACCCGTCGTCCGCAAACCTGCACGACAAACCGCCGCAGCTGCGACACCCTCGGACGGTCACGCATTGCCGCCGGAGTCCGACATGCCGCGCCCGATCGCCGCCATCCGCCTGCTTTCCGTCGTCCTGCTGCTGTTGTCGCTGGCCGCCCCCGCGATCGCGCAGACCCGGCAGCTGCTGAACTACGAAGAGATCCACAAGCCCGTCGTCGGCCAGCGCGGCATGGTGGTCAGCCAGAACACGCTGGCCAGCGAGATCGGTGCGCAGGTGTTGCGCGACGGTGGCAATGCGGTGGACGCGGCGGTGGCCACCGCGTTCGCGTTGGCGGTCACGCTGCCGCGCGCCGGCAACATCGGTGGCGATGGTTTCATGCTGGTGCACCTCGCCGATGGGAACCGGACGGTAGCGATCGACTACCGCTCGGCGGCGCCGGGGCTGGCGACGCTCGATGCCTATCTCGATGAAGACGGGCGCGTGGTCGATGCCACCGCCGGCTACAAGTCGGCAGGCGTGCCCGGCACCGTCGCCGGGCTGGCACTGGCGCATCGCAACCACGGAAAACTGCCGTGGGCGCGGCTGTTGGCACCGGCCATCGCGCTGGCCGCCGATGGCGTGGTGCTGAGTGCCGACGAAGCCTTCGCGCTCGACTGGGGCCGCGAACGGCTGGCGCGCACGCCCGCGGGGGCCGCGATCTTCTTGCATCCCGACGGCAGCGCGCTGCGTGCCGGCGAGCGCCTGGTGCAGGCCGACCTGGCCTGGTCGCTGCGGCAGATCGCCGAGCACGGCGAGGACGCGTTCTACCGCGGCGAGATCGCGCGCCGGCTCGACGCCGGCATGCGTGCCAATGGCGGCCTGCTGCGCTACGAGGATCTCGATGCGTATCGCGCGATCGAGCGCGAACCGTTGTTCGGCAGCTACCGCGGCCATCGCATCGCGACCATGCCGCCGGCCAGTGGCGGCGGCCTCGGCATCCTGGCCACGCTCAACCTGCTGGAACACTTCGACATGGCGGGCTTCGGCGCCGGTTCGGCGGCGGCGCTGCACCACTTCGCCGAAGCGACCAAACTGGCCTGGCGCGACCGCGCGCGGCATGCCGGCGACACCGGCTTCGTCGAGGTGCCGTTGGCCGGGCTGGTGTCGAAGGAGTACGCCGCGCGGCGCGTGGCGTCGATCTCGTCGACACGCAGTGCGCCGATCGAGACGGTCGAAGCCGGCGACCCGTGGCCGTACGAAAGCCCCGAGACCACGCATTTCTCGGTGGTGGATGCCGACGGCAACGCGGTCAGCAACACCTACACCATCGGTTCGGACTTCGGTGGCGGCGTGGTGGTCGAAGGCACCGGCTTCCTGCTGGGCAACCTGATCGGCAATTTTTCGCTGGCCGCGCAGGCGGCAGGGCGTCGCGAGGGTCGCGCGCAGACCGGGAACGAACTCGCGCCGGGCCGCCGCCCGGTGTCGAGCATGGCGCCGACCATCGTGTTCCAGGGCGACCGCCCGTGGCTGGTCACCGGCAGTCCCGGCGGCAACACCATCCCGGGCACCGTGGTGCAGACGATCCTCGGCGTGGTGGATTTCGGGTTGGGCATCGCCGAATCCGCCACCCTGCCACGCGTGCACCAGGAGATGCGCGGCGAAGGCCAGCTCAACCACGAGCGCGGCGTCAGCCCGGACACGCTGCGCCTGTTGGCCGGCTACGGGCACCGCCTGGAAACCGGCGAAACCATCGGCAGCACGCAGACCCTGCTGCTGCGCGACGGGCGCGTGGAAGGCGCCGCCGATCCGCGGCGCCCGGGCGCCACGGCAGTGGCGGAGTGAGCGGGGTTTCGCGGTGTCGCCGCGCGAGAAGCGGCGCATCCGGACGACGCGAATGCGATGGCGCGGGCATAGCTTGCAGCTATGGGCTGCCTCCAAATCGCTAATGCCTGCGCTTCCTGCGGGCTGATACCGTCAAAACATGACCCGTGCATGACAACGCACATGCCACGGGGTGGTCGATTCCAGAAAAGCCGAGGGGGCTGACACATGAAACGGCATCGCAGAACCGTACTCGCCATGGCCTTGGGCGCCATCGTCGCCGGCAACGGCGCATTCGCGCAGACCGCGCCCACGCAGGACGAGGCAGAGGCCGCGACCACCACCACCACGCGCTCGGCCGCGCAGCTCGACAACGTCACCGTGGTCGGCAGCCGCTTCGCCAGCACCAACGAAGCCGGCATGGCCCCGGTCGCGGTGCTGGACCAGGAGGCCATCGAAGCCACCGGTGCGGTCGATGGCGAGGACCTGCTGCGCAGCCTGCCGCAGGTCGGCGACATGAAGTTCGACAACACCGACGTGGCCGCCAACCTCAACGCCGCGCGCGGCGACGTGGGTTCGATCAACCTGCGCAACATCGGCACCGGCAACACCCTGCTGCTGGTCAACGGTCGCCGCATGGTGCCGCATCCGGGCACGCAGACCGAAGACCTGGTGCCGCGCCAGACCGCCAACATGAACGCCATCCCGCTGTATGGCGTGCGCCAGATGCAGGTGCTGCTGGGGGGCGCGTCGGCGCTGTACGGGTCCGATGCCGTGGCCGGCGTGCTCAACGTGGTCATGGACAGCACCTTCCAGGGGCTGGAGATGCAGGCGCAGTACGGCGGGTCCGAGAACATCGACATGCGTCGCGGCAATTTCAACGTCAAGGCCGGGCAATGGTTCAACGATGGCCGCACGCGCGTCACCCTGCTGGCAGGCCACACCTATCGTTCCGAAGTACCTGCGAGCGAGCACCCCATCACCGCGAACATGGACCGCCGGTACCTGATGGAGGGCACCCCGTTCGAAGGCAATGCCTCGTTCGACAACCGCTTCACCACAAGCGCCTGGGGCGTGTTCCAGACCGTCGGCAACGTGCCGGTGCGCCGCAATGGCGCGCTCGTCACCAGCGCCACGGGCTTCTTCAACATCCAGCCCGCCGAGAACCGCTGCCAGACCGTGTACCGCGATGGCATCTGCATCCAGTCGGGCGCGCAGAACACCACGCTCGATCGCCCCTTGCGCTTCAACGCGATGGAGCAGCGCAACATCCTTGGCGGCATCTCGCGCAGCAACGTGTTCACCACGCTCGAGCAGGATATCGACGACAACTTCGTCGCCTTCGGCGAGTTCAGCTACTACAAGGCCAAGTTCAACGGCATGCGCGAGCAGGCCGCGTCGCTGGGCGCGGCGCCGATGATCGTGCCGGCGTCGAACTACTACAACCCGTTCGGTGCGCTCTACCTGCCGGACGGCACGCTCAATCCCAACCGCCTGTCGGGCATCGACGCGCCGCCGGAAGGCCGTGCCGTGCGCATCACCAGCTACCGCGCCACCGACACGGCGCGTCCGTATGAAGTGCTGGACGACTCCTACCGCTTCCTGGCGGGCGTACGCGGGGACCTCTGGGGCTTCGACTGGGAGAGTGCCATCCTCTACTCGCGCGCCACCACCGAGGACACGCAGTACGGCTCGATCAGCAACACGCTGTTCGCCCAGGCCCTCGCACGCTCCGATGCAAGCGCCTACAACCCGTTCAACGGCGGCGACCTGTCCAACTGGTCCGGGGTGGATGGCACGCCCAGCAATGCCGATGCCATTGCCAGCTTCACGGTCCCGGTGGTGCGGCTGAGCACGGCCAGCCTGTTCCAGGTGGACACGCGCTTCCTGCGCGAGCGCATCTTCAGCCTGCCGGCCGGCGACGTGGGCCTGGCGTTCGGTGCGGAATGGCGTCGCGAGACGCTGACCGACGACCGCGACCCGCGCTTCGACGGCACCATCACCTACACCAACCCGATCACTGGCGAGATCACCAGCGACGTGCTCGGCGCCAGCCCGGCGGGCGACAATTCCGGTTCGCGCAACGTGGCGTCGTTCTACACCGAGTTCGCCGTGCCGCTGGTCTCGCCGCAAATGGAGGTGCCGCTGGTGCGCAGCCTCGACCTGCAGCTCGCGGGCCGCTGGGAGCGCTATTCGGACTTCGGTACCGTCGGCAATCCCAAGGTCGCGCTGGCCTGGTCGATGAGCGACAGCGTGATGCTGCGCGCCAACTGGGCGCAGAGCTTCCTGGCGCCGAACATCCTGCAGCTGTACTCGGAAGGCTCGACCGTCAGCAACACCCGCACCGACTACTACCTGTGCGAGGCCGACCTGCGCGCGGGCCGCATCACCAGCTTCGCCAACTGCGGCCGCTCGTTCAGCACGCAGGCAGACCGTACCGGCAACCGCGACCTCAAGCCGGAAACCTCCGATGCCTATTCGGTCGGGTTCGTGTTCGCCCCGGCCTTCATCCCGCGCGCATCGGGCCGGCTGACGCTGACCGCCGACTACTGGGTGATCAAGCAGGAGGACGTGATCGGCATCTATGGCGAACAGACCCAGCTGGCGCTGGACTACCTGGCACGCATGCAGGGCTCGTCCAACCCGAACGTGGTGCGCTTCGATCCGGACGACACGCGCATCGCCGACTTCGCCGGCACCGGCCTGACGCCGGTGGGCAATGTGTCGGTGGTCAACGACCGCTACATCAACCGCCTGCCGCGCACCACGCGGGGCATCGACTTCGGTGCCACCTGGCGCGTCAACACCGATGCCGCGGGCACCTTCAACTTCAGTGCCAATGCCTCGCGCCTGATCGAACGCACCCAGCAGCCGGCCGAGGACGAAGAGATCATCCTCGCCGCGCAGCAGTCGGGCATCATCAACGACGGCTTCCGCCTCAGCAGCGCGGGCAACCTGCTCGGCATCAACGGCACGCCGGAGTGGCGCGGCACGTTCAACGCGTCGTGGCGCTACAGCGACTGGCTGACCGGCACGCATTTCCGCTACGTCGGACCGTTCGAGTCCACCGGCGCGCTGGACGCGGACGGCAACCGCTTCCAGATCCCCAGCTGGACCACGGCGGACGTGTACGTGGAGCGTCGCTTCCGCGACGTGGGCAACTTCCTCGACGGCAGCCGCATCCGCCTGACCGTGCGCAACGTCACCGACCGCGACCCGCCGATCTCCACCACCGCGCTCGGCTTCTATTCATCGGTGCACAACGTGCTGGGCCGCGGCTACTTCCTCACCGTGACCAAGTCGTTCGACTGAACCCCCGCGCGACGCGCGAGCGTTGGGCGGCCTACGGGCCGCCCTTTTTTGGCGGCACTGAATGCGTGCGTGCCTGTCATCCTGGCGCAAGCCCACTGCGGTCCGGGGAAATGCCTGGGAAGGTGCAGGACGTGCCTGCGGACCTGCGGGAGATCGTGAAGTTGATCCGTCCGGGGTTCGATTTCGAGCGTGGCGGTGCATGGTCGGATCGGGATGTTCGTTCCGTGCGATCGGGTTTGTCCCGGGCCATGGTGCGCGACGTTGCCCTGTGTCCTCGATGGCATCGAACAGACCAAAATACTTCGCCTTCGGCGGGTTCATTTCCTTTAAGAAGCGTCACTGCGAGCACGCAGTGCTCGCGAACGGCGAAGCCGGCCCGAAGGGCGAGCGCCGGAGGCGCGAGTCAAAGCAGCGAACCAAAGAAAAACGCTTTCCCCGATCAGAGCGAACGTTGCGTCGGGTAGAGCGACGGGACTTTCCGCCCCCCCCATCCTGGTTCGATCGGAAAACGCCGCACATCCTTGTGCGGCGCCCTACGGATCTGGACGGTGTCATCGCGATTCACCACAAAGCCTCTAAAGCCATCATCCCGGCTTTCGCCGGGATGATGGCTGTTGGGGTTGTTGATCTATGTTGAGCAGCAACATTGCCGGAAGACCCGCAGGGTGGCTGGCATGGGTGAGCCGATGCGCGCTTGCGCGCGATTGGCGCGCGCATTGGCGAACGCCCGCGCCGCAAGCGCGGGCCGGACCTGGCCGCGAAGCGGACAAGCCAGCCGTTCTTCGACAGGACATGGACGTCCTGTCGAAAAATCCCGCCGAGACCGACAAAACCGGTTAGCTCTGACCGGGGAAGGCATTTCTTTGGTTACTTTCTTGACCGGCTTCGCCGTTCGCTGCGCAGGGTGCCAGCAAGGAAAGTAACCCGCCCTTCAGGGCGGAACGCTCTTGCCTTAACCGGCAGCACCATTCGCTTCGCAGCGGACCAGCAAGGAAAAGTGCCCCGCCGGCCTACTTCCACAGATTGATGAACGTCGTGATCACCAGCGCATTCGAGAAATCGATGAAGAACGCACCGACCAGCGGCGCGACCAGGAAGGCGCGCGGGGCCATGCCGTAGCGCTCGACCAGGGTGCGCATCACCGCCATCGCGTTGGCGGTGGTGCCGAGCATGAAGCCGATGAAGCCGCCGCCCATCACCGCGGCGTCGTAGTCGCGGCCCATCACCCGGAACACCACCACGCAGAACAGCGCCACCAGCGCCGCCTGCACGCCCAGGTTGACCAGCAGCGGCAGCGCCAGGCCGGCCAGTTCCCACAGCCGCAGGTTCATCAGCGCCACCGACAGGAACAGCGCCAGGCAGACGTTGCCGATCAGGTCGGTGGTGGCGGTCGGCAGCTTGATCCAGCCGGTGGCGTCGTCGATGTTGCGCACCAGCGCGCCGACCAGCATCGCGCCCACGTAGGCGGGCAGGGTGATGCCGGTGGTGGAGATCCAGCGGCTGACCCACGCCCCCAGCCACATCGCGATCAGGATCACCACGATGCCCTTGAGCGCGGCGAACTCGCGCTGGTGGTCGGTGTTTGCGGAGGCAATGACCGCTTCGTCCGGGGCGTGGTGGTCATGCGGGCGCGAGGAGACCAGCTGGAACCGGCGGATCAGCACCGTGATCACCGGCCCGCCCAGCAGGCCACCCAGCACGATGCCGGCCATCGCCGAGGCCACCGCGATCGACTCCGCGCCGACCACGCCGGCTTCCTCGAACAGCGGCGCGAACGCGAGTCCCGTCGCCGGGCCGCCGGCCAGCGTGGTCGAGCCGGCCAGCACGCCGAACAGCGGCGGCAGGCCGAAGCCGCTGGCGACCAGGATGCCCACCAGGTTCTGCACCACCGCGAAGCCGCTGGCCAGCAGCAGGAACACCAGCACCTGCCTGCCGCTGATCTTCAGCAGCGACAGGCTGGCGTTGAGCCCGATGCTGGTGAAGAACGCGATCATCAACGGCGCCTGCAGGCTGGTGTCCAGCGTGAACAGCGTGGTCTCGCGCGCATACGCGGCCCAGGCGACCAGCGCCACCACCAGCCCGCCGATCACCGGCGGCGGCAGGTTGTAGCGGCCCAGCACCGGGATCCAGCGACACAGGCCGTAGCCGAGGAACAGGGCGAGGCCGGCGAAGGCGAGGGTCTGGACCGCGTCGAGTTGCAGCATCGGCAAGGGTGTCCTGTGGTGTGCGGGCGGCGGCGTGGCGACCGCCGTCGTGGTTCAGGGGCAACTGCCTGCCGGCGGCACGTGGCGCAGCACGCGCCCGGCGCGCACGTCGGTCGCTTCGCCACCATCGATCGCAGGCACGCCGTCGACCAGCAGGTACGCCACGCCGGTCGAGAGCACCCGCGGGTTGGCATAGTCTGCCTTGGGCGCGAAGGTTTGGGGATCGAACACCACCACGTCGGCGAACTGCCCGGCGCGCAGGAAGCCGCGGTCGCGCAGGCCCATGATCGTCGCCGTCAGCCCGGTGGAGCGATGGATGAAATCCTGCAGCGTGATCACGCCCTCGCTGCGCACGAAGCGCGCGTACTTTTCCGGGAAGGTGGCGTACTGGCGCGGGTGGCCGTTGCTGCCGTCGGACGCGGTGACCACCCACGGCTGCTGCATGAACAGGTCCACGTCGGCCTTGTCCATGTTGAACGAGGCCACGCGCTGCGAACCGCCCGGACCTTCGATGCCGCCTTCGGTGAGGATGCGCAGCGCGGCCTCCACCGGATCGAGGTTCCACTCGGTGGCCATGTCCTGCAGCGTGCGCCCCGACCACGGGAAGCCCTGGCTGGTCAGCAGCAGCGCGCCAGGCCCGCCGCGACGGCGCAGGTTGTCGGCCATGTCGGCGCGGATGCGCGCGGCGTCGGCGGGATCGTCCAGCCGCGCGAACAGGGCGGCGCGCCCGCCGTCCACCGCCCACGGCGGCAGCAGCGTGGCGCCGAATCGCGTGCCCGACGCCAGCCACGGGTACTGGTCGGCGGTGACCTGCAGGCCCCCGGCGCGCGCGCGTTCGACGCGATCGATCACCGCCGCCGCCTGCCCGTGCACGTCCAGCCCCAGCGCCTTGATGTGCGCGATGTGCACCGGCAGCCCGGCCTCGCGGCCGATGGCGATGGCTTCGTCGATCGAGGCCAGCAGGCCGATGTCGTAGGACGACTCGTCGCGATGGTGCGTGTCGTAGCGGCCACCGCGCGTGGCCGCTTCCCGCGCAAGCGCGATCACTTCCGGGGTGTCGGCAAAGCCCTGCGGCGTATAGAACAGCCCGGACGACAGGCCGAACGCGCCCTCGCACATGCCTTTCGCCACCAGCGCACGCATCGCGTCGAGTTCGGCCGCGTCCGGCGCACGCGCATCCTGTCCCAGCACGCGCGCACGCACCGGGCTGACGCCGACATAGGACGCGATGTGGGTGCCCGTGCCGTGGCGTTCGAACCAGGCGTGGTCGTCGGCGACGTCCGGCGTGCCGCCGCCGTCGACGCCGATGAAGATCGTGGTCACGCCCTGGAACAGCCACGGCAGGTTGCGCCGTGCCGCGGGATCGTCGGAACGGATGTAGCTGTCCGGGTGCGTATGTGGATCGATGAAGCCCGGCGCGACCACCAGCCCGGTGGCATCGATCGTGCGTCGCGGTGCATGGCGTCGCCCGGCGTCGGGCCCCACGGCCACGATGCGTCCGCCGTCGACCACCACGTCGGCGACGCGGCCGGGGGCGTCGCTGCCATCGAACACCAGTCCGCCGGACAGCAGCAGGTCCACCGGCGTGCGCGGGGCCGGCGGGCCGCCCGCGCAGGCGGCAACCATCAGTGCGGTGGCCAGCAGGCCACAGGACAGGGCGATGCGACGGTTGCCGGCCGCCGTCATGTCGCCGTGGCGGCGTGGCGAGGCGCGGTGTCGCCTGGCTGCGTCGCCGCCGACAGGCCGCCGCCCCACAGCGCGGGCGACGGCGGCTGCAGCAGGCCATCGCGCCGCGTGACGCCGCCGGCATGGTCGTCGCGCAGCCACAGCGGGCCGTCGAGGTCGACGAACTCTGCATCGCGCGCCACGTGCAGCGCGGGCGCCACCGCCAGCGACGAGCAGATCATGCAGCCGACCATGATGCCGAAGCCCTGCGCGCGCGCCGAGGCGTGCAACTCCATCGCGGCGCTGAGGCCGCCGGTCTTGTCCAGCTTGATGTTCACCACCTGGTAGCGGCCGCGCAGGCGCGGCAGGTCCTCGGCGACATGGCAGGACTCGTCGGCGCACAGGCGGATGCGCGACTCGAACCCGAGCAGGGCCTCGTCCATGCCCGCGGGCAGCGGCTGTTCCACCAGGTCCACGCGCGCCTCCTGCAGCGCCGGCTGCAGCGATGCCAGCAGTTCCAGCGTCCAGCTTTCGTTGGGGTCGACGATCAGCCGCGCGCGCGGCACCTGGCTGCGCACGGCACGGATCAGCGTGGCCGGGTCTGCATCGGCCACCTTGATCTTCACCAGGTCCAGGTGCGCGAGCTGCGCGGCGGCGCGCGCCATCCGCTCCGGCGTGTCCAGGCTGACCGTCTGCGCGCTGTGTATCGCGGACAGCGGCGTGCGTCCGAGCAGGGTGGACACCGGCGTGCGGTGGCGCTGCGATTCGAGGTCCCACAGCGCGCAGTCCAGCGCATTGCGCGCCGCGCCCGGCGGCAGCAGGGATTGCAGCTGGCGTCGGTCGAGCCGCGCCGCCACGGCGCTGCGCGCCAGTTCGACCTGTTCGATCACCGAGGCGGTGGTTTCGCCGTAGCGCGCATAGGGCACCGCTTCGCCGCGGCCGACGCGCGCACCGTCGCGGATGGCCACCACCACCACGTCGGCGGCGTCCTTCACGCCGCGCGAGATGCGGAACGGCGTGGACAGCGGCCAGTGGACGGCTTCGACGGTCAGTTCGGGAAGCATGCGATCACATGGTCGACGATGCGGGACACGCCGTGGCGCACCGGATCCTGCGCCGGCAGGCCCAACTGGTCCTCGGCGCTGCGGCAGGCGCGCTCGGCGTCCTGTTCCGACATCCGCGCCGTGTTGAGCGCGATGCCGACGAAGCGGGCCTCGGCATTGGTCAGGTGCGCCGCGGCGAGGTTCGCTTCCAGCGTGGCCTGCAGGCTGGGCACGGCGTAATGCGGCAGGCCGCGCATGTGCGCGCGTCCGGGTTCGTGGCACAGCACCAGCGCGTCCGGCTGCGCGCCGTGCAGCAGGCCGATCGACACGCCCGCGTACGACGGATGGAACAGCGAGCCCTGGCCCTCGATCAGGTCCCAGCCGTCGTCGTCGCGCGCGGGCGACAGCCATTCGATGCCGCCGGAGATGAAGTCCGCGACCACGGCGTCGATCGGAATGCCGTGGCCGGCGATGAAGATGCCGGTCTGGCCGGTGGCGCGGAAGTCCGCGGCCATTCCGCGCGCCCGCATCTCCTTTTCCAGCGCCAGCGTGGTGTACATCTTGCCGGTGGAGCAGTCGGTGCCGACGGTGAGCAGGCGGCGGCCGGCGCGCGGCAGGCCGTTGCCCACCGGCGTGGGCGGCGGGTTGCGCGCATCGAACAGGCTGCGGCCGTTGCGGCGTGCCGCCTCGACGATGCGCGGCTGCGAGTCGAGCCGCTGGTGCAGCCCGGAAGCGACGTTCATGCCCGCGTCCAGCGCCGCCACCACGTGCTCGATCGTGCGCTCGTCCATGCGTCCGCCGGCATTGGCCACGCCGACGACCATGGTGTTGGCGCCGGCGGCCCGCGCCTGCGCGAAGTCCAGGTCGGTGATGCCCAGCGTGGTCTTGCAGTCGCGGTCGCGGAACTGGCCCACGCACAGCTCCGGCCGCCAGAAGGCCAGCCCGCGCGCGGTCTTGCCGGCCAGGTCGTCATGCGCATTGCCCAGGTACAGCAGGAACGGCGCCGGCCACGTGGATGCCGCGGCAGGCTCGACGGGAAGGGGGAGGGGTCGGGACATCGGCGGTCGGTCCTGGTTTGCGGTGGCGGCGGATGGGGTGCGCATCCACCTTAGGCAACCGGCCGCGCGCGCACCATTGAAAAGACACCCGACGGACATAACCGCAGGCTATGCGTCGTCATCCTGCCATCGGGCAACGCTTAGAATGCGCGGCATGCGCCGTCATCCCACCCTCGCTTGAACCTGCCCCCGGCCGCGACCGACGCCGCGCGGCTGGGCGCGATCGGCTGGCGGACCGCCGTCGATCCCGAGTGGCAGGCCTTGCTGGACGCGCATCCGGCCGCAACCCCGGCGCGCGTGGTCGAACAGCACCGCTCCGGCTATGTCGTGGCCACCGGGCCCGGCGAGGGCGTGGCGGTGGAGTCGCTGCCCGAATGGCAGCGCCCCTCCGGCTACCGCAAGGGCACGGTGTCGCCCGAGGAGCGGCCGGCGGTGGGCGACTGGGTGCTGGTCGAGGACGGCAAGCGCATCGTCGCCCTGCTGCCGCGGCGCGGTGCGATCAAGCGCGGCGCCGCGGGCGAGCATTACAGGCAGCAGCTGATCGCCGCCAACGTGGACGTGGTGCTGGTGGTGTGCGGGCTGGACGGCGATTTCAATCCGCGCCGCATCGAACGCTACCTGCTGCTGGTGCAGGGCAGCGGCGCGACGCCGGTGCTGGTGCTGACCAAGGCCGACCGGCCCGACGCCGATGCCGCCGCCGCGCGCGAGGCGCTGGCCGGCATCGAAGCGCAGCACGTCGCCGTGGTGGCGGTGAATGCGAAGGACCCGGCGACGGTCGATGCGCTGGCGCCGTGGCTGCGGCCCGGCGAGACCGCGGTGCTGGTCGGCAGTTCCGGCGCCGGCAAGTCCACCGTCACCAACACCCTGCTGGGCATCGAGAAGATGAAGACCAGCGCGGTGCGCGAACACGACGCGCGCGGTCGCCACACCACCACGCACCGCGCGCTGATCGCACTGCCGTCGGGCGCGTGCATCATCGATACACCGGGCATGCGCGAACTCAAGCCCACCGGCGAAGAGGAAATCGCCGATGGCGGTTTCGGCGACATCGAGGCGCTGGCGGAAGCCTGCCGGTTTCGCGACTGCGCGCACCAGAAGGAGCCCGGTTGCGCGGTGCGCGCCGCGATCGAGCGTGGCGAACTCGACGAAGCGCGGTTTGGCAACTACCTCAAGCTCAAGGACGAAATCGCCGCCGCGTCCGACCGGCTGGCGTCGCGCCTGGCCGACAAGCAGGGCGCGAAAGTGCAGACCCGCGCGCTGCACAAGCGGCCGGACGACAAGTACGGGAAGCGTTGACGGCGCATCGCGTCATTCCCTCGCCGACAGAAGCTCCAATGCCTTCGCCAGCGCCGGGTCACGGCCTTCTCGGATCGCGGCCCAGTCGTCGGCCACCTGCACGTCCGGTGCCACGCCGGTCTTCTCCAGCAGCGCGCCATCGGCGGTGGTCATCACCAGCATGCCGACGTGCAGCAGGCCGCCGTCGGGAAGGTCGATGCCGCGCGTGCCGACCACGGCACCGCGCGTGCGCTGGCCGACGAGCGTCGCGCGCCCGGTCTCGTGCAGGCGCGCGGCCAGCAACTCCGCCGAACTCGATGTCGCGGGCCCCACCAGCACGACCATGGGTCCCGTGTAGACCGTCGCGGGTGGGCGAGCGAACAGGCGTCGATTCACCAGCCGGCCCTCGAGCACCGCGAACGACTGCCGGTCCTCGTGGAAAAAGGCGTGCGCAAGCGCGGCCAGGTGGACCAGGCCGCCGCCATTGCGGCGCAGGTCGAGCACCAGTCCCGGCGGCGGATCGGCGGCAAGCGCGACCATCTGTTCGAGCAGCCAGTCGTGCGTGGCGCGATCGAAGTCGTCGAAGCGCAGGTAGCCGATGCCATCGCCCAGCACGCGTGCTTCGCGCCTCGGCAGCGGCGGCATCGAGCGTGCGGTCAACGCGAACGCGTGCTCGGTGCCGTGCTCGTCGGCGAACACCAGCCGGTCCGTGCGCCCGTCCTCGGCGGGCGTCGCGGCACGCGCGGGCCGGCCATCGACGCTCAGCAGCTGCCAGCCCGGCAGGATGCCGACCGCGGCGGCGGGGCTGTCGGGCAGTACCATCGCGACGATGTAGTCGTCGCCGGCCATGGTCAGCACCAGGCCGTAGCCGGCACGCTCCTCGCCGGCCTTGCGCGCCTCGACGCGCTCGCGCACGGTCGGCGCCAACGCGTAGCTGTGGTCGTCGTCGAGCCGCTTCAGCAGCGTGCCCAGAGTGGCGTAGAGGTCGGCCTCGTCCACCTGTGCCAGTGCATCGTCGCGTTGCGCGCGCGCTTCGCCGGCGAAACCGGCGCGGTCGAAATCCTTGCGGTAGAACAGCCGGTCGACATGGCGCACCGTGGCGTCGTACACGCGTGCGTTGAGCGCCGCGCGTTCGGGCGAGGCATCCGGCGGCTGCTCGGCGGGTGGCAGGTGGCCGTCCCTGGCATACGGCACGCTGGCGCAGCCGGCCAGCGCGGACAACAGGACCAGGGCAAGCAGCAGGCGATGCAATGCGGGCATGCGCCGAGCCTAGGCCAATGGCGGTACTTGCGTCGAGCTGTGCAGTCCGCGGCGGGCGTCGCGACGGCATGCGACACTGCGCGCATGGATGCCACCACCATCCTCGTCGCCGACGACCATCCGCTGTTCCGTGCGGCGGTACTGCATGCGTTGCGCGATGCGCTGGACGGCGTGCGCGTGGTCGAGGCGGCCAGCGTGTCGGCGCTGATCGAAGCGCTGGAGCGCGAGGTGCAGATCGACCTGGTGTTGCTGGACCTCACCATGCCCGGCGCCCGCGGCCTGTCGTCGCTGGTGCACCTGCGCGGCGAGCGCCCCGAGGTGCCGGTGGTGGTGATCTCGTCCAACGACCATCCGCGCACCATCCGCCGGGCGCAGCAGTTCGGCGCGGTGGGGTTCATCCCGAAATCGTCGCCGGCCGAATCGATCGGCGAGGCGGTGCGGGCGGTGCTCGACGGCGGCGACTGGTTTCCGCCGCTCACCGCGGAACGCTCCGATGCCGACGCCGAACTCGCCACCCGCCTCGCGCAGCTCACGCCGCAGCAGTTCCGGGTGCTGCTCAGCCTCGCCGACGGGCTGCTCAACAAGCAGATCGCGCACGAACTGGGCCTGGCCGAGAACACGGTGAAGGTGCACGTCACCGCGATCCTGAAGAAGCTCGGTTGCCACAGCCGCACGCAGGCGGCGGTGATGGTGAAGGCGCTGGAACCCGAAGGCGAGGCGTAGGGCGGGCCTCGGCCCGCCATTGAAAACCCGGCCATCACCAAGCGTGGCGGATCGCCCCCATCCCGGGATTCCTGCTTTTTCGCCCATCATTCCCGCTGGACCCGACATTCGTCTGTCGAGAGCTGTGAGACTGACGGCGACAGGGATGCCAGAAGCCAATTCCCTTTGAGGCACTCACGCCGCGCGCAACAACAATTGCGACATCAGCGCCCGCAGCGCCGGCGGCCGCACCGGCTTGGGCAGGTAGTGCCAGCCGCGGTTGCGGGCGAGCGCCTGTGCGGCGTCGCTGCGGTCGCCGGTCAGCAGGATCACCTGCGTGGTGCTGCCCCAGGCGGCGACCAACGCGGCGAACACGTCGGGCCCGCTGTCTTTGCCAAGGTGCAGGTCCAGCAACACCAGGTCCGGCGCATCGCCGCGCCGCGCCGCGCTGCGCGCCGCGTTGGCACCCGCGGCCAGCGGCACGTTGCAGCCCCAGCGCTCCAGCATCGCGCGCGCGGCGGCGCAGCTCTGGGCATCGTCGTCCAGGCACCACACGGTGCAGCCCTGGAGCGGGGATGTCGTCGCGGACGCCGGGCCGGCATCGGTCGCCGCGGGTGGCGCCTGCACGGGCACTGCCTGCGCGCGCGGCACGGTCACCGAGAACACGCTGCCCGCGCCGATGCGCGAGCGCAGGCCGATGCCGTGCCCCAGCAGGCGCGCGATGCGATCGACGATGGCCAGTCCAAGCCCGGAGCCGACGCTGTCGCCGCCGTCGTCCAGCCGCCGGAACTCCTCGAAGATCTCGCGCTGGCGCGAACGCGGGATGCCGGGACCCGTATCCCACACCTCGATGCGCACGTCGTCGCCGGCGCGGCGGCAGCCGAGCAGGATGCGTCCGCGCGGCGTGTAGCGCACCGCGTTCGACAGCAGGTTCTGCAGCACCCGGCGCAGCAGCGCCTCGTCGCTGCGCACCGCCAGCCGCGTGGGCACGTGGCGCAGGGTCGACCCGCGGGCGGTGGCGAGGATGCCGAACTCGCGCGCCAGCGCATCGAGCAGGGGCGCCAGTGCGAAGTCGCGGATGTCGACCTGCTGCGTCCGCGCTTCCATCCGCGAGATGTCGAGCAGGCTGGTGAGGATGGCGTCCTGCGAGGCCAGCGCCGCGTCGACGTGCCGCGACAGGTCGCGCTGTTCGCCGTCCTGCAGCCGCGAGCGCAGCGCGGACAGGAACATCCGCGCGGCGTTGAGGGGTTGCAGCAGGTCGTGCACCGCGGCGGCGACGAAGCGGGTCTTGTAGCGGTTGGCCTCCACCGCATCCTGCCGCGCCTGCTCCAGGTCGGCGGTGCGGTCGGCGATGCGCCGTTCCAGCGCGTCGGCTAGCGAGCGCAGTTCGCGCGCCGCGGCCTTGTAGCTGGTGATGTCGGCGTAGCTGGTGACGAAGCCGCCGTCGGGCAACGGGTTGCCGCGGATCTCCAGCACGGTGCCGTCTTCCTTCTCGCTCTCGCGCGTGTGCGGCGTGCCGCTGCGCAGGTGCTCGAGGCGGCGCTGGATCGCGTCCTCCACCGGCCCGGGGCCGAGCAGGCCGCGCTGCGCGTTGTAGCGGAAGACATCCTCGATCGGCCGGCCGACCTGGATGAAGTCGGGCGGGAAGCGGAACAGCTCGACGTAGCGCCGGTTCCACGCCGCCACCCGCAGGTCGGCATCGATGATCACCACGCCTTGCGGCAGATGGTCGAGCTGGCGGCTGAGCCCGCTGTCGGCGCCCTGCGCTGCTTCCAGCAGGCCGTCGCGCGCCGAGCGCAGTTCCCGCGCGTGTTGCTGCACCAGTGCCTCCAGCTCGGCGCGACTGCGCAGGCGCAGCGCGACCATGCGCCGGCGCTGCACCATGAACATCGCCAGCAGCACCGCGGCCAGCCACGCGATGCCGGCGGCCGTGGCGGCCTGCCGAGCCGCGGCGGCCACCGGCGGGCCGACGTCGCGCAACAGGTGCAGGGTCCAGCCCGATTCCTGCAGCGGGGCGCTGGCCCACAGTTGCTCGCCTGCGCGCGCGGGGGCGTCGATCCGCACCAGCCGCGCATCGTCGGCCAGCGTGGTCCGCACGCTGGCCGACATCGGCTGCAGTGGCTGCAGGCCGTATTGCCGCGTGTCGGCCATCCCGCGCCGCGTCGCCGCGTCCAGCGGCCGCAGCGTGCGGTAGCGCCAGTCGTCCTCGGTGGCCAGGAAGATCACGCCGTGCGTATCGCTGACCAGCATGGTGCCGTCCAGGCGCAGCCACTCGCGCTCCACCGCGGACACCTCGATCTTGATCACCACCACGCCCAGCGGTTCGCCGGCGTCGTCGCGGATCAACTCGGACAGGAAGTACCCGGGCACGCCCGTGGTCACGCCGATGCCGTAGAAGCGGCCGTGGCCCTCGCTGAAGGCCTGTCCCACGTAGGGGCGGAAGCCGTAGCGCTCACCGACGTTGCTGCCCGGTTCGCGCCAGTTGCTGGCGGCGATGGCGATGCCGTCGCGGTCGATCAGGGTCAGCGTGGACGCGCGCGCGGTGTGGTTGGCCTCCTCGAGCCGCCGGTTGAGGCGTTGTTGCAGCGCGTGGTCGAGCGGCCCGGCGACGGCGGCGCGCAGCTCCGGGTCCAGTGCCAGCACCTGCGGCAGGGCGCGGTAGCGGTCGACCAGCTGCTCGAGCGCGCGCGCGTGCAGGTCCAGCTGCTGCCGCGATTGCGTCGCCTGCTGCGACAGTTCGCGGCGCTCGCCCCAGCCGTGCGCCAGCATCGCCACCAGCCACATGCCGCCCAGCGCAAGCAGGGAGAAGGGCAGCCATTGCCGGACGATGCGGGACGGACGCATGGCGGCAGTGTAGTGGCCGTGGCCGGGCGGCGGCCCTAGTACCAATGCGTTATCGGCGATTCGCCGGTGCCCGGGGTACAACGATCCCAGCCTCCCGCCAGCGCCCTGTGCACGACCGTGCGCCGCGTGCCGTGCGGGACACGTATCCGAGGGAGGAGCCGCACCATGCACAAGACCCATCGCCACGCGCGCACCGGAGGCACCGTTGCCGTCGCCATCCTGGCCGCATCCATCCAGATGGCGCTGGCGCAGACGCCGCAGCCGGCGGATCCGCCCGCCGCATCCGGCGTCGCCCAGGACGATCCGTCCGCCAGCGAGCGCGCGGCCAACCTCGACAGCGTGGTGGTGGTGGGCTCGCACATCCGCGGCGCGCCGACCACCGACGCGTTGCCGGTGGTGGTGCTGGGCGCCGAGGAGATCGACGCCGCCGGCGCCATCTCCGGCGACGAACTGCTGCGCACCATCCCGCAGATGGGCGACGTACTGTTCGACGCCTCCAACAACCCGCAGACCAGCAATGCCGCGCGCGGCGACGTGAACTCGGTCAACCTGCGCTCGCTGGGCGTGGGCAACACCCTGGTGCTGCTCAACGGCCGCCGGCTGGTGCAGCACCCGACCAGCCAGGGCACGTCCGACACCGGCACCGTGCCGGTGCAGAGCTTCAACTCCAACGCGATCCCGGTCTCGGGCCTGGACCGCATGGAGATCCTGCTCGACGGCGCCGCGGCGATCTACGGTGCCGATGCCGTGGCCGGCGTGGTCAACACCGTGCTGCAGACCGACTTCGATGGCGTCACCCTGGGCACCCGCTACGGCACCGCGGAAGGCACCGGCATGGACGAGTGGGAGTTCAATGTCTTCGCCGGCAAGAACTTCGAACGCGGCAACGTGTCCGCGTTCCTGAACTACGTCGATCGCTCGGAGCTGTGGGCATCCGACCAGGCATTCACGCAATCCGACGACCTGCGCCCGCTGTTCGCCGACCATCCCGACTTCGCCGGCGTGACCGCGCTCGACGGGCGCTCGTCGCACACCCCGTGGGCGCGGACCAGCCTGGGCGCTCGCCCGGTGGTGCGCTCCAATGGCGTCGCGGTCACCAATGCCGCGGGCGCCTTCCACGTCAAGCCGTCCGCAGGCTTCGGCGCCTGTGCGGTCGGCTTCGGCGACGGCCTGTGCCTGGGCACCGGCAACACCAACTACAACACCACCCACCGCGACCTGCGCTACGACACCCGCCACGAGACCACGGTGCGGCCTTCGGTGGAACGCTTCAACGCGTACCTGACCGGCCGTTACGAAGTGACGGACACCGTGGAAGCCTTCGGCGAAGTCGGCTTCTACCGCGCGGTGAGCGAAGCGGTGCAGCCGCCGGTGGTGAACCTCAACAGCCTGTGGATCCCGGCCAGCAACTACTGGAACCCGTTCGGCCCCACCACGTTCGCCGACGGCTCGGCCAATCCCAACCGCCTGCCCGGCCTGACCGGCGTGCCGGTCGAGGGCCTCCCGGTGCAGTTGAGCAACTACCGGTTCGTCGATACCGGGTTCCAGCGCGTGCACGTCGAGAACTACCAGGCGCGCTTCCTGGCGGGGCTGCGCGGCAACTGGAACGGCTTCGAATGGGAAACCGCGCTGACCTATTCCGAGGCGGAAGCCAAGGACACGTCCCCCAACGTCAACATGACCGCGCTGCAGCAACAGCTGGCACTGTCCACGCCGGATGCCTACAACCCGTTCAACGGCGGCTGCGTCGCGACCACCAGCTGGGGCGACTGCACGCCCAGCTCGCAAGCGGCGATCGACGCCATCACCTTCGACCTCGTGCGCGAGTCGCGGACCACGCTGACCATGGCCGACTTCCGCATGAGCCGTGGCGACCTGTTCACGCTTCCGGGCGGCAATGTCGGCATCGCGTTCGGCGCAGAGGCGCGGCGCGAGACCCAGCACGACGACCGCGACGCGAACCTCGACGGCACCATCACCTTCGTCGACATGGTCACCGGCGAGACCAACCTCAGCAACGTCGCGGCGGTCAGCCCCAACCCGGACACGCGTGGCTCGCGCAACGTCGGTTCGGCCTACGTCGAGTTCGCGCTGCCGCTGGTGTCGCCGGAGATGGGCGTGCCGTTGGTGCACAACCTCAACATGCAGGTGGCCGGCCGCTACGAGCACTATTCCGATTTCGGCTCGGTGGCCAAGCCCAAGGTGGCGGTGGCCTGGGACCTGGTGGAAGGCGTACGCCTGCGCGGCTCGTACTCGCAGGGCTTCCGTGCGCCCAACCTGGAGCAGACCAACGCCACCCAGTACGCGCGGCTGGCCAGCGGCGTGGACTACATCCGCTGCGAGGCCGACCTGCGCGCCGGGCGCATCGCATCGATGACGGCCTGCGGCCAGAACACCTCGGGCGTGTCGCTGCTGGTCGCCGGCAATCCGGACCTCGAGCCGGAGGAGAGCACCAACACCTCGTTCGGCCTGGTGCTGCAGCCGACGTTCATCCCCGAACAGTTCGGCCAGTTCACCTTCACCGTGGACCGCTGGAAGATCCGTCAGGAGCGCATCGTCGGCCTGCTGGGCGCGCAGGCGGCGCTGATCGTCGACTACCTCGACCGGGTACAGGGCGGCGCGAACGAACTGGTGGTGCGCGATGCGCCGACGGTGGAAGACGTCGAGTTCTTCGAGGGCACCGGCATCGCCCCCGTGGGGCGCGTGACCGCGATCAACGACGGCTTCATCAACCTGCAGCCGCAGACCGCCGGCGGCCTGGACTTCGCGTTGAACTGGAACAAGCGCCGCACGCGCTTCGGCAGTTTCAACGTCAACCTCAACGCGACCCGGCTGCTGGAGTTCACGCGCGACCCGGGCGACGTGATCAACGAGTTGTATGCAGCGCGCGAGGCCGGCACGATCAATCCGCTGACCCCGCTGCCGGATCCGAGCCAGTTGATCGGCCAGAACGGACGCCCGAAGTGGCGGGGCACCGCCTCGTTCACCTGGAACAAGGGACCGTGGCGCACCGGCCTGTCGTCGCAATACATGAGCTCGTTCGAACAGCCCGGCCTGCTGGGCGCCTCGGGCGCGCCGTGGGTGGTCGACAGCCGGCTGGTGCACAACGCCTACGGCCAGTACCGCTTCGCCGACGGCACCGCGCTGCGCCTTGGCGTGCGCGACCTCACCGACGAAGGCCCGTCGCTGGCCGACAACGGCTACCGCGGCTCGCTGCACAACCCGTGGGGACGCTACTGGTATGTCAACCTGAGCAGGTCGTTCTGATCGGGAGGCCGGCATGCCGTCGTGCGTGACCCGGGCCGTGGGCGCGGCCCTGCTGGCGGGGGTGGTGGCGCTGGCCGCCGCGCCCGCGCGTGCGGACATGGCGGAAGTGGCGTTCGAGCCCGCCGGCTGCCCCGCGCCGCTGTCCGGCGTGGCCGACTGCCACGTCGGCCGCGACGGCAACGGCGCCTGGCTGCTGGTGGCGATGCCGCGCGAATGGAACCGTCGGCTGGTCGTGCACGCGCATGGCGGCCCGCGCCTGGGCGGGCCGGGGCGCGACGATCCGCAGGAGGACCTGGCGCGGTACGCCGTCCTCGTGCAGGCCGGCTATGCCTGGGTCGGCAGCACCTATCGCCGCGGCGGCTATGGCGTGCGCGTGGCCGCCGAGGACGTCGACAACAGCCGCGCCGCGTTCTGGGCGCGCTGGGGCCGACCGCAACGCACCCTGCTGCACGGCCAGTCCTGGGGCGGCAACGTCGCCGCCAAGGCCGCGGAACTGCATGCGCTGGACATGGAGGGCGAGCCTGTCTTCGACGGCGTGTTCACCACCAACGGCCTGTTGACCGGCGGCACGCGCGCCTACGGCTTTCGTGCCGACCTGCGTGCGGTGTACCAGGCCATCTGCAACAACCATCCGGCGCCGGGCGAGGCTTCGTACCCGCTGTGGCAGGGCCTGCCGGCCGACGTGCGCATGACGCGCGACGCGTTGCGCAAGCGCGTGGATGCGTGCACCGGCATCGACCGTCCACCTGCGCGCCGCACCCGCGAACAGGCCGCGCGGCTGGCCGACCTGGTCGCGGTGAGCGGCATCGCCGAACCGCACCTCGTCGCGCACCTGGCGTGGGCCACGTTCCACTTCCGCGACCTGGTGCAGCGCCACCTGCGTGGCGGCAATCCCTTCGACAACCGTGCCACGGTCTATCGCGGGTCGCGTGACGACGACGCCCTGAATGCCGCGGTCGAACGATTCGACGCCGATCCCGCAGCGGTCGCGCGCCTGGCTTACGACGCCGACCTGTCCGGGCACATCGTGCTGCCGATGCTGACCGTGCACGCGCTCGGCGACGCGGTGGTGTCGGCGGACGCGCAACTCGCGTATGCCGACACCGTGCGCGCCGCCGGCAACCAGCACCTGCTCGCCCAGTTCGGCACCGACGAGAGCGACCACAGCCGCCTGCGCGACACCACCTACCTCGCGGTAGTCGCGGCGCTGGAGGCGTGGCTGGATGGTGGCGGACCCCCGGATGCCGCGCGTCTGCACGACGCCTGTCGCGCGCATGGTGGTGCAGCGGGCGATTGCACCTTCGTGCAGCGTTGAGCCACGCCGCACCCCATTCCGCGCCACGCGCTTGGTGCGCCGCGACAACCCTGCCTCCGGTCCCGGTTGCCTGGACCGGCTAGAATCCATGCTCCACCAGCGGCCCTGACACGATGTCCGACAAGCAGTCCAACCCGCCCGCCAAGACCAACACCGAAACCGCCGAAGACTTCCGCCAGGCGGCGCTCGACTACCACCGCATGGCGCCGCAGGGGAAGATCAAGGTCACGGCGACCAAGCCCATGCTGACCCAGCGCGACCTGGCCCTGGCCTACTCGCCGGGCGTGGCCTATGCCTGCGAGGAGATCGCCGCCGATCCCAACACCGCCCGCGACTACACCGCGCGCGGCAACCTGGTGGCGGTGATCAGCAACGGCACCGCGGTGCTGGGCCTGGGCGACATCGGTCCGCTGGCCGGCAAGCCGGTGATGGAAGGCAAGGGCGTGCTGTTCCAGAAGTTCGCCGGCATTGACGTATTCGACATCGAGGTCGACGAGAAGGATCCGGACAAGCTGGTCGACATCATCGCCTCGCTGGAACCGACCTTCGGCGGCATCAACCTCGAGGACATCAAGGCGCCCGAGTGCTTCATCGTCGAGCGCAAGCTGCGCGAGCGGCTGAAGATCCCGGTGTTCCACGACGACCAGCACGGCACCGCGATCATCGTCGGCGCGGCGGTGGTCAATGCGCTGGAGATCGCCGGCAAGAAGATCGGGGACGTGACCCTGGCCACCACCGGCGCCGGCGCGGCGGGCATCGCCTGCCTCGACATGCTGGTGGCGCTGGGCATGAAGCGCGAGAACATCACCGCGTTCGACCGCGGCGGCGTGATCCACACCGGCCGCACCGACCTGGACGAGGCCAAGCAGCGCTATGCGCGGCACACGCACCAGCGCGAACTGGCCGAGATCGTGGCCGGCGCCGACGTTTTCCTGGGCCTGTCCGCGGGCGGCATCCTGACGCCTGCGATGGTCGCCACCATGGCCGAGCGGCCGATCATCCTGGCGCTGGCCAATCCGTACCCGGAGATCCTGCCGGAGGCGGCCAAGGCCGTGCGTCCCGACGCGATCATCGCCACCGGTCGCTCGGACTACCCCAACCAGGTCAACAACGCGCTCTGCTTCCCGTACATCTTCCGCGGCGCGCTGGACGTCGGCGCCACCGGCATCAACGAGGCGATGAAGCTCGCCTGCGTGCATGCCATCGCGTTGCTGGCCAAGAGCGAGTCCAGCGACCTCGGCGCCGCCTACGGCGAGGAAGTGCCGAGCTTCGGGCCCGACTACATCATCCCGCGCCCGTTCGACCCGCGTCTGCTGACCATCGTCGCCGCCGCCGTCGCGCAGGCCGCGATGGATACGGGCGTGGCCGCGCGGCCGATCGACGACATGCGCGCCTACTGCGAGAAGCTGTCGCAGTTCCACATCCGCACCACGCTGGTGATGAAGCCCATCTACGACCGCGCGCGCGCCGATCGCCAGCGCGTGGTCTACGCCGAAGGCGAGAACGAAACCGTGCTGCGTGGCGTGCAGACGGTGGTCGACGAAGGCCTGGCCTTCCCGATCCTGATCGGCCGTCCCGACGTGATCGAATCGCGCATCCAGCGCCTGGGCCTGCGCCTGCGCGCCGGCGTGGATTTCGAGTTGACCAACCAGGACGACGATCCGCGCTTCAACGAGTACTGGCAGCACTACCTGCAACTCACCGAGCGCCGCGGCGTGACCCCGGAAACCGCGAAGAGCCTGCTGCGCTCGCGGTCGACCCTGATCGCGGCGGTGATGGTGGATCGCGGCGAGGCCGATGCGCTGATCACCGGGCTCGTCGGCCGCTACCACAAGAAGCTGGGCTACATCCGCAGCGTGTTCCCGCTCGACCCGGGCGTGCAGAGCACCTCGGCGATGACCGGCGTGGTCAACGACCGCGGCCTGTGGTTCTTCCTCGATACCCACGTGCAGCCCGACCCCACGGCCGAACAGATCGCGGAGAGCACCATCCAGGGCGCGTACCGGCTGAAGCTGTTCGGCATCGAACCGAAGATCGCGCTGTTGTCGCACTCCAATTTCGGTAGCCACGACAACGCCAGCGCACGCAAGATGCGCAAGGTGCGCGAGATCCTGTCCGCGCGCGCGCCCAAGCTGGAAGTCGACGGCGAAATGATGGCCGACACCGCGTGGGACGAGGATTTCCGTCGCCGCATCTTCCCCAACACCACGCTGGAAGGCCGCGCCAACCTGTTCGTGATGCCCAACCTCGATGCGGCCAACATCACCTACAACATGGTGCGGGTGATGACCGACGGCGTGGCGCTGGGCCCGATCCTGATGGGCATCAGCAAGCCGGCGCACGTGCTCACCACCGCATCGCGTCCGCGCCGGGTGGTCAACATGACCGCGATCGCGGCGGTCGAAGCGCAGATCCGCAAGCAGTTGCTGGCGCAGGGCTGATCCCGGGCTCCCGGGCTCCCGCTCCCCCGCGCCGAGCGTGGTGCGGGGGCGACAGGACCTGCAGTGCGTGGAAGCGGCCCCGTTCCCGCCGCTTCAGCCGGTCGTGCCCAACAGCCTGCGCAGCAACCCCGGCAGCATCCCCATGTCGTCCTTCATCACCAATGCATCGGCCGGGGGCGGTTCCGAACCCGGCGCATAGAGCGAGCCGGTCATGAACACGAAGGGCAGCGACGGGTCGTGCGCGCGCACGATCGCCAGCGCCTCGGCGCCGGAGAAGCCGGGGATGTTGACGTCCGACAGCACCACCTGCGGTTCGAAGGCAGCCAGCGCGTCCTGCAGCGTCGGTGCCGCATGGACGCGTTGGCACGCGACCGCCAGGCCTGCATCGCGCAGCGCGATTTCCGCGAGTTCGGCGTCGTCGCGCGAATCGTCGACGATCAGCACACGCCAAGGGGCCCGTGCCTGCACCGCCCGGGTCGATCTCTGCGCCACGCGTCAGTCCTTCTTCGGCGGCTCGTTGAGTACCGCCCAGAAGCGGCCCAGCGTGCGCACCGCATCGAAGAACTGGTCCACGTCCACCGGCTTGACCACGTAGGCGTTCACGCCCAGGTCCCAGCTGCGCGCCAGGTCGCTTTCCTCGCGCGACGAGGACAGGATCACGATCGGCAACCCCTTGAAGCGCGGCTCCTTGCGCAGCTCGGTCAACACCTCCAGCCCGTCCATGCGCGGCATCTTGATGTCGAGCAGCAGCACGGCGGGCTCGCCTTCGCCGCGGTCGGCCCACTTGCCCCGGCGCAGCAGGTAATCCAGCGCGTCCACGCCATCCTCGACGTGCACGATGGGGTTGGCCAGGTGCGCTTCACGCAGGGCATCGATCGCCATTTCGGCGTCATGCGGGCTGTCTTCGGCCAACAGGATGGTGCGCAGGTCGGTCATCTCGGGGTCTCGTTGGAATTGGGCGCGTCGCCCGTGGCGGGAAGGGTGAAATGGAAGGTGGCGCCGGCGCCGGGCTCGGCCTCGGCCCAGATGCGGCCGCCGTGGCGCGACAGCACGCGGCGCACGCTGGCAAGTCCGATCCCGGTGCCGGGGAACTCGTTGGCGCTGTGCAGCCGCTGGAATACGCCGAACAGCTTGCCGGCGTACTGCATGTCGAAGCCGGCGCCGTTGTCGCGCACCTGGAAGTGGTGCGCGCCGTCGGCATCGCGCGAGCACGCCACCTCGATCCTGGCGGGTTCGCTGGCCTGGCTGTATTTCACCGCGTTGCCCAGCAGGTTCAGCCACACCTGGCGCAGCATGTTCTCGTCGCCCGCCACCACCGGCAGCGGCGCGATGCGCCATTCGATGCGGTGGTCGGGGTGGTCGCTGGCGCTGTTGGCGTCCAGCATCGCGCGCGTTTCCGACGCCAGCGACTGCATGTCCACCAGCTGCGTGCGCATCGCGCTGCGGCCCAGCCGCGAGTACACCAGCAGGTCGTCGATCAGGGCGGACATGCGCCGCGCCGACGACACCATCACTTCGAGGTAGTGGCGGCCCTTGTCGTCCAGCGATTCGCCCAAGTGGCGGCCGAGCTTGTCGCCGAAGCCTGCGATGTGGCGCAGCGGCGCACGCAGGTCGTGCGACACCGAGTAGCTGAAGGCCTCCAGCTCGCGGTTCACGTCGGACACCTGCTCCACCTTGCCTTCCAGCTGGCGGTTGAGCTCGCTGATCTGGCGTTCGTTGGCCTTGGCCAGGCTGACGTCGCTCGCGGTGATCAGCACGACGTCGTCGTCGCTGTCGGGCAACGGCATCGGTCGCGCATTGATCAGCATGGTGCGCTGGATGCCGTCGGCGGTGTGCTGGCCCTGTTCGTGGTCCCACAACTCGCGGCCGCGCGAGAGCACGTCGCGCAACCGGCGCAGGGTCGGCTCGTCGTGCCAGGCGCCGCCACCGATTTCCGCCAGTGGCTCGCCGTTCGCAGTGCCGTCCACGCCGTACAGCTCCGCGAACGCGGCGTTGTGCATCACCACGCGCAGGTCCCTGTCGGCCAGTACGATCGGCTCGCGCACCGTGTCCAGCACCACGCCGGCGCGTGCGCTGGCGCGTGCGGCATCGCTTTCCGCGCGCTGCCGGCGCATCAGCTGGCGCGAGCCGAACCAGGCCACGCCGCCGAGCAGCAGCAACTGCCCCAGCATCGACGCCCACAGCGCGAAGTCGCCCTGCCGGTCGGCGCGGCGCGACTCGTCCTGGCGCGTGGCCAGCAGTTCGCGTTCGTGGTCGAGGATCTCGCGGATCAGGTGGTGGATCGGGTAGCGCGCCACCAGCCCGTCGATGTCGGCGGCGGTGGCATCCTCGCCCGAGTCGATGACGCTTTCGGCGTATTCCATGCGCCGCACCACGCTGGCCTGCAGCGTACCGATGCGCACCTGCTGCTCCGGGTTGTCGCGAGTGAGCGCCTGCAGCCGCGCCAGCGCGGGCATGATGCGTTCGCGACTCACGTCGATCCGCTCGCGCAGCGCGTCGTTGTCCACGCCTGCCGCCAGCGACAGCGCCGCACTTTCCAACGAACGCACCGACCCGGCCAGCTCGAACACCGTCGACTCCACCTGGGTGGTATGGATCACCGAGCGCCAGGCCGCTTCGGAACTGTCCGTGGCCTGCCGCAGCAGCAGGAACGGCACCACCACGATCAGCACGACAACCGTCGCCAGCGCATAGATGCGCCATTGCGAAAGCGGGCCGGGGGCTGGGGCAGGTGTGGTCAAGGTTCAGGATCTGGTGGCGGGCGGGGAAGGGTGCCAAGGCACGAGGCGCCACCCCGCGCCAGGACGTCCCGGGAGACCCGGAACTCCGTTGGCTGCACGCGATTCCCCATTCCCCAGGCAGGCGATGATCGCCGAGCGAAGGGCGGGCTGGCAATCGGTCGCTGCGGGGCGAGGCATGCGGGCGCCATGATGGGGCGGCCCTGTGCACGCGGCGCGAAGGACGCGCGCGAGATGGCCCGCGTGTTCTCCGTGCAGGACCACCGGTGCGGCCTGCCACGCCTCCGACGGCGCTTCCAGCCAATCCTTTCCGCGGGATGTTTTGTCCGCAGGGACAACCACTTGCAGCTGAAACCGCAACGATCCGCGCAGCCGGCCCCTGTTAGAATCGGTGCTCTAAATCCCATGACAACAGCGCGGCCGGCGGGCTGCGGCGGAGTGAATCGATGAACTGGCTGAACGACGTGCTCGCGAACGATCCCAACCCCAACGAAACCCGGGAGTGGATCGAGTCCCTCAAGGCCGTCATCGACAACGGCGGCCCCGAGCGCGCGCACCAGCTGCTCGAGGACATGGTGGAACTGACGCGGCGCGCAGGCGCGCACCTGCCGTTCTCGCCCACCACCGAATACGTCAACACCATTCCCACGCACCTCGAACCGAAGATGCCGGGCGACGCCACGCTGGAGTGGAAGATCCGCTCGATCATCCGCTGGAACGCGATGGCGATGGTGGTGCGCGCCAACCGCAAGCCCGGCGACCTCGGCGGCCACATCGCCAGCTTCGCCTCCAGCGCCACGCTGTACGACGTGGGCTTCAACCACTTCTTCCGCGGCCCCGACGGCGACCACCCCGGCGACCTCATCGCCACCCAGGGCCACAGCAGCCCCGGCATCTACGCGCGCGCCTTCCTCGAAGGCCGCATCAACGAATCGCAGATCGACCACTTCCGCATGGAAGTCGACGGCCGCGGCATTTCCTCGTACCCGCATCCGTGGCTGATGCCGGACTTCTGGCAGATCCCCACCGTGTCGATGGGCCTGGGGCCCATCGCCGCCATCTACCAGGCGCGCAACTGGAAGTACCTCGAGTCGCGCGGGCTGATGCCCAAGAGCGACCGCAAGGTGTGGTGTTTCCTGGGCGATGGCGAGACCGACGAGCCCGAAAGCCTGGGCGCGCTGTCGATCGCCGGCCGCGAAGGCCTCGACAACCTCTGCTTCGTCATCAACTGCAACCTGCAGCGCCTCGACGGCCCGGTGCGCGGCAACGGCAAGATCATCCAGGAACTCGAGAGCGTGTTCCGCGGCGCCGGCTGGAACGTGGTCAAGACCATCTGGGGCAGCTACTGGGATCCGCTGCTGGCCAAGGACCACCAGGGCATCCTCAAGAAACTGATGATGGAGACCGTCGACGGCGAGTACCAGAACTGCAAGGCCTTCGGCGGCGCGTACACCCGCGAGAACTTCTTCGGCAAGTACGAAGAGACCGCGGCGATGGTCGCCAGCCTCTCCGACGACGACATCTGGCGTCTCAACCGCGGCGGCCACGACCCGCACAAGGTCTACGCCGCCTACGACAACGCCATGCAGACCAAGGGCATGCCCACGGTCATCCTGGCCAAGACGGTGAAGGGCTACGGCCTGGGCAGCGCCGGCGAAGCGCTCAACCCCACGCACAACACCAAGAAGCTGGACGACGAAGCCGTGCGCGCGTTCCGCGACCGCTTCAAGATCCCGGTGGACGACGAGCAGCTCAAGGACGGCAACATCCCGTTCTACCACCCGGGCGAGAAGTCCGAGGAAGTGCAGTACATGCGCGAGCGCCGCAACGCGCTGGGTGGCTTCCTGCCGCAGCGCCGCCGCAAGGCCGACGAGAAGATCGCCACGCCCAGGCTCGACGTGTTCGAGCGCCTCACCAAGAGCACCGGCGAGCGCGAGATGAGCACCACCATGGCGTTCGTGCAGTCGCTCAACATCATCCTGCGCGACAAGCAGGTGGGCCCGCGCGCGGTGCCGATCGTCTGCGACGAAGCGCGCACCTTCGGCATGGAAGGCCTGTTCCGCCAGATCGGCATCTACGCGCCGGAAGGGCAGAAGTACAAGCCGGTCGACCGCGACCAGCTGATGTACTACCGCGAGGACACCACCGGCCAGGTGTTGCAGGAAGGCATCACCGAGGCCGGCGCGTTCGCCTCGTGGATGGCCTGCGCCACCAGCTACAGCACCAACAACCTGCAGCTGCTGCCGTTCTACATCTACTACTCGATGTTCGGCTTCCAGCGCGTGGGCGATGCCGCATGGCAGGCCGCCGACATGCGCGCACGCGGCTTCCTGCTGGGCGGCACCGCCGGCCGTACCACGCTCAACGGCGAGGGCCTGCAGCACGAGGACGGCCACAGCCACCTGCTCTCCGGCGCCATCCCCAACTGCCGCAGCTACGACCCCACCTTCGCCGGGGAGGTCGCCGTCATCCTGCAGCACGGCATGCAGCGCATGATCGAGGAGCAGGTGGACGAGTACTACTACCTGACCCTGATGAACGAGAACTACCCGCACCCGGAGCTGCCCGAAGGCGCGGCCGAGGGCGTCATCAAGGGCATGTACCTGCTGAAGGATGCCGGCAAGGCGAAGAAGGGCGAGCTGCGCGTGCAGCTGATGGGCAGCGGCACGATTTTGCGCGAGGCGCTGGCCGCGGCGGAACTGCTGGACAAGGACTTCGGCGTGACCGCCGACGTATGGAGCTGCCCCAGCTTCACCGAACTGCGCCGCGACGGCTACGACGTGGAGCGCTGGAACCGCCTGCATCCCGAGTCCAAGCCGCGCACCGCCTACGTGACCGAGTGCATCGAATCGCGCCCTGCAGGCCCCGTCATCGCCGCCACCGACTACGTGCGCAACTTCACCGACCAGGTGCGCGCCTTCATCCCGCGCACCTACACCGTGCTGGGCACCGACGGCTTCGGCCGCAGCGACACCCGCGCCAACCTGCGCCGCCATTTCGAAGTGGACCGCTACTACATCGCCCACGCCGCCATCGACGCACTGGCGAAGGACGGCAAGATGACCGCGAAGGACGCCGCGCGCGCCATCAAGCTCTACAAGCTGGACCAGGACAAGCCGAACCCCATCGGCGTCTAGAGAACGCTCTACCCCCTCCTCCGCTTGCGGGGGAGGGCCGGGGGGGGCGCTCCTGAATCCCCAGGAAGCCCCGAATCGCAAGGATGCGATATGCCACCGAAGATCCGCGACATCCGCGACATCCGCGACCTGCGCAAACGCGACGGCTGGAGCGAAGTCGCCCAAGGTGGCAGCCACCGCCAGTCCAGGCATCCAGTCAAACCCGGCCCGGCGACTGTCCCGGGCAAGCCGGGTGATGATGTGCCGCCCGGTACGCTCAACTGCGTCTTCAAGCAAACCGGCCTCAGGAGATAACCGCCTGCGCTACGCGGTGGTCATTGAAACGGCGCAGTCCAACTATGCAGCTTACGTGCCGGACCTGCCGGGCTGGGGGTAAAAAGGTCAGGTTCATTTTCCGGCCGTATCGCCCTCTGCTGCCACCTCCACGCGAGAGCAGTCTTCGCCTGTCGCCACTTGTCGTCACCCGTGGCGGCTACTGGTGCCAGGGTATCGGGCCGGGAGGCGCCGACCAACGCTGGCGAGGTACGCTGAAAGACAGCACCTCACCCGTTGACGTGGCAATAAAGATCGTAGCTTTCGATCCGCCCGACCGCATTGATGGCAGCCAGCACGTCGGGGCGGGCCAGGAAGGCCTGCTTGTATGCGCGTTCGCGGACCTGGATGGGTAGCGGTTCCGGGAGCCGGCAGTCCTGCGCCCATTCCAGTACCTGCGTTCGTTGCCTTTCGGACAGCAGCAGGTCGTGCATCAGGGCTGTCGCACGATCCGGCTGCCCGTCCCAGACCAGCGCTTCCAGGTACCTGATCGGCGCGTCGTCGACGAGCCCGGACAGTTCGTCCAGCGCTGCGATGGCCCCGGCTCGGTCGCCGAGCTGGAGCGCGGCGCAATGGCGGATGGACGCCCGGACAGCCCGGCCGTAGGCGCTGATGTTCTCCTCGCCGGCGCTCTCGGCCGCGGCGAGTGCCGCGTCGGGGCGGCCGCGGTCGCACTCGAGGTTGCCCAGGTTGAGTGCCTGGCTGACATTCGGAAGGCCATCCTCGCCCAGGCGGCTGGCGCGATGCAGCTCGGCGACGGCTTCGTCGATACGGCCCGTCCTGCGCAGGGCCAGGGACTTGTGGTTCATCAGCCAGACCTGACGATCCGGGTCGGTGAACAGTGGGGCATCCAGTGGTGCGGAGGCCATGCGCGCGAGGGTCGCGTCGCTCAGGTCGATGACCTCCGCGTGCCGTCCGCCGAGCAGGAGCTGGTGGCCGAGCGAGACGATCGGCTCCAGCTGGTCCGGATAGACCGCCACCAGCAGTCGCATCCGCTCGATCTCGCGGGCGTTGGCCTGGGTCACGTTGGCACGCCAGCTGGACGGGTCGAGCAACGCGTCGAAGCGTCGGTCGGCGCGCATCTGGATCAGCGTTTCCGGATCGGTGATACGGCGCGCGACGATCCGCGCCCGATCCACGTCCCCTAGGGTCAGGCGGTTGCGTGCCAGCTGGAACCAGACACCGCTCGGCGTGCCCGCGCTGCCACCATTCCAGTTGGCATCGAACAGCGCCTGCTGGAAGGCCACGCGTTCGGCCGTGCTGGTGTCGCCTAGCTGCGCGAGCGGGTACAGGAGGTCCGGGCGCAGGTTGGGCAGCAGCTCGGGCCAGCGGCCAATCAGTACGGTCATGGCGCGTGCGGCCGTGTCGCGGTCCTGCTGGTCCAGGGCGACCAGGCTCATGCGATACCAGTCGTCGGGATCGTCGCTATCCAGTTCGACAACGCGTGCATACCGGGCGGCCGCGACGGGCAGGCGCGCATTCCGGGCCGCGCTCCATGCAGCGGCCGACAGGAGGCGGCGGCGCTCGTCCTCCGGCAACTGATCGAAACGCGCGTCCGCGATCACGTCCTCGAACCGGGAATCCGCGCGTGCGTAGGATTCCGCCTGCGCCGCGGTCCACGCCTCCAGGACTTGCTGCCGATAGAACGTCTCTTCCGGGGCATGGGCCCGCGCGAGGCTGCCCACGGCTCCGGCCAGGAGCACGATCATTGCCGCGGTGATGCGAAATCCGACCACTGGTTGTCCCCTCATGCGTCCCCCCCGGCGCGGCGCCTCGAACGCCGGAGTAGACGGTGCGGCAATGGCCGGGTCAAGTGGAAACGACTGGAAGAAGGGACCAGGTTGACTTCCGCAGGTCGGCGATGCGAAGAGCGGAACCCGGTGTATTGACGACGAGCGCCGTGCAGTTGTCCCCTGCCGCCGGGTGGTCGAGTACGTGGTGCTGCGCATGCGGCACCGAAGGTGCCTGCCCGTAGCGATGTTTCGTGGCGGACGCGGTCGGCCTTGCCCCCACGCGTCGCACGGCATCCGATGATCAAAGGTGCCCGAGAGTGGCCAGGTTCCACGGGCTGGATCATGACGACCGAACCCGGGACTCGCAGCTCGAGCCTTCAGTCCGCCGGCTCGCGGCTCGACACCAGCCGGCAATGCGTGCCGCCGACGTGGTGGCGTGCGGCTTCGTCGTCGTCCACCGCGACCGGTCGCTTGTCGGCTTCGATCGGTGCGAGGTCGAGCACGCCGGACGGGTCGATCACGACCACGTCGCGGCCGTCGTCGTGCAGCCGGCGGATGTTCTCGCGCAGGACGCGTTGCGCCACGTCGCTCAGCGAGTGGGTGTGGCGCAGCGACAGGATCACGGCGCGCGCCCCGGCGTAGGTGCCGATGCCATCGTCCTGTCCTTCACTGGTGCCGAAATCGCGTGCGAGGTGGCGGGTCAGCAGTTCGGCGCCGCCGAAGCGCACCGCGCCGCGCAGCTCGTAGATCGGTACCACGTCTTCGCCGTCCTGGCGTGCGCCGCCGCCGAGGGTGGCTTCGAGCACATGCACCAGGCTGCGGCCGATCTGGCTCACGTCCATCATGTGCAGGCCCATGTCGCGCGAGAGCCGTTCGCAGACCGCGACGCCGCGCACGCTGTTGCCATGGCCATCCAGTCGCGGCGAGAACACCGCCAGCCCCAGTTGGCCGGGCAGCGCGCCGATGATGCCGCCGGCCACGCCGCTCTTGGCGGGGATGCCCACGGTGGTGATCCAGTCGCCGGCGGCGTCGTACATGCCGCAGGAAGTCATCACCGACAGCACCTGGCGCACGCTGCTGGCCGGGAAGATGGGCTCGCCGGTCTGCGGTTGCTGGCCGGCGTTGGCCAGGGTGGCCGCCATCAGCGCGAGGTCGCGCACGTTGACGTTGACCGAGCACTGGCGGATGTAGCCGGACACCGCCTCGCCGGGGTCGCAGTCGAGCATGCCGCCGGCCTTGAGCATGTAGCCCAGCCCCATGTTGCGGTTGCCGTCGCGCAGTTCCGCATCAAAGACGGCCTCGTCCACCGACAGCGGGCGGCCCGCCAGGCGCGACATCACGTCGACGAAGCGTGTGATGCGGGCCTCGCGGCTGGCGCCGGGCGTGGCGACCAGCGCGTGCGTGGCGATCGCGCCGGCGTTGATCATCGGATTCATCGGCCGATGGCTGCCGGCTTCCAGCGAAAGTTCATTGAAGGCGTTGCCGGACGGCTCCACGCCGACGCGTTCGAGCACGCGGTCCAGGCCGTTGTCCTCGATCGCAAGCGCGTAGGCGAAGGGCTTGGAGATCGACTGGATCGAGAACTCCACGTCGTGGTCGCCGACGGCGTAGACCTCGCCATCCACGGTGGCCAGCGCCACGGCAAGCCGCGATACGTCGGCACGGGCCAGCACGTCGATGTAGTCCGCGGGCGCACCGTCTTCGATGCCGCGCACGGCGTCCAGTACGTCGGCCAGGTAGTCGGGGATCGGTGACTTCATTCGAATCCGGTGGGCAGGGGGGAAAGCCATGGTAACCGCGCCATCGGCGCCACCTGTCCGCGTGGGCATGCGGTGGAGAGTAGGCGCCGGTCCGCCGCTGCTGCTTACGATGGGCGTCGTGGCATCCGACGAGCCCGAAGGCATCGTGGAGGCATCGGGTTACGTGGAACCGATCCGTGTGCCGCGACACGCTGCTTCACCTGACCACCTGCCATGCCCGGGCCGATGCTGCCGATGTCGATGCATGCTCCGGCGTCCATGACGACATCTTCGCGCCGGACCCGTAGGCTGCAGGTTGCCTTCGTTCCCGGCCCGGCATGCACACCGACCAGCTCCTGATCCTCCTCATCCTCGCCTGCACGGTCGCGCTGTTCCTGTGGGGTCGCTGGCGGCACGACATGGTCGCCGGCGCGGCGCTGCTGGCCTGCGTGGGCGTGGGGCTGGTGAGTCCCGATGCCGCGTTCGCCGGCTTCGGCCATCCGGCGGTGATCACCGTCGCCTGCGTGCTGGTGCTCAGCCGCGGGCTGCAGACCTCGGGCGCGGTGGACGCGCTGACCCGCAAGGCCCTGCCCAATTCGGCCGGGCCGATGCTGTCGATCGCCGCGCTGACCGGGTTGGCGGCGGTGCTGTCGGCCTTCATGAACAACGTCGGCGCGCTGGCCCTGCTGATGCCGGTGGCGGTGCAGATGGCGCACAAGCAGGACCTCGCGCCCGGACAGGTGCTGATGCCGCTGGCGTTCGGTTCGATCCTCGGCGGCATGACCACGCTGATCGGCACGCCGCCCAACCTCATCGTGTCCAGCTTCCGTGCGCAGGCGAGCGAGGCGGGCGAGGCCGCGTCGTCGTTCGCGATGTTCGACTACACGCCGGTCGGCGCGGCAGTCGCGGTCGCCGGTGTGTTGCTGATCGTGCTCGGCGGCTGGAAGCTGGTGCCGGTGCGGCGCGAGGCGGCAGTGGAGGGCTTCGATCCCGGCGCCTACCTCACCGAGCTGCGCATCCCCGAAGGCGCGCGCGCCGTGGGCAAGTCCGTGCGCGAGATCGAGGAAGTGCTCGAAAAACACGACGCGCAGGTCATCGGCATGGTGCAGGCCGAGTTCCGCGTGCACGCCCCGCACCCCACGCGGGTGATCCGCGCTGGCGACATCCTGGTGGTGGAAGCCGACGCCGACGCGCTGCCCGAAGTGCTGTCCAGCCTGGGCGCAAAGCTGGAGGAAGACATTCCCGCCGACGATGGCGAAGAAGGACAACCGGATGTCGACGACGCGGACGATGCGCGGCCGACGACCGAATCGCGCGAAGCACCGTCAGTCTCGCCGGAAAACACGCACGACGAAGACGACGACACGGAAGACGACAAGCGCGACCCCGCGCGCACGCCGCATGCCGACATCGTGCTGCAGGAAATCGCCGTGCTGCCGGGCTCCCGCCTGGCGGGCCGCTCCGCGACGGACCTGGGCCTGCGCACGCGCTACAGCATCAACGTGCTCGCCATCTCGCGCGCCGGCCACCGCTCGCGTCGCCGGTTGCGCTCGCAGCCCTTCCAGGAAGGCGACCTGCTGCTGGTGCAGGGCACGCAGGCATCGATCACCGAGTTCGCCGCCGAGTCCGGTGGCGTACCGCTGGCCGAGCGCGCGCTGCGCATCCCCGACCGGCGCAAGGCCATCACCGCCGGCCTGATCATGCTGCTTGCGATCGCCGGCGCCGCGTTGGGCCTCGTGCCTGCGGCGGTGTCGTTCGCGCTGGGCGTGGTGGTGTCGATGGTGCTGCGCACCGTGCCGCCGCGCGAGGTGTACACCGCCATCGACTGGCCGGTGGTGGTGCTGCTGGCCGCGTTGATCCCCGTGGCCGGCGCCATGGAATCCACCGGCACCGCCGACCTCATCGCCCGCGTACTGTTCGAAACCGTGGCGCAGGGCCACCCCGTCATCGGCCTGGCGCTGATCCTCGTGGTCACCATGACCCTGTCGGACCTGATGAACAACGCCGCCACCGCCGCCGTCATGTGCCCCATCGCCATCGGCGCTGCCAGCACATTGGGCGTCAGCGCCGACCCCTACCTGATGGCCGTGGCCGTCGGCGCCTCCTGCGCCTTCCTCACCCCCATCGGCCACCAGAACAACACCCTGATCCTCGGCCCCGGCGGCTTCCGCTTCGGCGACTACTGGCGCCTCGGCGTGCCGGTGCAGCTGCTGGTGCTGGTGGTGTCGATTCCGATGTTGTTGTTTGTTTGGCCGCTTTAAACTGGAATACACGCCTAACTCGACAGGCTGCAGTTCGCCGTAGCTGGAATCGGAACCGGCCCAAGCAGAACCATGGAGCTGCGCGTGGCAGCCTAAGGCATGCGCTCCGATACCTCAGGGCTAGCGCGATTGAACCCGACACGGCTGCGCTCCAGACGAAATTGGCGCAATTGGAGGTGCGTGCTAGCCTCACGATGGATCCATGCCGCCCGAGACCGACGTGACACAACGAATTGATTTCCGCCCCGCCGGCGCCCTCATCGCCGCCACCGAACAGACGCGTGCCTTCATCCGCCGCACCTACACCGGCCTGGGCACCGACGGCTTTGACCCCAGCGACACGCGCGCCAGCCTGCACCGTCACTTCGAAGTGGACCGCTACTACATCGTCCACGCTGACATCGACGCAATGGCGAAGGATGGCAAAATGACCGCGAAGGACACTACGCGTGCGATCAAGCTTTACAAGCGGGATCAGGACAAGCCGGACCTGTTGGGGGTTTGATGAGTCCTGGCCTTGCCGTGCCCGCGATTGGTCCGAAACTCCGGAAGTCTCGGACCGGCCCCGAGTCAGAAATGATTAGTGCAGCGATGGCCGCTGGACTTCCATTCAGCTGGGCAGAGCGGGCGATTACCTTCCAAGAGCCTGAGCTTCCAAGTGGCGCGCCAGATGTTCTGTTGCTTCGACTAAAAGTGACAGATATTCATGGCGCCGCATCGCTTACAGAGCACGAATTGAAACTACTCCATTTCATCTCATCAAGATCGAAGGCCCGCATCCGGAACATCACCGATCTGTTGTGCTGGTCCCCCAAAGCTGCCGCCAAGACTGTCGCCTCCCTTGCCGAAAAACAACTTTTGAGCGTACGCGGCGACCTACTAGTTCCATCGTTGAACGCCAAGTCTCTGCTTGCAAGAGATATTATTGCGATTGAAGCCAAAATTGGTGGATGGAAGCGAGCGATCATTCAAGCGCAGCGAAATAAGTGGTTTGCATCACAGAGCTACATTCTCTTGTCAGGAACAGTCCCAGCTGCAGCAAAAGATGCAGCGGAAACCGAAGGAGTCGGGATACTGCGATATGGAAAAGGACGCACTGAAGTTGTGGTGAGATCCGAGAAAATGAGGCTCCCCGGATCTTATGCATCGTGGCTTGTGAGCATGTGGGGACATCGCGAGGCTCATGCATGATATCTATCGAAGATGTGCATAAGGCCTTTCCTGAATTAGGATCTCTTGCTCTCATAGCAAGTAGCGGTCAAAAGCATGTCTTCAGGGTGACCAAGAATGGCGGTCTTGTTCTGAAGCTCATAAAGAGCTCAGACTCAAGTGGCGCAAGGGCAGCTCGTGAAGCAGAAGCCGTTGCAAGGTTACGGTCTCGATAT
Organism: Luteimonas aestuarii; assembly: GCF_004357985.1. Taxonomy (GTDB): domain Bacteria; phylum Pseudomonadota; class Gammaproteobacteria; order Xanthomonadales; family Xanthomonadaceae; genus Luteimonas; species Luteimonas aestuarii. Next base: position 30,730 of record NZ_SMTF01000017.1, on the reverse strand, counting down.
GTGCCGGAAATGCTAGAGGTTGGCGAGCGTGAAGTAGGAGGGACGCTTGCCATTTATTTCTTGGAACGTTTCATCAGCGGGAAAACCTACCGAGACATTTTGAGCAGTGGTCCGCAGTCGCTCTCGTCTGTGATTGATCTCGCAGATGCCTTGTTAACTGCTTGTTGCGAGTTTGAGGCGGCGACTCTCGTTCATCGCGACATTAAGCCGGAAAACATAATCGTTGACGAAGCAGGAAGTCACTGGATTCTTGACTTTGGTATTGTGCGTCTTCTTGACATGGACTCCGTCACAAAGACGTCAGATAGATTTGGTCCTTTTACGCCAGGATACGGTGCGCCGGAGCAAATTCGAAACTTAAAAGACAGTATAGATATCAGGGCTGATATCTTCTCCGTCGGCGTCGTGATGTACGAGGCGTTGCTGGGTCGAAACCCATACCTACATAACAAGAGGGACGCCTTGGCTGTCATTAAACACATGCTTGACCTTGATCTTGACCGCCTCGATGCACAGGTGGCTGGTTCTTTGCCCATGGCGGACTTCATTTCCGCTCTAACCTCGCGATTCCCGTCTCGACGGCCCGAGTCAGCTGGAGCCGCTTTGCAGTGGTTCAGTGACGTTCGGTGCGCGGTGATCCATTCATAAGGAGTGCGCGTGGAACTCTATCTGCAGTTCGGCTATGGAATGATGGGGCTGGCGGACGAGCTGATATCGTCTTGGGGAGGGGGTGGCGTCATTCTAAGCCCGCGAGACTTGGAGCAATCCCAGCTCGCAAAGGTCGCCAAGTCAATTGGAAAATCTTCTGCCGAAGTTCTAGTGGATCCGCAATGCTACCTGCATGCAGCGGACCACGGCAGGCTGACCTCCCATGAGTATTGGCAGCAGTTCGGTTCAAAAAAAACTAATGATCTCATCAATAGTAGGAACGTTGATTGCCTGGAGGTTCTGAAAGACCTGAATGCAGAACTCGGATGCCAATCGCTCATTCTTCCTGGAATTTATGCCGAATCCTTAGATGACCTGTGGTGGGATTTCCACGAGTCACAAATGTTGGGTGCGATGGACATTGGATTGGCGCCGTCTGAGGTTCAGCCCACCATCGCTTTGGGCGCAAGCATTGTCTCTAACGAGACCTCGATTGACGAGCTGATTGATCGGGTAAGGGGTTGGGCACCGGATAGGATTTACGTGGTTCTCGAAACAACAAGCAGCTACCTCAGCGAGGATCCGCTATGGCTGGCCGGAGTATTTCAGCTAGCAGCTGGCCTCAAGGTCTATGGAAAGAAGGTGCTTTTTGGATACGCAAATCACCAGATGCTTCCTCTGGGAGCGATTGGTGTAGATGCCATCGCATCTGGGACGTGGCTGAACGTGCGAGCTTTCCAGCCGGAGAAGTTCATGATCTCGAACGATGATGAGGTTTCGAGACGGGCCAAGGGCGGCTGGTACTACTGTCCTCAGGCTTTGTCTGAGTACAAGATGCCGATGCTTGACGTCGCGCAGCGAACGAAAGTACTGCCTTTGATGTATCCAGACCCCGATTCGGGTTACGCAACGGCCCTTTTCTCTGGAGTGCAACCTTCGCTTGTGGATTGGGGTGAAAAGAATGCATTTCTACACTATTTGACCTCCCTAAGAGACCAATGCTTGGCAACAAAGAAATCCAGTTATGACGATGCCATGTTTCATGTCCAGGCGGTACTGGAAAAAGCTAGAGGCTTGCTGGCTTCATTGAGGAAGGGCGGCGTGCGAGGTAATGATCGTGACTTTTCAGAGTTTGTGGACGTCTCAGAAGCGGCTCTGGTTCTGTTAGATGCAGCGTATGGGGCGAGGCTCAGGCGCCAGCGTCCTTGAAGCGACTACGAGAGGAGCAGGCAGAGGAAGAACGGTGTCAGGTTCACTTTTCCTACCATAACGATCGGTCGGGGTCAGCGTTCCCTCTGGTCGGTGAGCGCTTGTAGTTGACCGGGATTTGTCAACAGCCGTCGAGTACGACAGCCTCCGCATTAATGCGATATATCCAGACGTCGCCTGACTCCGCAGCAAGTTTGATCGCATCATCCTTCGCTACATGCGTCATCGCGCAGCCGAACAGTACGATCGAAAGGACTGAATATGTCCATCGAAGTAAGGCATTCTGGTCAGAGTGATAAGCAATGAGCGCGGACATCACACCGAGGATCGCGAAGGCGAAGTACCAAACTAACGGCACATAGCGAGCTAATTTTTTACTCGACAAGCTGCGGTGGCGCTTGCTCCGCCATTGCACGGTTCGGCTGCTTGCATCGTAACGCAGCAGCGGCCATAACTCCGAAAGATCTAACAGCGCTTGGCTGCTTGATGGATGGCTTAGAGCAAGACGAATGACGTGGGCGGGCAGATAGACGCCAAACAAATGGCGGACCGTTACCTCTAACCAAAGGTCGTCGCCGATTCGATCCGCATCCCAGAGATCCAAAAACTCTTTGCGATGCTGGCTTTTTCTGCCATGCAGGCTAAAAGCGCCGCGAATCACGTAGAGGACCAAAACAAAAAGAACAGCGGGAACTAAGAGTCCAGAACCGCCGGCGTCTACAAGATCCTTCAGCACGATTCTCTCCGCATCGATGTTGGTGGCTAAGACAGGCGTTGAATCAAGTCTTCCACTGGGTCATCGATCCGCTTGAACTTCTGCTCAAAGACATGCTTTCGATGATGTTCCAAATATCTCTGCTGCCCGACGGAAAACTCTCCGTATTTCCTCCCGGGTCGGAGTTTGAGCGCTAGGCGCTTCTCCACGTCATCGGGTAGTGCGCCTGAGCGAAGCAGTTCGCCGTTGTCATCAAAACTGATCCATCCGCGATCGAAGAGCAGGTCTGCGTGGGGCGTCAGGAGCAGACCGTTATGCCCATCGGTCCGTTCTTCGGCAAATTTGCAGTCCGCCCAAGGCTTGATATGACTAGCGCGTAGAAAGCGAAGATCTTGGACTCCGGTGAGACGGCAGCCCTTCTCCACCGTGATGAGTTGACGACGGAATAGCGATTGCTTCTTTCGTACCTCGACAAGCTTCTGCGTGGAGGTGGTGTCCAGAGGGCTTTGCTCAGGTGAGCGATCACGAACGCCATTAGAGAAGAACGACGAATCGGCATCCTTTGGTGTTAATCGAAAGACGATGGCATTCCGGACGCGGCCAGTCGTGTCTGGGGCACGAGGATCAATCTCTGTTCCAACGAGAACGAACTCGCCAAGATACCGACATGGCTTTCCATGGCCCATCATCTGAAACAGCAACAACTGTTTGCCATCTTTGACGTGATCACGAATAGCGCGGTTCCCGCCACTGAACGTCATGTGTCCTTGCTGGCCTTCCCCGTAGTAGCGAAGGATCACTTCGCTTTCCCATTTATCGCTATACCCGTGCGAATGACCAGCTTCCCCGGTGAAGGCAATCACCACGGGAAACTTCGCAGGCGTCGAGATACCACCTTGCTGCTGCCCACCGTACAAGCCATGGATATCACGGCGACGGCGATAGAGCGCACCAATTTCAAATGGAATCGGCAGCACAAAGACTCCAGCGATACCGTCGCGCCAGCGCATCCGTGCTTGTGTGTCCCCAGGGGGAGCCTAGCATCTCGTATGGCTGAGATCAGGCTGCGGTGCAGCAGTAGAGTTGAGTCCGATTTTGAGCTCCCTTGACGGAACGAATACGCAGTAGCAGACTCTTGACCACGGAGCGTCGAAACTCCACGCATAGCGGTACCCACCTCCGAAAACCTGGTGGGTTTTTTGTGCCCAGAGGCTTGGGCACGACCGGCGCGATCCCTGCGCCGGGAGGGCGGCTAATACAACACCCGCAAGGGGAATATGCCCGCCGTCTATGCGCGGTTTCGAACCTCCCGGCATCCCGCCCACGGGCGGGTCTTCCGTCGACAGGAGTCGAGCCATGCGAACAGGACGTCGCGTTTCGAAACCCCGATCCTCCATGCCCATGGGCTATGTGTTGCCCGAGCAGGCGCACCTCGCGCTGTTGCAACTGCGTGACCATCTGCGGTTGCTGGCGCGATTGACCGAGCCGGCGGTGGTTTCCGGCGACGAGGAGATCCCGGTCTCGCCGGAGGCATTGGCGCAATGCTTCGAACGCATGGCCCGTGATCTCGATGGCGTGCTTGCTGCAACGACGTGGCCGCATCGTAGAGCGGGCTAAATGACTCCCGACGCTTGGACCCACCCGATCTCCGTCTCGACCCATCCGAAGTCCTCGTCCGCCTCGACGATGGAGTTGCGGCTGCTATCCGTGCCAATCCGTCCGGCGCCCGCACATGGGGCAGGTCGTCGGTTGGTCGTGCATGAGGTAGACCGGCAGCGATTTGCAGGCGTGGAGTTGGAAAGGAGAAGACATGCAGGCTCCGATAGGACGCCTCTGGGACGCTTTCCCGATGGCACGGAACGGCACAGAACGGGGTCAGGTCCACTCCCGTAGCAAAGCAGGCGTCGGGGTCGACCCTATCGCCATCAGTTACATCGCGATCCGTAGGCAGGCCGGTTTCCGCTTGATATCGCTTCTGCCTCGGTGGCATAACGCCCTCGTGAAGTTGCACCGTAGTAGCGAGTGCCGGGGCAGTGGTAGACGCGGGAACTGGTATTGATCCAAACGCGCGTGCCGGAGGCTGCTTCAGGACCGCGAGGCGACAAGCCTTGTAGTACTTGCCGCTGCGCAGCCGCAGCGTCGGCAGCGGAACAGGCGCGGCCATAGGCAGCTCGGTAGCCGCGTTGTACGGCATCGGTCTCGGACATGTACCGGCCACGTTTTGTGTTGCCGTAGTACTGCCCGCCGGGACAGTGATAGACGCCGGAGCTTGTGTTTACCCAAACATCGGTTGCGATGGCCGGCAGCGACCATGCCAGCGCGAGCAGCGACGCCAGGACCGGACCGAGCCATGATCGAAAGTTGCTTTTTATTTCGGACATAACCCCGATGCCCGTCCTTATTGCGCCACTAGCATAGGCTGAGACCGGTGACGCAGTGCAGCAGATGCGGGGTCTGGCAGAAGCCGGCTCAGATTCAATTTCTTGCCTTGCTGCAACGAGCCACCCCTCGGATGTATCTGGATGGTTCCGACTCCCTTCCGAGTGCCCGCCATGTCCCGCGCCGTCTCCCTGCTCGTCGCGTGCTGCTTGCCTCTGACGCTACTGGCGCAACCGTCCCCCGCGCCGACGGACCGCCCCGTACCGGTGGCCGAGGCTGCCCTCGACCCCGCCCGACAGGCGCTCGATGCCTGGCTGGCGGCGTTCAATTCCGGCGAGCGCGCGCCGCTGGAGGCATTCCGCGACCGCTGGAAGCCGGACATGGACGTGGACGGGATGCTGGGGTTCCGCGTCGAGACGGGCGGGTTCCGGCTGGTGCGCCATGAGCCGTCGGATCCGGGCAAGGCGTTGGCGCTGTTGCAGGAAATGGACTCCGACACGGTGGCGCGCATGCAGATGGAGGTGAGGGCGGGCGAACCGGCGCGGCTGGAGATCCGCACCATCGATCCGCCCGAGGACCTGCGCGTGGCGCGCATGACGGCGCAGGGCGCCATCGATGCGCTGGTGGCGAGGGCCGACGAGCAGGCGGCGGACGATGGCTTCTCCGGCGTGCTGCTGGTCGCTAGCGGCGACGACGTGCTGCTGCACCGCGCATGGCATCGCGCCGGCGCGCCCGCGGATGCGCCGGTCACGCTGGACACCCGGTTCCGCATCGGGTCGATGAACAAGATGTTCACTGCGGTCGCCACGCTGCAGCTGGTGCAGGCGGGCAAGCTTTCGCTGGACGGCACGGTCGGCGAGTACCTGCCCGGTTATCCGAATGCGGAGGTCGCGAAGGCGACCGTGCGGCAGTTGCTGACGCACTCGGGCGGCACCGGTGATTTCTTCGGGCCCGAGTTCGATGCGCAACGCCTGTCGCTGAAGACGCACGACGACTACGTGCGCCTGTTCGGTGCGCGCGCACCCACGCATGCACCGGGCGCGGAGCAACGCTACTCCAACCATGGCTTCCTGCTACTGGGCGCGATCATCGAACGCGCCAGCGGGCAGTCCTACTACGACTACATCGACACGCACGTGTTCGCGCCCGCCGGAATGCAGCGCAGTGGATCGTTGCCCGAGGACGTCGACGTGCCCGGTCGCGCGATCGCCTACATGCGCAAGGACGGGGCCTGGGTGGATGCCGCCGACACCTTGCCGTACCGCGGCACCGCGGCCGGTGGCGGCTACAGCACGGCAGGCGACCTGCTGGCGTTCGCGCGTGCGCTGCTCGATGGCACCTTGCTGTCGCCGGACATGCTGGCCGAGGCCACGCGCAACCAGACCCCGTGGTACGGCTATGGCTTCATGGCGCGCACGCAGGACGGCGTGCGCATGTTCGGCCACGGCGGCGGCGCGCCGGGCATGAACGGCGACCTGCGCGTGTATCCCGACCACGGCATCGTGGTGGTGGGCCTGGCGAACGTGGATCCGCCTGCCGCCAATCGCCTGGTCGATTACTACCTGCTGCGCATGCCGCTGCCGACGGCGGCTGCGGAGAGGTAAACGACGGTTCGGGGGCGCGTCCGCGCGCGTCGGTGTGCGCGGAGGACGCGCGGCGCGGGCGTGGGCCGCATCGGTTCGGCAAACCTGAGCGGATGGCGGCGTCCTGCGACGTTTGTCGTTCCACGCGCATCCCGTTACAAGCACCCTCTCCTGGCACCGCCCCATGCCCCGCATCTTCGCCAGCCTGCTGCTGTGTGTCCTGCTCACGGCGACCGTCCACGCCGCGGAGCCACGTGCCGTGGCCGGTCGCGTGGCCGATGCCATCGAGCGCGAGTACTTCGATCCGGCCCGCGGCCGCGAGATCGCCGATGGCCTGCGTGGGTCCGCAGCCCGTGGCGAGTTCGATGCGCTGGTCCATCCGCAGGAGCTGGCCTCGGCCCTGACCGAGGTGCTCAAGCCACGGGACCGCCACTTCAACGTGCGCTGGCAGGACGGGGCGGACGCGGGCCCGCGGCCTGGCCCGCGCCCGGACGCGGCGCGCGTCAATTTCGGCATCCGCCAGGTGCAGCTGCTGCCGGGCAACGTGGGATATCTCGACCTGCGCATGTTCGCGGACTTCGAATTCGGCGAGCCGGATGCGCCCGCGCGGCGCGCCATCGAGGCGGCCTTGCAGCTGCTGGCGCATGCCGACGCGCTGCTGATCGACCTGCGCGACAACGGCGGCGGCTCGCCGGCGATGGTGGGGTACCTGGCCAGCGCCTTCGTGGCCCCGGGCAGCGACATCTACAACACCTTCCACTCGCGTGCGGGCACGGCATCCGAGGCGCCGGCCGAGCCGTTCGCGGCCCCGCGCACGGCGTTGCCGCTGTATGTCCTGGTCAGCGGACGGACCGGCTCGGCCGCCGAAGCCTTCGCCTACACGCTGCAGAACGCCCGCCGCGCCACGGTGGTGGGCGAAGCCACCGCCGGTGCCGCCAACCCGGGCCGGCCGTACCCGGTGGGGGACGGCTACAGCGTGTTCGTGTCGAACGGCACGCCGGTCAGCCCGCTGACCGGTGGCAACTGGGAAGGCGTTGGCGTGCAGCCGGACGTCGTCGTCGACAGCGCGCGCGCGCTGGATGTCGCCACCCGGCAGGCGCTGGAAACGCTGCTGGCCACGGGGGCCGGCGATGACGTGCGCTGGTCGCTGGAGGCACTGGCGGCTCCCGCCGACGTCGTGCACACGGACGTACTGTCGGCATTCGTCGGCCACTACGGTGCAGTGCAGGTCGAGCGCGTCGATTCGGCCCTGCAACTGCGGCAAGGCCGTCGCCCGCCGCTCCGCCTGCGCCCGCTGTCCGACACGGTGTTCTTCGTCGACGGCGAACCCACACGGCGCGTGCGTTTCGAGCGTGACGGCGACACCGTGCGTGCGCTGGAACTGCTGTGGGCCAACGGCCAGGTGGCACGGCATGTGCGCGTGGCCACGGACGCGGCGCCGTCGCGCGATTGAGTGGCCAAGGGCATCACCCGCGGCGCATGGGCGCAACAGCCGTATCGTCGCCGCGGGGATGCCCATCGCAGGGGGATTTCCGAATGCAGCCAGGGTGGGCGTGTGACGCCGCGTCGGACAGGTCATCCCCCACGCCGACCGAGCCGCGTTCCGTACCCTCGATAGGCAGCCGTGTGCGCTGGCCAGCCCCTGGTTCTGCTTACCCGTAATACGCCAGGAACATCTCCACCGCCGAATCCGCGACCGCCTTCTCCCGCGCCTGCGTCAGCAACGGCTGCCCCATCGCGATCTGCGGCCAGAAGGCGAAGCCCTTGACCAGCGATTCGAGCTGCTGTGCGGCGAAGGCGGGGTCGGGGGCCTTGAGCTTGCCGTCGGCGGCGGCGGCGCGGATCCAGGCGGCGAAGCCGGCTTCGCGCTGGCCGAGGGTGGCGATCATTTCGCGGGCCAGCTCCGGGTGGTGCAGGCCGGCGATGATGGCGATGCGGGCGAGGTCGGCGAAGTCGGGGTCGTGCAGCAGGTGCAGCTTGCGCCGCACCAGTTCCACCAGTTGCGGGCGCAGGGGCGCGTCGGCGCGGTAGGGCAGGTCCAGCGCCTGGCTACCGCGCGACATCATGGTGTCGAGGATCTGCAGGAACAGCGCTTCCTTGCTGGGGAAGTGGTTGTAGATGGTGCGCTTGGACACGCCGGCACTGGCGGCGATGCGGTCCATGCTAGTGGCCTCGTATCCGGCCGCGCGGAATTCGGCCACGGCGGCGGCCAGGATCGCGGCGCGCTTGCGGTCGGTCAGGCGGGTGGGGGTGTCGGGCTGGGCCATCGGGGCCAAGTTTACACCCGGCAGTTTACTTTCCGGAAATGGTGGTTACACTGCACGGTGTAGTTTCCGCCTGATTGCCCGCATGACCACACCGCCCGTCCCCGTCCCCACCGCCCCACGCCGCCACAAGGCATGGCGGCGCCTGTCCGTTTCGATCCTCGCCCTGGGAGTCCTCGCCGTGAGCGCCTGCACGTTGTCGTTCGTCCGTACCAACACGCCCCTCACCGGTTATCCGGACTCGCCGCAAAGCACCGACGCAGGCGGGTTCCGCAACGCCACGCCGCGCCCCCCGGAAAGCATCGGCCACATGGCGCGGGTGATGTGGGACTTCACTTTCAACAAGCCGACCGGCACGGTACCCGCGTCGCCGCCAAGGGTGATGCCGCTGACGCGCGCCGCGCTGGATGCGGCGCCGGATCGCAGCCTGTTCCGGCTGGGCCATTCGACGCTGCTGGTCAAGCTGCGTGGCGACTTCTGGATCACCGATCCGGTGTTCGCCGAACGCGCGTCGCCGTTCCGGTGGATGGGCCCGAAGCGCTTCCATGCGCCGCCGATCGCGCTGGACGAACTGCCGCCGTTGCGCGGCGTGCTGCTGTCGCACGACCACTACGATCACCTCGACCGCGATGCGGTGGTGCGCCTGGCCGACAAGACCGACGTGTTCCTCGCCCCGTTGGGCGTCGGCGATCGCCTGGTCGCCTGGGGCGTGCCCGAAGCGAAGGTGCGCCAGTTCGACTGGTGGCAGGAAACGGAACTCGGTGGCCTGCGCATCGTCGCCACGCCTGCGCAGCATTTCTCCGGGCGCGGACTGTTCGACCGCGACCGCACCTTGTGGACGTCGTGGGTGCTCATCGATCCGCCGACCGGTGAAGGCGATGAAGGCCTGCGTCTGTTCTTCAGCGGCGACACCGGCTACTTCGATGGCTTCGCCGAAATCGGCCGCCGCTTCGGCCCGTTCGACGTGACGCTGCTGGAAACCGGCGCCTACGACTCGCGCTGGGCCTTCGTGCACATGCTTCCCGAACAGACCGTGCAGGCGCACACCGACCTGCGCGGGCGCGTGCTGCTGCCGATCCACAACGGTACCTTCGACCTGGCGATGCACGCGTGGGACGATCCCTTCGAACGCGTGTCCGCGCTGGCGACCGAACGCGGCATCGAGCTGGCGACGCCGCGCATGGGCGAGCCGTTCGATCTTGCTTCGCCGCAACCCACGCAGGCGTGGTGGCGGGACTGAGGCGTCGAAGCGTCGGGGCAGGCCCAGCGTCGAGGCCGGCCCTCGTCGCGCATGCAACGTCGCGTGCCGCGACGACGCGGGTCGTGGGTCGCCTCGGGGGAGGCGATGTCAGGTCGATGGCCGGGCATCTTCCGCCCGATGCCGCAACAACCGCCCTGCCACGCCCACGCGCTCGCCGAGCTCGAACGCAGGCACGCCGTTGACCACCACCAGGTCGAAGCCCTCCGCGTGCTGGAACGGATCGACGTAGTCGGCCCGGGCGCGCACGCGGGCGGGGTCGAACAGCACCAGGTCGGCTTTCGCGCCTTCGCGCAACACGCCGCGGTCGGTGAGGCCGAGGATGGATGCGGGCAGGCCGGTGGCCTTGCGCACGGCTTCCTCGATCGACACCCGCGCATCGCGCATGGCGAAGTCCTCGATCCATTTGGCGAACGTGCCGTGGCCGCGCGGGTGGCGGCCCTCGGGCGAGCCGTCGCTGGCGATGGCGACGAACGGATCCTGCATCAGTCGCGCCTGCAGCGCATCGTCCATCACGAAGTGCGCGGCATTGCCGCCGCGCGGGCCCAGCGCCAGCAGCACGTCGGCGTATGCCTCGCCCGTGGCTTCGGCCACCTGCGCCAGCGTCTTGCCGGCGTGCGGGCCGGTGCCGAACAGCAGGGCATCGGGCCCGTTGCGCCGGGTCATGCGCTGCTCCAGCGCGTGGCGCAGTTCGTCGCGACGCGTCGCCAGCACCCGTGCGTAGTCGTTCGGCGGCAGCGCCCATTCCGGGAACACGATGCCGATGCCGGTGTAGCTGGCGCTGTAGGGATACGCGTCTGCGGTCAGTGGCACGCCGGCATCGCGATGGCGCTGCAGTTCCGCCAGCAGGCGTTCGGCGCGCGCCTCGCCCTTGCCGTACACCACCTTGAGGTGGGAGATGTGCGTGCGCGCCGGGCGGCTGGCGTCGATGTGTTCGCGGATGGCGTCTTCCACGGCATCGTCGTCTTCCGAGCGCAGGTGGCTCATCGCCACGGCGTCGTGGCGCGCCACCACGCGGCCCAGCGCGGCGAGTTCCGCGGTGGCGGCGTAGCGGCCGGGCACGTACTCGAGACCCGTCGACAGGCCGAACGATCCCGCGCCCAGGTCGGCATCGAGCAAGGCGGCCAGTCGTTCGAGCTGCGCGGGCGAGGGGTCGCGCGTGCCGTCGTCGATCCCGGCCAGCCTACGCAAGCTGCCGTGGCCCGAGGTGGTGGCGACGTTGATGTCGGGCGCATGGCGCGCCATGGCATCGAGCCACGCAGGCACGTCGCCAGCTTCGTCCTCGCCCGCGGAGGGACTGCTGCCGTCCTGCCCGACGACCACCGTGGTCGCGCCCATCGCCAGATGGCTGGCGTAGGACTGTCGCAGCGGATTGCCATGCACGTGCAGGTCGATGAAGCCCGGTGCCAGCACCCGGCCGCCGCCTTCCACGATGCGTGCGCCACGTGCCGACCGCGCGCTGATGCGGCCGATGCGCTGGACGGTGTCGCCGCGCACCAGCACGTCCGCCGTGCGCGCCGCCGCACCGGTGCCGTCCACCACGCGCACGTCGCGGATCAGCAGGCCGGGCGGCGCTTCGGCACGTCCCGCGAACGGCAGGCAGGCCGTGGCCGTGCCCGCGGCCATCGCCGCCAGGAATTCGCGTCGTGACCAATGCATGCGGCGAGCCTCCCTTCATCAAGTGGCCTGCAGTATGGCGGCGGGCAGGGGTGGATGCAGCCGTCCCTGCGGGCCGAGCAGGCTGGTCCATGGTGCCGGGTTGTGGTGGAGTGGCCGGCAACACGACGATTGGCGGCCACACGCCGCCTTGGCACACTGCGCGAACGACAAGGGGGCAGACGATGGTCGCATTCACGCAGCGGGTCGCACTGGCCTTGGCCCTGTGCCTCGCAGGCGTGGTTCCGGCGCAAGCCGACTCCTGGCCGCCGCCGCGGGTGGAAACCTATGTATCCAGCGATGGCGACAGTCGCGTGGTCATCACGCCGCGGCCGCTGGAAGGTGCGCTGTCCTACTTCCGTGACAAGGTGGAGGGCACCGAACCGGCGGGGCAACGGGCGGGGAGCGAGCAGTTGCGCCCCATGGCGCGGCTCGAACGGCGACAGGGCGCGCGCTGGCAGCACGTCTGGACGCAGCCGCTGGTCAACGATGTCGCGCCCACGCGCGCACTGGTGGCGAACGGTGGACGGTACCTGGTCACCTTCGACAACTGGCATTCGACCGGGTATGGCGACAACGTGGTCGTGGTGTACGACGCGACAGGCACCCTGGTGCGCAGGATGGCGCTCGCGGATTTCCTGCCCGCTGGCTACGTGGCATTGTTGCCGCGCTCGGTGAGTTCGCTGTGGTGGGGTGGCGCCCATGCGCTGGCCGACGGGGACCAGACGCTGGTATTGCGCGTGGTGGTGCCGGACAAGACACGCGAACCCAACGCAAGACCATCCACCGTGCCGGTGCGCGTACGCTTGGCCGATGGCACCGTCCTGCCGCACGAGGGACGCGCATGGACCGACGCGTTGGCTCGCGTGGAAGCGCAGGATGGCGAGCGGCAACGCCGCTGGCAGGGCAAGCGCAAGCTGCGCAGCCAGCCGTTGCTGCCTCCGCGGGGGCAGGACCACGACGCATGGCGTGCGTACATGGTGGAGTTGCGCGAGCGCCTCAACGACACCACCGGATTGCGCCATGGCGGACTGGTGCTGGCTCCACCCGGCAGTCGCGTGGCTGGATTCGATAGCGTGGATAGCATGCGGATGTTCCTGGATGAGTCCGTGGACAATCGCCTGCGTGCCGCCGAGGCCTACCTGCTGGTGTCGCCGTCGTCGGAAGCCGTCGCGGACGCCCTGGTCGATTACCTGCAATCGAAACGGGCAGGGACCATGGCTGGCGTGGTGATCCGTTTCGTCGGCACGCCATCCGATGCCGTGCGGGTGGAGGCTGCGGCGGCGAAGCCGGGCGCGGGCGTGGTGCTCATCGACAGCGCGTCGCCTTTCCCGCCGGGGGAACTGCCGCAGGCCGCGCCCGACTGGTTCCAGTAACCGGCCATGCGACCACGCGCGTAGCGCATCGACACGCAAGCTTCGATACCCGGGTCAGTGCCCGTGGCCGGAAGCCTTGCGATCCAGCAGATCGGCATCCGCACGCATGAACACGGCGGCGGTGGGCTCGGCGGCGCTGCCTTCGGCCACGCCGGTCAGGAAGCGCAGGCCGTGCACCAGCGAGGCTTCCGCCAGGATGGCCTGCAGGCGATCCAGCGCCATCCCCGCGTCTTCGCCGTGCAGCACCGCGACGTATTCGCCGCTGCCGCTGCTGCGGTTGATCGCGTCGCCACGCCCGTCGGGCAGCGCCTGTTCCAGCCGGATGTCCAGCGCTTGCAGCAGTTTTTCGGTCGCGCGCTCACCCAGGCGTGCAACCGTGCCGGCGAGGTCCTGCAATTCCACCAGCGCCAGCAGGTAGGTCGGCGCGTGGGCAGCCTTGGCAATGGGCGCAGGCACGGCATCGGCGATGAAGGCTTCGTGCGCCCGTTCGCGTTGCCGCGCGCCGGCTTCCAGCAGCGCCATGGTGATGCGGGCCAACGCTTCGAGCGACGCACGCTGGTCGTCGGCGAGTTCGCGCGGGCTGTCGTCGACCACGCAGACGGTGCCGATCGCGGCACCTGCAGGCGTGACCAGGGGCATGCCGGCGTAGAAGCGCGCCGCGCCGCGCTCGCCGTTGACGTAGGGGTTGGCGGCGAACCGTTCGTCTTGCGAGAGATCCGCGATCTCGAGCAATTGGCCGGGCGTGCGGATGGCGTGGTCGCACACTGCGATGTCACGGCTGGTTTGCGGAGTATCGAACCCGACGCGTGCCTTGAACCACTGCCGGTCGCGATCGACGAGGGTCAGCAGTGCCGTCGGCGTGCCGCACACGGTGGAGGCCAGCTTGACGATGTCGTCGTACGCAGCATCGGGCAGGCTGTCAAGCACGTGGTAGCCGTCGAGCGCGCGCTGGCGCTTGGTTTCATCCAGAGCAGGACCGGGTGTCTTTGTCATGCGCATCTGCCGTCGCGTCGGAAGCCCCGATTCTGGCGACCACGGTGTCAAGGCAGGGTTTGCGAGGCGCCATCGATGCCATGGAAGCGGCATCGCGCCGCGGGGGATCGCCGGCGCCGCGCAATCAGCCTGCAGCCGCCATCCGCGTGGCGTGCGGCAGGGTCACGCTCTGGTCTCCATCCATGAGCTGCAGCTCACCGTCCTGGATCATCGCGGTCAGGCGCATGCTGCGCGCGAGCAGGGTGACGGCGCGGTCGACGGTGTCCGGGGTGAAGTCGATCACCGTGAGGTTCTTCAGCCGCGACAGGCTGTTGGCCTGTTTCTCCCACCAGATGTCGGCGCTGTTGCCGCTGTAGGTGACGATGACCACCTGGCGCGCACGCGCGCACGCCTTGCGGATGCGGCTCTCGTCCGGCTGGCCCAGGTCGATCCACAACAGGGGGTCGCCGGTGTAGTCGCGCTGCCACAGGTCGGGGTCTTCCCCGGTGCTCAGGCCGCGGCCGAATTCCAGCCGCTCGTCTGCATACAGCGCGAACGCCATCAGCCGCACCATCAGCCGTTCCGGCGTTTCCGACGGATGTTGCGCCAGCGTCAGGCTGTGCGAGGCGTAGTAGTGCCGGTCCATGTCGCTGACCTGCAGCTCCAGCCGGTAGATGGTGGCATTCGGGGCCATGGCGGCGCCTGTCGGAAGCAGGCGCGATTGTAGGCGAATGCGTGGGGCAGGGCCGGGGCATGGCGCAGCGGTCGCGTCGTGGGGGCCACGTTCACGCAAGGCGAAGGCGGGCGCGGCGAGGATGGGAGCGAACGCACGTCCCTCCGATCCAGCCTTTGCATGAGGCCAGCCCATGACCCGCCACACCCACGTTCCACGCACATCGTTTCGGCCAATCACCGCGCTTGCGCTTCCGGTCCTCGCGGGCGTACTGCTGGCTGCATGCTCTCCGCAACCAACGCCCGCGCCGGGAGCGGAGGTGTCGCCCGATGGCACCGGACACCAGCCACCCGTGGCGGGTGCGGACGAAACACCGCCGACACCCGCATCCGCGGGCGACACCATCGGCGGTGATGGTTCGGAGATCCGGCTGGATGCGTTGACCGCGAGCGACATCGACGCGGCCAACCTGCAGGGTGAACTGGCGTGCAGCTTCTCGGCCGGCGACGCCATGCCGCTACTGGTCGCGAAAGGCATCGTGGCCTCGGACGAACCGGCGCAGGGCCTGGTGAAGGTGTCGGGTTACGTCGAACCGGTGTACGCGCCAGGTGGATTCAACGGCATCACCGACGATCCCGCGTTCACGGGCCAGGGCAAGACCATTCTCATTGCGGTGACCGACGCGGCCATTGGCGGCGGCGAATCACCGCCGCGACCGGCCACGCTGACCTACCAGCGCGCGGATGGCGCGAGTCGCGTGTTCGAGGGCCGCTGGCAGTGCGGGCCGTGAGATCTGGCCTGGGGGATGCTGCGGCTTTGCCGGGCGTCGTTGGCGCGATGGGGTGGTGCGACACGCGTCCGTGACCGGCACGATGTGATGCGGCGGAAGACGCGGCGCAGGACACGGTGCCTGCTGCCAGCTCCACGCCGTGCTGCATCTCGGCGCCCGCGTGAGCCAGCGCCAGAACAGACATGCCCCTCGCGGGGCATGTCCATGCGTGCACGACCCTGGCGCGATCAGCGCTGGTCGTTGTCCGGGCGGTCGGTCTGTGGGTTGCCGCGGTCCGGATCCTGCCGCTTCGGCTCCTGCTGCCCCGGATCGCGCACCGGCGCGTCCGGATCGCGCTCGTCCTGGCCCGGTGCATCCGGGTTGGGATTCTGCGCGCGCTGATCCTGGTCGCGTCGATCCTGTTGCGGGTTGGGCGTGCCATGCAGGTGCGTTTGCGAACCTTGCTGCGGCGTCTGTTGCTGGCCTTGCTGTGTCATGGGGGTGCTTCCTGCTCAAGCGGCACATCGCCGCCGTTGCACGCTAGTCCCGTGCGTCGCATGGTGCGCGTGAGGGAAGGCCATTCATCCTCGGACGCGTGATTCAGCTTGTTCATGCGCATGCGGTCGTCGCGCTGCCTTTCACGCCCGGGGCGTATAACAGGCCACGTCCTTGATCGTGCATTCGAGGCCCGGCGCGGCATCGAGGGCCAGGTACAGGCGCAATCTCCAGCATTCCCCAGGCAAATCCCCCATGAGCTATGCCCTTTACCGCTGCGGCGACGACACCTACGTGGCCGTCGACGACACCACCTCGCCGCCTGTATGCGCCACGGATGCGTATGGCCTGCCGATGCGCGTGCGCGCCATGCCCAGGGCCACGGGCGATTCGCCTGCGTGGCGACGCGCGGCGAGCAGCATCGCGGAGTCGATGTTCGTGGTGATCGACGTGGCCGAAGCCGAAGAGATGTTCGTGTTGCGCTGACTTCCACCGGGATGCATCGAATGATTGCGCGGTGCCTACCCCACGCTGCGCGTAATCCGTTGTCCAGGACCCTGTCGCTTGTCATTGTCAGATCGAATATCTGACAGGGAAAACAGGGAAAGCGCGACATTCCCGCCCCGCCCAGGCCGTGCAAATCGCCAACTCCAGCGATGGTCGATGCACGCGCGCAGAGGGCCGGCGATGGGGCGGCTCTGGAAAATCGCCGTCATCCCCGCGAACGCGGGGATCCATGGACGTCACCCCGTCAAGCCGTGACGTCCCTGGTCCGGCCAGCGCTCAACGCTGCCGGAGCAGCGCTTCCGCCCATGCGGATCTGGCAACCCGGCGCTGATCGTTCGAGGCCACCCTGGCGAGCTCAGGGCGCGCCGAACCCGCGGCTCGATTGCGCGCCTGCCGCAGGCGTGGGCGGAACCTCGATGCGTGCACCCACCAGTTCCGGGTCCAGCAGCGGATCGCCATGCGGTGAAGTGCGGACGCCGGTATCCAGCAAGGCCTCTCGCTTTGCCTGTCGTGCCTGCAGCGTGCGATAGGCGAGATAGCCGAGGGCGCCAGCGGCGAGCAGTTTGACGATGGCCATGGTGCATTCCTGTGTTGGGGGGCACTAGGCTTGCGCATTCGGGGTAAGCCCCGGGTGACGTCCGCGCTTACGCAAAGTGAACGCGCTGGGGCTGCTGGGCCTGGCCGTCGCGGTGGGACAAGCTTGGACCGCATTGTCCCCGGCGACCATGCCTGCGTGACTTGCTGGTTGCGCCGGCTTGCGTGCCGCTGGTGGTCGGCGTGCCGGCGCTGGTGGCGATCTTCGTACTCGGCAATCGTGAACTTGTGTCCACCCGGTGCTGGGCGTGGTGGCCGGGATGCCGCCAGCGGCACTGACGAAGCTGCTGGCGATGTCGGCCGTCCAACTGCCGGGCGAGGAACCGGTGACGATCCTGCCGATGCTGGTGCTGGTGGCCGCCCTGCGGCGCCCCGGCGTGTCGGCGTGGCTGGCGATCGGGATCGCGTGGATCGCCACCGCGTTGATGTTCGGCGCGCTGCACCTGCCCACCTACCTGTGGCACCCGGGCCAGGCGCTGCTGGTGATCGGCGCGGCACGGCTGGTCCTGACCGGCGTGTACCTGTTGACGCGCAACCTTTGGGCCAGCACGCTGGCGCACGTGGTGGACGACTGGACCTTGATGGCGATCGCGGTCGGCATGTCGCGCACCGGCATCGGTTGACCTGCCTGCAGCGCGACGGAAGGGTGCGATGGATTTCCTGAAGATCCTCAAGTCGTTCGAGGAGTTCGTCTACGAGGCCTTGACCTGGCTGTTGTTGCTGCCGCGCACCTTGCTGCGGATCGTGCTGCATCCGCGCAGGATGACGCGTTACGCCGCGACCGAGCTTGGCGACGGCGGCGAAGGCCGTTTCGACGACGCGATCAGCCCGCCGCTGCTGCTGATCCTGTGCGTGCTGGTCGCGCACTTCATCGACCTGGCCATTCGCGCCCAGGCACCTGCCGCGCCGGGCACGTTGGCCAGCGTGCTGCTGGCCTCGGAACAGAACCTGCTGCTCTACCGCACCATCGCCTTCGGCGTGTGGGCGATGGCGGGCGCGGCGTGCTTCCTGTGGCGCACCGGCGTGTCGATCGGCAGGACGACCCTGCGCCGCCCCTTCTACGAACAGTGCTATCTGGTGGCGCCGTTCGCGCTGGTACTGTCGATCAGCGGCTCATTGATGCTGATGGGGGAACGTTGGCTGGTGGTGGGGGGAAGCCTGACCCTGGCGGGTGGCCTCTGGCTCTGGCTGGTGCAGGTGGACTGGATCCGCGCGCGCACGCACTCCACGTGGTGGCATGCGCTGGTGTTCGGCACCCTGGTGCTGCTGGTGGGGTCGGTGGTGAATGCGCTGGTGGGACATGCGTTGTCGCACACGCGACACGCCGATGTGTCGGAGGCGGCGGCACGCAACGACGCACCAGAGGATCCGGAAATCCGCTGAGCGGGTGCCGTGGCGGCGACACCTGCCACGGGACGCGTGGTTCAGAACCGGCGCGCGCCACCGCCATAGTTGCCGATGTCGCTGTGGCCACTGAAGTTGGTGGCCGCGCGGATATCGGTGCGACCCGAACGTCGATCCACCGTGACCTGGGGGCGGTTCATGCCGTTGAGCCGGTCGCTGGCGGTGATGCGGTCAGGCGTGACCGACAGGCTGTCGAAATCCCACCAGCCGTTGTGGCCGCCGGAATGGATCGGCGGCACCATGCCCGGTCGGGTGGGCGGTCACTTCGGGCGACGCCGCGCAGTTGCCGGATGGCACGCCGATGATGGCGGCATAGCGCCCCTCGACGGTGGACACGGAGATGCGGCGGCCAGTGCGTTCGTTCCACCAGAAGGTGAAGCTCTGGTCGCGCACGGTGTTGCTCTGGCGGAGTTCATAGCCGCGGGAAAGCAGCTGGGCTTCGCCACCGGCGGCACGCGCGCCGACGAGATCTTCGACATCGGCGGCGGTCTGGGCGAAGGCGGGGCAGGCGACGGCAACGGCAACGACAAACAGCATTCGACTGGGGCGCATCGTTGGATCTCCTGGAACATCGGAAGGGCCGCCGCGTCGCCATGGCCGCGCGGCAGGGGGCGGGGACCCATCGTCCGGGCGCGCGGTCCGGAACCCGTGCGCCGCGTTTCAGATCGACGATCCGGATCGAGGATCCCGCCAGCGCGCAGCGTCAGCCAGCGGTGCGGCGGCCGCCTGCCAGACCACGCTTCGAAGGCGCGAAGCGCAGCACGAGCGTCTGCACGGCCAGCACCGCTGCGATGCCCAGCGCCACCCAGGCCGCCACCTGCGCGCCTTCCAGCGCATGGCTGGACTGCTTCACGTACACCGCGGCGAGTGCCCACAGTGCGGCGGCCACGTACACCACGTTGCCGCGCATCCGCTGGTTGACCACCAGCAGCGCCGCTGCGGCCAGCGCGAACAGCACCAGGCTCCACGGCAACTGTTGCGCGGTGGACAGCAGCTCGTACGCCACCACCACCTGCGCCAGGTTGAGGAACGCCGCCAGCGACAGCCAGCCGGCATGCAGCGACAGCGGTGCCCACGCCCAGAGGCGCTGCCCCGCGACCGGCGCAGCGTCGTTCGACAGCAGCCACGCGCAGCGCACCAAACACGCCATCGCACCGAAGATCACCAGCAGGCACAGCCAGAACTGTTCCAGCGAGAACAGCGGCATCCAGATCGTGGTCAGCGCGAACCCGGCGGCGGCCCAGGGCGCGACGCGCCCAAGGGTCGCATCGCGCTTGCGTTCCCCGGTCGTCTGCCAGGCGGCGTAGGCCAGGTCGAGCAGGAAGATCAGCCCCCAGATCGAGAACGCATAGCCGGCGGCCACCAGCAAGGTGGGGTAGCGATCGGAAATGGTGCCGTTGTCCGGCCCGAAGGTGCCGGTGTTGGACAGCCAAGCCACCAGCGGCATGGCGATGGCGGCAAGCAGGACGAGCAGGCGCATGGCGGTTTCCCCGTTGGTGGCGTGGCTTGGCGGCGCGACTGTCGCGTTGGCCGCGCTAGCGTGGCGTGAAAGCAGGCGGGGCGTCAGTGCATCCCGCAGCGTCGGCCTACCGCGGCCCGATCCTGGACAATGTTGCGCCCGGGGTGCGTGCATGGATGCGTGTTGCCAGCACGCCATCCAGCGCCAGGCGCGTCTTGAACCCGGCCTTCTCGAGTCGTCTCGACACTTCCCGAGGCACGTCGCGGCCGGTGGTGAGCTTGTTGGGGCTGCCGGTGTAGTGGAACAACGCGCCACCGCGTTTCAGCACGCGCGCAAGCTGGTCGTAGAAGACCTGCGAGTACAGCTCGCCGGCGATGCCGAAGCGGGGCGGGTCGTGGAGGATGGCGTCGAACGAGGCCGATGGCAGCGACTCGATGGCGTTCGCCACGTCACCATGCGTGATCGTGAAGCGAGCATGGGCGTCTTGCGAACCCGGATCCGGCGACCATGGGTTCAGGGTACGCAACCACAGCACGTCCCCGCTCTTCTCGAACGACTGCACGTGTGCCACGCCAGCCTGCAGGCAGCAGGCGGCGAAGTAGCCCAGTCCGCCGCAGGTATCCAGCACGCGTTTGCCGCGCGGTGCCAACAGCGCCACCTTGCTGCGCGCGTCCTCGAACGGCGACACCCTCGCGGTCGGCAGCATCTTGATGCCGTCGATCTCGAACGTCGGCGCGCCCCATTCGGTGGGTACCAGCTTGTACAGCGCGCGGCCGTAGCGCGACACCGGCACGAAGGCTTCGCCATCCCAGTAGTACAGGGTGCGGTCCTTCAGCGCGTGCGGATAGGGATAGGCGTTGCCGTTCCAGTGCCAGCGATCACGCGCCAGTTCGACTTGCGCGGTGGTAAGGCCGAGATCAAGCGAGCCCTGCCACGCGGTGGCGCCGGAATCGCGCGCATGCAGCAGCGCGTCTTGCGTGTCGCGTGTCAGCAGCGGGCCCGGATACGACATGCGCGGAAGGCGATGGAAGGTGCGTCATCGTAACGTGCGGACGGCGGATCGGTTCAGGGCCTTGAACGCATGTTGAACCGAAGGCGTGCATCCGCGTGGAGGTGGCATGAAGGTTTTTCTCCGCTTCAGTCTGGCCTGTCCCTAATGCGCCGCAATGCCGCTGCATGCATTGCGTCCGGGTGCAGCAGGCAGGACGCAGGCGGGTCCGGAACATCGGCCCGCCGAAGACTGAAGAGACCAAGGAGATCTCCATGCACAAGCTTGCACTTCCTGCCGCGCTGGTTGCGGCCTTGTTCGCCCCCGCCGCATTCGCTCAGTCCACCGCCGGCGACAACTATCGTCCCTCGCAGCAGGTGGGCGAAGGTGCCTGGTTCATCAGCGGCAACGTCGGCCGCACCGATGGCGGCACCGCCGGCCGGTTTGGCACCGGCAACTTCAACTTCCTCGAGAGCAACCGTGGCCGCCAGACCGGTTACGGCGTGAATACCGGCTACCGCTGGAAGCTCAGCGACAGCTGGGGCCTGGGTGCCGAAGTGGGTTACACCGACCTGGGCAACTTCCGCGTGCGCAACGTGTTCAACAGCGACGACGTGGACCAGACCGAGCGCACCGATGCGCTGCGCGGCTGGACCGCCGGCGCCAATGCCCGCTGGAACGTCAACCCGGCGTGGTACGTAGGCATGCGTGGCGGCTACTTCCGCGCCTCGGACAACAGCCGCGACTACTACAACACCATCGGCGAAGAGCTGGGCATCCGCAGTGGCCGTACCAGTGGCCGCAACAGCTGGTACGCCGGCGTGGGCACCGGCTGGCAAGCCAACGAGAACCTCAGCGTGGGCTTGCACTACGACTACTACCGCGCCAAGGCGGGCACCCTGGTGGACGAAGGCAGCGGGGTCGAGGTCGACGGCCCCAAGCGCTCCACCGCGCTGGTGGGCCTGAGCGCCGAGTACGCATTCTGATCGCAATGCGTTGACCCGCTTGGCGACGCACTGAGGCGTCGCCTGGATCGCCGCCATTCCCGTGCTGGGAGTGGCGGCGATTTCTGTTCTGGAGGATCGCCCGCCCCACGTCATCCGCAGTTGCCCGCCGTTGGCCTGTGACCCAGGGCGCTGGGTCCGGGCTTGCGCGGGGATGGCGACGGTTGAACACGTGACGCCGAACGTGGGGGCGCTGGGTTGCGGGGCAAGAGCGCCCCCACCCCAGCCCTCCCCCGTGAACGGGGGAGGGGGCAAAGCGTGTTCGAGCCTTCACCATCAACGTCACTCGCTGACCTTCAGCGCGGGCGCGAAGTTGGTCCGCCGCCGCTCGACGATGCGTTCGTTGGCCACGCGGCCTTCCACCAGCTCGTAGCCCATCAGCGCGAACACGCGCTCGCCGATGAAGATCGGCCGCGCGTTGCCGTACCAGTCCACGCAGCTGGCCTTGCACTGGTCGTCGACGGCGCGGTCGGCATCGGCCGACAGCTGCCCCATGCCGGCCAGGCGCAGGTCCCGGTTGCGCAGGTAGACCACGGCGGCGGTCTGGTCGAGGTAGCGCTGCATCGTGTTGCCCCGGCGCTGGCCCACGACCGGCAGGCCGACGATGCCCTGTTGCGCGCTGTCGGCGCGGTAGAAGAACCCGTGCGTGCGGCTTTCGCCCTGCGCGGCATTGGGCTGCACATGCACGCTGCCGGTGGTGGCGCGTCCCGCTTCCAGCTTGACGCTGGTGAAGTGCAGGTCCGGCCCGGCGCTGCCGACGAGGATGGCGTGCTGGCCCATCGCTTCGATGCGTTCCGCGCCATGGCCCAGCGCCAGCGCCTGGACGGCATCGTCCTCGGCGAAGCGCAGGGCATAGGCGACCGAGCCCGACTTGCCGTCACCGCCGTTGCGCCAGCGATGCGGCGCGTTGCCGTACAGCAGCCAGCCGCCGATGTAGCGGTTCTGCAGGCTGCCGTTGGCATCGCCCGGCAGCACGCGGTATGCGCTGCTCGGCGCATGGCCGCTGCCGTCGCCGAAGCGGTCCAGCGGCACGCGAAGCAGTGCGAGCGAGCCTGCGGCGGTGTCGTCGCCCCACATGGCCTCGCCGCGTCCGGCTTCGGTCAACAGCACGTTCAGGTGTTCGCCGTCGTGCAGGAACGACAGCTGGTCGACCGGCACGCCGCGCGTCTTCAGCGCCGTCGGCGGCGCATCGCCCAGCGGGATGCGGAACACCGCCGAACGATTGGTCGATGCGCTGCGGTCGTACTGCGTGGTCCACACGAAGACCGAATCGGTGGACACATAGAACACACGCCCTGCCGGCCCGAGCACGGCGGTCGAGGTGCAGTCCAGCTCGCGCGCGGACAGGTCGCAGCGGGTCACCGTATGCAGCGCGATGCCGCCGTTGAATGGATCGACCTCGTCATCGGTGCGATAGATCTGCGTGGCCGGCAGGATGCGGCGGAACTCCCCGGGCGCGGCGTCGGCATGCCAGCGCCGCATCGCCGGCATGAAGTCGCGCCCCGCCACGTTCCAGGGGTTGAAGTGCATCGGGGTGTAGAACACCAGGGTGTCGCCGATCAGGCGGCTGGCGTAGTTGCGCGCGGAGTAGTAGTCGTTGCTGCGCAAGTGGTAGGTGTCACGATAGCGCAGCGTGCCGTCGCGCGCGATGTCGAACAGCACCAGTTCGGTACCGCCGCGCGCGTAGCTGTAGCCGACCACGACCACGGTGTCGCCGCCGACCAGCATCTCGTCGTACCACGCCCCGCCCGGATCGGTGCCGGGACCGAAGGCGTCGACCGTGGACACGGGTCGCAACTGGTCGCCGCCGACGCGCACGGTGAACAGGCGCCCGCGCCGCAGCACGACCAGGTGGTCGCCATGGCGCTTGACGATGCCGCCCTCGTCCACGCCCGCGGTCTGCACGTTGGTGATCGATTCCTCGGCCTCGGCAACCCGCGAGCCGGTCACCGCGACGCTGTCGAGCGACATGCTGGCGGCTTCCATGGCCACGGGTGCCGGCGATGCCGGGGGTGGCGGTGCCGATGCGGGCATCGCGGCCTGCATCCGGCGTTCGCGCTCCTGCTTGCGTCGCAGGTCCTCGGCACGCTTGGTCCACTGCGCCAGCAGGCGGTCGAACTCGGCCTCGTCGGCGAAGGGGATGAGGTGGTCGTGCGGTTGCGGCGGCGCGGCTTCGACGGCAGGCGGCGTACCGCAGGCGGCGGTGCCCAGGCACAGCGCCAGCAGCAGGGCGGGGCGGACGATCATGGCAGCTCCTTCGCCGTACCCGTGGGCCGGCCGTCGGTGGATGGTGCAATGTCCAACGGGCGGATGGCGGGAACGGGGTTGGTGGCGGCAACGCGAGACACGCGACGCCTCGCCTTCAGCCCGATCGACGTCGTTCCAGCAGCAGCGTCACCGCGGACAGCCAGCCCACGATCAACGCGATCACCGCTTTCTGCGCCAGCCCGCGTGGGGCGTCGTGCCATAGCGCCAGCGCCCACACCGCTGCAAAGCAGGCGATCGCCCATGGCAGCAGCCAGCGTGCAGGCGTGCGCCACGACGGATCGCGGCGCAGGCGCAGCGCCTGCAGCACGATGCCGGTCGTGGCGAACAGGAACGCCGCCTGCGCGGTGATGCCATGCAGCCAGCCTTCGAAGCTGGCATCCACGCCCGGCAGGTCCATCCACGCGTAGGCCGTCGTGGACAAGGACAGGCTGCCCAGCACGAAGCACAGCAACGGCACCGCGCTGCGTGCCTCGATGGCCAGCGACCGGTACACGCCGAAGGCCAGTCCGACCATGGCGATGCCGAGTGCGACGTAGGCCGCCTGCAGCCACGCGCCATGCGCGCCGATCAGGTACAGGCTCATCTGGCTGTGCACCGGATCCAGGTCCGGCCGCAGCAGGTGCAGCGCGATTGCCGCGGCGAGGAAGCAGGCGATGCCGGCCGCGGCCAGCACGGGCCAGGGAAAGGGTCGCCGGGGTTCGATGGAAAGGGTCAAGTGCGCAGGGTCAACGTGGACGCGGGATGGCCTTGTAGCATGGTCGTGCCGGCGCGATGCACGCATGTCCCCGATGCCGGCGCATGTCCCACGACGGAGTCCACGCACATGACCACGCTCCTTGGCATTTCCGGCAGCCTGCGCGCCGGCTCGCTCAACACCGCGCTGCTGCGGGCCGCCACGGCGCTCGCGCCCGAGGGCGTGGCTTTCGACGTGGCCACGCTCCACGGCATCCCGCTGTACGACGGCGATGCCGAAGCGGCGTCCGGCATTCCCGGCGCGGTGCAGGCACTGAAGGCGCGCTGGCGCGCGGCCGATGGCATCGTGCTGGCGACGCCGGAATACAACAACGGCATCCCCGGCGTGTTCAAGAATGCGATCGACTGGCTGTCGCGGCCGTCGTCGGACATCGCGGACACGTTCGGCGGCAAGCCGGTGGCGGTGGTCGGTGCTTCGCCGGGCGGCTTCGGCACGGTGCTCGCGCAGGATGCGTGGTGGCCGGTGCTGCGCACGCTGCGCACTGCCCCCTGGTTCGGTGGACGACTGATGGTGTCGCGCGCCGGGGGCGCATTCGATGCCGATGGCCGGCTGGTGGATGACAAGCTGCGTGGGCAGCTGGGCGAATTCATTGCTGGATTCGCAGCGTTTGCTCAGGCGGATTGAATCTGCGCAGGCAAAGCGCGGCGCGGCGGACTGCTGCTGTTGAATGACGCGGCGCGCCGGACAAGTTTCCGGCGCGCCGCCGTGCGGTCAGATCTGATAACGCCGTTGCACGGACTGGAACCACACAGTCCTGCAGGATCAGCGCACCAGCGCCTCCAGGATCAAGCCGGTGGCGGCTTCGACCAGCAGGTACCGTGAATCGGACTGCCGCACCCAGCGATGGCCGGGTGGCGGTGCCTTGAGCTGGTAGCGCAGGTAGTCGTCGACCCAGTAGCGATCTCCCAGCTCGCGCATCGGAAGGCGTTCGCCACGGCGCCAGGCCTGCTTCTGCCAGCCCGGGGGCGGGGCATGGCGTCCATGCGGTCCACCGGCGTGTGCAGGCGGGCCTTTGCCCTGGGCGTGGCGCGGCGGGTCGGCCAGCACTGGCGCGGAAGCCAGTGCGGCGGACAGGAAAATCGCGGTCGTTGCGATACGAATGGTCATCGTGCGGTCTCCTTGTGGGCCAGTGCGATCGATCGATGCGGCGACCTGGATCGATGGATCGTCAGTCGTTCGATCATTTCCATCGAATCCGACGTGAGCGCAGGTGGTGTGGGCGTGAGGCGTTGCGAAGAACGACGTTATTGCAGCGCGCGTGAACAGCGTGCCTTCCCGCAAATGGGATCGAGCATGTCGTTCGCCCGGATTCCGGCGATGTCGACGACGGCGGTGTTGATGACTAGATGCGGCGTCCCGGCTGCGGCGTTCACTTCACGATGACATCGATGAATCCCGCCGAAGCTGGCGATCCGGAAGCCGGGACATTCCCGCCCATCTTCACCGGGGCTTGCGCGCCGATGCCTAGGATCGCCGCATCCGGTCCTGGTGCGCGCATCGCGCAAGGTTGTCTGCAAGGGAGTTTCCATCCGAGCGCAGGCCACCGATCGATCACTGATCACGTGTGACGGCCGACGCCCAGGCGCAATTGATACCGAATACGAACGCGTACGACGCAACCCAGAAGGAGCAAGACATGATCCGACGCAAGCTGTTCGCCCCGCAGGTTCTCGCCCTCGCGCTGGCCGGCGCAGTCGCTGGTGGTGCCATGGCACAGGCCCCGGACGCGATGACCGCTCCGCAGGTCCGCGCTGCGCTGGAAGCAGAAGGCTATACCCGGATCGACGACGTCGAGTTCGACGACGGCATGTGGAAGGCGGATGCGACCAACGCCAACGGCAAGCGCATGGACGTGCGCATCCACCCGCGCACCGGCCAGGTCTATCCGGAAGATGCGTCCACCAACCTGGGCGAAGCCGACATCCGCGCCCGCCTGGCCGCTGCCGGCTACACTAACGTGCATGACGTCAAGTTCGACGACGGTCTGTGGACGGCCGATGCCAATGCCCCCGGCGGCGGTGAAGTCGACCTGAAGATGGATCCGGCGACCGGCGAGATCGTCGGCATCGACCGCGATTGAACCAGGCGCGATCGACCTGACCGGTTGACGCCGGCCCAGTCGCGCCACGAACAGGATCGATTGGACCGGCACGGACTGCCGGCAGGCAGGGACGACGCGCGGGCATGGATGCCCATGGGCAGGGAGGCTGCCGGACAGGAACCGCCTGCAGGGACGCAGGCCACCGAAGGAAAGGGCGTTGGCCGCGGGACACGGAGCGTCGCCATGGCCATCAGGAGATGCACGACGGAGCGTGCGGGGCGCCGGGCAACCGGCGCCCTTTTTCATTCGTCTGATTTCATTCGCCTGCGCCGCCCGGCTGCACTTCGCCGCGCGCCAGCGCTTCCTCGATCGCGGTGAATGCCGAGCGCGTGCCGGCGGGCGCCTCGGCCATGCCGGTCGCGTAGTACGCCACGCCGGTACCTGCCTCGCGATCGACCCACAGTCCCGAGCGCAGGCCGTAGGCGTTGCCGGCATGGCCGACGCGCGCGATGCCGTCGCCGAAGGGGTCGTCGCCGCAGTTCGGATGCGCGCTGGCCAGCACCTGCACCGACAGTCCGTAGCGGCAGTAGAACGCCTTGCCTTCGGCGTCGTGCGGCTCGTCTTCCTCGTAAGGCGTGCCGTTGCCGGGCGCATACGTCCATTCGACGTGCAGCAGCGCCTGCATCGACGCCGGCGACAGCACGCGCATGCCATCGACTTCGCCATCGCCCAGCAGCAGCCGACCGATCTTCGCCAGGTCGCTTGCGGAAATGCGCAATCCGCCCTGCGGCGAGAAACTGCCGCCGTTGCGGCCTGCCTGCCAG
Organism: Luteimonas aestuarii; assembly: GCF_004357985.1. Lineage (GTDB taxonomy): Bacteria > Pseudomonadota > Gammaproteobacteria > Xanthomonadales > Xanthomonadaceae > Luteimonas > Luteimonas aestuarii. Next base: position 2,890 of record NZ_SMTF01000017.1, on the reverse strand, counting down.
GTCGAAAGGTCGCAGCTGCCGTCTTCGGCCGGACGCACCGGGCAGGCCGGGCGACTGCCTCCATGGTCGTCGAGCACCGGCTTGCGCGCGGCGTCGTACTGCACCACGGCACGCGCGGCAGTGGCGTCGTCGCATGACGCCCAGTTGAAGCAGCCGGCGATGCCCAGCGGTGCCAGCACCAGGCGCTGCATCGCCAGGTCGAAGCGTTCGCCCGTGGCGCGCTCGACCACCGACGCGACCAGCGGGAAGCCGACATTGGCGTACTGCCAGTACGTGCCGGGCGCATGGCCGTCGTTCCAGGCGCGGGGATCGTCCAGCAGCGCGCGGAACTCACCGTCCAGCGGCACCTGCCAGTAGCCGGCGCGATCGGTGAGCGAAGCCGTGTGCGACAGCAGCATGCGCAGGGTGATCGGCGTGTCCGGCCAGCGCGGGTGGCGCAGCGGCCAGCCCAGCGTGTCGGACACGTCGGCGTCGAGATCGAGCGTGCCGTCCTCCACCAGCCGCAGCACGCCGATGGCGACCACGAGTTTCGACACCGAGGCGATGCGTACGGGGTCGTCCACCGTCACCGCACGCGCAGTTGCGATGTCGGCAAGGCCGTGTGCGCGGCTGTCCACGACGCCATCGCGATCGAAGGCGACGCGGACCGTGGCGACCGGTTCCGATGCCTGTACGGAAAGGCAGGTGGCGAGGCACGCGGCAAGGCACGTCAGGAGGGCAGGGCGGGCAGGCATGCGTGTCTCCGGAAACGGGTCCGGGCGATGGTAGCGCGCGAGGCGGGATACGGCTCAGCGCGCGGGACGCGGGCTGGCCGGTGGTGGTGCGAGGCTGATCCCATGCGCGCGGACGTGGCGCAGCAGGGCGTCGAGGAACAGGATCAGGCCGGCCATCTCCAGCACCTCCTGCACGGTGGTGAGCACGGCATAGCCCAGGCTGTCTTCGCCATGCAGTCCGGCTTGCGCACCTTCCAGGAATTCGATGCCGAGCGCGGCGCCGACGTAGATCGTGCCCGCGACGCAGAACCGGAGCCGGGTGTCGCGCGGCAGGCGCCGCACGAATGGCAGGAACCACGCGCCCAGCGCCAGCACCACCAGCGCGTACGGCACCACCCACGCATACAGCAGCCAGCCCGTGGCTTCGTCGCCCATCAGCGCCTGCATGGGCGCGTCCATCAGTTCATGCAGTTTCGCGAACTCGTCGATGGCCATGAACAGGAAGCCGGCCGCCAGCACGGTCCATCGCGTGGCGTCGGCATCGCCCCGGCGGCGCGCATGGGCCGACACGATGGCAAGCACCCCGCAGCAGGCGAGCAACAGCACCGTCGTGAAGAACGTCGGCAGGTTGCCCTCGGCATCGAGATCGAACAGCGGGGTCAGGCCGTACAGGTAATCGTTGCCATCGATGAAGCGGATGGCCTGCAGGGCAATGTGCAGGATCGTCAGCGTTGCGGCGACGACGACGAGCCAGCCGGAGATGCGATGTCGGCAGTCGGCCAATCTCTGGATGTCGCTCATGCCGCGCGTGCCTGTCACCTGGGGCCCGGGCGTTTGCGCGGACTAGATGACAGGAACGTGACAGCGCAGGCAAACCGGACGCCGCCGCAATGCACGGACGGTTGCTATGCTCGCCCCGAATCGATGGAGGCACCGATGCGTGGACGGGTCCTGGCGGGCGTGGTGTTCCTTTCCGCGGCATTGGCCGCGGAGTCCCGCGAGCCACCGGCACCCCATTGCGCCGATGCGCGTGCCATCGAGGAATCGTGGCAGAGCGACGAGCGCACGTTGGTGCTCAGGCTGGCGAACGATTCCCGCTACCGCGTCGACCTTGGCGAGGCGCGCCCGGCCGCCACGACCGGTGGCGAGCTGCGGTTGCTGACGCATGGCGGCTGGCTCTGCGGGCATCCGGACGAGCGGGTGCGGGCGGGCGAAGCCGGGCTGTGCAGGATCGCCGGCGTGCAGGCGATCGACGCGAAGACCTTCGCCGGGCATGCGCGGCAGGCGAGGCTCGCGCGTGGTGTCGACCTCGATCATGTCACCGTGTCCGCACCACGCAGCCGGCGCTTCAGCGGATCCCCATCGTTCTGCCTGGATGCCCGCCATGTCCGCAGCTGGCACGAGGATGGCGATGGCCTGGTCGTGGAGGTGTCGCCGCGGCGTTCCGGCGGGTACCGCCGTTATCGCGTCGAACTCACCGGGACTTGTCCGGGCCTGGTGCGGGCGGAGGGCCTGCGACTGGAATCCAGTCTCGGCAGTACCACCATCTGCGGCAATCCCGGCGATCGGGTGGTGCCGGTGTCCGCCTCGATCGAACAGTTCGCCGGCGACCGGTTCCGGCGCGTGGTCGACCTGCCGACACCGTTGCTGGCACGCGGCTGTCCCGTGCAGGGCGTGTATCCGCTCGAGCGGGACTGAAGCGCCCCTGCCAGCGATCAGCCGCTCAGGCGGCTGGTTTCAGCGCGCCGACGCGCTGGCGCTCGGCGTCCACGTCGCGCAGGGCGCGCACTTCGATGCAGCCGGTGCGCGCCCACGGCAACTGCCGGGCCAGTTCGATCGCGTGCTCCAGGCTGTCGGCTTCGACAAGGTTGAACCCGGCCAGCAGCTCCTTGGTTTCGGCGAACGGGCCGTCGGACACCGTGGCCTTGTCGCCGCGGATGCGGACCGCCTTGGCCGTGGCCGCCGGCTGCAGCTGCTGGAAGCCCAGCAGGGTGCCTTCGGCCGCAAGCTCGTCGGCGTGTTCGAGGCAGTGCTTCATCATGCCGTCGTACTCGCCCTCGGGCAGTGCGTCGAGCAGTTCGGCGTCGGTGTACACCAGCAGCAGGTACTTCATGCGGAAGGCCTTCGTTGGGTGGAGTCAGGCGTGCGGGGTGTCGGTTTCGCCGCGGTCGAGGGGG
>NZ_SMTF01000016.1 GCF_004357985.1 Luteimonas aestuarii | reverse complement strand
GCGACTGGATCCAGTTCTATAACCACCGGCGCCCACACCAGGCGCTGGGCATGAAGACACCCGCTGAGGCATATGCATTAGCGGCCTGACCTGTGCAGAAACCGCTGGGTCATTACACGGCCGCGCTTCTCTGGGCCAAACGTGCGTTTTCGGCGGCGTTTGCCACCTTGGCGCAGGCAGCTGCGAAGCACGCCACCGCGCTGGGCATCGACGCGCACGTGGCGGTAGATGGTCATGTGGCTGACCCGGGCCACGCCGTTCCCGGCCAGCCAGTTGGCGATCTGCTCAGGGCTCCACTGCTCGCTTCGCAGCAGGTCCTCGATCGCCTCATACACGCCAGGGGCATGCTGCTTCACCCGGCGTGAGCGTCGGCGGCGGCCGCTGGTCCGCTCCTGGGCCTTGCTGGGTCGGTAAGCCCCGTCAGTGGCGTGGCAGGCGTTTCGACGCAGTTCGCGGCTGATCGTGCTCGCGGCGCGGTCCATGATCCGCGCGATGGCGCGGCCACTGAGACCTTGTCGCCTAAGGGCGCCCAGCGTGTATCTTTCACCTTGGGTGAGCTGGCTGTACATGAAGGATCGTCTCTTGCCGGAGAAATCCTCCCCAGTCTGCCAGCTCGCCTTTTCTCTTCCGGGCGGCGCGGGTGTAGCACTTACTTTGTTAACTCGCGATGTCTAACAATTCATTCAAGCCGACGCCGCTTCGCGGCGCGGCTTAGTTCAGGCGTTAGGCAACACTATCAGGAGTAATCGCATGACCAAATGGATGCTCGTCGCACTGTCTCTTTCCTGCACCACCCTCTCCGCTCGCGCAGAAGATAGCCTTTACAGCCAACGCCACATCTCCTGCATGGATAATTCAGGCGGCGCAACCGTAGAAATGCATAAATGCATTGTCGATGAGCATTCTCGACAAGACATCAGGCTAAATGACGCTTATAGAATCCTCATTGGCAATCTCACCGGCAATCGAAAGAAAGAGCTACTTGCAGCGCAACGACTTTGGATTCGGTATCGCGATGCGAATTGTAAAGTCTATGCGTATCCAGATGGTGGCACCGCGCCTGCAGTTCATACTGCGTCCTGTGGGCTGGAAATGACAGCTCAACGGGCCAAAGAGCTTGAGAACCTGTTTATTCCCTAACAAATCGTTCAAGCCGACGCCGCTTCGCGGCGCGGCTTGTTTCAGGCATTAGGCCGTAATGTTGGAACTACGCAATCCTCGGACAATCGCACTTGAGCTACTTTCGGCTTCTGATTTGACTCATTTAAGCCAGGATCACCGTCTTCCATTCACTGAGATTGCGGGAGACTTCGTGTTTCTTGACTCCCGCTCTGCCAAGAATGAAACAGACGGCCGTGATGCGCCCTCAGCAGGATTTGTAAGGATTGGTGGGTATTTGCAACATCTGGCACGGGAGACGCTTGGCTTGTTTCTACCGGCAACGATCAACGCGTTGCTTTCCTGGATCAGGATTCCGGGCCGGATGCGACACCTCTAATTCTCGGGATCAATTTTGGCCAATGGCTTCAATTGGCCGATATCATGCGTCAATTCGAATCTGCTGATGATCAAACTCTGATCGCACATGCGGAACAGTCAATTGAGAAGGTGTCCTCTGGCCTCTCTCTGCTGTACCCATACCGCCTTGCGGGGTGAATCAACGCCCCAAGTGCACGACTCCCAAGAGTTGTTCGATTCGCTGGATCAGGCCTGGCTGCAACAGGACCGAAAGCGTCCGCCCCACCCTCGCCGCCTGTTCACACCTCGTGCGGCTGCAACTCCCACAGCTGCCCCTGCCGGAGTTCCATCACCCGGCCCAGCCGACGCGCGAGGCGGCGATCGTGGGTCACCATCACCAGGCTGGTGCGCTGGGCGCGGTTGAGCTCCAGCATCAGTTCGAACACGGTGGCGGCGGTCTTTTCGTCGAGGTTGCCGGTGGGCTCGTCGCCCAGCACGCATGCGGGGCGATTGACCAGCGCACGCGCCACGGCGGCGCGCTGGCGTTCGCCACCGGACAGCTCGCCCGGCTTGTGCTCGAGGCGATGGCCCAGGCCCACGGCCTCCAGCAACGCCTTGCCGCGGCTGGCTGCTTCCTGCGTGTCGATGCCACCCAGCATGACCGGCATCATCACGTTTTCAAGGGCGGTGAATTCGGGCAGCAGGTGGTGGAACTGGTACACGAAGCCCAGTGCGCGGTTGCGCAACTGGCCGCGCGCCGCATCGGACAGCGCGCTCATCTTCTGGCCGGCCACGTACACCTCACCCGCCGTGGGCGTGTCCAGCCCGCCCAACAGGTGCAGCAACGTACTCTTGCCAGCGCCGGATGCGCCGAGGATGGCGACGGTCTCGCCGGCTCGCACGCTCAGTTCCAGGCCGTCGAACACCGGCGTATGCAGCTTGCCTTCGGCATAGGTCTTGCCCAACGCCTCGGCGCGGATCACGTCGTCGCTTGCAACGGGCTGCTGCATTGCCATCCCTTGTTCATTCATAGCGCAGCGCCTCCGCGGGTGCCGTGCGCGCCGCGCGCCACGCGGGGTACAGGGTGGCGAGGAAGGCCATCACCAGCGCGATGCCGGCGATGAGCAGCACGTCGGCCGCTTGCAGGTCGATCGGCAGGCCGGTGATGTAGTACACGTCGCTGGGCATCAGCACCACGTCGAAGGTTCGTTCGATGGCGCGCAGGATGTGCTCGAGGTTGTAGGTCAGCAGCAGGCCGCAGATTACGCCGACGATGGTCCCGATGACGCCCAGCACCGTGCCCTGCACCATGAACACGCGCATCACCCCGCCCGGGGTGAGGCCCAGCGTACGCAGGATGGCGATGTCGGCCAGCTTGTCGGTCACCAGCATCACCTGCGAATTGAGCAGCGAGAACGCACCCATCAGGATGATCAGCGACAGCAGGATGCCGATCATGGTCTTCTCGAGCTTCAGTGCCCGGAACATGTTGGCGTTTTCCATCGTCCAGTCGCTGACGCGGTAATAGCCTGGCTGCTGCAGTGACAGGGTGCGTGCGAGGTCGCGGGCGACCACGAACGCGCGGTCCATGTCGTGCAGCTTCAGGCGCACGCCGGTCACCGCATCGCCCATGCGCGTGAGCCGCTGCAGGTCCTGCAGGTTGACTACTGCCAACCTGCGGTCGAAATCCTGGTGGCCGGCTTCGAAGATGCCGCTCACGGTGAAGCGCTTGAGCTGCGGCACCGCGCCCAACGGCGTGACCTGGAAGTCGGTGGTGACGACCAGTTGCTCACCCACCTGCACGCCCAGCCACAGCGCCAGGTCGCGGCCCAGCACGATGTTGAACTCGCCCGGCTGCAGGTCGGACAGGCTGCCCTGCACCATCTTCTCGCCGACCTCGGAGACGGTGTCTTCGTCTTCCGGCGATACGCCGCGCAGCGCGGCTGGTTCCTGCCGTGAACTGCGCAACAGGGCCTGGGTATCGATGAAGGGCGCGGCACCGGCCACGTGGGCGTCGTCGCGGGCCAGCTGCATGGCGTCGCGCCACTGCTCCATCGCCGAGCCCTCCGCGGTGATGGTGGCGTGCGAGACCATGCCCAGCATGCGGTCGCGGATCTCGCGCTGGAAGCCGCTCATCACCGCCAGCGTGGTGATCAGCACCATCACGCCGATGGCGATGCCGAGGATCGACGCGAACGAGATGAAGGAGATGAAGCCGTTGCGGCGCTTGGCGCGCAGGTAGCGCAGGCCGATGGCGACAGGGATGGGCTTGAACATGCAGCGGGAGCCTGCGGGACAGCCGCTATGGTGCCACCGAAGTGCCCCCGTCGGTGGACGGACCGGAGGGGGCGGCCAGACGCAGTTCACGTCGTCGTTTGGATGGCAGCGTGTCAGGCCACCAGGCGCAGCGCTGCGAGCGTCCCTGTCGGTCCTGCCAGCCTGCGAATGCCAGCGGGCCACGCCAGGCCACCTGCAGGGACTCGACCCGCTGGCCGTCGACGAATGCGGCGCCATCGGCACGCACGACGAGTTCGAACGCCGGCCGAGCGGCCTCCAGGCGCAGGCTGCGTACACCGTGCACCACGACCAGCAGGGACAACGGCCAGGTGGCAAGGGCGGGCATTTCGGAGGCCCAGGTCGCGACCAGCGCCAATGCCGTCAGCACGACCAACGCACCCAGCACGTAGCGCGACGGACGCCAGGGGATGCGGGCACCGGCTGCGCCGACGACGTCAGGGCGCAAGCCCGCGGATGTGCTGGACGAGGCGGTCGAGTTCGGCATCCGGTGCGGTCTCGTGGCCCATGAACCAGTGCCAGAGCTTATCGTCCTCGCAATCGAGCAGCCGTAGGAAAACCCCGCGCTCGGCTTCGGACGCATTCGCCCATTCGCGGTCCAGCCAGCGCTCGAACAGCTGGTCCAGTTCACGCATGCCGCGCCGGCATCGCCAGCGCAGGCGGCGGAATTCGGCAGTCCCATTGCCGTTCACGTTCGGGCCGCTCATCGCAGATTCCTCAAAAAACAGTCACGGCGATCCGGCTTTCAGGATGTAGTCGCAAAACCCTCGTGGCCCGAACCCGACGCATTCTTTCCGGAACCCGGAAAATACAGCCGGATCCTGCGTTTCCAGCGCATCGATCGATTCTCGTATCCCCCGACCCATGAATCCCCCGTCCGTATCGAGCACATGCGCGCGCAATGCTGCCTCGCGCGCCCCTGTCGTCTCGATGATGCGAAGCTGTCGTTCGTCCACCTGTTCACGGATGCACGCCTTTCGATAATCGGGATCATTGGGGAACTTCACTTTGCAGCTCCCTTCAATCTTCCATTCCGCGGTTTTGGTATAGGCAATGGCTTCGCGCAACTCTCGATGCGTTGCATGCTCGGCGACAACACGCACCAATGCATGGCGTATGCCATCGTGCGTCAACGCCGCGCCGATCCTGCAGCCCAAGTCCAGTTCTGGCGAACGTTCGACAGGCGTGAACGGGAACGCCGGATCGCACGTCAATATCGCAAGCAACCAGCGGACCTGGTCGATCCCGGCGACATACTCGGCGGCCAGCTCGGTATGCGGGGGATCTTCCCGTATTCCGTTCGCCAGACATGGGGGCAGACACAGCAACAGCCCCAGAAGCAATCCACCGCGCACGTGGATCAGCCGCGGCGCGCCAGCATCAGCTGCTTGATCTGGCCGATGGCCTTGGCCGGGTTCAGCCCCTTCGGGCAGGTCCGCGCGCAGTTCATGATGGTGTGGCAGCGGTAAAGCTTGAACGGGTCCTCGAGGTCGTCGAGGCGCGCGCCGGTGTCTTCGTCGCGGCTGTCGATGATCCAGCGGTAGGCCTGCAGCAGCACCGCGGGGCCGAGGTAGCGTTCGCCGTTCCACCAGTAGCTGGGGCAGCTGGTGGTGCAGCAGGCGCACAGGATGCATTCGTACAGGCCGTCGAGCTTGGCGCGGTCTTCCTTCGACTGCAGGCGCTCGCGGTCCGGCGGCGCCGCGCTCTGGGTGCGGATCCACGGCTGGATGGACGCGTACTGCGCGTAGAAGTGCGTCAGGTCCGGCACCAGGTCCTTCACTACCGGCATGTGCGGCAGCGGGTAGACCGGCACTTCGTCCTTCTTGCAGTCCTCGATGGCACGGGTGCAGGCCAGCGTGTTGGTGCCATCGATGTTCATCGCGCACGAGCCGCAGATGCCCTCGCGGCAGGAACGGCGGAAGGTCAGCGACGGGTCGATCTCGTTCTTGATCTTGATCAGCGCGTCCAGGACCATCGGCCCGCACTTGTCCAGGTCCACCTCGTAGGTGTCGGTGCGCGGGTTCTCGGTATCGTCCGGGCTCCAGCGGTACACCTTGAAGGTGCGCACGCGCTTGCTGCCCGACGGCGCGGAGAAATGCCGGCCCTTGTGGACCTTGGAGTTCTTGGGAAGGGTGAATTCGGCCATCTGTCTCTATTCCTGCATGTAGGAGCGGGCCGAGCCCGCGACGCCTGTCGTGCCCACGGGCACTCCTACAGGGTCAGTAAACGCGTGCCACCGGCGGCACCACCGCGACCTCGTCGTCCAGCGTGTACATGTGCACCGGGCGGTAGTCGATGCGGGTCTTGCCCGCCTCGTCCGCCCAGCACAGGGTGTGCTTGTGCCAGCTGGCGTCGTCGCGGTCCGGGAAGTCCTCGCGCGCGTGCGCGCCGCGCGATTCCTTGCGGTTCTCGGCCGAGGTGATGGTGACCAGCGCCTGGCCCAGCAGGTTCTGCAGCTCCAGCGTCTCGATCAGGTCCGAGTTCCACACCAGCGAACGGTCGCTGATCTTCACGTCGGCGAACGAGTCGTGGATTTCGCGGACCTGGCGCACGCCCTCTTCCAGCGTCTCCTGCGTGCGGAACACGGCGGCGTGGTCCTGCATCGAGCGCTGCATGCGGTCGCGGATCACGGCGGTCGGTGTGTCGCCATTGGCATGGCGCAACTTGTCCAGGTTGGCCACGGCCTTGTCGGTGGCGTCGCCCGCCAGGCGCTTGTGGGCCTGGCCGGGCTTGATGGTCTCGGCACAACGATTGGCCACCGCGCGACCGAACACCACCAGGTCCAGCAGCGAATTCGAGCCCAGGCGGTTGGCGCCATGTACCGACACGCAGGCGGCCTCGCCGATGGCGTACAGCCCCGGCACCACGGCGTCCGGGTTGCCGTCCTTCAGTTGCACCACTTCGCCGTGGTAGTTGGTCGGGATGCCGCCCATGTTGTAGTGCACGGTGGGCAGCACCGGGATCGGCTGCTTCTCCACGTCCACGCCGGCGAAGATCCGCGCGCTCTCGGCGATGCCGGGCAGCTTCTCGTGGATGTCCTTGGGGTCGAGGTGGGTCAGGTCCAGGTGGATGTGGTCCTTGTGCTCGCCCACGCCGCGGCCTTCACGGATCTCGATGGTCATCGAACGCGACACCACGTCGCGCGAGGCAAGGTCCTTCGCGTTCGGCGCGTAGCGCTCCATGAAGCGCTCGCCGTTGCTGTTGCGCAGGATGCCGCCCTCGCCACGCACGCCCTCGGTGATCAGGCAGCCGGCACCGTAGATGCCGGTCGGGTGGAACTGCACGAACTCCATGTCCTGCAGGCCCAGCCCGGCGCGCAGCGCCATGCCGCCGCCGTCGCCGGTGCAGGTGTGCGCCGAGGTGGCCGAAAAATACGCGCGGCCATAGCCGCCGGTGGCCAGCACCACGCCGTGGGCGCGGAACAGGTGCAGCGTGCCCTCGGCCATGTCGATGGCCAGCACGCCCTTGCAGGCGCCGGCCTCGTCCATGATCAGGTCGAGCGCGAAGTACTCGATGAAGAAGCGCGCGTCGTGCTTGAGCGACTGCTGGTACAGCGTGTGCAGGATCGCGTGGCCGGTGCGGTCGGCCGCGGCGCAGGTGCGCTGCGCGGTGCCCTTGCCGTAGTGCGTGGTCATGCCGCCGAACGGGCGCTGGTAGATCTTGCCGTCCTCGGTGCGCGAGAACGGCACGCCCTGGTGCTCGAGCTCGATGATCGCCGGGATCGCCTCGCGGCACATGTACTGGATGGCGTCCTGGTCGCCCAGCCAGTCCGAGCCCTTGATGGTGTCGTAGAAGTGGAAGCGCCAGTCGTCCTCGCCCATGTTGCCCAGCGCGGCGGAAATGCCGCCCTGCGCCGCCACGGTGTGCGAGCGCGTGGGGAACACCTTGGTCAGGCAGGCCGTTTGCAGGCCCTTGTGCGCAAGGCCGAAGGTGGCGCGCAGGCCGGCGCCGCCGGCGCCGACGACGATCATGTCGTAATGGTGTTCGGTGATCTTGTAGGCGTTGGTCATGGAGTGCTCGAAGTGAAGCCGCTCAACCCAGCAGCGCGATGCGGGCGATCGCGTACAGCGACGCAAGTGCGCCGATGGCGCAGGCGAAGGTGACCAGCAGCTGCAGCGCGATCTCGAGGGCGCGCTGGTGCACGTAGTCCTCGATCACCACCTGCAACCCCAGTTTGGCGTGCCAGAACAGCGCGATGGCGAATAGCGCGAACAGGATCGCCGTCCATGGCCGCGAGAGCGTGGCATGCACGGTGGCCAGGTCGGCGCCGACCAGCGACAGCAAGGTGCCGATGAACCACGCGACCAGCGGGATCAGCGCGACGGCGGTGACGCGCTGCCACCAGAAATGGCCGGTGCCGGTCTTGCCGGATCCCAGGCCGCGGGCGCGCGCGATGGGCGTGCGGTAGTCGCGCGGCGTGGAGGCGTTTGGATCGCTACTCATGCCCCACCCCGCAACGCGACGAACCAGATCAGCGCCGTCAGCACCGCGGCCAGCGCCAGGACGGTGTAGCCGGAGCGATAGACCTCGGGGATCTCGAAGCCCATGCCCGCGTCCCACATCAGGTGGCGGATGCCATTGAGCAGGTGGTAAACCACCGACAGCGAGATGGCGAACAGGCCGATCCTGCCCAGCGGCGACCCCAGGCACTCGACTGCGCGCAGGTAGGCTTCACCGCCCTGCGCCACCGACAGCAGCCACCAGGCCAGTACGAACGCGCCGAACGAGGCGACGATGCCCGTGACACGGTGCAGGAACGACATCACCGAGGTGATCTGGAAGCGGTAGGTCTGCCCCAGCATGAACGGCGACAGGGGTCTTTCTCGATGTGCCATCGCTGGTCAGCTCTCCTCGCTGGCGGCCCGTGCCGCGTGGCTGGAGCGTGGCCGGTCGCTGCCGGCCGCGCAATCATTCAAAAGTCGATGCAGCGACCGTTCTTTTCCCAATCGCCGTAGCGTGTCGGATCGAGGCCCTCGCGGCCCCCGACTTCGGCGGCAGGCCGGGCGTCAGCGGTTCCTGCAACAGGGTTTTCCGCCTGCGGCGGGTCCGGTTGCGGGGATGTGTCGCCTATCATGTCGCGATCTTTCACGAACGAAAGTTTAATTCCGGGGCCCATGTCCGACAAGCAGCCCATCCGGGAAGGCCGGTTTTCCGCCATTCCCGGCATCGCCTCCCTGACGCTCGAAGGCCGCGATGCGGTGGCGTTCGCGCAAGCGCAGTTCATGAGCGACGTGGCCGCGCTGGCGCCCGGACACTGGCACTGGAGCGGCTGGCTCACGCCGAAGGGTCGCGTCATCGCCCTGTTCGCCCTGCTCAAGCACGTCGACGATACGTTGCAGGTGCTGCTGCTGGATGCAGACCCGACGGCATTCGCGGCACAGCTGCAACGCTATGTGTTCCGCAGCAAGGTGGTGGTGCGAGTGGATGCGGGCGTGCAACCGGCGGGCGCCTTCGTCGCACCCGTCGACGCGTCGGGGTCACGCTTCGCCGCGGGGGATGACGGTGGGCTGGAGCTCGACCTTGGCACCGCGTTGCAGCCACGCACGCTGCGCACGGGGGTCGCCGCCGCGTCTGATGACAGCGCTGCCCAGGCCTGGCGACAGGCCGACCTGGCCCACGGCCTGCCGCGCCTGCCCCATGCGCAGGCCGATGCCTGGACGCCGCAACAGCTGTCGCTGGAGCGGCTGAAGGCCTTCAGCGTCAAGAAGGGCTGCTATCCGGGACAGGAAATCGTGGCACGCACGCATTTCCTCGGGCAGGCCAAGCGTGGTCTGGTCCGGCTGCAGGGCGCGGGCGTCGCAAGCCTTGGCGAGGTGCTGCCAGCCGAAGGCGAACGCGCGCTTGGCCAGCTGGTGTGCGCCGCAGGCGACGAGGCGCTGGCGGTGATGCCGCTGGAGGCGGGCGACGGACCGTTCCTGACAGGTGGCCTGCCTTGCCGGCGTGTGCCGCTGCTGGACGGATTGGCGCGCTGATTCTCGCAGAGCGCGACATCTCGGCGCTTCAAGCGATCCGTCGTTTCGCGAGTTGATTCCCGTCGCCCCGGGGATGCAAGCCGCGTTTGCCGTCAGGACGGTCGTCAAAAAGGTTCTTCCAAGTCCGGGGACGTCGAGGGCGCCTGCCGGGGCCACGCCGGTTCGCGGCACGATATCCGCTTGGTCGGCGCGGCCCCGGCAGGCGCCTCCACACTTTTCCGGCGGCTGGGCGGAAAGCCAAGGGCAGCGCCGCTTCGCCTTTGCCGAACGTGCAAGGATCTGTCCAGCGCAGGTCCGATGCCGCCGCAACCAAGCGGATATCGGGCCGCGACTTGCGGTGGCATCGGACCTGCGCGCCCTGCGTCGGTGTCTTTCCCTCGATCGGGAGAAGAACCCAAGAAAAAGCCACTGGGTCCCGGCTTGCGCCGGGATGACGGATTGATCGGAACTCGGCCGATTCGGCGTCAGTGACGTCAGGGTTTCGCAGCCGCCAGCGAATCCGCCGCGGCCACTATCTCATCGTCCGACGGAATCACCAGGAACGCCGCGCCGGCCAACGGGGTGAAGGTGTCGGCCCCCACCACGCGGCGGAACGGTCGCGCGCGATAGCCGGCCTCGGCGACCGCGGTGATGATGCCCTCGCCCACGCCGGCGCTGCGGCGACCCTCGTCCACGACCAGGATGCGGTCGCATTCACCCGCATGCTTCGCGATGGCCGCCTCGTTCAGGGGCACCAGCCAGCGCAGGTCTACCACCCGCACCTGCCAGCCATGCTTCGCCTCGATCGCCTTCGCCGCGCGCAGGCTCATCGGCACGCCATTGCCGAAGGTGAAGATCACGCAGTCCTTCGCCTTCGGGTTGTAGACGCGTTCCTCGCCCAGCGTCATCGCCTGTTCCGGCGACGGGTATTCCGTCAGCCAGCCGCCATCGCCGGCTTCGTGCAGGTCCTTGGCCATGTACAGCGCGATCGGTTCGAGGAAGGCGCAGACGCGGCCATCCACCTTCGCCAGGGCCGCCATCGTGCGCAGCATGGTGGCGGCGTCATCGCCGCGCGACGGGCAACCGACGACCAGGCCGGGGATGTCGCGCAGCGCGGTGATCGAGTTGTCGTTGTGGAAATGCCCGCCGAAGCCCCGCTGGTAGCCCAGCGATGCGATCCGCATCACCATCGGGTTGCGGTACTGGCCGTTGCTGAAGAACTGCAGGCTGGCCGCCTCGCCGCGGATCTGGTCGCAGGCGTTGTGGAAGTACGCCAGGTACTGGATCTCCGGCAGCGGCAGCATGCCCATGTTGGCGTAGCCCTGCGCCAGCCCCAGGATCACGGTTTCGTCCAGCAGCGTGTTGAACACGCGGCGCGGGCCGAACGCCTTCTGCAGGCCCTTGGTGACCGTGTACACGCCACCCTTCTGGGCCACGTCCTCGCCGAACAGCAGCGCTTCGGGATACTTCGCGAACAGGTCATGCAACGCGGCGTTGATCTGGATGGCGAGATGCTTCGGACCCGCCCGCTCCGGCAGCTTCGCCTCACCGCCGAAGGCCAGCGCGCGGCGCTCGGCATCCGGCGGGCGCGTGGCTTCGGCCTGTACCGCCTTGGGGGTGTACGGCGCGAGGGGTGCCATCACGTCGGCCAGCTCGGTCAGGCGCGGCCGGCGGTCGGCATCCTCGGCGGCGGCGAAACACTTCGCGCGCGTGGCTTCGTACAGCGCCAGCACCTCGTCCTTCGACATCAGCCCCGACTCGAGCGCGATGGCCGCGCTGCGCAGCAGCGGATCAGTCGCCTCGACCGCACACAATTCCTCGATGCTGCGCCACTCGATCTCGAAATCGGTCCCGGCGTGGCCCATGATCCGGGTGGTGCGCAGGTGCAGGAAGGTGGGCCTGCGCGTACGCCGGCAGTGTTCCACGGCCCGCTGCACGTCGCCATAACCACCGGCCAGGTCCAGTCCGTCGGCATAGAAGTAGTCGAGGTCGGGCCGGTCGCGGAAGTTGCGGGCCACCCAGCCATCCGGCGTCTTCACCGAAATGCCGATGCCGTTGTCCTCGCACACGAACAGCACCGGCGCCGGCAGCTTCTGGTATGCGGTCCATGCGGCGACGTTGAACGCGGTTTGCGCGGTGGCGTGATTGCTGGAGGCATCGCCGAACGAGCAGATGGCGATGCTGTCGTCGGGCACCGGGAGCGCATGGCCGATGCGCCTGGCCTGCTCGATGGCGACCGCCGTGCCAAAGGCCTTGGGCAGGTGCGAAGCGATCGTGGACGTCTGCGGCAGCACCCACAGCGGCTTGCTGCCCCAGACCTTGTGGCGGCCGCCACTGGCCGGGTCGTCCTTCGACGCCGCGAACGACAGTGCCGAATCCATCACCGGGTCCATCCCCGGCAGCTTGCGGAAGCGCTCGGCCATGAACCCGCCGCTGCGGTAGTGCAGGAACGCCGGATCGGTATGGCGCGTGAGCCGCGCGACCATGGCGTTGCCTTCGTGGCCGCTGGAACCGATGGTGTAGAACACCTTGTTCTGCACCCGCAGCACGCGCGCCATCAGGTCGAGGTGGCGGCTGACCAGCTGCGATTCGAACAGTTCGCGGAACCCGCGTGCGTCCAGCGCGCTGCCTTCGAGGATGGATTCGTCCCCGGCGGGTTTCGCATCGGCGCGTCCGTCCCAGCCCTGCACGAAGGCGGTGAAGTTGGCGTCGCAGATCTCGGCGCGGTTCAGCCCCTTCATGCGGGCCGGGATGGGATCGGGAACGGTTGCGAACATGCGGGACGAGGCTCAGTTGGAGGCCGCGATCAACGCGGCGTTCTCGGAGGCGGGATCGGGCATCGCGATGAAGCCTGGCGTCGCGCGCACGCGCGCCAGCCAGTCGCGGATCGCGGGATACGGCGACAGCTCGAAGCCGCCGTGGTGGGCGACGTCGGTATAGGCGAACAGTGCGATGTCGGCGATGCCGTAGTCGTCGCCGGTGAACCACGGACGCGCCGACAGGTGCCGCTCCATCACCGCGAACGCCTCGTGCCCGCGTTCGCGCAGCCGCGGCAGATCGGCACGGCGCGGCGAATCGAGCGGGGTCCAGCCACGGATGAAACGCGCCACGGCGACATAAGGCTCATGGCTGTACTGCTCGAAGAACATCCAGCTCAAGGCCTGCGCACGCTGCCACGGGTCGACCGGCAGGAACGGCGTGCCGTCCGCCAGGAAATGCAGGATGGCGTTGGATTCGACCAGCACCCGGCCATCGTCCAGTTCCAGCATCGGCACCTTGCCGGCGGGATTCTTCGCCAGGTATTCGGGCGTACGGGTTTCGCCGCGGCTGCTGTCGACTTCCACCCACGCGTGATCGCGGCCCAGCTGCGCCAGCAGCAATCGCAGCTTGTGGCAGTTGCCCGAGACCGAGTAGCCGTGGACGCGCATCACGCCAGGCGCTTCCGGTTGATGCCCCACTGCGCGCGGGTCTGGCCCCACACCTCGACATGCGCCTCGTTGGCGGGTGCGGGCAGCACGCGGCCTTCGCGCAGCAGGGTCGAACCCAGCCGATGCGCCACCTTCTTCGACGCGATGTTCTCAGGCGAGATGCAGTGGATGATGTCGTCCCAGCCCAGGGTATCGAACGCCCAGTCGATGGCGGCGACCGCCGACTCCAGCGCGTAGCCCTGCCCCCACGCATCCGGGTGGAATGCGTAGCCGATTTCGTTCCCAGGCCAGCCATCGGGCCGCCATGGCCCCATCTGGCCCACCCAGCGCCCGGTCGCCTTCTCTTCCACCGAGAACATCGCGAAGCCCTGCAACGCCCACGCCCCCGGCATCTGCAGGAACTTGCGCCAGGCGCCACCGCGCGGCAGGTGGCCGCCGATATAGCGGCATGCCTCCACATCCATCATGAGTTCGGCATAACGCTCGAAATCCTCGATGCGTGGCAAGCGCAGGAGCAAGCGTTCGGTTTCGAGATGGATGCTGGCAACACTCATCTGGCTGGCTCCTGAAGCCACTCGCCCCTCGGCAGAGGTTTCGGGGTGGTGGGACAGCGAAGCGACACTGGTCCGGACGACTGTCGCTTCGCCATACCCTCATCCGCCCTTCGGGCACCTTCTCCCGAGGGAAGAAGGAAGGGAAACGAATCAGAACGCGTTGATGCCCGTCAGCTCGCGGCCCACCACCAGCTGGTGCACGGTCTCGGTGCCTTCGTAGGTGATGACCGACTCGAGGTTCAGGCCATGGCGGATCGGGCAATGCTCGGTGGTGATGCCGGCGCCGCCCAGCAGGTCGCGCGCTTCGCGGGCGATGTCGATGGCCATGCGGCAGTTGTTCCACTTCGCCAGCGACACCTGGGTGGGCTGCATCTTGCCGGCATCCTTCAGCCTGCCGAGTTGCAGCGACAGCAGCTGCGCGGAGGTGATGCGACGCGCCCAGTCGGCCATCTTCAGCTGCGCACTCTGGGTGGCGGCGACCGGGCGGCCGAACAGGATGCGTTCCTTGGAGTAGTTCAACGCCTCGTCGAGGCAGGCGATGGCGGCACCGATCGGGCCCCAGGTAATGCCGTAGCGCGCCTGCGTCAGGCAGCCCAGCGGCCCCTTGAGGCCTTTCACGTTCGGCAGGCGATTGGCCTCGGGCACGCGCACGTTGTCGAAGAACAGCGCGCTGGTCACCGACGCGCGCAGGCTCATCTTGTGCTTGACCAGTTGCGCGCTGAAGCCGGCGAAGTCCTTCTCTACAACGAAGCCCTGGATGCCGTCGTCGGTCTGCGCCCAGACGATGGCGATGTCGGCGAGGTTGCCGTTGGTGATCCACATCTTCGACCCGTTGAGGATCCAGTCGGCGCCGTCCTTCTTCGCATGGGTCTTCATGTTCGCCGGATCGGAGCCGCCATGCGGCTCGGTCAGGCCGAAGCAGCCGATCACCTTGCCCGCGGCCATGTCCGGCAGCCAGCGGTTGCGCTGCTCGTCGGTACCGTAGGCGAAGATGGGATACATGCACAGCGACGACTGCACGCTGGCGAAGCTGCGCAGGCCGGAGTCGCCGCGCTCGAGTTCCTGGCAGATCAGGCCATAGCTGACGTAGTTGAGCCCGGAGCCGCCGTACTCGGCCGGCAACGTCGCACCCAACAGACCCAGGCCGGCGATCTCGGGGACCAGCTCGGTGGGGAAGCGGCCCTGGTCGAAGCATTCGCCGATGATCGGCAGCACGCGTTCGTCGGTGAAGCGAGCCACGGTGTCCTGCACGGCCCGCTCTTCTTCGCTGAGCAGGGAACGGATGTCGTACAGGTCGTAGGGGTGCAGGGCCATGGCGGTGTCGGGCTTCGGGCGGAAAACGCGCATTGTATCGGCCCGGGCAGCCACCGGCACCCGTCACCGGCCATCAGTGCCGAAGCCATCAGCGCTGGAACGGAACGGGCCGGCGAATGCCGGCCCGTCCAGGGTGACGCGGTGTGCGGGATTAGCTGCGGGTGGTCCCGGTGTCCAGCGACGCGGTGCGCAGCATGACCTCGCCATCGACCACCGGCAGGCGGTCACCCGGCTCCTGGTCCATGCGCACGGTGTGCTCCATGCCGTCATGGCGGTAGGTCACGTCGTAGCCCACCACGACCTGCTCGCTACCCAACGAAATGCGATCGCCGGGCTTGCTGCCCGTGCGCATGCTGCGGGTCTCGCCCTCGGGGGTGCGATAGGTCACGTTGTAGGCAACCACGCGCGAGGACTGCGAGGAATCCTGCACGGTGGTGCACTGGCGATCGACGCGCTCGACGACCTGGCCGCCGACGTGGCGACGGTCGATTTCGCGACCGGCGAAACCGCCACCGACCGCACCGGCGACCGTGGCCAGCCTGCGGCCGCTGCCGCCGCCGATCTGGTTGCCCACCAGACCGCCAACCACGGCACCGGCGACGGTGCCACCGACCAGGCCATCACGCTCTGGCAGGCGCTCCTGCACCACCACGTCCTGGCAGACCTGGCGAGGGGTGGACGAGGTGGTGGTCTCGCTGATCGGCTCGCTGCCGAGCACGGTCGCGTACAGCGGCTGGCTTTCGGTGACGGCCACCACGTCGATCACGTCGGCATATTCGATGGCACCGGCGTTGCGATCGAGGAACGGCAACTCCTCGCCGACGGCATCGGCGCCGACCGGGGTACGGTCGCGATCGCTGTCGCGGCTGTTGTGATAGGCGCCGACGGCCACGCCGCCGACCAGCATCGAGGCCAGGGCGATCGCAAGGGTATTGTTTTTCATCGTTGTCTCCTCGGGCCTTGCCCGCTGTGTTGTCGGTGCACGGCCATTCCAGCATCGCCTTCCTGAATGGATGCCGGAAAAGTTCCGATGAACCTGACGACCCCATGAACCATGCAGGATCCCGGGCCTTCCGGACGCGTGATAGCGTGCGCACATGGGCTGGCGCACCGCTGCGCCACCGGACCCCGACATCACGGCGAACCACAGATCCCATGGCCAATCCCCTGCTCCTGCCGATCCTCAACTGGGCACGCAAGCTGCGCTATCCCACGCTGTTCAAGATCACCGGCGGACTGTTCCTGCTGACCCTGTTCATTCCGGATCCGATCCCGCTGGTGGATGAAGTCCTGCTCGGCCTTGGCACGATCCTGCTGGCCAACTGGAAGCGCCGGAAGGAGCCTGCGCCGCCGCTCGACGCGGGCCGGGACGCACCGCGCTGAGCCGATGCTGGTCGACAGCCACTGCCATCTGGATGCGGCGGAACTGGATGCCGACCGCGCCGCCGTCATGGCGAGGGCCCGCAACGCGGGCGTGACCCGCCAGGTGGTGCCCGCGGTCTCCGCAGGCGGCTGGCCGAAGCTGCGCGACCTCTGCGCCGCGGATGACGGGCTGTTTCCGGCCTACGGCCTGCACCCGATGTACCTCGCCGAGCACTCATCGACGGATCTGGAAGCCTTGCGCACATGGATCGAACGCGAGCGCCCGGTGGCGGTGGGCGAATGCGGTCTGGATTTTTTCGTGGACGGGCTCGATCCCGATGCGCAGTTGGCCTTTTTCGAAGGCCAGCTGCGGCTGGCGCGCGAGTTCGACCTGCCGGTCATCGTGCATGCCCGTCGCGCGGTGGACGCGGTGCTGGCGGCAGTGCGCCGCATCGGCAGCCTGCGCGGCGTGGTGCACAGCTTTTCCGGCAGCCCGGAACAGGCGCGGCAACTGTGGTCGCTCGGCTTCATGATCGGCCTCGGAGGACCGGTCACCTACGAACGCGCCAACCGGCTGCGCAAACTGGCAACGACCATGCCGCTGGAGTACCTGCTGCTGGAAACCGATGCACCGGACCAGCCCGATGCCGGCATCCGCGGCCAGCGCAACGAACCCGCGCGACTGGTGGTGGTTTGCGACACCATCGCGCGGCTTCGCAAGGTGTCGCCGGGAGAGATCGCGCAAGCCACCACGCGGAATGCAGAGCGCCTGTTCGCCCTCCCCGCACGCTGACCTTCACACACGGCACGCCGGCCCCGGCGCGCTACGGCGCCGGCTTCTTCAACAGCAATGCCAGCGCCCGGCCCACCATGGCGAAGGCGAAGGCGCCGGTGATGTGCGTCGCCGCGCCAAGGCCCGCGCCACAATCGAGCTTGAACGCTGCGTCCGGTCCCAGCGCCGGACGGATGCCACAGACGCTGCCATCGGCCTGCGGGTACTGCACGTTCTCCAGCGAGTACACCGCCTGCACGCCGAAGTAGCGGTCGCGGTTCTTCGGGAAGTTGAACTCGGCGCGCAGCTTCTTGCGCACCAGCGCCAGCAGGGCGTCGTGCTCCGTGCGCGACAGGTCGCGCAGCCGCACCTGCGTGGGATCGGTGCGCCCACCGGCCGAACCCGACACCACGATCGGCAGCTTGCGCCGCCGACACCAGGCGATCAACTCCACCTTGACCCGGAAGCTGTCGCAGGCGTCGAGCACCAGGTCGACGCCCTCGCCCAGCAGGTCGGCCATGTTCGCGGACGACAGGAACACCGGTACCGCGTCGACCATGATCGCGGGATTGATCGCACGGCAGCGCTCGGCCATGGCTTCGGCCTTGTTGCGGCCGTACTGCCCGTCCAGCGCCGGCAGCTGGCGGTTGGTGTTGGATACGCAGATGTCGTCGGCATCGATCAGCACCAGGTGGCCGACGCCCGAACGCGCCAGCGCCTCCGCCACCCACGACCCCACGCCGCCCATGCCGACCACGGCCACGCGCGCACCGGCAAGGCGCGCGACGGTGCCGGCTCCATAGAGCCGGTCGATGCCAGCGAAACGTTGGCGCAAGCTGTCGTCCATGTGCGCAGTTTATCTTCGGTGGCGCGGTAGTATCCTGACCGCCAAGCCAGCCAGGAGCGCCAGCGATGCCATCACCCAGCCAGGACCGTCCCCCGCTTCCCGTGCCCCACGTCGATGCCGACGAGCGCAAGCCGTCCGATGCGGGTCGCTACCTGTTCCTGTTCCTGCTGGGGCTGGTGCTGGGCATCGTGGCGGTGGTGATGCTGTTGCGCGCACTGGAGGCCCGCAAGACCTGGCGCGACCACTACCCCAACGCCACCATGCACCTGTTCTCGGCACACATGGCGCAGATGCGCGAGAAGATCGAGGCCAACCGCTGCAACCCCACCGACATCCTGCCCCACCTGCAGTCGCTGCGAAGCCTGGGCAACGACCTGGAGCCTGCATTCGCCGATCTGCGCGATGACCGTCGCTTCGCCGGGCACGCCGGGCAATTCCGCGCCACGCTGGATGCGACGCTCTCGTCGCCACCCCTCAACTGCGCTGGCGCCAACGAAGCGGCGAAGAACATCGGCGAGTCCTGCAGCGCATGCCACCAGGATTTCCGCGGCTAGATTTCCACGGCCCGCCCACGCGCCGACGGTTTCGCATCGCCTTCACCGCCGGCTGAATCGTGCCTGCACGGCACCACGTCGAAGGGCGTCGGAACGGCGAGGATTGCCGCGGCATTCACGCTGCGCGTCCTAGTGTCGCTGGCAACGGAAGCGCATCGTTTCCGCAGCCAGCACATCACGGAGAACGCCATGAACACCCGACTCCTCGCCGCATCGGCCATCGTTGCCAGCACCCTGCTTGCCGGCTGCGCCAGCACGTCTTCGCCCGGCTATTCCAGCGGCTACGGCACTGCGCCACAGTCGGCGCGTTGCTACGACTGCGGCACGGTCGTCGCCATCGAGCAGGCCGGCAACACCAATCCCAACGTGGCCGGACCCCTGATCGGCGGCATCGTCGGCGCGGTGGCGGGTCGCGAACTCGCACGCAGCAATACCGACAGCGAAGGTCGGCGGAACACCGCTACCGCCGCAGGCGCTATTGGCGGCGCGGTCGCCGGCAACGCCATCCAGAACCGCGTCGAAGGCGCTGGCTACAACGTCCATGTGCGCATGGAAGATGGCCGCACCACGGTCGTCAACCAGAGCAGTCTCAATGGCATCCGCCAGGGCTCGTACGTCCGCATCCAGAACGGCCAGGCGCGCCTGTACTGATCTGCCGCCCGTACCGGCCTGACAGATCTCCATTGGCGGGACGCTACGTGTCCTGCCCCGGAAGCCCGGCCTTGTGCCGGGCTTCCTGCATCTGGACCGACGCCGCGCTTCGCGCGCGGCATGCACCTGGCGACGGGCTCTGTGACAATGCCTGCCTCGCGTCGCGCGGCGGCGCTCCACCTCCGGTCTTCCATGGACGCGCAACCGATCCTCTACGCCATCGCCGCGCTGCTGGTCATCGTCGGCCTGCTCGGCACCATCCTGCCTGCCTTGCCCGGCCTGCCGCTGATGTTCGCCGGCATGCTGCTCGGCGCCTGGGCCGGGGGGTTCGAGCATATTGGCGTGGGCACGATCGTCGCGCTGGGGCTGCTGACGGCATTGTCGCTGGTGATCGACTTCTGGGCCACGGCGTTGGGCGCCAAGCGGGTGGGTGCCAGCCGCACGGCGCTGTTCGGTGCGGTGATCGGTACGTTCGCTGGCCTGTTCTTCGGCTTGCCCGGCCTGTTCGCGGGCCCGTTCGTGGGCGCGCTGGTGGGCGAACTGGTCGCGCAACGACGCCTCGGCCGCCAGCAGCTCGGGCATGCCACGCGGGTCGGCTTCGGCACCTGGCTCGGCATCGCACTCGGCACGGCGCTGAAACTCATGCTGGCCTTTGCCATGATCGGCATCTTCGTGCTGGCCTGGTGGCTGTAGCTGGCCACGCGTCATCCAACGTATCGTCACTCGCAATGCCGAACCCGCCCATGCCCATCGTCTTGCTCCGCAGCATCGCCATCCTCTGTGCCATGGCTTGCCTCTTCGCCGCGCCCGCGGGCTGGGCGAAGGAACTGCAGGACGCGACGCCTGCAGCCGTTGCAACCACGGAGGCGCCGGAGGTGGTCGACGTCGGCCGCCAGTTCGACACCACGCTCGACCGCGTGCGGGCGAAGCTGGTCGAGCTGGTCGCCTTCTCGCCGCTCCTGCTGGTGGCGATCCTGATCGTGTTGGCCACGTCGTGGATCAGTGGCTTCGTCGCGCGCCGCCTGCATTGGCTGCGCCTGCGTACCCACAACCCGTACATGGATGGGCTGATCCGGATGATCGTCCGCAGCCTGATCGTCGTGCTGGGCGTAGTGCTGGCGCTGGACCTGCTGGGCGCAACCGCGGCGGTCGGCGCCGTGCTGGGGTCGGCCGGCGTGGTCGGCCTGGTGATCGGCTTCGCCTTCAGGGACATTGCCGAGAACTACATCGCCAGCGTGCTGCTCAGCCTGCGCAAGCCATTCAACCCGCGCGACCACGTGCGCATCGATGCGCACGAGGGGCGCGTGGTGGCCCTGACCTCGCGCGCCACCCTCCTGATGACGATGGACGGCAACGAACTGCGGTTGCCCAACGCGCTGGTGTTCAAGGCGGTCATCCTCAACTTCACCACCAACCCGCGGCGGCGCTTCGAGTTCCGCATCAGCATCGATGCCAGCCAGTCGATCCGGGTGTCGCATGCGCTGGCGCTGTCGCAGATCGCCAGTGTCGAGGGCGTGCTGGCCGATCCCGGACCGTCCTGGTCGGTCGCCGAGTTCACGCCCAACGGCATCGTGCTGCAGTTCTTCGGCTGGGTGGACCAGCGTGCCAGCGACATGGGCAAGGTGCGCACCGAGGCCATCCGCCGGGTCAAGGCGGAGTTCACCCGTGCCGGCATCGAGCAGCCGCGGACGGTGCAGCACGTGAGGGTCACCCGCGATCAGCCAGCGGGCGCCGACATCGGGGCGACCGCGCCGGAGCCGGTGCATGTCGCCGATGCCGACACCTCGGTCAATCGCGACATCGACGAACAGCTTGCGCAGGCGCAGGAGCAGATGGACGATGGCCGCAACCTGCTGAAGCCGGGCCCCACCCCGCCATGACCCCGCGCCTCGTCCTGCTGATACCGCTGGCCGCCGCATGCGCAAGTGTCGCCGCGCAGGATGGCGACGTGTCGGCTTGCGTGCTGATCCAGAGCGACCTGGAGCGGCTGGCCTGCTACGACAACGCAGCCGGACGCGCCAGCATCACCCCCGTCGAGGCCGACGAAGCGGCGCGTGCGGCACGCGAGGCGCTGGAGGCAGCGAAGGCGGAAGGCGGCGCCACCCGCCGCGGTCGCGAAACGCGCGACAGCCGCGGCGACACGCTGTTCGTGCACGAGGATGCCGCCTACCGCGACGCCATCGCCAATGCCGGCCGCGGCTCGCTGCTCGACAGCCGTTGGGAGCTGGCGAAGGACTCCAAGCGCGGGATCTTCAACTTCCGTGCCTACAAGCCGGTGTACCTGCTGCCCGCGTTCTGGACATCGGATGTCAACGACATGCCCAGTTCGCGCAACCCGGACAACACCGTCACCACCCCGATGGGGCTGGATGCTCTGGAAACCAAGTTCCAGCTCAGTTTCAAGACCAAGGCGGTCGAGAACCTGTTCGGGGACAACGGCGACATCTGGATGGGCTACACCCAGAGCTCGCGCTGGCAGGTCTACAACGGCGAGGAATCGCGCCCGTTCCGCGAGACCAACTACGAACCGGAAGTGCTGCTGGTCTTCCGCAACGGCTACCACCTGCTGGGCTGGAACGGACGCATGACAGCGGTGGGCATCAACCACCAGTCCAACGGCCGCGAGGACCCGCTGTCGCGCAGCTGGAACCGGCTGATGTTCAATATCGGCCTGGACCGCGAGGATTGGGCGCTGATGCTGCGCCCCTGGGTGCGCATTTCCGACGGCAACGACGACGACAACCCGGGGATCGAGGATTACGTGGGCCGGGGCGACGCCACCCTCACCCACATCCGCGGCCGCAACGAGTTCTCGCTGATGGCCCGGCATTCGCTGCGTGGCGGCGACCGCTCGCGCGGCGCGCTGCAGTTCAACTGGGGCTTCCCGCTGACGCCGCACGCGCGCCTGCCGATGCGTGGCCACCTGCAGGTCTTCCACGGCTACGGCGAAAGCCTGATCGACTACAACCACAAGGCGACCTACGTCGGGCTGGGCATTTCCCTGGAGGAGTGGTTCAGCCAGCCGGACTGACGCGGCCGGAGGCCGCCTTTCCCACGCGGTACTTCACGCACTCCATGCAGCGCATTCAGCAGAGTGCGCGCGCCCGCCTTCTCACCAGACCTCCGGAGCGCAACCTCCATGCCGTGGATTATCGTGCTGACGATCCTGATCACGGTGCTGTGCGTGGTGGTGGCGATGAACTTCACCACGCCGGAAAAGAAGATCGACAGGAAGGTCGAACACCGGCATGGGGTGTCCGACCCGCAGTTCCGGCGTGAGATGTCCGTCTTGCTGGGGCCGTCGATCCTGGGCGGAAACCGCGTGCAGGCGTTCCAGAACGGGGACGAGATCTTCCCGGCGATGCTGGCGGCGATCCGCGGCGCGCGGCGCAACATCAACATGGAAACCTACATCTACTGGTCCGGCGACATCGGCGGTGAGTTCGCCGATGCACTGGCCGAGCGCGCGCGCGACGGCGTTGCGGTGCACCTGGTGGTCGATTGGGTGGGCAGCCTGAAGATGGACCAGGCCTTGCTTCGCAGGATGGAGCAGGCCGGCGTGCGAGTCGAACGGTACCGTCCGCTGCACTGGTACAACCTGGGTCGCATGAACAACCGTACCCACCGCAAGCTGCTGGTGGTGGACGGCCAGGTCGGCTTTACCGGCGGCGTCGGCATCGCCGACCAATGGACCGGCCACGCGCAGGACCCGGACCATTGGCGCGAGGTGCACTTTCGCATCGATGGGCCGGTGGTCGCTCAGATGCAGGCGGCGTTCAACGACA
The DNA here is from genome assembly GCF_004357985.1 of Luteimonas aestuarii. Lineage (GTDB taxonomy): Bacteria > Pseudomonadota > Gammaproteobacteria > Xanthomonadales > Xanthomonadaceae > Luteimonas > Luteimonas aestuarii. Next base: position 64,512 of record NZ_SMTF01000016.1, on the reverse strand, counting down.
ACTGGATCAAGACCACCGGCGAACTGCTCAACGGCCCGGCGTACTTCCCGGAACTGGCGCCCTCGGACGGGACGGATGCGCACCTGTTCGTGGCGTCGCCCGCGGGTGGCAGCGAAAGCATGCACCTGATGTACCTCACCGCCATCGCGGCGGCCGAGCACAGCATCGACCTCAGCGCCGCGTACTTCGTCCCGGATGCGCTGATGGTCGACGCCCTGCTCGCAGCGCGCGGACGCGGGGTGCGCGTGCGCGTGCTGGTCCCCGGCCCGCACATCGACTCGGAAACGGTGAAGCGCACGTCCAAGGCATCGTGGGGCCGGCTGCTACAGGCCGGCGTGCAGATCAGCGAGTACGCGCCCACCATGATCCACGTCAAGCTGCTGGTGGTCGATGGCGAACTGGTCTCGGTGGGATCGACCAACTTCGACATGCGCTCATTCCGCCTCAACGACGAGGCCAGCCTGAACATCTACGACCGCGGCTTCGCCGCGCAAATGACGGCAATGTTCGAAGCCGACCTGGCACAGGCACGGCCCTACGACCACGCCGCCTGGCGTCGGCGCCCGTTGCTGCAGAAGTTCGCCGAAGGCGTGCTGCGCCCGATCCGTTCGCAGCTGTAGGCGTCACGCACCGCGGGACCCGGGCGGGGACCGGAAGCGCAGGTCAGGTCCAGTCGGTGATGCCTTCGCGGCGGTACGTCTCGGCGAAGCTCGGCAACGCCTTCATCCGCGCGGCGTGCGCGTGCAGCGATGGCCAGGTCTCCGCGGGCCGGGGCATGTTGCGCGACCAGCGCATCAGCATGGTCAGCATGAAATCCGCCGCCGAGCGCTGCTCGCCCAGCAAATACGGCCCATCGGTATCCAGATGGTCGGCGACCAGTTGCCACGCGGCTTCCAGCTCGAGTCGCGCCTGCACCCTGGCAGCCTCGATGTTGCCCTCGCCTGCCGGTTCGGACGGGTAGAACCAGTCGCGATAGGCGGGCTGCAGCGTATTCGCGCAGAAGAACATCCAGCGGTAGTATCGGGCGCGCAGCGGGCTGCCGACGGCAGGTGCCAGCCCGGCCGCCGGGTGCAGGTCGGCGAGGTGCATCGCGATGGCGGCGGCTTCGGTGATCGGCTGGCCATCGATGACCAACGTCGGCACGCGACCCTGTGGATTGAGCGCGAGGTATTCCGGCGATTTCTGCTCGCGCGCCTCGAAGTCGAGCATGCGCAGCTCGTGTTCGAGGCCCAGCTCGACCAGCAGCCAGTGCACGACCAGCGATGCCGTGCTCTTCGAGCCGTAGAGGGCAACAGACATCACAAACCTCCGTTCGGGATTTCAGCAGAACGCGAAGCCGGCATGCAGCCGGTTTCCCGCGAACTCCGGGTCAGGCGATCTCGACCACCGGGATCTTGCCGATCCGCGCCTGCCACTCGCGCGGCCCGGTGCGATGCACCGACTCACCGGTCGAGTCCACGGCCACCGTCACCGGCATGTCCTTGACCTCGAACTCGTAGATCGCCTCCATGCCGAGGTCGGCGAACCCGACCACCTTCGCCGCCTTGATCGCCTTCGACACCAGGTAGGCCGAGCCGCCGACCGCCATCAGGTACACCGACTTGTGCCTGCGGATGGCGTCCAGCGCGACGGGGCCGCGCTCGGCCTTGCCGATCATGCCCAGCAGGCCGGTCTGCGCCAGCACCTGCTCGGTGAACTTGTCCATTCGCGTCGCAGTGGTGGGGCCTGCGGGGCCGACGACCTCATCGCGCACCGGATCGACCGGACCCACGTAGTAGATGAAGCGGCCCTTCAGGTCGACCGGCAACGGCTCGCCCTTGTCGAGCATCTCCACCATGCGCTTGTGCGCGGCGTCGCGGCCGGTGAGCATCCTGCCGTTGAGCAGCAGCACTTCACCGGGCTTGAAGGCCAGCACGTCCTCCGGGGTGATGGTGTCGAGGTCCACACGCCGCGCGTTCTGCGGGTTGTAGGTCAGCTTGGGCCAGTCGTCCAGCGACGGCGGCTCGAGCGACACCGGCCCGCTGCCGTCCATCGTGAAGTGCGCGTGGCGGGTGGCGGCGCAGTTGGGGATCATCGCCACGGGCAGGTTGGCCGCATGCGTGGGGTAATCCTTGATCTTGACGTCGAGCACGGTGGTCAGGCCGCCCAGGCCCTGCGCGCCGATGCCCAGTGCGTTGACCTTTTCGTACAGTTCCAGCCGAAGTTCCTCGACCTTGTCGGACGGGCCGCGCGCGATCAGTTCCTGGATGTCGATGTGCTCCATCAGCGATTCCTTCGCCAGCAGCATCGCCTTCTCGGCGGTGCCGCCGATGCCGATGCCCAGCATGCCCGGCGGACACCAGCCGGCGCCCATCGTCGGCACGGTCTTGAGCACCCAGTCGACGATCGAGTCGGACGGGTTGAGCATGGCGAACTTGGACTTCGCCTCGGAACCGCCGCCCTTGGCCGCGACGATCACGTCGAGCTTGTCGCCAGGCACGATCTTCACGTTGACCACCGCTGGCGTGTTGTCCTTCGTGTTGGCGCGCTTGCCCGCGGGATCCGCCAGCACGCTGGCGCGCAGCTTGTTGTCCGGGTGGTGGTAGGCGCGGCGCACGCCTTCGTTCACCGCATCCTCCAGCGAGCCGGTGAAGCCTTCCCAGCGCACGTCCATGCCCACTTCGAGGAACACGGTGACGATGCCGGTGTCCTGGCAGATCGGGCGATGGCCCTCGGCGCACATGCGCGAGTTGATCAGGATCTGCGCCATCGCGTCCTTGGCGGCCGGCGATTCCTCGCGTTCGTAGGCGGCGGCGAGGCTCTTGATGTAGTCGACAGGGTGGTAGTAGCTGATGTACTGCAGCGCATCGGCGACGGACTGGACGAGGTCTTCCTGCTTGATCGAGGTCACGGCGGGCTTGGTGGCTGGCGGGAACCCGTATTTTACGCAATGCGGCATCCGGCCTTCGGGCCATGCGAAAAAACTTCTTCCCCCGAGTCCTGGACACCCAAGGCGCCCCGCCGGGCCACGACCGCGCCGCTTCGCCTTTGCCGAACGCGCAAGGATCTGTCCGGCAGGTCCGATGCCACCGCAAGCAAGCGGATATCGGGCCGCGACTTGCGGTGGCATCGGACCTGCGCCACCGCGCATGCGGCATTGTCTTAAACCCTCCGCCACCGGCCCGCATCCCAATGGCTATGCTGACCGCAACCATGACCGATGCCTCCACCTGCCTGGCCCCCGTTGCGGCCGCGAACGACGACGACCATGCCCTGGTCCGGGCCAGCGCCAGTGGCGATGCGTTTGCGTTCGAAGCGCTCTACCGACGCCATGCGGGTCGGGTGCACGGCGTGATCCTGCGGCTGGTGGGCCACCAGCACAGCCGTGCCGAGGACCTGACCCAGGAAGCCTTCGTCCGCGCCTGGCAGGCGCTGCCCGGGTTCCGCTTCGAGAGCGCCTTCGGCACCTGGCTGCATCGCCTGGCCGCCAATACCGCGCTGATGGAACTGCGAAGCCGGCGCAGCGCGCCCGGGATCGACAACGACGAGGACGCGGTGGACGGCTTCGGCACGCACGACACCGCCGGCCAGCACACCGCGCTGTCGATGGACCTGGAACAGGCGGTGTCCTCGCTGCCGCCCCGTGCGCGCGCGGTACTGGTGCTGTACGACATCGAAGGCTGGAAACACGAGGAAATCGCCGAGGCGCTGGACATGGCCATCGGCAGTTCCAAGGCACAACTGCACCGTGCGCGCAGGCTGTTGCGCACGCGACTGGAAGCACACGCATGAACACACCTGACGACCGCACCGACCTGCCCGCCCTGCTGCGCATGCAATTGCGCGGATTGCGCACCGACGCACCGCCGTCACGCGACCTCTGGGATGGCATTGCAAACCGCATCGCCAACACGCCGCAGCAGGTCGCTGCAGTCGCTCCGATCACGGCGCGCCGCCACCCTGTCGCCTGGTTCGCAGCCGCGGCCGTGCTGGCGCTGGCCGTCGGCATGGGCTGGCAGCTACGGCCCGGCGGACCCGCCACGGCGACGCCTCCCACCGCCACCGCCCCCGTCCAGTCCGGCAACGGCTTGCTGGTCGCGCAGGCCGATGCCATGGCCCGCGAATACGAGGCGGCGCTGCGCGAAATAGAGTCCGCGCGTGGCCTCGACACCACCCCGGCCGTGCTGGCCGAACTGGACGCCAGCGTCGCCACGATTCGCGCGGCACTGGCCCAGGCACCCGACTCCCGCTTCCTCTTCGACCGGTTGCAGCGCGTCTACGCGCAGCGGCTGTCCCTCACGCAACGCCTTGTGTCCGCCTGACCCGGAGCCCGCCATGCACGTCACCCTGCCCGCCTTCGCCCGTTCCGCAGCACTGCTCGCGGCCATCACCCTCGCCGCACCGGCGTTCGCCGCCACCCCGATCGACGAAACCCGGCCGCTGGATGCACGCGGCAGCGTCGAGATCTCCAACGTCAAGGGCCGCATCGAGGTGCGCGCCTGGGATCGCCAGGAAGTACGCGTCACCGGCTCGCTCGGCGATGGCGTGGAGCGCCTGGAGATCAGCGGCGACCGCCGCGGACTGGAAGTGAAGGTGCGCTACCCGCGCAACAGCCGCAACGCCGGGCCCACCACGCTGGTCGTGGACGTGCCGCGGCAGGCCGACATCGAAATCGACGGAGTGGCCGTGACCATCGACGTGAACGGCGTGGCCGGCGACAACTTGGACATCGAAAGCGTCAGCGGCAGCATCACCGCAGTCGGCGCACCGCGCAACGCCAAGATCAGCAGCGTATCCGGCGGCGTGCGACTCAACCTCAACAGCGACTCGGTGGACGTGGAAAGCGTCAGCGGCAGCATCTCGCTGCGCGGCCGCATCACCGGCCAGGTGGAAGCCGAAACCGTCTCGGGCCGGATCGACATCGACACCCGGGGCGAGCAGGTGCAGCGCATGTCCACCAGCAGCGTGTCCGGCAGCGCCGAACTGCGCACGGGATTGGCGCAAGGCGGCCGCATCAGCGCCGAGTCGGTCAGCGGCAGCATCCGCATCACCGCGCCGCGGTCGCTGTCGGCCAACGTCCGCGGCGAGAGCTTCAGCGGCCGGTTGTCGGCCCCCGGCGCCAGCATCTCCAAGCCGAAGTACGGGCCGGGCTCCAGCTTCGAGCACCGCTACGGCAGCGGCGATGGCGAGATCAACATCGAGACCTTCTCGGGCAGCGCGGAATTGCGGCTGGAGTGAGCCAGACTGCTGTCCCACCGCAGGACTCTGGTCGATGGCCAGAATGGTTCGACAAGAACTCGAATGATTCGATGAAAACCCGTCACCCCGGCGAATGCCGGGGCCCGGTGGCTTTCGACGATACCGGATCCCGGCGCTCGCCAGGATGACGACATCGATGCAACGGCATTGCCGTTGCGGTCCCGATGACATCGTTCACACGGCGACACGTTGGCAGGTGAACGATGCCCCGATCCCCGCCCGACACCTGTTGGTGGTGCGCACGCAGCCGCTCCGGCATGCACAATGCGGCACATGTCCGCGACCGCCGCACCCGCGCCCGCCCCCAAGAAACCCCGGCGCGCCGACCAGCGCCCCACCCTGCGCGAACGCTTCGATGCGATGCGCAACATCGCGCCGTTCCTGCGCCTGATCTGGGCCACCAGCAAACCGCTCACCCTCGCCAGCCTCGGCCTGCGCGTGATCCGCGCCTTCCTGCCGATCCTGATGCTGTACGTCGGCAAGCTGATCATCGACGAGGCCGTGCGCCTGGTCGGGTTGCGCCTCGGATTCGATTCGCTGGGCGAGGCCTGGCGCAGCGGGCAGCTCGACCACCTGCTCTGGCTGCTGTTGCTGGAGTTCGGGCTGGCCATCGTGTCCGACCTGCTGGGCCGGCTGGTGAGCTATGCCGACGCGCTGCTGTCGGAGCTGTTCACCAACGCCACCAGCATCCGGCTCATGGAACACGCGGCCACGCTGGACCTGGAGGATTTCGAGGACCCGGACCTGCAGGACAAGCTGGACCGCGCGCGCCGGCAGACCATGGGCCGCATGAACCTGATGGCGCAGCTGTTCGGCCAGGTGCAGGACGCGATCACGGTGGTCAGTTTCGCCATCGGCCTGCTGGTCTACGCGCCGTGGCTGATCCTGCTGCTGGCGGTAGCGCTGGTCCCCGCCTTCATCGGCGAATCGCATTTCAACGCCCTGGGCTATTCGCTCAACTACCAGTGGACGCCCGAACGCCGCCAGCTGGAGTACGTGCGCCAGACCGGCGCCAGCGTGGAAACGGCCAAGGAGGTGAAGATCTTCAACCTCCACCATTTTCTGATCGACCGCTACCGCACCCTGGCCGACAAGTTCTTCGTCGCCAACCGCGCCCTGGCACGACGGCGCGCGTTCTGGGGCGCGCTGCTGGCCACGCTGGGGACGCTGGGCTACTACGTGGCGTATGCCTATATCGCGTGGCGCACGGTGCGCGGCGACTTCAGCATCGGCGACCTGACCTTCCTGGCCGGCAGCTTCCGCCGCCTGCGGCAATTGCTTGAGGGGCTGCTGGTCGGGTTCTCGCAGGTCGCCGGACAGGCGCTGTACCTCGACGACCTGTTCTCGTTCTTCGAGATCGAACCGGAGATCAAGTCGCCCGCCGATCCCGCGCCCTTCCCGATGCCGATCACGCAGGGCTTCGTGTTCGAGGACGTGGGATTCCGCTACCCGGGCGCCGAGCGCTGGGCCGTGCGCCACCTCGATTTCGAGCTGCGCGCGGGCGAAGTGCTGGCACTGGTCGGTGAGAACGGCGCAGGCAAGACCACCCTGGTCAAGCTGCTGGCACGGCTGTACGACCCGGACGAGGGCCGCATCCTGCTGGACGGCCGCGACCTGCGCGACTACGACATCGACGACCTGCGCGCGAACATCGGCGTGATCTTCCAGGACTTCGTGCGCTACCACCTCACTGCCGGCGAGAACATCGGCGTCGGCCGCATGGAACACATGTACGACGACGCCCGCATCCGCGACGCGGCGCGACGCGGCATGGCCGAAGAGGTCATCGAATCCCTGCCCGGTGGCTACGACCAGGTCATCGGCCGCCGCTTCAAGACCGGCGTGGACCTGTCAGGCGGCCAGTGGCAGAAGATCGCCATCGCCCGCGCCTACATGCGCGAGGCGCAGGTGATGATCCTCGACGAACCGACCGCCGCGCTGGACGCGCGCGCCGAGTTCGAAGTGTTCCAGCGCTTCAAGGAACTGTCGGACGAGCGCACCGCCGTGCTGATCTCGCACCGCTTCTCGAGCGTACGCATGGCCGACCGCATCCTGGTGCTGGAACAGGGTGGCATCGAAGCCAGCGGCACCCACGACGAGCTGATGGCCGCGGGCGGGCGCTACGCCGAATTGTTCGAACTGCAGGCAGCCGGCTACCGCTGACCGCGCGCGGGAGGACATTCCGTCCACCCCCGCCGCAAGGCCCGGCAGTTGGCCATCCGATACAATGCGCGGTCGATCGCTTCCCCCGCGTAACGCCCCATGTCCTCCGCTTTTGGTACCGAAACGGTGCTCGACGTCCGCCACTGGACGGACGCCTATTTCAGCTTCACCACCACGCGCGACGACGGCTTCCGCTTCGACAACGGCCAGTTCGTGATGATCGGCCTGCCGGTCGATGGCAAGCCGTTGCTGCGTGCGTATTCCATCGCCAGCGCCAACTGGGAAGAGCAACTGGAGTTCTTCAGCATCAAGGTGGCCGACGGGCCGCTGACCTCACGCCTGCAACACATACAGCCTGGCGATACGGTGCTGATCGGGCGCAAACCCACCGGCACCCTGCTGATCAGCGACCTGCATCTGGGGCGCAACCTGTATCTGCTGGGCACCGGCACCGGTTTCGCGCCCTGGCTGTCCGTCATCAAGGACCCGGAGACCTACGAGCGCTTCGAGAAGGTGGTGCTTTGCCACGGCGTGCGCAACGTCGCCGACCTCGCCTACCGCGACTACATCGTCAACGAACTGCCGAAGCATGAATTCCTCGGCGAACAGATCGCGCGGCAGTTGCTGTACTACCCGGCGGTCACGCGCGAACCCTTCGTGTACGGCGGCCGCGACCACCAGGGACGGCTGACGACGCTGCTCGACAGCGGACGCATGGCCGCCGACCTGGGGCTGGAGCCGCTGGACCCGGCGCACGACCGCGCGATGATCTGCGGCAGCCCGCAGATGCTGGCCGATTTCCGCGCCATCCTCGATGGCCGCGGCTTCACCGCAGCACCGCGCATCGGCACGGCCGGGCAATACGTCTTCGAACGGGCGTTCGTGGAGAAATGAGCGCACCGCGCCTGTAGAATCGAGCCCGTATCCGTCCACGGTAGCCGCCCATGAAAATCCTCATCCCGGTCGATGGCAGCGAGGTCAGCACCCACGCGCTCAAGCATGCGCACGACCTGGCCAAGCGCATGGCCAAGCCGGCGACGCTGGTGGTGCTGGCGGTCGACGAATCGCTGTTCCCGGGCGTGGAGCGCAAGATCGGCGCCGACGCGGCGAACCGGCTGCACGAAGAGAACTTCGCGCGGATGCTGGCACCCGCCCGCAAGGCGCTGGCGCGCAGCAAGGTCGAACATCGCTTCGTCGAGGTCGTCGGGGAAGTATCCGACGGCATCCTCAGGATCGCGAAGAAGGAAAAACCCGACCTGCTGGTGATGGGCTCGCGCGGCAATGGCGCGATCAAGGGCACCCTGATCGGGTCGGTCTCGCTGAAAGTGCTCAACCACGCCACCGTGCCGGTGACCATCGTCCGCTGAAGCCGGCCTTTCGCCTGGCCGCGGGTCAGTCGCGGCCGTAGTGCAGCCAGATGTGCGCCTGCGCTTCGTTGTCGAACACCCGCAAGCGATAGCCGTGGATGCGCGCGACGATCTCGCCCACCTCGACCCGCGCAAGCGCAGTGCCTGCGACGTCCACGTAGGCGACGCGGATGCCTTCGTAGCCCTCGCCCGCCATTTCCCTGGCCAAGGCATCGAAGCCGTCCGCATCCGGCACGATGCCGCTGGTTTCGTCGACGATCAGCACCGTGCGTGCGCCCACCCGGCGCAGCTCCACTGCGATGTCCCGGAACAGCCCGATCGCACCCTCCAGTGTGTCAATCACTCCGGTGGACACCGCCCGCAGGCAGCCGCCTTCGACGCTGAACTCGATGGCATACGTCGGCATCGGCGTGGCCATGGCTATCCCAGCGCGGCCTCGATGTCCTTGCGCATCGACTCCGGCTTGTCGGTCGGTGCATAACGCTTCAGTGGCTTGCCGTCGCGGCCCACCAGGAACTTGGTGAAGTTCCACTTGATCGCATCGATCCCCAGCAAGCCACCCTTCTCGGCCTTCAGCCACGTCCACAGCGGGTGGGCATCGGTGCCATTGACGTCCACCTTGGCGAACATCGGGAAGTCCACGTCGTAGGTGAGCGAGCAGAACTCGGCGATCTCCGCCTCGTTGCCGGGCTCCTGGTGACCGAACTGGTCGCAGGGGAACCCCAGCACGACAAACCCGCGATCGCGGTAGTCCTGCCACAGCTTCTGCAGGCCCGAGTATTGCGGCGTGAACCCGCATTTCGAGGCGACGTTGACGACCAGCAGTACGTTGCCCGCGTATTCGGAAAGCGGTACCTCGCGACCGTCGATGCCGGTTGCGGAAAAATCCTGCACCCTCGTCATCACCTTGCCTCCTTCGATTGCACCCTGACCGGTTCGGCGAAGGGCTTGATGCCCAGCGCCTCATGCAGTTCCGCCGGGTAGTAGGCGGTGTCGCCCTTGATCACCAGCGCCGGCTTGCGCACGTCGGCGATGTCGACCGTCGGATCGCCGTCGAACAGGACCAGGTCGGCGCGCTTGCCCACGGCGACCGAGCCGCGGTCGTCCAGCATGTTGCTGTACTTCGCGCCGTTCCAGGTCGCGACCTGCAGCGCCTGCGCCGGCGTCATGCCCGCCTGCACGTAAAGCTCCAGCTCTCGTTGCAGGGTGAACCCGGGGATCTCGTCGGTGCCGGCCACCACCGGTACGCCGGCCTCGTACATGCGCCCGACCAGCGCGACGAGGTTGTCAAAGGAACGCTTGTAGCGCGCGCCAGTGGCATCGTCGGGGATGTCCATTTGCGCCGCGCGACGGCTACGCTGCACGTCCGGCGGCACGTGCGCCTCGATGGCGGCGAAGATCGGCGACGGCTGGCCGTTGCGCTGGTGCAGGAACTCGAACGTCGCCAGCGTGGGATCCACCGCCGTGCCGCGGTCGCGCAGCAGCGCGATGAACTCCCGCACCTCCGCCGAATCCAGGTCCAGGTCGCCCGCGCCCTTCGCCACCAGGTAGAAGCGCTCAAGCGTGCGGGTATCGGTCTCGTGCGTGGCCAGGAAATTCAGCGCCAGCTGGTTGATGTGCTGCACTTCGTCGTAGCCCTGCTCCACCACTTCGCGCGCCAGCATGTGGACCGGGACATGGCCACTCACCCGCAAGCCCTTCGAATGCGCATAGGCGATCGTGTCCGGCAGCAGGTCCCTCGGGAACGAGTTGTAGATCTTCACGCCGAGGTAGTCGTTGGCGGCGTACCAGTCCACCGCTTCCTTCGCCTTGTCCAGCGTATCGATGACGAACCCGCCGCGCGCCGCCATCGGGCTCTCGCCCTCGATGAAGCCGCTGGCGACGATCCGCGGCGACAGCAGGCTGCCATCGCGCTCCTGCGCGATCAGCTCGGCCAGCATGGCGTTGTCGTTGCCCATGTCGCGCACCGTGGTGACGCCCGCGGCAAGGTGCAGGCCGCCATCCCAGCGCCCGGCGTGCACATGCATGTCGAACAACCCCGGCAGCAGCACGCGGCCCGCGGCATCGACGATGTGGTCCGCCTCGCGCGATGGCGTGCCGCCGGCCGATACCGACACGATGCGCCCGTCGCGCAGCAGCACGTCCGCGGGCTCGCCGAGGCGCGCATGCTCGCTGTCGAACACGCGGGCATTGCGCAGCAGGGTCGTACCGGGCAGCGGATGCGCCATGCGGCGCTGCAGGTCGGCCAGTGCTTCGCCTTCCGCCTGCGTCTGCCGCTGTTCCAGCGCATCGCCATTGGCGTGCCAGCCGTCCTCGATCAGCCGCACCCAGCCCGGGTAGATGAACGCAAACAACCGGGGTGCGTCGCCCGTGGTCGCCCAGGCGAACGCCGGCGTGAAGCCGATGCCGGTGATCGCAAGCAACTGGACACGCTGGCGGCGACCATCGTCGGCGGCGACCTCCAGCTCGACCACCTGGCGCGCGCTCAGTGTTCCGCTGGGAATCAGCGGCAGGCGCCCGTCCGGTCGCGCCAGCAACGCAGAGATCGCCACCGACGACGCCTGCGGGGTGCCGCCTAGCGGCGAGTAGAGCGCCCCCGGCATGAACTCGCCTTCGCCCTCGTCGGAGGTCGATTTCCACGTCATCCGGTCCCCGCTGCGCTCGAAGGCTTCGTCGATCGGCGCACCGAACGTCGAAGCGCCTTCGACGCGGTAGCGGGCGAACGTCCCGTCCGCCGCCAGCACGTATTCCTCCTTCAGTTCGGGGCCGCGGCCGTTGTCCTTGAAGATGAAGTCGACCCGGGTCACGCCATCGTCGCCATGCTCGACCAACTGGTGTCCGGCGCGCGTGCCGTCCCCGGCGAAGGCGGTGTAGCGCACGGTCCCGGCTTCACCGGCGACGGCCGCTGGAATGGCCAGCCAGGCGGCGATGAGGATCAATGCTGCGTGCTTCATGGTGGCTCCCGGCCATGGCCTGTCGATTGTCCAGCGGAGTTTAGGGCCAGGACCGGCCAGGCGCCGCCACCCCGCCCACACCCTGCCATTCGTCATGGGCCCCTTGCAGCCCGATGGGCTACGCTTGCGGGTTCACGCACCAACGAGGCTCCACCCGATGACCCATCCGCTCGCTGCCGCCCTCGCCATCGCCCTCACCAGCATGGTCGCGGCCCCGCCGTCCGCCCACGCCGCCCTGCAGGAGGCTCCCGTGTCCGCACCGTCCGCCGCACAGGCCGACCAGGCCCAGGGCAACCCCCTGTTCGCCGAGAGCACGCTGCCGCTGCAGTATCCGCACTTCGACCAGCTGAAGGACGAACATTTCGGCCCCGCCTTCGACGCCGGCATGGCGCAGGAGCTGCAGGAGATCGAGGCGATCGCCGACAACCCGGAGCCTGCGACGTTCGAGAACACCATCGTTGCGCTGGAACGCTCGGGCAAGCTGCTGTCGAATGCCCGCCGCATCTTCGGCAACCTCAACGGCACCGACACCAACGACACCCGCCGCAAGATCAACTCGGACTACGCGCCGCGCTTCGCCGCGCACCGCGACGCCATCGTGCTCAACCCGGCCCTGTTCGCCCGCATCGATGCGCTCAACACCCAGCGTGATTCGCTGGGCCTGGACGCCGAAAGCGTGCGCCTGATCGAGCGGTACCACACCAGCTACGTGCGTGCAGGCGCCGCGCTGGACGATGCGCAGAAGGCGCGCCTGAAGGAAATCAACTCGCGTTCGGCCGAACTGGGTACCCAGTTCAGCGACAACGTACTGGCCGAGGTCAACGATTCGGCGGTGATCGTCGATACCGTGGAAGAGCTGGACGGCATGAGCGATGCACAGATCGCCACCGCTGCCGCGGCCGCCGCCTCGCGCGGGCTGGAAGGCAAGTACGCGATCACCCTGCTCAACACCACCGGCCAGCCGCCGCTGCCGCAGCTCAACAACCGCGACGTGCGCCGCCGCGTGCACGAAGCCTCGGTCAATCGCGGCAGCCGCGGCAACCAGTGGGACAACACCGCCATCGTCGCCGAAGTGCTGGCGCTGCGCGACGAGCGCGCCCGCATGCTGGGCTACGACAGCTCGGCCGCCTTCGTGCTGGCCGACGAGACCGCCGGCTCGGTGCAGGCGGTCAACGACATGCTGGCCCGCCTCGCCCCGGCCGCCGTGGCCAACGCCCGCAAGGAAGGCGAGAAGCTGCAGGCGATGATCGACCAGGAACAGGCCGCCAAGGGCGAGCCGACGTTCCAGCTCGAGCCGTGGGACTGGGCGTACTACACCGAGAAGGTGCGCAAGGCGGAATACGACTTCGACGACAACGAGATGAAGCCGTACTTCGAGATGCGCAACGTGCTGGAGAACGGCGTGCTGTTCGCCGCGACCGAGCTGTTCGGCATCACCTTCAAGGAGCGCCACGACCTGCCGAAGTACCACCCGGACACCTGGGTCTACGACGTGTTCGACAAGGATGGCTCGCACCTGTCGATCTTCATCTTCGATCCGTATGCGCGCCCGTCCAAGCGCGGCGGCGCGTGGATGAATTCCTACGTCGGCCAGTCGGAACTCGAAGGCACCCTGCCCGTGGTCGCCAACCACCAGAACATCCCCAAGCCGCCGGAAGGCGAGCCGACATTGCTGACCTGGGATGAAGTGACCACCATGTTCCACGAGTTCGGCCATGCGCTGCACGGCCTGTTCTCGGACGTGAAGTACCCGTCGTTCTTCATGAACGTGCCGCGCGACTTCGTCGAGTTCCCGTCGCAGGTCAACGAGATGTGGGCCGACTGGCCGTCGATCCTCGCCAACTACGCCAAGCACTACCAGACCGGCGAAGCGCTGCCGCAGGACCTGCTGGACAAGAAGCTGGCGTCGTCGCTGTTCAACGAGGGCTTCCGCACCACCGAGTACCTCGCCGCATCGATGCTCGACCAGTACCTGCACCAGCTGCCCACCGCCCAGCTCCCTGCCGCCGACCAGATCATGGCGACGGAGGCTGCGGCGCTGCAGGCCGCGGGCATGGACTACGCCGCGGTGCCGCCGCGCTACCGCACGCCGTACTTCAGCCACATCATGGGCGGCTATGCGGCGGCGTATTACGCGTACATCTGGTCGGAAGTGCTGGACGCCAACACGGTCGAGTGGATCGAGGCCAACGGCGGCCTGAAGCGCGAGAACGGCGACCGCCTGCGCGAGACCCTGCTGTCGCGCGGTGGCGCGAAGGACGCGAGCGAGCTGTTCGTCGACTTCACCGGCCACGAGCCGCGGATCGAGCCCCTGCTCAAGAAGCGCGGGTTGGATGCCACGTCGGAGTAACCCGCCTGCGCCCTCTGCACGTCAGAAAGCCGCCGGGAAACCGGCGGCTTTTTCATTGGTTCCGAGTGTCCGTGTGACGCGTCCGGTGTCGCTCCGAGGTCGCCAGCGAAGCAAAACGAGGCGTGGATGCAACCCATGCGCCAGACGGGCACCGCGTGGAGTGGCTGCCGGATACCGTTGGCTGCGCGACCCAGCCCAACGACAGTGTGGATCAGCTCCCGGCGAACAACTCCCGGTACGCCTCCGACACATGCGGCAACAGGACTGCCGCCGGCACTTCGGCGCGCTGCTCACCATCCGAGTACGGCCCCACCTGGTAAGGCGCGAACACGAACCGCAGGGCGACGATGCGGCCATCCTGGCCCAGCACTGGCTCGAACGTGCTGAAATTGTCCGCCTCGGCAGCCGTGCCCTCATCGATCATCCGGCCTGCCGCACGCATCACCCGCCCGCGTTCGGCAGGATCCAGGTCATCGGCATCGACCCGCTGCGACAGTGCCGCATGCAGCTGTTCGCGGACATGCGACGACAGGTCGGCCCAGGCCCCGGGCCCCTGCAACAGTTCCCCGATGCGCAGCGCGCGCTGCTGTTCCGGCAGCCAGACGAAGCGCGCAACCAGCGGTGCGCCGTGTGCGCCCCCCGTGTAACTGTAGCCATTTGCCGACATCGCGAACACGCGCGGAGAATCGGCCACGGTCTCGAACACCAGCGACAGCTCGTAAGGGCCAGCGGAACCATCCACCGGGGCGTCTTCCACGGCTTCCATCAAGTCGGCACGCGCGGCCTGGACATAACGGTGCAGTTCCAGCGCCATCCCCGGATACTTGTTGGCCTCGGGCGGATACGTGATGCCGATGATGAAGCGGCGATCGGTTTCCACCACGTCCTTCAACTCGGGCGCGACCCCGGCCTCGGCCTGCTCGACCTCCGGTCCGATCGCCTCCGGCCCGGCGGACGGCGCGGCCCCCTCGCGCTGGCAGGCGGCGAGCAAGGCCAAGGCTGCGAACATGGCCGACCAGCGGATGCATCCCCTGTAGCGCTTCATCACGGAACTCCATTCCTGCAAAAAGAAGACAACGAAATCATAACTTCAGCCAGGTGAAGCCGGTATCCCGAAGGCATGCCGCTCGGCCAAGGGCGACGACCGTGCGACAGCCATCTGCGCGGATGACATCGATCGGGAACGCGCCTTCTCCAACCACGGGACGCCGAAGGCGCTTGCCGCAGAACGTCCGCTGGCGGGGACCGGACGGGCGCTCGGCGCCAGCTTGCGGGCACGGTCGCTTTGCGCGGCCACGGATCGACGCATTTCCATCGCCTTCGACCGACACAACAAAAAAGCCCCGGGCAATGCCCGGGGCTTTCGGTACCGAATGCGACGCCGATTACTCGGGCTGCACTTCGTCGGCCTGCAGGCCCTTCTGGCCCTGGACGACCTTGAAGGAAACCTTCTGGCCTTCCTGCAGCGACTTGAAGCCGGTGCCCTGGATCGAACGGAAGTGGACGAAGACGTCCTGGCCGTTTTCCGGGGTGATGAAGCCGAAGCCCTTGGCGTCGTTGAACCACTTGACGGTGCCGGTCTGACGTTCGGACATTTTGTTACTCCTTGGAACATGACAGTGGATGGATACCAGGCCCGCCTTGCGGTGCCTGGACTGTGTCGGCAAGGGGTAACGCGAACGATGGAGCGGATCGTCTGGATCAAGCCGCAAGCGGCCCTGGAACCTGGTGATCTACCGCATCGGAGCCACGATGTACCGTGATCCCGCTTCGAACAGTCCGCGCACCATACCGCATATCCGGGCGAAAGTGTCAAATCCTGCCGTCGGTCGTCACCAGTCGGTGCGCCCGGGCAGCAGGCCGGCCAGCTCGGCGTCGGTCAGGTTGCGCCAGCGCCCGGGCTTCAGGTGCCCCAGCTTCACGTTGCCGATCCGCACCCGCAGCAGGCCCTTCACGCGGTAGCCGAAGTGGGCGGCCATGAGCCGGATCTGCCTGTTCAGCCCCTGCACCAGGGTGACCCGGAAGCCGTACCTTCCCAGCTTGCCGGTGCGACAGGGCAGCGTCACCTGGCCGTGGACCGGGACCCCGCGGGCCATCCCACGCAGGAACTCCTCGGTCACGGGGTTGTTCACCACCACCCTGTATTCCTTTTCCAGCTTGTGCTCGGCGCGCAGGATCTCGTTGACGATATCGCCGTTGCTGGTCAGCAGGATCAGCCCCTCCGAGTCTTTGTCCAGCCGCCCGATCGGGAAAATCCGCTGGTCGTGGCCCACGAAATCCACGATATTGCCCTTCACCGCCGCCTCTGTCGTCGAGGTGATGCCCACCGGCTTGTTGAGCGCGATGTAGACATGGCGCCGCTTGCCGGCGGCCGCCTGGCGGGTGCGCAGCGGCTGCCCATCGACCAGCACCACGTCCCCCTCGCCCACTTCGGCGCCGATCCGGGCGCGCTGTCCGTTCACCGTCACCCGGCCCTCGCCGACCAGGCGATCGGCCTCGCGCCGCGAACAGAATCCGGTTTCGCTGATGTGCTTGTTCAGGCGCATGGCGCGGGGGCAGGTGCGGGGCCGATGGGGCGCGCAGTCTGGCAGATCGCGTCGCGCGCGTCGTCGTTCAGGCCGGATCGACGAGGTCGGCGTACTCGGGATGGCGCTGGATGAAACCGGCGGCATAACTGCATTCCGGCACCACCCGCAGCCGGGCGTCGCGTGCCCAGTCCAGCGCCGCGCGCACCAGCGCGCCAGCGATGCCGCGGCCGCCGACCGCCTCCGGCACGCCGGTATGGCGGATGACCATGCGGCCTTCGGCTACGGCGTAGTCGAGTACACAGGCGTGGCCTTCCACCTCTGCGTGGAAGCGACCGCGGTCGGGGGCGTGGCGGATATCCAGGGGATCCATGGCATTTCCCGGGGCGGTACGGCAGTGTACGGCGCCCACGCGGACACCGACCGTCACCCGCCTGCCGCAGGCCAACCCGAGGTGACCAACAGCGTCACTCGTTGATGCGACCCAGGTCACGTTCCGGATTGGCACGGAACCTGCGTGGATATCCCCACCAACACCACTCACGCGCAGGGGAACGCAATGTCCATGATCGACGCCAACACCGAACACCAGGCCGTCACCCGACTGTTCGAACTGTCCAGCCAGGGCGACGTGGACAACCTCGAGTTCGCCCAGCTCGACGCGCTGATCTACCAGCGCCTGCAGCAGACCTACCACGTCAGCGAAGCCGACCGCTCCGGGGAGCGCATGCTGCCGCTGGGCTGAACCCCAAGGGAGACCGGGCACGCATCAGGGGATGGGGAGGGGCCGGCATTGGAAACGATGCCGGCCTCTTTCATTCATCCTCGAAAGCGCGACCAACCATGAGGTCGACGTCCCCTCAAGGGGCCGCTGCCTTCGATGAGGGCGCATGGTCATTCAGGGACGCCTGCAGGAGTCGCGCCCACTCGGCTTGCCGCGGATCCTCGAGGTTGGCACGCGCCAGGAAGCCCCGGATGAGATTGCCGTCGACCTTGTCGCCGTTCTCAAGCAGTTCCGCCTCGATCTGGATCAGCCACGCGAGGCTGTCATCAGGGTACGCCGCCACGAAGCGCTCAATGTAGGGGCGTGCCCGTTCGAGCAAGGGGGCCGCTTCCGGCGCCGGGTACAGCATCATGTGTGCGAGTTCGCCCAGCGACTCACGATGCCTGGCCTCATCCTCGATGGCAACGAGGTAATGCTTCTCCGCCGCGTCGACCTGCCCAGTGGCCTTGTAGGCCGACGCCAGGAGGAAGTGTGCCCACCGGTTGCCGGGGTCCAGTTCGACTGCACGCGTCGCATAGCGAAGGCTCCATGAAGGATCCGCGCCGAGCAGAAACCACGCCAGCTCACGGGCCGTCCAGGCATCGACCGCGGTGAAGCGTGCGCGTTGCAGCAACAGCGACATCGATTTCCAATGATCGGCCCCGCCCTGCTCGGGCGGGAGCTTCTGCGCCATTTCGCCAGCGTTGACCAAGGCGGCCTGGCTTGGCGCGGTCCTGATCGCGATATCCAGCAGTTGCATCGCTTCGCGCGTGTACTGCTTCGCCGCCAGCAGGCGTTCCCCCCTGTCGGCGTATGGCTCCGCAATCGTGAGCGCCAGCAGTGGCCGGCGATCGAGGTGGCGCGACAGCTCCGCGGCGATCGCCAGCATCTCCTCGTATGAACCTCCCCAACGGGGCGTGGCCGACATCATCCGTTGGTCGGCGACATGCCAACAGGCGGGATCCTGCCTCGACGCCGATGCCACCGCCTGCTGCAACAGCTCATGCCGGGAGTCGATCCGGGCGATGCCGATCAAACCGGCATAGGCAGGCATGGCCCGGGGTTCGATGGCGATCGCCTGCTGGTAGAGGGGAATGGCCTCCGCGGCCAATTCGCTCATCCTGCGCATGTTTTCGCGCGGCGTGTCGCGCACGTAGGCACCGCCCCGTGCCGCACGTGCGAGTCGATGGATGTGGGCGGCCCGTGCCATGTGGGCAAATGCGCTCCGCGGTGCCAGCTCGAGCCATCGCGTCGAGATGCGATCCGCGTCGTCGTCGACATCGCTGAACCGGGCAATCGCGAGGTGGATCTCATCACCATGCCCGGCAGCGGAGAAATGCCTGGCCAGATAGCCGGACATGACCTGCTCCAGCACAGCGACTTCGCCGCGCTGGAGGTATCCGTCGATCTCGGCGAGGGTCACGACCTCGGTCACCCGGTAACGACAGTTCGCCTCGACATGTCCGGCCGGCCAGCGGTTGCCCGGCAGGTCCGGGTACGCCAGGCAACGCTGCAGCCGATCGTCGATCCGCTCGGCGGCACGCACTTGCAGGAGGTACTCGCGCCACCCTGCCGGCGCCTCCGGGAAGATCTCCGATTCCGGCACTTCCAGCATCGGCACCCACTGCCCCGCCGGCGCCCGGTCGGCGGCATCGAGTGCTCCGGCCCATGCCAATCCGGCAACGCAAACCCAAATCGCACGTCGCGAAGACATCCCCCCTCCCCCGACCCGTTGGCAATCAGCCCGCCGGATCCATCAACCGTGCCATGAACGTGGTCGCCGCGCGCGGCTCCATCATCACCGTGAACAGCATGCCGTACACCGCGCCCCACAGGTGCGCACTATGGTTGATGTTGCCGCCGCCGCGGCGGTCCATCCAGATGGTGTAGCCCAGGTACAGCCCGCCGAACACGAAGGCCGGGATGCCGATGGGGATCAGGAACACGTAAATCTTCGACCAGGGCGCCAGCAGGATGAAGGCGAACAGCACCGCCGATACTGCGCCGGAGGCGCCGAGGCTGCGGTAGTGCGCGTCGCGCTGGTGGCGCAGGTAGGTCGGCATGATCGCGATGACGATTGCCGACAGGTAGAACACCAGATAGCCCAGCGAGCCGATGTAACCGGCGAAGAACGGCTCCAGCTGCCTGCCGAAGAAATACAGCGTGACCATGTTGAACAGCAGGTGCATGCCGTCGGCGTGGATGAAGCCGTGGGTGACCAGGCGGTCGTACTGCCTGTGGCGCGCGATGGCGGGCGGCCACAGGATCAGCCGTTCGAGCAGCGCCCGGTTGTTGAACGCCATCCACGACACCAGCACGGTGACGCCGATCAGGCTCCAGGTGACGATGGCTTCCACGGCGCGCTCCGGGCTGCGGGCAACGGGGCGACCATCGCCCCGCCTGTCGCGCATTGCCAACGGCATTGCGCGCGCAAAGGCTAACCGATCCGCCCGTCGCCGACGCAACCCCGCCCGAGCGACGGCAACTGGCATCATGTGCGACCCTTGTTTCGCGCCCTGCCTGCCATGCCTCGTCCCTGCCTGCTGCTTGCCTTCCTGCTGTCGACGGCACTACCCGCATCCATTGCCCATGCCGATGCGTCCCTGACCACGCTATCGGAGCGCAGCGGCTTCGTGCAGACAGGTCGTTACGACGAAGTCATCGCGCTGTGCGATGCGTTCGCTGCGCGCCACGCCGATGCCGTGCGCTGCTTCGATTTCGGCACCACGCCCGAAGGCCGGCCGATGAAGGCGATGGCGATCACGCGCACCGGCGCGCTGACCGCGGACGCAGCACGCGAGGCCGACATCCCGGTGGTGCTGATGCAGGGGGGCATCCATGCCGGCGAGATCGATGGCAAGGATGCCGGCTTCCTGGCGCTGCGCGAGGTGCTGGAAGGTTCGGCGGCAGCAGGCGCGCTGGACGCCGTGGTCTGGCTGTTCGTGCCGGTGTTCAACGTCGACGGGCACGAGCGCTTCGGCGCCTGGAACCGCCCGAACCAGAACGGCCCGGAACAGATGGGCTGGCGCACCACGGCGCAGAACTACAACCTCAACCGCGACTACGCCAAGGCCGATTCCGCCGAAATGCGCGCGATGCTGTCGCTGGTCGAGGCCTGGGACCCGGTTGCCACCATCGACCTGCACGCCACCAATGGTGCGCAGTTCGAGCACGACATCTCGATCCAGGTGGAACCGCTGCATGCGGGCGACGAGGGCCTGCGCGCCGCCGGGCTGGCGCTGCGCGACGGCGTGATCGACGACCTTGCCGCACAGGGCTCGCTGCCACTGCCGTTCTATCCCTCGTTCAAGGACTACCAGGACCCGGCCTCGGGCTTCGTGGACGAAGTCTCGCCGCCGCGGTTCTCCACCGGCTACTTCCTGCTGCGCAACCGGCTGGCGATGCTGGTCGAAACCCATTCGTGGAAACCGTATCCGGTGCGCGTGCGCATCACCCGCAACACCATCGTCTCGGTGCTGGAACGTGCCGCACGCGACGGCCGCGACTGGCTGGCGAAGGCGCATGCTGCCGATGCCGCTGCCGCGACGCTCGCCGGCCGGCCGGTGCCGCTCACTTACCGCACGACTGAAGACAGCCGCACCATCGATTTCCGCGGCTACGCCTACACGCAGACGCCGTCGGAGATCTCCGGCGCGCCGATGACGCGCTACGACCCCACCACGCCTGCCATCTGGAAGCTGCCGCTGCGCGACAGCGTGGAGCCCGACGTCGTCGTCGATGCGCCCGGCGTGGGCTACCTGGTGCCGGCAGCGCACGCGGCCTGGGTCGGCGAGCGCTTGCGCGCGCATGGCATTGCCTTCGAAACGCTGGCAACGCCGATGCCGCAAGCCGCTGTCGGGACGTTCCGCGCCGACAGCGCCCGGTTCGCCGCAGCCCCCGTGGAAGGCCACCAGCGGCTGACCCTCGCCGGCACCTGGCGCGACGAAACGCGGGACGTGCCGGCCGGCAGCCTGCTCGTGCCCATCGCGCAACCGAAGGCGCGTCTGGTGATGGCCCTGCTGGAGCCGCAGGCACCGGATGCCTACGTTGCGTGGGGGATGTTCAACAACCACTACGAGCGCAAGGAATACATGGAGGCCTACGTCGCCGAGGACGTGGCCCGCGGGATGCTGGCCGCCGACCCCGCGCTCAAGGCGGAGTTCGAACGCCGCCTGCGCGAGGATGCCGACTTCGCCGCCAGTGCGTCCGCACGGCTGGAGTTCTTCTATCGTCGCCACAGCGCCTGGGACGAGCGCCACCAGCTCTACCCGGTGTACCGCCTCCCGCGTTGATCCGTCCCGCGGCCTCGCGGGCCGCACGCTGCAGCAAGCAAAGACAGCGTTAGCCGCGCAAGCATGCGGGCCGAGCGCAAACCGCGCGCCTGCGCTCCGGCATCACCACGCCCGTGTCCGTTGCACGGCCACTGAACGCCGAACTTCGGCATCGCTTGCCGCGCCCGGTGCGATGGCGGACAGTGGCGGCCTGTCCATCCCCGCAGGAGCCCGCCATGCGCGTCCTTCCGCTTTGCCTTGCCACGCTCGGCACCGCACTGCTCGCCACCGCCTGCACGCCGTCCAGTCCGCCCGCGGCCGAGACCACGACGCCCGCGGGCGGCGACGTGGCGCCAGCCGAGTCCACCGCCGCCAATTTCCGCTGCGGCGACCTGCTGGTCGGCGTGGATTTCGACACTGCCGCCGATACCGCCACGCTGTCGTGGTCCGGTCATCGCCGCGTGTTGCCACAGGCCGAAGCCGCCTCGGGCGCCCGCTACGCCGATGACGACGGCACCGTGTTCTGGAACAAGGGCGACGCAGCCACCTTCTCGCTGGCCGGCGCCGATCCGCTCGACTGCAGCACGACCGAAGACGTCTCGCCCTGGGACGAGGCGCGCGCACGCGGCGTCGCGTTCCGCGCCATCGGCACCGAGCCGGGCTGGATGGTGGAAATCGATGGTGGCGATGCCGCGGTGCTGCGCGCCGAACTCGACTACGGCGAGCGCCGGCTGGAAGCCACGAACGTCGAGGCCGCCGCCGACGGCAGCCGCTACACCGCCACCGCCGGCGATGGCACCCAGCTTGAATTGGCCGTCACCCCCGGCGATTGCAGCGACGGCATGAGCGACCAGACCTACCCGGCCAGCGTCGCGCTGACCGAGGGCGGGCGCACGCTGCGCGGTTGCGGCGCCTTCCTCGACCGATGACGTCCACGGCGCATGACGGGTGCCTGGCATGAGCCTCAAACCCGCACACACACGATGGTTGCTGCTGGCGATCATGCTGGTGGCAGCCGCGCTGTGGCTGCAGCGTCCCGACTCCACATCATCGGATGCCACGGAAACAAGAGGCGCGATCCCCGCCGCCGGAGATGTTCGCCCCGCACGTGCAAGCGACTGGCCGGCGTTCCTGCCTCCCGAGGCGCGGCCGGTGCTGCAGCGCATCGCCACCGGCGCGGCACATCCGCACCGCCAGGACGGCACCGTGTTCCAGAACCGCGAAGGCCGCCTGCCGCAGCAACCGCGCGGCTACTATCGCGAGTACACCGTGGAGACGCCCGGCCTGGGCCATCGCGGCGCACGGCGCATCGTCACCGGCGGCCAGCCGCCCGCGGTCTACTACTACACCGGCGACCACTACGGCAGCTTCCGCCGGTTCGATCCGCCGAAGGACCTGCAATGACCGATTCCGGTTTCGACCCGGGCCTGTTCGACCCGGCGCTGGCCGGCGTGCATGCCGTGCCCGCCAGCGACCTCGCCCTGCTCGACATCGCCGCGCGCGATGCCGGCCTGCATGCGACCGAAGTCGACCTGCGCGACTGCACCGGCAAGGCGACGTTGCTGCTGCGCATGTCGATGGCGCTGGACTTCCCGGTGGGGACCGGCCGCAACTGGGACGCGCTGTCCGACCGCCTGCGCGACCTGGGCTGGATCGACGCCCCCAACGGCCACGCGCTGCTCTTCACCGATGCCGCCGACCTGCGCGACGCCGCGCCCGACGATTACGAGATGCTGCTGTCGATCCTGCAGGAGGCCGTCGAGTCAGGGGCCGGTACCGACACGCCGTTCTGGGCGTTCATGGGATTGCCGGACGAGGAGTTCGATGCCTCCCGCGAACAGTCGGCCGGCGACGCGCCCTGAGCTCCGGCTCTTCGTTCAACTTTCCGCTCGACCGGATGGGAACCGGCTCCCATGGTTGGGCTGCTCCATCCGCAAAGGTAGTCCGGTCCGAGCTGCGCGGTGGTACCTGCCGGCCACCGTGCCGAGTCGCGACCCGATATCCGCTTGGTCGGCACGGTGGCCGGCAGGCGCTTCGACGTTCTTCACGCGCCGGTCGAAAAGCAAACAAGCTCCAGCGCACATGGCTTGGGCGCAGGACCAGCCGGAAATCTTTCCGGCGCAGCTCCGGTGTCGCCGCAACCAAGCGGATATCGGGCCGCGACTTGCGGCGATACCGGAGCTGGGCCGCCACGGAACCACCCCCGGCCTTTTGCTTCCAGGCCGACCAGGAACGCTAGCTGGCGTGCGCTCCATAACGCCAGCGGATGTGGTTACCGATGCCAGGCCACGTGCATCGGCACACGCGAACCTGCAAGCCATGCTTGCACGCTTGCACGCTTGCGCGCGCCACGATCAACCCGCGTCGAGTTCCGCCCAGCGTGCGTAGGCCTCGTCCAGCGACTGCTGCAGTTCGGCCATCCGTGCGTTGTCCGCGGTGACCGCGGCGACATCGCGCTGGAAAAAGGCCGGATCGTTCATGGCCTCGACCAGCGCCGCGATCTCCGCCTCCAGCGTTTCGATGCGCGCCGGCAGCTGTTCCAGCTCGCGCGTTTCCTTGTAGCTGAGCTTGCGCCTGGCCGCAGCCGCTGGTGCTGGCGCCGGGATCGGTGCGGCTTCGGCGGGGCCGGGCACCGCGTTCTTCTGCTGCACCGTTGCCCTTGGCGCCTCGTCGGCCGGTCGCTGCCGCAGCCAGTCCTCGTAGCCGCCCACGTACTCGCCCACGCGCCCATCGCCCTCCATCACCAGCGTGGACGTCACCACGTTGTCGAGGAAGTCGCGGTCGTGGCTGACCAGCAGCAGCGTGCCGGGATACTCGGCCAGCAATTCCTCCAGCAGCTCCAGCGTTTCCACGTCCAGGTCGTTGGTGGGTTCGTCCATCACCAGCAGGTTCGACGGCTGCGCGAAGAGCTTGGCCAGCAGCAGGCGGTTGCGCTCGCCGCCGGACAGGCGCGTGATCGGCGCGCGCGCACGCTCCGGCGTGAACAGGAAGTCCTGCAGGTAGCCGATCACGTGCTTGCGCTTGCCGTTGATCTCGACCGACTCCTGCCCCTCGGCCACGTTCTCCAGCGCGTTCCAGTCCTCGCGCAGCGTGGCGCGGTACTGGTCGAAGTACGCCACCTGCAGCTGCGTGCCCGTCTTCACCTCGCCCGACTGCGGCGCCAGTTCTCCCAGCAGCAGCTTCAGCAGCGTGGTCTTGCCGCTGCCGTTGGGACCGATCAGGCCGATGCGGTCGCCGCGCACGATGGTGGTGGAGAAATCGCGCACCAGCTTGCGGCCGTCGAACCCGAAGGAGACGTCCCGCGCCTCCACCACCTTCTTGCCGGAGGCACCCGCACTGGCGGTTTCCATGCGCACGTTGCCCGACAGCTCGCGGCGCTGCGCGCGCTCGGAGCGCATCTGCTTGAGCCGGCGCACGCGGCCTTCGTCGCGCGTGCGGCGCGCCTTGATGCCCTGGCGGATCCACGCCTCTTCCTGCGCCAGCAGCTTGTCGAAGCGCGCGTTCTCCTGCGCTTCGGCGTTCAGCCGCTCCTCGCGCCGACGCTGGTAGTTGTGCCAGTCACCGGGCCAGCTGGTCAGCCGGCCACGGTCGATCTCGACGATCCGCGTCGCCAGCGCGCGCAGGAAGCGCCGGTCGTGGGTCACGAACACCAGCGCGCCGGGCCAGCCCTTCAGGAACCCTTCCAGCCAGTCGATCGCCTCGATGTCGAGATGGTTGGTCGGCTCGTCCAGCAGCAGCACGTCGGGCGCCGAGACCAGCGCCCGCGCCAGCAGCACGCGGCGCTTCATGCCGCCCGACAGCCGGGTGAACACGGCATCGCCATCCAGCTCCAGCCGCTGCAGCGTCTCGTCCACGCGCTGGTCCACGCGCCAGCCGTCGTGCTGTTCGATCTTCTGCTGCACGGCGGCCAGTGCATCGGCATCCAGCACCTCGGCGTGCGCGAGGTGGTGATACTCGGCCAGCAATGCGCCGACCTCGCCCAGGCCATCCGCCACCACGTCGAACACGCTGCCGGTGGCGCCGGCCGGCACTTCCTGTTCCAGCCGCGCCACACGCACGCCTTCCTCGATGCGGATATCGCCATCGTCGGCGCGCACCTCGCCATCCAGCACTTTCAACAGGGTCGACTTGCCGGCGCCGTTGCGGCCGATCAGGGCGACGCGTTCGCCGCGTTCCAGGGCGAAATCGACGTGGTCGAGCAGCAGCGGGCCGCCGACGCCCACGTCGACGGCATTCAGGGTGATCAAGGGCATGGCGTTATTGTACGGGGCTTGATCCGCGGTCCGTTGCAAACCCCGCGGGACAGGATGTGGTCGCGTGCCGCGAACGGCGCAGCCAGACTGAACGCATGCAATGGCGGGCCGGGGCCCGCCCTACGAACTGCAGGAGAGCATCGAACAGCCTGCCTTGGTGCGCGCCCATTCCGGGCGTTTCGCAGCGAAGGCCTCGCGTCCCGGCTGGTCGTCGTACGGGCGGCGCATGACCCCAAGCAGGGTGTCGATGGCGGACGCATCGCCCGCGGTGGCGGCATCGATGGCCTGCTGCGCAAGGTAGTTGCGCAGCACATAGCGCGGATTGGCGGCGCGCATCCGTTCGCGGCGCAGCTCGATCGGCCACCCATCCCCGGCCACGCGCGCGGCATGGCGCGCCAGCCACGCAGCGAAGGCTTCGCGGTGCGCATCGCGCTTGCCGGCGTCGTAGAACGCATCGTCGAAGGCCTGCGGCGTGGTCGCGGCCGGGTCGGCGTCGGACAAGGCGCGGAAGAACAGCGCCATGTCCACTTCCGCCACCTGCAGCAGCGCCTGCAGGTCGTGCATCAGCGCGACATCCTCGTCGCGGCATTCGGCCAGCCCCAGCTTGCGCGCGATGGTGTCGCGCTCGGCAGCGGAGTACGTTTCGGCATACCCGTCCAGCCCGGCCTGCAGGGGCGCCGGGTCCTCGAACAGCGGCGACAGCGCCTGCGCCAGTCGCACCAGGTTCCATTGTGCGATGCGCGGCTGCCAGCCGAAACGATAGCGGCGGCCCTGTGCATCGGTGGTATTGGGCGTCCAGTCGGGATCGTAGGCATCGATCCAGCCGTAGGGGCCGTAATCGATGGTCAGGCCGAGGATGGACAGGTTGTCGGTGTTCATCACGCCATGCACGAAGCCCACGCGCATCCAGCCATCGACCATCACCGCGGTGCGGCGGCAGATGTCCGCGAACCAGTCGCCGTACAGCGTCTGGCCATGGGCCTGCAGCCACGGAAAGTCGCGGGCGATGGTGAAGTCGGCCAGTTGTTTCAGCAGCGCCACGTCGTCGCGCGCATACGGCAGTTCGAAATGGCCGAAGCGGGTGAACGACGGCGCGACGCGGCACACCACGGCCCCCGGCTCGGCTTCGGGATGACCGTCGTAGAACATGTCGCGCACCACGTCTTCCCCGGTCGAAACCAGCGACAGCGCGCGCGTGGTGGGAATGCCGAGGTGGTGCATCGCCTCGCTGCACAGGAACTCGCGCAGCGACGAGCGCAGCACCGCGCGACCATCGGCCGTGCGCGAATACGGCGTGCGCCCCGCGCCCTTGAGCTGCAGTTCGCGCCGCCCGCCGTCCGCGGTGAC
The DNA here is from genome assembly GCF_004357985.1 of Luteimonas aestuarii. Classification (GTDB taxonomy): domain Bacteria; phylum Pseudomonadota; class Gammaproteobacteria; order Xanthomonadales; family Xanthomonadaceae; genus Luteimonas; species Luteimonas aestuarii. The sequence goes on along the minus strand of NZ_SMTF01000016.1, from coordinate 37,281 downwards.
GGCTTCGCCCAATGTGATCGCCCGCCCGTCGCCCAGTTGCCCGGCCCAGTGGCCGAACTGGTGGCCGCCGTAGTTGGTGGCATACGGGTCCATCCCGGGTAGCAGCGCATTGCCGCCGAACACATCGGCAAAGGCTTGCGAGGCAATGTCCGCATCGCTGAAGCCCAGCTCCGCCGCCACCTCGCGCGAATGCGCGAGGAGACGCGGCGCGGCGACCGGCGTCGGCGCCACCCGCGACCACAGTGCAGGCACCTGGCGCAGGCGTGGGCCGGCCTCGGGATCGCCGGGCAGCTCACGCAGCCATCGGTTGTCGAAGTGCAATGCAGGCAGGCTCATCTACGTCGGGCATGGCAGCGGCAAGTCACTGTACAGATGGCGCCATTGCATCCGGTACACAAGCCATCCGCACCGTCGCATCCGGCCTTGCACGCAAACCAGGGTGACGCCGTTGAGCTACAGCACCTCGATCCGGTTTCGCCCGCCACGCTTGGCGGCATACAGGCGGGCATCCACCGCCTGCAGGAAGTCCCGCGCCGTCGCCTTGCCGTCCACATAGGCAGTGCCGACGCCCAGGCTTGCCGTCACCAGGGCCCCGGCGTCGCGTCCGCCATGCGTGATGCCCAACGCCTCGATCCGCACCATGCATTCCGTCGCCAAGTCCCAGGCTGCGGTGGCGTCGGTCTCGGGCAGCAGGAGGATGAACTCCTCGCCGCCGAAGCGCGCCACCACGTCACGCGGGCGCTTGGCGATCCCGCCCAGCATGGTTGCGATGCGCGTGAGGCAATCATCGCCGGCGACATGGCCATGGGCATCGTTGAACTGCTTGAAGTGGTCGATGTCCAGCACTACCAGCGACAACGGTTGCCGGCTGCGCCGTGCCGCGCGCCATTCCGCCGCCAGGCGCTGGTCGAAACGACGGCGGTTGGCGATGCCGGTCAAGCCATCGGTCAGCGACAGCTCTTCGAGCTCCCGGTGCAGGCGCAGCAACTCCTCTTCGGCCCGCTTGCGTTCGCTGATGTCGAACATGAAGCCGATCAGCGAGTCGACCACGCCTTGCGCATTGCGCACCACGTGGACCACGTCGCGGATCCAGACGTAGTCGCCATCGCGCGTCAGTGCGCGGTAATCGGCCTCGTGGTCGATGCCCGCCCGGGATTGCGACACGCAGTAGCCCACCACGCGCTCGCGGTCATCCGGGTGCATGCGTGCCACCCAGTCGTCGACCGTACGCCAGCTGCCCTGCTCCCACCCCAACAATGCCTCGATCTGCGGCCCGATATAGGCGAAGCGCATGCTGGCCCAGTCGATCTGCCACGGGATCGCCCGGGTGGACTCAAGCAGGGTCTTGTAGACGTCGGGGTTTTCGGCGAAGGCGTCCTGCGTCGTTGGAACATCCTCCCGGGCCCTGATCGCAGGTGCGCTCATGCCTCGTGCCGCCAGGCGCGGACGTCCACCCGCCGGGCGATGTTGCACGGGTGAACCGCAGCCGGTTGCACGGCGAGAGTTGCAGCGATGCCCGCCGCTGCGGGCAGGTGGGTTGGAAGACAGGGGTGGGCTTCAGGCATTGCCATGGTTGCTCGTGTTTCGTTGCATGCGCCCGTCTCGACGCCCTGCGCGCGCCCGCTGCCGTTGAACGCGAACAGCAAGGCAAGCACCAGGGCCACCTGCAAGACGGCCACCTGCAGTCGGTCGGTCCATTGCGGGCGTTGGGGATGACGGGATTCCATATCCGGCTTGAAGCAAGCTTCGTGCCGACCAGTTGCGTGACTTGCGTCGCCTTATCCTGGCGCAGGCATGACACGTCGCGTCATGAAAGCGCGCACGACGACGTGGATCAACACCACCTGCTCCGCCGCCGCGCGGCGATCCAGCCCGGATGACCCGTCGGCGAAGACACGCGCACCCGCTGCCGTTGCCGTTGCCGGGGCTCGCTCGGCATGACGCGATGGCGCCTGATGCAGGGGGTTGCGGCGCATATCGCCAGTCCACGTTGATGACCGTGGCGTAAGTGCGCGCGGCGACAGGGGAATTAGTAATTATACTAATTCCCGGTAGGATGGGCTGTCTCAGGCGGTGATCCGCCCGCTCCCGAGACTTGCCGCCATGCTGCCGTCCCCGCATTCCGTCACCGCCCTTGCCGGCCATCGGAGGACAGGCTGATGGGCGCGGTGGTGGCGTTGGACCAGCTGCTGGAAGCGCGCACCGTGTGGCGCGGACAGGCCACGGCCGCTGCCGTGGCGGCGGCGCACCCGACAGGCTGGCCGGCACTCGACGCTCTGCTCCCCGGCGGCGGCTGGCCCGAGGCGGCGTTGAGCGAGGTGCTGTTCGCGGCCGATGGCCTGGGCGAGATTGGACTGGTGCTGCCCGCCCTGGCGCGGCTGGCGGCCGCCGGCATGCCCGTGGCATTGGTCGCACCGCCCTATCTGGCCCATGCCCCGGCCTGGGCCCGAGCCGGGCTGGACCTGCGCCATGTGCAATGCATCGATGCCACGCCACGGGATGCACTGTGGGCGGCCGAGCAATGCCTGCGCTCGGCAGCCTGCGGCGCGGTGTTGTGCTGGCCGCGCAAGGTGGATGATCGTGCCCTGCGCCGCCTGCAGGTTGCCGCAGAGGGTGGCCGCTGCCTGGGGTTCGCATTCCGCGATGCGCGGGAAGCCCGCAATCCGTCGCCCGCGGCCCTACGCCTGCTGGTCGATGCCAACCACCAGGTGCGCGTGCTCAAGTGCCGGGGCGCCGCGGTGCCGCCGCGCGTCGTGGCCCTGTCGCATTGAGCCGCGATGCGCTGGGCCTGCGTACTGCTGCCACACCTGGCGCTGGATGCCGTCCTGCGGCGCCAGCCCGACCCGTCGATCGCACTGGCGCTGGTCACCGGCCCGGCACAACGGCGGGTGCTGCATGCGGCCAGCCCGTCGGCGCGTCGACTGGGGCTACGCAGGGGGATGCTGCTGTCGGCGGCACAGGTGCTGACGCGCGATTTCGAAACCTGCGAATACGACCCCATCGACGAAACCGCGGCGCGGCAGTTGCTCGCCACCTGGGCCTACGGCTTCAGTTCCCAGGTCAGCCTCGATTTCCCGCACACGCTGGTGCTGGAGATCGCGGCCAGCCGCGCCCTGTTCGGCGACTGGCCGGCCATCGAGCGCCGCCTGCGGACGGAATTGACCGGGCTGGGTTTCCGTCATCGACTGGCGGCCGCACCCAATCCGTTCGCCGCGCGTGCGCTGGCCAACCTGCACGATGGCATCGGGATCGATGCCTCGCGGCTGGAACGCGCGCTCGGCCAGATCCCGGTCGAACGCAGCGGCCTGCCCGGCGAGGTCACGGCAGCGCTGGCGCGCTCCGGGCTGCGCAGCCTGCAACCGGTGTTCGCCCTGCCGCGCGAGAGCCTGGCCCGGCGGTTCCCGCCCGACGTGCTACGCCACCTCGATGCCATGCGCGGCCTGCAGGTGCCGCCGCTCACCCTGTTCCAGCCGCCGGACCGGTTCGAATCGCGCATCGGCTTCGACCACGAGATCGAATCCTCGCAGGCGCTGCTGTTCCCGCTGCGGCGCATGACCGCGGACCTGGCCGCATTCCTGTGTTCACGCGATGGCGGCGTGCAGCGATTCATCGTGCACTTCGAGCACGAGCGGCATGCGGATTCCGAACTGGTGGTGGGCCTGCTTGCCCCCGAACGCGACGCCAGCGTGCTGTTCGACCTGGTGCGCAGCCGCCTGGACCACGTGCGCCTGCCCGCCGCGGTGCGCGGGCTGCGATTGCACGCAGATCACCCGCCCACGTTCGTACCCGCCGCGCGCGATCTCTTCGACACCCGTCCGCAACAGGCGATCCCGTGGGAGCAGCTGCGCGAGCGCCTGCGCGCGCGGCTGGGCGACAATGCGGTCCGCCCCTTGTCCCTGCGTGCCGAACACCGCCCGGAGCAGGCCACCCACCACGCCGCACAGGCCGTGTTGCCGGCACGATTCCCGGAACGGCCGGCATGGCTGTTGCCGCAACCGATGCCGCTGCGTGGACAGGTGCGTATCGTCTCCGGGCCGGAACGCATCGAATCGGGCTGGTGGGACAACGGCGACGTGCGCCGCGACTACTACGTCGTCGAAACCCGCGAGGGGCAACGCGCCTGGGCGTTCACGCCAGCAGGCCAGTCCGATCCGCTGCTGCTGCACGGCTGGTTCGCATGAGCTACGCCGAACTCCACTGCTTGTCCGCGTTCTCGTTCCAGCGCGGCGCTTCCACCGCAGGCGAACTGTTCGCACGTGCGAAGGCCAACGGCTACGCGGCGCTGGCCATCACCGACGAATGCTCGCTGGCCGGCATCGTGCGCGCACACGAAGCGTCGAAGGCGCATGGCGTGCCGCTGGTGGTGGGTGCCGAGATGCAGGTCGAGGGCGGCCCCAAGCTGGTGCTGCTCTGCGAGACGCAGGCCGGCTACACCCTGCTGTGCCAGCTGGTCACCCTCGCCCGCCGGCGCGCACCGAAGGGCAAGTACCGTTCGCTGCGCGAGGACTACCCACGACAGGTCGAAGGCCTGTGCTGCCTGCTCTGCGACGCGCAGGCGACCAGTGAAAGCGATATCGACTGGTTGCGCGGCCGATTCCCGGACCGGCTGTGGCTGGCGGTCGAACTGCACCGCGGCGCCGACGATGGCGCGCGCGTCGAGGCGTTGCGTACGCTGTCCGCGCGATTGCAGGTACCGTTGGTGGCCTGCGGCGACGTGCACATGCACCTGCGCCGGCGACGCGCCCTGCAGGACACGCTGACCGCGATCCGCCACCGCTGCACGCTGGCCGAAGCCGGATGGCGCCTGTTTCCCAATGGCGAGCGACACCTGCGCACGCTGGATGCGCTGTCGGACACCTACCCCGGCGACCTGCTGGCCGAAACCCTGCGCATCGCCGGACGTTGCAGCTTCAACCTGGACCAGTTGCGCTACACCTATCCGCGCGAACTGGTGCCCGATGGGCACACACCGACCACCTGGCTGCGCCAGCTCACCGAGGAAGGCACGGCCTGGCGCTGGCCCCGGGGCGTGCCGGGCGCTGCCCGCAAACTCATCGAACATGAGCTCGCGCTGATCGCCGACCTGTCCTACGAGTCCTATTTCCTCACCGTGCACGACATCGTGCGTTTCGCGCGCAGCCGCGGCATCCTCTGCCAGGGCCGCGGCTCGGCGGCCAACTCCGCGGTGTGCTACGCGCTGGGCGTGACCGAGATCGACCCCTCGCGCACCCAGTTGCTGTTCGAACGCTTCCTGTCGCGCGAGCGCAACGAACCGCCGGACATCGACATCGATTTCGAACACGAGCGGCGCGAGGAAGTGCTGCAGTACGTATTCGCGCGCTACGGCCGGGAACGTGCGGCGCTGACCGCCGTGGCCATCAGTTACCGCGGACGCAGCGCCGTGCGCGACGTGGCCAAGGCACTGGGCCTGCCGCCGGACCAGGTCAACGCACTGGCGGCCACCCTGTCGAACTGGAGTGTCCACGCGCCAACACCCGCCTCGCTGCGCGAACGCGGCTTCGACCCGGATTCGCCACTGATGCGCCGCGTCCTGGCACTGACCGGCGAACTGATCGACTTCCCAAGGCACCTGTCGCAGCATCCCGGCGGGTTCGTGATCTCCGAACACCCCCTGCACACGCTGGTGCCGGTGGAAAACGCGGCGATGGCCGACCGCACCGTCATCCAGTGGGACAAGGACGACCTGGACGTGCTGGGCCTGATGAAGGTCGACTGCCTGGCGCTGGGCATGCTGACCGCGGTACGCAAGTGCCTGGACCTGTTGCGGGCCAGCGGCCGCCGCGACCTGACGGTCGCGACGATTCCCGCCGAGGATGCAGCCACCTACGCGATGATCGGCAAGGCCGATACCGTGGGCGTGTTCCAGATCGAATCGCGCGCGCAGATGGCGATGTTGCCGCGGATGCGGCCGAAGACCTTCTACGACCTGGTGATCGAAGTCGCCATCGTGCGCCCGGGGCCGATCCAGGGCGACATGGTGCATCCCTACCTGCGCCGCCGCCGTGGCGAGGAGCCCATCGACTATCCAGCGCGACTCGAGCACGTGTTCAAGCGCACGCTGGGCGTGCCTCTGTTCCAGGAGCAGGTGATGCAGCTGGCGGTGGATGCGGCCGGGTTCACCCCCGGCGAGGCCGACCAGCTGCGTCGCTCGATGGCCGCGTGGAAACGACGCGGCGGCCTCGAGCCGCACCGGCAGCGGCTGATGGACGGGATGCTGGCCAACGGCTACACACAGGCCTACGCCGAACGCATCTTCGACCAGATCAAGGGCTTCGGCAGCTACGGCTTTCCCGAAAGCCACGCCGCAAGCTTCGCGCTGATCACCTACGCGAGTTGCTGGCTGAAATGCCACGAACCGGCCGCATTCGCCGCAAGCCTCATCAACAGCCAGCCGCTGGGCTTCTACACCAACGACCAGATCCTGCAGGATGCGCGCCGGCACGGCATCCGCGTATTACCTGTCGATGTACGCCATAGCGACTGGGACTGCACGCTGGCCCACGTCGACGCCAGCGGCAAGCCGGCCATCCGCCTGGGCCTGCGCCTGGTGTCGGGCTTCCGCCAGGACGTGGCCGGGCGGATCAGCGCCGCGCGATGCCAGCGCGCCTTCGACGACGTGGCCGACCTGTGCATGCGGGCGCGCCTCGACCGGCGGCACCAGGCATTGCTGGCCGATGCCGGTGCGCTGAAGGGACTTGCCGGCCATCGCCATCGTTCGCGCTGGGCGGTCAGTGGCGTCGAGAAGCCGCTGCCGCTGTTCGACGGGCTGCCGGCCACGCCCGAGCCCGCGCCCACGCTGCCGGTGCCCACGCCGTTCGAGGACATGCAGGCCGACTACGGCAGTACGGCGTTGACGCTCGGCCGGCACCCGATGTCCTTCCTGCGACGGCAACTGCAGGCGCGGCGTTTCCGTCGCTCAGGCGAACTGGTCGACATCCCGCACGGCCGCAGCGTCAGGTTCGCCGGCATCGTGCGCCTGCGGCAGCGACCGGAAACCGCCAGCGGCGTGACCTTCCTGACGCTGGAGGACGAGGACGGCATGGTCAACGCCGTGGTCTGGCGCCACGTCGCCGAACGCCAGCACCGCGTACTCGTGGAAAGCCAACTGCTGGCGATCGATGCGCGGCTCGAACGCAGCGAAGGCGTGCAGCACCTGATCGTTCAACGCATGGAAAACGCCGACGCCCTGCTGGCCGGCACGCAGGCGAAGAGCCGGGATTTCCGCTAGCGCGTGCTGGTTGCCCGTTTCCCGAGGCACGATCTTCCCTGTCCACGGCCATTCATTGGACATGGCCTTGCCGAAGCACGGCCTGCGCAAACCACTTGCATCCGCCGGCCGATGCGGTCGCGCTCGCCACTTGTGGAAACGCCGCCATTGACCGCTTCCCCGCGCAGGCGGGGATCACGCTGACGAGCGATGGAGGTCACCGGCGCGCATCGATTCACCTGCACGCGACGACCCGCCCTGCATGCTGTCCGCATGACCGACAACCACAAGCCCGCCCCGCCCCATCGCGACCACGCACCCTTGCCGCCCCAGCGCCGCAGCCGCCTGCTGCGCTGGGGCCTGCTGGCACTGCTGGGCCTGTTCGCCGCCATCCTGGTGGTGGCCGTCATGCAGGTCTTCGTCGGGCCGTCCGCCTGACCCGGTGCGGCGCGCATGCATCGCATGGCGTGCCGCCGGTCGCGCCTAGATCAAGCCCTCGCGCCATGGCCCGGTGATCGCCACCGTGAAACCGGGCGTGTACACGTTCGCGAACAGCCACTTGCCGTCGGGCGAGAAGCAGGCGCCCGCCCATTCGGCGCCGCGGAAATCGCCGCTGAAGCCGCCCTGCCCGTCCAGCACCACCGCGCTGCGGCAGAACTCGAACAACCCGCCTTCGCCGGTCATGCCGTACAGGCGTTGCACCGGCTGGCCTGAGTCCTCGCAGATCACCAGCCCACCGCGCGGGCTGAGCACCACGTTGTCGGGATAGTCCAGCACCCGCGGATCGGGCGATTCGAACACCAGCTCGAGCATTTCGCTGTCCGGGTGGTAGGCCCACACCTGGCCGCACCGCGCGTCGCCGCCGTCGGTCGAGGTGAAGAACACGCGGCCGTCGCCGAAGATGCAACCTTCCAGCCGGGTGAACACCGAGCCGCCACCGGCCACGCCCTGCGCCACCACGCCTTCGTCGCGCGTGGGGCTGTCGTCATCGGCGCCTTGGTCGGGATGCTCGATCTCCACCCACGCCACCTTCAGCCGTTCGCCCTGTCGGCGCCCGCGGCGCAGGTCCGGCGCACCCACCGCCTTGAGCATCTGCAGGCGGCCGCCACGCAGCAGCTCGCCGGGCACCGCGGGCAGCATGCGGTAGAAGCCGGCGCGGCGATGGCCGTCCTCGGTCTGGTAGACGATGCCGGTGCGCGGATCGATCGTCGCCGCCTCGTGCTTGAAGCGCCCCATCGCCACGATCGGTTCCGCGCTCGACAGGCCGTCGGCCGGCACCTCGAACACGTAGCCGTGCGACTGCTTCATCTCGTGGATGTAGTCCGGGCCGATCGGCACCTTCTGCCCGCGGGTCAGCACGATTTCCTCGCAGGACAACCAGGTGCCCCATGGCGTCACGCCACCGGCGCAGTTCACCAGCGTGCCCGACAGCGACGGTCGCGCATCCACCATGCGCCCGGAGGCGGTATCGAAGCGCAAGGTGGTGGTGCCACCGGCGCAGTCGGCATCCCAGGTGGCGCCTGCCGGCGCGAAGCTGCCGCCCGGCGCCGCGCCCACTTCGTGGTTGCGCACCAGCGTGACCACGCTGCCCTCGCCCGCCACCACGCCCATGCCGTCGTGCTTGTTCGGACAGGCGATGTCGCCCGCCAGGGCTTCGCCCGCCCAGCCGAACGTGGTGTAGCGGAACCCCTCGGGCAACTGCAGCAGCGGCAGGCCGGTGTTGAGGTCGTGCGCGGTCTGCAACGGCCCGTAGCCTGCGTGCATCCGCGAGGTGCTCCCGGCCTGCGCCAGCAGGCGACCCACCGGCGACAGGCCCAGGCTTGCCATGCCCAGCCCCATGCCGCCGGCCTTGAGCAGTCGGCGGCGCGATAGCAGTGGCGTGTCGTCGTGCATCAGGAACCCCGTCTCGTTGGTCGGCACATACTGCCAGCGTACACAACGCAGATGACACGTCGCCGCGTTGCACGCGAAGATCCGGCAAGCCCCACCGCGTACACTGCAGGCTCAATCCACCGCGGAGCCTCCATGGCCAAGCCCAACTATTCCTTCGAAAAGCGCCAGCGCGAACTCGCCAAGAAAAAGAAGCAGGACGAAAAGGACGCGAAGAAACGCGCCGAACGCGAGGCCAAGGCGGCCACGCCGCCGCAGGAATGAGCGACGCGCCGCCGCGCTCGCCGCAGGTGTGGGTGGATGCCGACGCCTGCCCGGGGCCGGTCAAGGAGATCCTGTTCCGCGCCGCCGAGCGCGCGCAGGTGCCGGTGACGCTGGTGGCCAACCAGTGGCTGCGCACGCCGGGTTCGCGCGTGATCCGCGCACTGCAGGTGCAGGGCGGCTTCGATGCGGCAGACGACGCCATCGCCGAACGCGCGGGCCCCGGCGACCTCGTCGTCACCCAGGACATCCCGCTGGCGTCGCGCGTGATCGCCAAGGGCGCCGAGGCCATCGACCCGCGCGGCCAGCGCTTCACCCCCGACAACATCGCCGAGCGCCTGTCCGTGCGCAACTTCATGGAAGAACTCCGCGGTGCCGGCGTGCAGACCGGCGGACCGGCCGCGTTCAATGCGCGCGACCGGCAGGCCTTCGCCAATCAACTCGACGGCTGGCTGGCGCGGCGACCGCGCCGTTGATGCCGCGGCCGCCGACAGGCGTCGCGGATTGCCGGCGGCAAGTCGCGTCGCCACAATCAAACGCCGCCGCCCTCCGATATTGCCTCGATGCGAACCTTCGTCCTGCGCGCCCGTGCCGCCCCGACCGACAGCCGCAAGCTGCTGGAGTCCGTGGGCAGGGATGCGCATGCCGAGATCCTCGCGCACACGCTGATGAACGCGATCTTCGTGGCGCAATCGCATCGTCCGCAGGTGGTGGTGTACCTGGTGCTGGAGAGCACCCACGATTACTCCCGCACGATCCGCTTCGAGGCGGATGCCCTGCGCGACATCGGCGGCTTCGACGAGCGCAACCTGCTGTCAAAGGTCTGCAAGGCGCTGGATGCCTCCATCGGCATGGGCAAGGAGGACGCGCGATCCGTCGAACCCGGCATCAACGTGCAGACCCTGAGCTTCGAGCGGCTGGTGCAACAGCTCGCCGAGGACCACCAGCTGTTCCTGATGGACCGCAAGGGCACCCCGATCCACCAACAGGCCTTCGCGGACAAGCCCTGCTTCCTGCTGACCGACCACATCCCGATGCCGAAAAAGACCATTCCAGGCCTCGAGCGCCTCGGCGCCCGGAAGGTGTCGTTGGGTCCGACGATGCTGTTCGCCTCGCAATGCGTGGTGCTGATCCACCACGCACTGGACCAGCGCTGAGGATGCGCGGCCCTCAGAACACCGATAGCCCCGTCATGCGCGTGAGGCGATGCAGGGCATACCGCCCGAGCAGTGAGTTGCCCTTCTCGTCCAGCGCCGGCGACCACACGCACAATCCCATGACATGCGGCACGACCGCGACGATGCCGCCGCCCACGCCGCTTTTGGCAGGCAGCCCGACGTAGTAGGCGAAGTCGCCGGCGGCGTCGTAGGTGCCCGCGGTCATCATCACCGAATTGATCCGCGTGGCGCCCTCGGCGCTGGTGACCTGCACGCCCGACGACGCGCAGCGCCCGGCATCGGCCAGGTACTGCACGCTTCGCGCCAGGTCGACGCAATCCATCCGCAGCGCGCACTGCAGGTAATAGAAGTCCAGCACCTGCTGCACGTCGTTGTGGAGGTTGTCGTAGCTGCGGATGAAGTTGGCCATGGCCACGTTGCGGTAGCCGCTCTTGCGCTCGGACCTGGCGACCACGTCGTCCGAGCCCACCTCGGGATTGCCCGAGCGCGCGCGCATGAAGTCCAGCAAGGTGGCTTCGGCATCGTCGAAGCTCGAGAGCACCACGTCTGCCGTCACCAGCGCACCGGCGTTCATGAACGGGTTGCGCGGGATGCCTTTTTCGTACTCCAGCTGCACCAGCGAATTGAAGGGGTCGCCGGAGGGCTCGCGATCCACGCGTTTCCACAGGTCGTCGCCGATGGCTTCCAGCGCCAGGGTCAGCGTGAATACCTTGGACACGCTCTGGATGGAGAATCGCTCGCGCGCATCACCGCACGCGTGCACCGTGCCATCCGGAAGCGCCAGCGCCATGCCGAAGCGATCGGCCGGCACGTCGGCCAGCGACGGAATGTAATCGGCCACCTTGCCCTCGCCGAAGCGCTGGCGCGCCTCGTCGTTGATCGTGCCGAGGATGTCGTCCAGGTCGTGCCGGCTGAGGTCGTGCGGGTTCTGCGGTGGCTTGCGCATGCGGCGTCCCGTGCTGCGAAGGCGGACGCAGCACTGTAGCGGCCGGGGCGCAACGCAACGTTATGCGCGTCCTGCCAAGGCAACGCACCCGCAGGCGAGACCGCCACCCAGCGCCTCCTGGTGCCTGCAGGTATCCATCCCGACCAGGCGATACAGCGGGCAGAAGTCGAACAACCCCGTGGCCAGCGGCACGGCACCGATCCACGCCCATGCGGGCCCACCGGTTGCCGCCCATGCCGGCAGCGCCACGCCCGAGATGATGCGGGTCCCCTTGTCGATACGGCCTGCATTTGCCTTCACCTGCCTGCCCTCCGGAAAGAGCCGCCAGCGTCCCTCCGCACAGGCAAGCCGCGTTGATCGCGATCAGCCGTCGTGCAGACGCGTTCTGCAGGCCTCAGCCCGCTGGCACCAGCCGGTGCGAGGCATCCTGGCAAACCACGATCTCGCGCCGGTTGCCCGCGTTGCCAACTACACGCACGCGCTGGCCCACGGACAGCGCCTCGACATCGACCGGTTCGGCGACGCACAGGTTCCAGCGTGCCGGAAGTTGCACCGCCATCCGCCGCCGGGGCGCTTCGACATCCACCTCCACCACCGCATTGCCGTCATACATCCAGGGCTGGGTATCGATGCTCGCGATCACGCCGGTCACGTCGATCCGTCCGCCGGGTGCCGAGGCATCGTCCGGGGTATTGGCGCAGGCGGCGACAACCAGCACCGCGCACAGGGCGGTGGCGGCCAGTGCCAGCCGGGGGGAACGGGTCATGGGCAACTCCGTGGGCATGAATGGGGGTCGGGCACGCGCACTGTGCACGCCTGCAGGCGAAGGCGCCGTCAAGGCCACGGCATCGCGTACGCTCGGCCGGACCGCATGAGGTCAGCGGCCATTCCTGCCCCGCGGATGTCGAATCCCGCGCGCCCCGACCGTCGTCGAGGCAACCCCCCGGAGTCCATCGGTCGATGACCAATGTCCTGCCCCGCCTGTACGCACACCCGTTCTCGTCCTACAGCCAGAAGGCGCTGATCGCACTATACGAACACCAGACCGCGTTCGATTACCGCAACCTCGAGGATGCCCAGGCCAATGCCGAACTGACCGCGCTTTGGCCGATCGGTCGGTTCCCGGTCCTCGTCGATGGCGAACGCATCGTGCTGGAAGCGACCTGCATCATCGAATACCTCGACCTGCACCATCCCGGCCCGGCACGGCTGATCCCGGAAGACCGCGACGCCGCGCTCGACGTGCGCATGCTCGACCGCTTCTTCGACAACTACGTGTCCACGCCACAGCAGAAGGTGGTGTTCGACAGTCTGCGCGCCGAGCCCGATCGCGACGCGCACGGCGTCGCACAGGCACGCGGCATGCTGGAAGCGGCATACGGCTGGCTGGACCAGCGCATGGCCACCCGCGAGTGGGCGGCGGGCGACCGCTTCAGCCTCGCCGACTGCGGCGCCGCGCCCTTCCTGTTCTACGCCGACTGGACGCACCGCATCGATCCCGACTTCACGCACGTGCTCGCCTATCGCCAACGGCTGCTCGCACGTCCTTCGGTCCGGCGCGCCATCGATGAAGCACGACCGTATCGCGCGTACTTCCCGCTGGGCGCGCCCGATCGGGATTGAGGCAATCAGCCTGCCTTGTCGACGGCAAGCAGTGCCGCCGACCGTCCATCACGCGTCAACGGCACGAACGAAGCGCTCGCCGTTGCCACCGGCAGGTGCGCCGACCCGGGTTACTCGCCGTCCCACCCCAGGTCCTGCTCGCGGTGGTAGCGGATACCCATCGCATCCAGGTGCGCGCGCAGTGCGCCCATGCGCTGCACGAAACCTTCGTAGCCGCGCTGGTCGGCGGGGCTCCATGCCACTTCCGCGGCTGCGGCCAGGCGTGGCCACAGGCGGTTGTCGGCGGCTTCATCGGTGTGGACGAGTTCCGTCCAAAGCGCGGCCTCGATGCCGAGTGCGGTCTTGAATGGCGTGGGGTCGAAACCGTATACCCTCGCCAGCGGCACGCCTTCCTTCCTGCACCAGTCGTAGGTCTGCGGCTGGCCCGCGTAGTTGCCGTGGTCGATGTACAGGTACGAGCACGGCGACAGGATCAACGGATGGCCGCGCTCGACGGCCGCGCTGATGTCGTAGCCGTCGTTCCAGAACTGGTAGATCACGTTCGGCCCGGTCACGGCCACCGAGCCCTCTTCCCAGAAGATGGCGGTCCGCCCCATCCCCTCCACCATCGCCGCGGCGCGCGACACGAAGTCGGCATACAGCGGATGGTCGATCTCGTCGCCGCCCACGTGGATTTCCTGCGAGGGAAAGATCGCCAGCACCTCTTCCAGCACGGCACGCACGAACGGATACACCACGTCCGGCTTGTCCAGGCACAGCACGCTGAAGCCCACCTCCAGCCCCGAATACGGCGCAAGGTTTTCCACGTCGTCGCAGGCCAGCTCGTTGTACGAGGCCAATGCCGCCTGCGTATGGCCGGGCAAGTCGACCTCGGGCACGATGGTGATGCCGCGCGCCTGCGCGTACGCCACCAGATGCCGCAGTTCGTCCTGCGTGTAGAAGCCGCTGCGCCCGCCCTCCACCGCACTGGCGCCCCCGATGTCCGTCAGCTTCGGATACGCCTTGATCTCGATCCGCCAGCCCTGGTCGTCGGTCAGGTGCAGGTGCAGACGGTTCAACTTGAAGAAGGCCATGCGATCGATGGTCTTCTCCAGGTAGTCGACCGACAGGAAGCTGCGCGCCACGTCCAGCGACAGCCCGCGCCAGGGATAGGCAGGCGCATCGACGATCTCGAGGTGCGGCAGCCGAACCCCGCCCTGCACTTGCACCGGCAGCAACTGCCGCAGGCTCTGCACCGCGTGCAGCAGGCCGATGTCGGTGCGGGCGCTCAATTCGATGCGCTCGGCCACGACCAGCCGGTAGCCCTCCTCGCCCAGCGCGGCATCGTCCACCCGCTGCAGGCGAACATCCGTCGGCGCAGCGTCATCGATGGCAATGCCAATGCCCGCAAGCGCTTCTTCCAGGGCGCGCCTGGCATGGGGCGCGTCGGCGTCCATCTCCAGTCGCACTGCACCCGACAGGCGCAACTCGCCCGAACGCATGTCCAGCGACTGCGGCAGGGGCACGATGCGTGTCGAAGCGGTGGGCGTATCCGCGGCGACGGCAGGCGCGGACGGACTGCTGCAACCAACACTCGCAAGCACCAGCAGGCAGGACAACAGGACGTTGTGATTCATTGGCGGCTGCACCACGGAGTGAACGGAAACCACCTGCACTTTCCCCGCAGGCCACGCAAATGTCCACCCTTGCGTCTCCCGCGATCACGCGCCTGCCGTAGTCATGCAGGGACATTCCATGTCTGCCCCGATATCCATGCCGACGTGCATCGAAGACAAGGCACGACAGCGCGCGTGGGACCATCGCTTGCCCGCACATCCGATGCTGTCGATCCCAGCCTCCACTACGCGTCGTGGTTGGCACTCCGGTTGATGGCTGCACGCCAGAAGGAAACACGCATGGTCCCCACCATCACCGCATTCGCCCGCTCGCCCGACGGCGGGCGCGGACTGGCCCGTGACATGGTCGTGCGCTGGGCGCTGGAGGAAGTCGGCCAACCGTATACCGTGCGCCTGCTGCCATTCGAGGCGATGTCGCAGCCAGACCACGTCGCCCTGCAACCGTTCGCACAGATCCCCACCTATGAAGCCGGCGACCTGGTGCTGTTCGAATCCGGCGCCATCGTGCTGCACCTGGCGCAGCGCCATGCCGGCCTGCTGCCCATCGACGACGACGCCCGTGCGCGCGCCGTCGGCTGGATGTTCGCCGCCCTCAACACCGTCGAGCCGCCCATCGTCGAACGGGAACAGGTGGCGTACACGGAACGCAACGAATCCTGGTACGCGCAACGCCTGCCGCTGCTGGACGATCGCATCCGCCGTCGCCTGCGCCAGCTGTCGGACCGGTTGCGCGACGGCGAATGGCTGGATGGGGCCTTCAGCGCGGGCGACCTGCTGATGGTCATGGTGCTGCGCCGGCTGGGTGGCACGCGCATCCTCGCGGAATTCCCCAACCTTGCCGCCTACGTCGACCGGGGTGAGGCGCGTCCCGCCTTCCGGCACGCCTATGCGGCGCAACACAAGGTATTCACCGACGGCACTGCGCTCGAGTGAGGCCATCCGTCGGCACCGTGGGCAAACCGCAATCGACAAGGCGAAGACCCTACGACGCTTGCGTTCGTCCGGCCGATTGCACACCACTGGCGAACGAGGCGTTCATCGCGCCTCACGCCATGCCTTGCCATGCTGTGCGCGATCCCGTCACAGGACTCGTCCGGATGGCCTTGCTGTTCCTCTTCGTCCTGCTTGCACTGGCCTGGAGCCTTGGTGCCGTGCAGCTCTGGCCACGCATGCGCCGCGTGGGCGATGCGCTGCCGTGGCTGGGTGGCGCGCTTGGCGTGGCTGTAGCCGCGTGCGTGGTGCTGGGCCTTGCCGGCCTGATGCAGCACGGCGGCTGGGGTTCGCCATCGATCGACCGCGTGGTGCACCACGCACTCGGCGAAGGCAACCTCGTCATGCGCCGCACCGACTGGGCCTGGCTCAACCGCGTGTCGAACATCTACCTGCAGCTCGATGTGGCCTGGACGTTGGTGGCGCTGTGCGTGGCCGTGCTGCACGGCTGGGGATTCTGGGCGGGCCTGGCGATGCGTGGACGCGCGCGCACCTCGCCCCGTTGATCCGACGCGCCGGCCCTCATCGCCACGCCAACGCGCTGGGTCTCCAGGACTGCCGCGGCAACGCACCCTTGAGTCTGTGGCGTGAATCAGTCGCGCGGGAGGAACGCCTGCTGGCCGTATTCCCACGCCCACGGCACGCCCGTGTCGCCCAGCGCGAAGGCCACCAGGCGTGGGAAAGCCCGCTCGGCGCGCACGTCATTCGACAGGATCACGACACAACGCTTGCGTGCCTTGACGCAGACCCAGGTATTGCCGGTCGAGTCGTTGTGGCCGCCTTTGAAGAAGCCGGCCCCCTGCGGTCCATCGAAAACCACCACCCCCAGCCCGGAGGCGAGGTCTGCGCGCCGCTCCGACGCGGGGATTTCCGCCTGCAGGCTGGGGAACTGCGAGGCGGTGGAAATCGCGAGTTGCGCCGACGTCAGCGCCTCGGCACCCTGCGCGGACAGGCCTTCGCCGTTGATGTATGCCGCGGCGAAATTCGCCATGTCGGCGATCGTGGTGTCCATCGACCCGGCCGCACGCACCCGGCTGCGTGCATCGTGCGGCTCCACCTGCCCGTCCACGGTCCAGCCATCGGCAAGGTTGCCGGCAAAATCTTCCCGCCACGTCATGTTGGTGCGCGGCATTCCGAAACGATCGAACACGCGGCGCTGCATCTCCTGCCCCAGGTCGAGGCCCAGTCCGCGTTCCAGTACATACTGCAGCAGGATCAGGCCTTCGCCCGAATACGCATAGCGCGTGCCCGGATCGAAATGGATGCGCAGCTTGCCGTCCGGTTCGAGGAAAGCGAAATTGGCGAAACCGGCACTGTGCGTCAACAGGATGCGGGCGGTGATCGCCTTCCAGCGCTCGTCGTCGGCAAGGTCTGGCCATGGCCCGTATCCGGGCACCACGGGATAGTCGGTCAGCGGCTCGGGAAAGTATCCGCCGATGGGACGATCCAGGTCGATCACGCCCTCCTCGTCCAGTTGCATGACCGTGTAGGCGAATACCGCCTTGGTCAAGGACGCGCCATACATGATGGTGTCCACCTGCAAAGGATCGCCTGCCGCGTTGCGCTTGCCGTGCGCGGACACGTGCACCACCCGTCCATCGTCGATCACCGCGATGGCGAGGCCCTGCGCCGAGGTGGCCTCCATGACGCGGGCGACTTCCGCTTCCAGTGCAGCGCGTGATGGCACGGAATGCGGCGGTGGCTCCGCCGCAAGTGCCGCGAACGGAAGCAAGGCGAACAGGCATGGCACGGACAGGTATCGCATGGCGGACTTCACGTGGAGGTGGGCTGGTTGAAGCAGCGACGCGCGCAGTATGCGGCCAGACTGGCAGGAACCAGGCGGCCGGCCGGCCAGCTCAGCGCTCGACGCGCTGACTGCGGCTACCCTGTCCGTCCCGTCGATCGCATTGCCTGCCATGCCCCATCGCCCGTCGCGCCACGTCGCCCTGCTTTCCTTCCTGCTGCTGGCCGCTTGCGGTGGCCCACCGCCCTACACCGGCGGAGACGTGGCGGAACTGCAGCGCATCGACATGACCACCGGTGCAGGCGAGCCCGCAGTGGCCGGTGACGAAGTCAGCGTGCACTACACCGGCTGGTTGTACGACGAGAACGCGCCGGACAAGCGCGGCACGAAGTTCGACAGCTCGCGCGACCGCGGCCAGCCCTTCACGTTCCCGTTGGGCGCGGGCCGCGTGATCCGTGGCTGGGACGAAGGCGTGGCCGGCATGCAGCCTGGCGGCACGCGCGAACTGCACATCCCGGCTTGGCTGGGTTACGGCGCGCAAGGCGCTGGCCGCGCCATTCCGCCGGGTGCGTCGCTGGTGTTCGAGGTAGAGCTGCTGGAGATCAAGCGGCAGTAGCGGCGCTCTCGACGAAACCCGTCATTCGCACGCATACGGAACGCGCGTTGCGACTGCGCCTGGCTATCGCATGCGTACACGGTGCCCTCCCGTGCCGATGGGCAGGGTCGACCCGCCCCCGGCGAACCTCATCGCCCGAACAGCTTGCGTGCGTTGCCCGAGCGGATCTTCGCCTTCTCCTCATCGGTCAGGTCCAGGCGTTCCAACGCGTCCACCGTCTCGCCCAGCCCGATTTGCGGATAATCCGATCCCAGCAGCACGTGGTCGATGCCGACGTTGCGCAGTGTCCAGACGAATTCGGCTTCGATCGGCGAATCGGCCACGGCCAGCACGGTGGCGGAGATATCGAAGTACAGGTTGTCCATGCCGAAACCGTCGGCCGTGCGTGCCAGCGACAGGACGTTCCAGAAACGGAAGTTCAGCCCGCCGATGTGGGCAAGCACGAACCGGGTGCCGGGCACGCGCACCACCAGGTTGAACAGCTTCTCGGTGTCGCCGGGCAGGATGTTGGCATTGTCCGTCAGCACGACGAGGCCGAGTTCGCCGGCACGACGCACCAGCGTCTCCACACGGGCGTCGGACACGTCGAAGCCTTGGGTGTGGGCATGGATCTTCAGCACTTTCACGCCGGCCGCGGCGACGCGCGCCAGCTCATCCAGCGCGGCGGCGCCGTCGTAGGGATGCACCGTGGCGATGGCCACCACCTCGGGATGTTCCGCCGCCAATGCGATGACGCGGTCGTTGCCGGCGCGGATCTCGTCGACCGCGCCCTGCCGGGCCTGGTGCGGGCCCCCGAACCACATGACGCCCGCACCCGACAGCTCCAGGCCCGCGTCCCGCACGCGGTCACGGTACTCACGCCAGGCGTTGTCGCCCTCGCGCAAATGGACATGCACATCGAACACCGGCGCGGCAGCCACGGTATGCGCACAACACAGGCAGAACGCAACAAAAAACATCCGTAGGAACATCGTCATCCTGCATTGCAATGGCTGGGCCCGCATTCTGGCACTCCGCAGCCGCGCTCACCCTTCCACGGCACGTTCGAAGGTGATGATGCTACGCGTTTCGCCCTTGTCGGCCCAGTTCGGCATCACCCGCCAGGGGGTACGCACCTGCAGGCGATCGCCGTCCAGCGCGAACTGCCGGCGCTGCTCGGTGCCCACCCAGGCCGGGTTCCAGGCCACGTCGACCGCAGTCACCCAGACGTCGCCTTCGATCCGGTAGCGGCCGCTGTAGGCGATCAGTGTCTCCAGCAACTGCGCACGATCGCGGTCGCTGTCGCCAGGCTGGCGGCCATCGCCGGTCAGCATGAACCACACGCGACCTTCTCCACTGAAGATGGTGTAGCCCGTGGGACGCTCGCCCATCGCCGGGAAACGTTCGCCGGTCGACGCCACTTCCACGTCGTAGGACACCAGCCGCCAGGTGCCCACCATCGCGTGCGATGGCGGCTGCGGCTGCCTTGCAGTTTTCGGATCATCGGCCGAAGACATCGCTCCACTTTGCAACGGATGCTCGGCCCGGATCAACCCGGGACGAAACGATGCATTCGGCACGCATGGAAAAAGGCGCAGCCAGGGCCACGCCTTCCAGTGGCGTGCCGCGCATGGCGCAGGCCACGCTGGCTAGAATGGCGATCCGCCCGGGGAGAACAGGCATGAAAGCACCCACCGCCCTGCTGTTGATTGCGGCACTGGCCGCTTCCGCGCCCGCGATGGCTGGCCACCCACGCCCGGCGATCGAGCGCGCCGCCGACGCCGTGCAACCGCTCGTGGACGAGGCCGGACAACGCGGCATCCGCGTGTCAGTGGGGCTTGCCGATGTCTCCCGGTCGGATGGCGCGCAGCGCATTATCGGTTCGACCGACAGTTACAACCCGGCCAGCACCATCAAGCTGGCGCTGCTGGCCACGGTGATGCGACAGGCCGACCGCGGCCTGCTCAACCTCGACGCCCCGATCGGCATTTCGCCCTACATGGTGGTCGGCGGCGCCGGCGACCTGCAGCGGCAGGCCATGCCCTTCACCACCACCGTCCGCGACGTGGCGCGGCGCATGGTGGTGCTGAGCGACAACACCGCGACCAACGTGCTGCTGTACTACGTGGGGCTGCCGACCGTGCAGGCCCTGCTGGACGACCTCGGCCTGCAGACCATGCGCTTCAACCGCCAGATGTTCCCCGGCGAGAAGATCGGCGAACCGGCCAACGCGATCGATACGGCAGACACGCTTTCCCTGCTGCACGCCATCTACATAGGCGACCTGCTCAACGAGCAGTCGCGGCGCCAGGTGCTGGACTGGATGCTGGCCCAGGAAGTGGACACCAAGTTCGGCGCCCTGCCCGACACCTCGCGCATCGCCCACAAGACCGGCGAAACCGGCACGGTCACCCACGACGTGGGCTACTTCCTGGTGCCCGGCCACGAGACCATCGTCGCCGTCCTGGCCGAAGTCACCACGTCCGATGGCTACGACGAAACCATGCGCATCGGCAACCCCGTCGTGCAGGACATCGCCAACGCCGTCCTCGACGCACTGGACAATCCGTAGCGCGGCGAACACCCGGGCAGCGTTGACGTTCCCGCGCGTGTTTCCGGAACGGACTGGACGGGACGAACCCCGCCGCTTCAATCCACGCTGCATGCGCCAGGCGCTACAGCCTGTCCAGTTCGCGCCCGGCCTGGGCCGCGGCCTCCTGCAGGGTACGGGCGAAGGGTCCGCGGGCCCGTCCCGTGTCCCGGGCGGCGGCTTCCAGTCCCTCGATGTAACTGGTGACCAGGTCGCGGGCGTTGTACTGGTGCGCCAGCGCGTCGACCGTGTTGGCCACCGTATCGCGCAGGTGCCATTGGATGTTGGCGCCGGTCTCGGCCTGGTTGGCCAGGTCGACGATCTTCAACAGATGCGGCGTGACGAGATTGACGATGGTGGGCTTCACGTGTCCGGGCCTGCTGGCGGCAGCGGAAGAATATAGCGCGGGACACCAGAGGCATCGAGGCAAGTTGATTTCCGCAGGTTGATCCTGGCGGGAAAAGTGAACCCCGCCCCGTTTCCCGCCGATGCAACCGACGCCGCCCGCCTCTTCTGGTCGCATCGCCGAAGCGATGCAAGCGAACCTGATCCCGCGCTTGCTACCATCCAGTGATGAACGACAAACAGATCGAACCTGGGCACGACACGCGTAGCGGGACACGCAATCCTGAACTCACGGGCGCTGAACTGGTGGCCCGCGTACCGGGCTGGATCAGCGGCACGGTCCGCATCCTCATCCTGTTGGTGGTCGTGATCGTCTTCATGGCGTCGCTGCTGCCACTCGCCGCCGACCGGGCGCAGCAGGATGGCCACCCGCTGTGGCTGCTGCTGTGGCTGGCCGGCCTCGTCGGCGTTTTCATGCTCTGGCTGCGCGGCTGGATCCGGGGCCGGGATCCGCATCGTCCCCGGTCGGTGGCCTGGATCGTCGTCCTTGCGGCGATCATGGCGGTGGTCATGGGCGGCCTGGTCTGGTCGTCCTGGCGGCAAGGCGGATTCGCCGGCCTGATCGCCAATGCCGAAGGCCTCGTTGCGGGCTTCAGCATCCTGGGCATGATGCTGGGCGCAATCGCGCTGCTGCGTTCGAACTGACCGTCGGCGGCGGGACGGGCACGGCGGCCGTCTGGAGCCGAATGGGGCCGGGCTGGCTTGAGCCTGTTACGACGTCGGATGGCTCGCCGACAGGCAGGCTGATCATCGGAGGCCGTGTTGATCCGCATGTTGGGCGACAAGTGACCCCGACCCGCTTTCATCCGCGGGAAACGAACCAACCGCAGTCTCGCCGGTAGAATGCGTGCAGTACCGACTGGCACCCGTCATCGCATGCCTTCCAGCCCGCAACCGGATGTCTCTTCGCGCAAGCGGCCCAGACAAGCGCGTTCGAGCGGGCTGGTGGACGCGATCCTCGAGGCCGCGGTACAGGTGCTGGCGACCGAGGGTGCGGACCGTTTCACCACCACGCGTGTCGCCGAGCGGGCGGGCGTGAGCGTCGGTTCGCTCTACCAGTATTTCCCGAACAAGGCGGCCATCCTGTTCCGCCTGCAGAGCGACGAGTGGGCGCGGACATCGCTGGCGCTGCGCGCCATCCTCGAGGACCGTCACGCGTCTCCGCTGGCGCGGCTGCGGTCGCTGGTGCATGCGTTCGTCGCCTCCGAATGCGAGGAAGCGCAGGTGCGCGAAGCGTTGGGCGATGCCGCACCGCGCTATCGCCAGGCACCGGAAGCTACGACGGCGCGGGCCGCGGAACGGGAAGCCTTCCGGCACTTCATGGTCGAAGCACTGCCCGACGCGGCGGAAGCCAGGCGCGCATCCGCCAGCGCACTGGTATCGACCACGCTGGCGGCGGTGGGCAAGGATTTCTCGCGGCGCCGGCGCTCCGGTGACGAGATCGAAGCGTTCGCCGCGGAGCTGGCCGACATGTTGTGCGGTTACATCGAACGGGTCCGGCGCACGCCCGATAGGGCCGGCGGCCTCGATGCTCATTCCGCCTCCAGCCACGCCGCGCCATAGTCCTGACCGAATTCGCGGTAGATGGCATGCACATGGTTGGACGGATCGCCGCCGCGCGTCTGCGGCGAGAATTCGATGAACAGCCGCGGGCCGGTGATGCGCCAGTACCCTGTGCCTGCGTCCGGCTGGGGACCGAACCACGCGAAGTGGATTTCGTCGAGGTCTTCCCGCACTTGCCCAAGCTTCGGCGCGAGGTCGTCGGCGTTCAGCAGGCCCATCCGCGCTTCGATCAACGCGAACAGCACCGCCTTCTGCGCGGCGTGCATTGCGCTTGCCGGCAGACCGACGGCAGGCAGGCGCGTGCCGTCGCGGCCCGATCCCAACGCCAGGTCGGTGGGCCGGCGCGCGCCCACGACCGCCCTGTCGCGCTGCACCTCGCTCAGGCTGTCCATCAGCAGCGTCGCCGCGGCGGTTTCCTCGCCGAAGATGTCGAACGTCCTTCCATTCGCGACGAAGCGGACTGGCTCGGCGCCGGTCAACATCGGCGCAAGCGTGACATGCGGCCCCACCACGGTGGCGTTGATGGCGAGGTGGTGGCCGCCGAACTGCAGCATCCAGGGCCGGTCTGCGGCAGGTTCGCCAAGGAACGAAACGTAATACCAGTCGCTGCCGCGCCGGATCCCCCACAGGCGATCGACGAAGCGGTCTATCGGCCCCGAGTCGTCCAGAAGGTCGTCCGCGGCGAGGATGGCGTCGACCACAGCAAGGCCCTTCGGACTCAGTACGTTGGTCAGCACGTCGCGCAGCGCGGCTCGTTGCTCCGCAGTCAGCTCCGCCCAACGCAAGCCGCGCCGCTCGAACAGGCCCTCCGGCAGGTTGGACCAGCGTGCACGCTGCGCGCGATCGTCGAAAGCGAACAGGATCGCTGCGCGTTGCCGGGCCGTGAGCGTGGCAAGGAAGTCCTCCGCCGCGGCAACGATTCGCAGTGTCTGCAAGTCGGCCGGTGGCGTGGACGCTGGCAGTGCGGGGAAGCGCGGCGTGTTTTCCGGGTTGCCGTGGCCGGCGGAGAATGCACACCCACCGAGGATCAACGCGCCGGACAGTACCGCGACGACCCTCCAGTGGCGTGTACGGGAGCCGTTGCACATGGGTTCCTCCATGCGATGGATGCGATGCCAACAGGATAGGAATCGGGCCATCGGCCTGGAATTCGCATTCGCGGGCCGGCGTTCACGTGCTCCCCGGCCCTTGCGCCACCGGCATCGCAACCGGCGCCACTGCGCCGCTTGCGCAACCGCTCGCGCAGGGGTTCGCGTTCGGCAGGGAAGCAGATGGGGGCAGGTTGGATCGTCGTCCCTGCGGCGATCATGGCGGTGGTCGTGGGCGGCCTGGCCTGGTCGTCCTGGCGGCAAGGCGGGTTCGCCGGCCTGATCGCCAATGCCGAAGGCCTCGTTGCGGGCTTCGGCAGCCTGGGCATGATGCCGGGCGCAATCGCGCTGCTGCGTTCGAACTGACGCGGGGGGAATGCGGGCACTCCACGCCCTCAATTCCAGTCCCCGGCCATCCGCATTGTGTCGAGACCCCCCGCTTACCGGGCGCCGGCCTCCGGTGCCGTCTTGGCCAGACCGGCGATCCATGCCGACAACGCAGACTCATCGGCGAAGTCACCCGTCCAGGCATGCGTGGGCCGGTACGGCTCGTTGTGGCCGCGACTGCGTCCGCGATAGACCTTCATCGGGATCGACGCGGTCGCCAGGCCGCTGGGAAGCGGCTGCTGGCGGATATCCATGTACACGGTATCGGCCGAGGTTTCGCCACCGACGTGGATGGCACCGAGGGGCAGCCACAGGTCCAGCGCATCCAGGCACGCCGAGGCGCAGCCGGCGTCGGCCAGCACGTACACCGGTACGCCAGTGCCGAGCGCACGCGGACGCGCGTCGACCTGCGCGGCAGCTTTCTCGGCATCGACCGGATGCCGCCAGAGTTCGTCGCCGCGCGCGAGCGCTTCGGACATGCCGCGATCGATCACCTCCACCCAATGCAGCAGTTCGGCATCCGGGTCCGGCTGCGCGCGCAGCATGCCGCCGAACTCGCGGATTGCCTCGAGGTTGGCCGCATCCACGCGCCAGTCGACCCGGCTTTCGGTCGGCGGCAGCGCAGCGAGCGCGGCATCGCCCCACAACCGGCGCGCGATCTCGCGGCTCCAGTGCGAGGAGCCGCCGCCGTTGCCGCGCAGGTCGAGTACGACCTGCCGCGCATCCCCCACTCGCGCCGTGTCGTCGAGTGCGCGCAGCAGCGTATTCAGCGCGTCGGCATCGGCATCGGCATCGAAGCTTGCGGCTGCAATCCACAGCTGGCCGGCGGTTGGCGTGCGCACGCCCGTGGTGGTGCCGTGCAGCGCACGGGTGGCGGCGAAGTGGGTCGACAGCGTCTCGTTATCCAGCGTGCGCCAGGTCAATGCGACATCCTTCTCGCGCCCGGCGTACGCGAAGCGGCAATGCGAGGGCGGTGGCGCCCAGGGATCGCCGGCATCCAGGAACAGGCGGCCGCCATGGCTGACCCGCTGCGCCTCGAGATGCCAGCGGCCGCGGACGCGTCCGATGCGATCCGCCGCCAGGGCTTCGGCGGCGATGCCGTCGCAGGCCACCAGGCGCGCGCCCACCGGCGGCAGGTCCGGCGCATCCAGCCGCGTGGCAACCACATGCGCCGTGCCCGACCAGCGCGTCAGGAAGCCGGGCCAGCGCGTGGGCAGCTCCGGCGCGCCGTCGTTGGTCGAGAGCTGGACATGGCCATCGTCGAAACCGGCCTGGAACTCGCGCATCGCCCACCAGTAACCGGCGAAGTCGGTCACGCCGTCCGCGCGCGCCAGGGCACGGGCAAGGCCGGCATCGAGGTGCGCGGCGAACTGCGGATTCGCGGGATCCACCGGGCCGGGGTGGCTGGCCTGCACCGCGGCGTGGAACGCGGTGGCGTCATCGCGCAAGTGGTCGGGCCAGTCAGGTGCGGCAATCGCCGCCAGCGGCAGCAAAGTAGCGGCGCCGAATGCGGTGGCGAGCAAGCGGATGCGGTGCATGTCGGAACTCCGGGCGGTGAACGCAGATTCCACCCCGGAGATCATGCCCGCGCACGTGGCGGGAGTCATGGCCTGCGGAATGGGCACACTCCGAGCATAAGACGGGACGGAGCGAATGAGATCCGCTTGATGACCTCCGTCCCCTTTACTCCGCAGCAACCTCCACCCGCAGCTGGTCGAGTTTCGCGCCGGCCCGCTGCCGGGCGTCGTCGCCGAACACCAGCCGCGCGGGCACATCCTCCTGCGACGCCAGTGCCACGATCCGCGCAGCCAGGCGCTGCGGATCGCCCGGCTGGTTACCATTGGCGCCGTCCACGAACGCGCGGTACTGCGCGACGGCCTCTGCGTAGTCCGGGATGTCGATCGTGCCGAAACGAGCCGAGGTCTGGTCCATGAAGTCGGTGCGCAGCATGCCCGGCTCGACCAGCAGCGAGCGCACGCCCAGCGGTGCGAGCTCCTGCGAAAAGCCCTCCATCCAACCTTCAACCGCGAACTTCGACGCCGAATAGACCGCGCCACCGGCGTTGGACACGAGACCGCTGACCGACGAAATGGTCACGATGAGGCCGGAGCGGCGTTGGCGCATGTATGGCACGACCGCGCGCGCGACGTTCATCGTGCCGAACAGATTGACCTCGAACTGACGCCGCACCGCGGCGTCGGCGATCGTCTCGAAGAAGCCCAGCTCGGCATAGCCGGCATTGTTCACCAACACATCGATCGCACCCAGCCGCGCGACGGTCTCGGCGGCAACCGCATGCGCGGCATCGGCATCGGTGATGTCGAGCGCGAGGGTGTGCAGGCGATCGTGACCGCCTTCCAAGGCATTCCGCACCGCATCGGCGGACCGCGCTGTTGCCATCACGGTGTCGCCAGCATCCACTGCCGCACGGGCGATCTCACGCCCAAGCCCCCGGCTCGCACCGGTCACCAGCCATCTCCTGCCCATCGCGTTCTCCACGTTGCTTCCACGAATGTGGGAAATTGTCATGGTCACGGGTCGGCACAACCACGCCATGCGTCATAGGCCCCAGTAGCCAGGATCATCAGTGCGTCCGGACCAACTCGGCGATCTCGCCGTCTTCGCCGCCATCGCCGCCGACGGCAGCTTCACGCGCGCCGCAAAGCGGCTCGGCGTCACCCAATCGGCGTTGAGCCAGACCATGAAGCGGCTTGAAGGCCAGCTCGGCTTCGCCCTGCTCACGCGCACGACGCGCAGCGTCGCGCCGACCGCTGCCGGCGAGCGGCTGCTCGCGACGCTATCACCGGCACTCGTCGGCCTGGACGACACGATCCTGGCGCTGTCGCATGCGCGAGGCACCGCCATCGGCAGCCTTCGCATCACCAGCGGCAAGCACGCCGCAGACACGGTGCCGTGGCCGATGCCGCCGTCTTTCCTGCGGCGCTACCCCGGCATCGAGGTGGAGGTGTGCGTGGATAACGCGATGACCGACATCGTGGCAGGCCGGTACGACGCCGGCATCTCGGTGAACGATTGGAACAGGACATGATCGCCCTCCCCGTCGGCCCGCGGCTTCGCGTTGCGGTCGTGGCCGCGCCGGACTACCTGCGCGAACATCCGGCGCCGATGGCACCGGCTGGCCTCACCAGGCATCGCTGCATCGCCTACCGCCTACCACGACGCGCAGGGCGAGCTGTCGCCGTGGTCGTTCGAGCGCAACGGCCGGGCCCTGACCGTCAAACCCGGCCGCGGGCCGGTGTTCAACGACGGCGACTTGCTGGTGGCGGCAGCGGTCAGTGGCCTCGGCATCCTCTACATCCTGGAGGATCTGGTCGCAGCACCGGTGGCCGCCGGGCGTCTCGTCCGCATGCTGGAGGACTGGTGCGCGCCTTTCGCCGGCTATCACCTCCATTGCCCGGATCGGCAGGGCACGACCGCCCTGGAGTTGTTCAAGGACGCGCTTCGGGAACGTTCGGCTGCGTAGGAATGGGGCCAATGGGGGCACTCCACTCCGTCCTCTTCAATTTCCTTACCTCTTTGCGCGGCCTTGCGCGAACTCCGGGAAGGTGTCGTCGATCGACGCCTCGTCCGGCAGGATGTAGAACACCCCACCCCTCTCGAACGTCGGCTTGACCACCTGCTCATAGAACTCGTCAGACACGTTGATGCACCCGTGGGTGACGCGGTTGTCGTCTGGCGTAGGGGATGCCAGGCGCTCGTCGCGCCGCTCGGACGGGACGCCGCTCGCGGTGGGGTGCATGGAGACCGCGGAGTCGTAGTCCACCCACAGCACGCGTCCCGCATCGATCGACTCGCCGTAACCGCCGACGAAGCGACCGGCAGGCGTGGTGCGATCGCGACCCGGGATCTCGCGAAGCGCAAGGCCGGCGATGCCGGGCGCCGCATGGTCGCCGACCGCCGAGCCAAACAACCCGGGGGCCGCGCCGCGAAGCCGACCGTCGCCTCCGAACACCAGGATCTGCGCGGCGGCCTTGTCCATGACCGCGAACGGATAGCCATGGCTGTCGTTGGAAGCGATGACCCAGCCCGCCAGATCAGTCACCGTACTGGAGACTTCCTGGCCTGGCGGAAGCTGGTCGACCGCGACGACCGGTTGCGTGGCGGCATCCCTGGCGTTCGCGATGCCGACGCTGGCGAACAACAACGCCGGCAGGAGCGCTCCGTGGACGATCCGCATCGCAGGATGTGTGGATGTAGCGATGGGAGGACTCCTCGAAAAACGGTTCGAACATCGGGACCGGTGACCCGCAAGGGCCACCAGGTCCCGGCCTGGTCCGGTCAGATCAACCGCGCGGTACGCGACGCGGGGCCGATTCGATCTGCTGCACGCGGCCTTCCAGCGCATCCAGCCGTTGGTTGGCCTGCTGCGCGGACTGGTTGGCCGATTCCGCACTCTGGGCCGCACCCTGCACCCGCGTGTCGATCGAATCGAGGCGGGTGTTGATCCGTGCGAAGTCTTCGTCGTAGGTGGCGCAGCCACCAAGCGCCACTGCGGCGACGAGGGCCACGCCGATCAGGC
The DNA here is from genome assembly GCF_004357985.1 of Luteimonas aestuarii. Classification (GTDB taxonomy): domain Bacteria; phylum Pseudomonadota; class Gammaproteobacteria; order Xanthomonadales; family Xanthomonadaceae; genus Luteimonas; species Luteimonas aestuarii. The sequence goes on along the minus strand of NZ_SMTF01000016.1, from coordinate 8,637 downwards.
TTGCCATCTTCCGATGCTGTTGGTCGAGCGACATTCCAGTTCTCCTGCTTCGGGGGAGTCGGAAATATAGCGGCGTTCCCCTCGCTGGCCCGATGTGCCTTCAGGCCGGATTGGACTACGTGGACGGCGCGTGAAGACACGCCTCCGCGGCATTCATGGGCAGATCCATACGCGGGGGCAGGTTCGTTTTTTCGACTGACGGCAAGTGAACCGGGCGCCGTTGTCCCTGCATCGTCCAGCGAAGATCGGTGGCAAGTGAACCCGGCCCCGTCTTCGCGTCGGGTGGGCAGTGGTTCGGGCATCTATTGTCCTCCCGGCAACGAAGCCACTCCCACCCCGCCCTTGCTGCCGTCCCCTCCACTCCGCCAACGCCACAGGCTCCTTCGATGGCGGGTTTTTGGGCCACGCGACACAGCTTTAGCCGCGTGGATCAGGCAAAGTGCCGCGGGGATTGATAGGCAGGTCGGGTTGTCACCGGACGCCATCTAGCGCGCCGGCATGCACAACTCGAGGGCACCAAGCCAATGAACATCCTGATCCTTGACGACGACCCCTTCATGCTCAAGCTGATGGGCCTGCAGCTCAAGGCGTTCGGCCTGCGGCACAGGGGGTTCATGGACACGGTGGCGTGCCAGCAGGCCAAGCAGGCCGTGGAGACGCTGGAGGCCGGGACGGACCTGATCGGATTGATCTTCTGCGACCTGCAGATGCCGGAGATGGACGGCATCGAGTTCATCCGCCACCTGGTCCGGCTGGACTATCGCGGTGGCCTGGTGCTGATGAGCGGCGAGGAAGAGCGCGTGCTGCAGGCGGCCGAACAGATGGCCCGCGCGCACGGCCTGCACGTGCTGGGTTCGCTGCAGAAGCCGGTGTATCCGGACGCGCTGCGGCAAGTCCTCGATGCCACCCTGCCCGAGGCGCCAAGGCAAGCCGAACCCAACGCATCGGCCTACACCCCTGACGAGCTGTTGCACGCGATCGCCGACGGCCAGCTGGTCAACCGCTACCAGCCCAAGGTGGACCTGCGCACCGGCGAAGTCGTGGGCATGGAGGCGCTGGTGCGCTGGCGCCATCCCGTCGATGGCCTGGTGGCCCCCGGCGCCTTCATCCCGATGGCCGAGGAGGCCGGCATCGTCGGCAAACTCGGGGACGTGGTGCTGTCCGCGGCGCTGCGGGACCTCGCGGCCTGGCGCGCCGCAGGGCATCGTCTGCACGTGGCGGTGAACATTTCACTGGCGTGCCTGGACACCCTCGACTACCCCGACACCCTGGCGCGGCAGCTGGCGGAGGCCGCCGTGCCCGCGAACCAGCTGATCCTTGAAATCACCGAGAGCCGCGTCCTGGAGAATCCCGCCGCGCAGCTCGACGTGCTGACCCGGCTGCGGCTGAAGCAGGTCGGATTGGCGATCGACGATTTCGGCACGGGTTATTCCAGCCTGGCCAACCTGCGCGACCTGCCGCTGGTGGAAATCAAGATCGATCGCGGTTTCGTCCACGGCGCCGCCGGCCACCCCGGCCTGCAGGCCATCCTGGGCACCAGCCTGGGACTGGCCCGCCAGTTGCGACTGGTGAGCGTGGCAGAAGGGGTCGAGGACCGCGCGGACCTGGATTTCCTGCGACAGGCCGGCTTCGACCTCGTACAGGGCTACCTGATCGCCCGGCCGATGCCCGCCGAAGAGGTGGAACCGTGGCTGCAGGCGTGGCCCACGCAGCGGACGGAGCTCTTCGCCTGAGCTGCAATCCGGTCGGCGTTCGCCCGGCGGATGGATGGCCCCGTCAATCACCCGCGCTCGCGCCAATCCACCCGTAGGGCGGGCTCAAGCCCGCCATCCCCGAACGTCCCAGCCGCCCAATCCATCGGGTAATGACCCATCGCGACCCACCGTCGGAATGACGAATGCAGCCAATCGCAGGCATGTGCGACATGCCCGTGCTTGACCGGATTGAAGTGGATGTAATCGACGTGATGACGCAAGTCGTCATCGTCCCGGATCACATGCTCCCAGAAGCGGCGTTGCCAGATGCCACGTTCACGGCGGGCCACCCGCCGCGCGGATCGACGTTCGCTGGCGGGCAGCCTGCGGCTGAAGCCGGATTTGATCTGCGCCCAGCGATTGGCATTGTCGGCATCGCCGTCCGGCAAACGCCACACGCAGTGCAAGTGATCCGGCAGCACCACGATGGCGATGATCTCGAACGGACGCGCCGCACGCGCGGCGCGGAAGGAATCTCGCAGCAGGTCGATGTGCTCCACCAACAAGCAGCGTTGCCGCTCAAGCAGGTCGACCGTGAAGAAGTACGTGCCACCGGGAACGCGGACGCGACGATAGTTCGGCATCCCCGGAACATGCCAGGCGCATGACCGCGCCGCCATGCGCTAACCACGCATTGCAGCGTCAGGAGACCCGCCGCGGAGACAACCCATGGTGGGCCGGGGCCCACCCTACGACCGATGGGTGCTCCGGCAGGCAGCCATGCGCGGCTCGCGTGGCACGCGTGGAAGGCGTAAGGCGGGTGTAAGACGTAGGGCGGGCGTAGGGCGGGCTCCAGCCCGCCTAACCCACCCCAAAGCCCCCCGCCACACCCCACCCGCCGCCATCCACTCCACCAGCGCCGCTTCACATGGCCGACGCGCCACGCAACGGTACGCTGCGCGTGGAATCGAAACGGAGTAACAACGCATGCTGCAGATCCAGTTGAACACCGACAACCACATCGATGGCACGGATGCACTGGAATCGCGCGTCACCGCAATGCTGGAGCAGTCGCTGGGCCGCTTCTCCTCGCGTATCAGCCGGATCGAGGTCTTCCTGTCGGACAGCAACTCCACCAAGGGCGGCGCGGACGACAAGCGCTGCGCGCTCGAGGCCCGGCTGGAGAACGACGACCCGCTCGGCGTCAGCCACGACGACGAGGACATGGAGAAGGCGATCCGCGGTGCTTGCAACAAGCTCAAGACGGTCCTCGACAGCCGCATCGAGAAGCAGCGCGGCTATTGAGCCGCCTCCGCGGCATTCGGCCTCGACCTGACGAATCGTGGGGAATGGCCCAGGGTGGCATGCCCCATCTTTTGTGGTGGGCCGGGGCCCACCCTACGAAGGCTGCATGCCGCATACGGCGCGCCTGGCGTGGCCCGCCCAGCGAACGTAGACGTAGGGCGTGCCCAAGCCCGCCTTACACGGGTTGATCGCCGCCGGTGCCGATCGGGCCCACGACGCGACGGCAGGGCATGTCCACGCCGGGATTGCCTGCGTCATCCATGCCGACGAAACCCAGCGGCGCATAGTGGACGCGTGGTCCGTGTGGCGCCCGCGCCAGCGGCTCGCCGTCGGCGTCGCGTTCCCAACAGGTCTCGCCGGTGGTCCGCATGGCCACGTGCCAGTAATCGCCCGTGCGGTATTCGCCGTCCAGGTCGAAACGCACCTGCACGCCGTCCTCCAGGTCGATCCAGTCCGCTGCCGATCCGGACGCAGCATCCAGCGGCACGGCGCCCCCGCTTAGCACCCGGCCCGTGCGCGCCTGCTGGTCCCAGCGCCGCACCTTGCTCGTTGCGCCTACCGCCCGTGGCGCATCCGACGCCAGCACGAGTTCGTCGCCCTCCACCCCTGCGAGCTGGCAAAAGCTGCCCGGGCGAAAGCACAGGTCATCGACTTCATCGCTCAGCTCCACCCACTGCCCTGCGGCGAAGCCCTCCGTGCGCGCCACGCGCAGGCGCCTGCCGCCTCCTGAAAGCCAGCGCGTGACCACGCTGCCGTTGTCGCGCGACCATTTGAATGTCGCCGCGCCAGCGCGGCCGGGGCGATGGATCTCGATCCGGTACAAGTGGTTCCCGAGGCCGCGATAACCCGCGGACGGGCCGATGACGCCGGGATCGTCCAACCCCGGCGGCGCCAGTCGCAGGGCCATCTTCGGTGCATCGCGATCGAACACGCGCAGCGGCGCCGCGCAGGCTTGGCCGGGCGTCGCGCGCAGTCGGGAAAGATCGGACTGCAATGCGTCGATCCACGCCTGCAGGCGGACGGCCTCCACCGCATCCCCGGCCTGCGCCCGAACGTTCCCGAGGGCCTCCAGGCGCGCTGCCAGCGACGCCTCCACCGCGGCCATGTCGAGTGCGCGCACCTGCCAGACCACCTGGCTGCGGCTGCAGGTGTCGGGGCCGGCCAGCGCAACCTCGTGCAGGTGCGGCATCTCCAGCGGGGTCACATGGCGTTCCCACACCTTGAGATAGATCCAGAAGCGCGCGCCGTCGCGGTCGGTCGAGGCCAGCCAGTGGCGGAGCGGATCTTCTTCGTCGTTCGTCCCGTCGCCCGGGGTGAAGTGCGGCTGGTCGAGATAGTCGCAGCCCTCGTTCTCGCACAGCACGCCATGCACGTAGTAGCGTCCCGCGCCGATGCGCAGCGCCAGCACGCCATCGGCGCTGGCCAACGAGAGCCCGAAACCTGGCGCCATCGCCGGCGCGGCGTACGACCCGAACAGGTCCAGCGCCATCGTGCGCAGCTGATGCAACAGGATGGCGCCCTGTTCATTGACGTCCGCATCCAGCATGACGCGGCCCTGCTGCTGAAGCACCTGGCTGAAACGGTTGCGGGGGTCGAAAGTCAGTCGCGAGAAGTCGCCTTTCATGCGGGATCCCTTGTCGGTCGGAAAGCACGCGCCGAGCACGGCATGGATTGGAAAAATGGGGTCAGGTTCATTTTCCTGCCGCACCGAGAGGCAGCGCGGATATCGAGCCCCACCCGCGGATCAGGGCCGCAGCCCGCTGCGGCATGCCAGCGCCTTCGCTCGATGGTCGAAGCGAAGACGCGGCGTTTGCCTCCGCCCGATCGGCGCATCGTCGAGCCAAGCGTCGCGGCAAGTGAACCCACCCCGCTCGTCCCACCGCATGGCGAACATATGGGGACGTTGGCGCAACGATATCGTCGGCGGTCACGTCATTCCAGCCATGACGACCCCACCGCAGTTCCGGTGAGCTGGGTGCGGCAAATCGGAACACTCCAGCCTGGCCCCGCTTTTCTCGAAGAATCCGGGGTCACGCCACTCCGTCCCGTGTGATCCCCTCCATCCCCTTTAGTCGGCGCGCAGGCGCATACTGCCCCGATCCACTGCATCCGCAGTAGAGCGCCGGTGGCGCGGGAGGATCCAATGACCAAGGGCCTGAACCAGAAGAAGGAACAGAAGAAGAAGCCGGCGAAGACCATGAAGGAGAAGCGGGCCGAGAAGCGCGAGAAGAATGCGCCGAAGGTATTCGCGCCGACCTAGCCGCGGTCGAGACGGGGCCGAACGGGGTCAGGTCACTTGTCGAGCTTTGGCGAACGACGTGGCCTCGCGAGGCAATCGCCCGGTTCTCGCCCGCCCCCTTTTCCACGTCATACCTCGCCACAGGTTGCCTCGATAGCGGACGCTCTTTCCTTCTCCGTCCCCCGCAGTGCTTCCGTGTTGGACAAGGCCTTGCGGAAGTTCACCCGCGCCAACTCCTTGTCACCGAACCAGGCCAGTTCTTCCGAGGCATGGAACCGTACAGAGCCCGGTGGTCGTGGATGCTCGCCGTCGGATATCGGAATGACCGCTCTTCGCAGCTCTCCAGCAAGAGCGTCAGGTAGAAAAGTGCCTGGCTTCACCTTGATCCAAGCAGGCAACGCGCCATAGGCCAGCGATCCAGAGCCATCACTATCGACTCTCAGGCGGCAGCCCCCGTGCGGCATGTCAAAGGTGACAATCGGAACAGGGATACTCTCGGCCTGGACTGGCCCCAGCAGAAGAAGAAGCACTAGCGACGCGTGAACTTTCATAAGCAGCCAAACTAGTGCTTCGGAGAGAAAGGGACAACTCGGAGGAAAATGAAGGAATCTGGAGAAATGGTGTCTGGAAGGAGAAATGGTGTCGGGGACAATTCCCGCGCGCTCGGACGGATCCGATCCCAGCGCCAGGTACTCGGGGTGCGGGACCAGCAGGGGATCCTTCCGGTATCCGCCGTTCCCCCATGGCTCGACCAGGGATAGTCGGCAGGCCTGGCCACCATCCAAGCGCGCACCGGATTGTGCTCGATGTAGCGGCTGCACGCCGGGAAGCACGGGTCCGAGTCGACAAGGCAGGCCTTGAACCGCCCTTCCCACAACGTGCCCCTACGACCAGGGCGCCCGTTGAACAGCCCGGTGTAGTTGCGCGCGAACGTATGCATCAGCCGCGACACCGCCCCGGCGCTGGCAGGCGTCAACAGCAGATGCACATGATTGCTCATCAACACATAGGCATGAAGCTGGCATGCTGCGGCACTGCTGCAAGGTCGAAACGCGGTTGACGGGCCATGGTCCAGCATCACCGAATCGCATCCTCGGCTGCATCAGCCTCGCGCCGGCGCCAGCGTAGGAGAATCCCCCAGGATTCTTGGGTAATTTTCCCTGACATCTTTTCTCTTTTCCTTTTTCACCGTACCTGCGCCTCATGCCACGCGATGCGTTCGGCCACGGCGGGACGGTCGCGGTAGTAGGCAGCGTTGTCCGCCAGTCGATGCCAGCGACCCGCGTCTTTCAGCAGCCGCAGCACGTGTTGCGTCGTTGCCAGCAGCAGTGCATCGGGAATATTCGCCCGGTCGCCAGCCAACGCGACATCCAGCAGTTCCAGCAGGCACTCCATCCGTGCCTCGCAAGCCTCGCGCTCGCGCGATGCGCATCCGGCGATCCGATCCAGGCTGCCACTGTCCAGGCGGGCAATGCCGGAATCTGCCAGCGTGCTGCTCGCGCCGCCCTGCAGGCGATCGATCAGGGTTTCGAGTGGGGTGGGCGCGTCGGCCAGACGATCGCCGACGGTTTTCAGTTGATCGAGGTGGGCCATCTTCGACATCTCCTTGTCGGCGACATATGCAGGACGCGCCAGCAGGAATCACCGCACCCTGCTGTCCGCCAGACAAGATCGTATCCGTTTTTCAGATATCCGGAAAGCCGATATAGGTTAGCTGCGGCCTCGCCGATGCGACCCGCATGCCCGCAAAGTCCATCCATCAAGCTGAGTACCAAGTCCTGCTTCAGCTGTTGCGGGACATGCGTACCAGTGCCGGCCTTACGCAGACCGAGCTCTCCCGAGCGCTCGGACGCGTCCAGTCCTATGTCAGTGACGTCGAACGCGGCGTGCGCCGCATGGACCTATTGCAACTACGCGCCTACTGCGCCGCTTGCGGGTTGGCCCTGCCGACATTCGTCAAGCGCTTCGAATCCGCCCTATCCTGATAGAGGCAGAGACAAGCGTCGGAAACTGTCCCTGACACCTTTTCTCCCCGTTAATACCATTTCAAAGAACTCCTTTTTTAATTTTTCATATCGGTAAAATTTTAATTTTCAATAATTTATTTTTCTACCAACATATCTGAAACGTTACCAAAATTTTGATTTTCAGTAATTTATTTTTCTACCAACAAATCTGATACATTACCAAATGTTTAAAACTCCCTCATTCGGAAAAATTGGGAATATTTCTTTTACTTGAACATTGTGGGAACCAAATTTACCTAACCAACCTATTATCACATTTCCTTTTAAATAAACATCAATAACATCTGTAAAAAAAGTTGGATAATTTTCTACAATACCTCTAAAATACATCTCTCGTAAAGTTTCTACAAAAATTGTACGTAAATATAGGTCAGTCTGAACTCCAATTTTAGAATTAAATGTTTCCTGTATTTTATTAAAATCAAATTTGTAGTTTGAAATATATTCTTTAATAATGACGTCTGTGGCCTTATTCCAAGCACTTCCATATTGATTTTTATGATTTAGTGAAAGAAAAAGTTGATTTCGACGTCCTGCTTCAATAAATAAATTATCTAATGTTACAAAACCTTTAACATCTCTTTTATATGCAAGTTTTTTTTCAACTTCGTCTATACTATTTGCAAACTCTGTTTTAAATTTTGTTTCAAAATCTGATGTTTTGCCACAGTTTCTTAACCAATCATTTTCAATCATTTTCTCAGCCATTATTTCCATTTCAGGTGTCAAAATGATTTTTTTTCCAAATAAATTATCTAAAAACCCCATATTTAAAAAAGCCCCATATTTAAATTTATTTAATGATGCGCTACTCTTCTAACATTAATATTATCTACTTTGTTCCATGGATATTTTCCATTTCTTAATTGTTCTCCTAAAGCACTATAGACACCTCTAATACTCGTAAGTCTCCCCATACCAGCATTTCTTAATGATTTATATAACTCTGTATTATACTTAAATACCGATGGCATTTTCCCTGCATTCCTAAATCTCTCATAGAAATCATCCATATGAAGATGGGCTAAGTAATGTTGCGTTGCTCTGGTAGCTGCATTGCCTCTAAGACCAATTACCTGTCCTAAGTTTCTATCAAAATTGAAAACTTCAGTTTGGTTTAAGTGATGTCTTTGAACTCCATTTCCTATTTGTAAGTATAGGAAGAATAAACGCCCTTTTCGGCCAGATCGCGATGTATCCCGTGCGATGTGTCCCCTCCTGTCTTCCGGCTCGGCCCGCCCTGTACCGTGGCTGTGTAATGACCCAGTGATTTCCTGCTCAGGTGTAACCTTTCCAAGGAGGCACAGATGAGCGCGGTAATGGAAGAAGAGATTAAGCGTTGGACGGCACGTCGGAAGTCGGCGTTGGTGCT
>NZ_SMTF01000015.1 GCF_004357985.1 Luteimonas aestuarii | reverse complement strand
AAACGCTCCGCGCCGATCTTCGTCAGCGCCGCCGTCAGCGTCGTCTTGCCGTGGTCCACGTGGCCAATCGTGCCCACGTTCACGTGGGGCTTGGTGCGCTCGAACTTACCCTTTGCCATGGCTATCTGTCTCGGATCGGTTGGATTGTTGCGGGGTGCCGCTTGCGCGGCGAAGGTGGTGCTCACGAATGGAATCGAACCATCGACCTCCTCCTTACCAAGGAGGTGCTCTACCGACTGAGCTACGTGAGCGGTGATGTGTGGTGCGTGGTGCCCAATTGCAATGCTGGAACAACCAATGGTGGAGCGGGAGACGGGAATCGAACCCGCGCTAGTAGCTTGGAAGGCTACAGTTCTACCATTGAACTACTCCCGCACCGGGCGGAACGCTTGCAGGTGTGCGGACTGGTGGAGGGAGGTGGATTCGAACCACCGAAGGCGTAAGCCAGCAGATTTACAGTCTGCCCCCGTTGGCCGCTTGGGTATCCCTCCGGTCGTCGCAAACCCGTCAAACAGCCCGTTATTTTGAGGGCGGCCCGCGGCCCTGTCAACGCGCATCGCCACCTTCGTTCCCGACGGGGGCACGAAGGGCGGCCACGTCCTGCCGCAACCGATGGATTTCATGTCGCAGCGCCTCGAGGGCCTGCCCCTGCTCGACGCTGGCGGCCGGGGCCAGCGGCGCCGCGACTGCGCCCGCCTGGGCACCCTCACCGGACGGCGCTTCCCCGTCGTGCAGGGTCTGCATGGTGTTGACGATGATGGCGATGAACAGGTTCAACATGGTGAACGTGGCCAGCAGGATGAAGGGCACGAAGAACGCCCAGGCCCAGGGATAGGCCTGCATGACCGGGCGCACGATGCCCATCGACCAGCTTTCCAGGGTCATGATCTGGAACAGCGTGTACAGCGACTTGCCCAGGCTGCCGAACCAGTCCGGGAAACTGGCGGCGAACATGCCGGTGGCCACCACCGCGGCCACGTAGAACAGGATCATCATCAGCCCCGCGATGGCACCGATGCCCGGGATCGCCCGCAGCAGCGCCTCCACCACGAAACGCAGCTGCGGCATCATCGATGCCAGCCGCAGCACCCGCAGCACCCGCAGCACCCGCAGCACCGCGAACGGACCGGATGCCGGGACCAGCGCGATTCCGACGACCAGCAGGTCGAACACGTTCCAGCCGCTGCGGAAGAAGCGCGGGCCATGGCCCCACAGCTTCAACGCCAGCTCCACCACGAAAATCGCCAGGCAGGCATGGTCCAGCAGGAGCAGCCATGGACCGATCGACGCGCGCAGGGCCGGCGAGGTTTCCATGCCCAGGATCGCGGCGTTCAGCACGATCACTGCGATCACGAACCGCTGCACCGCCGCGGATTCGACCCACAGCGCGACGCGTGCGCGCAGGCCCGTCGACGGCGTCACCATGGTGTCGGATGCAGGTTTCATGCCGGTGGCCTCAGACGTTGAACCGGAAATGCAGCACGTCGCCTTCCTGCACGCGGTACTCCTTGCCCTCCAGGCGCAGGCGACCGGCTTCGCGCGCACCGGCCTCGCCCTTGAGGCGGATGTAGTCGTCGTAGGCGATGGTCTCGGCGCGGATGAAGCCCTTCTCGAAATCGGTATGGATCACCGCAGCGGCCTGCGGCGCGGTCGCGCCGGCCTTCACCGTCCAGGCCCGCACTTCCTTCACCCCGGCGGTGAAATAGGTCTGCAGCCCGAGCAACGTGTAGGCCGCACGGATCACGCGATTCAGGCCCGGCTCCTCGAGGCCGAGGTCCTTGAGGAACTCGTCGCGGTCGGCATCGTCCAGCTGCGACAGTTCTTCCTCGATTGCCGCCGACACCGGCACGACTTCGGCACCCTCGCCCGCGGCACGTGCGCGCACGGCGTCGAGGTGCGGATTGTTCTCGAAGCCGTCCTCGAGCACGTTGGCGATGTACAGCACCGGCTTCATGGTCAGTAGGAACAGTTCGCGCACCAGTACGCGTTCCTCGTCCGTCAGCGCCACCGAACGCGCCGGCTTGCCGTCGTCCAGCACCGCACGCAGCTTCTGCAGCACCTCGATGCGGCCCTTGGCATCCTTGTCGCCGCTTTTGGCCACGCGCTCGTAGCGCGCGATGGCCTTGTCCACCGAATCCAGGTCGGCCAGCGCCAGCTCGGTATCGATCGTCTCGATGTCGGCAATCGGGTCGACCTTGTTGGCGACATGGATCACGTCGTCGTTCTCGAAGCAGCGCACCACATGGGTGATCGCGTCCACCTCGCGGATGTGCGCCAGGAACTTGTTGCCCAGGCCTTCGCCGCTGGCGGCACCCGCGACCAGCCCGGCGATGTCGACGAACTCGACCGCCGTCGGCACCACCTTCTCGGGCTTGACGATGCTGGCCAGCGCACCCAGCCGCGGGTCGGGCACCGGCACCACCCCCACGTTCGGCTCGATGGTGCAGAACGGGAAGTTGGCCGCGGCGATGCCCGCCTTGGTCAGTGCGTTGAAAAGGGTCGACTTGCCGACGTTCGGCAGGCCGACGATGCCGCATTGGATGCCCATGGGAGTCCGGGTTGGTGATTCGTGATTGCCGATTCGAAGAAGCGAGGCCGCGCCTCGCAGAACCGGCAATCACCAATCACGAATCAAGGCTTGCCCGTGTGCAACCGCTTCATCGCTTCGTTGAAATCGCCTTGCATCGCCAGTGGCAGCACGTCGATCGCGTCGTCGATGGCGCGTCCGATCATGATCTCGTCATCCGTGCCCGGCTTGCCCAGCACCCATCCGGTCACGCGGTCCTTGTGCCCCGGGTGGCCGATGCCGATGCGCAGCCGGTGGAACCGGCCATGCCCCAGCAGTTTCATCGTGTCCCGCAGGCCGTTCTGGCCGCCATGCCCGCCATCGAACTTCAGGCGCGCCACGCCCGGCGGCAGGTCCAGCTCGTCATGCGCCAGCAGCGCCTGTTCCGGCTCGATCTTCCAGAAGCGCAGCGCGGCCATGACCGACTTGCCGCTGAGGTTCATGTAGGTCGCCGGCTTCAGCAGCCACAGCGCCCGACCGGCCACGTCCACCTTCGCCACCTCGCCGAACAGCTTGGCGTCCACGGCGAAACGCACACCCGCCTTGTCCGCAAGCGTGTCCACAAAACGGAAACCGGCATTGTGCCGGTCCCGTTCATGCTCCCGGCCCGGGTTGCCCAGGCCGACGATGAGTCGCAATCCATCCATCGCAGGAATGCGGACCCGCGGCTCCGTTCCGGGGCCGCAGGCCGGCACGGATTACTTGTCGTCGTCCTTCGCGACCTTGCTGGCCGGGACTTCGGCGCCCTCTTCGGCGGCTTCGTCCTCGACCACGTCTTCCTGGCCGTGCTTGGCGATGACCACCGCCACGTCGTGCTCCTTGCCCTGCTTCAGCGCCGGGATCTCGACGCCCTTCGGCAGCTTGATGTCCGACAGGTGCACGATGTCACCGACCGACAACGCCGCCAGGTCGATCTCGAGGTACTCCGGCAGGTCCTTCGGCAGGCACTCGACTTCCACTTCGTTGAGCTCGTGCATCACCACCACGTCGGAGGACTTGCCGGCGGGCGAGGTGTCCTCGTTGAGGAAGTGCAGCGGCACCGACGTGCGCAGCGTCTCGTTGTCGTTCACGCGCTGGAAGTCCAGGTGCATGATCAGCTGCTTGTACGGATGGCGCTGCATGTCGCGCAGCAGGACCTTCTGCACGTCGCCGCCCAGGCTCAGGTCGAGGATCGACGAATAGAACCATTCGTTCTGGCTGGCCAGCCAGACGGTTTCGTGGTCGAGCTGGATGCTGACCGGCTTGAGTTCGCCACCGTAGACGATGGCGGGGATCTTGGCGGCGTGACGAAGGCGGCGGCTCGCACCCTTCCCTTCGTCTTCGCGGCGCTCGACCTTGATTTCATGTGTCGTTGCCATGTTGCTTGTCTCTCTTTGCTTGCAATGGAACCGCCTCGCGGCGGTCGATGACACTCACCCGCGACCAGGTGAGTGGAAGTGTCAGTCCAGGTACAGCGAACTGACGGATTCGCCGAATGCGATCCGGCGGATGGTTTCGGCCAGCAGCTCGGCGACGCTGAGCTGGCGGATGCGTCCGCAGGCCTTGGCGGCTTCGGAGAGCGGGATGGTGTCGGTCACCACCAGCTCGTCGAGCTGCGACTTGTTCAGGTTGTCGATCGCCGCACCCGACAGCACCGGGTGCGTGCAGTACGCGACCACCTTGGTCGCGCCCTCGGCCTTCAGCGCCGCGGCTGCCGCGCACAACGTGCCGGCGGTATCGACGATGTCGTCCACCAGCACGCAGGTCTTGCCCTGCACGTCGCCGATGATGTTCATCACCGTGGCCACGTTGGCGCGTGGACGGCGCTTGTCGATGATCGCCAGGTCCGCGTCGTCGAGGCGCTTGGCGATCGCCCGGGCGCGCACCACGCCGCCGACGTCCGGCGAGACCACGATCAGGTTGTCGGTGCCGTGCGCGCGCCAGACATCGGCGAGCAACAGCGGCGACGCATACACATTGTCGACCGGGATGTCGAAGAAGCCCTGGATCTGGTCGGCGTGCAGGTCCACGGTCAGCACGCCGTCGGTCCCGACCGCATCGAACATCTTCGCCGCCACCTTGGCCGTGATCGGCACCCGCGACGAGCGCAGGCGACGGTCCTGCCGCGCGTAGCCGAAGTACGGCACCACCGCGGTGACGCTGGACGCCGACGCGCGCTTGAGCGCATCGACCAGCGCCATCAGCTCCATGAAGTGCTCGGCGGTGGGCGCGCACGTGGACTGCACCACGAACACGTCCTGCCGGCGCACGTTCTCCTCGATCTCGACCTGGACCTCGCCGTCCGAGAACGTCGACACCAGCGCCTTGCCCTGCCTGACCCCGAGTTCGCGACAGATCGCCTGTGCCAGCGGCCTGTTCGCATTGCCCGAGAAGATCAACAGGTTGCGATCTTCCTTCATTTCGACGACTCCGCTTCGCTCTGACCGTGCGGTTGGCAGCGCTGCGCAAAGGATGCCGCGCAGACGTTGCATGGTGTGTGGCAGGGGCGGAAGGATTCGAACCTACGCATGCCAGGATCAAAACCTGGTGCCTTAACCGCTTGGCGACGCCCCTACAGCGTCTTCGCGTCGAGTGCGTCCAGCAGCGGCGACCGCGCCACGCCCGCCGCAAGCCACGCGTTCACGCCGGCCGGCAACGTCGCAAGCGCGACTTCGGCGGACTCGCGCGTGGCGAATTCGACGAAGCAGCCGCTGCCCGACCCGGTCAGGCGTGGCGAACCGACCTGCGACAATGCCGCGAACATGGCCTCGACGGCCGGTTCGCGGGAGCGCAGCACCGGCTCGAACGCATTGCCGAGCGGAGCACCCGAAACGAAGTCGGATATTGTCGCGGGTGCAGCATTCCTCGTCAATTCAGGTGCTTGGAACAGCGCCGCGGTGGGCACGTGGACACCGGGGTCGGCCAGCACGTACCAGGCCGGAGGCAGGTCCAGCGGCTCCAGCAGCTCACCCACGCCTTCGGCCCAGGCGTTGCGCCCGCGCACGAACACCGGCACGTCCGCGCCCAGCGCCAGCCCCAGCTCGGCCAGTCGCTCGTCGCCAAGATCGAGGCCCCACAGCCGGTCCAGCGCACGCAGCACTGTGGCTGCGTCCGACGAGCCTCCGCCGAACCCCCCTCCCGCGGGAACATGCTTTTCGATGCAGATGTCTGCACCTTGCCCACAATTTGTAGATGCTTGCAGCAATTTGGCTGCACGAATGGTCAAGTCGTCGCTTGCCTGGACGCCGGGCGCGGAGGCACCAACGCGCTCGATCATGCCATCGCTGCGAATCCGGAGACGAATGCGATCGCCCCAATCGAGCAGCCTGAATACGGTCTGCAGCAGGTGGTAGCCGTCGGCCCGGCGACCCACGACCTGCAGGCACAGGTTCAGCTTGGCCGGCGCCGGCCACGTGGTCCAGCCGCCCTCGCTTGCCGCCGTCATCGATCTCAGTCCACGCGTCCGGGCCGGGCGACGGGCGCGCCCTCGGCCTCGGTATGCCAGGCGACCAGCGCCTGGTTGTACGCCCGCGCATAGGCCTCGGCCTTGTGCTTCAACCGCAGGTGCCGGTCGCCCAGCACCACGTCGCCGCTGCCATCGAGGATGCGGACCTCGCCCTCGGGCAACACCCCCTCCGGATCGCCCGGGGCAAGGCAAGCGAACCCGCAGACCACCAGTGGGCGCAGGTCACCTCCGGCCACCTGCCGTCGCAGGTCGGCGGCGGGATCCTCCAGGTCCAGCCTGGCCAGCGCTGCCGCCAGCTCACCCGCCGCGTCGAGCATCTCGATTCCGATACCGGGCTGCACGGCCTGCGCCTGCGTGACCTGCCATTGGTCGACGATCAGTCGCACCCGGGCATCGCCGCGCGCCGCGTCCACCACGTCCATCCTGCGCGGCAGCGCCGGCCGGTCCGTCGCAGCAGGGTGCCAGTCGCGATAATCGATCCGCCAGCCAAGCTGCTCCAGGCTGGCCGGCAAGTTGTCGGCGCCATGCACTACGCGCGCTGGCGCGGCCATGTCCTCGCTGGCCGCGATCCCCCGCACCCAGGCCACCATGGCCCGGACCGGGATGCGCCAGCCGGTCGCAGCCAGCAGCATTCTTTCGGAATCGTCGCCTTCCAGCGGACCGCCCTCCACGCCCTCGAGCCGTGCACCCGTCGGATCGCCGGTCAGCCGCCAACTCTGGCGCGTGACCGGCGCGCTCAGCGAAATGACGTAACGATCCCCGTCCTGCGACCACTCGATGCGCCCGCTTCCGCCCTGCGATCCGCTCGACACCGCAAGCCGGCCCGACAGCTGCCAGCCGGTGATCGCCGCGCGCTGCTGGTCGTGCATGCGCGCGGCCGCCTCGTCGGCCGGGCCGGCGGGGCGTCGCGGCTGCGTCGCGCAGGCCGACAGGGCCATCGCAACGACGCACGTGATGGCGAAACGAGGAAACAACCGATTCATGCGCCGGTATTCGCCAGCGCCCGCAGCAGCGAGCGGTTGTCGGGATCGAGCTTGCGCGCTTCGTCGAAGTACTTGCGCGCCTCGTCGCGGCGACCCAGTTCCCACAGCACCTCGGCGACGTGCGCGGCGATTTCGGCGTCCTTCTGCATCGTGTACGCGCGCCGCAGGTGCACCAGCGCCTCCTCCTTGCGGCCCAGGCGGTACAGCACCCAGCCATAGCTATCGATGATCGCGGCATTGTCCGGCTCTGCGATGCGTGCGCGATCGATCAGCTCCAGCGCCTCCTCGTAGCGCGTGGTGCGATCGGCCAGCGTATAGCCCAGCGCATTGAGCGCGGCGACGTTCTCGGGATCGGCCACCAGGATCATGCGCAGGTCGGCCTCGGCGCGCGGGATGTCGTCGCGGCGCTCCCACATCAGTGCGCGGGAGTACAGCAGCGACGGCTCGTCAGGCCAGGCGGCCAAGCCGCGGGTATAAGCGTCGTACTCGCCTTCGACATCCCCATCCTCGGCACGCAGCTCGGCCTCCATCAGGTAGGCGACGCGACGGAACTCCTCGATGGCGGACGCATCGTTCTGCAGCGCACGCAATGCGGCGTAGGCCTCGTCGCCGCGCTCGAGCTTGTGCAACATGCGGGTGGCGCGCAGGCGCGCCTGCCAGCGCTGGTCGCCCCCCGGCACGCTCTGGTACCAGTCCAGCGCCTCGCCGTGATGCTCGAGGTACTCGGCCACCTGGCCCAGCAGCAGGCGCTGCATCGGGTTGGGATCGCCCGCGCCGCGCTTGAGTTCCTCGTACAGCGCGCCCAATGCGTCCTTGTCCTCGCCCTGCGCCAGCAGCGAGGCGCGCAACGCCTGGGTGCGGGGATCCTGCGGCCCCTCCGCCAGCACCTGCTCGGCCGAGAGCGGCTCGTCGAGCGCCTCGTATTCCATCGCAATCGCATAGCGCAGCTCGGGCACGAGGCGAGCGGCATCGCGGGTGTCGACCAGGATGGCGCGTGCGCCGTCGATGTCGCCCGCCAGGCGCAACTGCCGCGCCCGCAGCAGGGCGACGCGCGGTTCGCCCGGGAAGCGTTGCACGATGCGCGCCCCGATCTCGTCGGCCAGCGCCGGCTGGTCGAGGCGCTGGGCCATCTCGCCAAGGGACAGCCACGCCGGCAGGCTGTCCGGCACGCTGCCGGAGGCAACCAGTTGTCGCAGGACCCGCGCGGATACCGCCGGATCCCGCGCCGCAGCGAGCACCGGGCCAAGGAAGCGCCAGCCCGCGCCGGACGGGTCCTGCAGCATGGTTTCGAGCGTGCGCCGGGCATCACGCACGCGGCCGTTCCGGATCGCCAGCGCGGCCTGGGCCGCCTGCATGTCCAGCGTACGCGGCGCCCGCGCTTGCCACAGCGCCAGCGCCTGCGCGGCGCGGCGATCGTCGTTGCCCAGCAGCGCCAGTCGGGTGGCGTGCGCCGCGAGGGCGATGTCATCGCCCGACGCCCTTGCCGCCGCCAGGTACCAGTCGATGGCCTCGTCCAGCCGCCCCGCCTGCGCGGCGTACTCGCCGGCCATCGTGGCACCCAGCACGTCATCGCGCAGCGGATCGTCCGGCGCAGGCTGTGCCCAGGCGGGTAGAGCCACGGCCAATCCAAACAGCAAGGCCAGGCGGGCGGCACGACAGGAACGGCGGCGGGCGGGCATCTGCGGCACGGGCGGCATAAAATGGGGGATCGACCGGAAGCTTATCGCAAGCGCCTGAACGGGCCGGAAGCCGTCCTGCCTCCCGCCCGGGCCGCCCGCCAGCCATGACCCTGCACGCCATCGGCATCAATCACCAGACCGCGCCGGTCGCCCTGCGCGAGCGCGTCGCGTTCGGCGACAGCGCGGTGCCGGGGGCACTGGCGGCGGTGCGCGCGTTGCCAGGTGTGCGCGAGGTGGCGCTGCTGTCGACCTGCAACCGTACCGAGCTTTACGCCTCCACCGAGGGCGATGGCGCTGCGCTCGCCGACTGGCTGGCCACCCATCCCGAAGGCGATGGCGACCTGCATGCCTATCTCTACCTGCACCGCGACCATGCCGCCGTGCGCCACCTGTTCCGCGTCGCCAGCGGCCTGGATTCGCTGGTGCTCGGCGAGCCGCAGATCCTCGGCCAGGTGAAGCAGGCCTGGGCGATGGCGCGCGGCGCCGGCACGCTGGGCGGGCAACTCGACCGCCTGTTCCAGCACGCCTTCGTCACCGCCAAGCGCGCGCGCAGCGAAACCCGGATCGGCAACAGCCCGGTGTCGGTGGCCTCGCTGGCGGTGCGGCTGGCGCAGGAGTCGTTCGCGCGGCCTTCGGATTCCGTGGTGCTGCTGATCGGTGCCGGCGAGACCATCGAACTGGCCGCACGCCACCTTGCGCAGGCCAAGGTGAAGCGACTGCTGGTCGCCAACCGCACCTACGCGCACGCGCAGGAACTCGCTGCGCGACACAACGCCGTCGCATTGCCGCTGGATGAACTCGAACGCCACCTGTTCCTGGCGGACGTGGTGTTCTCCGCCACGGCCAGTCGCGACCCGGTCCTGTCGAAGCCGCAGATCGAAGCCGCGATGCGTGCGCGCAAGCACCGGCCGATGTTGCTGATGGACCTTGCCGTGCCGCGCGACATCGCACCGGAGGTCGCCGACCTCGCTGACGTCTTCGTCTACACCGTCGACGACCTGCAGCGCGCGGTCGAGCACAATCGCCGCGGCCGCCACGAAGCCGCCGCCGATGCCGAGGCGATCGTCGACCTGCAGGTCTCGCGCTACAGCGAGGCGCTGGCCGCCGGTGCGCGCAACGAACCGATCAAGCGCCTGCGTGCGCACGGCGAAGCCGCCCGTGCCGAACTGCTGGCCAGGGCACGCGCGCAGCTGGCCGCAGGCCAGGACCCGCAGGCCGTGCTGGAAGCCTTGGCGCACTCGCTCACCAACCGGCTGCTGCACCCTCCCACCGCCGCCTTGCGTGAAGCCGCACTGGGCGGCGGCGACGATGCCTTCGCACGCAGCCTTGCGCGGCTGCTGCCTGCCACCTCGCAGGACGACGACTCGACGGATCCGACGCTCGGGTAGCGACGCTCCATCTGCGCCGCACCCTCCCGTCCGTTCCTTCCCGAAGTCGCCCATGCTCCCCACCCTGCGCCGCAAACTCGAAGCCCTTGCCGAACGCCGCGACGAACTGGAACGGCTGTTGGCCGATCCTGCCGTTGCCGCCGACAACAACCGGTTCCGAAGCCTGTCCCGTGAGTTCGCACAGCTTGAACCGCTGGCCGTGGCGCTGGCCGGGGAACGCCAGGCGCGCGACGACCTCGCCGCCGCCGAAGCGATGCGCGGTGACCCGGAGTTGCGTGCGCTGGCCGACGAGGAAATGGCCGCCGGCCAGGCACGGCTGGCGACGCTCGACGCCACCCTGATGGCACTGCTGGTCCCGCGCGACGCGCGCGACGATGGCGGCCTGTACCTCGAGATCCGCGCCGGTACCGGCGGCGACGAAGCGGCGATCTTCGCCGGCGACCTGTTCCGCATGTACAGCCGCCACGCCGAACGCCAGGGCTGGCGGGTGGAGGTGGAGTCGGCCAACCCCGGCGAGCATGGTGGTTACCGCGAGATCATCGCGCGCGTGGAGGGCACGGGCGCCTACGCGCAACTGAAGTTCGAATCCGGCACCCATCGCGTGCAGCGCGTGCCGGAGACCGAATCGCAGGGGCGCATCCATACCTCCGCCGCGACGGTCGCGATCATCGCGGTCGAGGACGACGGCGAACCGATCGAGATCAACCCCGCCGACCTGAAGGTCGATACCTTCCGCTCGTCCGGCGCCGGCGGCCAGCACGTCAACAAGACCGATTCGGCGATCCGCATCACCCACGTGCCCAGCGGCGTGGTGGTGGAATCCCAGACCGAACGCAGCCAGCACGCCAACCGTGACAAGGCGATGAAGCGGCTGAAGGCGATGCTGGCCGAAGCCGAGGCCGAGAAGCGCGCGGCCGCGACCGCCGCGACGCGCAAGCTGCAGGTCGGCAGCGGCGACCGCAGCCAGCGCATCCGCACCTACAACTACCCACAGGGCCGTATCACCGACCATCGCGTCGAAGGCCTGACCCTGTACGACCTGCCCAACGTGCTGGAGGGCAACCTCGATGCGCTGATCGAGCGCCTCTCGCGCGAACACCAGGCCGACGAACTCGCCCGACTCACCGACGGAACCTGACCATGCCCGCCACCATCGCCCACGCCGTGCCCGCCGACCTCGACGCGCTGTCGCGGCTGTTCGACGCCTACCGGCAGTTCTACGGGCAACAGGCGGACGTCGAGGCCGCGCGCGACTGGCTGCGCAACCGCCTGCGCTTCGGCGAATCGAAGGTGATCGTGGCGCGACAGGGCGGCGACATCGTCGGCTTCGCACAGCTGTATCCGTCGTTCTCGTCGGTGCGCATGGCGCGCAGCTGGATCCTCAACGATCTTTTCGTATTGCCAGCGACGCGCCGCCAGGGCGTGGCGCGGGCGCTGCTGGATGCCGCCGCCGGCTTCGCGCGCGAGGACGGTGCGGGCGTGATTTCGCTCGAGACCGGGCGCGGCAACGAGGCGGCACGCGCGACCTATCGCGCCGCGGGTTGGTCGGAAGACGATACCCAGTGGTATTCGCTGGCATTGAAGTGACGCCTGGCTGACGCAACAGGCAGGTGCGGCGGGCCGGGGCCCGCCCTACACTGGCGGCATGAGCGCACATGCCGACTTCATCCCGCTGCACCTCTGCGTCCTCACCGTCTCGGACACGCGCACGCTGGCCGACGATGCGTCCGGCGACCACCTCGCCAACGCGCTGCAGGCCGAAGGCCATCGCCTGCACGAACGCACCCTGCTGCCCGACGACCGCTACGCCCTGCGCGCGCTGGTCTCGAAGTGGATCGCCGATCCCGCCGTGGACGGCATCCTGGTCACCGGCGGCACCGGCTTCACCGGCCGCGATTCCACGCCCGAGGCGCTGCTGCCGCTGCTGGACAAGCAGATGCCCGGCTTCGGCGAGCTGTTCCGCGCGGTCTCCTTCGAGGAGATCGGTACCTCGTCGCTGCAGTCGCGCGCGTTCGCGGGATTGGCCAACGGGACCTTCCTGTTCGCGCTGCCGGGATCCACCTCGGCCTGCCGCACGGCGTGGGACAGGATCATCCGCGCGCAGCTCGACGCGCGTACCCGGCCCTGCAACCTCGCCACCCTGCGGCCACGCCTGAAGGAAGCCTCGTGAGCATCGACCAGACCCTGCGCCTGCTCGCCAGGTCACGCGGCCTCACCGTCGCCGACATCGCCACCGCCATCCCGCGCGCGGGCGTGGCCACGGTATCGGCGTGGATGCGCGGCGAGAAACTGCCGGCGAAGGAACAACTGGACGCCCTCGCCCGCACCTTCGGCGTGCCCGCCGGCGCCTTGCTGGCGGAACTGGCCAGCACGCTCGACCCGGCACGGACGAAAGGCGAGCACGAGCTGCTGGCCGCCTACCGCGCACTCAATGCCCGGCAACAGGGTGCGCTGCTGGAGGTGTCGCGCAGCATGGCCGGCACCGCCAAGCCACGGAAGACACGATGAAGCCGATCAAGCGCAAGGACTACGAAGCCGCACTGGAGCCCATGCAACTGGAGCTGGAGGCGCTGGCGCGCTGGCTGCAGCGCACCGGCAAGCGGCTGCTGGTGGTATTCGAAGGCCGCGATACCGCGGGCAAGGGCGGCGCGATCAGTGCGGTGTCGCAGCGCCTCAATCCGCGGCAGTGCCATGTGGTGGCGCTGTCCAAACCCACCGAACGCGAATCCGGCCAGTGGTATTTCCAGCGTTACGTGCCGCACCTGCCGGCGGCAGGCGAAATCGTGCTGCTGGACCGCAGCTGGTACAACCGCGCCGGCGTGGAGCGGGTGATGGGCTTCGCCACCGACGCGCAGGTGCAGGCGTTCCTGGAACAGGCGCCGATCTTCGAGAAGCAACTGGTCGACGACGGCATCCTGCTGTTCAAGTACTGGCTGTGCTGCGACCAGGCGCAGCAGGAGCAGCGCTTCGCCGAACGCAACGAGGATCCGCTCAAGCGCTGGAAGCTCTCGCCCATCGACCTGGAGGCGCGCAAGCGCTATGACGACTACACGCTTGCGCGCGAAGCGATGCTCGCAGCCACGCACAAGCCGTTCGCGCCGTGGACGCTGGTCGATTTCAACGACCAGCGGCTGGGCCGGCTGACCCTGCTCCGCGACCTGCTGGACCGATTACCCGACACGCGGCTGGAACAAGACACCCTCGACTTCCCGCCACTGCCCGGCGAGCCCGCCAGGGAACGCTACGGCATGCTCAAGCCGATCACACCCTTCGATGCCGGCTAGCGCGCGTTTCCCTCCCGCTGTTCGCGCAGCATCGATCATGCTCATCGCCTCGCTGCCGCTGCACGCGGTCGCGCAGGACGCCCCACCGGCGAACGAGGCCGGCACGGACGGGGCCGCGACCGGCGACCTCGGCACGGTGCGCGTCATCGGCGTCTACGAGCCGCCCGCCGACCCGTTCGCGCTGGAGAATCCGGTCGACTACGCCGCCACCCGCTTCCAGCGCGACTGGCGTGAACCGCCAAGCCTCGAAGAGATCGGCATGCGGGGCGGCATCGTCCACATCGCGATCAACCAGGGGCTGCTGATGGCCGCGCAGCAGGTCACGAAACTGCCCGGATGGAAGCACCAGGTGCAGGGCGCCACGGCGCGACCACCTCCGCTGGACGAAGAAGAAGCCCAGCGCGCGATGCGGGTCCGGCAGACACTATCGCCCTGACCGGCGCTTTCAGCGCGCGCCACCGTCGCGCTTGCCGAACAGCCAGCCCATGCCCGCTCGATAGCTGTTGACGCTGTCGGCAGCGTGCGTTCCGTCCGGAACCGTGTGCAGGTGCACCGCCCAGGGCGCATCCTGCCGATCCCGCCAGGCATCGAACCAGGCCAGCGCCGATTCCCGCAGCGCGGGCCAGTCCCGCGCGCCGCTGGTGACAACCAGCCCCAGGTCATCGCGCACCGCTGCAGGGGGCGCCGCAAAGAACCGCCCACGCCCGGGGTCGAACGCGGGATTGCTGGCGATCCGCCCCCAGAACAGGTCAGGCGCGACGAATGCCGAATACAGCACGAAATACCCGCCACGGCTCTGCCCGAACAGGATGCGACGCATCGGGTCCGCGGCATAGCGGCGCTCGACCTCCGGCAGCAGTTCTTCGCGCAGCAAGGCCAGGAAGCGGTCCGCACCGCCCTGGTCCTCGCGCGCATCGGCGGCTGGTGCGGAAAAATCGTAACCGCGGCGGTTGACCGATGACTCGAAGCCTCCGTAGGCGATGCCGACCACGATGGCCTCGGGAAGCCCATCGTCGTAGGTCAGGAACAGGTGGTTCGCCGCGAGGATCGGGAACAGCGAATCCCCGTCCAGCAGATAGACGACCGGATAGCGCTGCGGCGCATCGGGATCGTAGCCCTCCGGCAGCCGCACGTAGATGTGGAAACTGCGTCCCACGGCGGCGGACGCATGCAGGAAATAGTCGCCGCGCAGCGCGGGCAAGTGCTGCAGCGGGGTGTCCTTCGCCACCGCATCGCTCGCGCCCCCTGGTTGCGCCTGCGCCATGCCGATCGTGCAGATCAACGCCAGTGCAACTGCCAACAGCCAGTGCCGCACGCGTCGGTTCACCATCCACTCCTCCACCCCAAGGCCGCGATGCCGCGTCAGCGGATCTCGAAACCGCCCGGCACGTCCAGCCCGGGTGCATCCTCACGCACCACTGCATCCACGCGCGCGGACGGGGGCCCGTCTTCCAGCCACTGTGCCAGTGCATCCAGCGCGTGCGGATCGCCCGCGGCCACCACCTCGACACGACCATCCGCCAGGTTCTTCGCCCAGCCACGCAAACCAAGCGACACGGCCTGCGCACGGGTCGATGCACGGAAGAACACGCCCTGCACCCTGCCTTCGACGAGGAAGTACGCTGCGGCCATCAGGCTTCGACCGACGGCCCGCCGTTGTTGGCGATCGCAGTTTCGATCTCCTTCGCGGTGACCGGTCCGAGGAACTGGCGCGCCACCTTCCCGTCGGGCGCAATGAGGTAGGTCATCGGCAGTCCGCGCGGCGTGGCGAAATCCGCCGGCGGGTCGTACACGTCGAGGATCGCGATCGGATAGACGACAGGGTGCTTTTCCAGGAACGCGCGCATGGCCTCGGGTTCGATCTCCTCGTAGGCCAGGCCGATCACCTCGACATGCTCGCGCATCGCATCGAGCGCGGAAAGTTCCGGCATCTCCTTCAGGCACGGGGAGCACCACGTGGCCCAGAAATTGACCACCACCCACTTGCCGCGCCGATCCGCCAGGTCGTACTCGTCGCCATCGATGGTCGCGATGCGCAGCGTCGGCACCTCGGGCCGGCCTTCCACGCCCGGGTCCGGGGCGCCGTCCCCACTGTCCACGACACCATCGAGCGGCGCCTCGGGTGCGGCATCGGCCTGCGCGGCGGGCGTATCGGCGGGCGGCTTGCAGGCAGCCAGCAGGAGGGCGGCGGCCACCAGCAGGGATGGCAGGACGGCATGTCGAATCATCTCGGGGATCCTTCGGGGAACAGGTCGGCGACGTTGCGCTTGAGCAGGTCGCGCAGCGGGACGCGCAGGTCGTCCAGCGCGCTCATCGCGGCAGCGCCAAGGGCATCGTCGCGACAGGGAAGATGCGCTTCCGCGATCGGGATGCGCAACCGGCAGGCTTCGTAGAGTTCGGCCAGGGTCAGGCCATCCAGGTCGCGTGCCAGCAGCCACTCGCCGTTCTCGGCACGCTTGACCAGGTTGATCATCGACAGCTGCGTCAGCATTTCGTGCAGCAGGGTATCGGTGAGCAGCGGCTCGGCGTCCATCATCTGCGAGGTGGTGAGGCCGAGGCCACGCTCGCGCGCGCGGGAGAAGCGGCCCAGCAGGCGCAGCAGGCCATACAGCTCATAGCCCAACGGCAGGCGCATCGCCGCGGGCTGGTAGCGGAACGCGGACACCGCCGACGCCAGCGAGGCCCCCAGCAGCACCGCGATCCAGCACAGGTAGATCCAGATCAGCAGGATCGGCAGCGCCGCAAGCGCCCCGTAAAGCCGCTGGTAACCGTCGAAGCTGGCCAGGAAGATGCCGATGCCCCACTTCGCCAACTCCAGCAGGAAGGTCGCCAGCAACCCCCCGGCGAACGCATGGCGCCAGTCGACGTTGCGATGCGGCACCACCCGGTAGATCACGGTGATCGCACCCAGCTCCACCAGGATCGGCGTGGTTCGCAGGGCAAGGTTGGACACCCACACGCCTTCGCTGGTGCTGAACAGCGGAAGCGCGAAGATCCACGCCGACAGTGCGAACGATGCGGCCGCCATCAGCGCCCCCAGCGTCAGCACCGTCCAGTACACCAGGAAACGGCCGATCTGCGGACGCGCCGCCGACACCCGCCAGATGCGGTTGAAGGTCGATTCGATGCTGTTGAGCGTGATCAGCAGCGACACCACCAGCGCGATCACGCCGGCGACGGTCAGCTTGCCGGCGTTGTCGACGAAGCTGCCGATGCTCTGCTTCAGCGGGCCCGCGGCATTGGGCACGAAGTTGGCGAACACGTACTCGGTCAGCTGCTCGCTCCACTCCTCGAACACCGGGAAGGCCGACAGCACGCCGAAGACCACGATGGCCAGCGGCACCAGCGCGAAGATGGTGGTGTAGGCCAGGGCGGCGGCGGCCTGGAACAGATCGTCATCGAGGAACCGTCGGGCGAGGAAGCGTGCGAATGAGCGCATCCGCGCCCGGTCTCGCATCCGTTCGCTCCAGTGGTAGAACGTATCCAGCGGCTCCATGCGCGAAGCGTAGCAAACGCACGCTGTCAAACCGTCATGCCAGCCCTTACCCTTGCGCCTGAGCGACGATCACGACGAGGTGCAGGTGGCGGACATCCTGGTGCTGTACTACAGCCGCAACGGCTCGGTCGCCGCGCTGGCGCGGCAGATCGCGCGGGGCGTGGGCGAAGTCGACGGCATGGCGGCGCGCCTGCGCACGGTGCCACCGGTCGCCCCGGTGACCGAAACCGCGGCACCGCCGGTGCCGGAAGAAGGCGCGCCTTACGTGTCCCGACGGGACCTGGCCGAATGCGCCGGCCTGCTGCTCGGCAGCCCGACCCGGTTCGGCAACATGGCCGCGCCACTGAAGCACTTCATCGATGGCCTGGGCGCCGAATGGGCCAGCGGGACGCTGGTGGGCAAGCCCGCGGCCGTGTTCACGTCCACGGCCACCATGCACGGCGGCCAAGAGAGCACCCTGCTGTCGATGATGGTGCCGCTGCTGCACCACGGCTGCGTGCTGGCGGGGATTCCCTACACCGAGCCGGTGCTGTCGTCCACCCGCACCGGCGGCACGCCGTACGGCGCGAGCCACGTGGCCGGTCCACGCGACGACCCCAGCCCCAGCGATGACGAGGCCCTGCTCGCTCGCGCGCTGGGCAAGCGCATCGCCCTGCTGGCGGCGCGGCTGTCATGAATCGCTTTCCGGCGTCTCGCGTCGTGCCGGGCGGTGCGCTGCTCGCCATCGCCGCCCTGTATGCATGGTGGTTCCGCGACGACGCACAGCGCTTCGCCGCGTGGCTGGTACTGGTGTTGCCACCGCTGCTGCTCGCCCCCGGCGTTCTGCTGGGCGGACGGCTCTCGCGCTTCTGGTCCGGCGTGCTTGCCCTGCTGTGGTTCTGCCACGGCGTGATGGAGGCCTGGTCCGAGGCGGCGACGCGCCTGCAGGCCTGGGGTTTGATCGTGCTGTCGCTGGCGGTGGTGTTCTCGGTCAGCTGGCCGGCACTGCAGTCGCGCATGGGCGGCCGGCGCAGCGACGGCAAGGGTTAGAATCCGCGGCACACTTCCCGCGCATGCCGGCATCGCAATGGATCAGCTGCTGATCGTCACCACCGGTGGCACCATCGACAAGATCTACTTCGACGACAAGTCGGACTACCAGATCGGCGATCCACAGATCGGGCGCATGCTCGACGAGCTTGGCGTGGCGTTCCGCTATACGGTGATCCCGATCATCCGCAAGGACTCGCTGCACATCACTGCGGAAGACCGCGAGTTGATCCGCGCCACGGTCGCCGCGCAGCCGGCACGGCACGTGCTGATCACGCACGGCACCGATTCGATGGTCGAAACCGCGAAGGTGCTGTCCACGCTGGACGGCAAGACCATCGTGCTGACCGGCGCGCTCAGCCCGGCACGCTTCCGCGGCTCCGACGCGGAGTTCAACATCGGCTGCGCGGTCGGTGCGGTGCAATCGCTGCCGCCGGGGGCCTACATCGCCATGAACGGCCGCATCTGGGACCCGGCCAAGGTCCGCAAGAACGTGGACGCGAACCGGTTCGAGGCGGCTGGCTAGTCGCCGGTCGGCAGTTCCGGGCCACGGATCGGATCGATGCCCATCCGGCCATCGGGTTCGATGTATTCCACGTCGGGATCGTCGCGGAAACGCTGCATCAGCGCCTCGGCCTCGGCGGCATCCAGCGGCCGGCTGGTGAAGAACAGGTCGGCCTGCACGCCAAGCCGGCGCTGCCATTCCAGCTGCACGCCCGCCGGCGCTACGGACGCCAGCTTGGACCGCGCAGCCAGGGTGTCCTGCAATGGGGCGGAGCCTTCTCGGAACTTCACGATGAAGCGGGACTGACCCGCGGCAGGGACGGTCGCAGCGGTATCCGGGGACATGGCATTGGCTCCCTGTGGGGCGGCGCATGCGCTGAGCTGCGGCATTGCCAGCAGCAGCGCCAGCGTCGCAAAGGCAGTCAGTCGCATCGGGACACCTCGCATCTGGATGTTCAACGTAAGCGGATTGCACGACATGGGACGTGAACAGAACGCGACCCCGGCCGAGGCCAGGGTCGCGATGATGACGCCCGGTGCCTGTCACTCAATCCTGCGTCAGAAGCGGATGCTCCAGCTGTTCAGCGTGCCGGTATCCTGCGCCGCGTTGTCGGACACCCGCAGGCGCCAGGTGCCGTTCTTCGGCTTGGTCGCCAGGTTCACCGTGTAGGTCGCCACGATATCGTCGGCACTGCCGCCGGTACGGTTGTGCAGCACGGTCGTGGTGCCATCCGGTGCAACGAGGGTGACGATCAGGTCGCCGATCCAGGTGTGGGTGATGTTCACCGACACCTGTGTCTCCGCCAGGGCATTGCCGCTGCGGCCTGACACCGTGATCGGGCTTTCGATGCCGGTCGCATTATTGTCCGGGATCGGGAACGCCGTGCTGTTGGTGTAGGTCACCACCTCGCCGTGCGTGGCCACGACCTTGACGCCGTTGTAAGCCGTCTCGCCCTGGACCAGCACGTAGTAGATGCCTGGCTGCGGACTGGCGATGCTGACGGTTTCGTTGTTGCCCGGGCGCATCGAGCGGTAGTCGTACGAGGAAGGCGCAGGTACCGCGTCGTGGCTCACGTACAGGGTGACGTTGCCGGTACCGGCATAGGTGCGGAACACCAGCGGCCCGGTCGCGTTCTCGTCCAGCACGATGCGATAGAGCGTGCCGGCGCCGGCAGCGCCGGACTGGCCTTCGAGCGTCACGCCGTCCACCAGGTCGATGGCATCCGGCACCGTTGCCACCGTCACCGATTCGGTGTGGCTGGCGGTGTTGTCGTCGTCATCGGTGACGGTCAGGGTGACGCTGTAGGTGCCATCCTCCGCATAGGCATGCACCGGGTTGGCTGCGGTCGACGTGTTGCCGTCGCCGAAGTCCCAGGCATGGGTGAGCGTGCCGTCATCGGTGGAGGTATCGGTGAACGTCACGGTCAGTTCGTCCGCCACCCAGGTGAAGCCGGCAACCGGCAGCGTGGGATCGACCGGGGTGGAATCGAGGCCATCGATGAATTCGGCACCGGTGCCCACCGGGTCGAGCCAGTTGCTCAGGCGCGTGCTGTCCGAACCGCCACCGGTCCACGACGTGAACACGCGGCCGTAGTAGTCGCTGTGGTCGTCGCCGCTGGTGCTGCACGAGGCCAGGCCGCCATGCAGCTGGCCGATCACGCGACCATCCGGGTTGTAGAGCGGTGAGCCGGACGATCCGCCCTCGGTCGTGCCCGGCTGGTCCCAGAACACATGCAGGTGGGTGCTGCCGGTTGGCGTGCCGTATCCGCTGATCCGCAGCGGGTTGGACGAATGCGTGATGCGTTTCTCGGCGACGCGCGGATGGTGAATGCCGGTCGCGCCAGCGGGTGCGGTGTTGCGGCGGTCCCAGCCCGACCAGTACAGGTTGAAGTCGGGATTGGCGGGCGCATCGAGCTCGAGCAACGTGAAATCCGATGTCGACGACGTCGCCAGTGCGACCGAGCCGGTCTGGTTCTGCGCGAGGCTGCCATCGCCGTCCTGGCCGCTGGCCGGGCTGCCTGGCGCACGGCAGGTCGAATTCTGGTAGTTCCAGTACACCACGATGCTGGCCGCGTTGGCCGCCGTGCTCATGCCGCAATGATGCGCGGTAAGGAACAGCATGCGCTGGTCGTTGGCGGTGTTGTTGACCAGCGAACCACTGCACCAGAGCGTGCCTTGGCGTGAATAGGCGCCCACGGAACGGATCTGGTCGCGCCAGCCGTCGCCCGCAGGACAGACCACGTCGATGTTGCAGCTGCCGGAAACGCCCTGCGGCTGCAGCAGGGACGTGCGCGTCAGCCGGTCGAAGCCAACGTAATCATGGTTGACGCTGGTCAGGCGCAGCTTGAGCTCGCCCGCGCTGGCCTTCGGCACCACGGCTTCGATCACGGCCACGTCGCCGCTCACGACCGGTGTCCACAGCTGCCGGTGCGCCTTGTTGTCGGCGCTGGTGAAGGTGCGGATCAATTCCGGATCGGCATTGCGGTTCAACCCTGCGGGATAGACCAGCAGGCGCCCGCCTTCCGGCATCACGTACTCCGAGAATCCGAAATTGAGCGACAGCGCGCCGCGGGATTCCAGGCGCAACCGCCACACCAGGTCGCCATTGGGCAGTTCGTCCCAACTGCCGGCGTTGGCGGGCGTGATGTCGACCGCGTGCGGCGTCGCGAAACGCACGGGGGCTGCACCGGGCCTTGCCGCGGCGCGCGCATCCTCGGCATGCAGCCGTGCCACGTCCACCCTTGGCATGCTCCTGATCTCGACCGTGTGCTCGGCCGGCAGGCGGTGCTCGAACGCGGCCGGACGCGCGTCGCCTGGTGCGGCGACCGCCGTCCCCCACGCCATTGCGGCCGCAATGATCAATCCCATCGTCCTTTTCATTCGTCGACTCTCCTCTCTCACCCATGGCTTTCGCCGGAAACAAGAACGGCACCCCGGGAAGCGGGGTGCCGTCGCGTGGTTCAGCTGGCGTGCAACACCCCCGCATGATCAGAAGGTGATGCTCCAGCTGTTGATATAGCCTGTGTCGCCATTCGCGTTGTCGTTGACACGCAGCCTCCAGGTCCCATTCCTTGGCTTGCTTGACAGGTTGACCGTGTAGGTGCCGATCACGTTGTCGGCACTGCCGCCGGTCCGGTTGTGCAGCACGTAGACAGTACCATCCGGCGCGAGCAGATCCACCTTCAGGTCGCCGCGATAGGTGTGGCGGATATCCACGGCCACCGGTGTGTTGCTGGGCGCATTGCCGCTGCGGCCAGATACCGTGATCGGGCTTTCGACCGTGCTGTTGTCGTTGATCGGATAATCGGTGCCATTGGTGTAGGTCTGCGAGGTACCTGAACCGGTTGCATAGTTGCCACTCAGCGTTACACCGGAGAAGCTCGAGTAACCGCGCACCATGACGTGGTAAGTCCCCGCCTGCGGCGTGGCGAACGAGCAGGATTCGTTGTTGCCGTTGAGGTAGGGACGGCAGTTGTACGTGCTGGTGGTGGGCGCGGAACCGAATCGCACGTACAGGTCCGCATCGCCGGTGCCGCCCGAGGTGGCGATCACCAGGTTGCTGGCACCCGCGGGCACGTCGATGGTCCAGGACTGCTGGCTGCCCGCCGCGCCCGAAATGCCGGTGATCGGCACGCCATTCTGCAGCACGTTGCCGCCACCGCCCGGCGGGGGCGTCCCGGCCGCCGCATCCACCGCAGCCTTGGCGTTGACGATGCCCGCACCGATGGGTTGCGATGGCGTGGACGGGAAGGCGCGCGCCGTACTCTTGATCAACGCCTCGACCTGTGCGGGCGTGAGCGAAGGATTGGCCACCGACTGGATCAACGCCACCACGCCGGCCACGTGTGGCGCGGCCATCGAAGTGCCGTTGTAGGACGCGTAGGTTTCCGAACCCGGCGTGGTCGAACCACTGTTGAGCGTCGACAGGATCGACGACCCCGGTGCGGAAACATCGATCAACGCGCCGTAGTTGGAAAAGCTCGAACGTGCGCCTGTGCTGGTGTTCGACGCCACGGCAATCACGTTGTTGCAGTTGGCCGGGGAGAAGTTGGACACGTTGGCATTGCTGTTGCCCGCCGCCACCACCACCGTGGTCCCGCGCCCGACCGCACTGTTGATCGCGTTCTGCGTGGTGGTGCCGCAGGCACCCTGCCCACCCAGGCTCAGGTTGATCACTTCCGCCGGATTGGCGTTTGCGGGCACGCCGCTGACGCTGCCGCCGGACGACCAGATGATGGCGTCGGCGATATCCGAATCGTAGCCACCGCAGCGCCCCAGCACGCGCACCGGCACCACCTTCGCATTGAATGCCGTGCCCGCCACGCCCTTGGCGTTGTTCGTGACTGCGGCGACGGTGCCGGCGACGTGCGTGCCGTGCCAACTGGACGACTGCGCCGCATGCACGCCACCGCACTGGTTGGCGGTGACCCAATCGCCCGGATCGCTGGGGTCGGCATCGCGCCCGTTGCCGTCGTTGGACACGAACGTGTCCACGATGAAGTCGTAGCCGGGCAGGATGTTGGCGTTGAGGTCGCTGTGGTTGGTGATGCCGGTGTCCAGCACCGCCACCACCACGCCAGCACCCGTGGCGCTGTCCCAGGCTTCGGTGGCACGGATGCCGCCGGCACCCGTGCCGAAGCCGTACTGCTGGCTGAAGTTGGTGTCGTTGGGGGTCAGGAACAGGCGATTGAGCTTGTCGACCTCGACGTACTCGACGTCGGGGTTGGCCGCGATCTGCCGCATCAGCGATTCGGCCTCGGCGCGATCCAGCTTGCGGTCGGTGCGCACCACGTCGGCACCGGCGGTCATGCGGCGCACGTGCTCGATGGCCACGGCCCTGCGCGACGCCGAGGCCGGCACGGCCCTGGCCGCGTTCGCGAGCGTGCCGCGCACGCGGGCCTGGTCGGCGCGCTCCTGGCTGCCCTCGCGGTACTTCACGATGAAACGGTCGTGCAGCTCGGTGGCCTGCAGGCCACTGAGGTTGAGCCTGTCATTGGCAAGCAGCGAAGCCGGCATGCACAACACGGCCGCGGTGGCGGCGGCCAGCACATGCCTGCGCATGCGACGATCCATGGTTCCTGACATCGAGATAACCCCCAAGCGATGGAAAACGCCGCAGTGCGCGGCAAGGACCGGACGCGGTCCGCAGGGCAGGAGGAGGCGGGGGAACAGGCCTGTCCACGTTGTCGTCCGGCAGAACGCGGACTGACAAAAATGTCCGCCATGTGACGCTAAGCGACAGTCAGCCCAGCGAACAGGGGTCAAACTCGACGATGGTCCACATGAAAATGTGAGCCGCGTAGCAGAACCGAACAGTAAGCGGTTTACGCTGCGTTACAGCATGCCGGTTTCGAGCCGCGCCGATTCGGACATCATCATCCTGTTCCACGGCGGGTCGAACACCAGCTCCACGTCGGCCTCGTCGACGGTAGGGATCAACTCCAGCTTGCTGCGCACATCCTCGACCAGGATTTCGCCCATGCCGCAGCCCGGTGCCGTCAGGGTCATCTTCACGTCCACCGTCCGCCGGCCGGCCTCGCGCGGCTGCACCGCTGCTTCGTATACCAGCCCGAGGTCGACGATGTTGATCGGGATTTCCGGGTCGAAACAGGTTCGCAGTTGCTGCCAGACCAGCCGCTCCACGGCATCGTCGTCGGCGTCCTCGGCCAGCTCGAGTGGTTGCGGCGGTTCCTTGCCGATGGCGTCGCCGTCCTTGCCGGCGATGCGGAACAGGTTGCCCTCCACGAACACCGTCCAGCTTCCGCCCAGGCCTTGGGTGATGTAGCCGACGCTGCCCGCGGGCAGGGTCACGGATTCGCCCTGGGGCACCATGACCACGTCACAATCGCGCTCGAAGCGCACCGGTTCGCTGCTGCGTGAATACATGCGGGAGGAGATGGAGGCGACGACGCGCCGTGCAAGACCTGCGCATTGTAAACGGCGCGCTGCGGGTATCCTGCGCACCTTCCCGGTCATTTGTCGTCGCGATGCCAAGCCCCCCCACCCTGCGTTCACGCCTGGGCGCAGCCGCCCTGCTGCTGCTCGGCAGCGTTGGCTTCGCCGCAGCATGGATCCTGCTGTCGGCCTGGCGCGACCATGGCCTGGCCGCGATGGCGCTGCTGGCGGCGCTGGATGCCGCCCTGCTGCTGCGCCTGGGCGGCTTCCCGCGCGGATGGACGCGCGCCCTGCTGGGCGTGCTGGCCACCGGGCTGATGATCGCGCTGGCCTGCTGGGGGATCGCCGCCGCGCGCATTGGCGGGCCGATGGGCCTGCTGCCGTGGGAGTCGATGCTGAAGATGGGACCGGAATTCGGCTGGCTGCTGGTGCGACTGGGCACCACGCCGGCCGACCTGGGATGGTTCGTGGCAGGGCTGCTGCTGGCGGCCTGGGCGTCGAGATAGCTCCCAGGAAAGGTTTTTCTCCCGATCGAGGGAAAGATATCGACCCGTGGCTGCGCAGGTCCGATGCCATCGCAAGTCGCGGCCCGATCTCCGCTTGGTTGCGGCGGCATCGGACCTGCGCCGGACAGACCATCGCCCGTTCGATAGAAGAGCGAAACGGTGCTGTCCTTGCCTTGGCTTTCCGTCCGGCCCGCCGGGACAAGTGGGGGCGCCTGCCGGGGCCGCGCCGACCAAGCGGATATCGGGCCGCGACTCGGCGTGGCCCCGGCAGGCGCCCCCAGTAACCCCGGACCTGGAGGACGAATCCAAAAACCCGCTGGCACCAGTTGGCGCCGGGATGGAGGGACCAGCCGGGACGAAGCCGCGAGGCCGGTCAGTGCCCGCCGTCGAGCGCCTTCAGCTCGCTCACCAATGCACTCGCCATCTCCGCGCCATCGCCGTAGAGCATGCGCGTGTTGTCGGCATAGAACAGCGCATTCTCGATGCCGGCGAAACCCGTGCCCTTGCCGCGCTTGATGACGATGGTGTTCTTCGAATCGACCACGTCGAGGATCGGCATGCCGAAGATCGGACTGGCCGGGTCGGTCTTGGCCACGGGGTTGACCACGTCGTTGGCGCCGATCACCAGCGACACGTCGGTGTTGGGAAACTCCGGGTTGATGTCGTCCATGTCGACGATCAGGTCGTAGGGCACGCCGGCTTCGGCCAGCAGCACGTTCATGTGGCCCGGCATGCGCCCTGCCACCGGGTGGATGGCGAACTTCACCTTCACCCCACGTTCGATCAGCCGCTGGGTCAGTTCCCAGATCTTGTGCTGCGCCTGCGCCACCGCCATGCCGTAGCCCGGCACGATCACCACGCGCTCGGCGTACGCCATCATCGCCGCCACGTCGGCCGCTTCGATCGGCTTCTGCGATCCGGTGATCTCCGCCGCTTCCGCACCCCCGCCGCCGAAATTCGAGAACAGCACGCTGCCGATGGAGCGGTTCATCGCCTTCGCCATCAGGCGGGTGAGCAGGATGCCGGCCGCGCCCACCATCATGCCGGCGATGATCAGCGCCTCGTTGCCCAGCACGTAGCCTTCGAATGCCACCGCAAGTCCGGTCAGCGCGTTGTACAGCGAGATCACCACCGGCATGTCCGCGCCACCGATGGGCAGCGTCATCAACACGCCCAGCGCCAGCGCGACCAGGAAGAACGCGACGATCCAGTGCACGCCCAGCGACCACACCACCAGCCCACCCAGCACGATGGCCGCGGCGAACACGAGGAAATTGAATACCTGCATGCCCGGGAACGCGTAGCGCTTGTCCATGCGCCCGTCGAGCTTGGCCCAGGCGATGATCGACCCCGACAGCGCCACCGAGCCGATCAGCGCGCCCAGCGTCGCCAGCACCGGCACCACCGCGCCCGGCGCCTGCCCCGCCGCCGACCAGCGCAGCAGCTCCACGCCGCCGATCGCCGCCGCCGAACCGCCGCCCAGGCCGTTGTACAGCGCCACCATCTGCGGCATGTCGGTGATCGCCACCTTCTTGCCGGAGATCCACGCCACCGCCGTGCCGATGGCGGTGGCCGCGAGGATCAGCGGAATGTTGTGCAGGTCCGGCAGGAAGAACGTGGCGATGGTGGCGATGACCATGCCCAGCCCGGCCCAGCGGATGCCGCTGCGCGCGGTGGCCGGCGAGGCCATGCGCTGCAGGCCCAGCAGGAACAGCGTGGCGGCGACCAGGTAACTGGACTTGACCAGCAGGTCGATGACGTCTGCGGCGCTCATGCCTGCCCTCCATGCGTCACGCCGGTGTCGACCACGGGCTGACGGTCCAGCCGATGGTGCTCTCGCATTTCGATGACCGTCTTCAACAGGCCCAGCATGCCCAGCCCGAGTGCCAGCAAGCCCAGCGACAACTGGCTGATGGCCGTGTCCTCCGCCAGGTAGGCGCCGGCCAGTCCCGTCGCCATCGCACCGAACGCATACGCCGCGAGCAGTGCCAGCATCCAGCGCCCCTTGCGCGGGTCTTGCCAGACCTTGCGCGACACCTCGTTCTGGGCCTTGCGTGGATCCTGCAACGACGACAGGCCAATGCCGATGCCGGCATACAGGAGGATGTAGTTCCAGTCGCCGTAAGCTGGCGACAGACCTTCGCCACGGGCGGACACGATGGCCATGACGGACTTGCCGGCATAGCCCACGGCGACCAGCAGCATCGGGTACTGCAGGTAGCTGATCGCCTGGAACACGTCGCGCGCCGTCCACCGCTGCCGGATGCCGTCCACGGCGCCCGCCCGCAGCGCACTCACTTGCCGCCCCCCGGCTTCTTCGACGACTTGAACATCTCCAGCATCCGCTCGGTCACGACGTAGCCGCCGGCGGCGTTGCCCGCACCCATCAGCACCGCGATGAAGCCGATCGCCTTCTCCAGCGGCGTCTCGGCGTGCCCCAGCACCACCATCGCGCCGATCAGCACGATCCCGTGGATGAAGTTGCTGCCCGACATCAGCGGCGTGTGCAGGATCACCGGCACCCGCGAGATGATCACGTGTCCGGCGATGGCCGCCAGCATGAAGATGTACAGCGCCACGAACCCGTCGATCATCCGGCCGCTCCCCGCGTAGGCGTCGCCTGCATCATAACCGCCCGTGAATCCACCGCCAGCCGCGTCAACCCCGCCGGTCGCCGGGCGTTGACCTCTGCGAACCCCGCGTCAGGAGGGCGAGGTGGCAATGGACGGAAGCGGTTTCGACAGCAGCACCCGGGCCCGGGCCGCCCACGCCCGGCACACGGCCGTGGCGGGTACGCTTGCGGCCGTGGATGCCAGCCCCGCCAACGCCGCCGCCGTGCCTGAAACGCTCGAGCAGTTCCTGGGCACCGTCTCGGCGCGCGCCTTCCGCTTCGCCGAACTGGGCCTGCGCCACCGCGAGGACGCGCTGGACGCGGTGCAGGACGCAATGGCGAAGATGCTCGGTTACCGCGACCGGCCGCCACAGGAATGGACCCCGCTGTTCTGGACCGTACTGCGCAGCCGCATCATCGACCAGCAACGGCGGCGCACTTTCCGCCTGGGCTGGATCGCCGATGCGCGCGAGCCGGACGGGGGCGAGATCGACTGGGCCGACGAGGACACGCCCGATCCGTCCCGCGCCCATGACGGCCGCGAAGCCTACGCGACGCTGGCCGAAGCGCTGCGCGACCTGCCCGCGCGCCAACGCGAGGCCTTCACCCTGCGGGTGCTGGAAGAGCTGGACGTCGAGACCACCGCCCGCGTCATGGGCTGCGGCGAAGGCTCGGTGAAGACCCACCTGTTCCGCGCCCGCGACGCATTGCAGAAACGACTGGAGGATTTCCGATGACCACCCCGCATGAAGACCAGCGTTTCGACGACGCCATGCGTGCCCTGCATGCGCGGGCCGTGTCTGGCGTCTCCGCCGGCACCATGGCGCAGCTGCACCGTCGTCGCCACGCCGCCCTGCAGGGCGACGCAAGGCCGCGTCGCTGGTTCGGCCTGCCGGCCGCGGCGGCCTTTGCGTCGCTGCTGGTGGTTGCCATTGGCTTGGGCTTTGGCCTGCAGACCACCTCCGACGCACCTGCCACGATGGCACCCCTCGCCACCGCGGGCACGCCTGCCGTCGAGATCGACGACGCATACGCCGCGCTCGATGAAAACCCCGATTTCTTCCTCTGGCTCGCCTCCAGCGATGCCAACCTGCTGGCGATGGAGTAACCCGTCATGCACAAGATGATCCTGCCCACCCTGCTGTCCCTCGCCCTGCTCGCGCCCGGCATCGCCGCCGCGCAATCGGCCACGCCATCGCTGCCGGCGTGGGACCAGCTCACCCCGCAGCAGCGCGAACAGCTCACCGCGCCCGTGCGCGAGCGCTGGAACAACAGCACGCCCGAGCGCCGCCAGCACATGCTGGACCACGCCGCCCGCTGGGAGGCGATGACGCCCGAGGAGCGCACGCGCGCACGCCAGGGCCACAAGCGCTGGAGCGACATGCCGCCCGAGC
This sequence comes from Luteimonas aestuarii, assembly GCF_004357985.1. GTDB lineage: Bacteria > Pseudomonadota > Gammaproteobacteria > Xanthomonadales > Xanthomonadaceae > Luteimonas > Luteimonas aestuarii. The sequence continues at coordinate 59,992 of NZ_SMTF01000015.1, read as the reverse complement.
GCCGCGAACACGCGCGCGCCCTCTACCAGCACATGCGCAACCTGCCCGAGGCCGAACGCAAGGCGATGGTGGACCGCTGGAAGGCAATGACGCCGGAACAGCGTCGCGCCTGGGTGGAAGCGAATCCGGCGACCAATCCGTAGCGCGCCGCCATTGCGTGTCGGCACATTCCGGACCGATCATCCTGATCGCAAGCAGGGGTGGTGGTTTCGACGATATCGTGGTGAGCGGCGGCCTTTGCCCCGAAGATCACCGGGCGGAGGGAGAGAACCGGACTTGTCCACCCTTCGTCAGGTGAACCGGGCCCCGCTCATGGAACCACAGCCGGGTCTTCTCCCCGTTCCGGCCACACCGTCTTCGCCAGCAGCTCGTCGTCCCAGTCGAACACTAGCCCGCCACCCTCGAGCAGCAGCGATACGAAGTTGTAGACATTGCGGGCGAACATTTCGCTGGCGTGCAGCGCACCCATGCTGGCGAGATCCAGCGGTCCGGCTATGCGCACGCCGCCGGATTCGATGGTCTCGCCGCGCCGGGTCAGTTCGCAGTTGCCACCTGTCTCGGCGGCAAGGTCGACGATCACGCTGCCCGGCTTCATGCCGGACACCATGGCGGCGCTGATGATCTTCGGCGCCGGTCGCCCCGGCACGGCCGCGGTACAGACCACCACGTCCACGCCCTTGAGGTGTTCGGCCAACCGGCGCTGCTGCTCGGCGCGCTCCTCGTCGGTGAGCTGGCGCGCGTAGCCGCCCTCGCCCGCGGCGCTTACGCCAAGGTCGAGGAACTTGCCGCCCAGCGACTCGATCTGCTCGCGCGTCTCCGGACGCACGTCGAACCCTTCCACCTGTGCGCCCAGCCGGCGCGCCGTGGCAATCGCTTGCAGCCCGGCCACGCCGGCACCGACCACCAGCACCTTCGACGGGCGGATGGTGCCGGCCGCCGTGGTGAGCATCGGGAAGAAGCGCGGCGCCAGCTGCGCGGCGATCAAGGTCGCCTTGTAGCCGGCCATGCCGGCCTGCGAGCTGAGGATGTCCATCGCCTGCGCGCGCGTGGTGCGCGGCAAGCGTTCCAGTGGAAAGGCGACGATGCCGTGGCTGCGGATCGCTTCGGCACGCGATTCGTCCGCTTGCGGTTGTAGCGCCCCGACCAGCACCGCGCCTGGCTTCATGCCTGCAATGGCATGGGCGGCCGGCGGCTGTACGCACAGGACGATGTCGGCGTCGGCCAGCGCATCGCCATCGACCAGCTCTGCCCCGGCGTCCGCATAGGCCTGGTCGGGGACGTGCGCGCCAGCGCCTGCGCCGCGCTGCACGCGCACCCGGGCGCCCGCGGCCACGTACTTCCTGGTGGTTTCCGGCGTCAATGCCACGCGCGCCTCGCCTTGCGCGGACTCGCGCGCCACTCCGATCGTCACCGCCATGCCCTGCTCCGCCGATGGATGCTGCGCCATCCTAGCGAATGCAGGGGGGCGGCGCGATCAGACCGGCGTCAGGCAGGCGATCGTTCCGCCGGGACATGCGCGGCAATGGCCGAAGCGATGGCCGACAGCGCGTTGCGCACCGGGTCTCCCTGCCGGACGATCAAGTCACCGCGGGCCACCGAGGCTTCCAGCGTGACCGCATCGATGTCAGCCACGCGCGCGCCTTGCGCATCGACCAACAGGCATCGACCGGTCAGCGGGCTGCGCCAGGCGACGTGCAGCGCCTGGTGTCCACCATCCATGAGGCGATGGAGCACGCGATCGCCCGCCTGCAATTCCTCCGCACCGGAAGGCATTTCCACGGCCGGCATGGCGCCTGCTTTCGCCAGCGGCTCGACCTCGGCCGGCTGTCGCCGGCGGTCAGGGTCCGCGAACTCGGCCACCAGCGCGGACAGCGCCGCGACCGACGCCTCGCCCTGGAGGCCGCTGCTGGCGACACATTCGCGCAGCGTCGGCTCCACCTCCAGCAGCGACTGCGCCACGCGACGGCCATCGCGCTCGCCATCGATCGCGAGCAAGCGTTCGCCCAGTGCGGTGGCATCGATATACCTGTCGGAACCCGCGCCGTCGCGCAGCCATGTCTGCGCCAGCCATTGACGCCAATGCTCCGACAGGAATGCAGCAAGCACGGGCGGCAATGGGCCACGCTCGAACAGAGCCTCCAGTTGCCGGTCCGCGGCCGCACGCGCCGCGTCCAGTCGCTCCTTGCCCTGCATCGACTGCCACAGCCTGCGCGCCGCCATGTCCGCCCGGCGCCGGATCGGCCCGACCTCCGACTCGATGTGCTCCAGCAGGCGTGGCGCAAGCGCCAGGCCGCCGTGCAGATCGGCCAGCACGTCCGCGGCCGCCTGGTCGGCGATCCGATGAAGCACGGCCTCGGCAGGATTCCTGCCCGCGTTGCCATCCCACAACTCGACCAGCGTGGACAGCAGCAGCAGGGGGGGGCGTCCGGCGTCGTCGAACAGCCCCGGCACCTCCATCGCGCACCGGGTGCAGGGCACTGCCAGGCGCGAAAGCGTTCGCGCCGCGACGTCCGACAGCACCGCATGGTCGCGCAAATGCTCGAACAGCCGGCTGGTGATCTCGATGGCGGCTTCCTGCAGCGGCGAACGCACGACCTCACCAGGGGCCAGCCCGATGCTCGCCGCCACGCGATCGATGCGCAGCCGCAGTTGCTCGCCCAGGGCGGATTCGTCCTGACCGGTCGCTGCGCGGTCGGCGCCCAGCAGGTCCAGTGCCGCCAGCAGTTCCCCATCCAGCATTTCGCGCGTGCCTGCTGGCTGCGCACGCGCCATGCCCACCAGCGCACGGCGCAATCGGTCGAGCTGCCCCCTGTCGTCCCGGCCGGTGGCCACGCGCGCCTGCGCCAGTTCCGGCGCGAGTCCAAGCACCAGCACGCCTTCATTGCCGGACGACATCTCGTATCCGGCTTCGGCGAGCGTGCCGTTGCACCAGTGGTAGATGGCGCCCAGCCGCTCCGACGCCAGCCTTGCGAAATGCTTGAGCACCAGCGCATGCACGCGTGCGCTGGAATCGAGTACGGTGAAGGCACGCAGGAAGGTCTCGGCCAGCGCGCTCGGGCCGAACGGATTGCGCGGTCGCTCGCGCGAGCCCATGCGCGCGGCGACGGTGTAGAGGCGTCTGTCCAGCAGGTCCACCATGTCCCCGAACCGCCGCTCCAGCGCGTCGATGACCGGCGCGCCCACCAGTTGCACATGCAGCTCGCTCTCGGCCATCAGTTCGAATTTGCCCGTGCGTGCCCGCGACAGCGCCGGCCAGCCACGCAGCATGGTGTCGATCTGTTCCTGCCAGCGCTTTTCGTAGGCCAGGACCTCGCGCAACAGCATGCCGATATCGGTACGGTCCTCGACCAGCGCGGGGGACGGCGGGCTGGCCGCGGCACGGCCGTCCAGCTCCCGCAGGGCAGCGTCGAGCGAGTCGCGCATCAGCGGCATCAGCCGCGCGACCAGCCCGTTACGCAGGTTGTCGAGGATATCGGCCGGTGGGACCCGCCCTCCGGCTTGACCTGGATCTTGCACGCCTGACCCGCCATCCGTCCTGAAATGCATCGATAGCATAGTGGACGGATCGGCCGCGCGAAGGCATCACGTTCAGTTCGTTCACGGCACCGGGGCACGGAGCCCGGTCAGGAAACCTTTCGCGCACCCTCGCCATCGGGGGCGGCATTGAGCCGCTGCCACAATTGGCGCATCGCCTCGTCGAAGGGGGCGTCGACCGCGCGCAGCACGACGCGCCCTGTCGCCACCAGCGAGGCCAACTCTTCCGGCGAGACCACCAGCTTGCGCACGCCGCGACGGTTCACGATCAGGAAACGCGACGTCAACGGACTGACCCAGGCGATGCGGCACGCGGTTTCGTGGCCGTCCTCGTCGATCAGGCGCAGCCCCTGGCCCACGCGCAGCCGGCGCATGCGCGCGGCAATGGCGGGATCGAACGCAAGCGTCGCGGTCCCCCCGGCCAGTTGCAGGCGGCTCGACGCGTCGTCGGAAGCATCCTGGGAAACCTCCTCCGCATCCGGCGGATTGGGCTGGTGTATTTTGCGCGGCGTATCCGGCAGCGCCAGCGCCGAGATGATGCGCGCCATGGCGTCGCGCGCCGCCGTGGCGTCCATGCCGCAGTTGGAATAACACTCGCCCAGCGGCACCTGAAGCGCCAGCAGTTGCTGGGCGACGGCAACGCCGCGGACATCCGCCGCGTCCGCATCCACCTGCACCATCGCATCACCGGTGCCGATCGCCGCGAGGTGGCGCGCGGAATCCGGACCGTCGCGCAGCCAGGTCTGGGTGAGGTGGTGGCGCCAGTGCCGATCGAGGAAGTGCGCGACGGCCGCGGTCATGGGCCGGTCGGCGAGGCGCGAGGCCACCAGCCCATCGGCGTCGCGACGCGCCTGCGCCAGGCGCTCGCGGCCGTGGATCGCTTCCGCTGCACGCTTTTCGGACAGCTCAGAGCGCCGCTTCTGCTGCTCCAGCTGGTCGCGCAGTTCGGCGGCCGCCAGTTCGAAGATGGCCTGGTCGTCCTGGTATTCATCGACCACACGGTCCACGGCGTGCTCGGCACGCTCCAGCGTTTCCTTGTCCTGCGGGGTCTCGCCGCTGTTGCCATCACAGGCCTCGGTCAGCACGTCCAGCAGCTGCCGCGCCGGATGGGTGCGGCGGTTGAACAGCGAATCGTCGGTCAACGCCACCTTGAGGTAGGGCACGACCAGGCGACCGTACATGTCGCGCGCCTGCTCCACCAGGTCGTTGGCTTCGTACAGCGACTGGAACAGGATGCCGATCAGGTCGATCGCATCTTCTTCGTCGGTACTGAAATGGGTCTTCGCGGGATCGAACCCGATCTCGCGCAGGCTGCTGAGGATCCGGTGCCGAAGCACGTCGGCAAGTGGCCGCTCACCCTGGCCGGCCAGGGCGCGGGCGTAGGGCTCCGGGTCTTCGCCCTGGAGCAGGCTGGCCACGCTGAGCAGTTCCGACGTCCCCAGCACCTGGGCGTTTGACATCCGGGGATGTGATGCGAAGGGCGCTGCGTGCGGCGGAGACACCTCGCCGGAATCGGCCGCTTGCCCGCCCAACAGCGAGCCGCCGGCCCGTGCGCGCCAGGCGTGCAGTTGCTCGCGCATCAGGTCGCGATACCGCATCGGCTGGCCGCTGGACAGCGCCTCGGCCACCACCTGCGCCCGGATCTGCGCCGTGGCGTGTGATTCCTGCACCCCATGCCCGCCGGCTGGCGCATATCCCTGCGTCAGCGGTACGCCTGCCGCATCTCCGCTCCGGACGTGCTGTACCACGCCACCCTCGGGCACCCATTCGCCACCATTCGCCTGCTGTGCCGGCGGCAGGCTCGAAGGCTGCGCGGGCCGCGCGGCCCTGGATCCCTGGGCACGGACCGAAGGCTGTGTGCCGAACGACGCAGCATCAAGTGCCTTGTTCGCCTTGTCGTACAGTTCGCCAAGCACCTTGGGCAGGCGCTTGTCGAACTGGTGGAACACCATCGAACGCAATGACGGAGTCAGGTCGTCCGCGCCGAACAACGCAACGAAGGCGCTCACGGCCACCTCGGGGCGCATCGGGTTCGATCGCCCACGACGGATGCCCAGTGACTCGGACAGTGCGGACAGCCGCTCGTCGAGCTGGGCCAGCGGATGCAGGAACTGGTGATCCAGCAATTCGGTGATCTGCTGGCCGGCAAGATGGACTTCCAGTTCGCCCTCGGACATCAGGCTCAGCGACTTGGACTTGGCATCATCGTCGTCGCCAGAGGCCTGCTCCCAGCGATCGAACTCGGCTTCGACTGCGCTGCGGAACTTCGTGGCAAGCTCCAGCGCGCGATGGCTCAGCGCCATCACCGCGACGCGGTCTTCCTGCGCGGAGGCAAAGTCATGCGAGGCGAGTGCGGCCAGGCGCACCTGTTCCTCGATCGAACTCCAGAAACCCGACAACACGCCGCCCAGCTCGGTCACGGCATCACGGCGCAGCGTTTCCAAAACACGCACCGGCGATCGCGGAGCGGTGGCCCTGCCTTGCAGCATCAGCGATGGATCACGGTCGTGCGTCATTTCGGGGGAGAATGCGCGGGGCGAAGTGGCCCACGCCAGAATCCAGCAACCGGAACCTCCATGTCTGTGACTGCATCCGCAAATCCTCAATCCCCGCAACCACTTGCAGCGCTCGACGCCCGCCGCAGCGTGCCCGCGAAGCAATTGGGCGAGCCCGGGCCGGATCCCGCCGCGTTGGCACGCATGCTGGAGTCCGCCGTCCGCGTCCCCGACCACGGCAAGCGCGTGCCGTTCCGGTTCCTGCGCATCCATGGCGATGCGCGCCACGCACTGGGAGAGGCCGTCGCCAAACGGGGAATGCAGCGCGACCCCGGCGCTGGCGACGGCGCCATCGAGAAGGACCGCATGCGCTTCAGCCACGCGCCGCTCGTGGTCGTCGTGGTCGCCGTGCTCGATCCTTCCGACGACAAGATCCCCGGGCAGGAGCGCCTGCTGACCGCCGGCTGTGTCTGCTTCGCGCTGTTGCAGGCTGCGCAGGCAATGGGGTTCGGCGCGACGTGGCTGACCGGATGGCCCGCCTATGACAACGCCATCCTGCAGCTGCTGGGGTTGGACGAGGACGAACGCATCGCCGGCTTCATCCACATCGGTACGCCGAAGACGGAGGTGCCGGAGCGCGACCGGCCCGACCCCGCCACCCTGCTCGGCGACTGGATACCGACGTGAGTGCCGTCCCGATGCCGCAGCCGTTGTACCTGGTCGATGCCAGCCTCTACGTCTTCCGCGCCTGGCATTCCATGCCGGATGAGTTCCACGACGCCGAAGGCTGGCCGACCAACGCCGTGCACGGGTTCGCGCGGTTCGTGCTGGAACTGCTGGAGCGCGAACGGCCGCGACACATCGCCATCGCCTTCGACGAGGCACTCGATTCCTGTTTTCGCAATGCGCTGTACCCGCAATACAAAGCCAACCGCCCGCCGGCCCCGGAAGAACTCAAGCGCCAGTTCGTACTCTGCAAGGCACTGTGCGCTGCGCTGGGGCTCAACGTCATGGCGCACGGCGAATACGAGGCGGACGACCTGATCGGCAGTGCGCTGCATCGCGCGCGTCCCGAGGGACTGCGCGGCGTGATCGTCTCCGCCGACAAGGATCTCTCGCAGTTGCTGATGGAACACGACGAGCAGTGGGACTACGCCCGCGGCCAGCGCTGGACCACGGCCGGGGTCAAGGCGCGGCATGGCGTGGAGGCCGCGCAGATCGCCGACTACCTCGCGCTGTGCGGTGACGCGATCGACAACATCCCCGGGGTACCCGGCATCGGCGCCAAGACCGCCGCCGTGCTGCTGGCGCACTTCGGTACGCTCGATGCACTGCTGGCGCGCCTGGACGAAGTGCCCTTCCTGCGCTTCCGCGGCGCCGCGCAGGCGGCGAACCGGCTGCGCGAACATCGCGAGCTGGCGCTGCTCTGCCGACGCCTGACCACCATCGCACTCGATGCGCCCCTGGCCACGCACGCCGCATCCCTCCGGCGTGGCGTCGCCGATGCCGAGGCCTTGTCGTCCCTTGCCGAATCGCTGCGCTTCGGGCCGATGACGCGACGGCGGCTGCACGAGGCCGCCGGATTGCCCTACAACCCCGGCTGAGGCGCACTGCCTTTGCCACCACGGTGCGGTAGCATCGCCCGATGGACAAGGACTCCGGCGGCGACGTCGAACTGCTGTACCAAGGGGAGTGGCTGCGCATGGTCAGGCGCGGCCACTGGGAATCGTGCGAACGCACCCATGGCAAGGACGGGTTGGCGGTGCTGGTGATCGCGGTCACGCCCGACGACCACGTGCTGTTCGTCGAGCAGTACCGCGTGCCGCTGGGCGCGAAGACCATCGAGATGCCGGCGGGACTGGTTGGCGACGACCACGACGACGACTCATTGGAAGCCGCCGCCCGCCGCGAACTGATCGAGGAGACTGGCTGGGAGGCCGGCCGCGTCGACGTACTGCTGACCGGCCCCACGTCGTCGGGCATGAGCAACGAGCGCATCGCCTTCGCGCGGGCCCGCGACTTGCGCAAGGTGGGCGATGGTGGCGGCGTCAACGACGAGGACATCACCGTGCACTCGGTGCCGCGCAGCGAGGCGCCGGCGTGGCTGATGCGGAAATACCGCGAGGGCTACGAGCTGGACCTGAAGCTCTGGGCCGGGCTGTGGATGATCGAGTACAACCCGGATGGTTCGCGCGCGGATCCGATATGAGCCTGAAATCACTGCGCACCGCGTTGATCGCCTGGATCACGCTCTGTTGCATGACCAATGGCCGGGCATCCGGACCGGTTGACGGGAGTCTTGATGCATTCTCGACGCTGTTCGCGTCCACCTGCATGCAGCATTACGACTCACAGGACGCATTGACTGCGGCGATCACCGCGTACGGCGGGCAGGATGTCCCTGCCGGGAACGCCTCGTTCTTCCTCGGAGGCAAGGGAGGTGCAGCGTGGATCATCCTTGCGGAGGAAGGGCGCTTCGTGGTTTCGCTGCGCGAAGACGGCACCTGCGCCGTGTTCGCACAGCGTGCGATCGCCGAAGCTGCACGCGCAGGCTTCCAATCACTCGTCTCCACTGCACACCCGCCACTGCTTGCGGAGCCGCGCACGATGCCAACTGCCGTGGACGAGCAGTCCAGAACGCTCGCCTGCGCATGGTTCCGACCGGAAGACGACAGTGAGCTTCTGTTCGTGCTGACCACCTCCGACGATCCTGACGCCAATGTCCAGGCGGTTGCGACGGTGTCCATCGCCTCGCGCGACCGCTGAAGGCTCCTTGGCTCTCCGCCCCTGCCTAAGCCAGGGCCAAGGCATGCCTACGCGAACGAATCGGTCGCTTTCACCAGTGCATCCACGTTCTCTTCCTCGAACGCGGAGTGGCCGGAGGTCGGGGTGATGGCCAGTTCGGCCTTCGGCCAGGCCTTGTGCAGGTCCCACGCATTCTGGACCGGGCAGACCACGTCGTAGCGGCCATGCACGATCACCCCGGGGATATCGACGATGCGGTACATGTCGCGCAACAGCTGGTCGTCGACCTCGAAGAAGCCCTTGTTGACGAAGTAATGGTTCTCGATGCGCGCGAACGCCAGCGCGAATTGCGCATCCGCGTGGCTGTCGGCGAAATCGCCATCGACGCGCAGGAACGACGTGGCGCCTTCCCACACGCTCCACGCGCGTGCAGCCGCCAGGCGCGTGGCTTCATCGTCGCTGGTCAGGCGCTTGTGGAAGGCGGCAACCAGGTCGCCGCGTTCGGCTTCGGGGATCGCGGCGATGTAATGCTCCCAGGCATCCGGGAACAGGCGCGAGGCGCCTTCCTGGTAGAACCACTGCAGCTCCCACCGGCGCAGCATGAAGATGCCGCGCAGCACGAGTTCGCTCACCCGGCGCGGATGCGATTGCGCGTAGGCCAACGCCAGCGTGGAGCCCCAGGAGCCGCCGAAGACCTGCCACTTCTCGACGTCCAGCCGCTCACGCAGTTTTTCGATGTCGGCCACGAGGTCCCAAGTGGTGTTGTCCACCAGGTCGGCGTGCGGCGTGGAGCGCCCGGCGCCACGCTGGTCGAACAGCACGATGCGGTATTTCGCCGGGTCGTGGAAGCGACGCATCCTGGCGTTGCAGCCGCCGCCGGGACCGCCGTGCAACAGTACGACCGGCTTGCCCTTCGGGTTGCCGGACTGTTCGTAGTACAACGTATGGCGGTCGTCGACCTTGAGCGTGCCGACGTCGAACGGTGCGATCTCCGGGTACAGCGTGCGCATGGCGGTCCCTTGCAGGTACGAGTCGCCAGAGTCTAACGCCTGCTTCAAGGCCGCCAACGGCCCAGCGTCACCCGGTCGCGATGCTCCAGGTCCTGCAGCGTCGCCACGTCCACCAGCCCGGCGCTGACCAGCAAGGTGCGCACGGCATCGCCCTGGTCGTGGCCATGTTCCAGCAGCAGCCAACCGCCTGGCAGCAGGTGCCGCGGCGCACCGGCGGCGAGCACGCGGATCGCAGACAGCCCGTCGCCGCCCGGCGTCAGCGCCTGCACGGGTTCGAAACGCAGGTCTCCGCGCTGCAGGTGTTCGTCATCGCCGGCGATGTAGGGCGGGTTGCTGGCGATCAGATCGAAGCGGTCCTCACGCAGCGGGCCATACCAGTCGCCGACGCGGAAGCGGATGTTGGCAACCCTGGCCGCATCGGCATTGCCACGCGCCACCGCAAGCGCCGCTTCGCTGGCGTCGGTGGCGACCACCATGGACTGCGGGCACTCGCTGGCCAGCGCCAGTGCAATCGCGCCACTGCCCGTGCCCAGGTCGGCGATGCGCAATGGCGTGTCGGCGGGCAGTCGCGACAGCGCTGCCTCGACCAGCCGTTCGGTTTCCGGGCGCGGGATCAGCGTGTCCGGCGTGACCGCGAGATCGAATGTCCAGAAGCCGCGCGACCCGACCAGGTAAGCCACAGGCTCGCCCTGGACGCGCCGCGCGAGCAGCGTTTCGAAGCGGGCCGCCTGCGATGCATCCAACTCGGCGTCGTCATGCGCGAACAGCCAGCTGCGCGGCTTCCCCAGCACGAACGTGAGCAGCAACTCCGCGTCCTCGCGCGCCACCCGGGCGCAAGCGTTGCGCAGCAGTGCATCCACGCGGCGCCTTGTGGTCGTATCCATGGGACGTCATCGTAGCCGCTCGCGCGCGGCAACCGCCCAGGAAACCCCATGCGATCACTGCGCACCACGCTCGCCATCGCCCTGGCCGCACTGCTTGCCACGGGCTGCCAGAGCGTGTTCTTCGGCTACGTCAACCGCGACAGCACGCCGCCTGTGGCCAGCGTGACCTACGATCCCGGTCGCGGGCTGGCGCTGGATGTCTACCGCCCGCGCCACGCCATCCACGCGATGCCGGTGGTCGTGTTCTTCTACGGTGGGGCCTGGCAGCGCGGCAACCGCGCGCGGTATGGCTTCGTTGGCAGCCAACTGGCGCAACGCGGGGTCGTGGCCATCGTGGCGGATTACCGCACCTGGCCGACGGCAGGATTCCCTGACTTCATCGACGATGCTGCGCGCGCGGTGCGCTGGTCCCGCGACCACGTCGCCGAGCATGGCGGGGATCCCGACCGGATCTTCATTGCCGGCCATTCCGCCGGCGCGCAGATCGCCGCGCTGCTCGGAACCGATGCTCGTCATCTGGGGCGGGTGGACATGACGCCGCGCGACCTGGCGGGTGTGATCGGCCTGGCCGGCCCCTATGACTTCGCCATCGGCGGCAAGCTTGAACGCATCTTCGGCCCGCCTGAGCAATGGCCGGATGCCATGGCCGTGCGCTTCGTGGACGGTGACGAGCCGCCCTTCCTGCTGATCCACGGCGACCGCGACCGTACCGTGGAACCGGGCAACAGCCGTCGCCTGCACGCCGCATTGAGGGAGGCTGGCGCCTCCTCGCGAATTGTCTGGTTGGCGGGTGCCAGCCACTTTGCACCTGCCGCAGCGTTCTACTCGCCCGAGCGCTTCCCCAAAGTGCTGTTGGCGGTTTCGTCTTTCGTCGGCGCGGACGCGTCAACGGCGCCTCCCGAACCGGAATAGGCTCATTCCCCCCGCGCCAGCCACGCCGGAGGCTGGCATGCGATGTACGGGCACAATCGCTGGCGCGATTCGCGCTCGGTGTGCTCAGGCTCGGCGGGCACCTCCGCAGCACCGACGCAGCCGCACCTACCTCGCCAGCGACCGTGTCGCCAGCTTCTTTACGAGACTCGCGATGGTCCGACCGGCGCAGGTCCGGTACCGCCGCAACCAAGCGGATATCGCGCCGCGACTTTCGGCGATGCGGGATCTGCGCAGCCACGGATGGCGTCACTCGCAGCCAGGCACAGAAGAAAAAAATGAAGGCGGCCGAAGCCGCCTTCAAAATTCCGCATCACGTGTGGGAGGGAGGAAACGGATACGGAACGCGTTGGGCCGGATCTCCGACCACAAACCCTGCCTGCCTGCCGCGGGAAGCGTGCTGCAGGAAGGCGTGGACCGAATATGCTGCAATGCAAAATAACCTGTCAACCCCTGCGCGCGATCACGGGCGCAGATGGACTATCCAATGGCAGGCGACAGGATTCTTGCACCAGTTCGATAGTTTTCAACTATTGTTAGTATAGATTTAATGACTTTTACAAATTGATCGATGCTGCCTATTCTTGTCGGCGTCGGCAGGGCATCTGCTTCTGCCGAAACCCTCCCCATTCATCCGAGGATCTTGCAGATGTCGTTGATCAACACGCCCGTCCAGCCGTTCAAGACCACCGCCTACCAGAATGGCGAGTTCATTGAAGTCACCGATGCCAGCCTGAAGGGCAAGTGGTCGGTGCTGGTGTTCATGCCGGCCGCCTTCACCTTCAACTGCCCGACCGAGATCGAGGACGCGGCCGACCATTACGCCGAGTTCCAGAAGCTGGGCGCCGAGGTCTACATCGTCACCACCGACACCCACTTCTCGCACAAGGTCTGGCACGAAACCTCCCCGGCGGTGGGCAAGGCCCAGTTCCCGCTGGTCGGCGACCCCACCCACCAGCTGACCCGCGCCTTCGGCGTGCACATCGAGGAAGAGGGCCTGGCCCTGCGCGGCACCTTCGTGGTCAACCCGGAAGGCGTGATCAAGACGCTTGAGATCCATTCCAACGAGATCGCCCGCGACATCTCCGAAACCCTGCGCAAGCTCAAGGCCGCCCAGTACACCGCCGCGCACCCGAACGAAGTCTGCCCGGCCAAGTGGAAGGAAGGCGAGAAGACCCTGAAGCCGTCGCTGGACCTGGTCGGCAAGATCTGATCCGGCGCGACCGGCAGTTCGCAACCGACCCATCGCACCACACGCCCCCGTGCCGCACCTGCGGCGCGGGAGCGGATCGGAGCCGATGCCCGGCCTGCCCGCCACGCATCCCTCCCCCTGCGCAGCCAGCCCGCCTGCGTCGGCTCCGATCCGCTCCCGCCACTCCACCCCCACAGGAGTCGCCATGCTCGACCAGGACCTCAAGACCCAGCTCAAGGCTTATCTCGAACGCCTGCAACGCCCTGTCGTGATCACCGCCTCGGTGGACGACGGCGACAAGTCGAACGAGATGCTGGCGCTGCTGGAAGACATCCGCGCGCAGTCCGACAGGATCACCGTCGACGTGCGCCGCGACGATGGCGAACGCACCCCGTCGTTCGCGCTGTCGTCGCCCGGGTACGACATCTCGCTGCGCTTCGCCGGGCTGCCGATGGGCCACGAGTTCACCTCGCTGGTGCTCGCCCTGCTGCAGGTCGGCGGCCATCCGTCGAAGGCCACCGCCGACCTGCTGGAGCAGGTGCGCAACCTCGATGGCGACTTCCTGTTCGAAACCTATTACTCGCTGAGCTGCCAGAACTGCCCGGACGTGGTGCAGGCGCTGAACCTGGCCGCCGTGCTCAACCCGAAGATCAGGCACGTCGCCATCGATGGCGCGCTGTTCCAGGACGAGGTGGAAGCGCGCGAGATCATGTCGGTGCCCACCGTCTACCTCAATGGCGAGCTGTTCGACCAGGGCCGGATGACGCTGGAGCAGATCGTCGCCCGGCTCGATACCGGTGCCGCGAAGCGCGAAGCCGCGAAGATCGCAAGCAAGGACGCCTTCGACGTGCTGGTGGTCGGCGGTGGCCCGGCCGGCGCGGCGGCGGCGATCTACGCCGCGCGCAAGGGCATCCGCACCGGCGTGGCGGCCGAGCGCTTCGGCGGCCAGGTGCTGGACACCATGGCGATCGAGAACTTCATCTCGGTGCAGCACACCGAAGGCCCGAAGCTGGCTGCGCAGCTGGAACAGCACGTGCGCGAGTACGACGTGGACGTGATGAACCTGCAGCGCGCGACGCAGCTGGTGCCCGCGGGCGACGACGGCCTCGTGGAAGTGAAACTGGAGAACGGGGCGTCGCTGAAGTCGAAGACCGTGGTGCTGTCCACCGGCGCGCGCTGGCGGCAGATGGGCGTGCCCGGCGAAGACCAGTACCGCAACAAGGGCGTGGCCTATTGCCCGCACTGCGATGGCCCGCTGTTCAAGGGCAAGCGCGTGGCGGTGATCGGCGGCGGCAACTCCGGCGTGGAGGCGGCGATCGACCTGGCCGGCCTGGTCGCCCACGTCACCCTGATCGAGTTCGACGCGGCGCTGCGCGCCGACGCGGTGCTGCAGCGCAAGCTGCGCAGCCTTCCGAACGTGCGCATCATCACCAGCGCGCAGACCACCGAGGTGCTGGGCGATGGCCAGAAGGTCAAAGGCCTCGTCTACACCGATCGCGTCGGCGGCGATGCGCATCGACTGGAACTGGAGGGCGTGTTCGTGCAGATCGGCCTGCTCCCGAATACCGAATGGCTCCAGGGCACGGTGGCGCTGTCGCCGCGCGGCGAGATCGAAGTGGATGCGCACGGCCGCACGTCGGTGCCGGGCGTGTTCGCCGCGGGCGACGCCACCACGGTGCCGTACAAGCAGATCGTGATCGCGATGGGCGAAGGCTCGAAGGCGGCGCTGGCCGCCTTCGACCACCTGATCCGCACCTCGGCGCCGGCCGAGACCTTAACGACCGAAGCCGAAGCGGTTTGATCCAGCTGCAATGAACCTGCGCGACCTCAACTACCTGATCGCGCTCGCCGACCACAGGCATTTCGGGCGCGCCGCGGCCGCGTGCTTCGTCAGCCAACCCACGCTGTCCACGCAGATCCGCAAGCTGGAGGAAGAACTGGGCGTGGCGCTGTTCGAACGCGCGCCGCGCAAGGTGATGCTGACCGCGGTCGGCAGCGACATCGCCGAACGCGCACGCCGCATCGTGGGCGACGTCGAACAGATGAAGGAAGCCGCGCGCCGCAGCCAGGCGCCCGAGGCCGGCACCGTGCGCCTGGGCATCTTCCCCACGCTGGGGCCATACCTGCTGCCGCACGTGATCCCGGGCATCCGCGAACGCTTTCCCGAGCTGCAGTTGCTGCTGGTCGAGGAAAAAAGCGAACTGCTGCTCGCGCGGCTGCGCGACGGCCGGCTGGACGCGGCGATCCTGGCCGAACCGATCCACGACGACCAGTTGCATGGCGAATTCCTGTTCGAGGAATCGTTCGTGCTGGCGGTGCCGGCGCACCACGCGTTCGCACAGCGTACTTCGCTGTCCGTGGGCGACCTGGCCAACGAAGACCTGTTGCTGCTCGAGGACGGCCACTGCCTGCGCCAGCAGACGCTCGACGTGTGCCACCTGTCGGGTGCCAGCGAGAAGACCGAATTCCGCGCCACCAGCCTGGAAACCCTGCGGCAGATGGTGGCGGCGAACGTCGGCATGACCCTGCTGCCCAGCCTGGCCGTGCAGCCGCCGGTGGCGCAGCCACCCAGCATCCGCCTGCTGCCGTTCAAGGATCCGCAACCCAGCCGGCGCATCGCGCTGTACTGGCGGCGCAGCACGGCGATGGATGGCTTCCTCAAGCGCCTCGCCGCCAGCATCCGCCAGCTGCCCGACGCCTTGCTGCGCACCGATCCGGCCGACCCACGGCAAACGACACCGCCGGACATGCTCTGAACGACCGCCGCGACACGCTTGAAAGCGTGCAGTCGCGGCGGTACTGTCGACACTCCCGCAGCGGGCGACGCGCCAGTCACGTCGCCCGTTTTTTCTTGCGTGCCCGGCCACACCGGCACGCGCCATTCGACCAGGAGTCCACCATGCACGACCAGCCCACCAGCGGCCTGCCCCCTTCCCTCCGCATCTCCAATCGTGACGCCACCCGCCTCGAAGCGTTGCTGGACGCGCCGCAGTGGCGCGAGCACCCGGCCGCGGATGCGCTGATGGCGGAACTGTCGCGGGCCGAGATCATCGACGATGACGCCATGCCGACCGACGTGGTCGGCATGCATTCCCGTGTCGAATGCGTCGACGACGCCAGTGGCGAGCGCCACTCGATCACGCCCGTGTATCCGCACGAAGCCGACATCGATGCGGGCCGCGTCTCCATCCTCGCCCCGGTGGCGAGCGCATTGCTGGGCCTGTCGCCCGGACAGTCGATCGACTGGACCCTGCCTGGTGGCCGCACGCTGCAGTTGCGCGTGCTCGACGTGTCGCCGGGCTAGCATCGCGCAACCATGTCGCTGCGCACGCTTGCCATCCTTGGGCTGCTGCTGGCCGCCATCGGCTGGTGGCGTTCGCCGTACTCGCCGCGCGTCCCGGCGCCGCCGCTGCCGGCCGATGGCGGGGGCGTGCACTGTCCGCCCCCGCCCGCGGTGGCCGCAGGTGCCGCGCCCCTGCAGACGCCGGTACCGCGGGGCATGGCACAGGTGGCATTGCAGGACGGCACGCTGACACCGCTGGCCGGCTTCAGCCTGGAGGCGCGCGTGCTGTCGCGACGCGACTACAGCCTCGGTCGCGAGGCCACGTTCTCGCCCACAGACCTCGCACTGGGCTGGGGACCCATGCGCCAGGACGCAGTGCTGTCACGACTGTCGATCTCTCAATCCTCGCGCTGGTACCACTACCGCTGGCAGGGCAGCCCGCCGCTGCCGCCGGCGGAGATCGTGCGCAGCAGCGCCAACATGCACATGATCCCGTCCAGCGCGGACGTCGCCGCGGAACTGCGCCGGGTCCGCCGCGACGACCATGTGCGCATCGACGGCTGGCTGGTCCGGGTGGATGCGCCGGACGGCTGGCGCTGGATCAGCTCGCTCAAGCGCGACGACAGCGGCGCGGGTGCGTGCGAAGTGGTCTACGTCTGCCGAATCGAGCGGCAACAGGGCGGGTCTTGACCCGCCCTACGCGTCGATCCCGATCGGGCAACTCACTCCGGTACCGCCCAGGCCGCAATAGCCCATCGGATTCTTCGACAGGTACTGCTGGTGTTCGTCCTCGGCGTAGTAGAAAGTCGGCGCCGGGAAGGGGATCTCGGTGGTGATGTCGCCATGCCCCGCGTCGCGCAGGCGCTGCTGGAACAGGTCGCGACTGGCCAGCGCCGCCGCGTGCTGCGCCTCGGTTTCGCAGTAGATCGCCGACCGATACTGCGTGCCGACATCGTTGCCCTGTCGCATCCCCTGGGTGGGGTCGTGGTTTTCCCAGAACGTCTTGAGCAACGCATCGAACGGCAGCTTCGCCGGGTCGTAGACAACCAGCACCGCTTCGGTGTGCCCGGTCTGCCCGGAACAGACTTCCCGATACGTGGGATTCGGCGTGGAACCTCCGGCATACCCGACGGCCGTCGTCACCACGCCCGGCAGCGACCAGAACTTGCGCTCCGCGCCCCAGAAGCAGCCCATGCCGAACTGCACCCGCGCCAGGCCCGTGAACGCATCGCGCAAGGAGCCACCCAGCACGTGGTGCACGTTGTGCAGCGGCAGCGGCGTGTCGCGTCCGGGCAAGGCGTCTTCCGGTCGCGGCAGGCGTTGTTTCCAGGCACCGATACCAGGCATGGCGACGACTCCGTAGGGGTTGGTCGTGATGTGGAGGCGCAGAGCCTCCACATCAAGCGGCGTGGTCGTTCAGACCGGCTGCGTCGGCAACCGTTGGCGGCCCTTGAGGCCCGCGAGGAAGATGCCCGCGAGGCTGAACGCCAGGCCCCACCACTCGCGCGACGTGGTCATGCGGTCCAGCAGCGCCACGTCGAGCAGGAAAGCGACGATCGGCTGCAACAGCAGCAACAGGCCCACCATCGCCACGGCCAGGTGCGGCATCGCCTTCGAGATCAATACCCAGCTCAGGCAGTGTCCCGCGCCGGCCAGCAGCAACAGCACGGCCAGCGAGCGCCACGACGGGATGACGAACGACGCGCCCTCGGCCACGCCGGCCACGGCCAGCAGCACTGCGCACGACAGCGACGCCAGCGCCAGCACCTGCGCAATCGGCGCGTCCGCGCCGGCATGGCGCGCCACCACCGCGCCATGCGCCTCGCTCTGCGCGCGCTTGAGTCCAAGGTTGTAGACGGCGTAGGCCAGGCCGGTGGCGAGTCCCAGCCATACGCCCCACCGATATTCGACCGGCAGCGTGGCCCATTGCCCGCCCAGCAGCAGCCACAGCCCGATGAAGGCCAGCACGATGCCCGCCAGGAAGCGCGGCCCGATGCGCTCGCGATACAGCCACGCGCCGGCCAGCGCCATGAAGAACACCTGCGCATTCGCGAGGAGCGTGGCCAACCCCGGACCCACCAGCAGGATGCTGCGATGCCAGAGCCACAGGTCCAGTGCGAACGCCGCGCCCGGCACCAGCGTCCACAGCCACGCACGCAGTGGCAGCGGCCGCCAGCTGCGGGTGGCGAACACGATGAGCAACAGCATCAGCCCCGCGAAGCCCATCCGCCAGAACGCGGAGATCGTGGGCGGAACGTCGGCGAAGCGCACCATCAGCCCGTTGGTGCCGATCAGCGCTGCACCCAGCAGCATCCAGAGCGTCGCGCGGGTGTCCACGGGGGAAGCGGGCATGACGCGACCGAAGCAAGGAGGAGCGAGGATTATCGAGTCCGTGCACGCCGACCGGCAATGCACCATGCGTCGAAGGTGCGCGATTGAAACGGATCAACTGAACACGGCGGGCGCCACCTGCACGCAGTTGCGGCCGTTGCGCTTGGCCGCGTACAGCGCCTTGTCGGCACGGTCCAGGGTGGCCGCCGGCGTGTCCTCGTTGTCGCGCCGGGTGGCGACGCCCACGCTGACGGTGAGCGGCAAGGCCTGGCCCGACCAGTCAAGCTGCATGTTCTCCACCGCGACGCGCAGCTGTTCGCCAATCACCCGCGCCGCGGCCCCGCCCCTGCCGGGCAGCACCGCGATGAACTCTTCGCCGCCATAGCGCCCGAACAGGTCGCCTTCGGGCAGCGCGGCGCGCAGGGTGGATGCCACGTTGCGCAGGCAGAAATCACCGCAGGCATGGCCATAGCGGTCGTTGACCGACTTGAAATGGTCCAGGTCGATGAACAGCACCGACACCGGCTGGCCGTCGCGCTGCGCGTCGTCGAACGCGCGCGTCATCCACTGGTCGATGGTGCGGCGGTTGAAGCTGCCGGTCAGTGCATCCACCTCGGCCGAACGACGCAGCTGGATCGCCGCCACCGCTTGGTCGATCTGCAGCAGGGTCAGGCGGGCCAGCTCACCGGCGAGCGACAACTCCTCCGTGGTGAATCCGTCGCCGCCCTTGCGCCGGAGCAGCAGCCCGCCCCATGCCGGCGCGCGGATCGGAAGCGGCAACAGCGCCTCGATGCCCAGCGACGCGCGCACACCTTCCGCCGTCACCGGCTGCTGCAGGGGCAGGCCGTTGGCGCACTGACGCTTGAGCGCAAGCAGCCGCTTCTCGATGCTCTGCTGTATCGGCTGCTTCGCTTCCAGCGGTTCGACCAGCAGCAGGTCCTGGCCGTGGTAGCCGCGCACAACCGCCGACGCACTTTCCAGCGGCATCAGGCGCGACAGGTGGTCGAGCAGCAGGCGGAACGCCGTCCATTCCACGTCGCCCACCGGCAGCGCACGCAGTTCGGTCTGCAGCTCGGCGGCCAGGTTGGAACGGCTGGCCTCCCGCTCCATCCGGCGCTCGGTATCGGCACGCGCCAGCTGTTCGCGGTCCCGCTGGTAGCGATATTCGCTGATGCGACCGATCAGCCCGACGGCGAGGATGGCGATGCTGACCACCAGGCCCAACTGATAGCCGTAGCGCACCAGCAGCAATTCAGGCACCTGCCCGCGCGCGGACAGCTCCATCAGCAACGCACCGATGCCGGTCGCCAGCGACAGCACCGCCAGCGGCCACGCCATCGGCACACGACGCAGTCCGGCGTCGACCAGCATCAATACGCCGAGCACCCCCACCACGGCGAGGGCGGCGCTGGCGAACGGCTGCGTCCACGGCACCAGCAGTTCGACGTTGAGCAGGCACAGCGCCGCGCCCCCCACCAACACCAGGCAATAACCATCGATCGCACGGCGCGCGGACGGATGCGTGGCCTGCAGGCCGACGTAGCGCACCAGCACCTGCAGCCATCCGGCACCAAACAGGAACGCCAGTGCACACAGGCCCATGGCCCCCCATGCCGCGAACAGCCGCAGGCCCGGCAGCTGGTACAGATGCCCGTTGACGCCGGCCAATGTCACCAACGCCAACAGCGAGAACCCGAAGAACACCAGGAACATGCGGTCCCGCGCCGCGGAGAACAACGCAAGCGCCAGCAAGGCGAGCGTGAACAGGCTGGCATAGACCATCGCTGCAGTCGCCGCGCCGTACTGCTCGATGCGCATCGCGTCCGATTCGCGCATCAGCTTGGGCGTGAATGCACCGCGCAGGCTGCTGTCGACTTGCATCACCAGCTGCGTTTCGCCCTGCCATGCCAGTGGCAGGGGAAAAACATAGCCCCCGGGCAGCAGGCCCTCGACGCGCTGTGGGGTGTAGAAGCCGTAGCGCGTACTGCGCCAGCCGTCGCGTCGCAACTCGATGCCATCCACCGGGTCCCGGGGCAGTCGCAGCACCCAGCGGGATTCGTCGGTCGCGACCGGTGGAAGCGAGAACCGTAGCCAGACCGTGGTCTCGCGACGATGGCCGCCCGGCAACTGCACCACGTTGCGCTCCTGCCATGCCGGCATGCCGTCCTCGGCACCCATCCCGCCCACGGCAACGCCCAGGTCGTCGCCGGCATGCGGGACGGCCCCGGTCACGACCGCGGCGAACAGCGACAGCAGCACGGCCATGCAGCCAGCGAACAGCCACTCATGCTTGCCGGACTCGGGTGTACGGAACGGATTCAGACTCTCCCCCTGTGGCGCGCGCCTCCGGTTGCGTCCAGCACCGTGCGCAGACGTATCGAAGCCTTCTGCCGATATCGGCAAGCAAACCGCGTGCCATCGAAACGGACCTGCGTCACGCTATGGAAAGCATGCCACGCCCGTGGGCAAGCCGCTCTTCACATGGGCCCGGGCGCGCGCCCGGGCAGGCCCGCATCGCCAGCTCGGCTAAACTGGCGGTTTCCCCGCCCCTGAAGCCGAATGACCACCCTTCCACCCCCTCCGGGGACCGCCGAACCCGCCCCCGGCGGCAAGCAGGACTTCATCCGCCAGATCGTCCGCGACGACTTGGCCAGCGGCCGCCACCAGGCCATCCGCACCCGCTTCCCGCCCGAGCCCAACGGCTACCTGCACATCGGCCACGCCAAGGCGATCTGCCTGGATTTCGGCATCGCCGAGGAGTTCGGGGGGCTGTGCAACCTGCGTTTCGACGACACCAACCCCGCCAAAGAGGACCCGGAGTTCGTCCGCGCCATCCGCGACGACGTGCAGTGGCTGGGCTTCGACTGGGCGGAACTGCGCCATGCCTCGGACTATTTCGAGGTGTACGTGCTGGCGGCCGAGAAGCTGATCCGCCAGGGCGACGCCTTTGTCTGCGACCTGAGCGCCGAGCAGGTCCGGGAGTACCGCGGCACATTGACCGAACCTGGTCGCAATTCGCCCTACCGCGACAGGTCGCCCGACGAAAACCTTGACCTGTTCCGCAGAATGCGCGCCGGCGAGTTCGCCGATGGCAGCCGCACCCTGCGGGCGAAGATCGACATGGCCAGCGGCAACATCAACCTGCGCGACCCGGCCCTGTACCGGATCAAGCACATGCCGCACCCCATCGCCGGGGCCGGCTGGTGCATCTACCCGATGTACGACTTCGCCCACGCCTTGGGCGATGCCATCGAGGGCATCACCCATTCGCTGTGCACGCTGGAGTTCGAGGACCACCGGCCGCTGTACGACTGGTGCGTGGACAAGGTGGACCTGGCCGGCACCCCCGAACTGCTGGCGCCGCTGGTCGCCAAGGGCCTGCCGAACGTGGCCGCCAAGCCGCGCCAGATCGAGTTCTCGCGGCTCAACATCAACTACACGGTGATGAGCAAGCGCAAGCTGGTGGCGCTGGTCGGCGACGGCCTGGTCGACGGCTGGGACGATCCGCGGATGCCGACGTTGCAGGGCCTGCGCCGCCGCGGTTACACGCCGGGCGCGCTGCGGCTGCTGGTGGACCGCGTCGGCATCAGCAAGCAGAACTCGATGATCGATTTCTCGGTGCTGGAAGGGGCGCTGCGCGACGACCTGGACGCGGCCGCGCCGCGGCGCATGGCGGTGATCGATCCGCTCAGGTTCGTGCTGGCCAACCTGCCGGAGGCGCACGAGGAATCGTTGACGTTCTCCAACCATCCGAAGGACGAGTCCTTCGGCACGCGCGAGGTGCCGTTCTCGCGCGAACTGTGGATCGAACGCGAGGACTTCGCCGAAGTGCCGCCGAAGGGCTGGAAGCGGCTGGTGCCCGGCGGCGAGGTGCGACTGCGCGGCGCCGGCATCGCGCGCGTGGACGAGTTGGTGAAGGATGATGCCGGCAACGTCATCGAGTTGCGTGGCTGGCTCGATCCCGAGTCGCGCCCCGGCATGGAAGGCGCCAACCGCAAGGTCAAGGGCACGATCCACTGGGTCAGCGCGAAGCACGCGGTCGAGGCGGAAGTGCGGCTGTACGACCGCCTGTTCTCGGTCGCCGATCCCGACGACGAGAGCGAAGGCAAGAGCTACCGCGACCACCTCAACCCCGAGTCGAAGCGCAGCGTGCGCGGCTATGTCGAGCCGGCCGCGGCGGAGGCGGCGCCGGAACAGTCGTTCCAGTTCGAACGCCTCGGCTACTTCGTCGCCGACCGCCGCGACCATCGCAGCGATGCGCCGGTGTTCAACCGCAGCGTATCGTTGCGCGACACCTGGGCGGTGAAGGCATGAGGAGGCTGCCCATGCGCATGCATGCGTTCGTCGTCGCCATGCTGCTCGCACTGCTGGCCACCGCCTGCGCCGCGCCCAACGGCGCCGCCGAGGACGCGCCGAACGCCAGCCCGCCACCTGCGGCGGGCGTCGTCGCGGCGGGACCCGGCACGCCCGACCTGTCGTGCAAGGTGGCCGGCGATTGCGAAGTGAAGAACGTCGGCAACTGCTGCGGCTACTTCCCCGCCTGCGTCAACAAGGACAGTCCGGTCGATCCCGACGCCGTGCGCGCCGAATGCGAACGCACCGGCACCAGCTCGATCTGCGGCTGGCAGGACATCCAGGCCTGCGATTGCGTGCAGGGCCAATGCCAGGCCGTGACCGGCCCGCTGCAGGTGGACCGCTGATGCTGTACGCGCAGGTCCACCTGACCTTGCCGGCCTGGGTGCACGATGCCGTCGATGCGGCATGCACCTACGACGACGATGCCGCGAAAGTGGCGCTGGCCGTCGAACTGTCGCGGCGGAACATCGAAGCACAAAGCGGTGGCCCGTTCGGCGCGGTGGTGTTCGGGCCGGACGATCGGATCGTCGCGGTCGGCGTGAACCGCGTGCTGCCGCACAGCTGCTCGGTCGCGCATGCGGAGACGATGGCCTACATGCTGGCGCAGCAGCGCACGCAACGCGCGCGGCTCAACCGCGACGAACAGGATCGCGCCATCGGCCCCTACACGCTGGCCACCTCGGCGCAGCCCTGCTGCCAGTGCTACGGCGCCACCGTCTGGGCCGGCATCGACCGATTGCTGATCGGCGCGCGCAGCGAGGACGTGGAAGCATTGACCGCGTTCGACGAGGGCCCGCTGCCGGCCGACTGGGTCGGCGAACTGCAACGCCGCGGCATCGAAGTCGTGCGCGACCTGCATCGCGACGACGCCCGCGCGGTACTGCGCACCTATGGCGAATCGGAAGGCGGCAGGTACTGAGCCAGCGACGGATGGCGGGCCTGGGCCCGCCCTACAATGCATCGATGACTTCGACCGGATTGCTTTGCCATTGCCGCGCCGGCTTCGAGCCGGACCTTGCCGCGGAACTGACCGACCGCGCCGCGGAAGCGGGCGAGGCCGGGTACGCACGCGCGCAGCGCGACAGCGGCTTCGTCGAGTTCCTCGGCGATGGCGATGCGCTGTCGAAGGCGCTGCCCTTCGATGCACTGGTGTTCGCGCGCCAGAAGCTCGTGCTGTTGGCGGAGTTGCGCGGGCTGGATCCGAAGGACCGCATCACGCCACTGCTGGCCGCGATCACCGATGCCGGCGGCACCCGCCATGGCGAACTCATCGTCGAACATCCCGACTCCGATGCCGGCAAGCCGCTGTCCGGACTGGCACGCAGTTTCGGCAATGCCCTGCGCCCGGCCCTGCGCAAGCAGGGCCTGCTCACCGCGACCGACAACCCGCGCCTGCCGCGACTGCACGTGTGCTTCGTCGCCGGCGACCACGCGTTCGTCGCCCGCAGCCAGCCCGGCGACAGCGCGCCCTGGCCACTCGGTATCCCGCGGCTGAGAGTGCACGCCGACGCGCCCTCGCGCTCGGCGTTGAAACTCGAAGAAGCCCTGCTGACCCTGGTCGACGACACCACCCGCGAACGCCAGCTGCAGGATGGCAAGACCGCCGCCGACCTCGGCGCCGCGCCCGGCGGCTGGACCTGGGTGCTGGCACGCCACGGCCTGCGCGTGACCGCGATCGACAACGGTCCGCTGCGCCCGCACGTGCTGGAACACGGCCTTGTCGAGCACCTGCGCGCCGACGGTTTCCGCTGGCAGCCGCAGCGACCGCTGGACTGGATGGTGTGCGACATGGTCGAGCAGCCCGCGCGCGTCGCGGTGCGGATGGGCGAGTGGTTCCGCGAAGGCTGGTGCCGACAGGCGATCTTCAACCTCAAGCTGCCGATGAAGAAGCGCTGGCAGGAAACGCGCCATTGCCTGGACCTGTTCCGCGACAGCGCGGGCCTGCCTCTCGACCTCCGCGCCAGGCAGCTCTACCACGACCGCGAGGAAATCACCGTCTTCGCCGTGCCGCCACGCAGGCGTTGACGCCAAGCGCCCGCGCCGCCCGTACAATCCGCCGCCACCCCACCTGCGACCGCCCCAATGGCTTCCAGCCTGCTGGTCCTGCTCGACGACATCGCCACCGTGCTCGACGACGTGGCGGCCATGACCAAGGTCGCCACCCGCAAGACCGCCGGCGTGCTCGGCGACGACCTCGCGCTCAATGCCGAGCAGGTCAGTGGCGTACGTGCCGACCGCGAACTGCCGGTGGTCTGGGCCGTCGCCAAGGGCTCGGTGCGCAACAAGCTGATCCTGGTGCCGGCTGCGCTGGCGATCAGTGCCTTCCTGCCCTGGCTGGTCACGCCACTGCTGATGCTCGGCGGCCTGTTCCTCTGCTACGAGGGCTTCGAGAAGGTCTGGCACAAGTTCTTCCACAACCGCCATGTCGACCTGGCCGAACGCGAGGCGCACGTGGCGGCGGTGCGCGACCAGGAGGTCGACTTGCTGGCACTGGAAGCGGACAAGATCAAAGGTGCCATCCGCACCGATTTCATCTTGTCGGCCGAGATCATCGTGATCGCATTGGGCACGGTCGCCGACCGCACGTTCGCGGTGCAGCTGGGCGTGCTGGTCGGCATCGCCGCGATCATGACCATCGGCGTGTATGGCCTGGTGGCGGGCATCGTCAAGCTGGACGACGTTGGCCTGCACCTGAGCCGCAAGGCGAACGCGGCGCTGGCGGCGTCCGGGCGCGGCATCGTGCGCGCCGCGCCCTGGCTGATGAAGGCACTGGCCATCGCCGGCACGGCCGCGATGTTCCTGGTCGGCGGCGGCATCCTCACCCATGGCGTGCACGCGGTGGACGAATGGATCCGCGATGCCGCCGTGGACGCGGCTACGATCCCGGGTGTCGGTGAAGTGCTTGGCGCGCTGACGCCGATGCTCATCAACGCCGGGGTGGGCATCGTGGCAGGCGGGCTGGTCGTGCTCCTGCTGGGACTGGTGCGTCGATTGCGTGGCGGTTCGCAGCAGGCGTCCGGCTGACCTGCGGCCGGGTATCTTCCGGGCCTCGTTTTCCTTCCACGTCCAGACATTTGCATCGTCTTGCTCTGCGCAGGCGTCGCGCCAACACCCCGACCTATGCGTACGCCTGTCGGGCACCGCGCCGAGTCGCGGCCCGATATCCGCTTGGTCGGCGCGGTGCCCGACAGGCGGCCCCAACGCTGCCGCTACCGATCCGTAGGGCGAGATCAAGCGCTGTTGCATATGTGGAAGCGCAACGGAACTTTCCAGCGCAGTCCCGGTGCCGCCGCAACCAAGCGGATATCGGGCCGCGACTTGCGGCGGCAGCGGGACTGCGCCACCACCCACCCTCTCCGGGCATGGGAGGTGTAAGGAAAACTGAACCCCGCCATCCCGGCAGATGAATCCACCTTGCTTCAGAGGCCAGCCGCACGCCGCCAAAGCGCGGCGGTAACCATCGGCAACCGGTTCGCCGCGCCCAGCAGGTGGCCGCGCAGCAGCGTTGTCGGCATGGCATCGTTCGAGAACAACGCATTGATGCCGTCGAAGGCATGTGCAGCGACCGCATTCTCGCTGCGCCGCGTGCGCGCCCAGCGCGCGAGGCGCGTGGGGGCATGCCAATCGGCGCGACGCGCATGCGCCGCCGTCACCATCGCCTGCAACGCCGAGACATCGCGCAACCCAAGGTTCACGCCCTGCCCGGCGAGCGGATGCACCACATGCGCGGCATCGCCGATCACCAGCACGCGGCCGGCGCACTGGGTCGCACTCAGCTGCCGCCGCAGCGGGAACGCGGCGCGCGGCGACGACACGCGCAACGTGCCGAGCCTGCCACCCGAGGCCGCGGTGAGTTCGCGCGAGAAGGCCTCGCCATCCAGCGCCAGCACGCGCGCGGCGGCATCGTCCGGCAGGGTCCACACGATCGACACCCGGCCATCGGCGAACGGCAGCAGCGCCAACGGCCCGGTCGGCAGGAACCGCTGCCACGCCGTCGCCTCGTGCGGATACTGGCAATCGACATAGGCGACCACGCCCTTCTGGCCATGGTCGTGCACCGGCGCGTCGATGCCGGCGAGGGTGCGCAAGGTGGAGGCCGCGCCATCGGCAGCGATGGCGATGCGCGCGGCCACCTGGCTGCCTTCGTCCAGTCGCAGTCTTACGCCGGCATCATCCTGCGCCAGCGATTCAACGCGCGCCGGGCAGCGCAGGTCCACCGGGCTGCGCTGCAATGCCGTCCACAGCCGATCGGCCAGCAATGCATGCTCGACGATCCAGCCCAGTTCGCATCGCGCGAGGGCATCGGCATCGAACACCAGCGCGTCGCCGCCCGCGGCATCCCAGACCTGCATCCGGCGATACGGCTGCACCCGCGCATCACGCACGGGCGGCCAGGTGCCCAGCGCATCGAACAGCGCGGCGTTGTCCGGCGCGAAGGCGTAGACACGCAGGTCCGGGCGTTCGGCCGACCACGCTGGAGGCTGTGCCGCTTCGACAAGTACAACGTCAAGGTCGAGTCGCGACAGCGCCAGTGCACAGGCCGCACCGACCACGCCACCGCCCACGACCACCACGTCGCGCAGGTCGCCACGCCGTCTCATGTGACCACCTGCGACGCTGCATTTTCGGGGGCATCCGACCGGCACAGCGCCGGCACCTCGCCGCGGTAACCCATGGCGCCACCGGCCAGCATCGACTGCAGCGACGGCACCGCACCGACTGCCAGCAACGCGGCGCTGCGCAGGGGCCGCAACCACGGTGCCGGATTAGAGGTGGCGCGCGCCAGCCCATGCGAGAACTGCAGGGTGCGTTCGCGATCCTCGCGACGGCGGTCGGAATACGACTGCAGCAACGATTCGCTGCCGGGATCGTCCGCACCTTCGATCAGTTCGGCCAGCGTCAGCGCATCGCGCAGGCCGAGGTTGAAGCCTTGGGCGCCGATCGGATGCAGGCTCTGCGCGGCATTGCCCACCAGCACCGCGCGCGGCGCCGTGGTTGCCTGCGCAACGACACGGACCGCAGGATGCACGCTGCGTTCGCCGACCGAGACGAAACGCCCGGCGCGCCAGCCGAATGCGTCCTGTACCCGCGCGAGGAACGCGGCGTCATCGAGCAACGCCACCGCATCGGCATCGGTCGCCGCGACCGCGTGCACCAGGCCGTAATGGCCATCGCCTCGTGGCAGCAATGCGGTAGGGCCGTCGTCACGCAGGCGCTCGTAGGCCGTGCAGTCGGGCACACGCTGCGTGCGCAACCGTGCCACGAACAGGCGTTGCGCGTAGTCGTGGGTCTCGGCGGCGATGCCCAGCGCATCGCGCACCCAGCTGTGCGCGCCGTCGGCACCCACCACCAGTCTCGCGCGGAGGATGCGTTCCCCAGCCTCGTCGCCGACGCGGATGGCGCGACACGCGTCGCCGCCTTCGGCGAACCCGAGGAAACGCGCCGGCCGATGGCGCACGCCGTGGCGCAGTTGCGAAAGCCTGAGTTCCAGTGCTTTGCCGAAATCACGCGCCACGACGACCGCACCGAAGCATTCGCGCCCATGGTCGGCCGCATCCAGCAGCACGCTGCCGAAATCCCCGGCACGGCTGGCATGGATCCGGCGGATGCTGCCCGGCCGCGCCTTCAGCGCCTGCATCACGCCCAGCGCGGTCAGCGCGTTGACCGTGGCCTCGGCGAAGCTGAGGTTGCGCTGGTCGAACACCGGCGGCATCACCCCTTGCGGGGTCGCTTCCACCAGCGCCGTGCTGACACCGACGCGATCGAGCGCGAGCGCCAGGCTGGCACCCACCAGCCCGCCTCCGATGATCGCCACCTCGTGGTCGTGTTGCATCCGCGCATGATAGCGGCCCGGGCGACGCGCCCGACCCGGCGCCGCAGTCCGCTAGAATGGCCGCCTGTCCTTCCGCACCCGGACCCGCACCGCATGAAGACCGTCCCGCAACGCGCCGTGATCCTGACCCTGCTCGCCGTCGTACTGGCCGCGACCCGGGTCCACCACTTCGCGCCGGTGCCGGACGCCACCTGGGCGGTGTTCTTCGTCGGCGGCTTCTACCTGTCGCAGTGGACCCGCTGGGCATTCCCGGCGCTGATGGCGCTGGCGGTGCTGGTGGATTACGTGGTTATCACCGGCCAAGGCCTGAACTTCTGGACCCATTACTGCGTCTCGCCCGGCTACTGGGCGCTGGTGCCGGCGTACTTCTCGATGTGGGCCGGCGGCTGGTGGCTGCAGCGCCACCATGGCGGCCTCGGCTGGAAGGCCCTGGGCCTGCTGGCCGTGGTGCTGCCGGCGTCGGTGGTCACGTGCCACCTGTTCGCGCAGGGCGGGTTCTACTGGCTCGCCAATGCCGTGGCCGAGCCGACGCTGGCGGGCTGGTGGAAGAACTACACCGACTGGCTGGGGCCGTACCTGCGCGTCGCGACCATGTACGTGGCGATCGCTGCGATGGTGCATGTCGTACTGGTGCAGGCGGGCCTGCTCCGGCGCGACGGCGCCCGCACCGCCGCGCCCTGACCGACGCCCGGCCTCGCCATGGGCAACCGGCTTTCGAAGATCTACACCCGCACCGGCGACGACGGCAGCACCGGGCTGGGCGATGGCTCGCGTGTCGCCAAGGACTCGGCCCGAGTCACCGCGTATGGCACGGTCGACGAGGCCAACTCGACGCTTGGACTGCTGCTGGCCAGCGACGTGCCGGATGACATCCGCGAGCTGCTGACCGCGGTGCAGCACCAGCTCTTCGACCTTGGCGGCGAGCTCTGCATCCCCGGGCATGCCGCGATCCAGGATGTGGACATCGAGCGCCTCGAGCAGCACCTCGACCGCTACAACGACGACCTGCCGCCGCTGAAGGATTTCATCCTGCCCGGCGGTGGCGAGGCCGCGGCGCGCTGCCACGTGGCGCGCACCGTGGTACGCCGCGCCGAGCGCGACACCGTCACCCTGGCCCGGCACGACGCGGTCCGGCCGCAGGCGATCCGCTATCTCAACCGCCTTTCCGACCTGCTGTTCGTGCTGGCCCGGGTGCTGGCGCGCGCCAGCGGCCACGGCGAGGTGTTGTGGCATCACGAGCGGCGCACGCGCTGACCGGCAGACTGCGGCTGCATGAACCACCGCGCCTCGATCTACACCCACGCCGCCTGCCTGGCGCACGATACCGGCCCGCAGCACGCCGAACGGCCTGCGCGGCTGGAAGCGGTGGTGGATGCGCTGCGCGAAGCCTTCCCGTCCGCCGAATGGCTGGATGCCCCCCGCGCCACCCGTGGCCAGCTGGCCCGCGTGCACGACGATGCGTTGATCGATCGCGTGCTGGATGCGCCGGACGCGCGGATCATGCTGGACCCGGACACCGTGCTTTCGCCCGACTCGCCCGAAGCCGCGCTCCGCGCCGCCGGGGCCGGCGTGGCGGCCGTGGATGCAGTGCTGCACGGCGAGATCGACGTCGCCTTCTGCGCGGTGCGCCCGCCCGGCCACCATGCCACCGCGTGCATCGCGATGGGTTTCTGCCTGTTCGACAGCATCGCGGTGGCGGCTGCGCATGCGCTCGATCGCCATGGACTGTCGCGGGTGAGCATCGTCGATTTCGACGTGCACCATGGCAACGGCACGCAGGCGATCTTCGAGCAGGAACCACGCGTGCAGTACCTCAGTTCGCACCAGATGCCGCTGTACCCGGGCACCGGGGCGGAGGACGAGCGCGGGATCGGCAACATCGTCAACGCGGGCCTGCCCTCGGGTGCGGGCAGCCGGGAATTCCGCAGCGCGTGGTCCTCGCGGCTGCTGCCGGAGATCGACGCCTTCGCCCCGCAGCTGCTGCTGGTATCCGCCGGGTTCGACGCCGACCGCCGCGATCCGCTCGCGCAACTCCAGCTCGATCCCGCCGACTTCGCCTGGCTGACTGCCGAACTGGCCTCCCTCGCCCGGCGCCACTGCAGTGGCCGCATGGTGTCGATGCTCGAGGGCGGCTACGATCTCGATGGCCTGCGCGAGGGCTGCGTGGCCCATGTCGGGGTGCTGTTCCAGGCCCGCGACCACGCTGCCCCGCCCATCTGAGCCGGCGTCGCGTTCAGTCGCCGGACGGCTGGCGAGGAAACGGGCTGGCCCAGCTGCAACCGGGCATGAACTGGACGTCAACAGTGCGCGTTGCCGGTCGTGGTGCCATGCGGCAAGCTAGGCGTCTTTCCGCCCCCCGGATGCCTGCGTGCGCGCCATTTTCCGCCTGCTGCCCCTGCCCTTCTGCATCGCCGTGTCCCTGGCAGCCAGTGCGAACGACGACATCCCGCCCGACTGGTCGATGTGTCCCATCGAGGACGCGGTGCCGGCGTTCCCGGACGCACAGGCGCCGACAAGTTCGCCAGATGATCGAGAAAGCCAGCCGACGCTTGTCGATGGTGATGAGACCGATGGCATTGACGGAGGGATGTACAACGTCACTGGCAACGTCACCCTGCGCCGCGGCGACCAGTTCCTCGGTACCGACGCGTTGCAGTTCGACCAGGAAACCGGGATCTACACCGCGACCGGCAACGTGCGCTACCAGGACTCGGGGATGCGCATCGTCGCCGACCGGCTGGAAGGCGACCAGGACAAAGACTCGCACCGGATCGACAACGTGCGCTACCAGCTGATCGAGCGTCGCGGGAACGGCGGTGCGGAACGGATCGACATGTCCGGCACCCGGGGACGGATGATGCGCTCGACCTACTCCACCTGCCCGCCCAGCGAGCGCATGTGGGAACTGCGCGCGCAGCGCATCGACGTCGACTCGGACACCGGCATGGGCACGGCGCGCAGCGCCACCCTGCACATCGGCAAGGTGCCGGTGCTGTACGTGCCATGGGCCGCGTTCCCGATCGACGATCGCCGCCGCACCGGACTGCTGTATCCGAACATCAGCTACTCCGGCCGCAACGGCTTCGACTACACCCAGCCGATCTACCTCAACCTCGCGCCCAACTACGACATGACGCTGGAGCCGCGCTGGATGAGCCGCCGCGGCATCCAGCTGGGCACCGAATTCCGCTACCTCACCGAAACCGGGCGTGGCGTGGCCGAGGTGGAGTTCTTGCCTTCCGATCGTTTGACCGAGGCGGGCCGCGCCGACGAGATCGCGAACGGAATCAATCCCGATAACTGGCGCAGGGACAACCGTGGCAGTTTCCGCTTCAGCGGCGTCCAGGACGTCGACAGTCGCTGGCAAGCCCGGGCACGACTGAATTGGATCAGCGATCCGCGCTGGGTCGAGGATGCCAGCAGCAGCCTGGACGGGTTGTCCGATATCGCGCTGCAAAGTGATGTCGGCATCTACGGGCGCAGCCGCCACTGGAGTGCCGCACTGATGGCGGACTACTGGGTGTTGTCCGACTACAACCTCGCAGATGCAAACCTGCCCTATCACCGCCTTCCACGCGCCGTGTTCCGCTGGGAACAACCCTTCGGACGCTGGCTGGTGGCCGGCGCCGAGACGGAACTGGCGCGCTTCGAGCACGCGGATCGGCAGTCACGCCCGGGCGGGAGCCGCCTGTTCGTGAAACCGTACGTCAGCGTGCCCTTCGAGGGCGCCAGCTGGTTTGTCCGCCCGACGCTCGCGTGGCGCTACACCGGCTATCGCATCGACGATGCCCTCGCGCAGATCATCGCTGACGGTAACGGTTTCCCGACCGCCAACACGTCGCCTTCCAGCAGCATCCCCATCACGACCGTCGATGCCGGGCTGTTCTTCGACCGCCACGTCGACTTCCGCGGGGAAACCTTCCTCAACACGCTCGAGCCTCGCATCTTCTACCTGCATGCGCCGTTCGAGGACCAGCGCGACATGCCGCTGTTCGACACGGGTCCGCTTTCCTTCAGCTGGGGGCAGCTGTTCCGAGACAACCGCTATTCCGGTGCCGACCGCCAGGCCGATGCCAACCAGCTCACCTTGGCGATGACCACGCGCATGATCCGCGAGAGCGACGGCCGGGAAAAGCTGTCGGCGAGCATCGGGCAGATCTTCTATTTCGACGAATCACGCACCGTGGTCGGCAGCGAGATCCCGGTAGACGATGGCCGCTCGGCATGGGTTGCGGACAGCACCTACGCCATCAACGACCGCTGGACCATCGGTGCCAGCTACCAGTGGAACCCGACCAGCCGCAGCGAGGACCTGGCGAGCGTCCGCACGCGATATCTGGTCGGCGACGACGGCATCGTGAACCTGTCCTACCGTTACCGACGCAACCCGCTGACCCGCGAAGACCTTGTCGAGCATGGGGATTTCTCGTTCCTGTACCCGATCAACCCGACCTGGAGCGTTGTCGGCCGTTACTACTACTCGTTCAACGAAAGCAAGCTGCTTGAAGGCATCTTCGGCGTGCAGTGGGAAAGCTGCTGCATGGCCGCACGCCTCGTGACCCGCCGCTATGTACGCAATCGCTCGGGCGACATGAACAATGCCATTCAGCTGGAGATCGAGTTCAAGGGGCTAGGCTCGGCAGGCCCGGAAACAAGGGACCGCCTGCGCCGTGCTATTCTCGGCTATTACCGAGACGACCTCTACCTCGTCCCGCCGTCCGAAGTCCGCAGCCGGCTTCCCCAGGACGACACCATTCCCCTCGATACCCTGCCATGAAGACCCTGATTGCCTGCCTGTCCCTCGCCCTCGCGCTGTTGATCGGCGCCCCGTCGCACGCCCAGCAGGTGCAGACGCTGGAAAGCATCGCCGCCGTGGTCGATGAAGACCTCATCCTGCGCAGCGAGCTCGACCGCGCCGTCGCCAACATCCGCGCGCAATACGCCGGCCGGCAGGAGCAGTTGCCTCCCGGTCCGGTGCTGGAGCGCCAGGTGCTGGAGCGCCTGATCCTGATGCGCCTGCAGACCGCCCGCGCCGCTTCGACCGGCATCCGCGTCGGCGACCAGGAGATCGACTCCGCCGTGTCCGCGATCGCGCAGCAGAACAACCTGTCGCCCGACCAGTTGCGCCAGCAGCTGGCGGCCGATGGCATGTCCTTCGCCGACTTCCGCAACTCGCTGCGCGAGGAGCTGTTGATCCAGCGCATGCGCCAGCGCTTCGCCCAGACCCGCGTCAGCGTGTCGGATGGCGAGGTGGACGTGGCCATGGCCGCCCAGTCGGGCGGAACGCAGTACCGCCTGGCGCACATCCTGGTTGCGCTGCCGGAAGGTGCGACCCCTGAACAGACCGCGCTCGGCCAGACCAAGGTCGATGGCGTGAAGTCGCTGCTCGACCGCAATGAGATGGAGTTCGCCGCCGCAGCGGTGCGTTATTCCGACAGCCCGAATGCACTGGAAGGCGGGGACCTGGGCTGGCGCAGCCTGGACGAGATCCCGGCCGCGTTCGCCAACGCCATCCGCACCATGCAGGCCGGCGACGTCATCGGCCCGCTGCGCGGCCCCAGCGGTTTCCAGCTACTCAAGCTGGTCGAGGTGCGCGACGGCAGCGCACTGGGCGGTGGCAGCGTGACCCAATACCAGGCGCGCCACATCCTCATCCGCACCGGCCAGGGCGCGAACGGCGACGCCGAGGCCAAGTCCCGGATCGACACGCTGCGCGCACGCATCGCCGGCGGCGCCGATTTCGCGGCGGTGGCGTCGGAGCATTCCGACGACACCTCCAGCAAGGCCAGCGGCGGTGATCTCGGGTGGTTCACCCAGGATGAGTTTGGCCCCGAATTCGGTGGTGCCGTCGCCGCGCTGCAGGATGGGCAGGTCTCCGCCCCGTTCCGCACCCAGGCCGGCTGGCACATCGCACAGCGCATTGGCACCCGCCAGGCTTCGGTGAGCGACGAGAATCGTCGCGCCCAGGTGCGTGAGGCCATCGGCCAGCGCAAGCTGGAAGACGAGTGGGACCGTTACCTGCGCGAGATGCGTGGCGAGGCCTATGTCGATATCCGCCTCGGTGGCACTGCCACTGGCGGTTGACCCATGAGTCGCCCGCGGCTGGCGCTGGTCCCGGGTGAGCCGGCCGGCGTCGGCCCGGAACTGTGCGTGCGCGCCGCGCACCGCCATTGGGACGCCGACCTTGTCGCCTTCGGCGATCCCGGCGACCTGCGCCGCGCCGCCGATCGCCTCGACCTGGACCTTGCCTTCGCCGCCCCGGATGCCGCTGGGGTATCGCCTGGCGTACTCCGACTCCTGCCCATCGACAACGCCGTGGACGTCGCGCCCGGCACGCCGGACGCGCGCAACGCGACTGCCGTCGTTGCGGCACTCCATGCCGCCATGCAGGCCTGCGACCGTGGCGAGTGCGATGGCCTGGTCACCGGCCCCGTGCACAAGGCCACCATCAACGCCGGCGGCATCGCCTACTCCGGCACCACCGAATTGCTGGCGGCGCACGCGGGCTGCGACGTGGTGATGATGCTGGCCAACGACACCCTGCGCGTCGCACTGGCGACCACCCACCTGCCGCTGCGCGCCGTCGCCGATGCCATCACCGCCAACGGACTCGACCGCACCCTGCGCATCCTGCAGACGGCCCTGCAGCACGACTTCGGCATTCCGGACCCGGTCATCGCCGTGCTCGGCCTCAATCCGCATGCCGGTGAATCCGGGCATCTGGGGCGCGAAGAGCTCGAGGTGATCGAGCCGCTGCTGGGGCGCCTGCGCGCGGAAGGCATGCGCCTCGAGGGGCCGCTGCCCGCTGACACGGCCTTCCTTCCCGACAAGTTGCGCGGCTTCGATGCCGTGCTGGCGATGTACCACGACCAGGGTCTGCCGGTACTGAAGTACAGCGGCTTCGAACAGGCCGTGAACCTGACCCTGGGCCTGCCCTGGCCACGGGTCGCTGTCGACCACGGCACCGCCTTCGACCTCGCGGGGACCGGCAAGGCCGACCCGTCCAGCCTGTTTGCAGCCATCGACACCTGCACCGCCCTCGCACGCCAGCGCATGGCACGGGCGAGCACCATGGCCCGCTCCGCATGACCCCCCCAACGGACACGCCCCGCTTCCAAGACCGCGCGAAGAAGTCGCTCGGCCAGCACTTCCTGCACGAGCGCGGCGTGGTCGACAAGATCGTGCTCGCGGTCGATCCCAGGCCGGGCGAGCGCATCGTCGAGATCGGCCCCGGCCAGGGCGCGATGACCTTTCCCCTGCTCGACCGCCACGGCGCGCTGACCGCAATCGAGTTCGACAGAGACCTGCTGGCACCCCTGGCCGACGCCGCGCGTGCGCACGGCGAGCTGACCCTCGTCCATGCCAACGTGCTGGACGTGGACTTCACCGCACTGGCCGCGGGCACGCCGATCCGCCTTGTCGGCAACCTGCCCTACAACCTGTCCTCGCCGATCCTGTTCCACGCGCTGGACCATGCGGCTGCCATCGTGGACATGCACTTCATGCTGCAGAAGGAGGTGGTGGACCGCATGGCCGCCGCGCCAGGCAGCAAGGTCTATGGCCGCCTCAGCGTGATGCTGCAGGCCTGGTGCAAGGTCACCGCACTGTTCTCGATCGGTCCCGGCGCGTTCCGGCCGCCGCCGAAGGTCGACTCGGCCGTGGTGCGGCTGGTACCGCGTGCGCCGGGCGAGGTGGGCATCGACGATCCCGCGCGTTTCGCCGCCATCGTGCGTGATGCCTTCGGCCAGCGCCGCAAGACCTTGCGCAACGCGCTGTCGCGCCTCTGCGACGAGGACGCGATCCGCGCCGCCGGCATCGACCCGCAGCGCCGCGCCGAGCAGCTTGCGGTCGCCGATTTCATCCAGCTGGCGAACCATCCTGCCGCGGCATAGTCGAAGGCTTCATGCCCCGCCGCGTACACTGTGCCGATGACCGCGCAATCCGACTACACCCTCGAGATCCAGATCGCCACGCAGTTCCTCGACGACGAGTCGAAGCCGGAGCAGGATCGCTACGTGTTCGCGTACACCATCCGCATCCGCAACCTGGGGCGGCTGCCGGCGCAACTGCTGTCGCGGCACTGGATCATCACCGACGCCAACGGCAAGGTCGAGGAAGTCCGCGGCGAGGGCGTGGTCGGCGAGCAGCCGCGGATCGAACCCGGCGACGAGTTCACCTACAGCTCCGGCGCCGTGCTGCAGACGGCGGTCGGCACCATGCAGGGCAGCTACGACATGCTCGGCGACGACGGCACGCGTTTCGACGCGCCGATCCCGCCGTTCACGCTGTCGATGCCGCGCACGCTGCACTGAGGCCCGCACACGCATGGCCGTCTGGGCGATCGGAGACCTGCAGGGCTGCTACGGCCCCACCCAGCGCCTGCTGGAGAAGATCCGCTTCGACCCCGCGCGCGACCGTCTGTGGTTCTGCGGCGACCTGGTCAACCGCG
This sequence comes from Luteimonas aestuarii, assembly GCF_004357985.1. Lineage (GTDB taxonomy): Bacteria > Pseudomonadota > Gammaproteobacteria > Xanthomonadales > Xanthomonadaceae > Luteimonas > Luteimonas aestuarii. Next base: position 22,950 of record NZ_SMTF01000015.1, on the reverse strand, counting down.
GCGGCGAGTCGGTGCAGACACTGCGGTTGGTGCATTCGTTGCGCGAGCACGTGCACGTGGTGCTGGGCAACCATGACCTGTCCCTGCTGGCCATTGCAGAGCGCCGCGAACCCGAGCAGCGCAAGGTCAACCCGGACCTGCAGGGCGTGCTGTTCGCCGACGACCGCGACGTGCTGCTCGACTGGCTGCGGCAGCAGCCGCTGCTGCACGCCGACCGCGAGCTGGGCTGGATGATGGTGCACGCCGGCCTGGCACCGAAATGGACGACCGCCATGGCCGAACGGCACGCGCAGGAAGTGCAGCAGAAGCTGCGCGGCAACGATGCGCGCAAGCTGCTCAAGCACATGTACGGCGACCAGCCCGCCTGGTCGCCGGGGCTGCGTGGCATCGACCGCGACCGCGCGATCATCAACATCTTCACGCGGATGCGTTATTGCTCGCCGCGCGGCCGCATCGCCTTCCTCGAGAAGGGGGCGCCGGGTACCCAGCAGCCAGGCCTGTACCCCTGGTACGACGTGCCCGGTCGCGCACAGCGCGACCTCAGGATTGCCTGCGGGCACTGGTCCACGCTGGGGCTGTTCATCGGCAATGGCGTGCATGCGCTCGACACGGGTGCCGTCTGGGGCGGCAAGCTCACCGCGCTGCAGCTTGATGCCGATGGCCTGAATGTCGTGCAGGTCGCGGGCCGGGACGTTTCGCCTCCCTAGGCCGCATCAGGCAGCTCATCGAGGGACGGGTTGCCCAACGCCATCCATCACGTCCACCCGCAGGTAGTCCACGAAGGCATAACTGCAGGCGTGGCGCGCATCCGCGGCGTGTTCCTCCCGGGCGACTTCCAGCCAGTGCGCGGCGTCGAACGCAGGAAAGAACACGTCGGCATCGTCCACCAGCATGTCGACCCACGTGAGATGCATCGCCACGGCAAACGGCAGCGCCAACGCGTAGATCTCGGCCCCGCCGACGACGCTCAGTTCAACGCCACCTTCGCCAGCCGCCACCTGCAGCGCCTCGTCCATCGAGGACACCGCGCGCATGCCATCGAATGGTACTTGCCCAGTGCGCGTCAGCACCAGGTTCAAGCGCCCCGGCAGCGCGCGGCCCAGCGATTGCGCGGTCTTGCGGCCCATCAGGATCGGCTTGCCCAGCGTCAGTGCCTTGAACCGCTTCAGGTCGTTCGGCAGCCGCCACGGCAGGTCGTTGTCGCGCCCGATGGCGCGGCTGCGGTCCAGCGCGGCGACCAAAGAGACGCGCATCGCGGCCTAGACGGCCACCGGCGCCTTGATCGCCGGATGCGGGTCGTAGCCTTCGATGGCAACGTCTTCGTAGGCGAAGGCGAACAGGTCGGTGACGTCGGGATTCAGACGCAGGGTCGGCAGCGGCCGCGGACTACGCGTCAACTGTTCGCGTGCCTGCTCGTAATGGTTGGAGTACAAGTGCGCGTCGCCCAGCGTGTGCACGAAGTCGCCCACGTCCAGCCCGGTCGCCTGCGCCACCATGTGCGTGAGCAGTGCGTAGCTGGCGATGTTGAACGGCACGCCCAGGAAGATGTCGCCGCTGCGCTGGTAGAGCTGGCAGCTGAGCCTGCCGTCGACCACGTAGAACTGGAACAGCGAATGGCACGGCATCAGCGCCATCTGCGGCAGCTCGGCCACGTTCCACGCACTGATCACCAACCGCCGCGAATCCGGGTTGCGCCTGATCTCGTCCACCAGCCATTGCATCTGGTCGATGGTCCTGCCATCCGCACCTTCCCAGCTGCGCCACTGCTTGCCGTAGACCGGGCCGAGCTCACCGTGCTCGTCCGCCCACTCGTCCCAGATGCTGACCTTGTTGTCCTTGAGGTAGGCGATGTTGGTTTCGCCCTTCAGGAACCACAGCAACTCGTGGATGATTGAGCGCAGGTGCAGCTTCTTGGTGGTGACCAGCGGGAAGCCCTCGCCCAGGTCGAAGCGCATCTGGTAACCGAACACGCTGCGGGTGCCGGTGCCGGTGCGGTCCGACTTTTCCGTGCCGTTCTCCAGCACGTGGCGCAACAGGTCGAGGTACTGCTTCATTGCGCGGCCCCGGCCGGTGCCGGCTGCAGCGTCGGCGCGTGGCGCGACTTCCACAGCCAGAACAGCCCCAGTGCGATCAGCGGCAGCGACAGCACCTGCCCCATCGTCAGCCAGTCGAAGGCGAGGTAGCCGATCTGCGCATCGGGCACGCGCACGAACTCCACCACGAACCGGAACACGCCATACAGCAGCGCGAACAGTCCGCTCACCGCATAGCGCGGGCGTGGCCTGGACGAATACCACCACAGCACCGCGAACATCACCGCGCCCTCCAGGAACGCCTGGTACAGCTGCGACGGGTGCCGGGCGAAGGCATCGAGCGCGCCGGTGGCGTATTGCTGCTGCAGCTGCGCCATGAAATCGGCGCGCTCCGGGAACTGCCGGTGCAGGTCGATGAACGCCGGGTCGGTCGGGAACACCACGCCCCATCCGGCCTGCGTGTACTTGCCCCACAGCTCGGCACCGATGTAGTTGCCCAAGCGTCCCAGGCCCAGGCCCGGCGGCACCCATGGCGCGATGAAATCCATGACGTCGAAGAAGTGCAGCTTGTGCTTGCGCGCCCACCACCATGCCGCCACCAGCACGCCGATGAGGCCGCCGTGGAAGCTCATGCCGCCTTCCCATATCTTCAGCATCTGCACGGGGTTCTGCAGGTAGCTGCCGAAGTCGTAGAACAGGATCGAGCCGACCCGCCCGCCGATCACCACGCCCAGCATGCCGTAGAACAGCAGGTCGCCGAACGCGTTCGCATCCACCCCCGGCAGTCGGCCAGCGCGGACACGGCGGCTGCCCAGCCACCACGCCACCACGAAGGCCAGCAGGTACATCAGGCCGTACCAGTGGATGCTGACGGGGCCGAGCGACAGCGCGACCGGATCGATCTGGTGCAGGTGGATCATGGGGCCGGGCAATCCTCGACGGGCGTGCGCCTATTGTGCCCGAGCGCGTGCGGCACCAACACTGGCGGTGGCAGGCCTGGTCAAAGCGGCACGTCCACGCCCGTCGTGGGCTTTTCGCCACGGCGGCGCGCATTCCGCTTGACCCACAGGTTGAGCAGTTCGACCACCGCCGAGAAGCCCATCGCACCGTAGATGTAGCCGCGCGGGATGTGCACGTCCAGGCCTTCGCAGACCAGGTAGGCGCCGATCAGCATGATGAAGGCCAGTGCCAGCATCTTGATGGTCGGGTTGCTGTCGATGAACTGGCCCAGCGGGCGCGCCGCCAGCAGCATCACCGCGACCGCGATCAGGATCGCCGCCACCATCACCGGCACGTAATCGCCGGCCATCCCGACGGCAGCGATCACCGAATCCAGCGAGAACACGATGTCGATGACCGCGATCTGCGCGATCACGCCCGCGAACGACACCTTCGGCTTGGCGTTCACGTCCTCGGACTCGGGCTCGCCCACCACCAGGTCGCGGATTTCCATCGCACCCTTGACCAGCAGGAACACGCCGCCCAGCACAAGCACCAGGTCGCGCACCGAGATGCCGTGGCCGAACACGGTGAACAGGTCGTTGGTCAGCCCCGCCAGCCAGGCCAGCGTGAGCAGCAGCAGGATGCGGGTGATGCAGGCCACCGCGATGCCGAACTTGCGCGCGAACTCGCGGCGCTCGGCGGGCAGCTTGCTGACTGCGATGGAAATGAACACCAGGTTGTCGATGCCCAGCACGATCTCGATCGTGCTCAGGGTCAGCAGCAGGATCCAGACCTGCGGATCGGTCAACAACTCCATCATCTGAAACGCTTCCTCGATTGATCGATCACAGCCAGCGCGGGACCAGCACCAACGCCCACACCAGCAACACATTCACCATCGCCACGAACACCGCGGCCGACCCCATGTCCTTCGCACGCCCCGCCAGTTCATGGCGCTCGTCGCCGTACCGCGCGATCACAGCTTCCACCGCAGAGTTCAGCAGCTCCACCACCAGCACCAGCAGGCAGCTGCCCAGGAGCAGCGCGCGCTCGATGCCATCGTTGCCCAGCCACAGCGCCAGCGGCGCCAGCACCAGCAGCAGGTACACCTCGAGGCGGAACGAGGACTCGTGCAGCCATGCCGCGCGCAGCCCCTGCAAGGACCACACGGTTGCCATGAAGATCCGCGCCGGGCGGCGCGGGAGATGGCCGAACTCGTCCGCCATGCGGCCTACGCGCTCCTGCACCCACGACCAGCGCGCATCGCGCGACGGGCGCGACGGAGGCAGGAGGCGATTGGACTGGCTGGCATGGGACCCTCTGCAGACCCGGGCACCGGGTGTCAGCGCGCGGATTTTGCCACATCCATGACCTGGACCCCGTTATGCCATGAAAACGTTTGCATGGCGGGGCCGGGGCTGGTTCACTTGCCTTCTCCCGCCGAGAGGACATGCCCATGCCGGCCCGCGACCTGCCCGCACGCGTTCCATTCCTGCCCATGTTGCTGGGCCTGCTGCTGGCGGCCTGCAGCACCGCCCCAGCGCTGCAACCGGCGACCGACGCCGAGGCGCGCACCACCACACTCGACCCCGTCTCGGACCCCGCCTGGGTGCAGGACATGGCCCGTTTCGCGGCAGAGGACGCCGCCAACCCGCCACCGCGCGATGCCGTGGTATTCACCGGCAGCTCTTCGGTGCGGATGTGGGACACGCTGGCCGCCGACTTCCCGGGGGTACCGGTGCTCAATCGCGGCTTCGGCGGCTCGCAGGTGCGCGATTCCGTGCACTACGCCGATGAGGTCGCCCTCCGCTACCGCCCGCGCCAGGTGCTGATCTATGCCGGCGACAACGACATCAATGCAGGCCGCACGCCGGCGCAGGTGCTGTCCGATTTCCAGGCCTTCGTCACCCGGCTGCGCAGCGAGCAACCCCTTGTGCGCATCGGTTACCTTGCGATCAAGCCCAGTCCGTCGCGCATCGAGCAGTTGCCCCGCCAGCAGGCCGCCAACCGCCTGGTGCGCGAGTGGACGGAAACGCAGGACGGCGTCGACTTCATCGATGTCGCCACGCCGCTGCTCGATGCATCAGGCCGGCCGCGCGAGGACCTGTTCATCGGCGACCGCCTGCACCTCAATGCCGCGGCCTATGCGCTGTGGCGCGAAGTGGTGGCGCCGTACCTGCAGCGGTAGCGCACTCGCGGCCGACGCACGCATGGCATCCCTTCTCCCGCCTGCGGGAGAAGGCGGCCCAACGCGCCGGATGGGGGCACTCGGTCCCCGTGAGACAAGTCCGCAGCGCCTGCAGCCCTACGGAGAAAGCAACGTTGCCTACTCTTCGCGGAAGATCGCCGTACCACGATCCCCGTCGGGCTTGATCCAGCCGCGGTACATCCCCGAGGTATTGAACGGCATGGCGATGTTGCCCTCGCGGTCGAGCGCGATGGCACCGCCGTCGCCGCCCAGCTCGGGGACGCGCTTCATGATCACTTCGTCGGCCGCGGCCTGCAGGGTGTCGCCGCGATAGGCGACGCGCGCGCAGATGTCGTGTGCCACCGCATTGCGGATGAAGAATTCGCCCCAGCCGGTGCCTGACACGCCGCAGCGCTCGTCCGCCCAGGTACCGGCACCGACGATCGGCGAGTCGCCCACGCGCCCGAACTTCTTGTTGGTCATGCCACCGGTGGAGGTGGCCGTGGCGATGTGGCCGTGCACGTCCAGCGCCACCGCGCCAACGGTGCCGAAATACTTGCCCTTCAGGTCCTGCGGATCGACCTCGCCCGCCTGCGCTTCGGCTTGCTCGCGCTCGCGTGCCCGCTGCAGCTGCTCGTAGCGCGTCTCGGTGTCGAACCAGTCGTTGCCGACACGCTCGATGTCGGGCTGCCGGTCCGCGAACTGCTCGGCGCCGTCGCCCATCAGCATCACGTGCGGCGAGCGCTCCATCACCACGCGCGCCAGGGTCACGGGGTTGCGCACCGTGGTCACGCCGGCCACCGCGCCCGCACGGCGGGTATGGCCTTCCATGATCGAGGCATCCAGCTCGTGCCGGCCGATGGCGTTGTACACCGCACCCTTGCCGGCGTTGAACCGGGGGGACTCCTCCAGCGCCACCACCGCGGCCTGCACGGCGTCGAGCGCGGTGCCGCCGGCGGACAGCACGGCATGCCCGGCATCAAGTGCCACGTCCAGCGCCGCGCGGATCTCGCGCTCGTCGGCGGCGGACAGGTCGGCGCGTTCGATCACGCCCGCGCCACCGTGGATCACCAGGGCGAACCGGCCGCCCGCTTCATGTGCTGCATCCTGTGCATTCGTGTTCATGGCCACCATTGCCAATACCAGAGTCATCAACAAGCGCATCGAGCAAACCCCGCGCGGAAAGCACAAGGATACCCCGTGACCGGACACCGATGGCCCGACCGCACTGGCCCCACACCATCACGGGCGTATCGCGACCCTCGCACGGAGCGCGAGAAACCAACCCTGGGGATCGGTGCTTCTTCAGATCCCGATACGCGGACGCGCCTGCCGGGGCCATGTCGAGTCGCGGCCCGATATCCGCTTGGTCGGCATGGCCCCGGCAGGCACCCCCCACATCGACGATGCGTCAGGCAACAAGGCCAGTCGGGGAACAAGCCGTTCGCGCTTCCACCGACCTTGCGACGATCTGTCCGCGCAGGTCCGATGCCACCGCAACCAAGCGGATATCGGGCCGCGACCTGCGGTGGCATTGGACCTGCGCAACCCCGGCCGATCCTCTTTCCCTCGACGGGGCCACGAACCGGAAACGTCTCGCGTCCGAGTCGCGCCTACTGCTGGCGCAGCGCCTCGATCGGGTCGAGCTGGCTGGCCTTGCTGGCCGGGTAGTAGCCGAAGAACAGGCCGGTGGCGATGGAGAACCCCGCGGCAAGGCCGATCACCTGGCCGTTGAGCTGTACCGGCAGCTCGCTGTTGAACTGGCCCACCAGCAGCGCCCCGATCACCCCGATCACGATGCCCAGCGTGCCACCGCCCAGCGACAGCAGCATGGCCTCGGCCAGGAATTGGCGACGGATATCGGAAGGTCCCGCGCCGACCGCCATGCGCAGGCCGATCTCGCGGATCCGCTCGGTCACCGAGACCAGCATGATGTTCATGATGCCGATGCCGCCGACGATCAGCGAGATCGTCGCCACCGCGCCCAGCAGCCAGGACATCAGGCGCGTGGTGGCGGTACGCGTGGCCACGATCTCGGACATGTTGCGCACGCGGAAGTCGTCCTCGGCGCCCGGCGCGATGCGATGGCGCTGGCGGAGCAGCGATTCGATCTCGCCCTGCACGTAGGTCAGGTCGTCGGGATTGCCCACGGCCAGCGCGATCTCCATCACCGCCTTTGGCGGCATGCCCATCGCACCCATCAGCCGCCGCCGCGCGTTCTCCAGCGGCAGCATCACCACCTCGTCCTGGTCGCGACCCCAACTGCTCTGCCCCTTGGGTACCAGCGTACCGATCACGGTCAGCGGCACGCGGCCGATGCGGATGGTTTCGCCGATGCCGGTCTCTTCGCCGAACAGTTCGCGGCGCACCGTTTCACCCAGCAGCACCACCATGTCGTCGCCGGCTTCCTCGAAGCCCTGTCCTTCCGCGATCTCCCAGCCGTAGATCGTCAGGTAATCGGGTTCGACGCCCTGCCAGCTGGCGTTCCAGTTGCGCTCGGCGAACACCACCTGGCTGTTGCCGCGCAGGGAACCGGAGATGTACTGCACCTCGGGCACCTCGCCGCGGATCGCGTCGATGTCGTCGGTGTTCAAGGTGAAGAAACTGCTGGCGGCCATGCGCACGCCACCGCTGCTGCGCGGCACGTTGGAGGAGATGTCCAGCCGCTGCGAGCCCAGGCCCGAGACCATGCGATCGATCTCCGCTTGCGTACCCTGCCCCACCGACACCATCACGATCACCGAGGCGATGCCGATGATCACGCCCAGCGACGTCAGCGCGCTGCGCATCCAGTTGCCGCGCAGCGCGAACAGGGCGGTGCGCAACACGTCGGAGAACTTCATGCTTCGCCCCCTTCCTCATGCATCTCGCCATCGCGCATGACGTAGGTGCGGTCGGCGTGCGCGGCCACTTCGGCATCGTGGGTGATCAGGATGACGGTGTGGCCGTCGTCGCGCAGGCGCTTGAACAGCGCCAGGATCTCCTCGCCGGTCTTCGAGTCCAGCGCACCGGTAGGTTCGTCCGCCAGCAGGATCGGCGGCTGGTTGATCAGCGCGCGTGCGATCGCGACGCGCTGCTGCTGGCCACCCGACAGCTCGCTCGGGCGATGCGAGGTACGTCCGCCCAGGCCCACCGCCTCCAGCGCCTCGATCGCCAGCCGGCTGCGTTCGGCGGGCGGCACCTGGGCGTAGCCGAGCGGCATCGCCACGTTGTCTTCGGCGCTCATCCGGGGCAGCAGGTTGAAGCCCTGGAACACGAACCCGATCTTGTCGCGGCGCAGTGCCGCCAGCTCCTCGCGGTCCAGCGTGGACACGTCCACGCCGTCGCAGTGGTAAGTGCCGGAGGTGGGCGTATCGAGGCAGCCGATCAGGTTCATCAGCGTCGATTTGCCCGATCCGGACGGCCCCATGATGGCGACGAACTCGCCGCGGTCGACGCGCATGTCCACGCCCTGCAGTGCGATGACTTCCGCCTCGCTGCCCTCGGCATAGACCTTGCGCAGTGCCCGCGTCTCGATGACCGGCACCGAAGTGGAGGCGGCGTCGCTCATCGTGCCGCGCGCTCGCCGGTGATGATCACGTCGCCTTCGGACAGGTTGCCGATGACTTCGGTGCTGCTGCCGTCACTGGCACCGATGCGCACCTGCACCGGCTCGCGGCGCCCGTCGACCAGCCTGTACAGCGTCGCACGGGTGGCACTGAGCGACGACGCCAGCGCCGCGTTCCAACGCTGCCGCTGGCCCTCGTCCAGCGTACGCGTGAAGTCGGCGAAGTTCTGCTGCATGCGCTCCAGCATCCGCTGGCGGATCTGCGCCTGCAGGTTGGCATCGCCGCCGCCACCCGCGCGCATCACCATCGCGCCCGGCGGCGGTCCGCCACCGCCGGCGGCCGCACCCCGCTGCTGCTGGCCCATAGACTGGCGCGCGGCCTCGCTGCGCTGGCGCTGCTCCGCGACGGCGGCATCGAACGCCGCGCGCTGCTCCGGGTTGAGGTCCAGCGTGGACGCGATGCGCTCGAATTCCTCGGACATCCCCGCGCCGCCACGTCCGCCCGCAGCAGGAGCGATTGCGGTGTCGCCGACCGGCTTGTAGCGCAGGGCCGCATTGGACACCTTCAGCACGCCCTCGCGGTTGCTGACCTCGATCTCGGCATTGACGGTCAGGCCCGGCAACAGCGTGCCATCGGCGTTGTCCACGCTCACCACGACCGGATAGGTCACCACGTTGTTGGTGGTGGTGGCGGCCAACCGCACCTGGTCCACCACGCCGCGGAACTGGCGGTCCGAAAACGCGTCGGCACTGAACGTCACCGTCTGGCCGGGGCGGATCTGGCCGATGTCGGCCTCATCCACCGCCAGCTCGATCTTCATCTTCGACAGGTCTTCGGCGATGGTGAACAACTCCGGCGCCTGCAGGCTGGCGGCGACGGTCTGGCCCGGCTCGATCGTGCGCGTCAGCACCACGCCATCCACCGGCGAACGGATCACGGTGCGGTCGAGATTGACCTGCGTGGTCTGCAAGGATGCCGACTGCTGGCGGATTTGCGCCTGCGTGGAGTTCACCTGCGCCTGCGCCTGCTCGAACGCGGCCCGCGCCTGGTCGATGTCGGCCTGCGCCACCAGCTGCCGCGTGCCCAGGTCCGCCTTCCGGCGGTAATCCAGCTCGGCGTTGCGCAGGGTGGCCTGCGCCTGCGCCTGCGACGCGCGCGCCGCAGCCACCTGCGCATTGCCCTGCTCGATCTGCGCCTCGTAGGTGCTCGGGTCGATCCGCGCCAGCACGTCGCCCTGCTTGACCTCGCTGTTGAAGTCCACCAGCACGTCGGTCACCTGGCCGGAAATCTGGCTGCCGACCACGATCGTCGAGATCGCGCTCAGCGTGCCGGTGGCGGAGATGGCGACGCGGATGTTGCCGCGCTCGACTTCAGTGGTGCGGAATGCGCCGGCCTGGTCGGCCGCGCCGCGCTGCGTCCAGTACCAGCCAGCTGCCGCCAGCGCGGCAACGACGACGAGCGCGACCACGATGCGCGGCAGCGGACTGCGGCGCCGCTTGGCGCCTGGCCGGGACGTGGGCTTGGAAGATGCAGGGGCATTGGATGGGGAAGACATGCGGATGCGGTCGCTCATGGATTCACTCGGATCAGGCTAACGCATGGATCGGCCGCGAGTTGACAGCCATGGGACCAGACCACGGCCCGCCCTCGGGCAGGCTTCAGGCGACGGATGCGTTGCCGAAACGGATGGTCGCCAGCGTGCCGCGGGACGGCTCGCTCTCCAGCGTCACCGGCCAGCCGAAGCGATCGCCCAGGCGGCGGACGATGGTCAGCCCGATCCCCTTGCCGATGGGGTTGAACTGGTCCGCGCGGAAGAACGGATCGTAGGCCTGCCGCAGGGTGTCCTCGGACATGCCGATGCCGGTATCGCGGATGCGCACCTCGTCGGTATCGATCTCCACGTCGATGCGTCCCTGCTCGGTGAACGTGCAGGCATTGCTGAGCAGGTGCCCCAGCATCACCGACAGCACCCGGGGCGGCGCCAGCAGGCGGGGCGAGGCATGCTCGACAAGATGCAGCTCGACCGGCTTGTCCTGCAGCAGGGCACGCGCCTTGTCGACTTCTTCTTCCACCAGGTCGCGCAGCGCGAACTCCTCGGTCTGGGGAGCCACGTGGCGCTCGCGCGCCAGGATCAGGAAGGCATCGACCAGGGTTTCCATGTCCTGCACGGCGCGCTGGATGCGCAACAACGATCGCTGCATGTGCGCAGGTACAGCGGGATCGCCGAGCATCATGTCGGTGGCCACCCGCACCACGGTCAGCGGCGTGCGCAACTCGTGGCTGGCATCGCGGGTGAAGTCGCGCTCGCGCTGCACGAACTCCGCCATGCGCGTGGCCAGGCCACCCAGTGCACTCGAAAGCGCACGCATTTCCTTGCTGGTATCGGCGGCCAGGGGATACGGCAGCACGACCGGCATCGCCGCATCCCAGTCGTTGGGATTCCACTGCGCCACCACGTCGGACAGGCGATTGACCGGCAACACCATCAGCCTGGAGCGCCGATAGGTCAGCCAGGAAATCACGGCGATGCCCAGCAGGCCCAGCCCGCCGAGCAGCAGCGCCGTCAGCCAGGCCATGCGGTTCACCATGTGCGTGGATATCGCGAGATACAGATCCCCCTCGGCACGACGATCGAGCAACACGTGGCGTGGCTCGCCGTCGCCAAGCGCAACATGCTTGCCGGGGGCCAGTTCCCGGATCCGGGGGGGCACCGCCGCGGGGTCGTCGCCAGGCGTGACGAACCACGCTTGCAACAAGGCCGATCGCGGCAGCTCCGCGGCGTTCCCGCCGTTGGCCCAGAACGCGGCGGCTTCCGTGTCGAGCCATCGATCCAGCAGGGTGTCGCGGACGTAGGCGCCCACGACCACGATGCCCACCACCATCGCGACCGATGCCAGCAACGCCTGCGTGACGAAAGCGAAGCGGATCCGCTTCGGCAACCCCTGTGGCATGTCCCGACTACCCGCTGCTTCGCATCAGGCCGGCGACTGTTCGATGTCGGCGATGCGGTAGCCGGCGCTTTGCACGGTGTGCAGCAGCTGCTTGTCGTACGGCTTGTCGATGATCTTGCGCAGGTTGTACAGGTGGCTGCGCAGGGTGTCGGAATCGGGCAAGCCATTGCCCCAGATCTCGCGCTCGATCTCCTGCCGGTTCACCACGCGCGGCGATTCGCGCATCAGGATGGTCAGCAGCTTCATGCCGATCGGCGACAGCTGCAGTTCGTCCCCGTTGCGGGTGGCGCGCATGCTGGCCGGGTCGAGCACGAGGTCGGCGACCTTCAGCACTTCCGAGCCCACCTGCCGGCGTTCGCGGCGGATCAGCGCACGCAGCCGGGCTTCCAGCTCCTGGATCGCGAACGGCTTGGTGAGGTAGTCGTCGGCGCCGGACGACAGGCCGGTGAGCTTTTCATCCAACGTGTCGCGCGCGGTCAGCATCAGCACCGGCGTGGACTTGCGCGCTTCCTGGCGCAGGCGTTTGCACACCTCGATGCCGTCCAGCCGCGGCAGCATCAGGTCCAGCACGACGACGTCGTAGCTGTTCTCGCTGGCCAGCCGGTAACCATCCAGGCCGTCCTGGGCGTAGTCCACCTCGAAGCCGCGGCTTTCGAGGTACTCGCCCACCATCTCCGAAATGTTGCGGTTGTCCTCCACGATGAGGACCAGACCACCCGTCTCCTGTCCACTGCGCATTCGATCAATCCTGCCCGTCGGGGCGTCATCTTCAACTTTGTGAAGACTGCAGGGGAGCGCATGCAAGGTTTGTGAAGACGCCGGAACAGCGCCAAACGGCCGCAACTTCGTCGAAACCACACCGAACGGGCCTAGAATTCGCTCGCCCACCACCCATGAGCCACGGCCATGCCGACCCTCCTCGACCGCCTGACCCCCGTCGCCCTGCTGGTGGCGTCCAACATCTTCATGACTTTCGCCTGGTACGGGCACCTGAAATTCAAGTCGGCGCCGCTGATCGGCGTGATCGTGATCAGCTGGGGCATCGCGTTCTTTGAATACTGCCTGGCCGTGCCCGCCAACCGCCTCGGCAGTGCCCTTTACTCCGCGCCGCAGCTCAAGGGCATGCAGGAGGTGATTACGTTGCTGGTGTTCGCCGTGTTCTCCACGAGCTACCTCGGCCAGGCGTTGAAGTGGAACCACTGGGCCGGGTTCGCGCTGATTGCAGTGGCGGCGTGGCTGATCTTCCTCGAATGACGGGCAGGACCCCGTCCACGACGCAATCGCGGATCGAGGCCAACAGCACTGACACCAAAGCTGACGCGCCTCGCTAAAGCTTGACTCGACCCGTCAGGATGTCCTTGAACATCACCCAGTCGCCCGCGAATGAATAGAACGGGTGCTTGAAGGTCGCAGGCCGGTTCTTCTCGAAGAAGAAGTGCCCGACCCAAGCGAACGCATATCCGGACACCAGCGCCGCCAGCACCCACCATGCATTCGACTGCGCGACGGCAAGCATGACGCAGACGATCGCCACGCAACTGCCGATGAAATGCAGCCGGCGCGAGGTGCGATGGCTGTGCTCGCTGAGATAGAACGGATAGAACTCGCGAAAACTGTTGAAGCGGCTCATCGCCCGGCCTCCGCCATGCCTGCTTGCCCGGGGCCATGATGGCCGTCATCCCGACACGGTACAACTGCGCGCCTGCGGTGATCGGCATGCAATGCCGGCCCGGGCGTACACAGCTTTCCGGAAGGGCATCCAACGCAACGGTCCACGACGGGCGCCGCCAGGTCCTGGCAGGATCGGTCTGCACGCGTCCGGACCGTCGCATGCGAACATGCGGAGTCAGGCACGGCGCGTCGGGACGATGCATATGGGACCGAAGCCCATGCCGCCCTCATCAACGATCGGCGAGATGATTGCCGACGATGCCGCGTTCCAGCCACCGGACCGGGTGGGACTGGGCATGGTGGTGACGCTGTCAGGCGGTACGCGCAGGATGACCGGCTTCCGCCACCTGGCCGATGGCGACTTCATCCCCGACACCCCGGACGAGGCCGGCGATGTGATGCGCAAGACCCGCGACTTGCGGGACGCGTTGGTCTTCGATGGCCACGGCGCCTTCGTGCAATGCCTCATCCGCCTGACCCGGCCGGGTGGCCGGCTGCGCCTGCAGTTCGTGTTCGACGCTCCCAAGCGCCGGGTGCCGCGCGGGATCGGCCTGGACATGTCGGAATTCGCACAGGGGCTGCGCCCCGGGTGAATCGTCACTCCAAGGCCTTGGCACGCGCCCAGTAGCGGTCCTGTGCGTCCAGCGCCAGGTCCTGCAGGCGCACGCCGTCGACCTGCGCCATGGCTTCCATCGCGCGGAAGCGGCGCTCGAACTTGAGGTTGGCGCCGCGCAGGGCAGCGCCCACGTCGACCCTGGCATGGCGCGCGAGGTTGGCGGCGACGAACAGCAGGTCGCCGACTTCTTCCTGCAGTCGCTGCTGCGCATCGGGATCGCCGGGCTTTTCCGCCACCGCCGCAAACTCGGCCCGCACTTCCTCGATCTCTTCGTGCAGCTTCTCGATGACCGGTGCCGGGCCGGGCCAGTCGAAGCCGACGCGCGCCGCACGCGACTGCAGCTTCACCGCGCGCTGCCATTCCGGCAGGCCACGCGACACGCCCGCCAGTGCGGAGTCGTCCCGGTCGCCCGCGGCCGTGCGCTCGGCACGCTTGATCGCTTCCCAGCTTTCGGTCTGCGCGTCGGCATCGGCGACCGCGGCATCGCCGAACACATGCGGATGCCGCCGCTCCATCTTCTCGCAGATCGCGGCGGCCACGTCGTCGAATGCGAACGCGCCCTGCTCGCTGGCCATCTGCGCATGGAACACCACCTGCAGCAGCAGGTCGCCCAGTTCGTCCTTCAACGCGGGCAGGTCGCCGCGATCGATGGCATCGGCCACCTCATAGGCCTCTTCGATGGTGTACGGCGCAATGGTCGAGAAATCCTGTTCCAGGTCCCACGGGCAACCGCCATCCGGGTCGCGCAGGCGCGCCATGATCGCCAGCAGCCGTGGCATGTTGCCGTCGCGCGCGTTCACAGCCACGTCGTCCACGGCAGCGATGCGTCCCCCAGGGCGATGAAGTCGCCGTTGAGCAACGTGTCGCGCTGGTTGTAGCGCAGGGGACGTCCCTGCGGGTCGAGCACCGCGCCGCCCGCCGCCACCACGATCGCCTGCCCCGCGGCGGTGTCCCACTCGCTGGTCGGCGCGAAGCGCGGATACACATCCATGCCGCCTTCGGCAAGCAGGCAGAACTTGAGCGCCGAGCCCATGCCCACGGCTTGCGTGTCGCCGATGCGCTGCATCAGCGCCGCCGTGCGCGGATCGAGGTGCGAGCGGCTGGCGGCCACGCGCAGCGGCGACGTGGCAGGGACCCGCGCAGCGATCGCGCGTTCGTCGTCGCCATCGCGGCGCCATGCGCCCACGCCTGGCGCGCCGTGCCACAGCGCACCGCCCACCGGTGCCAGGATCAGCCCGAAGACCGGCGCGCCATCCTCGACCAGCGCGATGTTGATGCAGAACTCGCCGTTGCGCTTGACGAACTCGCGGGTGCCATCGAGCGGATCGACCACCCACAGGCGCCGCCAGCCACGTCGTTCGGATGCCGCGATGGCATGCGCGGACTCCTCGGACAACACCGGGATATCGGGCGTCAACGCGGCCAGGCCGGAGACGATGCAGCGATGCGAGGCCAGGTCGGCCTCGGTCAGCGGGCTGGCGTCGGCCTTGCGCTCGACATCGAAATCGCTTTCGTACACCCGAAGGATCGCCGCAGCGGCATCGCGCGCAATGGCGATCACGCCTTCGCGCAAGGCGGCATCGACCCCGCGATCAGCCGGCATGGCGGGCAAGGTACTCGCGCACCAGGAACAGTGCGGCGATGGAACGGCCCTCGGAGCAGTCCTCGCGCTCCACCAGTTCGTGCAGGGCATCGAGCCGCCATGGCACCACTTCCAGCTCCTCCGGTTCGTCGCCGGGCAGGCGTTCTGGATACAGGTCGCGGGCCAGCACCACCGTGGTGAGGTGGCTCATGTAGGTCGGCGCGAGCGTCAGCGTGCGCACGATGTCCAACCGGCGTGCGCCGTAACCGGCCTCTTCCTTCAGCTCGCGGTCGGCCGCCTGCAGCGGGGTTTCGCCGGCATCGATGCGGCCCTTCACCAGGCCCAGCTCATAGCGATGCACGCCGGCCGCGTACTCGCGCACCAGCAGCACCGTGTCGTCGTCGATCATCGGCACCACCGCCACCGCGCCGTGGCCGCGCCCGTGCAGGCGCTCGTACAGGCGGCGCTCGCCGTTGCCGAACTCCAGGTCCAGCCGCTCCATGCGGTACGGGCCGGCATCATGCTCGGTGATGCCGTGGATGGTGGGCAGGCGACGGCTCATGCCGGCACGGTTCCCGGCGCGCAAGGGGCGATAATGGCGGCATGGCAAGTCACGATGACGCAATTCTAGACGACGCGGCCCATTGGCGTTCGCGCGATCTCGCCGTGCTCTGGCACCCGTGCACGCAGATGCGTGAGCACCCCGATACCCTGCCCCTGCTGCCGGTCGCCCGCGGCGATGGCGCGTGGCTGGTCGGCCACGATGGCCGCCGCACCCTGGATGCCGTCAGCAGTTGGTGGGTCACCCTGCATGGCCATGCCGAACCGCGCATCGCCGAGGCCATCGCCCGGCAGGCGCGCACGCTGGAACAGGTGATCCTGGCCGGCTGCTCGCACCCGCCCGCCGTCGAACTGGCCGAACGCCTGCTGGCACTGGCGCCGCGCGACGCCGGGCGAGCGCCGCTGGCCAAGGTGTTCTATGCCGACAACGGCTCGGCCGGCGTTGAAGTCGCGCTGAAGATGGCCTTCCACTGGTTCCGCAACCGCGGCGACGAGCCGCGGCGCACGAAGTTCGTCGCCCTGCACAACGGTTACCACGGCGAGACCATCGGCGCGCTCTCGGTCAGCGACATCCCGCTGTACCGGCGCGTCTATGCCCCGTTGCTGCTGGAACCGGTGTTCGCGCCCTCGCCCGACGCCTACCTCGCCCGCGACGGGCAGTCCGCCGAAGACTGCGCCGAGGAAGCGGCCGATGCGCTGGCGCACCTGCTGGACGAACACGCCGGCGAGATCTGCGCGCTGATCCTGGAACCGTTGGTGCAATGCGCCGGCGGCATGCGCATGCACCATCCCGTCTATCTGCGGCGCGTGCGCGAACTGTGCGACGTGCACGGCATCCTGCTGATCGCCGACGAGATCGCCGTGGGCTTTGGTCGCACCGGCACGCTGTTCGCCTGCGAGCAGGCCGGCATCCAGCCCGACCTGCTGTGCCTGTCGAAAGGACTCACCGGCGGCTTCCTGCCGCTGGCGGCGGTGCTGGCCACGCAGTCGATCTACGACGGTTTCCTCGACGATTCCCGCGAACGCGCCTTCCTGCATTCGCACAGTTACACCGGCAACCCGCTGGCCTGTGCGGCGGCGCTGGCCTCGCTGGACATCTTCGACCAGGACGACCTGTTGGCACGCAACCGCGACACCGCCGCGCAGATGGCCGCACTGGCCGCGCCCATCGGCGCGCATCGCCACGTCGCCGACCTGCGCCAGACCGGCATGATCGTCGCCTTCGAGCTGGCGCGTGGTGGCGACAAGGCCACGCCGTTCGATCCATCGCTGCGCATCGGCCTGCGCGCCTATCGCGCCGCGCTGGACCGTGGCGTGCTGCTGCGGCCACTGGGCGACGTGTTGTACTGGATGCCGCCCTACCGCATCGACGACGCGCAGCTGGCGCTGCTGGCCGAAACCACCGCCGCCGCCATCGAGGAGGCCACCGCGTGCGCATGATCCGCGCCTACGTCGACCTGCTGCTCGAGCCGGGCGCGCGCGTGACGCTGCCGGAGGCGGCCGCGGGCCACCTGGTACGCGTGCTGCGCCTGCGCGAGGGCGATCCCTGCGTGCTGTTCAACGGCGACGGCCACGACTACGACGCGCGCCTAGTCGAGGCCGGCAAGCGTGGCGTGGTGGCGGAGATCGGCACATCACGCGCGGTGGACAACGAATCGCCGCTGCGCATCGTGTTGCTGCAGGGCATCGCGCGCGGCGAGAAGATGGACCTGATCCTGCAGAAGGCGACCGAACTGGGCGTGGCACGCATCGTCCCGGTCGACGCCGAACGCACCGAGGTGCGGCTGGAGGGCGAGCGGCTGCGCAAGCGCGTCGCGCACTGGCACAGCGTGGTCGCCTCGGCCTGCGAACAGTGCGGACGTGCGCGGCTACCCGGCGTCGACGATCCGGTGGCGATCACCAACGTGGCCACGAATGCGGCGGATGCATCGCTTCGACTGACGCTCGACCCGCTGGGCACGCATCGCCTGCCGGCACTTTCGATCAGTGCACCGGCGACGATTGCCGTCGCGATTGGCCCCGAGGGCGGCTGGTCGCCGCGCGACCGCGCCGCCCTGGAAGCCGCCGGCTTCGAAGGCCTGCGCCTCGGCCCGCGCATCCTGCGCACGGAAACGGCAGGGCTCTCCGCGATCGCTGCGCTGCAGGCGATCCACGGCGATCTGGGCGGGGCGACGTGAGCCGGGATCGAGTGCGCGACGTGCCCTTGCGCGCGAAGGTTCAGGCGGCGAGTGCTTCGCGCAATGCGCCTTCGATACCGTCGATGTCGGGCACGTAAGCCACGTCATCACCGAAGCGCACGCGTGCGCTCACGCCCTGCGGCAAACCATTGCCATCATCGCCCGCATCCGCATCGCCCGGGGATTCCAGCAGCGCGTCGCGGGATACCGTCACCAGGCGCGGGAAGCCCTTGGTCAGCAGGGCGAAATACGGCATCGCCGCTTCGCCGCCCAGCGCCTTGAGCACGATCACCTTGCTGCCGAGGCCACCGGCTTCCTTGCCCAGGCCGGCCAGCGGCGCGAACGCCACCAGCGGCAGGCGCCAACCGCGCCAGCGGATGCGGCCCAGCAGCCAGTCGGGCGCGTTCTCCACCGGCTCGGGGTCGGCGTAGGACAGCACCTCGGAAATGGTGGCATTGGGCAGCAGCAAGCGCGCCGATTCAGTCTGGATCAGCACGCCACGGATGTCGCGCAAAGGTGTATTCATGGCTGCAGCTCTTCAAGATCGGGGCCGGCGGCGCCAGGCGGTGGCCAGCGTTCGGCCAGCATCGCCGCGAGTTCGCCGGGTGTGCCGGTGATGCCACCGCGTTCCATCAGCGCCAGCGAAGCGTCCGGGTCATAGGAGCCGTCCGGCGCCTGGCCGGCCACCAGCGCGGCGGACCATTCGCCCGCGCCCGCGGCATCGGCGAGACTGCGCGACGCGCCGCTGAGCAGCAGCAGGGCGCTGTCGCCGGCCGGCAGTGCGTCCGGCAGCGCCTGCCCCGCGGCGTCTGCATCGAACCACAGGCGGCCCTTGTCGCGGCGCAGGCCCAGCTCGGGCGGCAGGAAATACACCTGTCCAGCCACGGCTTCGGCGTTGGCACTGGCCAATTCCACCGGCAGCGCGGCTGCGCGCTCCATCTGCCGGACCAGCCGATCGTAGCGCCCGCCATCGAGCTGCAGGCGCACCAGTACCGTGCGCGGGAACCCCGGGGGCATCGCCGCCAGCAGCTGGCGCACCGCATCCGGTCCACCCAGTCCGGCATCCACCAGCACGGCGCCGCGCTCGGGACCATGGCCATAGCTTTCCGGATCGGCCAGCGACAGCCCGGAGATGCGCGCGTCGAGCCGCTCGGCGACCGCAGGCGCACCATCGTTGCGCGCGGCGACCTGAATATCTTCATCCGCAGCCAGCGACAGGCCGCCGGTGTCGAAACCCTGCGAAGCGCCTTCCTCGACTTCCGCGGCATCGCCGGCGTCCTCGGACTGCCCCGCTTCGCCCGTCTCGCGATCACTCTCGCCATCGGCGGACGGCCCGGGCGCATCGTCGACCAGGGAGAACCCGGACAGATCGAACTCGACCGCATCCGCCACAGCAGGGTTCGCCGAGGCATCAGCGCCACCAGCCTCCGCCATGCCGTCGACGTCGGCATCGTTTCCAGGCGTTGCGCCGGATGCATCGCCGGCCAGCGAGAAACCGGACAGATCGAACTCCGCCGGCTCCGCGGCCGGGGGGCGCGGCAGAGCGCCGGCATCGGCATCCGCCAGTTCAAACGCCACGGGATCGAAGGGTAGCGGGGCATCGGTATCCGCACTGGCCTCGATCGTCGTCCCGAGGTCCTCTGCAGGCGCTCCACCCGTCTCCCAGGCCAGTGGATCGAACGGCGACGCAGCCTCCACACCCCCGCTGGCCGCGCTGCCTTCGATACCGCTGTCACGCGGCACCTCCTCGGCGCGCTGTTGCGCTTCGTCGGCGAACGCGACGATCGCTTCCTCAAGGTCCACGTCATCGCGACGCGAGGGCAGCGGCCCGGGGGATGGCTGGAGATCCGTCTCGTCTTCTGCGCCTGGCGGCAGGACGTCGCCGTGGCGATGCAGCTTCGCGGACAGGTGTCGCATCCAGCGCGCCGCATCCCAGCCGGCGCGCTGCGCGGCCAGTTCGGCTTCCTCGAAGATCACGAGGTAGGCAGGATCGGCCAGCAGGTCGTCGAACGCTTCCAGCGCGTCCTCGATGGCGGGCTCCAGCGCCACCATGATCGCCTGCGGCCGGGCATCGCGTACTGCGGATTCACCCGCATCGACCGGGTCCGCGACCAGTACGAGATCAGCCCCCGCTCCACGCAGCGCCTCCCCGATCCGGTCGCAGGCATCGCCGGCACGCGCCAGCAACGCCACTCGGAGCGTGCCGTCATTCATCTTCCGGCACCACCTTCAGCAACTCGTAGACGTTGCGGATCAGTTCGTTCTCCTGGTATGGCTTGCCCAGGTAACGCTCGACGCCGATGTCGAAGGCGCGCTGGCGATGCTTCTCGCCGGTGCGCGAGGTGATCATCATGATCAGCACGTCGCGCAGGCGAGGATCGGCCTTCATCTGCGTCGCCAGTTCGTAGCCGTCCATGCGCGGCATCTCGATGTCCAGCAGCATCAGGTCGGGCACGCGTTCTTCGAGGCGCTCCAACGCGTCCACGCCATCCTTCGCGGTCACTACTTCGAATTTGTGGCGTTCCAGCACACGCCCGGTGACCTTGCGCATGGTGACCGAGTCATCGACCACCATCACCAGCGGCACGCGTCGCTGCTCTGGCTGCGGCTGCGGCGTTTCATCGCGCGGCATCACTGCATGGCGACGCGCCAACGGCGCAACGTCGAGGATCACCACCACGCTGCCGTCGCCCATGACCGTAGCGCCGAAAATGCCCGGGATCGAGGCCACCTGGGGGCCAACCGGTTTCACCACGATCTCGCGGTTGCCGACGATCTCGTCCACCGCCACCGCAACGCGCAGGTCGCCCGAACGGACCAGCAATACCGGCATCTGCAGTTGGCCTTCGGCCTTCGCCGGTGGCTGGCCGACCAACTCACCAAGGTCGTGCAGCGCGTACTGCTCGCCGCCATATTCGTAGCTGGCACCGTCCACGCCGAAGCCTTCGCGTGCCGCGCGACCGACGCCGCGCACCGATGCGATCGGAACTGCAAAGCTGGTATCGCCGATACGCACGAATACCGCCTGCGTGACTGCAAGCGTCTGCGGCAGTCGCAAGGTGAAAGTCGTGCCCTGTTGCGCACGGCTGTTGATGTCGAGCGAACCGCCCAACTGGCGGACCTCGCTGGCCACCACGTCCATACCGACACCGCGACCTGCCAGTCGGCTGACTTCGGTCGCCGTCGAGAAGCCCGGCTCGAAGATCAGCAGGTCGAGATCGCTGTCGCCCAAGGCAACGCCGGGGCGGATCAGTCCACGCTCGCTGGCGCGCTTGCGGATCGCATCGCGGTCCAGGCCGGCACCGTCGTCACCCACTTCCAGCACTACTTCCGAGCCTTCGCGGCGCACCGCGATGTGGATCGTCCCTTCCTCCGCCTTCTTCGCCTTGCGACGCACGCTCGGTGCTTCCACACCATGCGCCACGGCGTTGCGCAGCATGTGTTCCAGCGGCGCGGTCATGCGCTCGAGCACGTTGCGGTCGAGTTCGCCCTGCGCCCCATCGAGCTTCAGTTGCACCTGCTTGCCGGTTTCGGAGGCGGCCTGGCGGACGACGCGGCGCAGGCGCGGCACCAGTGCATCGAACGGCACCATGCGCGTGCGCATCAAGCCTTCCTGCAGCTCGGAACTCACGCGCGACTGCTGCAACAGCAGGGTTTCGTATTGGCGCGTCAGGTCGTCAAGCGTGCCCTGCAGGCTGCCCATGTCGGCCGCGGACTCGCCCAGCGCGCGCGACAGCTGCTGCAGGGTCGAGAAGCGATCGAGTTCCAGCGGGTCGAACGTGGTGTCGGCGGTATCGTGCTCGCGCTGGTAGCGCGCGATGATCTGCGCCTCGGTCTCGATATCGAGGCGACGCAGCTGGTCGCGCAGACGCGCATTGGTCTGCTCCATCTCGTTCATCGCCGCGCGGAACGCACCGAGCTGCTGTTCGAGGCGCGCGCGATAGATCGCCACTTCGCCGGCGTAGTTGACCAGTCGGTCAAGGAGGTCGGCGCGGATGCGCACCTGCTCCTGCGGTGCGCGCACCCCGACATCGTCATCGTCCGCAGCGCTGTCTTCGATCGGCCTGGACAGCGGTGCAAGCTGGACCTTCGGCGTCGACGCCAGTGCCGGCGCAGACTCGGCGGCCGCATGCGCCTCCGGGGCCGCCTCGGCTGCAAGCGACTGGCCCGCGGCCAGCGCGTCGAAACCGTCGATCAGCGCCTGTGGCATCCCCACGGCCTGGCGCGCACCGACACGGGTCACCATCGCGTGCAGGCGATCGATACCCTGTTCGAGCAGACTCACGCCGGCACGGTCCAGCTCCACGCGCTGGTCCACCACCGCCTCGAGCAGGGTTTCCATGGCATGGCCCAGCTCGCCAATGGCGAACATGCCGGTCATCCGCGCACCGCCCTTGATGGTGTGCAGGTCGCGTTGCAGCCCCACCAGCGGCTCGCGCTCGCCGGGCGCTTCGCGCAGCAATGCCACCAGCCCATCCGAATGGTCCAGCAGGTCGCCGCTCTCCTCGACGAAGATATCCAGCAGTTCGGTATCCACGCCGGTCACATCGAGCGGCTCGTCCGGATCGTCGATCGTCCCCGCGACAGTGGCCAGCAGGGTCTCCACTGCCTCGTCGACTGACCCATCCGGTACGGGTTCGCTGGAAGCCGCCTCGGCCTCGACACGTTCGGCCTCGACACG
>NZ_SMTF01000014.1 GCF_004357985.1 Luteimonas aestuarii | reverse complement strand
CGGCGACTGGATCCAGTTCTATAACCACCGGCGCCCACACCAGGCGCTGGGCATGAAGACACCCGCTGAGGCATATGCATTAGCGGCCTGACCTGTGCAGAAACCGCTGGGTCATTACATACCTCTGGCGGTCGCCGTCGTCCAGGAAGCATGGCAACCGGTTGTTCCCGCGCTGCACAACGTGCTGCGGCACTCCTGCAAGGTCGAAACGCGGTTGACGGGCCATGGCCCAGCATCACCGAATCGCCTTCGCGGCTACATCAGGCTCCCCTTGGAGTCAGCGTAGGAAAATCCCTCACCAGCAGTGGGCAATTGTCCCTGACACCTTTTCTCAACACCTTTTCTCAATTACGATGACGTTGAAGTTGCAACAACTCGTTATCCTCAGACATCTACTGGTGATATGAGAAAAATTGGAACAGATGCTATTCAAGCACATGTTGATGCAACGGGGAAAGTGCCTTCTGGAAACAAAGCACATGGTCATCTTGGTCCATTAGCAGATGATTTCAATGGAGTGCATGACTTGAAAAAAGATTTAAAAATGAAAAAAATGCACATCACTAGAATATAAATAATGAGCGCAGTACTAATAAAATCGATGATTTCAAAAGATGATATTGGAGATGCACCAAAAATTAACTCAAAAGTTAGAGAATATGTTTGGTCATATATATATGACAATTTACTGCAACAAAAGGAAGTAATGACCGATGATAAATATGATTACGATTTAACATTGTCATTGATAAAATTTAATGCAGAAAAGCATAAATTTTTTACTGATTCTTCTTTTAATACAGAAATAAATAAATTTAGACCAGAACCTAAGTTTAATATACAAGGCAATTTGAAATTTGCAGTACTAAGAGTAGTATCAAAGATGATAAATAATGATACCTCTCCCGTAGATTATGCCAATGTAGTTTATGATGCATTCGGCTCTTTTCTCGTATTGATTTCAAAAAAAATAACAAAAGAGGAATTAGATAGAATTAAGGAAGGTTTAGATTATGATTATATAAATGGTTTTGCTTATCCCGCAACTATTGAAGATTGTGATTTTTTTATTATTTAGTTTATGAGAATACCCGATTTTGATACAATTATTTTTCATGTAAATTTAAAATCTAGAAAAGGTGGCAGGGACAATTGCCGCGGGCCGGCGGCCTGCCCCTGGCTCGCAGTCCCGCGAACTTGCCCATGCGCTGCGTGACCCACGCCTGGAACCTGTCCGTTCCCAACGCCTTCTGCTGCTGCAAGTGGGCCCGGATCTCCGCGACCAGAACATCCTCCACACCTTCCGCCACGATAGTGCGGTAGGCCGCCGCGCGCTCGGACGGATCCGATCCCAGCGCCAGGTACCCGGGGTGCGGGACCAGCAGGGGATCCTTCCGGTATCCGCCGTTCCCCCATGGCTCGACCAGGGATAGTCGGCAGGCCTGGCCACCATCCAAGCGCGCACCGGATTGTGCTCGATGTAGCGGCTGCACGCCGGGAAGCACGGGTCCGAGTCGACAAGGCAGGCCTTGAACCGCCCTTCCCACAATGTGCCCGTACGACCATGGCGCCCGTTGAACAGCCCGGTGTAGTTGCGCGCGAACGTATGCATCAGCCGCGACACCGCCCCAGCGCTGGCAGGCGTCAACAGCAGATGCACGTGGTTGCTCATCAACACATAGGCATGAAGTTGGCAGTCGAACCTGGCAAGGCCCTGCCGCAGGCATTGCAGATACCGTTGGCGGTCATCGTCGTCCAGGAAGCAAGGCAACCGGTTGTTCCCGCGCTGTACGACATGCTGCGGCACTCCTGCAAGGTCGAAACGCGGTTGACGGGCCATGGCCCAGCATCACCGAATCGCCTTCGCGGCTACATCAGGCTCCCCTTGGAGTCAGCGTAGGAAAATCCCTCACCAGCAGTGGGTAATTGTCCCTGACACCTTTTACCTTCCTTCTTTCCGTCCTGACACCTTTTTCTGCTTGTTAGCCTTGTGACCGATTGAGCAACGTTGATAGCGCTTTAGCTAGCTCCGCCTCGTCTTTCAGAGCTTGCGAGAGCCGATCAGACAACTCTCCCAACACAATCCGAATGCTACTGGCGAGATCCATGCACTCCCCATCTGTGCGAGCGTGAACACCATCGCTTAGCGCTGAGTGCAGGAGCTTGATTGGACTATGCCCATTGATCAAGAGGCTTTCAGGAAGCACATCCTTTGCCATGTCCAGTGCTCTCGTAAACTGAGTCTCCGCAATCGCCGATCTCAGTGTTGCGAGCTTTTCAGCAGGTGCTCCAAGCTTCTCTGAGACTTTGACGATCTCCTCAAGAATTCGATTTTTTTGAGACTCTACAACGCGTCGATAATATATAAACGCTCCAACGCCAAGCCCCTGATTTTCACAGCGGCGACCCTTCAAGAAGTCTTCTCTATCGGGCCCAATCAGCTTCATCAGCTTGGGGGGAGTAGGTGGACCAAATGGCGGTAGCTCGCCAAACTTATAGAGCTGGCCCTCCGCCTTTCCGTCTTCCTTGGCAGAAGCCGCAAGTGCAAATGTTTTCTCGAATTTCTGACAGTTTGAGCAGCGGTAGGTCAGATAGAGAAATGAATATGAGGTACCTAATATTTGCTCCGTGCGAGACGTGCAGCGGAAGAATCGCATGCCGTTGCATGAGTCATCAGGACAGTGCAACTGGATTTCGGGTGTAAGAAGAATGTGAGCGGCCTTGCCCTCAGAATACACGTACCCCCATTTGGCCATTGCAGCTATGTCGCGAAGCTGACCAGGTGGGGTGCTTTCCATGAAGTCGGTGTACGCGACATACTCGATTTCCTCTTCGACCTTTGCCGTATCAGCCATCGTATCTCCTCCTCACGAAGCTAACTACCATTTATCCAACCAGAAATTGAACCTGACCCCTTTCCCTGACAATTGTCCCTGATGCCTTCTCTGTCAGGATCGAAGCTCTCATCGGCCGCAGCATGGAGATCCGCCCACGCGGCAGACCTCGACTGGAAAAATGTACCTGACCCATTTTTTCTGACTCCTGACCCCCTTTTTCTAATCTCAAAAATCATCAAGCACTGAAGTCGCCATTGCCGCTTTTCTGGCTTCAGCTGCGCTCCGAACTGCGTTGATTGTGGTCCGAGTGACGACTGGAAGATTCGTTGCAGACGCCAGTGCTGTCACTGCCTCATCGCCAGTGAGGCTGCTCGCGACGCCATTCAAATGCACATCGTCGTCCTGAAAGCGCTCTCGCCAGTACAAGAAAAGCTTGGATTCGGCGGCTCGGCGAGATCCACCAAAGTTCTCTGGATCAAGAGAAGATAAAAGAATAAACCGCAGTCCATTCTCCTTCAATGCCACAAGAATGGCGCCACCATCAGCACGACTCGTCACCGTTCGAGTAACGTTCTTTGACGTGTCAAAACCCAGCCTCTCATGAACATACTTCTGCACAGAAACCCGCTCAAAGTTTCCTCGACCAGCTCCACGAAACCCGCCAACATAGAAAACATCTGCAGAAGCAAAAATACACTCGATCGCGATATCGTCGTCCGAGCCACCGCCACTGCACGCAGATCGCAATAACGGGTCGATACAAATCTCTCGCACGAGAGCCAAATCCGCTTCAGCAATGAACCTCAGGACTTCCCTAAACCTCAAAACATCAGAGCTCTGAAATATTTTCCTCAGCGCCTCTTCCCTTCGACTCGCGAGATCGATCGCCAGATATTGAGCTGCAAAGTACTCCTGAAAAGATTTATGCGACCATCGATACTCGACACCATCCTTCGCAAAAATCGGCACCGCCTGAATTAGATCTTGCCTAATCTTCTGCCAATCACTACTAATTGACGACCTCTCTACCGCTGCTTTCAGGTGCTCGCTGAACTCTTCTGGCGAGTAAGAGACCCGCCCAGACTTGAATGTAATGAACCCTAATGAACGCAAGACTTTATGAAAATCATCGACATCGAGAGCGCATTGCTTCTTGCGCTCGAAGCTACCGCCCTTACTTAGATCATGGTCTTGAAAAAGTGCTTCATAGACCTGTCGAAAGAATATGGAACGCTTCGGAGGGATGGACTGCCGATAGTCAAATGCCTTGTAAAGCAGCGTAACCAGCAAAGGATTCCCAAGAAAGTCATGAACCTCCGCTTCTTCAATCTTGTTCAAAAGAGGTTTTGCAAGGCCTCGGCCTTGATCGTAGCGCCTAATAAGGGAATGAGCCTGCTCCTCTGAAAGTTTACAAATTTCAAAGTGCGCAAACTCTGGAAACAATGCGCTGCCGTACTCCTTCCTTGAAGTGAGCAAGAAATAGCAAAAAACAAATCTAGCTGCCAATTCATTTATCTCGTCCGTGATCTTCCCTCTTATTTCATCTTCGAGCTCATCATAACCATCAAAAACGAATACAAAATTTCCGTTGGCAAACAGATTGATGAGCTCCGTACCGGCCGAACTAGATGAGTCGCCGCCAGCAAGCTCGGAACATAATGAATCAACGATACTCACTCCAGCGCGCAGTCGGCGCAACTCGACGAGTAATGGGATGCTCCGTCCCTCGTTTATTGCAGAACGCACAATGAACTTGGCAAGTGTCGACTTGCCCATCCCTGCGTCATCTGTGAGCGCCACGCACCTACTATGCGAAAACAGACCTCTCGGATAGCTGTCGACCTCGTAGAGAGAGCCATCACTCTCACTTCGAACCGTCAGTGGTTCATACACGCTCTCGAGCTGAAAAACGCCAGATGGAATAGCGATCGACGGGAGAGTGCGCGTGCGATACTCAACACTCTTAATGTATCGAAACAAATTTTTCTTAATGACCTGCTGGTTTCTTAGCCCAGATATTCCGCGAAGAAACGGGCTAACGATCTGATCAAAGTACTTCGAAACAAGCGCACTTGTTGCGCCCTTGACTACCGCGCCAACGATCACGAGTCCCGCGCCAAGCTCCCCTGCAGCCATACTTCATCCCCGCTCTCAAGTTCGTCCGTCAGTGTTCATTCTTGACGATTACATATTCCGCCGATACTCCCCACCCACGTCATACAAGGCATGACTGATCTGCCCCAATGAGTGGGTCTTGACCGCCTCCACCAGCGCCTCGAACACGTTGCGCCGTTCCCGCGCGGTGCGCTGAAGATACGCCAGTCCTTGGCCGTCGTGCGCGTCGCCGTCGGCGGTGGCGTCTTCCACCACATGCCCATGCCCGGTCTCCCCTTCCGGCGCCAGTGAATTCCGGCCCGCCTGCCACGCCTGCACGTTGGCGATCTGCTGCCCCTTCTCTTCCTCGGTACTCCGGATCAGCTCGATCTCCGTCGCCACCTCGCCGCCATGCTCCTTCGGCAGGAACATATTCACCCCCACCAGCGGCAGACTGCCATCGTGCTTCTTGTGCTCGTAGTACAGGCTCTCTTCCTGGATCTTCCCCCGCTGGTACATGGTGTCCATGGCGCCCAGCACGCCGCCGCGCTCGCTGATGGCTTCGAACTCCTTGTACACCGCCTCTTCCACGATGTCGGTCAGCTTGTCGACGATGAAGCTGCCCTGCCAGGGGTTCTCGCAGAAGTTCAGCCCCAGCTCCTTGTTGATGATCATCTGGATGGCCACGGCGCGGCGCACCGATTCCTCGGTGGGCGTGGTGATGGCCTCGTCGTAGGCGTTGGTGTGCAGGCTGTTGCAGTTGTCGAACAGCGCGTACAGC
This sequence comes from Luteimonas aestuarii, assembly GCF_004357985.1. GTDB lineage: Bacteria > Pseudomonadota > Gammaproteobacteria > Xanthomonadales > Xanthomonadaceae > Luteimonas > Luteimonas aestuarii. The sequence goes on along the minus strand of NZ_SMTF01000014.1, from coordinate 85,560 downwards.
GCCTGCAGCGTGGTGCGGATGTCGTTGAACTGGATTTCCTGCGCGTGCAGGCTGCGACCGCTGGTCTGGATGTGGTACTTCATCATCTGGCTGCGCTCGTTGGCGCCGTAGCGCTCGCGCATGGCGCGCGCCCAGATGCGGCGGGCGACGCGGCCGATGACGGTGTACTCCGGGTCCATGCCGTTGCTGAAGAAGAACGACAGGTTGGGCGCGAAGTCGTCGATCGACATGCCGCGCGCCAGGTAGTACTCGACGATGGTGAAGCCGTTGCTGAGGGTGAAGGCGAGCTGGCTGATCGGGTTCGCCCCGGCTTCGGCGATGTGGTAGCCGGAGATGCTGACCGAATAGAAGTTGCGCACCTTGTGGTCGACGAAGTACTGCTGGATGTCGCCCATCATCCGCAGCGCGAACTCGGTGCTGAAGATGCAGGTGTTCTGGGCCTGGTCTTCCTTGAGGATGTCGGCCTGCACGGTGCCGCGCACGGTCTGCAGGGTCTCGGCCTTGATGCGGGCGTAGGTGTCCGCGTCCACCAGCTGGTCGCCGGTCATGCCGAGGAAGGCCAGGCCCAGGCCGTCGTTGGTCGGCGGCAGGTCGCCGTGGTAGCGCGGGCGCTCGCGGCCTTCGAAGAACGCATCGATCTTCTGTTGCGCTTCGGCCCAGCGGTCGGGGTCGGCCTTGAGGTATTTCTCCACCTGCTGGTCGATGGCGGTGTTCATGAACAGCGCGAGGATGATCGGCGCCGGGCCGTTGATGGTCATCGACACGCTGGTGGTGGGCGCGCACAGGTCGAAGCCGGAGTACAGCTTCTTCATGTCGTCCAGCGTGGGCACGTTGACGCCGGAGTTGCCGATCTTGCCGTAGATGTCCGGGCGCGGCGCCGGGTCCTCGCCGTAGAGGGTGACGCTGTCGAAGGCGGTGGACAGGCGCGCGGCGGGCTGGCCGACGCTGAGGTAGTGGAAGCGGCGGTTGGTGCGCTCGGGCGTGCCCTCGCCGGCGAACATGCGGATGGGGTCTTCGCCGGTGCGGCGGTAGGGGTACACGCCGCCGGTGTAGGGGTAGCTGCCGGGCAGGTTTTCCTTGCCCAGGAAGGTGAGCAGCTCGCCCCAGGACTTGTAGGTGGGCGCGGCGATCTTGGGGATCTTCTGCTGGCTGAGGCTGTCGCGGTAGTTCTCGACGCGGATGGCCTTGCCGCGGACGTTGTACTCGGTGACGTCGTCGGTGATGGATTTCAGGCGCGCGGGCCATTCGCGCAGGTTGCGCAGGTTGTCGCTGGTGAGCGACTGCACGGCGTCGTTGTAGCGTTGGCGGAGGGTGAGGAGGGAGCGGTCGGGAGCAAGAGCGCCCCCATCCCGGCCTTCCCCCGCAGGCGGGGGAAGGGGCAGAGCGTTGGGGTTCGGGTGGGTGGCGGCCGATGCAGCATCACCAGGAGCGCCCCCATCCCGGCCTTCCCCCGCGCGCGGGGGAAGGAGCAGATCGGTGTCGTCATACAAGGCCAGTTGCTTCGGCAGCTTCGGGTCTTCAAGTTCCTGCAGGGCTTGCCAGAAGGACTGCGCGCGGTCGGCGGCTTCGGCCTGTTTCTCGATGCCGGCGTTGATGGCCCTGCCCTGCTCGGCGATCTCGGCCAGGTAGCGCACGCGGGCGCCGGGGATCAGCACGGTGGCGCGGGGTTCCTTGAGCGCGGTGTCGACGTGGGGCGTCCACTTGTCCGCCGGGAGCGACAGCTTTTCGCGCAGCAGTCGGTTGAGGTTGACGAACATCCAGCTCACGCCGGGGTCGTTGAACTGGCTGGCGATGGTGGGGTAGACCGGCACGTCCTCGTCGGCGGTCTGGAACGCCACGCGGTTGCGCTTCCACTGCTTGCGCACGTCGCGCAGGGCGTCCTCGGCGCCGCGCTTGTCGTACTTGTTCAGCACGATGAGTTCGGCGAAGTCGATCATGTCGATCTTCTCCAGCTGGCTGGCCGCGCCGTAGTCGCTGGTCATCACGTACATCGGGAAGTCGACCAGGTCCACGATCTCCGAATCGCTCTGGCCGATGCCGGCCGTCTCCACGATCACCAGGTCGTAGCCCAGGCCCTTCAGGAAGGCGATGCAGTCCTTCAGCACGGCGTTGGTGGCGACGTTCTGCCGGCGCGTGGCCATCGAGCGCATGTACACGCGATGGCTGCGCAGCGAGTTCATGCGGATGCGATCGCCCAGCAGCGCGCCGCCGGTGCGGCGGCGGGTGGGATCGACGCTGACCACCGCGATGCGCATCTGCGGGAAGCTGGCGAGGAAGCGGTTGAGCAGTTCGTCGGTGACCGACGACTTGCCGGCGCCACCGGTGCCGGTGATGCCGATGACGGGCGTCTTGCCGCCGGCCAGTTGCCATTCCTTGCGCAGCCTGGACAGCTCGGCGTCGGACAGGGTGCCGTCTTCGAGGGCGGACATCACGCGGCCAATGGCGATTTCGTCATCAAGGGAAGGAGAAGGAGAAAAGGGGTCAGAGTCATTTTTCGGGGCGTGCCCCCGACTCTGGCCAACATCCTTCCCCGAAAAATGACTCTGACCCCTTTTCTCCCCCGCCCGCTTCACCACGTCCTCGATCATCTCGACGAGGCCCATCTTCATGCCGTCGTTGGGGTGGTAGATGCGCTCGACGCCGTAGGCCTCGAGTTCGCGGATTTCCTCGGGGGTGATGGTGCCGCCACCGCCGCCGAACACCTTGATGTGCGCCGCGCCGCGTTCGCGCAGCATGTCCACCATGTACTTGAAGTATTCGACGTGGCCGCCCTGGTAGCTGGACAGCGCGATGGCGTCGGCGTCTTCCTGCAGCGCGGCGCGCACCACGTCCTCGACGCTGCGGTTGTGGCCCAGGTGGATCACCTCGGCGCCCTGCGACTGGATCAGCCGGCGCATGATGTTGATCGCGGCGTCGTGGCCGTCGAACAGGCTGGCGGCGGTGACGAAACGCAGCGGCGTGGCGTCGGGGGTGTGGTCGGGCAACTGGCTGGCAGGCGTGCTCACGGCGCGTTCCGGGGACGATTTCAGATGGAACCGATTGTAGCGCGCGGCCCTGGCGGGCCCGTTGGCAGCGGCCTGCCGTGACTTGTCCGTGACGGGGGTGGCATCGATACTGCGGCGCATGTCCACTGCCCCGTGCCCGCCAGCCCGATGAAAAAACGCATCAAACGCATCCTGCTGTGGGGGATGATCGGGCTGGTGCTGCTGGTCGGCAGCGGCATCCTGCTCGCGGATTACCTGATGCCGCCTGCCACGGGCACGCCCAGCCACGCGCTGCCGGTGCAGGCCGACCAGACCGCGCTGGACCGCGAACTGGAGCCCATGGTGGCGCGCAGGCCGGGCAAGACCGGGGCCATCATGCTGACCAGCGGCGTGGATGCGTTCGCGGCGCGGGCGCTGTCGGCGCGGCAGGCCGGGCGCAGCCTGGACATGCAGTACTACATCTGGCAGGACGACCTGACCGGCCACCTGCTGATGTACGAGGCGTGGAAGGCGGCCGAGCGCGGCGTTCGCGTGCGCCTGCTGCTGGACGACATCAGCACCTCCGGCAAGGACGGCGCGCTGCTGGCGCTGGACTCGCACGACAACATCGAGATCCGCGTCTACAACCCGTTCCGCAACCGCTCCGGCCCGATGCGGGTGCTGGAGATGGTGCAACGCATGTTCAGCATCACCTACCGCATGCACAACAAGGCGTGGATCGCCGACGGGCGCGTGGCCGTGGTGGGCGGACGCAACGTGGGCACCGAGTATTTCGACGCGCACGACGAAACCAACTTCCGCGACCTGGACCTGCTGCTGTTCGGCCCGGCCGTGGAGCAGGCCAGCGAGATCTTCGACACCTTCTGGAACAGCGATGCGGTGGTGCCCATCGCCCAGCTCAACCGCAAGTCGCGGCGGCAGATCAATACGGTGCTGGAGGAGATCAAGGAGGAAGCGCGCGGCGAGACGGCGCGGCGCTTCCTGGACAAGGTGGACCTGTCGCCCAGCGTGCGCGCGTACTTCACCCAGGAGCTGACGCCGTTCTGGATCGGGAACCTTCGCGTACTCTCCGACCCGCCATTGAAGTGGAAGGCGGAAACGCGGGTGGACGGCCTGGTGGCGCAACTGGCCGACGTGCTGCGGCTGACCGAGCGCAAGGCACTGCTGATCTCGCCGTACTTCGTGCCCGGCAACGAAGGCGTGACCGGATTCGCGGCGCTGGTGCGCGACCGCGGCGCGCACGTGGGCATCATCACCAACTCGCTGGCGGCCAACGACGTGATCGCGGTGCACGGTGGCTACGCGAACTACCGCAAGCAATTGCTGCAAACCGGCGTGGTGCTGTACGAGATGCGCCCGGAAGCCACCGACGGCGATACCAGCCTGTTCGGCAGCAGCGGCGCCAGCCTGCACACCAAGGCCTTCGTGGTGGACGACCGTTACGGATTCATCGGCTCGTTCAACATCGATCCGCGTTCGATCGACCTCAACACCGAGATGGGCGTGCTGTTCGACGACCCGGCGCTGGCCACCGCGCTGCGCGACGAGTACCTGCGCCTGTCCGGCCCCGACCAGAGCTACTGGGTGTACCTGGACCCGCGCGGCAAGCTGCGCTGGCTGGACCGCGCCAGCGATCCGCCGGTGGTGCTGGACAACGAACCCGAATCCAGCCGCTGGCAGCGTGCCGTGGCGCGCGTGGTGGGCTGGCTGCCGATCGAATCGCAGCTGTAGGCCGGGTCGCCACGACCCGCCCGCCGACCCGTGGGCCTCAGGCAATTTCAGATGCAACCAAGTAAAATCCCGGGCGGATGGCGCGGGAGGCAAGGCGTCATCGGCATCGCGGGCCGAATCGCGGCCCATTCATCTTTACCTGATCCCCCAGGCCCGTCCGCGTGACGATGCCGGGACGGAGCCCACCATGATCTTCGAACACCTCGACACCTACGGCCACGAGCAGGTCGTGTTCTGCCACAACAAGGACGTGGGCCTGAAGGCGATCATCGCCATCCACAACACCGTGCTGGGCCCCGCGCTGGGCGGCACGCGCATGTGGCCGTACAAGACCGAGCAGGACGCGCTGAACGACGTGCTGCGCCTGTCGCGCGGCATGACCTACAAGAACGCGGTGGCCGGCCTGAACATCGGCGGCGGCAAGGCGGTGATCATCGGCGATCCGGCCAAGGACAAGTCCGAAGGCCTGTTCCGCGCGTTCGGCCAGTTCGTCGAATCGCTGGGCGGCCGCTACATCACCGCCGAGGACGTGGGCATCGACGTCAACGACATGGAATTCGTGTACCGCGAGACCGAATACGTGACCGGCGTGCACCAGGTGCATGGCGGCTCGGGCGACCCGTCGCCGTTCACCGCCTACGGCACGATGCAGGGCCTGCTGGCCACGCTGAACAAGAAGTACGGCAACGAGGAAGTGGGCAACTACAGCTATGCCGTGCAGGGACTGGGCCACGTGGGCATGGAGTTCGTGAAGCTGCTGAAGGAACGCGGCGCGAAGATCTTCGTCACCGACATCAACCAGGCGCTGGTGGACCGCGCGGTGGACGAGTTCGGCGCCGAGGCCGTGGGCCTGGACGAGATCTACGACGTCAACGCCGACGTGTACTCGCCCTGCGCGCTGGGTGGCACCGTCAACGAGGACACCCTGCCCCGCCTGAAGGCGAAGGTGATCTGCGGCGCGGCCAACAACCAGCTGGCCAACAACGCCATCGGCGACGAACTCACCAAGCGCGGCATCGTCTATGCGCCGGACTACGCGGTGAACGCGGGCGGCGTGATGAACGTGTCGCTGGAAATCGACGGCTACAACCGCGAGCGCGCGATGCGGATGATGCGCACGATCTACCACAACCTGACGCGCATCTTCGAGATCGCCGACCGCGACGGCATCCCGACCTACAAGGCGGCCGACCGCCTGGCCGAGGAGCGCATCGAGGTGATCGGCAAGCTGAAGCTGCCGATGGGCCGCGGCACGCCGCGCTTCCAGGGGCGCGTGCGCGGGCATTGATCCGGGCGTAACCCGGATCAATCCCGAAGTTTGCTGTGCAAACCCAGGGCCCCGCTGGTTGCTTTTGCAAAACCCCTGCCGCTGTCGCGGCGCCCCCCCTTTACCAAAGGGGGGCTCTGGAACCTGATCCCAATATAGGCTGACCGATATGCGTAGTTTCCCGCTGGGTGAAGAGCTCGACGCACTGCGCGACGCCGTGCGCCGCTTCGCGGAAGCCGAGATCGCACCGCGCGCGGCGAAGATCGACGAGGACAACACGTTCCCGCAGGAGCTGTGGCCCAAGCTGGGCGAGCTGGGCCTGCTGGGCATGACCGTGCCCGGCGAGTTCGGCGGCAGCGAGATGGGCTACCTGGCGCACCTGGTGGCGATGGAGGAAATCTCCCGCGCGTCCGGTTCTGTCGGCCTGTCCTACGGCGCGCATTCCAACCTGTGCGTGTCCAACCTCTACGCCAACGGCAACCAGGCGCAGCGCGAGCAGTACCTGCCCAGGCTGTGCAGCGGCGAATGGAAGGGCGCGCTGGCGATGAGCGAGCCGGGCGCCGGGTCCGACGTGGTCGGTTCGATGGGCTGCCGCGCCGAACTCAAGGGCGACGCCTGGATCGCCAACGGCAACAAGATGTGGATCACCAACGGCCCCGAGGCCGACGTGCTGGTGGTCTACATGCGCACCGCCAGCCGCGAGCTGGGCAGCAAGTGCATGACCGCCTTCATCGTCGAGAAGGGCATGAAGGGCTTTTCCACCGCGCAGAAGCTGGACAAGCTGGGCATGCGCGGCAGCAACACCTGCGAACTGGTGTTCAAGGACTGCGAGATTCCCAATGCCAACGTGCTGGGCGAAGTGAACAACGGGGTGAAGGTGCTGATGAGCGGCCTGAACACCGAGCGCCTGGTGTTGAGCGGCGGCCCCATCGGCCTGATGCAGGCCGCGCTGGACATCGCCCTGCCCTACGTGCGCGAACGCCGCCAGTTCGGCCAGGCCATCGGCAGCTTCGGCATCATGCAGGCCAAGATCGCCGACATGTACACCGCGCTGCAGTCGTCACGCGCCTTCGCCTACCAGGTGGCACGCGACTACGACGCCGGCCACAAGTCGCGCATCGATGCCGCCAGCTGCCTGCTGCATGCGTCCGAAGCGGCGGTGCAGGTGGCGCTGGAAGCGATCCAGGCGCTTGGCGGCAACGGCTACATCAACGAGTTCGACACTGGCCGCATCCTGCGCGACGCCAAGCTCTATGCCATCGGTGCCGGTACGAATGAAATCCGCCGCATGCTGATCGGCCGCGAGTTGTTCAACGGCAATCACTGAGACCGGCAGCGAAGGGGAGAGCCGGCCCTCCGCCCGTGCCGCCAGCGTGGCGCAAAATCCCCGGGGAACTCCGTTGTGATTGCGGCATCCCTGTCGCCTGGACCGTCATCCCGGCGTTCGCCGGGAGGACGAGGTTCGAATTGCCGCCGGATAGCGGCGCGACTGGGTTCGCGCGCCTCAAAATCCGTACGCGTACCGGAACGACGCCATTCGTTCGTCACCACGCGGCCCGAAGCGCTGGTCGAAACCGAACGACAACGCGGCATTGCGTGACACGCGCGTCCCGAAGCCCACGCCGAACAGGCCGCCGGAACGCGCGGCATCGGCCAGCGGCAGCGGCGACCAGCTGTCGATGCCGACGAAGCTGGCCGGCACGTCGAAGCCGCTGGCATCGAGTACCTGCTGCCACTCGCCGTAGGCGCGCCAGGTGGCACCACGCCAGTCGCGTTCGGCGCGGACGCCCGCGATCGCCTGCAGGCGCGACATCCGCGCCGCGCCGGCGTGCAGCGCGAATCCGCTGTCGCCGAGTTCGCGGAAACCATCGCTGTCCAGCTGGGTGTAGTCGCTGCCGACATAGCCGGTCAGCAACGCATCGCCGAAGCGGTGCTGGCGGCCGCCTTCGAGGCCGAGCGTCACGTAATCCCCGGAATAGCGACTCGACACACCCCGGCGCCCATCGCCATCGAACAGGCTGCGCTCGATGCTGCGGTCGAAGCGGCCGAAGCCGAACTGCGCCATCGCATAGCCGCCATCGAACAGCCGGCCGCCGTAGAACTGGCCATGCGCCTGGCGATCGCGGCTGCGGTCGCGGTTGCCGCCCACGCGGTCGTCGGCGCGGGTTTCGCCGAAGGCAAACCCGGCCACCGCATTGGCGCCAAGTTTCTGGTCGCGACCCACCAGCCAGCCATCGAGCGCGAAGTCGCCGCCGCCGATCCCGGTATCGCCACCGCGGCCCAGCGCGCGCTTCCACACCTGCGCACCGTCGGCACGCGCATCGAAGGCATCGAAGCGCGACGACAGCGCGCGACGCCCCATGTCGATGGCGTCGAAGGTCAGCGTGGTGGCCAGCGCATGCGACTCGCCCGACAGGCTGTCGAGCGCGGCGATGGCCTGGCGTTCGTCGCCGATGGACTGGAACTCGCCGGCGAGGTGCCGCATGCCGTCGGCGCCGGCACGACCTGCATCGATGGAACGGAAAACTTCCTCCACGCGCTGCGCCGACGAGATGCTGGCCGGCGTTGCCGCCGCCATGGCCTTGGCTGCCGCGGCAACGTCGAGCCGGGTGATGTCCAGCCACGCGTCGGTGGCGTCGTATCCCAACGTGGCCTGCAGGAACAGGTTGTTCGCCCAGGTCAGTTGCGAGAACTGCCCGGTCAGCCCGCCCTGCCCGCGCAATACGGTTTCCCGGGCCTGCGACACGTAGCCGGGCTTGACGCCGTTGATATGCAGCGTGCCGCCGTCGAGAGTGACGGTGCCCGTCGCCGCCAGGTAGTGGCCGACCAGCATCGACAGGGTGCCGCCACTGCGCTGGTGGTAATTGCCGTAGGTGAAGGTGGCCTGTGGCGCTGCCGGGTTGCTGTTGAGGGCACGCACGTCCAGCCGCCCGGCGTTGTCCACGTTGCCGACCAGTGCCTGGCCCGTGCGCAGCGTGCCAGCCGCCGCGATGGTGGCGTTGCCCTGCACGATGTTGTTGGCTTCGACCGTCCCGCCCTCGACCCGGATACCGCCGGTGTTCTGCGTCATGGCGTCAAGCACCAGCGTTCCCGTGCCACGCTTGACCAGGGTGCCGTCACCGCGCAACACGTTGCCCCAGGTCGAGGTGATGCCATTGAAGTTCGCGACGAAGTCGCCCCACTCCAGGCGCGACGGGCCGCGGACCGCCGCTGCGATGTTCAACGCGCCATGCCCGAATACCGGGTCGACACCCGGCGCACCGATATCCGTGGCAGTACCCAGCAGCGTCTGCCGCACGTTGTCGTTGGTGAAGTACGGGAACGCCTCCCACACCAATGCCGCCGCACCGGAAACGATGGGGGCCGAGAACGACGTGCCACGCCACTGGAAATACTCCGGCGCATTGGGCGCATTGTTGGTGCCTGTGGTGATCACCGTGCCCGGCGCCGCCAGGCAGTAGTGCATCGCCACGCCGCAGGCATTCGAATAGCTGGCCAGTTGCCGTGAATCCGTGCCGTCCAGCGCGGCGACCGCCAGCCAGCCACGTTCAAGGTCTGCCGCTGGCGTGGTGCCGTTGGGACCCGGCTGGCTGGGCAGCGCCGCGGTATCGGAAGGATTGGCGAAGCCGGAATTGCCCGCCGAGAACACCACCAGTCCGCCGTGGTTGACGATGAAGGGGCGGTACTCGGCGGCGACTTGCGCCGTGACGTTGGCGTTGGTCCAGTACAGTCCGCCCCAGGAGTTGTTCATGATCCGCACGTTGCGGTTCATCAGGTCCTGGTGGATGGAGGCGACGCCCAGCGGGCCGTTGAGCTGGTTGCCCTGGCCGCTGCCGTCGTCGGAGGGCGGCCGGTCGCTGATGATCCGCGCCGAGACGATCTCGGCACCCGGGGCAATGCCCCCCGGCCACTGGCCGAATGGCCGGCCCGCCGCGATCTGCGCGACCGCCGTGCCGTGTCCGGACACGTCATCGACGGTGAGGTTGTTGGTATTCGGGTTGATGTAGTTGAGGTTGGCGACCACCCGTCCGGCCAGCGCGGGATGGTTGCGGTTGACGCCGCTGTCGAGGAAACCGATGCGCACGCCCGCACCGGTGAGTCCGGCGGCGTGGGCTTGGTCCGCACCGGTCCAGGCCAGGTGGTTGGAAAACGCGGGATTGGGGGCCTCGACCACCGGCGGGGTCGGCGGAGGAGTCGGCGGAGGCCCGGCCGGCGGCGGATCGACGCGCGTCGTGCCTCCCCCACCTCCACCGCAGGCTGCCAGCACAGCCAGCAACGCCACCGCCGGCAACGTGCGACGAGCCGTCGCAAAGAGACTTCTGGACCTTGGTGTCCGCATGGTGCGCTCCCTGAACTCTATCCGTCCGCGGTAGCGTGTCTTCCGCGCCACCGCGCCTGCCTGGTGCCCATCTATACCGGCCGAACGGCACCACTGCCAACCGCCGACCTGAACGACCCTGACCCGCGTTTGCCGCTCCGCAGCACGAGCGCGATAATCGAGGGCTCTCCCACCCAACCGTACCGGAGTTTCTCCATGAGCGACATCGTCATCGTCGGCGCAAAGCGCACGGCCATCGGCTCGATGCTGGGCCAGTTCACCGGCGTGCCCACCCCGACGCTGGGCGCGGCCGCCATCCAGGGCACCCTCGAGCAGGCCGGCGTGGCCGCCGACCAGGTCGACGAAGTCATCATGGGTTGCGTGCTGCCGGCCGGCCTGGGCCAGGCGCCTGCGCGACAGGCGATGCGCGCCGCGGGCATTCCCGATGCCGCTGGCGCCACCACCATCAACAAGGTCTGCGGCTCGGGCATGAAGGCGATCATGTTCGCGCACGACCTGATCAAGGCCGGTTCGGCCACGGTCGTCGTCGCCGGTGGCATGGAGTCGATGACCAATGCACCGCACGTGCTCAACGGCTCGCGCACCGGTATCCGCTACGGCAGCACCGACTTCCTCGACCACATGGCATGGGACGGCCTGACCAATCCCTACGATGGCAAGGCGATGGGTGTGTTCGGCGATGCCGCCTGCGAGAAATACGGTTTCAGCCGCGAAGACCTCGACGCGTTCTCCACCGAAAGCGCGAAGCGCGCGCAGGCCGCGCAGGCGAGCGGCGCGTTCAAGGACGAGATCGTCCCGGTGGCCGTGAAGGGTCGCAAGGGCGAAGTCGTGGTCGATACCGACGAAGAGCCGGCGAGGATCCCGCTGGACAAGATCCCCACGCTGCGCGCCGCGTTCGGGAAGGAAGGCCGCCTGACTGCCGCCAGTTCGTCGAAGATCTCGGACGGCGCCGCCGCCGCGGTGCTGATGTCCGCCGATGAGGCCGCGAGACGCGGCTTGGCACCGATGGCGCGCATCGTGGCCCACGCCACCCATGCGCAGGCGCCGGAATGGTTCACCACCGCGCCGGTCAATGCGATCGACAACGTGCTCAAGAAGGCCGGCTGGTCGGTGGCCGACGTCGACCTGTTCGAAGTCAACGAAGCCTTCGCCAACGTTGCCATGGCGCCGATGAAGGACTTGGGCATCCCGCACGACAAGCTCAACGTCAACGGCGGCGCACTTGCGCTGGGCCACCCGATCGGTGCCAGCGGCGCGCGCCTGGTGGTCACGCTGCTGCATGCGCTGAAGGCGCGCGGCGGCACCCGGGGGGTGGCCAGCCTGTGCATCGGCGGCGGCGAGGCCACCGCAATAGCCGTTGAAATCGCGTGAAATCGCTTAACTTGCCTTTTACAAAAAATACACCCCAACCCGCTTGACACTAGTCATGGGCTTGTCATCATGTGCCCGGCGCGCAAAAGCGCGTTGCCAAACCTACAGACGAGGAAGATTCAAAATGACGATCAACAAGGCTCTGCTCGCCCTGGCCCTGGGCTTTGCTCTGGCCGCCTGCAGCAACCAGCAGCAGGCCGAGAACGCGGCTGCTGATGCTGCCGACGCCGCCGCTGACGCCGCTGCCGCTGCCGCCGAAGCCGGTGAAATGACCGCTTCGACCGCCGACGCTGCCGCTGCCGACGCCGCTGCCGCTGCCGACGCTGCCGCCGACGCTGCCGCCGACGCCGCTGCCGCCACCACGGACGCTGCCGCCGACGCCGCTTCGGAAGCTGCTTCGACTGCCGCCGACGCCGCCGAGTCGGCTGCCGACGCCGCGGAAGAAGTGCAGCAGTAATCCCGCCTCGACGGGACCGAAAGCCGCCGGTTTACCGGCGGCTTTCTTTTTTGCATGATCCGCCACCGGCGGCGCATTCCGCGACCACCGGCGCCACATCCCACCCTAGGAAAATCGCCATGAATGCCAAGATCCTCGTCCTTGCCGCCGCCACCAGCCTGTTCGCACTGACCGCCTGCGAAAACACCGCCGAAGGCGCCAGGCAGGACACCGCTGAAGCGGCGGCGGCCGCCGAACGTGCCGCCGACGAAGCTGCGGCCGCGACCCGCGAGGCCGCCGACCGCGCTGCCGCCGCGTCCGCCAATGCCGCCGCCGAGACCGAAGCCGCCCTCGACAGCGCTGCCGATTCCGCCGCCGCCACTGCCGCCGAAGTCGGTGCGGCCAGCCGCGAAGCCGCGGCCGATGCCGCCGGTGCCGTCAAGGACGCCGCCGCTGAAGCGGAGGAAGCCGCGCGCAACTGATCCGCGCCGGGCGCAATGCACCATCGAAAGCCCGCTTCGGCGGGCTTTCCCTTTTGCGGGCCACTGCCCACGGACGGAACGCTTCGCGGCAGCGGTATCCTGTGCCGTCGCTTCCACCGGTTTGCCACGCATGACGGCCATCGTTTCGCAGCTCGATCCACGCTCGCAGGACTTCATCGACAACGCCGCCTACCACCGCGCGCTGGTGGAGGAACTGGACCGTCGCCTCGCACGCGCCGCCGACGGCGGCGGCGAAAAGGCACGCGACAAGCACACCGAGCGCGGCAAGCTGCTGGCGCGCGACCGCATTGCCGCCCTGCTCGACCCGGGCTCGCCCTTCCTCGAGCTCGCCCCCCTGGCCGCGGAAGACATGTACGAAGGCGCCGCGCCGGCCGCCGGCATGGTCTGCGGCATCGGCCGCGTGATGGGCAACGAAGTGGTGGTCGTTGCCAACGACGCCACGGTCAAGGGCGGCACCTATTTCCCGATGACGGTGAAGAAGCACCTGCGTGCGCAGGAAGTGGCGCGCGAGAACCGGCTGCCGTGCATCTACCTGGTCGATTCCGGCGGCGCCTTCCTGCCACTGCAGGACGAGGTGTTCCCCGACAAGGAGCATTTCGGCCGCATCTTCTACAACCAGGCGCGGCTGAGCGCGGAGAACATCCCGCAGATCGCCGTGGTGATGGGCAGTTGCACAGCAGGTGGTGCCTACGTACCGGCGATGTGCGACGAGTCGGTGATCGTCAAGGAACAGGGCACGATCTTCCTCGGCGGGCCGCCGCTGGTGAAAGCGGCGACCGGCGAAGTGGTGGATGCCGAAGCATTGGGTGGCGCCGACGTGCATACGTCCGTCTCGGGCGTGGCCGACCATTTCGCCGAGGACGACCGCCATGCGCTGGAAATCGCGCGCGGCATCGTCGGCAACCTCAATCGTCGCAAGGTGCTGCCGGTCGCGGTGCGCGAGGCGCGCGAGCCGCTGTACGCCGCCGACGAGCTGTACGGCATCGTGCCGAAGGACACGCGGCGCCCGTTCGATATCCGCGAAGTCATCGCGCGCATCACCGACGGCAGCGAGCTGGACGAATTCAAGGCGCGCTACGGCAAGACGCTGGTCACCGGTTTCGCGCACCTGCATGGCTACCCGGTGGGCATCGTCGCCAACAACGGCATCCTGTTCGGCGAGAGCGCGCTCAAGGGCGCGCACTTCATCGAACTGTGCAACCAGCGCGGCATCCCGCTGGTGTTCCTGCAGAACATCACCGGCTTCATGGTCGGCCGCAAGTACGAGAACGCGGGCATCGCCAAGGATGGCGCGAAGATGGTCACGGCCGTCGCCTGTTCCAGCGTGCCCAAGTTCACCGTGGTGATCGGCGGCAGCTTCGGCGCGGGCAACTACGCCATGTGTGGCCGGGCCTATGGCGCGCGCTTCCTGTGGATGTGGCCCAACGCGCGGATCAGCGTGATGGGCGGCGAGCAGGCCGCCAGCGTGCTGGCCACCGTGCGCCGAGATGGCCTGGAAGCGCGCGGCGGCCAGTGGACCAGCCACGACGAGGAAGTGTTCAAGTCGCCGATCCGCGCCCAGTACGAGCACCAGGGCAGCCCCTGGTACGCCACCGCGCGGCTGTGGGACGACGGGATCATCGATCCAGCCGACACCCGCCGCGTACTGGGCCTGGGCATCTCCGCCTCGCTCAATGCGCCGATCGAGCCGGCCCGCTTCGGGGTCTTCCGGATGTGACCCGCGCGGGCGCGGCGCACTGACGCACTACACGCAGAGTGTCGCGCAAGTCCTTGCCGGATCGCGGATTCGGTGAGGCGCGTCACAGCGGAACTGCAGCCGGCCCATGCTAGTCTCGGCGTTCCACCCGGCTGCCCTGCCGGGTGCCTGTCCCGATCGCCCGATCCGCAAGGAACCCTGCGCCATGTCCATTTTCGACAAGACTTCCGCCGCCAAGAAGGACGCCCCCTCCTTCGCCGATACCCCCGCTCCGCCGGCCGCCGTGCGCGAGCCCCCGGCAGCCGCCGATTTCAACCCCGTCCAGGCCACGCCGCAGCGTCCGGCCCCGGCGGCCAGCCAGCCCGAGGGCAAGGAGTCGCTGATTGCGGCCGACCTGACCATCGAAGGCAAGATCGAAGGCAGCGGCCACGTCCGCATCGCCGGCAAGTTCAAGGGCGACGTCAACGTGCAGGGCAACCTGCGCATCGAGAACGGCGCCAAGCTCAACGGTGGCGTCAAGGCCAAGCAGGTCGTGGTGGCCGGCGAGCTGGAAGGCAACATCGATTCCGCCGCGCGGGTCGAACTGCTCGACTCCGCCGTGCTGGTGGGCGACGTCAAGACCGGCACGCTGATCGTCAACGCGGGTTCCAAGATCCGTGGCCACGTCGAGTGCGGCTGGGACAGCAAGGATTCCGGCAAGTCCGCCAGCAACGACTGAGCGCGATGAGCGCACCCCGCCCCGGTGCGGCAGGCGCCACGCGCGCCTGCCCGCACTGCAAGACCACCATCCTCGAGAGCGCGAGCATCTGTCCGGCGTGCAAGCACTACCTGCGCTTCGATGACAGCAGGTCCGCCGGTGGCGCCACGTCCACCACCGCGCTGCAGGTCGAAGGCACCATCCGCCACCCGCCGGCAGGCGGGGCCTGGGAGTACTCGGTGGTGCTGGTGGTGCGCGACGACGAAGGCAACGAGATCAACCGCCAGGTCGTCGGCGTGGGCGCGATCCATGCCGACGAGGAACGCAGCTTCCAGCTGTCGGTGGAAGTCACCCCCACCAGCGACACCCGCAAGCCGGCCAGGCGCACGCGGCACTAGTCGGCCCGGTTGCCGGTTCGCCGGCAAACCGGCGCGGCGCGGCCTGCCGCTATCATGGCGCCAAGCCAGACGGGGTCCGCCATGCCACGATCATTGTCCCGCCACGCCGACGGAGGCGTCCTGCGCCTGCGCATGGCGCGGCCCGGGTTGCACAACGCCTTCGACGCGGCGCTGATCGCGGAGCTGACCGAAGCACTCGGCCAGGCCGCGGCGGACCCGTCCGTGCGCGTGGTGGTCCTGGAAGGCGAAGGCGCGTCGTTCTCGGCTGGCGCCGACCTCAACTGGATGCGCGGCATGGCCGCCGCCGGCGAGCAGGAGAACCGCGAGGATGCCCTCGCCCTCGCGCGGCTGATGCGCACGCTGGATGAATTGCCGAAGCCGACCGTCGCCCGCGTGCACGGCGCGGCGTTCGGCGGCGGTGTCGGCCTGGTGGCCTGCTGCGACATCGCCATCGGCGTGCCCGGGGCGAAGTTCGGCCTGACCGAAAGCAAGCTGGGCCTGCTGCCGGCGGTGATCTCGCCCTACGTCATCGCCGCGATCGGCGCACGCCATGCACGCCGTTACTTCGCCACCGCCGAGATCTTCGATGCGGCGCAGGCGCATCGCATCGGCCTGCTGCACGAAATGGTGGAGGCCGATGCACTCGACGACGCCGTGGACCGGCAGGTCGCGCTGCTGCTCAAGGCCGGTCCGGTCGCCAGCGCCACGGCCAAGGCACTGGTCCGCGATGTCGCATGGCGGCTCGACCGCGATGCGCTCGATGGCGCCAATGCCGCGTTGATCGCCAGGCTGCGCGTTTCTCCCGAAGGGCAGGAAGGGCTGACGGCCTTCCTCGACAAGCGCCCTCCCCTCTGGATATCGAAGGACTGACGCCTTGTTCAACAAGATCCTCATCGCCAACCGTGGCGAAATCGCCTGTCGCGTCATCCGCACCGCGCGACGGCTGGGCATCCGTACCGTCGCGGTGTATTCCGACGCCGATGCCGATGCGCAGCACGTGCGCCTGGCCGACGAAGCCTGGCACATCGGCGGGCCGCAACCGGCCGACAGCTACCTGCGCGCCGATGCGATCCTCCAGGTCGCGAAGCAATCCGGTGCGCAGGCGATCCATCCGGGCTACGGCTTCCTCAGCGAGAACGCCGACTTCGCCGACGCGGTGGAAGCCGCCGGGCTGGTCTTCATCGGCCCCAAGGCTGCGTCGATGCGCAAGATGGGCAGCAAGGCCGGTGCCAAGGAGCTGATGCAGGCGGCAGGCGTGCCGGTGGTGCCGGGCTACACCGGCGAGGACCAGTCGCCGAACACGCTCTCGCGCGAGGCGGCGCGCATCGGCTTCCCGCTGATGATCAAGGCCGCGCACGGCGGTGGCGGCAAGGGGATGCGCGTCGTGCGTTCGCTGGACGCGTTCATCCCCAGCCTCGAAAGCTGCCAGCGCGAGGCCAAGAGCGCCTTTGGCCGCGACCGCGTGTTGCTGGAGCGCTACATCGAATCGCCACGCCACATCGAGATCCAAGTGTTCGCAGACGCGCACGGCGGCACGATCCACCTCAACGAACGCGAGTGCTCCGCGCAGCGTCGCTACCAGAAGGTGTTCGAGGAATCGCCCTCGCCCTTCCTCACGCCGGAACTGCGCCAGGCAATGGGCGACGCCGCAGTGCTGGCCGCGCGCGCCATCGACTACCAGAATGCCGGCACCGTGGAGTTCATCGTCGATCCGGCCGGACACTTCTTCTTCATGGAGATCAACACGCGCCTGCAGGTGGAGCATCCGGTCACCGAAATGACCACCGGGCTGGACCTTGTCGAATGGCAGCTGCGCGTCGCCGCCGGCGAGCCCTTACCGCTCGTGCAGGCGGACGTCCCACGCCAGGGCCACGCCATCGAAGTACGGCTGTATGCGGAGGATCCGGAGGCCGGGTTCCTGCCCGGCTCCGGCACACTGGAGCGGCTGGAGTTGCCGGAACCGTCGGCGCACGTCCGCATCGACTCGGGCGTGGTGGAAGGCGACACCGTCACCATCTTCTACGACCCGATGATCGCCAAGCTGATCGTCTGGGACCTCGATCGCCCGCGTGCGCTCGCCCGCCTGCGCGAGGCGCTGGCGCAGTGCGTGATCGACGGGCCGAAATCGAACGTCGCGTTCCTCGAACGCCTGTTGCGGCATTCCTCGATCGTGGATGCCAGCATCGACACCGGCTACCTCGACCGCCACCTCGACGAATTCATGCCGTCCGCGTCGGACGATGACGACGATGCCATCGCCGCGGCGGCCGTGGCGCTGCTGTCCGCGCAGGAAGACGCACAGCGCGCCCAGGCCGCCCGCTCGCCGGACCCCACCTCGCCTTGGGCGATCGCCGACGGCTGGCGACTGGGCCACGCCGGCAACCGACGGCTGGCGCTGCTGCAGGGCGGCGAACGGATCGAGCTGTTGGCACAGGGCAGCGGCGGGCACTACCGCATCGCCCGCGACAGCCGCCTGGTCGAAGTGGCAGGCGTGCGCCTGACCGGACGCTGGCTCTCCGCGCGTTTCAACGGAACGGGACGCCGCTTCCAGGTGTCGTCGCGCGCCTCGGGCATCGACCTGCACGATGGCGAGCGGCGCTGGCGGTTGCTGCAGGTGCCGGTGTACCAGCGCGACGGTGGCGACGATGGCGCCTCCGACCACCGCGTGCGCGCACCGATGCCCGGACGCATCGTCGCCGTACGCGCCAGGCCCGGCGACCGGGTCGACAACGGGCAGGAACTGCTGGTGATGGAAGCGATGAAGATGGAGCTGTCCCTCAAGGCCCCGCGCGACGGCGTGGTGTCCGAGTTCCGCGCGCAGCCCGGTGATTTCGTCGAGGCCGACAGCGTGCTGGCCGTGCTCGAAGACGATTGAGGCATCGCCGGATGGACCTCGCCATCCGCGAAGGGCAGGTCGCCGAGATCGCGCGACTGGAAACCTCCATCCCGGAATTCACACGCCCCAAGACGCTAGACCAGCTCGAACAAAGGCTGCAAGCAGGCCGGGGGGCGCTGATCCTGGTTGCCTGCGACGGCCAACGCCCGGTCGCGTTCAAGGCAGGCTATGCGCTTGCGCAGGACACCTTCTACAGTTGGGTGGGCGCCGTGCTTCCCGGCTACCGGCGCGCCGGCATTGCGCGCAAGCTGCTGCATGGGCAGGAAGACAGGTTGCGGAAGACAGGCCATCGCCGTATCCGCGTGAAGTCCCGCAATGCCTTCCCCGGCATGCTGCGATTGCTGCTGGGCGAGGGCTATCGCATCGTCGCACTGGAGCCTGTACCTTCGGCCGAGGATCCCAAGGTCGTGTTCGAGAAAATTCTCCTTGCCACCCGCCACGAGGCCCTGCGATGAGCCGATCGCCAACCAGCGTCCGCATCGTCGAAGTAGGTCCGCGCGACGGGCTGCAGAACGAGAAGGCCATCATCCCGACGGCGGCGAAGATCGAACTGATCGACCGCCTGTCGCGCACCGGCCTGCGCAGCATCGAAGCCACCAGCTTCGTCAGCCCGAAGTGGGTGCCGCAGCTCGCCGACGCCGCCGAGGTGTTCGCCGGCATCGACAAGCGCGACGGCATCTCCTATCCGGTGCTGGTGCCGAACGAGACCGGCTATGCCCGTGCCCGCGAAGCCGGGGCGCGCGAAGTCGCAGTGTTCACAGCCGCGTCCGAGGCATTCAACCGCCGGAACACCAACGCCGGCATCGACGAATCCCTGCAACGCTTCGCGCCTGTACTCGAGCGCGCCGCGGCCGATGGCGTCAAGGTCCGGGGCTACGTGTCCACGGTCCTCGGCTGCCCCTACCAGGGTGCCGTTCCGCTGGCCGAGGTGGTGCGCGTGGCCAAGGCACTGCACGCAATGGGCTGCTACGAGGTCTCGCTGGGCGACACCATCGGCGTCGGCACGCCGGCGAAGGCGCGCGAGATGCTGCGCGCAGTGGCCACCGAAGTACCGATGCCCGCGCTGGCGGTGCATTTCCACGACACCTGGGGCCAGGCGCTGGCGAACCTGCTGGCCTGCCTGGAAGAAGGCGTGGCCGTGGTGGACGCCGCAGTCTCCGGCGCCGGCGGATGTCCCTACGCGAAGGGTGCGAGTGGTAACGTCGCCAGCGAGGACGTGGTGTACATGCTGCACGGCATGGGGATCCGGACCGGGGTGGACCTGGACCTGCTCGCCGACACCGGTCGCTGGTTGTCGGCCCTGCTGGGCCGGGACACCGGCAGCAAGGCGGGCAAGGCACTGGCCGCGAGCGGCTGAAGGGGCGACACGGGTGAGCAAGGGGCGACTGCCGCAGGAAACCGCGATGCCCCCCGCCAACGACGGGGCGGCGGAGATCGTGTCCGCGCTCGAAGCCGCCTGCCGCGATCTGTCGCTGCCGGCCGCCACCCGAGCCCTGCTGGGGCGTACCCGTGACGCATTGCTGGCCGAGACCGCCGCCGCGGAAACCGCGCGACTGCGCTACCACGCGCTCTTCGACGCGGTGCCCGACCCGGTCAGCATCCTCGATGAGGATGGCATCGTGCTGGACCTCAACAAGGCCGGCATGGCGGCCTACCGGCGCCCGCGCGCCGAGATCATCGGCCAGCCGATCGAGGTACTGAACCCGGACCTGCCCAAGGGCCACCTGAAGCCCGTGTGGGAAACCATCCGTCGTGGCGAAACCTATGTCATCGAAGTCGCCAACATGCGCGCCGACGGAACCCGCTTCCCGGTCGAGGTGCACTCGGCGGGCTTCTCGCACGACGGCCGCGACTGCATCGTCGCGGTCGCACGCGACCTGAGCGCGCGACGCGATGCCGAGCTGCGCTATGGACAGCTTCTTGAGGTTATCGACAAGGGTATCGTCGTGCACAACGCCGACGGCGGACTGGTCCAGGTCAATGCCGCCGCGATGCGCCTGCTGGGTGCCGACGAGAAACAGGATTTCCGCAGCTACCTCCGCTCCGAGGCCTGGAGCATCCTCGACGAAACCGGCCATCGCATCCCGTTCGAGCAGCTGCCGCCGGTGCAAACGCTGCGCACCGGCAAGACCACCGACAGTTGCGTGCTGGGGCTTTACCACAAGCCCGAGCGCCGCCTGCGCTGGCTGTCGGTCAGCACGGTACCCCTGTTCGCGCCGGGCGGACGCACGCCCCGCCAGGTACTCTCGTTGTTCAGCGACATCACCGAACTCAAGCGCGACAGCGCCCTGTTCGACCGCGCGCAGGCCCTTGCGCACATCGGCGGCTGGGAGTGGGAGGTCGATCGCGACGCGCTGTACCTGACCGACGAAGCGCTGCGAATCCTGGGCCAGCAGCAGGTACCGCGAACGATCGAAGAGATGCTGGGCTGCCTGGGCGAATCCTGCCGGCAGCGGCTGCGCGATGCCGTGCAGCACACCGTGAGCCAACGCGCGCCCCTGGACATCGAGGTACAGGGCATGCGCGCGGATGGTCGCGTGTTCTGGGTGCGCATCATCGGTGGCGCCGAGGTCGGGCAGTCGGAAGCCATCAGCATCACCGGAACGCTGCAGGACATCACCGAACGCAAGCAGGAACAGGAAAGCCTGCGCGTGCGGGCGCGGACCGACCCACTGACCGGATTGCTCAATCGCGATGCCATCCTGGCCGAGATCGGCGCGCGCATGGAGGATTTCACGCTGTCGCGGATCGCCGTGCTGTACATCGACCTCGACCGTTTCAAGATGGTCAACGATGTGCTGGGCCACTCGGCCGGCGACGACCTGCTGATGGAGTCCGCGCAGCGCATCGCCGGCGCGGTCGGCAGTGAAGGGCTGGTCGCCCGCTTCGGCGGAGACGAGTTCCTCGTGGTCTGCGCCACCCAGGACGACGACGCGCGGCCCGAGCGTATTGCCGACGCCATCCTTGAATCCTTCGGCGATGGCTTCCGCTTCGGCAAGGAGGAGTTCGCCATCACCGCCAGCATCGGCATCGCCCGCGCGCCGCGCGATGGCGATCGCCCGCAGGCGCTGATCCACAACGCCGACGCCGCGATGTACGACAGCAAGCGCCGCAACCGCAACGGCTGGCAGGCGTACTCGCCGGAGCTGGCGCAATCGCAGGAAGACAAGCTGCGGATGGAAACGCAGCTGCGGCGCGCCGCCGACAACGACGAGTTCCGCCTCGTGTTCCAGCCACAGGTGGACCTGCGCCATGGCCGCGTCGTCGCCGCCGAGGCGCTGATCCGCTGGCAGAACCACCACTTCGGCGAGATGCGCCCGGATCATTTCATCAGCCACGCCGAGAACACCGGCGACATCGTGCGCATCGGCAGCTGGGTGCTGCGCGAAGCCTGCCGGCAGGCCGCGGCATGGCGCGATGCGGGCCTCGGCATCATGCGGGTGGCGGTGAACGTGTCCTACCGGCAGTTCCTCGGCGACGACCTCGCCGCCACGGTGCGCGGCGTGCTGGAAGAACACGGCCTGCCGGGGGCCGCACTCGAGCTCGAGTTCACCGAACGCGTGCTGATCGAGGACGCGCCGGACACGCTGCAGACCTTCGCCACGCTGCGCGACATGGGCGTGGTGCTGACCATCGACGACTTCGGCGAAGGCTACAGCGCACTGAACTACCTGCGCCGACTGCCGATCCACGGCCTCAAGCTGTCGCAGCTGTTCGTCGAGGGCGTGCCCGGGAACCAGTCCGACGTGGCCGTCTGCCAGGCGGTGGCCGGCATCGCCCGCAGCCTCGGCCTTGGCCTGGTGGCCGAAGGCATCGAATCCGAGGCGCAGCGCCAGTTCATGCTCCAGCTCGGTGTTCCCGTCGGCCAGGGCTTCCTGTTCGCGCCGGGGCTGACGCCCGACGAGTTCGCGCACCGGCTGGCGGCGCAGTCCGGCTGATACGTGCATTGCATCGATGCGCGTCCGCGTCCATCGGCACCTGCGTCCGGTGCGCTAAAATGCCGGGTTTCCGACGCAAGGCACCGCACATGCAAGCCGATTCCCTCCGCGCCATCGTCACCGGCGGCGTCTCCGGCCTCGGGCTGGCCGTGGCCCAGCGCATCGTCGCCGATGGCGGCAAGGTCGCACTGTTCGACGTCAACGACGACAAGGGTGCGAGCGCGGTCGCCGCGCTGGGCGATACCGACGCCCGCTACTTCCGCACCGATGTCACCAGCGAGGACGGCGTAGCGGCGAACGTCGCGGCGGCGAAGGAGTTCCTCGGCGGTTTGAACGCCGTGGTCAACTGCGCCGGCATCCTCGGTGCCGGCCGCGTGCTGGGCCGCGAGGCGCCGATGCCGCTGTCGAACTTCAGCGCCACCGTAATGGTGAACCTGGTGGGCAGCTTCAACGTCGCCAAGGCCGCCGCCGCCCTGATGCAGCACAACGAAGCCGGCGACGACGGCGAGCGCGGCGCGATCGTCAACACCGCCAGCGTGGCGGCCTTTGAGGGCCAGATCGGCCAGGCTGCGTATTCCGCCTCGAAGGGCGGCGTGGTCGGCATGACCCTGCCGATGGCGCGCGAACTCGCCCGCTTCGGCATCCGCGTCAACACCGTCGCACCCGGCATCTTCTGGACGCCGATGGTCGATGGCATGCCCGACGAGGTGCAGAAGTCGCTGTCGGCCTCGATCCCCTTCCCGTCGCGCCTGGGCAAGCCTGAGGAATTCGCCGACCTGGTCGCCTACATCCTCGGCAACCGCTACCTCAATGGCGAGACCATCCGCCTGGATGGCGCGGTGCGGCTGGCGCCGAAGTAAATTCCGCGCAGCACGCCACAGCCAACGCCAGAGCCCCTCACCCCGGCCCTCTCCCGCGCGCGGGAGAGGGGGAGAACCCGAATGAAAGCCTACGACGTCAAGAAAGGAAACGTGGTCGAGCACAACGGTACCGTGTACCAGGTGCGCGACATCGAACGCAGCTCGCCGCAGGGCCGTGGCGGCAACGTGCGCTTCCGCTTCATCATGTACAGCGTGCCCGGCGGCAACAAGCTCGACGCCAGCTTCGATGGCGACGACAGCCTGACCGAGGTGGAGCTGCAGCGGCGTCAGGCCACGTTCTCGTACAAGGACGGCGACGCCTTCGTGTTCCTCGACGACGAGGACTACACGCCCTACACGCTCGACGCCGACGTGGTGGGCGACGACGCCGGCTACATCACCAACGGCCTGGCCGGCAGCTACGTGCAGATCATCGACGAGCAACCGGTGGCACTGCAGTTGCCGCAGCACGTGACGCTGGAAGTGGTGGAGACGCCGCCCGAGCTGAAGGGCGGTACCGCGACCAAGCGCCCGAAACCTGCCACGCTGAACACCGGCATCGAGATCATGGTGCCCGAGTACATCACCACCGGCGAACGCGTGCTGGTGAACACCACCACCGGCGAATTCGGCGGCCGCGCGGATTGAATCCGCGGCCCGACGCATGACCGGCATCGTCTTTCGCACGGGCACGCCCACCGACATCGACACGCTGGTGCCGGTGGTCCGCGACTTCCATGCGGACGAAGGCATCCCGTGGGACGAGGCGTCGCTGCGTACTGCCCTCGCCGACCTGCTGGCCCACCCCCACCACGGACGCCTGCTGCTGGTCGAACGCAACGGTGTGTTCGCTGGCTATCTCGTCATCGGCTTCTGCTTCAGCCTGGAGTTCGGCGGCCGCTTCGGACTGCTCGACGAGCTGTACCTGCTGCCGCAGGCGCGCGGCGGCGGGCTGGGGCGGCGCGCGCTCGAGGAAGCGGCGGACCTCTGCCGCCGCGAAGGCCTGCGCGCCCTGCGGCTGGAAGTGGACAACGACAACACCCGCGCGCAGGGCGTGTACCTGCAGAATGGATATGCCGCCCACCCGCGCCAGCTGATGACGCGCTGGCTCGATCGCTGACGCTTGCCCTGCCTGCGTCAGTGCAGGCGCGACGCACCCGCATCGATGTCACGCGACAGCATGCGCAGGCGATCGCCCAGAATCGCCAGGTTGGTCTCGGCCGCTTCCAGCCTGGCACGCAGCCGGGGCTCGACCAGCGCCCGTGCATCCTCATGCAGCCGGTCCTGCAATGCCCCGAGACGCGCGCCGTCGCGCGCCACGACGTCCGCCAGCAACGCGCGTTCCTGCTCCTGCGGAATGCCATAGCCGGACGGCAGCAGCAGCGCCGGCCGGCCCGCGTAGGCGCCGTCGCCAAGCAGTTCGCGCAAGGCCTGCGCTGCCACGGCGATGTCGCCGTCATCGCCCCGGCCCCGCAGGAAACGCTGCTTCAGGGCTTCGCGGATCGCCGCCTCTTCGCGACGCACCGCGGCCTGTTCCAGCAACAGGAGTGCAGCGGTCGCACGCGTGCCGCCCTGCGCCAGCCATGGGCTGCGCGCCACGGGGTCCATGTCCAGCCACGCAGTGGCCTGCCGCGTGGGCAGATCCAGTTCTGAACCCGCAACGTCCAGCATCGCCTGGAAGTGCGTGCCCTGCGATGCGAAGTAATAGCCCTCGCGCGCGGCTCGCGTCGCATCCCCAAGCGCGGTGGCGTCGGCCACGCCATCCCGCACCAGGCGGCGCAGCAAGCCGTTGGGGGCGATGCTGCGCAGGGGCAGGTTCGACAGGCGCGGCACGCCATCCTGGAGCAGCTTCCACGCCTCGACGGCGCAGTTGTTGGACACGAAGTAATAGCGCCCGTCGTAGCTCCAGTGCACCTGCGCGGCACGCCGCAGCAGCCCATCGATCTCGCCACGCGCCAAGCGCAGCGGCACCGATTGCAGGCCCCGCAGCTCGACCTTGGTGTATTCGTCCACCACCTGCTCCAGCGGCAGCACGAACAGGCGCGATGGGTACGAACCGGTCAGCCCGCGCAGGCTGGACACCTGCACGTCGTCGACGAAGGCGCGGAACGACAGCACCAGGTGGTGGTCGAGGTCGTAGCGGCAGTCCTCGCCCGGCGTTCGCCCGGGCGCGCACACGACCAGCCGCAACATGCCATGGCCCCAACGGCTCATCGGCCGCGCGTTGGCCTCGGCGAAGAGGTAGTGCACTTCCTGCACGCGGGCCGGGTCGAGATCGACCAGGCGCACCACCGCGTCATCCAGCCCTGCGCCAACGAAGGGCAGCCCGGGCGTGCATGACGCAGTGGCCGGCGACCAGCCGAAGTGCGCCGCGAAATACGCGTGCAGCGCCGGTCGTCGGCAGGCGTAATCCGGGTCGAGCAGGAAATGCTCGAAGTTGACGGCGACGAATTCGGCCGGCGAACGCAGTTCGTAGACGTCCGGGCTGCGATCGCTGAAGTCGTTGTGCGCTGCACGCAGGCCGAAGCGAAGCGGCCGCACGGGCCAGCCGGCCAGGTCGAGCAGGCGCGGATTGCGAGAGAGCCCGCCCGCGGCGGAATGGTCGTGTATGTGCGCAAGCTCGTGCAGCAAGGCCGACAGTGCGGGGGACGGGCCCGACACGGGCGCACCATTGCGTAGCCAGTCGTGCAGCAGACGGCGCGGCAGTCCGATGCGCCCGCCACGCGCGCGGCCGTGGACTTCATCCGGAAGATCGTCCCGCCAGCGCAGCGATACCGGGCGACCAAGGCCTTCGATGAAGCCGGGCGGCAGCGACTGCCGTGCCGCATCGACCAGGGTTTGCGTCGCCAGCGCCTCGTCGGGCGCAAGGCCGGTGTCGTCGACCGCGATCCCGGCCGCTGACGCCACACCCGCCAGGCACAGCCATCCGGCGCAGGCCCACGCGCCGAAACGCCTCATCAGCGGCGAACGTCAGCGGGCGAGGATGGCCAACGCAAGCTGCATGTCGCTGGCATCGCGCGCCGCGGCATCGTGTTCGCGCAGGTGGCGCAGCGCCGCTTCCAGGCGCACGCCGCGGATGCGGCCATCGCTGGCGACGAAGCCGGCGGCATCCTCGCGTGCGCGCACCACCACCTTGTCGTTGCCGGATGTGCTGCCCGACGTGGCCGAGGTACCGCCTGCCGAGGTGCCGGCCGAGGTACCGGCGAAACTGCTGGCCTGTGCGACGCATGCGGCCATGGCCATCGCCACGCCAAGGAACGGAATCAGGCAACTGCGGTGGATCATGCGGCGGTCCCATGCGAGGAGTTGAGACAAGCGTAACGGCGCGCGCGCCGCAATGGCTGAATGCCGTCCCCCATGGATCGGATCACGCGTCGAACACCTTGCCCGGATTCAGGATGCCCTTGGGGTCCAGCGCCTGCTTGATGCCGCGCATCGCCGCGATCTCGGCGACGTTGCGGGTCGAGGACAGGTAGGGCTTCTTGACCAGCCCGATGCCGTGCTCGGCGGAAATGCTGCCGCCGTGGCGCTGCAGCGTGGCCGCCAGCAATTCGGTGACGCGGGCGCATTCGGTCATGAATGCGTCCTTGGCCATCGCCTCGGGCTTGACGATGGTGATGTGCAGGTTGCCGTCGCCGATGTGGCCGAACCAGACCACGTCGAACTCCGGGTATTCGCGCTCGAACAGTGCAATCGACTCGGCCAGGAACGCCGGCATCGCCGAGACCCGCACCGAAACGTCGTTCTTGTAACTGGCGAGGTGCGCCATGCTTTCGGTGATGCCTTCGCGCAGCCACCAGATCTGCGCGGCCTGCGCCTCGCTCTGCGCGATCACCCCATCGTCCACCCAGCCCTGCCCCACGCAGTGCTCGAACGCGGACAGCACCGCGACCTCGTCGGCCTCGCCCTGGTCGGCGAACTCGGCCACCACGTAGTACGGGTGCCGCCCGTCCAGCGGCTGCGATGCGCCATGCGCCACCACGTGGTGCAGCGCGCGGTCGGTGAAGAACTCGAACGCTTCCAGCCGCAGGCGCGAACGTAGTTCGGCGAACACCTGCATCAGCGCATCGAACGTGGGCAGGCCAAGCAACATTGTCCGCGTCGGCGGTGGCGGACTGGTCAGGCGCACCGTCACTTCGACCACGACGCCGAGCGTGCCTTCCGAGGCCACCATCAGGTGGCGCAGGTCGTAGCCGCTGGAGTTCTTGACCAGCGCGCGGTTGAGCTCCATCAGCTCGCCGTTGCCGGCGACCACCTTCAGCCCCGCGATCCACTCGCGGGTGTTGCCGTAGCGGATCACGCGGATGCCACCGGCATTGGTGGCGACGTTACCACCGATGCTGCACGAGCCGCGCGAGGCGAAATCCACCGGATACACCAGGCCATGCGCCTTGGCCGCCTCGTGCAGCGCCTGCAGCGGCATGCCGGCCTGCACGGTGAGGGTGCGGTCGGTGGCGTCGAACGCCAGTTCGCGGTTCATCCGCTGCAGGCTGAGCACCAGTTCGCCGTTGGCAGCCACGGCGCCCCCGGACAGGCCGGTGCGGCCGCCGGAGGGCACGATGGCCACACCTTCGTCGTTGGCCCAGCGCACGATGGCCTGCACTTCTTCCACGCTGCCCGGCAGCGCGATCGCCAGCGGCGCCGGCGTCCAGTGCCGGGTCCAGTCGCGGCCGTAGTGCTCCAGGTCGTTGGCGTCGGTCAGCAGGCGCAGGCCCGGCAGTGCGGCGGCCAGGCGTTGCAGGCGGGGGTCGGTCATCTCAAGGCATCGGCATGCGAGGGACCGCAAGCGTGCCAGCCATGCCGTGAAGCGTCCAGCCGCGTTCGGTTTCGCCTGCAACTGCGCGGCGCTGGCGATTTTCTTCTCTCGCTCGGGGAAAGACTGGTCACGCGGTGCCGCAGGTCCGATGCCACCGCAAGTCGCGGCCCGATATCCGCTTGGTTGCGGTGGCATCGGACCTGCGCCAGACAGACCATCGCCCGTTCGGTAGAAGAGCGAACGCTGTCCTTGCCCTGGTTCTTCCGCTGAGTCCGCCACGGAAGTGTGGATGCGCCCGTCGGGGCCACGCCGACCACGCGGATATCGGGCCGCGACTCGGCGTGGCCCCGGCGGGCGCCCCGACATCCCCTGACCAGGGAGAAGATCGTTGCAAATCCTGTCGCCGGTCGTTCCCGCGGTCGCGATGATGCAGTGCGGAAAACATGCGCGCCATCTGGCATAGTGCTGCGCTCCCCGCCCCGCATGGAACCGATCGCGCATGTCGCCTCCGAAGACCTCGTTCCCGAAGCAGGACATCCGCGTCGTGCTGCTGGAGGGCATCAGCCGCAACGCCGAACAGGTGTTCCGCGATGCCGGCTACACGCAGGTCGAGGTGCTGCCCGGTTCACTGTCTGGCGAGGCGCTGCGCGACAAGATCGCCAGCACCCATATCCTCGGCATCCGCTCGCGCACGCAGCTGACTGCCGAGGTGCTGGCCGAGGCGCGGCGCCTGATCACCGTGGGCTGCTTCTGCATCGGCACCAACCAGGTCGACCTGGACGCCGCGGAACTGGCCGGCATCCCGGTGTTCAACGCGCCCTATTCCAACACCCGCAGCGTGGCCGAACTGGTGATCGCCGAGACCATCATGCTGGCCCGGGGCATCCCGCAGAAGAACGCCGAGTGCCACCGCGGCGGCTGGAGCAAGTCCGCAGCCGGCAGCCACGAGGTGCGCGGCAAGACGCTGGGCATCATCGGTTACGGCCACATCGGCACCCAGGTCGGCGTGCTGGCCGAATCGCTGGGCATGCAGGTGCTGTTCCACGACATCGAAACCAAACTGTCGCTGGGCAACGCGCGCCCCGCCGCCAGCCTCGACGACCTGCTGGCGCGCGCCGACGTGGTGACCCTGCACGTGCCGGAAACCCCGGCCACGCAGATGATGTTCGGTGCAGCGCAGATCGCACGGATGAAGCCCGGCGCGCACCTGATCAATGCCGCGCGCGGCACCGTGGTGGACATCGACGCGCTGGCCGCGGCGCTGGAGTCGGGGCACGTAGGCGGCGCCGCGGTGGATGTGTTCCCGGTGGAGCCGAAAGGCAACGCCGAGCGCTTCGAATCGCCGCTGGCGCGGTTCGACAACGTGATCCTCACCCCGCATGTCGGCGGCAGCACGCTGGAGGCGCAGGACAACATCGGCACCGAGGTGGCGGCCAAGCTGGTGCGCTACAGCGACAACGGCAGCACGCTGTCCGCGGTGAACTTCCCCGAGGTCACCCTGCCCGAGCACGACGGCAGCCACCGCATCCTGCACATCCACCGCAACGTGCCGGGCGTGCTGTCGAAGATCAACGATGTGTTCTCGCGAGAAGGCATCAACATCGACGGCCAGTACCTGCGCACCAACCCCAAGGTCGGCTACGTGGTGATCGATACCGCGGCATCGGTGGAACAGGCCACGCGGCTGCGCGCGGAACTGTCGGCGATCGAGGGCACGCTGCGGACGCGGGTGCTCTACTGAGGCAGGAGTGAGCGGGAAGCGTGCTGCTTTTGCTCGTCATCCCGGCGCAAGCCGGGACCCAGTGCCGTTCGATCTGCAGCGGACCGATGCCCGCAAAACTTCGCCGGGTCCCGGCTTGCGCCGGAATGAGGGCGTCGGGCGTCATCGCCCCGGGACATGAGCCTGCTCGCGCTTTCGCCCACTTCTCACCCCTCTCCGCTCACGCCTCGCTCCTCCTCCCCAACCACTTTCGCGCCATCCGCCGAAGCGAGGCATCGTAGGCAGCGTCCCGTGCCACCTCGACGATCGGTCGCCATGCCAACGCATGCGATTCTTCGCTGACGGTGAAGGCTTCGCTGGCGCCGGTGCGCACCACGTAGCGCACGTCGTAATGCCAGTGCCCCGGCACGCCCTTGTGCTCCGGGATCCAGTGGCGGTCGAGGTCGAAGATCGCCGGTTCCACCCACAGCCCGGCCAGGCCCGACTCCTCTTCCGCCTCGCGCAGTGCGACGCGCGCCAGGTCGCGGTCGCCGTCTGCGTGTCCGCCCAGTTGCAACCACAGGCCCAGCTTGCGGTGGTGGGTCATCAGCAGCCGCTGCCCGCTGCAGTCGACCAGCCACGCCGACGCGGTGAAGTGACCCTCCAGCCGGTCGCGGAGGAAGGGATCGTCCGGATCGTCCAGCAGCGCCTGGAATTGGGCCGCGGTGGCGGACTCGTCGGGATGGCGCTGTCCGTAGGCCGAAAAAGCAAAGGTCAACGGGCCATGGTCGACCGGGATGTGCAACGACAAGCGCGATACCTCTCAGCGGTTGCGGGAACACGATTATCGCGCCAACCCGGTCGGCCGGCGCTTGTGCCCGGCTGCCGCGTTTGGCAAGGTACGGGCGGCGCGGCGCCCCCACCCCACCGCTTCGCTTCCACGGCTGACCACCCGTGCGGCCATCCGGTCGCATGCCAGCCCCAAAACAGGAATCGCAGATGTCGAAGAGTCTTTTCAGGGTGAAGCCGGTCGAACCGGCGCCGCACGTCGATGCCGGCGAACCGGTCGAGGGCAGCCTGCAGGGCGAGGCGACCCTCAAGCGCACGCTGACGGCCCGTCATCTCGTCCTGCTGGGCATGGGCGCGGTCATCGGGGCCGGCATCTTCGTGTTGACCGGCCAGGCAGCCGCCAACCACGCAGGTCCCGCGATCATGCTGAGCTTCGTGCTGGCGGGATTCGCCTGCGCGCTCGCCGGCCTGTGCTACGCCGAATTTTCGGCATTGCTACCGGTCTCGGGCAGTGCCTACTCGTATTCGTACGCCACGCTGGGCGAATTCGTCGCTTGGTTCATCGGCTGGTGCCTGGTTCTGGAATACCTGTTCGCATCATCCACCGTGGCGGTGGGGTGGTCGGGCTACTTCGTGAGCTTCCTGACCACGACGCTTGGCATTCCCTTCCCTGCCGAACTCGCCGGCGCGCCGATCGCGTGGGAAGACGGCGGGTTCGTGCGCACCGAAAACATGTTCAACCTGCCGGCAGTGATGATCGTAGCCGCTGTCAGTGGTCTGTGCTATGTGGGCATCACGCAATCGGCCTTCGTCAACGGGATCGTGGTGGCGATCAAGACCGCCGTGATCGCCGCCTTCATCGGCATCGGTTTCTTCTACGTCGATCCGTCCAACTGGACGCCGTTCATCCCCGAGAACACCGGCCCCGGGCAGTTCGGCATGGACGGTGTATTCCGTGCAGCCACGATCGTGTTCTTCGCCTACATCGGCTTCGACGCAGTCTCCACCGCGGCCGGCGAAGCCAAGAACCCGCAGCGCGACATGCCGATCGGCATCCTCGGTTCGCTGGCGATCTGCACCATCATCTACATCGCGGTGTGCGCCGTGCTGACCGGCATGATGCCGTACACCGAGCTGGGCACCGCCAAGCCGGTCGCGACCGCACTGGAGCCCTACGCCAACCTCGCCTGGCTGAAGACGGCCGTGGAGATCGGCGCCATCGCCGGCCTGTCGTCCGTCATCCTGGTGATGCTGATGGCACAGCCGCGCATCTTCTACACGATGTCGCGGGACGGCCTGCTGCCGAAACTGTTCGGCAGGGTGCACCCCAAGCACCAGACGCCCTACGTCGGCACGATCATCGTCGGCATCGCCGCGTGCCTGCTTGCCGGCCTGATGCCCTTGAGCGTCCTTGGCGAACTGGTGTCCATGGGGACCCTCATCGCATTCGCCACGGTCTGCCTCGGCGTGCTGGTGCTGCGCTACACGCGCCCGGAACTGCATCGCCCGTTCCGCGTGCCGGCGGCGAACATCATCTGTCCGATGGGCTTCCTCGCCTGCATGTTCCTGTTCTTCCAGTCCTTCCCGGAGCACTGGAAGCTGTTTGTCGGCTGGACCGCCGTTGGCATGGTGATCTACTTCGCCTACGGCTATCGGAACAGCAAGCTCAATCGCGCCTGATCCTGCGGCGCGCTTGCCCGCCGGCGTTTCACGCGGGGTGCATGCGGGCCGACGCTCTGGCACCCTGTCCGTGCATCCGCGGGCATGCCGGTGCGCACGTGCTGCGTGCAGCGGTAGATCGGCGACAGGTCCGGTGATGCACCGGACCTGTCGCGGCGGGACACCTGCATGGATGCCCGCCTTGCCCGCGGCCGCACGCCTTCCATTCCACGGTATCCACAGGGACTGAACAGACATGGTTGCAACCCACGGACGTGAGCCCTCCCTGTTGCAGGCGCTGACGCCGCTGTTGTTCCTTGCCGTGGCACTGGGGCTTGCGGTGTATCTGTACGCCGACGACGCCTCCTACGGCGCCAACCAGATCTCGTTGCTGCTGGCGGCCTGCCTGGCCGGGATCATCGGCCTGCGCAATGGCCTGTCCTGGGACGACGTGCAGCAGGCGCTGGTGCAGGGCGTATCGCTGGCGGTCGTGCCGATCTTCATCCTGCTGGCGGTCGGTGCGCTGATCGGCACCTGGATCCTCAGCGGCACCGTGCCGACGATGATCGTGTACGGCATGCAGCTGATGCACCCGGCCTATTTCTACCCCGCGGCCTGCCTGATCTGCGCGATCGTCGCCGTCACCATCGGCAGTTCGTGGACGGTCGCCGGCACGCTGGGCGTGGCGCTGATCGGCGTGGCGCAGGGCCTGGACATGTCGCTGCCCATCACCGCCGGCGCCGTCATCTCCGGTGCCTATTTCGGCGACAAGATGTCGCCGCTGTCGGACACCACCAACATCGCGCCGGCCGCCGCCGGCAGCGAGCTGTTCGCGCACATCCGCCACATGGTCTGGACCACCGGCCCGAGCATCGTGATCGCGCTGGTGCTGTTCGCGCTGATCGGGCTGGGCGGCAGCCGCAGCGAGGGCGGCGATGCCTTCGGCGACCTGCCGGCGTTGCTGGATGCGCAGTTCACCCTCGGCTGGTACCTGCTGCTGCCGATGCTGGTGGTGTTCGTGCTGGCGATGCGGCGTTTTCCCGCCTTCCCGACCATCCTCATCGGCGCACTGCTGGGGGCGGTGTTCGCCGTGGTGTTCCAGCCAAACGTGGTGGTGGCGTTGGCCGGCGACGACGCCTCGTCGCGCGGCATGGCCCTGCTGTCGGGCGCGTGGACGGCGCTGTTCAACGGCTACCAGGCCGACACCGGCAACGCCGCGCTCGACGACCTGCTGACCCGTGGCGGCATGTCCAGCATGCTCAACACGGTGTGGCTGGTCGTCTGCGCAATGGGCTTCGGTGCGGTGATGGAGCGTACCGGCCTGCTGGAACGGCTGATCCGCAGCGTGCTGAAGGCGGCGCGCTCGACCGGTTCGCTGATCGCGTCCACGCTGGCCACGGCGTTCGGCGCCAACGTGGTCACCGCCGACCAGTACATGTCGATCGTGCTCACCGGCCGCCTGTTCCAGCCCGAGTACCGCAAGCGCGGGCTGGCCCCGGAGAACCTGTCGCGTGCGCTGGAAGACGCCGGCACCATGACCTCGCCGCTGATCCCGTGGAACACCTGCGGCGCGTACATGGCCGCCACCCTTGGCGTCGCCACGCTGGACTACCTGCCCTACGCGTTCTTCAACCTGGTCAGCCCGCTGGTGGCACTGGTGCTGGCGTATGCCGGGTTCAAGATCCTCCGGCTGCCGGCCACGACGGCCACGGCGGAATCCCCGCCACTGCCCGACACCATCGACCCGCCCGCGCCGCGCGGTTGACGCCTGCACGCGCCCTGCCTGCCCCTACCCTTCCCCGGATCCGCACATGGACAAGACGACTTCCATCCACGGCATGTGGTCATCGCGCCTGATGTTCATCCTGGCCGCCACCGGTTCCGCGGTGGGCCTGGGCAACATCTGGCGCTTCCCGTACATGACCTCGGACAACGGCGGCGGCGCGTTCGTGCTGGTGTACCTGGCCTGCATCGCCATCGTCGGCCTGCCGATCCTGTTCGCCGAAGTGCTGATCGGCCGCCACGGCCGGATGAGCCCGATCAACACCCTGCGCGGCCTGGTCCGCGACAGCGGCAAGAGCCGCGGCTGGGTGGGCATCGGCTGGATCGGCATCGTCGCCGGCATCCTGATCCTCAGCTTCTACAGCGTGGTCGCCGGCTGGACCCTGCACTACGCCTGGCTGTACCTGAAGCAGCTGCTGGGCGGCGCGCACATCACCGACCCCGGCGCCACGTTCACCGAACTGCTGGCCAGCCCGTTCGAACTCACCTTCTGGCACGCGCTGTTCATGCTGCTCACCGTGCTGGTGGTGGCGATGGGCGTCGAAAAGGGCCTGGAGCGCGCCGTGCGCTTCCTGATGCCCGCCCTGTTCGTGCTGCTGCTCGCATTGGTGGCCTACGGCGTCACCACCGGCTACATGGGCCAGGCGATGGCGTTCCTGTTCAAGCCTGACTGGTCCGAGATCGACGGCAACGTGTTCCTGCGTGCGATGGGCCAGGCGTTCTTCTCGCTCAGCCTGGGCATGTGCGCGATGATGACCTACGGCGCCTACCTGCCGCGCGAGGGCGTGTCGATCCCGCGCGTCGGCATCGCGGTGGCGTTGACCGATACCACGGTGGCCCTGCTGGCGGGGATGGCGATCTTCCCGATCGTGCTGTCGTTCGGGCTGGACCCGGCCGGCGGCGGGCCAGGCCTGATCTTCACCTCGCTGCCGCTCGCGTTCGAGGCGATGTCGATCGGCGCGGTGTACGGGCTGCTGTTCTTCGGCCTGCTGTCGGTGGCGGCCTGGACCTCGTCGATCTCGCTGCTGGAGCCCGCAACGGCGTTCATGGTCGAGAAGTTCGGCATCAAGCGCCGCAAGCTGGCCGCCCTGTCGATGGCCGGCCTGTGCTGGGCACTGGGCCTGCTGTCGGTGCTGTCGCTCAACGTGTGGTCGGGCGTGCGCATCTTCGACCGCGACATCATGGGGTTCATCGAATTGATCGCGAACGACCTGATGCTGCCGCTGGGCGGACTGCTGATCGCCCTGTTCACCGGCTGGGTACTCAACCGCACCGTGCTGCGCGAGCAGCTGTCTGAAATGCCCGAATGGCTGTTCAACGCCTGGCGCTGGCTGCTGCGCGTGGTCGCGCCGCTGCTGGTGCTGGTGGTGCTGGTGCGCGCCCTGCTCTGATGCCGCCACGCGGAGGCGACGGGGCGTCGGCTAGAATCCCGGCATGGACCATGACGCCCTGCCCTACGACCGCCACCGCCTGTCGGTGCTTGCCGACGCGTTGATCGCCAACATCCGCGAACTGGCGCAGCTGGGCTGGACGCCCGCGACCAGCAGCAATTTCTCGCAGCGGCTGGACGATCGCCATGCCGCGATCACGGTGTCCGGCCGCGACAAGGGCAGGCTGGTGGAAAGCGACATCATGGTGGTGGATTTCGACGGCAAGGCCGTCGGCAGCGACCATCGACCGTCGGCGGAGACCCTGCTGCACACGCAGCTGTACGCACGTTTCGGCGAGGTCGGCTGCATCCTGCATACGCATTCGCGCAACCAGACGGTCGCCTCGCGGCTGTTCGCAGGCGCCGGCCGCGTGCGCCTGGAAGGCTACGAATTGCTGAAGGCGTTCCGCGGCAACGAGACGCACGAGACCGCCATCGACCTCCCGGTGCTGCCCAACAGCCAGCACATGCCGACGCTGGCCGCGCAGGTCGATGCCCTGCTCGACGCCGCCCCGATGTGGGGCTACCTCATCGACGGCCACGGGCTCTACGCCTGGGGCCGCGACATGGCCGAGGCCCGCCGCCACCTGGAGGCGTTCGAGTTCCTGCTGGGCTGCGAGCTCGACATCCGCCGGCTGACGGCTGGACACTGAGTCGCTGGCGTCGTTGCAGCCGCGTCGCGCCTGCGTTCCGCCGCCGTGACGCCCGACCGCCGGGCAGCTGCTACGCTTTCGCCTTCGACCCGCCCCACGAGCCGAACGCCATGAGCCGCCTCCGCATCTTTTCCGACACGGCCCCCGACCGCCCCGAACTGGCCACGCACGACGGCGAGGAGATCGCGCGCGAACTGGCGAAGATCGGCGTGCATTTCGAGCGCTGGCAGGCCAGCCAGCCGGTCGAGGCCGGGGCCACGCCCGAGCAGGTGCTGGCCGCGTACAAGGCCGACATCGACCGCATCAGCGCCGAACGCGGCTTCACCACGGTCGACGTGATCAGCATCGCCCCGGACAACCCGAAGAAGGACGAGCTGCGCGCCAAGTTCCTCGACGA
Organism: Luteimonas aestuarii; assembly: GCF_004357985.1. GTDB lineage: Bacteria > Pseudomonadota > Gammaproteobacteria > Xanthomonadales > Xanthomonadaceae > Luteimonas > Luteimonas aestuarii. Next base: position 49,280 of record NZ_SMTF01000014.1, on the reverse strand, counting down.
GCACTTCCACAAGGAAGACGAGGTGCGGTTCTTCGTCGATGGCTCCGGCCTGTTCACCCTGCACGTCGAAGACAAGGTCTACGAGATCGAGTGCGTGAAGGACGACCTGATCGCAGTGCCGGACGGCACCACGCACTGGTTCGACATGGGCCCGGAGCCGCGCTTCGTGGCGATCCGGTTCTTCGAGCAGCCCGACGGGTGGATCGGCCACTTCACCGGCACCGATATCGCGCGGAAATTCCCGCGCTACGAGAATCCCGCGCCGGGCGGTTGATCGGCTCGACAAGCACTTTCGCCATCGACTGCCCACGCGCATGACTGAAGTCCGTCGTCCCGGCGCAAGCCGGGCTGACGGAAACAGGAACGCGCGCCGTCCGCCCCACCAAAATCCAAGCCCGGGAAGCGGTACGCTATCCGCATGACCACCCCTGCCCCCGCGCCGATCATCCTCACCGACATCGAAGGCACCACGTCGTCGATTTCGTTCGTCAGGGACGTGCTGTTCCCCTACGCCCGCCGCGCGCTGCCACGCTTCGTGCGCGAGCATGGCGACGAGCCCGGGGTCCGCCAATGGCTGGACCAGGTGGCGGCCGAGAACGGCGGCCTGTGCCAGGACGGGATGATCGTGGAGACCCTGCAGGGCTGGATCGACCAGGACCGCAAGCACACCGCGCTGAAGGCGCTGCAGGGCATGGTCTGGGAAGCCGGTTACCGCGATGCCGACTTCACCGCGCCGGTCTACCCCGATGCCGTCGACGCGCTGCGCGGCTGGCATGCGACCGGCAGCACCCTGGCGGTGTATTCCTCCGGATCGGTGCCGGCGCAGAAGCTGCTGTTCGCGCATACCGATGCCGGCGATCTTGGTGGCTTGTTCTCCGGCTGGTTCGATACCGGCATCGGCGGCAAACGCGAGTCGTCGAGCTATGCGCGCATCGCCAAGGCACTGGATGCTGCGCCGGGCGACATCCTGTTCCTGTCCGACGTGGTCGCCGAGCTCGATGCCGCGCGCGATGCCGGCCTGCGCACGGCGCTGGTCGACCGCCGCGAGGACTATCCCGAACCGCGCGGCGGCGACGCCACCGGCGGCCACCTGCGTATCGAACGCTTCACGGACCTGGCGGCCGGCTGACATGCGCCTGCGCCTGTTCGCCCTGCTGCTGGCGTGCTGCGCCCCGGGCGTCGCGGGCGCGAGCGAAGCCTCCGAACGCGCCGCACGCGACCTGCAGCGCATCGATGCCGCGCTCGCCGCGATGCCGGCACAGCGCCCCGGCGCGGTCGACCTGTACGTGGTCGGGTTCGCCGGCGACGGCAACGAACAGGTCTTCGGCAACGAAGTCGCCTACCTGCGCACGCTGATGGCGCAGCGACATGGCAACGAGGGACGCACACTGGTACTCGCAAACCGTCCCGATGCGCGGCGACGCGAAGACACGCCATTGGCCACGCTCGACAACCTGCGCCACGCGCTGGCCGGCATCGCCGCCACCATGGACCCGGAGGAAGACCTGCTGCTGGTCTACCTCGCCTCGCACGGCACGGCCAGACACCAGTTGGCCGTCGGACAACCCGGCCTGTTCGAAACCTTCCTCAAGCCCACCCAGTTGCGCGTCGCGCTGGACGATGCCGGCATCCCCCGGCGCGTGGTCATCGTCTCGGCCTGCTATTCCGGCGGCTTCATCCCGGCGCTGCAGGACGCGGGCACGATCGTGCTGACCGCGGCACGGCACGACCGCACCTCGTTCGGCTGCGGCGACACCGAAAGCGCCACCTACTTCGGCCGCGCCCTGCTGGTCGAAGGCATGAACCGCGATGGCGGCCTGCTGGACGCCTTTCAGTACGCGCGCCGCCAGGTGGCACGCCGCGAAAAAATGGACCGGCTCACCCCGTCCGAGCCGCAGATGGATGTCGGCAGCGACGCACTCGCACGCCTGCAGGCGTGGGAAGCCGGCGCGCAGCGCGGCCCGGTGGCGGCCTACCCGCACGATTGATGCTGGCCCGCGCGCGGGGGTTGCCGGCACGATTCAACCGTGGAGTTTCTCGCCCCTGGCGAGCATGGCCACGAACTTCTCCGCGCGCGCGCGCTTCGTTTCCGGCTTCACCGCCGTCTGCACGCGCCAGCAAAACGCATAGCGATTGGTCCTGTCGAGCGCATCGAAGAACGCCTTGGCCTTGCGGTTCTTCGCCAGCAGCGCGGCCAGCTCCGGCGGCACCTCCATCCGCGAAGCGCCGGCGTATGCGGCCTGCCAGCGGCCGTCGGCCTTGGCAGCATCCACCTGCCGCAAGCCCGCCGGTTGCATGCGCCCGGCCGCGACCAGGCGCTCCACCTTCTCGATGTTGATTTTCGACCAGAGGCTGCGCGGCTTGCGCGGCGTGAACCGCTGCAGGAAGAAGTCGGTATCGAGCGACTTCTTCAGGCCGTCGATCCAGCCATGGCACAGCGCGACATCCAACGCCTCGGCATAGGTGACCGACGCGATGCCGGAGCCCTTCTTGGCGATTTTCAGCCACATGCCGGGGCTGTCTTCGTGCCTGGACAGCCAGGCTTGCCAGGCGGCGGCGTCGCGGAAATGGCGCACCGGCAAGTCCGTTGGCAGTTCGACCATGGTCATTCCCTCCAGTCCTGCAGCCGATAGTCGATGACGGCACGATGCTCGCCGCCGGCATCATCGAACGCGCGTACTTCGACGCGGTGCACGCCCAGCGGAAGCCGCGTGTCCAGCGCACCCCGCCACAGGTGCGTGGACAGCTCCGCCTCCGGCGAGCGATCCAGGCCACGCAACCCGTCCGACAGGTCGTCGAGCGTATTCTGGATGCGCAAGCGCGGATCGGCCTGCAAGACCTTCTGCATCGGCGCCCATTCGCGTTCGCCGATGCGGTACTCGACGCGCGTGCCGTCGTGGCCCATCCAGACATTGGCGAACACGCCCCAGGCCGGGTAGGCGCCCCGCCGCAGCACCCTGGGAGCATGCAGGGCCATCGCCGCGGTGATCGCCGGATCATCGCCATCCACGCCCGTCGGGCGCCAGGCCAGCCGGTAATCGCCGCTGGCACCGATGTCGAGCACCGCATAGCCCCGCGGCGTGCCGTCAGCCATCGTCGCTACCGGAATGCCCTGCGCGTCGCGCATGCCAGACCAGTACGCGCCGCTCGCGGCGCCCACGTTGTATTCGTGCAGGGGCGCGGCGCCGTGCCAGCCCTCGGCCCCACCGTGGAAGAACTGGCGCTGCGTGTGGCGATGCGCACTGAGCAGCAACACGTTCGGGAAATCCTGCAACAACGCGAACAGGCGCTCGCGATCCGACGTGCGGAGGGTCCCGGGCCGGCCGGCCGCTGCGGTATCGAACCACGGGATGTGCGCGGCCACTACCAGCAGCCGGTCGCGTGGCGCATGCGGCAGGTAGGCCTCGAGGAAGGCGAACTGATCGTCGCGAAGGCCGCCGATGTAGGCCGGCCGCTGCCCGGGCATCGACACCACGTTGTCCAGCACCACGAAGCTCGCCTGCGACGACTGCCAGGCGAAGGTATCCGGGCCGTAGACTGCGCGAAACGCGGTCAAGGCATCGCCGTCATCCTGCGCACCGGGATCGACATCGTGGTTGCCCGCCAGGTGCAGCCAGGGAACGCCGATCGACGTGGTGGCTGCGTTCAACGCCGGGTACAGGGCCGCGACATCGTTGGTCACGTCTCCCAAGGTGATGCCGAGTGCAACCTCCGATTCTCCACGTGCCGGCGCGACGATGGCGCGCGCGTAGTAATCGACTTCCTGCGCGTCCGAAGTCTGGGGGTCGGCGAATACCAGGACGCGCTGCGTCTCCTGCGCTGCATTGGCATCCCTCGTGAGCCTGAAATCGCCGCAGTCGCTGCGCCAGAACGCAGGCAATCCATCCGCAGCCATCGGCACGGCAAAGCCATCGGGGGCGATGACGAACAACTCCCGGTGATGCGCGGGCATGTCGATGCGATAGCGCCCCTCCTGGTCGGTGGCCACCACGCCACGACCGTCGGAAACCAGCGCCCCCGGTACCGCGGCCTGCCCGCCGTGCAGAAGCACCCGCCCTTCGCAGCTGGTACCGGCGGCAGCGCCGCCGTCCGCCGTCGTGGCCAGCGCCAGCAAGAGTCCCGCAAACGTTTCCAATCCCTGCACTTGTCTGGTCCCGGCTCCGAATCACGTGGATTATGCGGGCGGAAGATGATTTCGCGTGGACGCTGGTCTAATCTGAACGTGCTCCCGGGAAGGGACGCGTCCCCGGCCGGGGCGCCGGGAGCCGGGGAGTTCAATGCAGGGAACGAAGCTCGCCATATTCTTCTCCAGCAACTGCCTGTTGCTGCTGCTCGCCTGTGCCACGGCCTTCGCGCAGGCACCGCAACCACTGGTCATCGCGCCCGGTGACAGCGATGTGCCGCTGTCGCCGCACATCCGCTACCACCACGACAGCGAATCCACCCTGCGCCCGGAAGATGCCTGGCAGCACGCGCAGACCCGGGACTTCGCGCCTTTGCCCGACGGTCGCGATGCGTTCGGTTTCCAGCGTGGCGCGTTCTGGTTCCATCTCCCTGTGGTCAACCAGAACCCCGAAGAGCCACGCTGGCTGCTGGTGCAGTCGTATCCCCTGAGCGATCGCATCGACGTCTACGCGCGCTACCCGGATGGTCGCGTGGTGCACCATGCCGGGGGCGACAGCCTGCCGTTCGAGGCGCGCAGCGTGCGCTACCGCCACCCGAACTTCCAGTTCGAGCTGCCGCTGGACACGCCCGTCGAATTCCTGGTGCGCGTGGAAAGCCAGAGTTCGATGCAGGTGCCGTTGCGGCTGTACACGCCCAAGGCCTTCACCGAGCTGTCGCGCGATGCGCAATTCATCATCGGCATCTACTACGGCATCCTGCTGGCGCTGTTCTTCTACAACCTGGTGCTTTGGATCTCGCTGCGCGACGCGAGCTACTTCTGGTACCTGATGCACATCAGTGCATTCGGCCTGGTGCTGTTCACCCTCAACGGCTTCGGATTCGAATACCTGTGGCCAAATTCGCCCTGGCTGGCGGACCGGGCGGTCCCGCTGTCGATCTGCCTGGCGTTGATCGGCATGCAGCAGTTTGCACGAACCTTCCTCGACCTGCCGAAACGATGGCCGAAGGGCAATCTCGTCAGCCTCGCGCTGATCGCTTTCTTCATCGTCTGGGGCATCGCCTCGGTGTGGCTGCCCTATCGCATCTCCACCCCGGTGGCGTCGCGCGCGGTGCTGCTGGGCGTGCTGTGGATCGCCATCGCCAGCGTGGTGGTACTGCGCCAGGGCTACAAGCCGGCCCAGCTGTTCCTGCTGGCGTGGGGCATGTTCCTGCTCGGCACCACCCTGTTCACGCTGGTGGCATTCGGCATCGTTCCCAAGACCCTGGTGACCGAATACGGCGTGCAGATCGGGTCGGCGCTGGAGATGCTGCTGCTGTCGATCGCACTGGGCCACCGTTACGGCGTGTTGCGCAACGAGAACGAGCGGATCACCGCCGAGGCCAACCAGCAGCTGGAGCGCAAGGTGGCGCAGCGCACGCAGGAAGTGCGCCACGCCCTGGTGCAGCTGGAGGAAGCGCACGAGCGCCTGCGCGATTCCAGCCGCCGCGACGGCCTGACCGGACTGTACAACCGCACCTACTTCCACGAACGCTTCGAGACGATGCTCGACGAATGCCGCGATGCACGGCGGCCGCTGTCCTTGCTGATGATCGACCTGGACCATTTCAAGTCGATCAACGACCAGCACGGCCATCTCGTCGGCGACGATTGCCTGCGCTGGGCGGCGCAGCGGATCGGCAAGACGCTGCGTCCGCATGATGCATTGCTGGCCCGCTTCGGCGGCGAGGAATTCGTGGTCGCGCTGCCGGCCACCGACCTGCGCACGGCGGTAGCCGTGGCCGAAAGCGTGCGACAGGCCCTGGTCGCGGATGCCTGCACCTCGCAGGAGCTCAGGGTTTCCATTTCTGCCAGCATCGGCGTGCACACCGTGGCTGCCGACGCGATGGATGACATCGACGATGCCTTCGAAACCGCGGACCGGGCGCTGTACGCAGCCAAGGCGAACGGCCGCGACTGCGTGCGCACTTCGATCACGGCCGCCTGAGGCGGGCGGCCCTCAGCCCGCGCGTGAAGCCAGCTTGGCCTCCAGTTGCGCAAGCCCCAGTCCGCGCGCGCGCAGCAGCACCAGCAGGTGGTAGGCCAGGTCGGCCGCTTCGCCGAGCAGTGCGTCGTCATCCTCCGCCACCGCCGCGAGCGCCGTCTCCACGCCTTCCTCGCCGACCTTCTGCGCGATGCGGCGCACGCCAGCTTCGAACATGCGCGTGGTGTAGCTGCCGTCCGGCCGCTCCGCTTCACGCGCGCGGACCAACGCCGACAGCTCGCCGAGCGCCGACGCCGGCGCCTCCGGAAAGCAGCTGGGACGCTGCAGATGGCAGGTGGGCCCGTTCGGCCGCGCCAGTACCAGCAGGGCGTCCTGGTCGCAGTCCACGTCGATCGACACCAGCGACAGCGTGTGGCCGGAACTCTCACCCTTCTTCCACAGTCGCCCCTTGCTGCGGCTGAAGAAGGTGACCTCGCCACCCTCGCGTGTCGCGGCCAGCGCATCGGCGTCCATGTAGCCCAGCATCAGCACGCGCAGGGTGTCGGCATCCTGCACGATCGCCGGCAGCAGGCCGTCGCCCTTGGCCCAGTCCAGCTGGTCGAATCGATCGGTCGTCGTGTTCATTCGCGTACCTCGATGCCCTGCGTGCGCAGTTCGCGCTTGAGCGCGGGGATGGCCAGCCGGCCGGAATGGAACACGCTCGCGGCCAGCGCCGCGTCCACATCGGCCACGCGAAACGCCTCGGCGAAGTGCGCGGCCTCGCCGGCACCACCCGACGCCACCAGCGGCACGTTGCACACGGCACGCACCGCCTTGAGTTGCGCGATGTCGTATCCACGGCGGACGCCATCGCTGTCCATGCAGTTGAGCACGATCTCGCCTGCGCCCAGCCGCTGCACTTCGACCACCCAGTCCAGGGTACGGCGCCCAGGCGCACGCATGCCGTCCGGGTCACCGGTGTGGCTGCGCACGCGCCATTCGCCATCGTCCTCGCGGGTGGAATCGATGCCGACCACCACGCACTGCACGCCGAATTCGACGGCGAGCTCCGACACCAGCTGCGGACGCTCCAGTGCCGGGGTGTTGATCGACACCTTGTCCGCACCGGCATGCAGCACCGCGCGCGCGGTGGCCACGTCGCGGATGCCGCCGGCCACGCAGAACGGGATGTCGAGTTGCGACGACACCCGCTCCACCCAGTCGACGTCGACGGAACGCCGCTGCGGGCTTGCGCCAATGTCGTAGAACACCAGTTCATCCGCGCCTTCGTCGCGATAGCGGAGCGCGAGATCGACGATGTCGCCCATGTCCACGTGGTCGCGGAACTTCACGCCCTTCACCACGCGGCCATCGCGCACGTCCAGGCAAGGCACGATGCGACGGCTCAGCACGGCGTATCACCACGTCTGGTGGCCACGAAACCTTCGGGCAGGGTCAACTTGCCTTCCAGCAGCGAACGCCCCAGCACCACGCCGGCGCAGCCGAGACGCTGCACGCGCAGTACGTCGTCGAGGTTGCGCACGCCACCGGATGCCTGCACCTGCAGCGTAGGCACGGTGAGCTTCAGCGCCTGGTACAGCTCGAGGTTCGGCCCGGTCATCATGCCGTCGCGGGAAATGTCCGTGCACAGCAGGTGCTGCAGGCCGGCGCGCGCATAGCGTGCAGCCATCAGCTCCAGCGTGCCGGCCGCGGTTTCGGTCCAGCCGTGCACCGGCAGGCGCCAGGCGCCGGCACGATCCTGCCGGGTATCTAGCGCGACGGTGATCCGCTCGCTGCCGAACGCATCCAGCCACGACAGCACGGTGTCGGGTTCACGCACGGCCAGCGAGCCGACCACCACGCGCGCGGCGCCTGCGGCCAGGATCGCGGACACATCGTCCCGCGTGCGCACGCCGCCCCCCGTCTGCACCTGCAGGCCGGTCGTATCCACGATCTGCCGCACCAGCGTCGACAGCGTGTAGCCGCCGGCGCGCGCCGCATCCAGGTCGACCAGGTGCAGCCATGCCGCGCCCTGCTTCGCGTAGGCGGTGGCCAGCTGCAGCGGGTCGTCGCCGTAGCGCGTTTCCTGGTCGTAGTCGCCCTGCGACAGGCGTACGATCCTGCCCCCGCGCACGTCGATGGCCGGATACAGGGTGAAGGCTTGGGCGGTGCTCATGCGGCCTCCATCGAAAGGAAATTGCGCAACAGCGTGGCGCCCGTCGCGGCGGAACGCTCGGGGTGGAATTGCGCGCCCACCACGTTTCCGCGCCGGACCACGGCGGCGAACGCGGGGCCGTGCGTGGTGCTGGCGATGCAGTCCGCGGTCATCGGCGCGGCGTAGCTGTGCACGAAGTAAGCATTCGCACCGGCTTCGACTCCCGCGAGCATATCGTCACTGCGCGTCGCCGACAGCTGGTTCCAGCCCATGTGTGGCACGCGAATCCCGGGCGATGACGGCAGCCTGGCGACCGTGCCCGACAACAGGCCGAGGCACGGCGTGTCGTCTTCCTCGGAATGCTCGAACAGCAGCTGCATGCCGACGCAAACACCCAGCAGCGGTTGCCGCAACGTGCGCAGCACCTCCACCAGACCGCGATCGCGCAACCGCCGCATGACCGTCGCCGCGGTACTCACGCCGGGCAGGACCACGCGCCGCGCCCCGCGGATGGTATCGGCATCGTCGCTCAGCAGCGGCTCCACGCCCAGCCGCCGCAGCGCCCAGCGCACCGACCCGAGGTTGGCGCCGCCGGCGTCGACAAGCACGACGTCGCTCACAGCACGCCCTTGGTCGAGGGCAAGTCCGCGCCCTCGCGACGCACCGCCATGCGCAGCGCACGCGCGAAGGCCTTGAAACAGGCCTCGACCTTGTGGTGGTCGTTCTCGCCGTCGACCTTCAGGTTGAGGTTGAGCGCGGCGGCGTCGCAGACCGAGCGGAAGAAGTGCTCGACCAGCTCGGTCGGCATGTCGCCGACCCGTTCGCGCTTGAAGCTGCCATCGAAGACGAGGTACGGGCGCCCACCGAAATCCAGCGCCGCACTGGCGAGGGTTTCGTCCATCGGCAGGGTGAAGCCGTAGCGCGCGATCCCCCGCTTGTCGCCGAGTGCTTCGCGCAGGGCCTGCCCCAGCGCGATGCCGGTGTCCTCGATGGTGTGATGCTCGTCGATGTGAAGGTCGCCTTCGGCCTTCACCATCAGTGCAATGCCGCCATGCTTGCCGATCTGGTCCAGCATGTGGTCGAAGAACGGCAACCCGGTGGACACGCTGGCGTCGGCTGCGTGGTCGAGGTCCAGTTCGACCGTGATTCGGGTTTCCTTCGTATCGCGCTGTACGCGGGCACGGCGCGGCGCGTCGGCCAGTTCGTGCGCGATACCGGCCCAATTCCACTCGCCGCCGAACTGCTGGGTCTTCAGCTGGAAGCCGCGGATGCCTAGGTTGTCGGCGAAACGCAGATCGGTGTCGCGATCGCCCACCATCGCCGAGCGGTCGAGGTCGATGCCACGGTCGCGCAGGTAGTGCTGCACCAGCCCCAGCCCTGGCTTGCGCGTGGGCGCGTTGTCGGCCGGCCAGCTGCAGTCCACCAGCACCTCGCGGAAGCGGATGCCCTGGCTCTCGAACACCTGCAGCATCAGGTCGTTCGGCCCATCGAAGCTGGCACGCGGGTAGCCTTCCGTGCCCAGCCCATCCTGGTTGGTGACGATGACGAACTCGAAGCCGGCGTCACGCAGCTTCAGCATGGCCGGAATCACGCCACGCACGAAGCGCAGCTTCTCGTAGGCATCGATCTGGAAATCCGCCGGCTCCTCGATCAGGGTGCCGTCGCGATCGACGAACAGGATCTTCTGGCCACTCATGTCTTCCTCCCCGCGCCCAGCGCCGACAGCACCCGATCATTCTGCTCAGGGGTGCCGATGGTGATGCGCAGTGCGTCGCCCAAACCCGGCGCCGCGCGCTGGTCGCGCACCACCACGCCTGCAGACAGCAGCGCATCGAAGGCCGCCTGCGCATCCTCGAAGCGCACCAGCAGAAAGTTGGCCTGCGAGTCGTAGACACGACGCACGCCCGGCAATGCCGCCAGCGCGGGCTGCAGGCGCGTGCGCTCGGCAACGACCAGGTCGATCCGCGCACGCGTCGCCTGCAATGCGTCATCGTCCAGACCGGACACCGCCAGTTGCGCGCAAGGCGTGGGCACCGGATACGGTGCCTGGCAGCGACGCAGCACCGCGGTCAACTCCGGCGCCGCGATCGCCACCCCGATCCGGGCCGCTGCCAGGGCGTGCGCCTTCGACAATGTCCGAAGCACGACCAGGTGATCGAACTGCTTCAGCAGGGTCAACGCCGAGGGCATGTCGGAGAACTCGGCATAGGCCTCGTCCACCACCACCAGCGCCCTGCCCTCCGCAGCCTGCGCGATCGCCGCCACCATGTCCAGCGACAGCGACGCACCACCCGGATTAAGGGGCGAACACAGGAACACCAGCTTCACCGGCTGCCCGGCAATCGCCTTGGTGATCGCTGCGACATCCACGACAAGACCGTCGATGGCATCGAGCAACGGCACTTCCAGCAAGGGCGCACCCTGCAGCCGCGCGCTCACTGCGTACATGCCGAACACCGGCGGGGTGACCAGCACGGCATCGCGTCCCGGCACGCAGGTGGTGCGCACCAGCAGGTCGATGGCTTCGTCGCTGCCGCGGCCGATCAACAGGCTGTCGACCGCCACGCCATACAGTGACGCCAGCGCGGCCTGGAGCTGCGGCGGCTGCGGGTCCGGATAACGACGGCATCCACCCTCGCCGTCGGCGGGATTCGGCCACGCCGATTCGTTGGCATTCAGCCACACCTCGCCACGCAAGGTTTCGGTGCGCGCCGACTTGTAGCCCGAAAATTCGCGCAAGTCCTGTCGCACCAGCGAGAGCACGCTCATGCCGCGCGCTCCTGCGATGCCAAGGCGCGCAGGCGCATGCGCACGGCCTGCGCATGCGCTTCCAGCCCTTCGGCTTCGGCCAGCCTGATCGCGCAACCACCGATCACGCCAATGCCCGCAGCCGTCGCCGACTGCACGCTGACGAAGTTCTGGAAACTGGCGACCGACACGCCGCTGTACGCGCGCGCCGCACCGGCGGTGGGCAGCACATGGTTGGTGCCGCTGCAGTAGTCGCCCAGCGCTTCGGGCGTGTAGTCGCCCAGGAACACCGAGCCGGCAGCCTCCACGCGATCCAGCCAATCGCGTGGTGCGCGCAGCGCCAGAATCAGGTGCTCCGGGGCATAGTCGTTGCTGATCGCGAACGCGTCTTCGAGGGCGTCGACGAGGATCAATCGCGACTGCGCCAGGGCCTCGCTGGCAATGCCGGCACGCGGCAAGGCTTCCAGCTGGGTCTCGAGTTCGGACTGCACGCGGTCCAGCAAGTCCCCGCTGTCGCTGAGCAGCAGCACCTGCGAGTCCGGCCCATGTTCGGCCTGCGACAGCAGGTCTGCGGCGACGAACGCGGCCTCCGCGCCCTCGTCCGCGATCACCAGCACTTCGGACGGACCCGCCGGCATGTCGATCGCCGCCACGCCCGCTTGCGCCACCTGCTGCTTGGCCTCGGTGACGAAACCGTTGCCCGGCCCGAACAGCTTGTCGCAGCGCGGCACGCTGCCGGTGCCGTACGCCATCGCCGCGATCGCCTGCGCACCGCCCAGCTTGAACACGCGATGCACACCCGTCAGGCGCGCCGCGACCAGTACCGCGGGATCGGCGCTGCCATCCCTGCGCGGTGGCGTGCACAGCACCACTTCGCGACAGCCCGCCAGCTTCGCCGGCACCCCAAGCATCAGTGCGGTCGACGGCAGTGGCGCACTGCCCGCCGGCACATACAGGCCCACGCGCCGCACCGGACGGATCACCCGTTCGCAGGTCACGCCGGGTGCGGTCTCGACGGCGTACGCGCGGGCCATGCCCTCGGCATGGAAGCGTTCGATCCGCGCGGCCGCGTCGCGCATGGCCACGACCAGGGTTTCAGCCACGGCCGACTCGGCCGCCTCGAACTCTTCGGGCGTCACTTCGAACGTCGACAGCGACACGCCATCCAGCCGCCGCGTCAGCTCGCGCAGCGCCACGTCGCCGCGGGCACGCACGTCATCGATCACGTCGGACACCACCGCGCGTGTCTGCCCGGCCACCGCCTGCACGGGGCGCTGCAGTGCCGCGGTACGCGCGCTGGCGTCCAGCGCCGACCAATCCATGCGCTGCATGGTCAACACGCTCATGCCAGCATCCTTTCGACCGGCAGCACCATCAGCCCGCGCGCGCCGGCACGCTTCAGGTCCTCGAGACGCTGCCAGGTCATCGCGCCGTGGCACAGCGCCTGCAATGCCAGGGTGTCGGCGCCATCGACCTGCAGCATCGTCGGCGTCTCGGCGTCGGGCAGCAGCTTCAGCAGCGCCGGCACTTCGGCGCGCTGCGCCTGGAACATCAGCAGCCGGCTGTCGCGCAGCCGCAGCACGCCATCCAGGCGACGCAGCAGCATGTGCGCCAGCTCGCCACGCGCATCGGTGAACGCTTGTACGGGACCCGCCAGCACGGCTTCGCTGCGCATGATGGTTTCCACCGGCTTGAGCTGGTTGGCCGCCAGCGTGGCGCCGCTGGAGACGAGGTCGCAGACCACATCGGCCTGGCCGAGCCGCGGCGCGATCTCGACCGAACCCGACAGCATCACCACACTCGCCTCCACCTGCTGTTCCGCCAGCCACTTCGCCAGCAGTCCGGGATAGCTGGTGGCGATGCGCTTGCCCTGCAGCGAGGCCGCGCCCTGCCATTCCCAGGCATCCGGCACGGCGATGTCGAGCCGGCAGCCGCCAAAGCCCAGCGCGCGCACCTCCTTCGATACCTGCGGCTTGCCGCCACCGGCACGCTCCGCCGCCTGCTCTTCCAGCACGTTGCGACCGACGATGCCGTAGTCGCAGACGCCATCGGCCAGCAGCCCGGGGATGTCGTCGTCGCGCACCAGCAGCAGGTCGACCGGCAGCGTCTCGCCGTAGCAGAACAGCTTGTCGCGGCTCTCGCGCCAGGACAGGCCGCAGGAGGCCAGCAGGGCGCGTGCGGGCTCGCTCAGGCGACCCGATTTCTGGATGGCGATGCGCAGGCGATCGCGCGCCGCGGGTGCGGCCGTGGGACTCATCAGGGGATTCCTCAGTGTTGGGGCGCGAGCCGGGGGTACTGGCGCTTCACCGCGGCGGCATAACCGCCCTCGCCGCGCTCGAGCGTACGCGCCACCCGTCCGATGGTGGTCACGCTGACCAGGGTGCGCTCATGGATCTCGCGGTATGGCATGCCCTGCAGCAGCAGCGGCACTACGCGCCAGCGGTCCGACATCGCCTCCAGTTCCGCCGGCGTGCACAGGTCCTGCAGGAATGCAGCCACGTCGTCCGGCTTGTCCAGCGACGCCAGCGCCTTCGCCAACGCCATGAACGAGGCGCTGGCGTCGGATTCCGGCAGGGGTTCGATGCGCTGCTTCATGGTACGTAATGTAATAGCGCGCTATTACATTAGTCAAGCGTGGTGTCCAGGTGCCATGCTCTCGCATCCGACGGATCAGCCATTCCTCTGTAGGGGCCATGGCTGGCCGGAGATCGGGCAAGCCGGTTCAGTCCACGGGCCGCCGGGCCATCATCCACCCCGCCACGACACCCGTGACCGCACCCGCCCATTCCAGCAGCACGCGGGTGCCCAGCATGTCAGGGTCGTGGATCTTCGACAGCGCGATTCGCGCGTAGACCGGTGATTCCAGCTGAGCGACGCCGAGGTAGAACAGGTGCCAGCTGTCGATGCCTGCACCCACGACCACCGCCGAGACGCAGGCCCAGCCGATTGCGCGCGCTTCCGGCCAGCCAGCGCGGCGCGCGACAAAGCGCCAGAGCCACCACAGCGCGAACCCGATCGCGAATGCGATGAGCGTTGCGAGCATGACGCCGGGCCAGCCCATGGGCAACGGCAGGTTCATCCGCGACGCGCCATGCCGTCAGCGGCCGATGGCGGCAAGCAGCGTACCGTCCGCCACCAGCGCCACTGCGGTCGCGACTTCGCCGTCCAGCACGCGATCGCGGTCGAGGAACGGGATCTGTTCGCGGATCGCGGCATGCGCCGCTGCAACGGCACGGCCCGGATGGAATGGCTCGGCCGCGGCCAGCTCGGCGCGCAGCGCCTCGACCTCTTCGAGGAAGACATCGTGCGACGCACTGCCCGCCGACGCGCCATGGATTTTCGCGGCCAGCGTTTCCGCATCCGCACGCCGCGCGAGATCGCGGGCGGCGTTGATCATGTCGAGGCGGAAGTCCAGCGCCTGCGCCGCGGTGTACAGCTCCAGTGCCAGCACCTTGCCCAGGTCGTCTGCCATCGACAGCACATGCCGCGCTTCATTGGTGCCCATCGAGACATGGTCTTCCGCGTTGGCACTGGTCGGCACCGAGTACACGCTGGCCGGGTGCGCGCGGGTGGCAAGGTCGTTGACGATGGCCGCCGCGGTGTACTGCACGATCATGAAGCCCGACTCGGTGCCATCCTCGTTGCCGATCAGGAACGCCGGCAGGCCGTCGTTGGTCGCCGGATCGACCAGCTTGTTGAGCCGGCGCTCGCTGATCGAGGCCAGCACCGGGATCGCCGCCTTGACCGCGCTCATCGCCAGCGCCAGCGGCATGCCGTGGAAGTGGCCGGCGGAGATGACCTGTTCCTCGACGTGCTCGGCCTGCTTGTCGGGGAACACCAGCGGGTTGTCGGTGACCGCATTGAGCTCGATCTCGAACACGCGCTTGGCATGCTCGATGGCGTCGCGCACCGCGCCGTGGACCTGCGGCACGCAGCGCAGCGAATAGCTGTCCTGCGGCTGGTGCTTCTTGCCGCCGCGGAACGGCTTGAAGCGTTCATAGAACTTTTCGCGGCCGTGGCGCTGGTCCTTCGGCACCCAGTCCCAGCCGATGTCGAAGCTGAGCGCACGCGCCTCGTCGATATCCCAACTGCCCGGCAGCCAGGTGCGGAAGCGCGGCACCAGGTGGTATGGGATGTCGGCCAGCGTCGAACCGTCCAGCAGTTCGCGCACATGCGCGGCGGCGCGCACCTGGCCCGGGTGCGGTCGCAGCGCGTGCACTTCCCCGGCGAACGCGCCGAGGCGACCGGCGAAGGCGTCGATGGTCATCGCCGCGGCGAGGTCGGCGGTGTCCAGCAGACGGTCCAGGCGATGCAGGGCCAGCACGCCGCTGGCCAGCATCTGCGCGGTGCCATTGTTCAGCGCCAGGCCTTCCTTGTACGACAGCGACACCGGCTGCAGGCCGGCGCGTTCCAGCGCGCGTGCACCCGGCATGCGCTCGCCCTCGAAGAAGGCCTCGCCCTTGCCCAGCAGCACGATGGCCAGGTGCGACAATGGCGCAAGATCGCCCGATGCGCCCACCGAACCCAGCGCCGGCACCACCGGCACGATGCCAGCGTTGAGCAACGCGGTCAGCGCTTCCAGCGTCTGCACGCGGATGCCCGAGTGGCCCCTGAGCAGCGTGTTGATGCGGATGCACAGCATCGCCCGCACCACGTCGGCGGCCAGCGGCTCGCCAACGCATACCGCGTGGGTGACGATGAGGTTGTACTGCAGCTCCTCGTGCAGCGAGCGACCGGATTTTTTCGCACCCGGCAACTCGTCGCGCAGCGGATGCGCGCCCAGCAACTTGTCGGCATTGCTGCCGAAACCGGTGGAGACGCCGTAGATCGGCTCTTCCCGACGCACCTGCTCGGCGAGGAAGTCGGCGGCGCGCGCCACGTCGAGCAGCGATGCCGGGTCGAGTTCGACCGGTGCGCCACTGGCCACCATGACCAGTTGGTCGCGGGTCAGCGACTTGCCATCGAGGCGGATCGACTTCATGGCGCCGCCTCCAGTCCCGCTTGCGCGCGCCACTGTTCGCGCTCCACCCGCAGGGTCGACCCCAGCTCGCCCTCGGCCACCTCGAACTGCTCGCCACGGCGCAAGTCCTTCACCGCCACCACGCCTTTCGCGGCCTCGTCCTCGCCGCGGATCACCACGAAGCGGATGCCGGCGCGATCGGCGTACTGCATCTGCTTGCCCAGCTTGCGCGCCTCCAGCTGGGTCTCGACGTTCAACCCGGCCGCGCGCAACTGCTGCGACAGCGCCAGCGCATGGTCGAGGCCGGCGTCGTCCAGCAGCGCCACCAGCACGTCGACGCTGCTTTCGGCGACCCCGACGATGCCCGCCTCACGCAGCTGCCAGAACAGGCGCGACAGGCCGATGGAGATGCCGACACCCGGCAGCTTCGATTTCGTGTAGTGGCTGGCCAGGTTCTCGTAGCGGCCACCCGAGCAGATCGACCCGATCTGCGGATGCGCATCCAGCGTGGTCTCGTACACGGTGCCGGTGTAGTAATCGAGGCCGCGTGCGATGGACAGGTTGATCGAGTAGCGCGCTTCCGGCACGCCCAGCGCACGCAGGCGCTGCAGCACTTCGCGCAATTCGTCGCGACCTTCCTCGAACAACGGCGAACCATCGCCCAGTGCGGCCAGCTTCGCCAGCGCGTCGTCGTGCGAGGCGGAGCGGACGCGCGAGAACGCCAGCAGCCGTTCCGCCACGACGGCGGACAGGCCGAATCCCTCACCCTGCAGCGTCTCGCGCACGGCGTCCTCGCCACGCTTGTCGAGCTTGTCGATCTCGCGCAGCACCGCCATCTGCGCATCGCCTTCGATGCCCTGCCCCTCGAACCAGCCGCGCAGCAGCTTGCGGTTGTTGAACTGGATCGTGAACTCGCCGATGTCCAGCGCCGCGAACACGGCGTGGATCACCGCCGGGATCTCGGCATCGTGGCGGATCGACAGCGCGTCCTTGCCGATCACGTCGATGTCGCACTGGTAGAACTCGCGGAAGCGCCCGCGCTGCGCGCGTTCGCCGCGATAGACGCGCTGCATCTGGTAGCGCCGGAACGGGAACGCGAGGTCGTGCTCGTGCTCGGCCACGTAACGCGCCAGCGGCACGGTCAGGTCGAAGCGCAGGGCGAGTTCCGGCAGCCCGTCGGCCGCCCCGCTTTCGGCAAGCTTGCCGAGCGCGCCGGTGGACTGCACGAAATACACCTGCCGCTCGGTCTCGCCGCCGGTCTTGGTCAGCAGCACGTCGGACAGCTCGAACACGGGCGTTTCGATGGGCAGGAAACCGAAGCCCTCGAAGGTGCGGCGGATGGTGTCCAGCATGCGCTGGAACGCGATCTGCTCGCGCGGCAGCAGTTCCATCGTGCCTGGGGGCGTGCGGGGCTTGATCATTCGGCCGGCTCGTCGCTGTGCAAAGGCGACATTCTATCCGGCAACCGCCGTGCCCCATGGGGCAATCCGTCCAAGGACGGACGCAGCCCCGGGCGGTAGAATCGCGCCATGAGGCCAGCCTGATGCCAGCCGCCAACGCTGCTCCCTGCCAGAAGAATCCGCGGATGCCCACGCCCGCGGACTGCAGCCAGTGCTCCGCGTACGGGCTTGCCGTGTGTTCCGCGCTCGACAGCCAGGAGCTGGAGCAACTGGAGCGCTATGCCAATACGCTGCACGTGCCGGCCAACGGCGTCCTGGCGCGGGCCGGCCAGCCCTGCCGCTTCGCCTACAGCGTGACCAGCGGCATGCTGCGGCTGGTGCGCACCCTTCCGGACGCGCGACGCCAGGTGATCGACTTCATGCTGCCGGGCGATTTCATCGGCCTCAGCGAGGCACAGCGCTACCGGCACAACATCGAGGCGGTCGCCCCCAGCACCACGTGCATTTTCGACATGGGCGAAATCCGCATGCTGCGCGAGCGCTTCCCTGCACTGGAACACAAGATGCTGGAACGCGCCTGCACCGGGCTGGACGACGCCCAGGATGCGATGCTGATGCTGGCGCGTCTCGCGCCCCTCGAGCGCCTGGCCGGCTTCCTGCTGCGCCTGCGCAAGCGCTACCTTGCCAACGGCATCGCCGACCCCTGGATCGCACTGCCCATGGGCCGCAGCGACATTGCCGACCACCTTGGCCTGACCATCGAAACCGTCAGCCGCAGCTTCACGCGCCTGCGCACCCAGCAGGTCATCGCCCTCCCCGACCCGCAGCGCGTGGACATCCTGGACCACGGCGCACTGGAACGGCTTGCGCACGCGCTGGACTGAACGTGCGCCCGGGTGGCATGTCTCGGCGAGCCTCGCATGCACGTGCCACGTCGGAAGCGGGCTACACCCCCCAAACGCCGGCATCGGCCCCTTGCCCGTGGCCTGCCGGGCCACTAGAATGCGCGGCTACCCTAGTCGGGGTGTAGCTCAGTCTGGTAGAGCGCTACGTTCGGGACGTAGAGGTCGCAGGTTCGAATCCTGTCTCCCCGACCAATCGATCCACATCCCTCTCCTTGGGGAGTAGCCGGCTTCCGCGTCCTGCGGAAGCGCGTCCGTCAACACACTCGGCCCCGCAGGGCCGTGGCGGCGCAACCTGACGGTTGGCGAGACCAGCGAGCGGCGCATGTCACCCCGGTCGGGCGCGTGCGCGGCCTGTTGCGTCCAGCCCCGACCGCGCGCCCGCGACGATGCATCCCCTTTCGATCCTCCTGCTTGGCCTGGCCATGTCCACCGATGCCTTCGCGGCAGCGGTCGGCAAGGGCGCGGCGATGCACAAGCCGCGCTGGCCCGATGCACTGCGCACCGGGTTGATCTTCGGCGTGGTCGAGGCAATCACCCCGCTCATCGGCTGGCTGCTGGGTTCAGTGGCCGAACGCTACATCGAGGACTGGGACCACTGGATCGCCTTCGGCCTGCTGTCGGCGCTGGGCCTGCACATGATCTGGAAGGCGTCGCATGTTGGGGTCGACGACCCCACGCCGCCTCGAACCGGATTCTGGGCGCTCGCGCTCGCGGGATTCGCCACCAGCATCGACGCCATGGCGATCGGCGTGGGCCTGGCCTTCATCGAAGTCAACATCCTCGTGGTGGCGGTGGTGATCGGGCTATGCACCTTCACCATGGTCACGCTGGGGGTGATGGCAGGCCGTGCGCTGGGTGCGCTGATCGGTCGTCGCGCCGAGCTTGTCGGCGGCGTGATCCTGATCCTGGTCGGCACCAGCATTGTCTACGAGCACGTGCTTGCCTGACGCCCGCCCTGGGCACTCAGAACGCGACGACGCCCTGCACCTGCAGGTAGCGGTAGGCGTAGCTGCCGGCGCCGGCATCGGTGAGCACCGGCGTATCGGTATACCCGGCATCGATCCGCAGCCACGCGTCCTTCCAGCGCGGCGTCTCCAGGCCAACCTGCAGCATGCGCGCGCGCTTCCAGTCGTCGCCTGCGCTGCGCTGCCGGCCCACGCCGGCCAGGGCACGCCACTGGTAACCGCCGACGAAGCGTCGCCACCCCACTACGCCCAGCGCCTCGCCGTACCACCCCGGCGAAAAATAGTCGGCCTCGTAGGGATCGCTGTCGTGGAAATAGCGCGTGCGCAACTGCAGGCTGAGCCCCTGCTCCGGCGCGATCACGCCGACGAGGTTGCCGCGCAGGTGCGTGCGCAGGTTGCTGCCGGTGCCGAAGTCCTGCAGGCCGGCCAGCAACGTCGCCGAGGCACGATCGCCCAGCGGCAGGTCGATGGCCGCACCGGCGAAGGTCTGCACCCAGTCGTTCTCGACGCCAGCGCGTGTTTCCAGCACGTCGCGTTCGACGAACAGCTCCTTGCGCCGCGCATCCTGGCTATGGATCGAGGCGCGACCCAGCAGGTCGCGGCCATTGCTGCCCACGTCACCCGTCCAGAGCCAGCCGCCCCACTCGCCCGCGCCGGACAGGTACGCACGCTGCTGGGTATCGGACCAGCCTTCGCCGGCGAAGCGGGCATGTTCGATCTTCACGCCCCACCAGTGCTGCAGGTCGCGGTGTGCCACGTCCCAGCCCAGCGCTAGCTTCTGCGCCTCGTTGCCGTCGGCATCGGAGCTTATCCAGGCATCGGCGCGCACTGCCTGCCGGGCGACATCGCCCTCGTCGGCAGACACCGTCGCCGCCATCGAAAGCGCCACGCAGGCCAGCGCCATGGAAATGCAACGGCTCATTTCGTCCCCCAACTCTTGCGCAGCCGGAACAGCTCGGCGAAGTAGCCCATCACGCACACCGGCTGCAGGATCATCGTGTAGCCCACGGAGTAGAACAGGAAGCCGGCGAAATTGCGGCGCACGCGCAGGTCCTGCGCATGGAACATGCGCCGCTGCACGCGGAAGATGACGATGTTCCAGATGGCGGCCAGCGGCAGCACCAGCAGGGTCATGATGCCCGCGATCCAGTAATAGCCGAACAAGGCCAGCACGATGCCCGGCAGGAACGCCAGCGTGTACACCAGGTCCAGCGGCAGGAACAGCAGGTTCCACCAGATGAACAGGGTGGTCATGCGCGGCTTGAACAGCAATTTCCAGTGGCGCGCGAAGGCCTCCATCAGCCCGCGCGACCAGCGCTGGCGCTGCCTGGAGAACTGTCCCAGCCGCGTGGGCACCTTGGTGAACAGGCAGGCGTCCTCGCAGTAGCCGATGCGCGCGCCGGTTTCCAGCAGCGCCCACGACACCACGATGTCCTCGCCCACGCATTCCGGCCAGCCGCCGACCTGCTGCAGGGCCTCGCGGGTGTACAGCGAGAACGCGCCCTGCGCCACCAGGGTGCCGTGGTACATGCTCTGCATGCGCTTGACCGCGGCAATGCCGTGGAAATAGTCCCATTCCTGGCTGCGCGACAGCCAGTTTTCGCGCGAATTGCGCACCAGCACCGAGCCGGCCACCGCCACCGTGCCCGGCGGATCGGACAGGAAGCGCTCGACGATCTTGCGCAGGGCATCGGTGCGCAGGTAAGAGTCGCCATCGACCGTGACCACCAGCGCCTGCGAGGTCTCGGCGAAGCCGCGGTTCAGCGCCTTCGACTTGCCGCCGTTGCGCCGCTGCGCCAGCACGCGGATCGATACCCGGTCGTTGGACAGCAGCCGCGCCTGCCTCCGCGCGATCGACAGGCTGTCATCGGTGGAACCGTCATCGATCACCACCACTTCCGCGCGCCCGGGGTAGTCCTGCGCCGCAAGGCTGACCAGGGTATCGGCGATGTTCTCCGACTCGTTGTAGCAGGCGACCAGCACGCAGACATCCGGCAGGTGGTCGAAGTGACGCCTGGACGGTCGCCTGTCGGACAGGATCGACCCGATCAGGAACGCGTTCATGAAACCGGGGACATAAGCGATGAAGGCGATGATGAACAGCGCCAGCCCGAAACCGAGGGGCTTCGACAGCTCTTGCAGCCAAGGCTGCGACAGCTTGACCGAGAGTGCCACCCAGGCCACTGCCGCCAGCAGGATCAGCGCGTACTTGAGACGCAGGGCCACATAGAACCGCCTGCGTTCGGTCGCGTCCTGCCCGTCCCGCACTCCCGGTTGCGACCGGGCGATGGTGCAAGGTGGCGAAGACGCAGCGCCCCCGGCCAGGAGCGGTTGCTCGTCGCGGGAGAGGGGGGGAGAGGATGCCGAACAGTGGTCCATTGCCATGCCAGAAAGAAACTCCGGCAATGACAAGCAACATCCGTGCCAACCAGATTCAGGAAAGACCGGCCAGATCGGGACGCCGAGCCTGAACGCGCGATTCAGGCCGGCAATCAATTGACCTCATGCGTCGATTCGCTGCACCGGTCATGCCTTCGGCGGGTGTCGCACCTGCCCCTCGCCCTGCACGACGAAGCGTTCGATGGTCAGGGATTCGAGGCCCATGGGGCCGTAGGCATGCAGGCGCGTGGTGGAAATGCCGATCTCTGCGCCAAGCCCAAGCTCGCCGCCATCGCTGAAGCGCGAGGACGCGTTGACCATCACCACGGCCGAGCGGAGCGCCTTGACGAACCGGGCCGCATTCGCCTCGTCGCGTGTCGCGATGACCTCGGTATGGTCGGAACCGTAGCGGCGGACATGGGCAATGGCGTCATCCAGCGTGTCGACGACGCGGATCGCGATGACCAGGCCGAGGAATTCGGCGGCGTAGTCCTCGTCCGTGGCCGGCGCCGCGGCTGGCACCAAGGCGCGGGTCGTGCCATCGCCCCGCATCTCCACGCCGTTCGCCCGCAATGCTGCAGCAGCATCCGGCAGGAAGCTGGCTGCGATGTCCCGGTGCACCAGCAGCGTTTCCAATGCGTTGCAGACGCCAGGCCGCGACACCTTGCCGTCGACCAGCAAGCGCAACGCCAGCTCCGGGTCGGCACTGGCATCCACGTACAGGTGGCACACGCCCTTGTAGTGCTTGATCACGGGCACGCGCGCATGCGCTGCGACGAAGCGGATCAGGCCCTCGCCGCCGCGCGGAATGGCGAGGTCGACGATGTCGGTCAGTTGCAGCAGCTCGACCATCGCCTCGCGGGACAGGTCGGTCATGAGCGTCAGCGCGGCCTCCGGCACGCCGGCGGCGGAGATTGCGCGCTTCAAGGCGGTGGCGATCGCGGTGTTGGAGTGGATGGCCTCGCTGCCACCGCGAAGGATCACGCCATTGCCAGCCTTCAGGCATAGTGCGGCCGCGTCGGCGGTCACGTTGGGACGCGCCTCGTAGATCATCGCGATCACGCCCAGTGGCGCACGCACGCGCTCCACGCGGATGCCGTTGGGCCGCACTTCGCTGCGCGTCACCTGGCCGACTGGATCGGGCAGCTCCGCCACCTCGCGCAACGCAGACGCGATACCGGCGATGCGGCCCGAATCCAGCTTCAGCCGATCCAGCATCGCGCCGGCGGTGCCCTTCGCTTCCGCGGCCGCCATGTCGCTGGCATTGGCCTGCAGGATCGCGGGCGTATCGTCCTCCAGCGATAGCGCCATCGATCGCAGCAGCGCGTTCTTTTCGTCGGTGGAAAGCTCGGCCACGGCTTGCGCCGCATCGCGGCAGGCGAGCGCGAGGTCGCGAATGGTCTGGGTCATGGGCTCACCGTCATGTCAGGGCCAGGTCGTCGCGGTGGATGACGTTGCCGCCGTAGTTGTATCCCAGCACCGACTGGATGTCATTCGAATGCCGGCGCGCGATCCGACGGATGTCCGCGGCCGAGTACTGGCTGATGCCACGCGCGATGCGACGCGTGCCACGCTCGTCACGCAGCACCACTTCGACCAGGTCGCCACGGCGGAAGTCGCCCTCTGCCGCCAGCACTCCGCCCGGCAGCAGCGAAGCACCCTTTTCCACCAGCGCATTGGCGGCGCCGCCGTCGACCACGATGCCGCCCGGTTCTGTCACGGCGTTCTGCAGCCAGTGCTTGCGCACCGCGACACGGCTGCGCAACGCGTGGATGCGCGTGCCCAGGAGGCGATCGCGCGACAGTGCCTCCAGCACGTCGGCACGCGTGCCGTTGAACAACACCGTGGCGATGCCGGATGCGGAGGCGCGCTGCGCCGCCTCCAGCTTGGTGCGCATGCCGCCGGTGCCCACATCGCTGCCGGAACCACCGGCGACACCCAGCAGCTCTGCGCTGAGTTGCGCCACCACTTCCACCGGACGCGCATCGGGGTGCCTGCGCGGATCGGCATCGTAGAGGCCGTCGATGTCGGTCGCGATCAACAGCACGTCGGCGTCGACCAATGCCGCGACGATGGCGGCGAGGTTGTCGTTGTCGCCCAGCTTCAGCTCATCGACGGAAACCGTGTCGTTCTCATTCACCACCGGCACAGCCCTGTGGCGCAGCAACGCCGCCAACGTGGTGCGTGCGTTGAGATAGCGGCGCCGGTTGCGCAGGTCGTCATGGGTCAGCAGCACCTGTGCCACCGGACGCTGCAGCAGCGACTGCCAGAAGCCGATCAGTTTCGCCTGCCCCAGCGCGGCCAGCGCCTGGCGCTCGGCCATCGGCGCACCGGAATCCGGCTGCCCGCGCAGGACCGCACTGCCCGCGGCCACCGCGCCCGACGACACGATCACCACCTCGCGCCCCGCGGCATGACTCGCCGAAACGAAATCCGCGACGGCTTCGGCGTGGCGCGCCGACAATCCACCGCCATCCGCGGCCAGCAGGCTGCTCCCGACCTTCAGCACCGCGCGCCGCCACGGTGGCAGTTGCTGTTCGCTGAAGGCGTGTGCGTTCATGGTCTCAGCGGGTGTTCCATTCGTGGACGGTCAACACCGAAGCGCCGCCCCGGGCGATGGGATCGGCGGCGACGGTCGCTTTTGCTGCCTCCAGGCCGTCCAGTCCGCCCAGCACGTACGCACCGCCACTGCGGTCGCTGAAACCGCCGGTCATTTCCAGCAGGCCACGCGCGCGCAGGTCGTCGAGGAACGCGAGGTGGGGCGCGACCACGGCGTCGTCGAACGCTTGCGTGCGCATCACCAGCACCAGGTAACGGACCGTCATGGCGCCTGCCCCTCCAGCGCGTCCAGTCGCCCGCGCAATTCATCCAGGCGCAGGTCGGCGGCCGCGCCCGGCGAGACACGCGCGGAAAGGCTGCCTTCCGGCGTGCGGCCCCGCCCTGCCGTGTCGGCCGATGCGGCGGCAGCCTTGTAGGCCTCGCGGAACGGCACGCCCGAGACGGCGGCCTCCACGGCGACATCGGTGGCGTACATGCCCGAATCGAGCGCGGCCCGCAGCCTGTCTTCGCGCCATTCCAGGTTGGCCAGCAGCGACGGCAGCAACGCCAGCGCCGGCAGGCCGCGACCGAAGCCGTGGAAGATCGCGCCCTTGCTGGCCTGCAGGTCGCGGTGGTAGCCCGACGGCAGCGACAGCAGGTGTTCGATCTCGCTGCGCGCCGCGGCCACGCTGGCGTGCGTGGCGCGCATCAGTTCGATCACGTCCGGGTTGCGCTTGTTCGGCATGATCGAGCTGCCGGTGGTGTACTGCGCCGGCAGCGCCACGAAGCCGAATTCGGCGCTGGTGAACAGCGACAGGTCCCATGCGATGCGGCGCAGGTCCAGGGTCGCGCCGCCCAGCGCTTCCAGCGCCGCCAGTTCGAACTTGCCACGCGAGAGCTGCGCGTAGACCGGGCTGACCTGCATGCGCGCGAAGCCAAGTGCGATCGTGGTGTGCTCGCGGTCGAGCGCAAGGTTGACGCCATAGCCCGCCGCGGTGCCCAGCGGGTTGGCGTCGACCAGAGTCAACGTATCGTTGGCGCGGACGGCGTTGTCGATGAAGGCTTCGGCCCAGCCCGCCCACCACATGCCCGCCGACGACACCACGGCGCGCTGGATATGCGTGTATCCCGGGATCGGCAGGTCGCGTTCGGCCTGCGCGCGATCCAGCGCCACCCTGGCCACGCCGCGCGACAGCATGGACACGCGGCCCAGCTTTTCCTTCAGCCATAGCCGCGTGGCCACCAGCACCTGGTCGTTGCGGCTGCGTCCGGTATGGATCTTGCGGCCGGCATCGCCCAGCCGTTCGGTCAGGCGCGCCTCGATCGCGGAATGGCCGTCCTCGAAACGCGCGTCGAGCACGAACGCGCCGCTGCGGAAATCCTCCGCCAGCGTCGCCAGCTCGCGTTGCAACCCTTGAAGCTCATCGACCGACAGGATGCCGATTCGCTGCAGGCCTTCGGCATGCGCGGCGCTGGCCTGGATGTCGTGCGGGAAGAACTCGCGGTCCAGCAGCACGTCGTCGCCGGCGAGGAAGCGCTGGATGTCCGCGTCGACCGCCACGCCGGGCTTCTGCCACAACAAATCAGACATAACCGTCTCCTGATCCCGTAGGAGCGCCCTTGGGCGCGATGCTTTCCGATCCGATGAATCGCGCCCAAGGGCGCGCCTAAAACGGGATACTCTCCAACTCATCGAACCCGAACGCGAGGTTGAGGTTCTGCATCGCCTGCGTCGCCGCGCCCTTGAGCAGGTTGTCCAGCGTCGCCACCACCACCACGCGCTTGCCGCCCGGTGCCACGGTGAAACCGCCGATCTCGACATCATGCCGTCCGGCGATGCGACTGACCCATGGGGTGTCGTCGATCACGCGGACCAGCGATTCGCCGGCGTAGCGGTCACGATACACCGCGCGGACATGTTCCACCGTCGCCGGCTGCTGCAGCCAGAGGTTGACGGTCATGGTGATGCCGCGGAAATGCGGCGCCACGTGCGGCATGAACTCCACCGGCACGCCCAGCTGGCGGCCCACCTCGCGCTCGTGGACGTGGTCGACCAGCGCGTACGGCATCAGGTTGTCGCGCAGCAGTTCGACATTGTTCTTGTCCGAGGGCGTGGTGCCGGCGCCGGAATAGCCGGACACCCCGAAGCATTGCGGCGGACCGGCCAGCTGCCCGAGCAGCGGCGCGATCGCCAGCTGCATCGCGGTGGCGTAGCAGCCGGGATTGCTGATCCGGCGCTGGCCGGCGTACCTGCCGCGGGTCAACTCGGGCAGGCCGTAATACCAGCCTGCGTCGAAGCGGTAGTCCGCTGACAGGTCGACGACCACGGCGGACGGGGCCTGCGCATCGATCGCAGCCACCAGCTCGCCGGCCTTGCCGTTCGGCAGCGCCAGCACCACGGCATCGGCCCCCTTCCCGGCCACCTGGTCGTGCGACAGGTTTTCATAGCGCAATCCGCCGGAGAAGCCTTCGATCTGTTCGCGCACCGGCTTGCCGTCCAGCTCGCGCGACGAGACGAAGGACAGTTCCAGCGACGGGTGGCGGTCGATCAGCCTGATCAGCTCCGCGCCGGTGTAGCCGCGTGCGCCGACGATGCCGACGGTTTTCGTGCTCATTGCATTGATCCGTGTTGTTGCAGCCTTGCCAGCAGGTCGTCCTGCACCTGCGGCCATTCGCTGTCGAGGATGGAGAACACCACGGTGTCGCGGGGACTACCGTCGGCATGACGCTTGTGGTTGCGCAGGATACCGTCCTGCTTCGCGCCCAGGCGGGCGATGGCCGCGCGGGACCGTTCATTGCGCGAGCTGGTCTCGAACGACACGCTGATGCAACCCAGCGTTTCGAATGCATGCGCCAGCAGCAGTTGCTTGGTTTCGGTGTTGACGGCCGTGCGCTGTACCCGCGGGATGTACCACGTGTAGCCGATGCAGAGCGTGGGCACGTCGGGCTGCAACCGGTAGAAGCGCGTGCTTCCGACTACATCGCCCGCGGCGTCCAGTGCGACGAACGGCAATACGCGCCCATCGGCCTGCGCCGCCAGCGCGGCCTCGATATAGCCCGATGCGCCTGCGGCAGTCGGCACGTTGGTGAACCACAGCCGCGACAGCGCGTCGCCTGCCAAGACACGCGCCATGCCGTCGGCGTGGACCGATTGCATCGGCACGAGGCGCACGTGCCGGCCGGCCAGTTCCGGCACCTCGCGCCACGCGGCGGGCAGGTCGGCCAGCGCCATGTCAGTCCGCCAGCGTCGCCGGACGCGTGCGGCAGTGCGCCACGCAGCGTTCGATGTCGGGGAAGGCATCGATGCCGTACCAGAACACCTTCCACTTCTCCTGCTTGTAGCAGCCGTCGGACTCGGCGTAGTAGAAGATGTTCACCTGGTTGTTGTGGCGCGAGCGCCAGAACAGCCGGGGGTTCTCTTCGCGCATCACGTGCCAGACCGCGCGGCCCAGGCCTTCGCCCTGCGCCTCGTCCAGCACCGCGAACTTGTCGAGGTAGGCGTAGCCCTCTTCCTGCGTGAGGATCAGCGCGGCACGGTAGTTCTCGCTGACATAGACGCGATAGGGCGTGGTGCGCTCGAAGTAGCCAGGCTGCAGCTTGCGGCCGAAGCTCGACTCCACCAGGTCGCGCATCCGCCCGAGGTCGATGCCGTCCCACCCCCCCTCGAAGCGCAGCACCCGCTCGCCCTTGCGTACCAGCGTGCCGGAGCCGCGATGCGTGAACAGTTCCTTGGCCAGTTCGTCGGGCCGGGTGATCGAGACCGACGAGGTCAGCGGCAGGTGATCCAGCAGCCCCTTGATCTGCTGGATCTTCACCCGCATGCCGCCGTTGATCCACGGCTGCGCCATGAGTTCGTCGTACTCGCTCGACAGGTTGATCGAATCGATCACCCTGCCGTCGGCGTCCAGCAGGCCGCCGGTGCCGGTCAGGAAGATGATCTTGTAAGGCTGCAGCACCTGCACCAGCTCGTTCGCCGAGAAATCCGCGTTGATGTTGAGGATCTGGCCGCCACGCGTCTCGCCGAGGCTGGCGATCACCGGGATCGAGCCCGCCTTGAGGCTGGATTCGATCGGCGCGAGGTTGATGCCGCTGACGTCACCCACCAGCCCATAGGTGTCCTTGTCCTTGAACTCGGCTTCGAACACGCCCGACACAATCGATGTGGCGCGCGCCCCACCCCGCTGCAGCGCCTCCACCAGGGCAAGGTTCTGCTGCAGGAACACCTTGCGCACGATGGCCAGCACCTCGGGCGTGGTGACGCGCAGGCCATCGACGGTCTGCTTGGCGATGCCGGCCGCGGTCATCTCCTCGTCCAGCTGCGGTCCCGCGCCATGCACGACGATCGGCGTCAGCCCAACTTCCTGCAGGAAGGTCAACGACGACGTCAGCGCGTCGAGGTCGTCGCGCAACACCGCGCCACCCACCTTGACCACGGCGAAACGCTTGGCGTCGAGCTGCGAGAAGCGCTTGACGTACTGCGAGATCTCCTTCGCGCTGGCCATGCTGGACAGCAGGCGGAGGATGGTCTGGCGGGTCTGGGTATTCGATTCCATCGCTGTTTCGTTCGTTCGTGCGTAGGGCGGGTCTCGACCCGCCGTGTGGATACATCGATCGGCGGGCCAAGACCCACCCCATGTTCAATCCGCTCGGCCCAGCATCCTCGCCACGCTGTCGGCGTAAGCCTGCAACTGGTCCAGCGCCACCCACTCGTCGGCGGTATGCGCCTGGGCGATGTCGCCGGGACCGAACACGAAAGCGGTCAGTCCTGCCTGCGAGAACAGCGAGGCTTCAGTCCAGAAATCCACCGCGTTGCCGATCGGCAGGCCCAGTTCGTCTGCCAGGTCGCGCGCGGCCAGCCTACGTTCCTCGGCGCGGGCGACATCACCCGACGGCAGCGACGGGCCGCGGAAGGTTTCTTCGTAGGCCTCCAGCGCGTCGGCATTGGCCAGTCCGCGCAAGTGCACGTGCAGCGCATCCATGTCCTGCGACGGCAGCGGCCGGAAGCCGAACCGCACCTCCGCGCTGGGCGCGATCATGTTGGCCTTGATGCCGCCTTCCACGCGACCGATATTGAAGCGCAGGCCGGTCAGTCCACCGAAGCGCGCGTGGTGCTGCGCTTCCACGAAATCCAGGGCGGCCGTGCCCCAGCGCATCCCGTTGTGCAGGGCGCTGAGCGACAGCGCATTCTCGGCCGAGGCATGCCCCACCTGCCCCCTGAACGCCATGCGCACCGCGCTGATGCCGCGGTGCGCCAGCACCGCCTGGCACTGCGTGGGCTCGGCAACGACGGCTTCCTCGAAGCCATGGTCGCGGGCAAGGAAGGCGGCGATGCAGCGTGCATCGTTGGCTTCCTCGTCGGTGGTGAACAGGAACGCGGCATCTCCCTGCGTCACTTGCGCGGCAGCCACGAGTGCCGCCGCCGCGCCCTTGATGTCGCAGGCGCCCAGGCCGGTTGCGCGTCCATCGGTGACACGCAAGGTCAACGGATCGCCCGTCCATGCCGGCGATGACGGCACGGTATCCAGGTGCACGTTGAACACGCGCCGCGGCTGGCCGCGCACGGCGAAGCACGACACCGCGCCTGCGCCGTGGTCGATCACTTCGACCGAAAAGCCGCGCAGCTGCGCGCGCAGGTAGTCGAAGATGCCGTCGGTGCCGATGGCACGCGGCGGGTTGCGGGTGTCGAACGACACCAGCGCATCGAGATGGCGCAAGGTGCCGGCAAGCAGGTCGCTCATGCAGGCACCGCATAGAGATCGGGCACGAGGATTTCCATGAGGGTGTGGGGGTGACGGGGTGAGGCGAAACCGTAACCGGCATAGAGGCCGTGCGCATTTGCGGTCGCGAGGGTGAAGCGGCGCAGTCCCTGGAGGTCGGGATGCCCCATCACCGCCTGCACCAACGCCTTCGAGTGGCCTGCGCCCCGATCGGGTGGCAGCACGAAGACATCGACCAGGTTGGCGAAGGTCGTGCGATCGGTGACCACCCTCGCGAACGCAACCTGCCTGGTGCCCACGTACCCGCCGAAGCACAGGGAGTGCCGGATCGAACGCCGGACCCGGGCCTCGTCGATGCCATTCGCCCAGGTCGATTGCGTCGACAGGAAGCGATGGATCATCGGGATGTCCAGCTCGGCGGGGTCAGTGCTGATACGCAGGCCACTCATGCCAGGGTCACCGATTGACCTCGGCCCACAGCGTCGAGCTCATCCCGAACAGCTTGATGAAGCCCTCGGCCTCTTCCACGCCCCAGTCCGCCGATTGCGCATACACCGCGCCCTTGGCGTGCAGCAGGTGCGGCGAGCGCACCTCCACGGCATCGACGCGGCCTCCGCGGGTCTCCAGCACCACCTCGCCGTTGACGGTGGCCTGCGACGACGCGAGGAACGCTTCCAGGTCGCGCTTGAGCGGATCGTGGAAGAAGCCTTCGTACACCAGCTCCACCCACTTGCGCGCGACTTCGGGCTTGAACCGGTTCTGCTGCTTGGTCAGCACCGCTTCTTCCAGCGCGCGATGCGCGGCCAGCAGCGCAGTCAGGCCCGGCGCTTCGAAGATGATCCGGCCCTTGAGGCCGATCGTGGTGTCGCCGGTGTACAGGCCGCGGCCCACGCCATACTGCGCGAACAGCGTGTTGAGCTTGGCGAGGATCTTCTCGCCCGGCAGCTCGTGGCCATCCAGTGCGACCGCCTCGCCATCGACGAACTTCAACGTCGCGCGGAGCGGTTCCACCGGCCACGCCGAACGCGGCGCGCACCAGCCGCGCGCGCCCTCGCCCGGGGTTTCCCAACGATCGATCTCGCCACCGGACATGGTCACGCCCAGCAGGTTTTCGTTGATGGTGTAGGCCTTCTGCTTGGCGCGCACGCCGAAACCGCGTTCTTCCAGGTAGGCCTGCTCATACGCACGCGTCTGCGTATGCTGCTTCTGGATCTCGCGGATCGGCGCCACGATGCGGTAGTCGCCCTGCGACTTCACCGCCAGGTCGAACCGCACCTGGTCGTTGCCCATGCCGGTGCAGCCGTGCGCGATGGCATTGGTGCCCAGTTCGGCGGCGCGCTTGAGCGCGGCGTCGACGATCAGGTAGCGGTCGGACACCAGCAGCGGGTACTGGCCCTGGTAGCCCTCGCCCGCCCACACGAACGGCTTGACGAAACCATTCCAGATCGCCGGGCCGCCATCGACGGTGAGGTGGCTGGCGACACCCAGTTCGGCCGCGCGCTTCTCGATGAAGTCGCGCTCCTCGTCGTCCACGCCGCCGGTATCGGCGAACACGGTATGCACGGTCCAGCCCTGCTCCTTGAGGTAGGGCACGCAGAAGCTGGTGTCGAGTCCGCCGGAAAAGGCGAGGACGATATCTCTGGATTCGGAAGCGGTCATTTCAATGTTCTCTGTGATCAACCCCCTCCTCCGTTCACGGGGGAGGGTTGGGGTGGGGGCAACGGGACGAGGCCGAACTTTCCGGAGGCCGCTCGCCCCCATCCCAACCTTCCCCCACGCGTGGGGGAAGGCGCAAAGAAGCTAAGGGCGCATCAACGCCGCCATGATCGCCTTCTGCACGTGCAGGCGGTTCTCGGCCTCGTTGATGGCAATGCAGTTCGGCGAATCCATCACCGCATCGGTCGCCTTGACGTTGCGGCGCAGCGGCAGGCAGTGGCTGAAGACGCCGTTGTTGGTCAGCGCCATCTTGGCTTCGTCGACGATGAAGTGCGTGTACTGGTCGCGGATCGGCTTCTCCGGCGCCCAGTTGCCGAAATACGGCAATGCGCCCCAGCTCTTGGCGTAGACCACGTCGGCACCGGCATAGGCGCTTTCGATGTCATGGCTGACCGCCAGCGAGCCGCCGCTCTCGGCGACGTTCTGCTGCGCCCAGTCCATGTAACGCTCGTCCAGCACATACTCGGGCGTCGGGCACAGCAGGGTCACGTCCATGCCCATGCGGGTGGCGATGGTGAGCGCCGAGTTGGCGACCGCGGTGTTGAGCGGCTTGGGGTGGTAGGTCCAGGTCAGCACGTACTTCTTGCCGCGCAGGTCGGTGGTGCCGAAATGCTCCTGCAGCGCCAGCACATGGGCCAGCTCCTGGCAGGGATGGGTGATGGTTTCCATGTTGATCACCGGCACCGGCGAGTACTTCGCGAACGACCTGAGCACCACGTCCTCGCGGTCGCGGGCCCAGTCGACGAACTTCGGGAACGCACGCACGCCGATCAGGTCGACATAGCGCCCCAGCACCTTCGCCACCTCGGCGATGTGCTCCTCGGTGTCGCCGTCCATCACCGTTCCCAGGTCGAACTCGATCGGCCACGCATCCTTGCCCGGCTGCAGCACCACGGCATGCCCGCCCAGCTGGAACGCCCCCAGCTCGAAGCTGGTGCGCGTGCGCATCGAAGGATTGAAGAACACCAGTGCGATGGACTTGCCCTTGAGCGCATCGCCCAGCTTGTCCTGCTTGTAGCGCGTGGCCTGCGCCAGCAGCGCATCCAGGTCCTGGCGGCTCCAGTCCTGCGTGTTCAAGAAGTGCTTCATCAAGGCATCCTGGTTGTGCGATGTGACGGTTTTGGGAAGGCAGAAACGAAGAAACCCAGCCTCAGGCTGGGTTCCGGCATGACGACAGGCAACGTCCGGGGGCCCAGCTACTGGCAGGTTTCCGGTCGACGCGCACGCGAGGTCATCCCCGACGCCATGCGGGCGGAGGTGAGGATGTCGGCGTGGGCAAGGGCGCTGTTCACGGCGCGCATCCTCGCATGGCGGGGCCCCGGCCGCAAGGCGGCGGGCATGGGCTCAGGGCGCTTGCGAGACGATGGGGGTCACCGACACCCGCACCCGCAACCGGTTGCCGGGATCGTAGGGCAGCCGGGCGCGGTACTTGACGCCCTTGTGGATGTAGTCGACGTCGTAGGCGATGGGCCGCCGGAACTCCCGATCCACCGGCACCATGCGGCACTCGCCACCGGCCGACGGTGCCACTTCCTCCACCTTCGGGTCGGGCGTCAGCGCGCTGCGCACGGCACCGATGACCCGCGAGAACCCGGTCCTGACTTCCTCGGCCTGCACCGGCGTGGACGCCTCGCAGCGCTCCACCATGCTGGTCGCACGCAAGGTTTCGTAAACCGGTTCGACCCGCATGACCTGGGCGAACTCGGTACGGACATTCTCGGCCTGTGGTACCAGCTCATCCGCCTGTTGTGCCCATGCCGCGGCCACCGGCATGGCCAGCAACAGGGTCAGCAATGGCAGGGCGGAACGGGGCATCAGGCCAACAGCAGCGCCAAGGAAAACAGGCCGCAGTGTAGGGGGTCGTGGATGGGCACGGGCTGAATCCCTGCTGTCATGCCCCACCCCCTCCGCTAGAATCGACCGATTCCACGCCTGCATCCCGATGAGCCTGCACCTTTACAACAGCCTGAGCCGCCGCGTCGAACCGTTCCAGCCGGCCGACCCCGCCCGCCCCACGATGTACGTCTGCGGCCCCACGGTCTACAACTACGTGCACATCGGCAACGCCCGCGGGCCGGTGGTCTTCGGCGTGCTGGCCGCGCTGTTGCGGCGGCGCCATGGCAACCTGCGCTACGCCCGCAACATCACCGACGTGGACGACAAGATCAATGCCGCGGCCGCCGAACAGGGCGTGCCGATCTCGGCGATCACCGACCGCTTCGCCGCCGCCTACCGTGCCGACATGGCCGCACTGGGCGTGACCGGCGATGCCGCACCCGACATCGAACCCGCCGCCACCGCGCACATCGGCGAGATGATCGCGATGATCCAGCGGTTGATCGACAGCGGCCACGCCTATGCCGCCGAAGGCCACGTGCTGTTCGCCGTCGGCACCTTCGACGGCTACGGCAAGCTGTCGCGCCGCGATCCCGACGACATGCTGGCCGGTGCACGCGTGGAAGTGGCGCCCTACAAGCGCGACCCCGGCGATTTCGTGCTGTGGAAGCCGTCTTCCGATGCCCTGCCCGGCTGGGCGTCGCCCTGGGGCCGCGGCCGTCCCGGCTGGCACATCGAATGCTCGGCGATGGCGGCCGCACACCTGGGCGAGACCATCGACATCCACGCCGGCGGCGTCGACCTGCAGTTCCCGCACCACGAGAACGAAGTGGCGCAGAGCGAATGCGCGCACGGCGGCAAGGCGTTCGCACGCATCTGGCTGCACAACGGCATGCTCACGCTGTCCGGCGCGAAGATGAGCAAGTCGCTGGGCAACATCGAAAAGGTCCACGACCTGGTGCAGGCGCACCCGCCGGAGGCCTTGCGCTACGCCCTGCTGTCGGCGCATTACCGTCAGCCGCTGGACTGGTCGGAGACGTTGATCGAGCAATCCAAATCCACACTGGATGGGCTCTATGGCGTCCTCCGTGACACGAAGTTCCTGGTGATCCAGGGAACCGTGGGCGGGCGCCCTCAACCCGATCTGGCATCCGCTCCTGTCCCGGACACGATCGAGCAGGCACTTGACGACGATCTCAACACGCCGAAAGCACTTGCCGAAGTGTCGCGGATTTCCTCCTTGGCACGACTCGAGGTGAACTCCGCGATGGCAGCAAGAGCGCCGAGCGAAAGCCAGGCCCAACGCGCCTACGATGCCTGCGGCCGACTCATCGCCGCCGGCAGGGCACTGGGTCTGCTCCAGCAGGATCCGGACGATTGGTTCAAGTCGGGATCGACTGCGGACGACTCACGCATCCAAGGCCTGATCGACGAACGCGCCGCAGCGAAGACAGCACGCGACTTCGCGCGCGCCGACGCGATCCGCGACCAGCTCGCGGGCG
The DNA here is from genome assembly GCF_004357985.1 of Luteimonas aestuarii. GTDB lineage: Bacteria > Pseudomonadota > Gammaproteobacteria > Xanthomonadales > Xanthomonadaceae > Luteimonas > Luteimonas aestuarii. Next base: position 14,373 of record NZ_SMTF01000014.1, on the reverse strand, counting down.
AAGGCATCCTGCTGGAGGACACGCCGCAGGGCGTGCGGTGGAAGCGCGGTTGATTTGATCGCTCTTTTTAGTGGATATCCCTGAAAGCAGAAGCTTCCGCCTTTGGCGGGTTACTTTTCTTCGCTGGCCCAAAGAAAAGTAACCAAAAGAAATGGCCCTCCCCGACGAAGCTAACGTTTCGGTTTGGGCTCGACGGGATTTTTCGACAGGACATCTCTGTCCTGGTCGAAAAACGGCCGGCATCCATGCCGGCCGCCCTCCGGGTCTTTCAGCATGGTTGCTCCTGGACTCAGATCAAAAGCCGGGCGTCGTCATCCGGGCATATGGCTTAGAGGCCTTTTCGTGAGTTGCGACGAAAGGTTGCAGACCCGAAGGGCGCCGCACATGGATGTGCGGCGTTTTCCGAACGAGCCAGGATGGCGAGTCGGGAAATCCCAACGTATCACCCGCCCAATCGTTAGCTCCGTCGGGGAAGGCCCTTTTTCTTTGGTTCGTTTCTTTTTGGGCCAGCAAAAAGAAATGAACTCGCCCGTTCACGGGCGAAATGCTGTTGCTTTTCTGAATTCATACGCCAATACGCACAAGACCAGACGACCACTGCCCGCCAACAACGCATCTGCGACAATAGCCACGCAATCAAACCCCCAAGCGCCGTGAACGACACCCCCTTCCCACTCGAACCCACCCCCGCCGACGCCCAGTCAGCCATCAAGGACGAATTCGCGTTCTTCGGCGACTGGTCCGAGCGCTACCAGTACCTGATCGATCTCGGCCGCAAGCTGCCGCCCTTCCCGGACGAATGGAAGACCGAACAGCACCGCCTGCACGGCTGCCAGTCGATGGTATGGATCGTGCCCGAAGGCGATGCAAGCCGGCTCGACTTCCACGCCGCCAGCGATTCGGCCATCGTCTCCGGGCTGATCTACCTCGCGCTGCGGGTGTACTCGGGCCGCAGTGCGCGGGAGATCGCAGGCACCAACGCCAACTACATCGCCGACATCGGCCTGGCCAAGCACCTCTCGCCGACGCGCAGCAATGGCCTGGCCTCGCTGCTGGCCTTCATCCGCGAGGCCGCGCAGCGCGCGATGGCGTGAGCGCCGCCGCCACGGCACCTTCGCAGGACAGTCGCGCGGCGCCGCTGCGCAACCGCAACTTCCGCATCCTGCTGCTGTACCGCATCTGCACCATCCTGTCTTACCAGATGGTGGCGGTGACCGTCGGCTGGCACGTCTACGGACTCACCGGCGACCCGTGGATGCTGGGGCTGATCGGCCTGGCAGAAGTGCTGCCCTACTTCTGCATGGCACCGTTCGCCGGCTACCTGGTGGACCACCTGCCGCGGCGCAAGCTGGGCGCGCTGGCCTGCCTGTGCCTGGCGATCACGCCACTGTGGCTGGCGGCGATCGCCGCCGGCTGGCTGGAGAGCAGCGGCACGCTGATGATCTATGCCGCGATCGCGCTGACCGGCTGCGTGCGCGCCTTCCTGGGCCCGGTCTACAACGCGCTGTTCGCACGCACCTTGCCACGCGACCAGTACGTGCGCGGTGCCAGCCTGGGCAGCATCGTGTTCCAGGGCGGACTGGTGACCGGTCCTGCCATCGGCGGCGTGCTGGTGGGCGTCGCTGGCAAGCCGGTCGCCTATGGCGTGGCAGCGGTGTTCGCCATCCTCGCGGTGGTGGCGATGCTGCGCATGCAGGTGACCGAACCCGCGCCGCAGCTGCAGCGTGCGCCGATCTTCGCCAGCATCGCCGAGGGCGCGCGATTCGTCTTCGGCCACCAGCTGCTGCTGGGCGCGCTGGCGCTGGACATGTTCGCGGTGCTGCTGGGCGGTGCGATCTCGCTGGCGCCGGCGTTCATCCAGGACATCCTGCATTACGGGCCGGAAGGCCTGGGCATCCTGCGCGCCGCGCCGGCACTGGGCGCCGTGGCGGTGGGTATCTGGCTGGCGCGACGGCCGCTGCAACGCAACGCTGGCCGCATCCTGCTGTTCGCAGTCGCGGGATTCGGCGTGTGCATGATCGGCTTCGGGCTGTCGACGCTGTTCTGGCTGTCGGCATTCTTCCTGCTGCTGTCGGGTGTGTTCGACGGCATTTCGGTGGTGACACGCTCGACCATCATGCAACTGTCCACACCCGACCACATGCGCGGGCGCGTGTCGTCGATCAACGGCCTGTTCGTGGGCTCCTCGAACGAGATCGGCGCGTTCTACGCGGGGACAATGGCACGGCTGCTGGGGCTGGTGCCCGCCGTGGTGGTGGGCGGCTTCGCAACGCTGCTGGTGGTGGCGACCACGGCATGGAAGGCGCCGAAGTTGCGGCGGCTGGATTTCAGGGAGTTGCAGGCCAGGGAGGACTGACGTCGCGGAAAAGCCATGGCACCCGGTGAAACGACGGCTGTGGGCGATGTAGTAGAGTGCCTTGAGGCGGTTCTGCCCGTCCCCTGCAGAGGTGGTCTTCACGGTGGTGCAACCGAACCGGTTCCGTGGCGCGCATCTGGGCCTGCTGGGCACGATCGTCGCACTGATGGCACTCATGGCCCACCCTGCGCAGGGAGGCGTCGTCGGCCAGGCCCAGCCGGTCCATGTCGATTCCCACCGCAGCTACGGCATCGAGGAAGGCCTGCCGCAAGCCAGCGTCAACGCATTGCTGCAGGCGCGCGATGGCTACTTGTGGATCGGTACCTACGGCGGCCTGGTCCGCTTTGACGGGCAGGACTTCAGGACCTTCCACGCCACGCCCGGAGGCCTGTCCAGCAGCCGCATCCAGTCCCTGTACGAGGACGGCCAGGGCCGATTGTGGATCGGCACCCATGGCGACGGAATCGCGATGTACGAATCGGGCAGCTTCCGCCCCCTCGATATCTGCGAACGCGACTGCCGGATCAACGCCATCCGTCCGTCCGCCGATGGCCGCAAGCTGTGGACCGTGGGCTCGCAGGGCGCATTCGAGATCGATCCCGACAGCCTGAAATACCGGATCCGCGTGTCGGCATTCGATGCATTCGGCTACATCGTGCCCATGTCCGACGGCAATGCCTATGTCGCCGGCATCGGGGGAGTGGCCCGAATCGAAGCCGATGCCGTGGTCGCTATCGCCCTTCCGGCCGGCAGCACGCTGGTCCGTGCGATGGAAGGACGGGGCCGTTCCCTGTTCGTCATCACCGACGACTGGCGCTTGCATCGTTACGACATTGTCGACCGTGAATGGAAGCAGGTGCACGACACTGTCCCCGCACAGAGTCGCCTGACCCTCTCGAACGATGGACGCCTGATGCTGTCGGGGTGGCGGACCGGCGGTACGTGGCTGCTGCACGATGACGGCCGCGTGGTACCGCTCGCGGACATCCCGGCGCACCTGCACGCCCGGCAGGCCTACGCGGACCATGAGGGCAACCTGTGGATCGGGACGGACACGCAAGGCTTGTGGCGCATCCGGCCATCGCGCGTCGGACTGATGCAATCGCGCGACGTTGGAATGGACGGACCGGGCTACGCGGTGGCAGAGGATGGCGATGGTGGAATGTGGTTCGCCATGGCTTGCGACGGGTTGCGCCACTGGGACCGCAATGGCGTCGTGCGTTCGGTCGAGCTGGCGAGCACGTTGGGCAACGACTGTGTGCGCAGCCTGGCGTTGGATGACCGCGGCAGGCTCTGGATCGGCACCTGGCAAGGCACGCTGGGCCGGCTTGCGGATGGCCACCTGGCACTGGCGAGAACGTGGCCGCCAGGCAGCGCGCTGAACATCTGGCAGAACCCGGAGGATCGCACGTACTGGGCCGGGACACTGCGCGACATGTGGCGATTGGAGGTGGACCATCGCGGCGAAGTGGTCGATGCGCAACCGGTGCCGGCGCTGGACGGCATGGTCATCTCGTACATGGCGCCGGCGCGCGGCGGTGGCATGTGGTTCGTCGGCAACCACGGTGCGCACCGGCTCATCGACGGCAGGGTGGTCGAGCAGTGGCTGCATGAGGATGGCAGCGGCCGGTTCCTGCGTTGGCTGCACGAGGACCCCGATGGCCGCACGCTGTGGATCGGAAGCTATGGCGGCGGATTGCTCCGCATTCGCGACGGGGTGGTGCGGCGCTACGACACCTCCAACGGCCTGTACGACGATGCGGTGTCCTGCATCCTGCCCGATGCCGAGGGACGCCTGTGGCTGGGCGGCAACAGCGGCGTGACCCTGATGATGGACCGCGACATCGGTCCGCGCGGTCCCGAGCTCATCATCCTGTCCAGCAGTGACGGCCTCGCCCCGCCTGAACTCAACGGCGGCACCGGCTCGTCGTGCCTGCGCGACGCCAAGGGACGGTTGTGGTTCACACTGATCAAGGGATTCGCGGTGATCGATCCCACGCAATTCGAACGCCAGCGGCGTCCGCCGATCGCGCATGTCGAACGCGTGCGCGTTGCGGGCCACGAGCTCGACCCTGCCGGGATGGCGCGGCTCGACGCCGGGGCGGGCAACCTGGAGATCGGCTACACCGCGATCGCACTCTCCTTCCCTGAACAGCTTCGCTTCCGCTACAGGCTGGCACCGGGTGGCGAGTGGTTCGACGCGGGCGACAACCGGAACGTGCTGCTGCCCACCCTGCCGTGGGGCAGGTTTGCGTTCGAGGTCCAGGCAAGGCAACTGGGCGGCCCTTGGTCGGAATCGGTCGCGATCTGGCTGGACCGGCCCGTGCCCTGGTATCGGCGGCAATGGCTCTGGCTCGTGCTCAGCATGCCCTGCCTGCTCGCCCTGCTGTGGACGACGCGCAACCGGCGACCGGAACCGGACTACCAGCACCTGATCGACAAGGCGCGCGCGTCCCGGCACGAACGCGACGTGGCGCGGTGAATCCCGACCTCATCCGTGCACCACCGGCAGGGTGATCTTGAATCGCGTGCCCTCGCCGGGCGCGCTTTCGATGTCGATCCGCCCCCCGGCTTCGGTGACAACGCGGTACGCCGTGGCCAAGCCGATACCGGTGCCCTGCCCACGCGGCTTGGTGCTGAAGAACGGCTCGAAAGCGCGTGCCGCGGTCTCCGCACTCATGCCACGCCCGGTGTCCTCGACGAGCACGCAGACCTCGTCGCCGGCGACCTGGGTGCGCAGGCGGAACTCGCCGCTGCCACCAAGCGCGTCGTCGGCATTCTTGGCCATGTTCAACAACACCGCCTCGAACCCGGCACGATCAAGTCGCACGGGCGCCGCCCCTGTCGCCCGTTCCATCTGCAGCACCACCCCCGGCGCGAACATCCGCTGCAGCAAGGGCTGCAACCGTTCGACAACCTCGCCGGCATCGAAGGTCTCGATGTCGAGCTCGTCGCTGCGCGCGAGGGTCAGCAGCTTCGAGTTGAGTTCCTGCCCACGTCGCGTGACCCGCTTCATGTCATCCAGGAACCCGCGCAACTCGCTGTTGTCGCCGGCCACGCGTTCGACGTGATGGACATAGCCAAGTATTACCGCAAGGAGGTTGCTGAAGTCGTGGGCCACGCTGCTGGCCAGGCGCCCCAGCGCATCGACCCGCTGCGAATGCACCAATTGCATATGCGACCGCTGGTGCTCGCGGATCTCGTCCTCCAGCCTGGCGCAGATCGCGGCGAGATCGCGGTTCAAGCGCTTGCCCCGTTCCATCTTGCTGGCAAGCCTGTCCAGGATCAGCGCCACGATCAGTGACGCCAGCGTCGGCTGCGCCACCGTGGACAGCGCCTGGTCCATCGCCAGCCCCCCGGCAGCGCTCTTCGCATCGACCCAGGTGCCCAGCGCCAGGATCGGCAGGTAGCTGGCCATCGTCGCCCAGATGCCGGTCCGCCCCAGTACCAGGCCAGCGAACAACAGCGGGACGATGAAGATGATCGCCATGTCCGCCTGCGCAACCAGGCCATGGCGCCATGCAGTGACGCCCAGCAGCACGACCCACGCCGCTACCAGGCCTATGGCCACCACACGATGTTTGACGCCCAATTGCATGCTGTGCGCTTCCGTGATGGCGCCGGGAACCGCACGCGCCTTGGCGCAAGGGTATTCCACTCGCTGCCGGGCCGGCCCACCCTGGTTGCACGGCCCGGTTCCGGCGCGACCTCCGGCTGGGCATCGGGACGCTCGAGAGGGATACCGAACTCGGTGAATGACCGAATCCGAAGGCTAAGCTGGCGCTTTCCTCGGCGTACCGCCGGCCGACCTGACTGTGTGGCGGCGATCGGCGTGCAGCGGCCCCGGGATCCCCCGCTGTTCCCCTTGGCTACGACCCGATTGGCGTCAGGAGCCAACTGAAATCCCGAACGCACCGGTAAATGGATGTGTCGTCCCTGCCGACCGCAATGCGTCTGCCAACGCTTCGGGAGCCCCCCACGCAAGGTGGGTCCGCCCGTCCAGAGCGGATCCAGACCGGTGGTGGACGCCGACCCACCTGCGGCAGTCGGCGCATTGTCGCGCGAGTCATCGCGCCGGGACCGCGCATCAAGGCCCCGGCTCGACCACCGTGCACTGGTACTGGAGCACCAGTTCGCCGCCTACGGGCAGCGCCGGGATCACCAACCCTGTCCCCTGCAAGTCGCCGATCGTGGCCGTGGCGGGACACTGCGCACCACCGCTGCCGCTGCAGGCCACAGCCGAGACCGGGGCGCAGTCGAGACCGACCACGGGCGGATCGGTCACGACCGCACCATCCGCCGCGAACGGGCCGGCGTTCCCCACCGTCACCGTGTAATCCACGACCTGGCCGATGGTCGCGGTGGTCGGCGTGACCGCCTTGTCCAGAGAGAGGTCCACCGCCAGCTGGATTTCGATCGCGTGGTCCTCGACCTCGCCATCCGCCGCTTCGCCGGTGGGCGACTGCACCTCGGCGGGGTTGCTGGCATAGCGCAGGCGCACGTAGCTGCGACCGGGCGAGACGTCGGCAGGCACGGTCCACGACAATGCCGCCGCGCCGCCGCTGCACGCCGCCTGCGCGCGCTCACCGGGATCGAACGTCCCGCTGCGATCGAAATCGATCCAACCCGCCACCATGCCCGTCCCCACGCAGGCGACGCTGCGATTGATCTGCTGGGCGGTCGCCGTGATCGCGAGGGTCTCGCCGGACGGCCACGCATCCTCTTCGGCAGGGCCGGCACTGCCGCTGTTGTCGTCGCCATCGGCGTCCACGCTGTACTGCGAGCCGGGCTCGCCATCGGGTCCGGTGCTGCCGAGGAAACCGCTGTTGGGCGGCGCGAGCTGGCCAAGCTGGAAGCCAGGCGCGTTGATGTTCACCGCAGGCGCGTCCGGGACCAACCCATCGGGTTCGGCCACCAGCCCGCGCAGCAGGTGCTCCGCGTCTCCGTAGCTGGCGGGTGCATCGCCGAAATCGGCGGCCGGCGCCAGTAATCCGATCGCGATGGCGGTGTTGCCGCCACCGAGGATCTCGAATTGCATCGAGATCGACTCGCCGGGACCATAGGCCGCCTCGTCGAAGGTCAGGAAGGTCACGCCCGCCGGACTGGTCGTGCCGCTCTGTTCACCGCCGGGATTGCCGAACCGGATCGACTGGAGCCCACCGGCGACATTGAACTTGCGCGCGTCGTAACGGTTGCCGTTGCCGGCGTACACCTCGACCACGTTCCACTGGCCCGCTGCGGTGCCTTGCAGATACTCGGTCGTGGTGTTCATCGACTCCGCATCCGCCATCACCAGACCGGGGATCCGGTATGGCTGGCCGCCCAGCGTCGCCTGGCACTCCACGGTGAAGCTATGGGTACCGCTCCTGCCCATGATGCCGGCGATGAGCTGGTTGGCCGCGCCGGTGCCACCGATGTTGTACATGTCGTCGAGCGCATCGCCGGTCCAGGTGCCGGGACGATAGCTCTCGATGGCGCCGCTGATGCCGGACAGGCTGCACTCGAGCACCAGGTCCTGGGTTCCGGTCACCGCGATCGTGGCCGACGTGCTGGCGCCATTGACCAAGGTGACGCCGCTGACGCCATTGGTTCCGCCGCCCCAGGTGAGCCACAGGATTTCGTTGCGGTATTGCCCGCTGCCGCCGGTGGCATAGGCAGCGGCATGCGCATGCGGCTGGTGCGCGACGGCCAGGCCGGCCGCCAGCAGCAGGCTGCAGGCGAAGCGATGGTTGCAAGTCTTCATCAATAGCTCCCCACAAAGTTCAGGAACCAGCCCTTGTGGTCATAGTCGAAATTGGTCAGGTCGTCGCTGAACTCGGTGAAGTTGTAGCCGGCGCCGACGCGGAAGTTGCGGCTGATGTCGCGATCGATGCCGGCCATCCAGCCGCGGCGCGTGCCGCCGTTGTCGACGTCCAGCCAGCGGTGCTCGGCCATCGCGTGCCAGCGATGGACCAGTTCGTAGCGCACCTGCGCGGCGGCAAACGTCGTGGCCGAATCGAACCAGTCGCCGGTGCCGCGACCGAACCGCACCTCGCCCTCGCGCCGCGCCACCTTGCCGGCGAACTCCCAGTTCTGGTCGTGCCGATACACGCCTTCCAGCGATAGCACCTGCGACCGCTGGTCGTACTGCGCGCCGCCCAGCTGGCCCAGGGTGGCCAGGTCGTACAGGTAGGTGTAACGCCCGAACAGGCCCCAGCGCGTGCTGTTCCACGGACGCCAGGCGAAGCCGAAGTTGCCCTCGATGAACTTCGCGCTGGCCGTGGGATCGAGGTCGTCCCGCGTGTCGGCATAGTTGAGCCGCGCCGCGATCCGCCAGCTCTCGTTGAGCTTGTGGGTCAGTCGGGAGGTGCTCACCCATTGCGTCACGCGCTCGGCGCCGGTGTCCTCACGCCATTCCAGCTTGCTTTGCCAGCTGGTATCGATCGACGTCCGGCCGCCGCTGACGCTGATCGCGCGCCGGTCGACCTCGTCACCGCTGCGGTTGGTCAGTTCGCCATCGCTCAGCGTGAAGCCGAGGTTCCACCCGTAGGCCGGATAGAAATCCATGCCGAACGTGTGCGCCAGGCCGCTCTCGCGGCGATTGGTCAGGAACTGGCTTTCGTTGAACAGGTTGACCTGGTTCGACAGCCGCCAGCGCTGGCCGAGGGTCCAGCCGTTCTGCGCATTGGGATTGAACAGCGGGTCGTAGTCGCTGCGGTCGGTCGAATAGGTGTAGCTGCCGTAGAAGCTCTGCTGCGCAGAACGCCGCCATTCGCCGCTGACCTTCGCCGCGTCGCCACGGTCGCCGGTGGTCAGTTCGGCACCCAGCGTGGACAGGTTGGCGAAGTTGTAGCGCCCGCCCAGGGTGAAGGCATCGTTGTCGGCATACGCACCGCTGTCGTCGTCGAGCGTGAGCTGGGCAGTCCCGTACAGCTCGAACGCGGTGCCGAAACGGCGGGTGTAGCGCACGGCACCGAGCAGTCCGGCGGCATCGAGCATGCCGCGCCGCTCCTCGACCCGGCGCAGTTCGAACGCCAGCGCGTCGAAGTCGCCGATCCGCCATTCCGCGGTCGCCTGCGTCTGGGTCAACGCGTCGCCGGCACGCTCGGCACGGCTGTAGCGCGCGTACACGCCGAGGTTGGGAGTGAACTGGCCGAGGACCTCGGCGCCGTACTCCTCGATTTCGGCGCCCGTGTCGAAGCGCGAGATCGAGTAGCCGGCATCCACTTGCCGCCACCACGCCCCCATGCTCCAGGGCTGGGTCGCCCAACCCAGTTCCTGGAAGTTCACACGCGCCTCGACGGCACTGGCCTCGCCTTCGCGTGGGCCGGCCGGGTTGATGCGGGTGAAGCTGAGGCCGCCGTTGTCGGAGAAGAACACCGGCGCGCTGGTGGATTCGGTGCGGCTGTGCTCGAGCTTGAGGTAGGTGCCCCTGCCCGCCTGCAGGGTCACGTCGGCCGCCATCAGCGTGTAGTCCTCGCCCGCGCGGTTCTCGTCCACGTAGGTCAGGCCCACGCCCACGTGGTCGCCGAACCAGTGCTTGCCACGCACGCCGGCGGCGATTTCGTCGGCATCGAAGTCGGTGGGCACCCACTCGTAGTCGACGATCAGGCGCTGCTCGAAACCGTCCAGCGGCGCGTCGCGGGTCAACGTCGGCAAGTTGTGGCGGGTGATCTGCGCCAGCGGACGCGACAGCAGTATCCGCCCCTGCAACTCGTCGATTTCGTAATCGGCCCCGCGCAGCAGGTCCACGCGGTGTTCCACGCGCCCGGAAGTGCGGTCGCGAACCTCCAGCACCACGCGATCGGAACCGGGCAGCAGGTCGGTATGGCGCAGGTAGTACAGGCTGCCCCCGGTGCCGATGAACTCGCTGTGGCCAGGCGCCGTCTGGGCTTCGGAGGCGAACGCACGCAGCCGCGTCACCGGGTCGCCCCAGGCGTTGGTGCCGCGCGAGCGCCAGTCCAGCGCGGCGCCGTACAGGGCGCGTGAATACTGTCCGTACTCGGTGCCGGTCAGGCCGGTGGCGAAGTTGCCCCACAGCGCCTGGTTCTTGTCCCAGTCCACGCGAAGATAGAAGCGCCCCATGGTGTCGACGTCGCGCCAGACGTTGGAGTCGTCGCCGTAGGTCGGGTAGTACAGGTCCGGATCCAGGCGACGGAACACGTCCTGCGGGTCGGCCGACGTGAATCCACTGAACAGGTCTTCCAGCGGGCGGTCCCGGGTGTCGGCCTGGGCGGTGACCAGGTACTTGCCGCCGACCTTGGCCTTGCCATAGAACGCCAGCCGTCCATCGCTGAGGATGTCGTCGTCGCGTCCGGCCAGTGCCAGCGAGCGGCCGGCGCCGCTGGCGTGGTTCTGGTAGACGGTGACATCCGCCAGCGCCGTGCCGAAGAAGTAGCGGCCGCTGACGTCGACATCGAGCGTGTGTCGCGTCGGCTGCGTGCCGTCGGCACCTTCCAGTGCCACCTCGAAGCGGTGCTGGCCCACCGGCACCAGGTATTCGGCAACGAACTTGCGTTCCAGATCGACCGGATAGCGTTCGCCATTGATGCGCAGCCCATGGCCTTCGGGCAGGTTGCGACCCTGCACGCGCACCCGCGAGCCGTAGATCGGGATGTTCTGCTGGCGCAGGCCGTTGCCACCGAAAGCATCGTCCACGAGTTGCCGGGTCAGCGCCTGGTCGGCGCTCAGCGCGGTGCCGAACGAACGCTCGGCACCCGCACGCAACTGGGCGCGGCTGCGTTCGGCCTCCTCGGGACGGACCAGCTGCAGTTTGCGCGGCGAGGTCTCGTCGAAGTTGCCGTCGGCATCGTAGGCGCGCAGCACGTAGACCAGCTCGTCGCCGGCACGCAGGCGCAGGCCGGCCGGAAGAGCACCGTCCCATTCGCTTTGCGCCGCGGCCTCGACCGGCAGCTCCAGCCGCGCGACCGGTGCGATCAGGTCGCCGTCCGTGCCGCGATACAGGGCCAGTTCGTAGCGGTCGACGAACGCCGTGTAGTTGCCGCGCACGAAGAAGCGCACCGGCTCGATGATCCGCCCGCCATCGAAGGCGACCATCGTCGGCGCGCTGATCGCGAGCTCCGGCATGCCGAGGTCGGGATCCTCGGTCGCCCAGATCGCGCCGCCGCCCGGCAGTTGTACCGAAAACGTGCCGCTGGCCACCGCGCGCCCGGGTGGTTCGAGCGCGATCGAAACCCGGCGATCGGGCTGCAGTGCTTCCGACGACGAGCGTTCGCTGGTGCCGGTGGTCACCGGCTGGTCGTAGCTGCGCGTGCGCAGCCGGAACACCAGTTCACCCTCCGCGCCCTGGCAGCCGTCGTCGTTGCATTCGATCCCGACGGGTGCCGCCACCGGTTCCTGCGCCGCCGTGGTGGCACACATGCCGGCCAGGATGCCGGCCAGGGTCTTGTCGAGCAGTTTCATCTTCATGATCCGGATCCCCCTCACCTGCGTTCCGTGCCGACGGGGGCCGTCGGATCGCTGCTTGACTCCACCCGCACCCGGGCGCGGACCTCAGGGCTCAAGCGCTGCGCCAGTGCCTGCTGCACGGACGTGGCGCGTCGCAACCCCAACGCGGTGTTGTAGGCGTGTGACGCACGCACGTCGGTGTGGCCGACGATCGCCACCACGCCGCCGCCGAGGGCCTCGAGCCGCTTGGCGACCGCGTCGAGCAGAGGCCCGAATTCCGGGCGGATACTCGAACTGTCGGTGTCGAACAGCACCGTTCCGAGCAACGCGCCAGCGGCATCCACGCCTGCGACCACGCTGTGCGGATCGTTGACCTCGGTACGCAGGACCACGCTGACGGCGTCCCGCGCCTCGGCGCCGACCATGCCCTGCAGCACGTCGCGCACTGCGGCGGCACGGGCGAACGCCAGCGCCTCGCTGCTGCCATCGGCAACGATCACCACCTCGCCACCGCGATACGCGTCCACTCGCTCGGCCATGCGGCGGATCGCCGGCAGCCACGGCTCCCGCACCTCGGCACTGCCCGGTGCGAAGATCACCTCGCCCAGTTCCAGTTCCAGCCTGCGTTCGCCGCCCGGCAACACCTGCACCGGTAGTTGCACGCCAAAATCGAAGCGCACGGGGATGCCGGGCGTGACGCGACGCACGCGCGGGTTCTCGGTGGTGAACACGGTGCCCTGCGGCAGCGTGGCCGGGTCGACCTTGAGCAGGAAGTTGCGTCCGCGCCCCCAGTCGCCGCCATGCACGTCTGCCAGGTGGAAGCGTCCGTACTGGTCGGTCTCGATCAGCAGGCCCTCCACCGATGCGATGCGGACACCAGGGATGCCGCGCTCGTCGATGCCGGCGTTGGAAATGACGTACGCCACTTCATATCCGCCGTCGACAGCCGACACCTCGCGTTCGACCACCGGTTCGGCTGCCGTGAGGCCCTTTGCCGCGTCGCCGGAACGCTCGATCCGGGTGTTGCCGGCCGCGTCCATACGCACCGTGATGCCTTGGGCGCTGGTCAGCACGAAGTCGTCGGTGAAGTCGGCCGACCGCAGGCGCTGGCGGACGATGACGCGGTGCGCCTCGACCGGGTCGCCTTCGGACTGGCGCGCCGTGATCGCACCCACCTCGATGCCGTGCAGCAACGGCGCACTGGCGTCCGGGACCGACTGCGGCCCAACGCCACGATCGATCGTGGTCGAGCCAGCGACGTAGGTGCCCGGCAGGAAACCGCCCTGGATACGCACGCCACTCAGGTCGGCGCGGTCCTGCCAGCCGTCGCCGTCGCGGTCGTCGAAGACCGTGCCGAAGATCAGGCTGTCGTCGAGCAGCGGATCGTCGTCGAGCGTCACCTGCGCGGTCGCAATGTTGGAGATCGCATTGCCCGCCCCGTCGACGGCGACCGCTTCGTTGACGTGCAAACCGGCACGCACACCGGCGCCCACGCGCAGCAGGTAGACGATGGTTGCCTGGCCACCGGCATCGATGTCGATGCCCCCGATGCGCAAGGGATGTCGGCCTTCCAGCGTGAACGCGCCGTCCCGGTCGGCAACCGCCATCGAACCTTCGACATAGGTGAACCCGGCCGGCGGCGCATCGACGATGGTCGCGTCGCTGACGTTCACCGTGCCCACGTTCTGCACCGTCAGCGTGTAGCGCACCAGATCGCCGACGGCGACGTTGCGCACACCCGCCGCCTTGACGATGCGCAGGTCTGCGCTGTCAGACAGCGGATGACTGGTTTCGCAGACCGTGCACGCCACCTCGGCACCATCCGACTCGCCGACGACCGTGTTCCATACCCGCCCGCTGGCGTCCGCGGTCACTGTCGCCGTGTAGACGAAGGTGTACAGCCCCGGCACCGTGCCCGTTGGCAGGACACAGACGATGCCAGCGCCCTGGGCCGAGCAACCCGCCGGCAATCCGCCCAATGCCAGGCCCGGCCCGAGTGTGTCGACCAGACGCACTTCCGCACGCGTGACCGAGTTCTCGACCGTCGCTGCGAGCGTGTACTCGATGATGTCGCCGACGCGCACTTCCTGGTCCTCGCCCGGCGCAGCGCTCTTGGCGATCACCACGCGTGGGTCCAGCAGCGGATGCTGGGTACTGCAGCTCGCGCAGACCGGCGGCGCGCCGCCTACGCCGGTGCCGCCGCTGGCGACGACCACGTTGCTGACGATGTCGCTGGCGTCGGGATCGACGGTCGCGGTGTAGGTCAGCGCGTACGTGCCCGGCAGGGTGCCCGCCGGCAAGGTGCAGGTCAGTGCGCCCGCGCAGGTGAACGCGCCCGCGCTGGTCACCGCGCCGAACGTCAGGCCCTGGCCCGGGGTGTCGTCGAGGGTCAGCAACTCCACCGTCGCGGAATTTTCGATGGTCACCGTCAGCGTGTAGGCGATGACATCGCCCGCGCGCACCTCGGCACCGCTGCCAGGATCGGACGACTTCGCCACGGCGATCGACGCTGGCACGACCGGATGCTCGGTCTCGCACGCCGTGCACTCGGGCTCCGGATCGGTGCCGCCCGGCGGTGTGCTGGCGGTCACCACGTTGCGCAGCGTGCCGGTCGCGTCGGCATCGACCGT
>NZ_SMTF01000013.1 GCF_004357985.1 Luteimonas aestuarii | reverse complement strand
GGGCGAGATGGTTGTCGTCGCGTCGGAACGTACCCGCATCCCGACCTTCCCCCGCAGGCGGGGGAAGGGGCAGAAGCGCGCGAGGCGCACATGGCGACTCCCTCCCCCGCGTGCGGGGGAGGGCTGGGGTGGGGGCGAGGCGGGCGAGATGGTTGTCGTCGCGTCGGAACGTACCCCCATCCCGACCCTCGCCCGCTGGCGGGGGAAGGAGAAGATCGTGCCGACGGGGGGCACAGGCATGCGCGCTAGTCTCGCCGGGTGGGTCTTCGCCGCGCCGGCGCTGGTCGTGCTGCTGGTGTTCTTCGGCTTGCCGGTGCTCGCCGCGCTGCTGCTCAGCCTGACCGACTTCGACCTGTACGCACTCGCCGACAGCCGCCACCTGCGTTTCGTCGCGCTGGGCAACTACATCGAGCTGTTGCAGACGCCGATGTTCTGGAAGGCCCTCGGCAACACCACCTATTTCGTGGTGGTCGGCGTGCCGCTGTCGATCGCGCTGTCGCTGGGTGCGGCGCTGCTGCTGCACGCGAAGGTGGCGCGCTTCAAGCCGCTGTTCCGCACCGCGCTGTTCGCGCCGGTGGTGACGACCGTCGTCGCGGTGGCGGTGATCTGGCGCTACCTGTTCCATACCAGCTACGGGCTGGTGAACTGGGGGCTGGGCCACGTCGGCATCGATCCGGTCGACTGGCTGGGCGATCCACGCTGGGCGATGCCGACCATCATGCTGTTCGCGGCCTGGAAGAACTTCGGCTACAACATGGTGATCCTGCTGGCCGGCCTGCAGGCGATCCCGCAGGACCTGTACGAGGCCGCGCGCATCGACGGCGCCTCGAAGTGGCGGCAGTTCCTGCACATCACCTTGCCCATGCTCGGCCCGGTGCTGCTGGTGGTGGGCGTGATCACCATCTCCGGCTATTTCCAGCTGTTCGCCGAGCCCTACGTGATGACCCGTGGCGATCCGCTGCAGAGCACGGTCAGCGTGCTGTATTACATGTTCGAGGAAGGCTTCAAGTGGTGGAACCTCGGCCGCGCCTCGGCGGTGGCGTTCCTGCTGTTCCTGATCATCCTGTCGGTGACGGCGGTCCTGGTGCGGTTCGGCCGCAGGCGGGCGCTGGTATGAGCGTGGCGACCGAACGGGACGTCGGCGAGTCGCGCAGCCATGCCTGGCTGGTCAATGGTGCGCTGGCGGTGCTTGCGCTGTTGAGCCTGGCGCCGCTGCTGTGGATGCTGTCGGTGTCGTTCATGCCGATGGGCGAAGCCAGCCGTTTCCCGCCGCCGCTGTTGCCGGGCGAGGTGACGCTGGACAACTACCGCACCCTGTTCGCGCGCACCGATGCGGCGCGCAACTTCGTCAACAGCCTGTTCGTGGCCGGCACCATCACCGTGCTGTCGCTGCTGGTCAACGCGATGGCGGGCTACGCCTTCGCCAAGCTGCGTTTCGTGGGTCGCGACCGCACCTTCCAACTGCTGCTGGCGGCGCTGGTCATCCCGGCGCAAGTGGCGATGCTGCCGCTGTTCCTGCTGATGAAACAGCTGGGGCTGGTGAATACCTACGCAGGCGTGATCGTGCCGGCGCTGGCGACCGTGTTCGGCATCTTCCTGGTGCGGCAGTACGCGCGCAGCATCCCGGACGAACTGCTGGAAGCCGCGCGCATCGACGGTGCAGGCGAGCTGCGGATCTTCTTCCAGATCGTGCTGCCGATGCTCAAGCCGGTGCTGGTCACGCTGGCCATCTTCACCTTCATGGCCGCGTGGAACGACTTCATGTGGCCGTTGATCGTGCTCACCGACCAGGAGCACTACACGCTGCCGGTCGCGCTTGCGGCGCTGTCGCGCGAGCACATCATGGAAGTCGAGATGATGATGGCCGGCGCCGTGGTGACGGTGGTGCCGGTGCTGCTGCTGTTCCTGCTGCTGCAGCGCTACTACATCCAGGGTTTGCTGCTAGGGAGTATCAAGGGCTGATGATCGTGAAGACCACCCGTGTGATCGTTGCGTTGCTGGCGATGTCGGCGGCGCAGGTGCAGGCGCAGGACGATGCAAGGCTGCTCGACGGATTCGAGGATGCCAGCCAATGGCGCGTCGTCACCTCCAACCAGGTCAGCGGCAGCATCCGCAGCGTGGCGGGCGTCGAGGGCAGGGCGCTGTGCCTGGACTACGACTTCAACGGTGTGTCCGGCTATGTCGGCATCCAGCGCGACCTGCCGATGACCTATCCGGAGAATTACCGCTTCACCTTCCAGTTGCGTGGCGATTCGCCGGACAACGACCTGCAGTTCAAGCTGGTCGATGCCAGCGGCGACAACGTGTGGTGGGTCAACCGGCCGAAGTACGACTATCCGAAGGACTGGACCGAAGTGGCCTACCGCAAGCGCCACATCGACAAGGCCTGGGGGCCAGGCGCGGACGACGTGCTGCGCGAAAGCGCGAAGCTGGAATACACGATCTACAACAACGTCGGTGGCAAGGGATCGGTCTGCTTCGACCAGCTGGTGTTCGAGCCGCTGCCGGTGGACGACGGCTCGCCGCTGGTGCCGGTGGCGGCGATGTCGACCGTGCCTGCCTTCGACGCGATGGCGTCCGTCGATGGCAATGCCGACAGCGCCTGGGAAGCGCCCGCCGGACCGCAGCGCCTGGTCTTCGACCTGGGGCGCGTGCGCGAGTTCGGCGGCCTGCGCCTGGGCTGGGGCGAGGGGCGGCATGCGTCGCACTACGGCGTATCGCTGTCCGAAGACGGCGAACACTGGCGCAGCGTGCGACGTGTCGCGCAGGGCAATGGCGGCAGCGACTGGATCGCGCTGCCGGAATCGGAAGCGCGCTACATCGCGCTCGACCTGCAGGAAGGCACTGCTGCCGGCTACGCATTGCACCGGTTCGAAGTGCAGCCGCTGGCGTTCTCGTCGCATCCGAACGAAGTGATCAAGGCGATCGCGGCCGAGTCGCCGCGCGGCCTGTATCCACGCGGGTTCAGTGGCGAGCAGCCGTACTGGACGATCCTGGGCCTGGATGGCGGCATCCAGCAGGGGCTGATCGGCGAGGACGGGGCGGTGGAAGTGGCGAAGGGCGGCTTCAGCATCGAGCCGTTCCTGCGCGTCGACGGCAAGCTGGCCACCTGGCATGACGTCGAGGTCACGCAGTCGCTGCAGGACGGCTACCTGCCGATCCCGACCGTGCAATGGACGCGCGATGACCTCGACCTGAAGATCACCGCGTTCGCGCACGGCACGCCGCAGTCGTCGCAGCTGGTGGTCCGCTATCGGTTGACCAATCCCGGCCGGCGCACGCGCGACTACACGCTGGCGCTGGCGGTGCAGCCGTTCCAAGTCAATCCGCCGGCGCAGTTCCTCAATACGCCGGGTGGGGTGAGCCGCATCGAGTCGCTGTCGATCGACGGCGCCATCGCCACGGTGGCCGGCGTGCCGCGCGTATTCGCCAAGCAGGTGCCCGATGCGGTCTTCGCGTCGCCGTTCGACGCCGGCATGGCGTCCACGCATCTCGCTTCGGGTCGCTTCCCCACGGTGGCGCGGGTGCAGGACGAGACCGGCCTGGCCTCCGGTGCCTCGCTGTACAACCTGCGCCTGCGTGGCTGGGAGACGCGCGAGATCCAGGTGATGATCCCGATGACCGGCAACGCCGGGCTGGCGCGGCGCTGGTGGGATGCCGACGTGCTGCAGAACGGCGTGGCGGCGGAGTGGCGCGACAAGCTCGGCAAAGTGGGCATCACCGTGCCGGAACAGGCGCAGCCGGTCGCCGACGCGTTGCGCACCGCGCTGGCCCACATGCTGATCTCGCGGATCGGGCCGCGCCTGCAGCCGGGCACGCGGTCGTATGCCCGCAGCTGGATCCGTGATGGCGCGATGATCTCGGAAGGCCTGCTGCGGATGGGCCGCGAGGATGTGGTGAAAGAATACGTCGAGTGGTATGCGCCGTACCAGTTCGACAACGGCATGGTGCCGTGCTGCGTGGACGACCGCGGCAGCGACCCGGTACCGGAGAACGACAGCCATGGCGAGCTGATCTACAACATCGCCGAGTACTGGCGCTACACCGGCGACACCGACTTCCTCGAAAGGATGTGGCCGCACGTGCTGGGTGCGTTCGAGTACATGGAGGTGTTGCGCGCCAGCGAGCGGACCGCGGCGAACCGCCGCGTCAACGAGGCCTTTTACGGAATGATGCCGGCGTCGATCAGCCACGAGGGTTATTCGGCCAAGCCGATGCACTCGTACTGGGACAATTTCTGGGCGCTGCGCGGCTACAAGGATGCGGTGACCGTGGCCGAGGCACTGGGCAGGACCGACGAGCTGCCGCGCCTGGTTGCCGGACGCGACCAGTTCCGCGACGACCTGATGGCGTCGCTGCTGGCGGCCACGCGCCTGCACGGCATCGACTTCCTGCCCGGTGCGGCCGAACTGGGCGATTTCGACCCGACCTCGACCACGATCGCGCTGGCGCCCGGCGGCGAACAGGACTGGCTGCCGCAGGACCTGCTGCGCGGCACGTTCGAACGCTACTGGCGCGAGTTCGTCGAGCGTCGCGACGGCATCACGCCGTGGAAGGACTACACGCCTTACGAATGGCGCAACGTGGCGGCGATGGTGCGGCTGGGCTGGCGTGGCCGAGCGGAGGAAGTGTTCGACTGGTTCTTCGACCACCGCGCGCCGCATGGCTGGAACCAGTGGGGCGAGGTGGTGTCGAGCACGCCGCGCACGCCGTTCTTCCTCGGCGACCTGCCGCATGCGTGGGTGGCCTCGGATTTCATGCGCTCGGCGCTGGAGATGTTCGCGTATCCGCGCGAGAGCGACGACAGCATCGTGCTGGCCGCCGGCCTGCCGCCGGCGTGGCTGGACGGCACGGGCGTTTCGATCGAAGGCATGCGCACGCCGCAGGGCGACCTGCGCTTCTCGCTGCGTCGCGACGGTGGAACGCTGCGGCTGGAAGCGGGCGAAGGCCTGCGCCTGCCCGATGGCGGACTGGTCTTGCCATGGCCGTACGAAGGTGTACCGGGCGCGACCACCATCAACGGCCAGCCGGCGCAATGGGACGGGAACGAACTGCGCATCACATCGCTGCCGGCCAGCGTGGAGATCGCGGCGCCGTAACGCTGCGGGATGCCGCGCAAGGCGACGGCCGTTTGCAGCGGGCGTCGCCGCCACCTAAGCTCGGTGCATGGTGGACATGGCGCGCGAAGAACACCTGATCCGCACCCGCACTTCGCTTGCGCTGGTCGTGGTGCTGGTGTGTTTCGCCGCAGGCCATCTCCTGCTGCCACGTGCGTTCGTGTTTCCCGGCGACGTGGCGAATCGCCTTGCTTTCGCGGCCCAGGCTGCGGCATTCGTGCTGTCGTGCTTGCTGGTGGCGATCGGCATGGTGTCGACGGGACGCCGACGCTCGCGCGACGACATCGCCGGAGCCGCCGCCGGCCCGCCGAGCCCCGTGTTGGCCACCAAGGTCGCGTTCCTGCAGAACACCCTGGAACAATCGGTTCTGGCCTGCGGCGCATTCCTGGCATTCGCGGCCGTGGTCGATGGCGCGTGGCTGGCCTTGCTGCCGGTCGCGGCGGTGTTGTTTTGCGTGGGACGCGTGTTGTTCTACCGGGGGTACCCCTCGGGCGCCGGTGGGCGTGCCTTCGGCATGGCCTTGACCTTGCTGCCGGGCGCGTTGTTGCTGCTCGCCGTCCTGGTTGTGGTCGTCCTGCGCATGGCCGCATCGGTGCTGGCCTGATGTTCCGGCGCGGCGTTGCCCTGTGGCCCTTGCCGCTGGCGATCGCGCTCACGCTGACCGTGGCGGCGCACCTGGCGCTGGTGATCTCGGTCCAGGCAGGACACGTGCCGGCCTGCGTGCCCTACATCGAAGGCTGTACTTCGATCAGCCGCGCTGCACGACATGGCCTGGGCAACCACCTGTTCCGCCTGCTGGTCCTGCCATGCGCATTGCTGGTGGGACTGCACTGGTGGCTGTCGGCGAGATGGGCACGTACCCTGGGGCAGGGTGCGCGCATGCTGCTGGTGCTGGGCGTCCTGGCGGCAATCGCGCTGGCGGTCTATGCGACCTTCCTCGGCACCGAGGGTGCTGCGTACCGGTTCCTGCGGCGTTACGGCGTGAACGTGTTCTTCGGCAGCAGCTATGTCGCACAGCTGGTCTTCCTGCGCATGGCGATCCGTAGCGGCACGTTGCCGCGCGCATTGCGCATGGGCATGCAGGCGGTCTGCGTGGCGATGCTGTCGCTGGGCCTGCTGCATGTCGCGGCACTGGCCGCCATCGGCGGCAGCGATGTGCAGGATCGGCTGGAAAACGCGCTGGAGTGGCAGCTGGGCGTGCTGCTGGTGGCGTGGTATGGCCTGCAGGCCTTGCACTGGCGGCGCGATGGCTACCGCATCGAGACCACGCGACAAGCAGCGCTCATCCCTTAGCGCGGGTCTCGGGTGGCGCAACCTGCTTGCCGATGGCGGTGGGCGCGACGCATGGCGCCATGCTCCGCGCAGCGCCTATCCGCGCGCGCGGACCTCGGCGATCAGCTTCGCCGCGTTCTTGGCGCTGTCGCGGACGCGGCGATAGTCGCCCGCTGCGATCCAGTCCTTCGGCACCATCCACGAGCCGCCGATGCACAGCACGTTGGGCTGCGACAGGAATTGCGCGGCGTCGCCTTCACCAATCCCGCCGGTCGGGCACAGTTTCAGCCCGGCCAGCGGACCGGCGAGACCCTTGACCATCGCCAGTCCGCCCACGGCGGTGGCGGGGAACAGCTTGCAGACGCGAAACCCGTGCGCCATCAGCGACAGGAACTCGGTGGGGGTAGCGCCGCCGGGCACGACCGGGATCGGCGCCTGCGCGAGCGCATCGGCCAACGTCGTCGGCGTGCCGGGCGTGACCAGGAAGTCGGCGCCGGCGTCGATGGACTGGCGGATGTGCTGGTCGTTGAGCACGGTGCCGGCACCGATGACGATGTCGGGCAGCTCGTGCTTCAGCGTGGCCAGCGTCTCCAGCGCGGCAGGCGTGCGCAGTGTGAGCTCCAGCGATTTCAAACCGCCATCCAGCAACGCCTCGGCGATGCGACGGCCCTGGTCCACGCTGTCGGCGGTGATGACGGGAAGGATCCCGGCGTCGAGCAGCAGCTGCTCGGCGCGATCCTGCAGGCTTTCGATCGGCATCAGGCGTCCTTGGATTCGTGTGGGGCTTCGGCGGCCAGTGCGGCGTCGTCGCCCAGGTCGTACTCGGCGTCGTAATCCCACGGCCCGCCGTCGCGTGCCGGTGGGCCGCAGGAAATCGACAGGCCGCCACGGTCCGCGGGGGTGGCGAGTTGGCGATTCAATGCGAACAGGTTGCGGCCGATGTCATAGGCGCAGTGCGCAGTGCTTTCGGCCGGGGTACGCGCCTGCCACTCGCTGGCATCCACCAGCGCTTCCAGCGTGCCCGCCTCGCCGTCCAGGCGCATCAGGTCGCCTTCGCGCAGCAGCGCGATCGCGCCGCCCCGTGCGGCTTCCGGCGTGAGGTGGATGGCTGCGGGGAACTTGCCCGAAGCGCCGGACAGCCGGCCATCGGTGACCAGCGCCACGCGCCGACCCTGGTTCTGCAGCATGCCCAGCAACGGCGCCAGCGAATGCAGCTCCGGCATGCCGTTGGCCTTGGGTCCCTGGTAGCGGACGACGGCCACGAAGTGTTCGGGCAGCGCGCCCGCCGCGTGCAGCCTGTTGAGCGCGCGCGGGTCGTCCACCACCACCGCAGGCGCTTCGATGCTGCGGTACTCCGGCTTGACCGCCGACAGCTTGATCAACGAACGCCCCAGGTTGCCGCGCAGCAGGCGCAGTCCGCCCTGGGCCTCGAACGGTGCAGCGGCGGGACGCAGCACGCCGTCATCGGCGCTCTGCGCCACCGAAGGTACGTAGTCGATCGTGCCTTCGGCGAGCCGCGGCTCGTCGGCATACGCGCGCATGCCGCCGGGCACGATGGTGGGCAGGTCGTCGTGCATCAGCCCGGCATCCATCAGTTCGCGGAACACGTAACCGATGCCGCCTGCGGCGTGGAAGCGGTTCACGTCGGCATCGCCGTTGGGGTAGATGCGTGCGAGCAGCGGGACGACCCGCGACAACCCGTCCATGTCGTCCCAGGTCAGCACGACACCCGCGGCGCGGGCGACGGCGATCCAGTGGATGGTGTGGTTGGTCGAGCCACCGGTGGCCATCAGCGCGACCACGGCATTGACGATGGCGCGTTCGTCGATCAGGTGGCCCAGCGGCCGGTAGTCGGCGCCCAGCGCGGTGATGCGCAGCGCGCGTTCGGTGGCGGCGCGGGTCAGTGCCTCGCGCAGCGGCGTATCCGGGTTGATGAAGGACGAACCGGGCAACTGCACCCCCATCGCCTCCAGCAGCACCTGGTTGGAGTTGGCGGTGCCGTAGAAGGTGCAGGTGCCGGCGGAGTGGTAGGAGCCGGCTTCTGCCTCCAGCAGTTCCTCGCGCGTGGCCTCGCCGGCGGCGAAGCGCTCGCGCACCTCGGCCTTGGTCTTGTTGGGGATGCCGGGCGTCATCGGTCCGCCGGGGATGAACACCGCGGGCAGGTGGCCGAAGGCGAGCGCGCCGATCAGCAGGCCCGGCACGATCTTGTCGCAGATGCCGAGGTACACCGCGCTGTCGAACATGTCGTGCGACAGCGAAATCGCGGTGGCCTGCGCGATGATGTCGCGGGAGAACAGCGACAGTTCCATGCCTGCGCGGCCCTGGGTGACGCCGTCGCACATCGCCGGCACGCCGCCCGCGACCTGCGCGGTCGCGCCCAGTGCGCGCGCGTGTCCGCGGATGGCTTCCGGATAGCCCTCGTAGGGCTGGTGCGCCGACAGCATGTCGTTGTACGCGGTGACGATGCCGAGGTTGGGCGTGGCCTCGCCGCGCAGGCGGCGCTTGTCGGTCGGGCCGCAGGCGGCGAAACCGTGCGCGAGGTTGGCGCAGCTCAGGCGGTCGCGCAGCGGGCCGGCCTGGCGCATCGCTTCGATGCCGTCCAGATACGCCTTGCGCGAAGGCGCGCTGCGGCGACGGATGCGTTCGGTGATCTCGTGGAGGCGGGGGTGCAGGGCCATGGGGGAGCCGTGGTTGTGGGCGCCGCTCAGGGGCACCAGTGGATATGCAGGGGAGGGCCGGGCGTGGTGAAGGCGACGCGGGCCGGGAACTCGTGCGGATCGTCGCCGTCGAGCACGCGATCGAGCAGCTTGCGCTTGCTTTCGCCGCGGATCAGCATCAGCCGCGTGTGCGCCGGGGCAAGGCCCGCCGGCGTCAGGCTGATGCGACGCAACAGTTTGCCCGCGCCCGGGCACCCGGTGGCGTCGACCGACACGTATGCCGCCTTGGTCGACAGCGCCTGGTCGAGCCCCTGCATGCCCGGGAACAGCGATGCGGTGTGGCCGTCGTCGCCCATGCCCAGCACGACCACGCCGGGCCGGTTCTGCGCATGCAGGTTGGCGGCGTTGACCGATTCCTCGATGTTGCGGCCGGCACGGGTCAGGGTTTCGAACCGCGCCTTCGCCGCATTGTTCTGCAGCAGGTGTTCGCGGACCAGGCGTGCGTTGCTGTCGGGGTCGTCGGGCAGCAGCCAGCGTTCGTCGACCAGGGCCACGTCGATGCGGCCCCAGTCCAGCGGTGCCTTCGACAGCGCGGCATAGACCGGCGATGGCGTGCTGCCGCCGGACAGCAGCAGGCGCGTGCGCGGCCTGTCCTGCAGGTCGCGGGCCAGCACCGAAGAGATCGCGACGGCCGCGCCCCAGGTCCACTGGGTGGCGGACTCGTAGCTGTGCATGCGCACGCGCGAGCCCTCGATCACTTCGGCGGCCTGGTTCATGGCGCAGCCCCGCAGGGGCCGTGGCAGGCGATCGCGGCCGCGCCCAGCAGCCCGGCGTGGCGATGCAGCACCGCCATCGACGGTACCCGCGCCATGTTCGGCGAGAACCTGCCCTTGTGTTCGAAGCGCTGGCGGAATCCGGAGTGCTGCAGTTCGTCGAGCATCTTCGGCACCAGTCCTCCGGTCAGGAACACCCCGTCCCAGGCGCCCAGCGTCAGCACCAGGTCGCCGGCGATGGCGCCGAACACCGCGCAGAACACATCGACCGCGCGCATGCAGCGCGGATCGCCGGCGCGGGCGCGTTCGGTGATGTCGGCCGGCTGCATCGGGCCGGGATCGACGCCTGCGATCTCGCTCAGCGCGCGATGGATGTTGACCAGGCCGGGGCCGCAGATCAGGCGTTCGTTCGAGACGCGTCCGAACTGCGCCGAGAGCCGGTCGAGGATGTCCAGTTCTTCCGGCGTGCCGGGCGGGAAGCTGACATGCCCGCCTTCGGTCTCCAGCGGATAGTGACGGCCATCGCGCACGACCAGCGCGCCCACGCCGAGGCCGGTGCCGGGACCGATCACCGCATAGGTCCGGTGCTGGCAGTCGGGCTGCTTGCGCCAGCCGCTGCCGCCGATCTGGCGCATGTCCTCCGGCTGCAGCAGCGGGATGGCCATGGCCTGCGCGGCGAAATCGTTGATCAGTTCGATGCGATCGAAGCCGAGCCGCTCGGCGGTGCGACGCTTCGAAATGACCCAGGGATGGTTGGTGATCCGCGCCTCGTCGCCGTCGACCCGCCCGGCAACGGCGAATACCGCCTCGCGGATGCCCGCGTCCTGCAGGCCACAGGCATCGAGATAGTGCCTGGCCGCGTCGGCCAGCGACGGGAAATCCGCGACCGCGAACCCCTGCACGCTGTCGGCCAGCAACGGTTGCTCCGCCGCCGGCGCAGCCAGCGCGAAACGGGCGTTGGTGCCGCCGATGTCGGCCAGCAGGACGCGGCGCCCGGCGTTCACGGCTTGCGCCCGCCGTTGACCGGAAGCGTGGTGGGCAGGAAGTCGGCGGCCTCCGGCGGCCCCCAGGAGCCGGCGGGGTAGTCCTGCACCGGCGTCCCTGCGGCACGCCAGGCGGCGTTGATGCTGTCGATCCAGCGCCACGCGGCCTCGACCTCGTCGTCGCGCACGAACAGCGTCTGGTCGCCCTTGAGCGCATCGATCATGAGTCGCTCATAGGCGATGCGCCGCTTGGGCGGCAGCATCGACAGGTCCAGCGACATCGGTTCGAGTTCGGTCGCGCCCCATTCCGGCGCGGCCAGGCTGCCCATCAGGGTCAGCTCGATGGTTTCTTCGGGCTGCAGCCGCATGCGCAGCCGGTTGGGGCGCGCATGCTGCTTGTCGGGGCGGTCGAACACCCAGTGCGTGACCGGCTTGAAGCGCACGATCACCTCGGTGGCCCGCGCCGGCATGCGCTTGCCGGTGACCAGCCGGAACGGCACGCCTGCCCAGCGCCAGTTGTCGATCCACGCGCGCACCGCGACGAAGGTCTCCACGTCGTACTCGCGGCCGAAGCCCTTGGCCGCCTTGCCGTCGACCACGCCATCGGTATAGCGGCCGCGCACGCTGTCGTTGCCGGCTTCCTCGGCGGTCATCGGGCGCAGCGCGCGCAGCACCTTGCGCTTCTCGTCGCGGATGCTGTCGGCGTCCATCGCCGCCGGTGGCTCCATCGCGATGAGCGCCAGCAGCTGCAGCATGTGGTTCTGCACCATGTCGCGCAGCGCGCCGTAGTCGGCGTAGTAGCCCTCGCGGCCATCGACGCCGCCGGTTTCGGCGACCACGATGTCCACCGAATCGATCCAGCGGTGCTGCCAGACCGCTTCCAGCAGGGCATTGCCGAAACGCAGCGCCAGCAGGTTCTGCACCGGCGCCTTGCCGAGGTAGTGGTCGATGCGGAAGATCCGCGATTCATCCAGCGCCGACTTGAGCGTCGCGTCGATCGCGCGTGCCGATTCCAGGTCGTGCCCGATCGGCTTTTCCAGCACCAGCCGCGACGGCGCTTCCAGCAGCCCGGCCGCCTTCAACCCGCGGCAGGCGGGTTCGAACAGGTTGGGCGGCGTGGACAGGTAGCTGACCGCCGGACGATCAGCGTATTGCGACAGCGCCGCCGCGACGCCGTCGATGTCCTGCAGGTCCAGCGCGTGGTAGCGGATGCGGCGCAGCAGGTCGTCCAGCGCCCCGGCGTTGCGGTCCTCGCCCTGGATGCGGTTGCGCAGCCAGTCGCGGAAGCCGTCGTCGCTGTGTTCGCTGCGGCCGATGGCGACCACGCGGAAGCCTTCCGGCAACTGGCGGTCGCGCAGCAGGTGCAGCAGGGACGGGAACAGGTAGCGCTGTGCGAGATCGCCGGTTGCGCCGAACAGCAACAAAGTGTCATGCATGGGGCGCGTGGTGGAGTC
Organism: Luteimonas aestuarii; assembly: GCF_004357985.1. Taxonomy (GTDB): domain Bacteria; phylum Pseudomonadota; class Gammaproteobacteria; order Xanthomonadales; family Xanthomonadaceae; genus Luteimonas; species Luteimonas aestuarii. Next base: position 79,495 of record NZ_SMTF01000013.1, on the reverse strand, counting down.
TCGTCAGTGGCGGGAAGGAATCGGCGCCGTGGCGGCCGTGCGATGCAAGATTGCGAGAGTACCAGCGCGGCTGGTCCTTGTGTGCGCGGGGCGGGACGCGTGCGGGTCTGTGTTCGCGCTGTTCGACGGTGCAGGCGCGACCTCTCCCGCGCGCATCCGGGCGGGATGTCTTGCTGGACATGCGCATGCGTACAGGTATCGATGGCGGCGTCGAGGAATGGTTGCGCATGCCATCGATTCGCAGCGCTGCGTGCGGGCGTCGTTGTGCTATGTCTCGTGGCCGCAGCCCGACGCCAGCGCGGGTCCGGTCGACGTCCATCGCGTTCGCTCGCGGAGGGGCGGCTTCGGCGCGCACTGCGCGGTGCGCCGGGCATTGCGCAGGAGCGCGACAGCGCAGGTCGCCGCCCATCGTCCGGGCATGCCGTGCGCACCCGCGCCGCTGGATCCACCGAACCTTCCCCCGGGGTAGCCCGGGTGGGCGCGGCATCTGGAGTGAAGGGAGGGCGGGCAAGGCGACCACGAATCCGGCATGATGGACTGAAAACGATTACATGCCAGAATACCGGCATCCTGTCCCGCCGTCAGTGCCCGGCTGGGCGGATCAGGCAGCCCGGTATCCCGTATTGGGAAGTCCGTGCTGCGAAATGCCGCACTGCATCCTCGAGGAGTGACATGGCCGATGTCCGCCTGAACCAGCTGCGCAAGGTGTATCCCAACGGGCATGTGGCCGTGGCCGATGCCTCGCTGGACATCGCCGACGGCGAGCTGCTGGTGCTGGTGGGGCCGTCGGGCTGTGGCAAGTCCACCCTGCTGCGGATGCTCGCCGGGCTGGAGTCGATCACCTCGGGCACCCTGTCGATCGGCGGCCGCGTGGTGAACGACGTGGCGCCGAAGGACCGGGACATCGCCATGGTGTTCCAGAGTTATGCGCTGTACCCGCACATGAGCGTGGCCGAAAACCTCGCTTTCGGATTGAAGCTGCGCGGGCACGACAAGGCCGCGGTGGCGGCGCGCGTGGCCGATGCCGCCCGCGTGCTGGAACTCGACGGCCTGCTGGATCGCAAGCCCGGGCAACTGTCGGGCGGCCAGCGCCAGCGCGTCGCACTGGGACGCGCGCTGGTGCGGCAGCCGCAGGTGTTCCTGCTGGACGAACCGTTGTCCAACCTCGACGCCAAGCTGCGCACGGGCATGCGCGTGGAGATCGCGCGGCTGCACCGCCAGCTGGGCACCACGATGGTGTACGTGACCCATGACCAGATCGAGGCGATGACGCTCGGCCAGCGCATCGTCGTGCTCAACGAAGGGCGGATCCTGCAGGTGGACACGCCGATGGCGCTGTACGAACGCCCGGCCAACCTGTTCGTCGCCACCTTCCTCGGCAGTCCGGCGATGAACGTGTTCACCGGCACGCTCGACGTGGGCGATGGCCTGCACCTGCGGCTTGCCGGTGGTGCGCGCGTCGGCCTGCCGCCTGGTTTCGACGTGCCCCGGGCGTGGATCGGGCGCGAATGGCACCTGGGCGTGCGTCCTGAGGACCTGCATCGTTGCGAGGCGGATCAGGCGCAGCTGGTGCCCGAGGTGGAAGTGATCGAACCGGTGGGCAGCGAAGCCCTCGCCAACCTCCGCCTGGGCGCGCAGCCGCTGGTGGTGCGGCTGGCGCCACGCAACCTGCCCGCTGTTGGCGATGCCTTGCCGCTGCGCATCGACCCGCATCGCGTGCACCTGTTCGATCCTGCGACCGGCGACGCGCAATCGGTTTGACCGCTGCGCGCAATGTGCGCATCCTGACCCGCATTGACGCGGGCTTTGCGGTGATGCCGTCATCATGGGCAATGCCTGCGTCGCAGCACCTTTGCAGTGATTTGCGAGGTGCCGTGCGCACGACACCCCCCATGACGATGCCCATGCCTGCCACTGCCATTTCGCTGCCATCACCCCCCGTGCCTGCGCGCGACTGGGCGCTGTTCCTCGATGTCGATGGCTGCCTCATCGAATTCACCGACGATCCCGACGACGCCGGCGTGCAGCCGGGCGTGGTCGACCGCCTGCTGGCGCTGTCCGGCATGCTCGATGGCGCACTGGCGCTGGTGAGCGGGCGCCGCATCGCGATGCTCGACCGCATGTTCGCCCCGGCCCTGTTTCCCGCTGCAGGGCTGCACGGACTGGAACGCCGGCTGGATGCCGACATCGTCGCGCTGGCGGAGGAGGGTGGTGCCGACATGCGCGGCGTTGTCGAGGACGCGCGCCAGGCGCTGGCGCCATTCCCTGGCGCGCTGGTGGAAGACAAGGGCGTCGCGTTGGCGCTGCACTGGCGCGCCGCGCCGGAAGCAGCCGCGTCGGCGATGGCGTTCGCAGAGGGCGCGTTGGCCAGATTGTCCGGCTACCGCCTGCAGCCGGGCGACCATGTCGCCGAGCTCAAGCCCGATGCCGCCGACAAGGGCACGGCCATCGCGGCCTTCCTCGAACACGCACCGTTCCGCGGGCGGGTGCCGGTGTTCGCCGGCGACGACCTCACCGACGAGCATGGCTTCGAGGTGGTCAATGCCCGCGGCGGCATCAGCATCCTGGTGGGTGGGCGTACGGACAGCGTGGCCCGGCACGGGCTGGCGGATCCGGCCGCGGTGCGCGACTGGCTGGGAGTGGCACGATGAGCGTCGACGCAACGGCGCCTGGCGCAACGCTTCACCCGGCGTCGCAATCGCTCGACCTCGGCGTGATCGGCAATGGCAGCTTCGGCGCGCTGGTCGATCGCGAGGCGCGCGTGGTGTGGAGCTGCATGCCGGCGTTCGATGGCGATCCGGCCTTCTGCGCGTTGCTGTCGCCGCGCGACCACGCCGGCGGCGATTTCGCCATCGAGCTCGAGGATTTCGAGCGTAGCGAACAGGAATACCTCACCAACACCGCCATCCTGCGCACGGTGCTGCATGACCGCCACGGTAGTGCCGTGGAAATCCTGGATTTCGCGCCGCGCTGGAAGAACAACGGCCGCATCTACCGACCGGTGTCGATCATTCGCAAGCTGCGGCCGCTGTCCGGCACGCCGCGCATCCGCGTGCGCCTGCGCCCGCTGGCGGACTGGGGTGCACGCAAGCCCGAGACCACGTGGGGCAGCAACCATATCCGCTGGCTGCTGCCGGATTTCACAATGCGCCTGACCACCGACGTGCCGGTGCGCTTCGTGCGCGAGGAAACGCCGTTCGTGCTGGCCGATACCGCGCACCTCGTGCTGGGCCCGGACGAATCGCTGCTGCGCTCCATCGCGGGCTATGCCGAGGAGGCGCTGGACCGCACCGTCGAGTACTGGCGTGAGTGGGCGCGCTACCTCTCGGTGCCGCTGGACTGGCAGGACGCGGTGATCCGCAGTGCGATCACGCTCAAGCTGTGCCAGTACGAGGACAGCGGCGCGATCATCGCCGCCATGACCACCTCGATCCCGGAGGCGCCAGGCAGCGTGCGCAACTGGGATTACCGCTACTGCTGGCTGCGCGATGCCGCCTTCGTGGTGCGTGCGCTGAACCGGCTGGGCGCCACCCGCAGCATGGAAGAGTTCCTGCGCTACATCTTCAACATCGCCACCCACGACGGCAGCCTGCAGCCGCTGTACGGCATCGATTTTGCCGAGGAACTCGAGGAAATCGAAGTCGAAAGCCTGGCCGGCTACCGCGGCATGGGCCCGGTGCGCCGCGGCAACCTGGCCTGGGTGCAGAAGCAGCACGATGTGTACGGCAGCGTGGTGCTGGCCTCGACGCAACTGTTCTTCGACCAGAGGCTTGCGCATCCCGGCGATGCCGCCGCGTTCGCGCGGCTCGAACCGTTGGGCGAACGCGCCTTCGCCCTGCACGACCAGCCCGATGCCGGCCTGTGGGAATTCCGTGGCCGCGCGGAGGTGCATACGTACACGGCGGCGATGTGCTGGGCGGCCTGCGACCGGCTGGCGAAGATCGCCGGCAACCTCGGACTCGGCGAGCGCCGCGACCACTGGCGCTCGCGTGCCGACACCATCCATGCGCATACCGTCGAACGTGCCTGGCGCGGACAGGCGGGGCATTTCAGCGCCTCGTTCCAGAGCGACTACCTGGATGCCTCGTTGCTGCTGCTGGCCGACATCGGCTTCCTTTCCCCCGACGATCCGCGCTACGTGTCGACGGTGGAGGCGATCGGCCGCGACCTGCGCAGGGGCGACGCGCTGTTCCGCTACATTGCGCCGGACGACTTCGGCGAGCCCGAAACCAGCTTCACCATCTGCACGTTCTGGTACATCGACGCGCTGGCCGCGATCGGTCGAACCGACGAAGCCCGCGCGATGTTCGAGCGCGTATTGTCGCGCCGCAACCACCTCGGCCTCCTGTCCGAGGACACCGCGTTCGAGGACGGCGAGGCCTGGGGCAACTTCCCGCAGACCTATTCGCACGTGGGCCTCATCATCGCGGCGATGCGGCTGTCGCGTTCATGGCAGGAAGCGTCGTGAGCCGACTGGTCGTCGTGTCCAACCGCGTGGCCGTGCCGGGCGAGAACCGTGCGGGTGGGCTGGCGGTTGCCTTGCAGGCGGCGCTCGAAGAAAAAGGAGGGCTGTGGTTCGGCTGGAGCGGCAGGACCGTGCGCGAGGCCAGTGGCGCGCTGCACGAGCAGTCCGAGGGCGACATCCGCTTCGTCACCATGGACCTCAACAAGCGCGACCACGACGCCTACTACAACGGCTTCGCCAACCGCACGCTGTGGCCGCTGCTGCATTTCAGGCTGGACCTGGTCGACTACTCGCGCGAAACCCGTGAGGGCTATCGCCGCGTCAACGCACTGTTCGCCGACAAGCTGGCGCCGCTGCTGCGCGAGGACGACACGGTCTGGATCCACGACTACCACCTGATCCCGCTGGCGGCGCTGCTGCGCGAACGCGGCATCGGCTGCCGCATGGGGTTCTTCCTGCACGTACCGATGCCGTCGCCCGACCTGATGGCGGCCATGCCGGACCACGCGCGGCTGTTCTCCACGCTGTACTCCTACGACCTGATCGGCTTCCAGACCCAGCGCGACGTCGAGCGCTTCCAGGACTACGTGCGCCTGTTCGGCGGCGGCCGCGTGTTCGGCGATGGCGTGCTGGAAGCACCCGGTGGACGCAGGCTGCGCGCGGCGGCGTTCCCGATCAGCATCGATACCGCGCACATCGCCAGCCAGTCGGTCGCGGCGATCAACAAGCCCGCCGTGCGCGACTTGCGCCGCAGCCTCGAACCCAGGCTGCTCGCGATCGGGGTGGATCGGCTGGATTACTCCAAGGGCTTGCCCGAGCGTTTCCATGGGTTCGAGCGCTACCTTGAACGCCATGCCGGCGAACGCGGCAGCCTGACCTACCTGCAGATCGCGCCGGTCTCGCGCGGCGACGTGACCGAGTACCGGCAACTGCGCAACCAGCTGGAGCAGATCGCCGGCCACATCAACGGCAACCACGCCGTGCCCGACTGGACCCCGCTGCGCTACGTCAACCGCAACTTCGCCCACGCCACGTTGACCGGGTTCTACCGGCTGGCGCGGCTGGGGCTGGTCACGCCGTTGCGCGACGGCATGAACCTTGTGGCGAAGGAATTCGTGGCGGCGCAGGACCCGGAAGACCCGGGGGTACTGGTGCTGTCGCTGCTGGCCGGCGCCGCGCAGGAGATGAAGGAAGCGCTGCTGGTCAACCCGCACGACCTGGATGGCGTGGCCGATGCCATCGCCACCGCGGCCAACATGCCCAAGGCGCAGCGGATCGAACGCTGGCGGGCAATGATGGACCGGCTGGAGGAGTTCGACATCCATGCCTGGCGGCGTGCCTACATGGCGGTGCTGGAAGGCGAACCCGCCTTGTGGGCGCCGGCAGCGCCGGCGTCCGCTTGAATGGGGGTCGATGGCACCGGGGCCGGTGCGGCGACGATCCTGCGCATGCCCGTTATACTCGGCCACCAGCGCGGCTTTCCCGCCGCAAGTGCGCCAATCCGGTCAATGGCTTGGCGTAATGACTTCAACCTGAATCACATCTAGCCGGCGGCGCGTCCCGAAGGGAGTCGGTGCGGCCGGTGGAAGCCCAACGCCGCATGCGCCTGTCCACCATCAAGCTGTCCGGATTCAAGTCCTTCGTCGATCCCACCACGCTGCACCTGCCGACCAACATGACCGGCGTGGTCGGCCCGAACGGGTGCGGCAAGTCGAACATCATCGACGCGGTGCGCTGGGTGATGGGCGAAAGCTCGGCCAGCCGCCTGCGCGGCGACTCGCTGACCGACGTGATCTTCGCCGGCTCCACCGCCCGCAAGCCGGTGTCGCAGGCCACGGTCGAACTGATCTTCGACAACTCCGACCACACCATCGCCGGCGAGTACGCCGCGTTCAACGAGATCTCGGTCAAGCGCACGGTCAGCCGCGACGGCCAGAGCAGCTACTACCTCAACGGCGCCAAGTGCCGCCGCCGCGACATCACCGACCTGTTCCTCGGCACTGGCCTGGGGCCGCGCAGCTACTCGATCATCGAGCAGGGCATGATCAGCCAGGTCATCGACGCCAAGCCCGAAGAACTGCGCGTGTATCTGGAGGAAGCGGCCGGCATCTCCAAGTACAAGGAGCGGCGCAAGGAAACCGAAACCCGCATCCGCCACACCCGCGAGAACCTCGACCGCCTGGGCGACCTGCGCGAGGAGATCGGCAAGCAGCTGCAGCATCTTGCGCGGCAGGCGAAGCAGGCCGAGCAGTACACCGCCATCCAGGCCGAGCGCAGGATCCGCGACGCGGAATGGAAGGCGCTGGAGTTCCGCGCGCTCGACGCCGAACTGCAGGGCCTGCGCGAAGGGCTGTCGCAGGAGGAAACCCGCCTGCAGCAGCTGATCGCCGAACAGCGCGAGGCCGAACGCGAACTGGAAACCGGCCGCGTGCGCCGCGAGGAGGCCGCCGAGGCGCTCAACAAGGCGCAGGCCGAGAGCTACGAAGTCGGCGGCACGCTGGCCCGGGTGGAGCAGCAGATCGCGCACCAGCGCGAGTTGACCGAGCGCCTGCACAAGGCGCGCGAGGAAACCCGCCACGCGCTGGAAGAGATCGGTGCGCACATCAGCGGCGACGAAGCGCGGCTGGAGGTGCTGCAGTCCGCCATCGCCGATGCCGAGCCGCAGCTCGAGGCGTTGCGCGACGACGACGGCATCCGGCAGGAGGCGCTGCGCAACGCCGAGGAAGCGCTGGCCGACTGGCAGCAGCGCTGGGAAGCGCATACGCGCGAGCAGGGCGAGGCCTCGCGGGCCGGGGATGTCGAGCGCACGCGCGTCGACTACCTTGATCGTCAGTCGCTGGAAGCCGACCGCCGCCGCGAACAACTCGGCAGCGAGCGTGCCGGCCTGGATCTGGTGGCGCTGATCGAGGCGTTCGAAGCGTTGCAGGTCCAGCACGACGAACATCGTGAGTCGCTCGACGGGCTGACCCTGGAACTCGAAGAGCGCAAGCAGGCCGCGGTGGAGCTGCAGGACCAGCAGCGCAGCGCACAGAATGACTTGTCCGAAGTTCGCAAGCAGGCGCAGCAGGCGCGTGGCCGCCTGTCCTCTCTCGAAACGCTGCAGCACGCCGCACTGGGGCAGGAGCAGGGCGTGGCCGTGGAATGGTTGCGCCAGCGCGGGCTGGATTCGGCCGCGCGCGTGGGCGAGCAGCTGGTGGTCGAGCCGGGCTGGGAAAATGCCGTCGAAGGCGCGCTGGGCCAGTTGATCGAGGGCGTACTGGTGGATGCGCCCGAGGCGCTGGTCGATGCGCTGGGCGAGCTGGGCGAGGGCCGGCTGGCGCTGGTGTCGGCCGCGACCGGCGAGGCCAGCTTCGCGCCGACCTCGCTGGCGGCCAAGGTGCAGGGGCCGCTGGCGGTCCGTCGCCTGCTGTCGCGCCTGCACGGTGCCGACAGCCTGGCCGATGCCCGCGCGCTGCAGGCGCGGCTGGGCGAGGGCGAATCGGTCATCACCCGCAACGGCGAACGCCTGGGGGCCGGTTGGGTGCGCGTGGTGCGCTCCGGTGCGGCCAAGCAGGGCGCGCTGCTGCGCGAGCGCGAGATCAAGACGCTGCGCGGCGAGATCGAGGAACTGCAGGCGCGCGAACAGGAACTGGAGTCGGCGATCGGTTCTGGCCGCGAGCGCCTGCTGGCGGCCGAGCAGCAGCGCGAGGAAGCGCAGCGCCAGCTGTATCTCGCGCACCGCAGCGTGTCGGAGCTGGCTGGCCAGTTGCAGAGCCAGCAGGGCCGGCTGGACTCGGCCAAGGCGCGGATCGAGAAGATCGACGCCGAACTGGCGCAACTGGGCGAGACCGTGGAATCCAGCGGGCAGCAGGCGCGTGAAGCCCGCGGCAAGCTCGAGGACGCCGTCGGCCGCATGGCCGAGCTGGAATCGGCGCGCGGCGCGCTGGAAGCCGAGCGGCGCGCCCTCGTGGAAGCCCGCGACGCCGCGCGCAATGCCGCGCGCGAATCCCGCGATGCCGCACACGCGCTGGCGCTGACGCTGGAATCGCAGCGCGCCCAGGTGGTGGCGCTGGCGCAGGCCTTGCAGCGCATGGGCGGCCAGCGCGGCCAGCTCGACGCACGCCTGGGCGAACTGGCGGCGCAGCTGTCCGATGGCGATTCGCCGGTCGCCGCGCTGGAACAGCAGCGCCAGGCCGCGCTGGAACAGCGCGTCGACGCCGAGCGCCGGCTGGGGGCCGCACGTTCCGCACTGGAAGGCGTGGACAACGAACTGCGCGGCTTCGAACGCACCCGTCACGAGCGCGAAGAGCAGGCCGTGACCCAGCGCGAGGCCATCTCGCAGCGCCGCCTCGACCAGCAGGCACTGGCGATCCGTGCCGAACAACTCAGCGCGGCCGTGGTCGAGGCCGGCTTCGCGATGGACGAGGTGATCGCCAATCTCGCCGCCGAAGCCACCGCACCGGCGTGGGAGAAGATGGTCGCCGACTTCGACGCCAGGCTGCGCCGGCTGGAGCCGGTCAACCTAGCCGCGATCGCCGAGCACGCCGAGGCCGCGCAGCGCAAGGAGTACCTGGACGCGCAGGACGCCGACCTCAACAGCGCGCTGGAAACGCTGGAAGACGCCATCCGCAAGATCGACCGCGAGACCCGAGGCCGCTTCAAGGACACCTTCGACCGCGTCAACGCCGGCGTGCAGGAGCTCTACCCGCGCCTGTTCGGCGGCGGCCATGCCTACCTCGAACTCACCGGCGACGACCTGCTCGACACCGGCGTGGCGATCATGGCGCGGCCCCCGGGCAAGCGTGTGTCCAACATCTCGCTGCTGTCCGGTGGCGAGAAGGCGATGACCGCGGTCGCGCTGGTGTTCGCCATCTTCCGCCTCAACCCGGCGCCGTTCTGCCTGCTGGACGAGGTGGACGCGCCGCTGGACGAGGCCAACGTCGGCCGCTTCACCAACATGGTCGGCGAGATGAGCGAGACCGTGCAGTTCCTGTTCGTCACCCACAACAAGGCGACGATGGAGGCCGCATCCCAGCTCAGCGGCGTTACCATGCGCGAGCCGGGCGTCAGCCGCCTGGTGTCCGTCGACCTGGCCGAGGCCGCGCGCCTGGCCGGCGCGGCATGAGCGCCAGCCCCATCATCGCCACCCGGAGGCCCGCATGACCGAATTGCGCATTGGCATCCTCGTCGCCGGCCTGCTGCTGATCGCGGCGATCTGGTACTTCGGCTCGCGGCCCCGCAAGGGGCAGGGCAGGCGCCTGCCGGCCGAGCCGCGCGAACACGCCGGCGGCGACCGCATGGAGCCCACGCTGGGCGCGCAGATCGAGCAGGACATCGCCGCCTCGCACGACTACAGCAGCGACGAGGCGGTGCAGGCCGAGATGGAGCTGATCGATTCGGCGGTGGGCGGCGCGCCTTCGCCGAACAGCGAGCTGGGCAAGCGCGTCAACGACGACTTCGACAGGATCGTCACGCTCTACGTCGCGGCGAAGGCCGGGCAGGTGTTGCGCGGACCGGACATCGTGGTCGCCGCCGAGAAGGCCGGCCTGACCTATGGCCATATGAACGTGTTCCACCGCCTGGTCGAAAGCCATCCCGAGCGTGGCCCGATCTTCAGCGTGGCCAACATCCGCAAACCGGGCAGTTTCGAGATGTCCGAGATCCAGGCGCTGGAAACCCCGGCCATTGCGTTCTTCCTCACCTTGCCGGCGCCCGTGGGCGCGCTGGACGCGTGGGACGCGATGTTGCCCACCGCGCAGCGCATGGCCGAACTGCTCGATGGCGTGGTGCTGGACGAGCAGCGCAACGCGCTGGGCCGCCAGCGCATCGCGGGCCTGCGCGACGAGATGCGGGCCTGGGACCGCGAGCACGAAGTGCCGCCGGTGACGCGCAGCCCGCGCTGGTGAACTGGAGTCGTCTTCCGGGAACGGAAGGCGCTGCCATGGCGGATGAAGGCAGACAGTCGATCGTGATCTCCGCGAAATGAGCAACCCCGCACAACGCATCGCCGCGCTACGTCTCCAGCTGGAAGACGCCAACCACCGCTACTACGTGCTCGACGATCCGGCGATCCCGGATGCCGAGTACGACGCCCTGCTGCGTGAACTGGAAGCGCTGGAAATCGAGCATCCCGAACTGGCCAGCGACGATTCGCCTACGCGCACCGTGGGCACGCGTCCGGAGGGTGGCTTCCCCGAAGTGGCGCATGCCATCCCGATGCTTTCGCTGGCAAACGCGTTCGAGACGCCAGGCGTTGCCGACGATGCCGACGACCGCGCGCGCTACGCCGAGGTCGCCGATTTCGTGCGACGGATCGAGCAGAAGCTCGATATCAGCGACCCGGTGTTCTCGGTCGAACCGAAGCTCGACGGGCTGGCGATCAGCCTGCGCTACGAGGATGGGGTGTTCATGCAGGGCGCCACGCGTGGCGACGGCGCGACGGGAGAGAACGTCACCGCCAACCTGCGCCAGGTGCGCGCGGTGCCGCTGAAGCTGCGCGAGTCCGGCACTCCGGTGCCGTCCGTGTTTGAAGTTCGTGGCGAGATCTACATGCCGCGCAAGTCCTTCGCCGAGTGGAACGCGAAGGCGCTGGAGAATAACGAGAAGCTGCTGGCCAATCCACGCAATGGTGCGGCCGGCTCGCTGCGGCAGCTCGATCCGGCGGTGACGCGCCGCCGCCCGCTGGCCTTCTTCGCCTATTCGGTGGGCGAAGTGCGCGGGCTGGAGTTGCCGGAGACACATTCGCAGACACTTGCGTTGCTGCGCACGTTCGGGTTTCCGGTGGCGCCCGAAGCCGATACCGCCACCGGGTTCGATGGCCTGATCGCGTACTTCCGCCGCATTGGCACGGCGCGCGACAGCCTGCCCTACGACATCGACGGCGTGGTCTACAAGCTCGACGACTACGACCAGCAGCGGGTGATGGGCTTCGTCTCGCGGGCGCCACGCTGGGCGCTGGCGCACAAGTTCCCGGCGCAGGAGCAGTCCACAGTGCTGCGCGCGATCGAAGTGCAGGTGGGTCGTACCGGCGCGATCACGCCCGTGGCACGACTCGAGCCGGTACAGGTCGCGGGCGTCACCGTGACCAACGCGACGCTGCACAACGAGGACCAGATCCGCCGCCTCGACGTGCGCGAGGGCGATACCGTGATCGTGCGTCGCGCCGGCGACGTGATCCCCGAGGTAGTGCGCGTGATCGAGGAACGTCGCCCGGCTGGCACGGTCGAGTGGTCGATGCCGGCCACATGCCCGGTCTGCGGCTCCGAACTCGTGCGCGAGGAGGGTGCGGCGGCCTGGCGCTGCACCGGCGGCCTGACCTGCTCCGCGCAGCGCAAGGAGGCCGTGCGCCATTTCGCGTCGCGCCGTGCGATGGACATCGAAGGCCTGGGCGACAAGCAGGCAGAAGCGCTGGTCGAGTTCGGGTTCGTGCATTCGCCTGCCGACCTGTACACGCTGACCGTCGCGGACCTGGTGCGGATGAAAACGGCGCTGGATGCCGCGACCGCCGCCGATTTCCTGCAGGCGGTGTCCGACAGCAAGGGTGCGCTCGCGCTGGACACGGAAGGACAGCGCATCCTCGCGCAGGACGATTTCGACTGGAAGGATGCCGGCTTCCTGCGTTCGCACCTGGCCGTCGAACCGGACGGCAAGCTCGCGACGAAATGGGCCGGGAACCTGGTCGCCGGCATCGATGCCAGCCGTGCCACCACGCTGGCGCGGTTCCTGTTCGCACTGGGCATCCCGCACCTGGGCGAGACGACGGCGAAGTCTCTGGCGCAGTGGCTCGGGTCGCTCGACTTCGTGCGCAGCACGCCCGCCGTGGTGCTGCAGGCGCTGCCGGACATCGGCGGCGAAGTGGGGCGATCGATTGCCACGTTCTTCGAACAGCCTGGCAACGCCGGCGTGGTCGATGCCCTGCTCGCGGCCGGCATCACCTTCAGCGACGAGGCGCCGCCTTCGGCCGCGCTGCGCGAGCGACTGGGGCTTTCGCACCTGCTGTCGACGTTGCCGGTGGACAAACTCGGCGACAAGAGCGCGCAGCGCCTGGCGGAGACCTACGGCACGCTCGACGCCTTGCTGCGCGCCAACGCCATCGGTTGGGCCGGTGCCGGCGCGTCTATGGCCGGCGCGGAGAACCTTGCCGCGTACCTGGCCGATGCCCAGGCGTTGGCGGCATTGCGCGCGACCGATGCGGCGATGCGTCGCCTGCTGGATGCCGCGCCCGAGCGCGCCGTTGCAGCCAGTGGCCCGCTCGACGGCAAGACCGTGGTGCTGACCGGCAGCCTGGCCGCCATGACCCGCGACGAGGCCGGCGCGAAGCTCGAGGCGCTGGGTGCGAAGGTGGCCGGCAGTGTGTCGAAGAAGACGCAGCTGGTGGTGGCCGGCGAAAGCGCGGGATCCAAGCTGGCGAAGGCACGGGAGCTCGGTATCGAGGTCTGGGACGAAGAGGCCTTGCTGTCTTTCCTGCAAGCCCACGGCGCGTCGTGACGGATTGGCAGCCAAGCGCATCGGTCGATGCGCTGCGCCTGCGCGCCCGGCTCAATGCCGTGGTGCGCGCATTTTTCGCTGAGCGCGACGTGCTGGAGGTGGAGACGCCGCTGATGTCGCGCGCAGGCAATACCGATCCCAACATCGCTTCGTTCGCGCTCGGGTTTTCCGGTCGCGTCGAAGACGGACCGCGCACGCGCTGGCTGCGCACGTCGGCGGAGTTCCCCATGAAACGGCTGCTCGCGGCCGGGATCGGGGACTGCTACGAACTGGGACGCGTGTTCCGCGATGGCGAGGCTGGCGGACGGCACAACCCCGAGTTCACGATGCTGGAGTGGTATCGCATCGGTCGGGATCATCTGCAGCTGGCCGACGAAACCGTCGAACTGGTGCAGGCCGCGCTGGCGCTGGTGCAGCGCGAGGCTTCGGTCGCGCGCATCACCTTCCGCGACCTGTACCGCGACACGCTGGGACTGGACCCGATGACCGCCGGCATCGAAGTCTTGCAGGAGGCATTCGACGGCGACATCGATCCCGCCGGCCTGACCCGCGACGACTGGCTGGACCTGCTGATGACGCATCGCATCCAGTCGCGGTTCCCGCCCAACCAGCTGTTGGCCGTGCACGACTACCCCGCCTCGCAATGCGCGCTTGCGCGGGTGGTGCGGCGCGACGACGTCGACGTGGCCGAGCGCTTCGAGCTGTACCTCGGGCCGCTCGAACTGGCGAACGGCTACCACGAGCTGGTCGATGCAGATGAGCAGCATGCGCGCTTCCAGCGCGACCTGGGCCTGCGTGCAACGCGCGGCCAGATGCAACCGTCGATGGATGCGGCGCTCATGGACGCCATGCGTGCCGGGCTGCCCGCATGCGCAGGCGTGGCGCTCGGCATCGACCGCCTGCTGATGGCAATGCGTGGAAGCGTTTGCATCGACGACGTGCTGGCGTTCGGCTTCAACCGCGCATGAATGCGGGCCACGGAGGGGTCAACAAGTAGCGGGTGCAGGGCGTTTCCATTCGTGCAGGCGCAGGTGCCTGTCACGAACGCCGGAGGAAATGCCATGAACAAGTCCATGACCGCTTTGATCGCAGGCGCGACGATGGTGCTCGCCGGCGGCGCTGCACACGCGCAGTCCGCGGGCTACCACGGTGGCTTCGCATCGGCAGGCTTCGGGCGACCGGGGCATCCTGCGGCCGGTCAGGTGGTCCGCTGCGAATCGCAGAACCATCGTCGACAGCATTGCCGCGTCGATACGCGCGGTGGCGTAACCCTGGTGCGGCAGCTGTCGAACCAGCGCTGCGTGCAAGGGCGCAACTGGGGCCATGACCGCAACGGCGTATGGGTGACCAACGGCTGTCGGGCGGAGTTCGCCGTGGGTCGTGGCGCGCAGCATCGTCCCGGCCAGCGCCCTGTGCCTCCGGTCGCGGCCGGCCACACCGTGCGCTGCGAGTCGAACAACCACGGCCATCGTCGCTGCAATATCGCGGTGAACCGCAGCGTGAGCCTGGTCCGCCAGCTTTCGGATGCGCGCTGTGTCAGTGGCCGCACCTGGGGCTGGGATCGCGGCGGCATCTGGGTCGACCGTGGCTGCCGCGCCGAGTTCGCGGTCCGCTAGGCCCTGCTGACGCATGGCGTCGGTCGTGCGCCGGTACACTGCGCGCATGACCGACGCCATCGATTACGCCCGCTACGACCGCATCCGCCCGATCCGCTGGACCGGCGATGCGCTCGAACTGCTGGACCAGCGCAAGCTCCCGTTTACCGTCGAATACCTTGCATGCCGCACCGGCGACGAAGTGGCCGCTGCCATCCATGCCCTCGCCGTGCGCGGCGCGCCGGCGATCGGCATCGCGGCCGCCTGGGGCGTGGCGCTGGCCGCGCGTGAGGCGGATGCCGGTAGTGCCGCCGAGGCCGCGGTTGCACTGGAACCTGCGATGCAGCGCCTCAACGCGGCGCGGCCAACCGCGGTCAACCTGGCGTGGGCACTGGCGCGGATGCGCGCGGCGCTGCTGCGTGCACAGGCGGGCGACGGCAGCGACTGGCGCGACGCACTGGAAGCCGAGGCGCGCGCGATCGAGACCGAGGACCTCGCGGCCAACCATGCGATGGGCATCCTCGGCGCTTCGCTGATCGCACCGGGCAGTGGCGTGCTCACCCACTGCAATACCGGTTCGCTGGCGACGGCGGGCTTCGGCACCGCGCTGGGCGTGATCCGCGCCGGCGTGGCGCAGGGCAAGGTGGGCAAGGTGTTCGCGGGCGAGACCCGCCCGTGGCAACAGGGTGCACGCCTGACCGCCTGGGAGCTGATGCAGGACGGCATCCCGGCCACGCTGATCGCCGACTCCGCCGCCGCCCACCTGATGAAGACCGGTGCGGTGCAATGGGTGGTCGTGGGTGCGGACCGTATCTGTGCGAATGGCGATGTCGCCAACAAGATCGGCACCTACCAGCTGGCCATCGCCGCGCGCCACCACGGGGCGAAGTTCATGGTGGTGGCACCGTCGTCCACGGTGGACATGGACACCGCCTCGGGCGAGTCGATCGAGATCGAGGAGCGCGACCCTACCGAGCTGTTCGCCATCGGCGGCACCCGCACCGTGGCCGAGGGCGTGCCCGCGTGGAACCCGGTGTTCGATGTCACGCCTGCCGGCCTGATCGATGCCATCGTGACCGAGAAGGGCATCGTCGAGCGGCCGGATACCGCGTCGATGCGGGCGCTGTTCGCCGCCTAGCGCCCCGCCGCCCGCGCTCGCGCGTCGCGTGCCTGCGCAAGGATCGACAGCACCACGCCATACACCGCGCTCGGCAGGGCGACGAACGCAAGCACCTGAATCGCCATTGCGTTGCCCACGGTGAAGTGGCCGTGTGCGAGCAACCATTGGGTTGCGATCATCAGTGCGGCATGGAAGCCGATCGGCCAGCCGAGGTTGCCGCCGAGCAAGCGGAGCCCGCCGAGGATCAGCGCGAAGCCCGGCAGGAACGACCACTGTCCCGGCGCATCGGTCGCGCCGATGGCCCAAGCGAACAGGACGAACAGCACGGTCTGTGCAACCACCGCCAGCCATGGGGCGATGCGACGCGCGAGCGTCCCCTGCAGGTAACCGCGGAACAGCAGTTCCTCGGGAATCGCCTCGATCAGCAGCACGGCCGGAACCAGCAGGGCGAGCGAGGCGAGTGCCGCAGGCCAGTCGCTGGTCATGTGCACACTGGCCAGGCCCAGCCATAGCAGCAGGAGGGTGGCCGGTACGGCGGTGAGCAACCAGAGGCCGGCGGCGGCGAATGCGCCGCGCAGCACGTCGCTTGCATGTTCGATGCCAAGCGACGGAAGTCCCGGCCGGTCCATGCGCACTGCAGCGAACAGGTAGCCGCAAACCAAGGTGGTGATGACCGCGCCGGCGAGCAATCGATGCGCAGGCGTGGCCGCGTCGGGCAACAGCGACATGCCGATCTTCCAGATCGCGATGCAGGCCAGCAGGGCGGCGGCGATCCGCAGCAGCAGGCTGGTGGTGGTGATCGCAGGCGATGGGGGAGGGTTATGCATGGTGTGGCTCTCGTGGCGATTGCATGTCATTTTCAACGCATGCGTCGCGCCTCGAAACTGACAGCTGTCAGCCATCCGCTGCGCCGACAATCCAGCCTTATGGGCGCGACCACGATGATGCCGTGGAGATGGCCTGCAAGTGCTTGTTTTTGCGCCGGAAAATCGTGGTGGAAATGGGCCCTTCGTGGTATCATCCATGCACTGTTTCCGGCGGGGCCTGAAGGCCCCGTCGCCACGTTTCCGGGCACCGCCTGATACAGGCGTCGAACGGCCCGGCACAACCAGGATGCAATTGATTCGATGACCGATCTCGCCAAGGAAATCATCCCGGTCAACCTCGAAGACGAAATGCGCCGCAGCTACCTCGATTACGCGATGAGCGTGATCGTGGGCCGCGCATTGCCGGACGTGCGCGACGGCCTCAAGCCGGTGCACCGCCGCGTGCTCTTCGCGATGAACGAGCTGGGCGCGCACAGCAACAAGCCGTACTACAAGTCGGCGCGTATCGTCGGTGACGTCATCGGTAAATACCACCCGCACGGCGACCAGTCGGTGTACGACACGCTGGTGCGCATGGCGCAGCCGTTCTCGCTGCGCTACATGCTGGTGGACGGGCAGGGCAACTTCGGTTCCATCGACGGCGACAACGCCGCGGCGATGCGTTACACCGAAGCGCGCATGGCCAGGCTCACCCACGAGCTGATGGCCGACATCGACAAGGAAACGGTCGACTTCCAGCTCAACTACGACGAGAAGGAACAGGAGCCGACGGTCATGCCGACCCGGTTCCCGAACCTGCTGGTCAACGGTTCGGCCGGTATTGCGGTCGGCATGGCGACCAACATCCCGCCGCACAACCTGGGCGAGGTGGTCGATGCGCTGATCGCGCTGATCGACAATCCGGAGATCGACATCGACGGGTTGATGGAGCACATCCCCGGCCCGGACTTCCCGACCGCGGGCATCATCAATGGCGTCGGCGGCATCCACCTGGCGTACCGGACCGGCCGCGGTCGCGTGCGCATGCGCGCGCGCGCCGAGGTGGAAGTGGCCGACAACGGCCGCGAGTCGATCATCGTCACCGAGATCCCCTACCAGGTGAACAAGGCGCGGTTGATCGAGAAGATCGCCGAGCTGGTGAAGGAGAAGAAGCTCGAAGGCATCAGCGAGCTGCGCGACGAGTCCGACAAGGACGGCATGCGCATCTACATCGAGGTCAAGCGCGGCGATTCGGCCGAGGTGGTGCTGAACAACCTCTATTCGCAGACGCAGATGGAGTCGGTGTTCGGCATCAACATGGTGGCGCTGGTCGATGGCCGCCCGCAGCTGCTGAACCTCAAGCAGATCCTCGAGGCCTTCGTCCGCCACCGCCGCGAGGTGGTCACGCGCAGGACCATCTTCGAGCTGCGCAAGGCGCGCAACCGCGCCCACATCCTCGAAGGCCTGACCGTCGCGCTGGCCAACATCGACGAGATGATCGAGCTGATCAAGACGTCGGAGAATCCGAATGTCGCCCGCGAGCGGATGCTGGCGCGGCGCTGGGAACCCGGCCTGGTCGGCACGCTGCTCGCCGCCGCCGGCGCCGAGGCCTCGCGGCCTGAAGACCTGCCGGCCGGCGTGGGCCTGGTCGAGGGCACCTACCAGCTCACCGAAGTGCAGGCGCAGCAGATCCTCGAGATGCGCCTGCACCGCCTGACCGGGCTGGAGCAGGAAAAGCTGACCGAGGAATACCGCCAGCTGCTGGACACCATCCGCGGCCTGATCGAGATCCTCGAACACCCCGACGTGCTGCTGGAGGTGATCCGCACCGAGCTGCGCAACGTCAAGGAAGAGTTCGGCGACGAACGCCGCAGCGAGATCCGCGCCAGCGAGGAAGACCTGGACATCCTCGACCTGATCGCGCCGGAAGACGTGGTGGTCACGCTGTCGCACGCCGGCTACGCCAAGCGCCAGCCGGTCACCGCCTACCGTGCGCAGAAGCGCGGTGGCCGTGGCCGCAACGCCGCGGCCACCAAGGACGAGGATTTCATCGACCAGCTGTGGCTGGTCAATACGCATGACACGCTGCTTACCTTCACCAGTGCCGGCCGCGTGTTCTGGCTGCCGGTGCACCAGTTGCCCGACGCTGGCCCGCAGGCGCGCGGTCGCCCGATCATCAACTGGATCGCACTGGAGGAAGGCGAGAAGGTGCAGGCGGTGGTGCCGGTGCGCGAGTACGAGGCCGACAAGTACGTGTTCTTCGCCACCCGCAACGGCACGGTGAAGAAGACGCCGCTGACCGAGTTCGCCTATCGCCTGGCGCGCGGCAAGATCGCGATCAACCTCGACGAGGGCGATGCGCTGGTCAACGCCGAACTGACCGACGGCAGCCGCGACGTGATGCTGTTCGCCAGCAACGGCAAGGCCGTGCGCTTCGACGAGGGTTCGGTGCGGTCGATGGGCCGCACCGCGACCGGCGTGCGCGGCATCCGCCTGGCCGCGGGCGAGACGGTGCGCAGCCTGATCGTGGTCGACGGCGACGGCGACATCCTCACCGCCAGCGAACGCGGCTACGGCAAGCGCACGCCGCTGGACGAGTATCCGAAGAAGGGCCGCGGTACCCAGGGCGTGATGGCGATCAAGACCAGCGAGCGCAATGGCGCGCTGGTCGGTGCCATCCAGCTCAGCGACCACCACGAGGTGCTGCTCATCTCCGACGGCGGCACCCTGGTGCGCACGCGCGCGGCCGGGATCGCCCAGGTCGGCCGCAACACCCAGGGCGTGACCCTGATGCGGTTGGCCAAGGACGAAAGCCTGCAGGCGATCGAACGCATCGATGTGTCGCTTGACGATGAGAACGATCTCGCTGGCGAGCCCGTGCCAGGTGCCGACGTCGTGCCCGTCGCAGGCGAGCAGGGTGGGATCGACGAGGATCGTCCGCTACCCTGAGCCCATCCATCGCGCCAGCGCGCCGCGTCCCGATACGGGCGTCGCGCTGGCGATGAACGAAGGGGAAGGGGATGTTCGAGAGTGCCATGACGCCGGCGGAAGGCATCGCACCGGGGCCCGTCGCCCTCGTGCTGACGACTGCATTGCTGGCATGGCTGGCGATTGGCGAGGCCATTGCGGGCCGTGTGTCTTTCCGCCGTTTTCTCGATGACCTGGCGGCTGGCGTGCCCGATGCGCGCAGCCGGCTCTATCGCAGCTGGACTCGCTGGTCCTGGGTGTTGGCCGCGGGCGTGCTGCTGCTGGCGGCACTCGCGCCGGGATTCGGGCTGGCGCGGCTCGGCATCGCCTGGCCGCAGTGGTCCAGCCTGGCTGCGGCATCGGCGGGCTCCGGTTTCATCAAGGGCGTATTGATCGGCACGGTGCTGATGCTGGTGGTCTCGATCGTCGCGGGTGGGGTGGCCGTCAACCGATTGCGCCGCGAGGGCGCGGCGCCGGCACCGGAGGCGGCCAACCATGCCGTGACCGCATTGCTGCCGCGCAGTCGCCGCGAGCGCCGCGGCTACGCATTCCTGTCGCTGACGGCGGGCGTGACCGAGGAGATCGTGTACCGGGGCTTCGTGCTGGCCGCGATGGTGGTGCTGCTGCCGCCGCTTCCGGCCTTGGCCTACCTGCTGCTCAGCGGGGTGGTGTTCGGACTGGCCCACGCCTACCAGGGACGCGCCGGCGTGGTCACGACCGGCATCATCGGCGTCCTGTTCATGGGTGCCTACCTGGCCACCGGCAGCCTGCTGCTGCCCATCGCCTTGCATGTGCTGATGGATCTGAACGGACTGCGGCTGCACGCGCAGCCGGACTCGCCGCCGGCCGGGACGCATCGCGACTGAGGCGCGGCTGGCGCCGGTGGGGAATGTCACCCGGCCCCACGACTGCAACGACGCATGCGCGCGCGAAGGGATGGCGCCAGTTGCGATACCGCTGCTTCAGTGCGCCACATCGTCCGTTCCGCGCTGTCTATACTGCGGCCGACATCGGAGGATTTATGCGGCTGACGGCGCGGACGACGGATCGGGGCAGCGTTCGATGGGTGGCGCTGCTGTGCATGGTGGCGATGGCGCTCGCCGTCGGTGGGTGCAAGCGCAACGAGTCCGGGCAGTTGCCCGGCTTGTCCGGAGAGGCGATCCGGGCCGAGCGCGAGGTGGTCGAAGGCTTCGGCCTGGTCCGTGCATGGCCTGACCAACGTCGTGGCGAGCTGGCGATCGCGCTGGAATTCTCGCAGCCGCTGGTCGGCACCCAGGACTTCGACGCGCTGGTGTCGTTCGAAACGCGGCCCGGCCGCGACGGCGGGTGGTCGCTGGATGAGGACGGCAGGACCCTGCGCTTCCCGTTCGCCGAGCCCAACCGCGATTACGTGCTTCGCATTTCCGGCGCGCTGACCGCTGCGGATGGCACCACGCTGGGCGAGGACATCGAACGCAAGGTGTTCACCGGCGAGCTCGAGCCGCTGGTGGGCTTCGCGTCGCAGGGCAGCGTGCTGCCGGTCAAGGACTCGCGCGGCCTGCCGGTGGTATCGATCAACGTGCCCGAGGTGGACGTCGAGTTCCTGCGAGTCGACGAGAAATCGCTCCCGAAGTTCTTCGCCGAATACCAGCGTGCAGGCCGTCGCGGCAGCTGGGAACTGGAAGCCGATTACGGCGAGCGCACGCCGCTGTCGCGGATGGCGGAGCCGGTGTACGTCAACCGTTTCGTGCTGGGTGGCGAGCGCAACGAGCGGGTGCTGACCTACCTGCCGGTGCAGGGCATCGCCGAGCTGCAGCAGCCGGGCCTGTATTTCGCGGTGATGAAACGCGCCGGCAGTTTCAACGACCAGTTCGAGACGGCGTTCTTCACCGTCAGCGACATCGGCCTGCACCTGCGCGCGTACCAGGACAAGGCTTTCGTGCACACGGCATCGCTGCAGGGCGGCGAGGCTTTGGGCAAGGTGGCGCTGCGCATCCTCGATGCCCGTGGCGAGACGATCTTCCGCGCCGAGACCGACGGCAACGGCAATGCGCTGATCGACTACACCCTGGATGCGGCGCACGTGCTGGTGGCGACGCGCGGCAACGATGTGTCACTGCTGCCGTTCAACCAGCCGGCGCTGGACCTGTCGGAGTTCGCGGTCAGCGGTCGCGGGCAGGCGTGGTTCGACGTGTTCGCCTGGTCCGGGCGCGACCTGTACCGGCCCGGCGAGACGGTGCGCGTCTCGGCCCTGCTGCGCGACCGCGACGGCAAGCCGGTGCAGGCGCAGGATGGCAAGACGCAACCCTTGTTCGTGCGGTTGAAGCAGCCCGACGGCAAGACCTTCTTCGAAAGCCGCATGCAGTCCGGGGAGCAGGGCTATTTCCGGTTCGAGAAGGAAGTGCCGGTCGATGCGCCGACCGGGCGCTGGCAGGTGGAGTTCCGCACCGACCCGGCCAGCCGCGAGGCGGTGCAGGGCATGACGCTGCGGATCGAGGAGTTCCTGCCGGAGCGGATGAAGCTGGACCTGGAATCGGCCGATGCCGTGCTCAAGCCCGGCCAGCCGTTGCGGCTGGAGGCGGTGGGCGCCTACCTCTACGGCGCGCCGGCGGCGGGCAACCGCTTCACGGCGCGGCTGGCGGTGGCGGTGGAACAGCATCCGGTCGAATCGATGCCGGGCTATTTCTTCGGCGATCCCACGATCACGCTGCCGCGCGATGCCAGCGACGTCGTCGACGCGACGCTGGACGGGCAGGGACGCCTGCGCCAGGACATCGCCTTGCCGGAGGACGTCAAGGCGACCACGCCGGTCGCCGCGGTGGTCTCGGGCAGCCTTTTCGAGACCGGCGGGCGCAGCGTCAACCGCACGCTCAAGCGGGTGCTGTGGCCAGCCGATGCGCTGGTCGGCATCCGTCCGTTGTTCGACGACAAGGAAGGCACCGACGCCAACGGCACGCCGCGCTTCGAACTGATGCGCGTGGGCAGCGACGGCACGCCCCGGCCTGCGACGGGACTGCAGGTGAAGCTGGTGCGCGAACATCGCGACTACCACTGGGCGCACGACGACGAGGGCGGCTGGCGTTACGACTTCAGCCGTCGTTTCGAGGACGTGCAGACGCGCACGCTCGACGCCGGCACCACCGCCACCCGCTTCGACTTCCCGGTGGAGTGGGGCGAGTACCGCATCGACGTGTTCGATCCGCAGACCAGGCTGACCACGCGCTATCCGTTCCGCGCCGGCTGGAGCTGGAACGACGACAACCGCGGGCTGGATGCGCGCCCGGACAAGGTCAAGCTGGCATTGGACAAGACCGCCTACCGCGCCGGCGACACGCTGAAGGTCACGGTAACGGCGCCACACCCAGGCAAGGGGCTGCTGATCGTCGAGAGCGACGAAATGCATTACGTGCAGGCCATCGACGCGCGTCCTGGCAGCACGTTCGAGATCCCCGTCACGGAGGCGTGGGAGCGACACGATGTGTACGTGACGGCGCTGGTGTTCCGCGGCGGCAGCGCGGCCAGCAAGGTCACCCCGGCACGCGCCGTGGGCGTGGCCCACGTGCCGATGGATCGTCGCGACCGGCGCGTTTCCGTGGGCCTCAACGTGCCCGAGCGCGTGCGCCCGGAAGGCCCGATGCAGGTGGTGGTGAGCGCGCCGCAGCTGGCGGGGCAGGTGGCCTATGCCACGGTGTCGGCGGTCGACGTCGGCATCCTCAACATCACCCGGTTCCCGGTGCCGGATGCGGCGCGGCACTTCTTCGCGCAGCGCCGGCTGGGCGTGGATGCCTACGACCTGTACGGCCGCGTCATCGAAAGCTTCGAGGGCGGCACGGCACGCATCCGCTTCGGCGGCGACATGGCGCTGGCGGCGCTGCCGCAGGCGCGGCGCCCGACCGCGCGCGTGCAGACCGTGGACCTGTTCGCCGGCCCGGTGAAGCTGGATGCGCAGGGCAATGCGGGGGTCACGCTGGACCTGCCGGACTTCAACGGCACGCTGCGGGTGTCGGCACTGGTGTACACGGCCGACCGCTACGGCAGTCGCGACCGCGAGACCATCGTGCGCGCGCCGGTGGTGGCCGAAGCCAGCATGCCGCGCGTGCTGGCGCCGGGCGACCGCAGCATGGTCACGCTGGACCTGACCAATTTCACCGGCCGTGCGGGCGAGTTCGACGTACGCGTCGAAGGCATCGGTCCGCTCGCGGTGGGCGAGGGCACGCGCAAGGCATCGCTCGCCGTCGACGGCAGGGCGACGCTGGAGTTCCCGCTCACCGCGCGCGAAGGCTACGAGGTGGCGAAGGTGCGGGTGCGCGTCGCCGGCAACGGTGTGCGGATCGACCGCAGCTATGACCTGCCGGTGCGGCCGGCGTGGCCCACCGTGCTGCGCGCACGCGCGATGACGATCGATCCGTTGGCGCCGGTGACACTGGACGCAGCGCTTGCAAACGGCCTGATGCCCGGTTCGGTGACGGCGCAGATGTCGTTCAGCGCGATGCCACCGATTCCGTTCGCCAGCGCGATCCGCGGCGCGCTCGACTACCCCTATGGCTGTGCCGAGCAGACCACCAGCAAGGGCTACGCTGCGCTGCAGCTCGACCAGGCCACCGCCGCGGCGCTGGGGATCAACGACGTCGACACCGCGCGGCGCCGGCAATACGTCGAGGGCGCGTTCGGCCGGCTGGCGTCGATGCAGGTGCAACGTGGGCACTTCTCGATGTGGGGCAGCGATGGCAGCGTCGATCCGGCGTTGACGCCGTACATCGCCGAGTTCCTGCTGGATGCGCGCGAGCAGGGCTTCGCGGTGCCCGACGGCATGTTGCAGCGGGCGCTGGAACGGCTCAACGAGGACCTGCTGTCCGGCGGCAACGAGTTCTACGGGCGCAGCCATCGCCAGCACCTCAAGTTCGCCTACCAGGCGCATGCCGGGTACGTGCTGGCGCGGGTCAACCGCGCGCCGCTGGGCACGCTGCGCGCGCTCTACGACAACGATCGTGGGCACGCGCTGACCGGACTGCCATTGGCGCACCTGGGCCTGGCCCTGTCGCTGCAGGGCGACCGCCAGCGCGGCGACAAGGCGCTGGAGGATGCGTTCGCGCTGCGCCGTGATCGCCCCGGCTACCTCGGCGACTACGGCAGCCCGCTGCGCGACCGTGCGCTGATGATCGCGATGACCCACGAACGTGGCCTGGCGAAGCCCGCGTGGGACGCGCAGGCCATCGCCATCGGCCGCGACCTCGACGCGCGCCGCAGCCGCGGCTGGATGTACCTGAGCACGCAGGAACAGATCGCATTGGCGCGGCTGGGCAAGGCGCTGATGGCCTCGCAGGACAAGCGCGTCTCGGGCACGCTGCGCACCGGCAGCGACGCCGAATCCGTCGGCGAGGCGCGCATCATCGGTCGGCGCTTCGACTTCGAAGCGCTGTCGCGTGGCGTGCGCTTCGAACCACGGGGCACGCCGCCGCTGTTCGCCAGCATCGAGGTCGCCGGCGTGCCGCGCGAGGCGCCGGCCGCCGATTTCGGCACGCTCAAGGTCGAGCGCCGCTGGTACGGCACCGACGGCAAGCCGTGGACGCCGGGGCCGCTGAAGGAAGGCGAGGCGCTGATCGTCGGCGTCGAGATCAGCTCGGACGTGGACATGCCCGATGCGCTGCTGACCGACCTGCTGCCGGCGGGGCTGGAGATCGAGAACTTCAACCTGGGCGATGCGAAGCAATGGGCGGACGTGGTGGTGGCCGGCATCGCCATCAACGAACGCGCCAGCGCCGCCGATGTGCGCCACGAGGAGTTCCGCGACGACCGTTACGTCGCCGCGCTGCGCCTGTCGCGTGGCGGAACCGCCAGGGTGTTCTACCTCGTGCGCGCAGTGTCGCCGGGCACCTACACCGCACCGCCGCCGCTGGTCGAGGACATGTATCGCCCGGACCTGCGCGGCGTGGGCCGCTCGGTGCCGGCGACGATCACGGTGGTGCAGCCCTGATCCGGTGACGGCGCAGGCGTACGATTCCGGACACGGCGTCCGGAACCGTACGTGTCCAGCGAGGAGATTCCGCGGCACCGTCTTTCGGATCAATCGTTTATGCGATCCGGCCGGTTGGCACGGGGATTGCTCATCCTCAGGGCATGGATATCGCGAAGACCCGTGGCGGCCCGGCATGGCGCCGTCCGAGGAACCTCTGGATCGTTGCCGCGGCGTTGGCCCTGTCGGCGCTCGCGTGGCTGCTGTGGGGGCTGGACCGCGCGGCGCCCTCGGTGTCGGCCAAGGACCTGTGGATCGATACGGCGCGGCAAGGCGAGATGCTGCGCGAGATCCGTGCCGTCGGCACGCTGGTGCCACGCAACATGCGCTGGGTCACCGCCCGTGCCACTGCGACCGTGCAGGACGTTCTGGTGGAACCGGGCACGAGGGTCGAAGCCGATACGCCGATCCTGCGCCTGGCGAATCCGGAACTGGAAGCGAATCTGCGCAAGGCGGAAGCGGCGCTGGCGGGCGCGGAGGCGGACGTGATGGCGATGCGCACTTCGTTGCGTTCGCAGTGGCTGGACCAGCGCTCGCAGCTCGCCCAGATCGAGGCGGAATGGCGCATCGCCGAAGTCAGGGCGCAGGCCAACGAGCGTGCCCATGCCGCGGGCGTGATCTCGGCCATCGAATTGCGGCAGAGCCAGATCACGGAAGCGCAGAACCGGGAGCGTTCGGAGATAGAACGGCAGCGGGTGGACACGTTCGGCGAGAACATGGCGGCCCAGTTGCAGGCGGCGCGGGCGCGCCGCGACGAGGCCGCGAGCCTGCTGGCGATCGCGCGGCAGCAGGTGGAGGCGCTGGATGTGAAGGCCGGTATCGACGGCATCCTGCAGCAGGTCGAGGTGGAGGCCGGGCAGCAGGTCGAGATGGGCGCGATGCTCGCGCGCGTCGCTCGTCCCGGCGAGCTCATCGGCCGCCTGCAGGTGTCCGAGGTGCTGGCCAAGGATCTTGCGCTCGACCTGCCCGCGACCATCGACACCCGCAACGGCATCGCCGAGGCGCGCGTGTCGCGCATCGACCCGGCGGTCGTGGGCGGCAGCGTCGTGGTCGACGTGTCGTTTCCTGGCGAACTCCCCGCGGGTGCGCGGCCGGACCTGTCGGTCGAGGGACGCATCCGCCTCGGCCGACTGGAGGACGTGGTCAGCCTCGCGCGTCCGCCGCTGGCGGTGCCGGGCAACGCCTCCTCGCTGTTCGTGCTCGATGCCGACGGCAGGGCCGCGCGTCGCGTGCCCGTCCGCTACGGCGCCGCGTCCAGCGACCGCATCGAAATCGTCGAGGGCTTGCGCCCAGGCGACCGCGCCATCTTGTCCGACACCAGCCAATGGGACGACTACGACGTCCTGCGCCTGCGCTGACCATCCAGAGGAAGACCGCATGACCACGACCACAGACCGTCCCGACGCCCCGCTGATCCGCCTGCAGGGCGTGCGCAAGGTGTTCCATACCGACGAGATCGAGACCCATGCGCTGTCCGACATCGCCCTGGACATCGCGCAGGGCGAGTTCGTCGCCATCACCGGGCCGTCGGGCTGCGGAAAATCGACGTTGCTGTCGATCCTTGGCCTGCTCGACCAGGCCAGCGGCGGCCGCTACCTGCTCAAGGGCCATGACGTGGCGGCCCTGGACGGGCGTCGTCGCTCGCAGGTGCGCAACGGCGAGATCGGCTTCATCTTCCAGGCGTTCAACCTCATCGCCGACCTCAACGTCGAGGAGAACGTGGCGTTGCCGCTGACCTACCGCGACGACGTTCCCGCCGACCAGCGCAGGCGCCGCGTGCGCGAGGTGCTGGAACTGGTGGGCATGAGCCACCGCGGCAGGCATTTTCCCGGACAGCTGTCCGGCGGCCAGCAGCAACGGGTGGCGGTGGCGCGATCGCTGGTCGGCGAACCATCGATCCTGCTTGCGGACGAGCCGACCGGCAACCTCGACACCCGCAACGGCGAAACCGTGATGCAACTGCTGGAACAACTGCACGAGAGCGGCACGACGCTGTGCATGGTGACCCACGATCCCGCGTTCGCGCGGCGCGCGCAGCGGGTCGTGCACATGCTCGACGGCCGCATCGTCGACGAGGACGCCTTCGAACGCATGCGCCACGAGCACGATATCCCGGTGCCAGGGGAGGCGCTGGCATGATTCGCGCCGACGTGCTGTTCATGGAACTGGCGCAGGCGTGGCGCGCACTGTTGCGGCGTCCCGGCTACTTCGCGCTCGCGTCGCTGACGTTGGCCTTGGGGGTGGCCGCGGCGACGTCGGTGTTCGCGCTGCTCGACAAGGCGTTGCTGCGTCCCTTGCCCTATCCGGAGCCGGAGCGCCTGGCGATGCTGGGAACGGAGTTCGTCGAAGGTTATGCCAACGCGGCGCCGGGATACCGCACCGCGCTGCGGCGCCTGGACGGCATGGAGTCCATGGGCCTGGTCGCTGGCTTCACCCGCAACAGCAACGTCGCCGTCGGCGACAGCGCCGAAGTGGTGCCGTCGCTGCTTGCCGATGGCGGTTTCCTGCCGACGCTCGGCCTGCCGATGGCCTTGGGGCGCAACTTCAGCGACGACGAGGTCCAGCCGAACGGACCGATGGCGGTGATCCTCGACCACGGCTTCTGGCGGCGGCAGTTCGGCGGCGACCCGTCGGCGATCGGTTCCAGCCTGCAGGTCGAGGGCCGCGCCGTGCCCATCGTCGGCGTGCTGCCGGAACACCTGCAGTGGACCGACCGCTTCGACATCCTGCTGCCGCTGCAGGCGGCTCCGGCCAGCACCAACATGGCGACCAACGAACTCCTGGTCGCCAGGTTGTCGCCGGGGACGCGGATCGAGGGCTTGGGCGCGGCGATCGCGCCGCTGCTGCGCACCGCCTATGCCGACCAGCCCGGCGCGACCGCCGAGGACCTGCGCTGGCTGGACAGCGCGAGCATGGGCGCGAAGCCGCTTTCCAACCTCTTCACCCTGCGCGCGAAGACGCTGTGGATGTTCTTCGCCGCCGCGGCTTGCGTGCTGCTGATCGCGGCGATCAACCTCGGCAACCTGATGCTGGTGCGTGCGCTGTCGCGTTCGCACGCCAGCGCGGTGCGTGCGGCGCTGGGCGCGCCGCAGATGCGGCTGGCATTTCCGTCGATGGCGGAGGCGCTGCTGGTGGGCCTGTGCGGCGCGGCCGCGGGACTGGCGCTGGCGTGGGGCGGGCTGCGCCTGTTCGGCGGCCTGGTACCCGCCGAGTGGTTGCGCGGCGGCGAGCCGGGGCTGACCGTAGCCAGCCTCGCTTTCGCGTTGCTGTGCGCGGTCGCGGTCGCGCTGCTGGGTGCCTTGCTGGGGGCATGGCGCGGACGCATGCGTTCGCTGACGAGCGAACTGTCGGGCGGCGGGCGCGCGGGCTGGAGTCGCGGTGCGGGTCGCCTCGGCCGGGCGCTGGTGGTCGTGCAGGTCGCGGTCGCCTCGCTGCTGCTGATCGGTGCGGGGCTGTTCGCACTCAGCCTGCACCAACTGCTGTCGGTACCGATGGGGTTCGAGAGCCGGCACATCATGACGTTCGCGCTGTCGCCGGTGCGCGAATCGCAGCCGGACCTGGAATCGACGCTCGAACAGACCCGCCGCATCCTGGAAGGTTTCGAACGCCTGCCGGGCGTGGAGGCCGCCACGGTCGGCAACGTGGCGCCGACGCGCGGACAGTTCAACATGGGCTTCGAGTTCCCCGATGGCCGCACGGTCTCGACGCAGTATCGGCTGGTCGGACCAGGCTACGCGGACGCCATCGGCTTGCCGCTGCTGGCGGGCCGCGTGCTGGATGCCACCGACGCGGCGGGACGCGAGCCGGTGGCGGTGGTCAACGCGCAGTTCGCGCGTGCCTTCCTCGACGGCGATGCACTGGGCAAGACGGTGCGACTGTCGTTCGATGGCGCGCCGCCCAGGCGCATCGTCGGCGTGGTCGGCGACACCCGCCAGTTCGGCCCGGCGCATCCGCCGCCGGCGATCCTCTACGCCCCGTTCGCGCAGGCGCCGGAACCGATATGGGCGCTGGTGCGCGGCTACATCCCGCTGCACTACATGGTGCGGCTGAAGCCCGGGGCGAACGTGGGCGAGCGCGAGATCCGCGCGGTCGTCGCACAGGCGTCGCCGGCGCAGCCGATCTCGGGGGTGCAGACGATGGAGGCCGTGGTCGCGGCGACCACCGACGAGCAGAGGCTCAACCTGCTGCTGGTCGGCCTGTTCGCGGCGCTCGCGCTGTTGCTCGCCAGCGTGGGGCTGTACGCGGTGATGGCGGTCGCGGTGGAGGCCAGGCGCCATGAGTTCGGGGTGCGCGCCGCGCTGGGTGCGCCGCCGGGGCGCCTGCTGCGGCAGGTACTGCGCGAGGGCGCGATGCAGGTCGCTTTGGGACTTGCGATCGGGCTTGCGGCGGCGCTGGCGCTGTCGCGCCTGCTGCAGGGCTTCCTGTTCGGGATCGACGTTGCCGACCCGTTCGCCATCGGCACGGTCCTGGTGGTGCTTTCGACTGCCGGCCTGCTCGCCAGCCTCGGGCCGGCGCTGCGCGCCGCGCGGGTACCGCCGATGCAGGCGCTGCGCGCGGACTGACGGATTCCCCGCCGGTAACCGCTAGACTTGCGCCATGCGTGTTCCGGACGAGACGAGCAGGAAAATCGTGTCGCGGATCCTCGTCGTCGACGACCAGCCCGACGTGCGCGAAGCCTTGCGCATGCTGTTGCGCACGGAGGGTTACGAGGCCGTGGGCGCCGCATCTCCGGACGAGGCGCTCGGCCTGCTGCGTGGCGACGGGGGCGAGTTCGCCGCCGCGCTGGTGGACATGAACTACCGCACCGACACCACCTCGGGCGAGGAAGGGCTGGCGCTGGTGACCGGCATCGCCGCCGAACGGCCCGGACTGCCGGTCGTCGCGATGACGGCATGGGGCAGCGTGGAACTGGCGGTGGAGGCGATGCACCGCGGCGCGGCGGACTTCATCGAGAAACCCTGGCAGAACGCACGGCTGCTGAACGTGCTGGAGAGCCGCATCGCGCTGGACCGCAGCCGGCGCGGCGAGCGTCGCCTGAGCGAGGCGCAGTCGCTGGCGCTGCAGGATGCGGGCGACGGTTTCGTCGCCGTGTCCCCATCGATGCGGCGCCTGGTCGGCGAACTGCGCCGGATCGCCGGCAGCCACGCGGGCGTACTGCTGCTGGGCGAGAACGGCACCGGCAAGACCCTGCTCGCGCAGCGGATGCACCAATGGTCGCCGCGGCGCGCGCAGCCGTTCGTGAAGGTGGATGTCGGCGGGTTGGCGCCGACGCTGTTCGAATCCGAACTGTTCGGCCACATGCGTGGTGCATTCACCGACGCCCGCCAGGAACGCGCCGGCCGCTTCGAACTGGCCGACGGCGGCACGCTGTTTCTCGACGAGATCGGCAACCTGCCGCTCGAACAGCAGCCCAAGCTGCTGCGGGCGATCGAGGACGGTGAGTTCGAGCGGCTGGGCTCGGCGCGCACGCAGCGCGTGGACGTGCGCATCATCGCCGCGACCAATACCGATCTTGTCGAGGCGGTGGCGGCAGGTCGTTTCCGCCAGGACCTGCTGTATCGGCTGAACACCTTCCAGATCGTGGTGCCGCCGCTGCGCGAACGCAGCGAGGACATCGTGCCCCTTGCGACGCATTACCTTGCGGCGGCGTGCGCACGCTACCGACGTCCGCTACCGGCCCTGGAGGGCGACGCCGAACGTGCGTTGCTGGCGTATCCGTGGCCGGGCAACGTCCGCGAACTCGCGCACACGATGGAGCGCGCCGCGTTGCTGGCCGATGCGCCGCGATTGCGCGCGGCGGACCTCGGACTGCAGCCGGCGCGGGGCGACGGGTCGCAGGCGATCGAAGCGATGACGCTCGAACAGGCCGAAGCCTGGCTGCTGCGCCGCGCACTGCGCGCGGCAACGGGCAACCTGCAGGCGGCGGCGGATCGGCTGGGCATCACCCGGCAGAGCCTGTACCGACGGCTGGAAAAGCACGGCATCGGCCAAGATGGCGAGGATTGAACCGGAGTACCGGAGACGGCTGCTGACGGCGCTGCCGGCAGTCGCGGTGCTGGCGCTGGTGCTGCTCAGCGGCATTCCCGATCCCGTGCCGGCGTGGTTGCTGCTGCTGATCGTCATCGGCCTGACGCTGGTCGCGGCCTGGGGGGCGGATCGAGGCCGCGGGCAGCGATTGCGCGCGATCTCCAGCCTGCTCGATGCGCTGCATGAAGGCGACTACGGCGTGCGTGGCGCACCGCCGCCGCGCGGTGACGCGCACGCCGGCATCGTCGAGCGCATCAACGGGCTGGCGCAGCGTTTGCACGACGAGCAACGCGGCATGCAGGAAAGCCTGCAACTGCTGGCCAAGACGCTGGCTGCGCTGGATGGCGCGGTATTCGCCTTCGAGCAGGACGGGCGGTTGCGGGTCGTCAACCCGGCGGGCGAAAGGCTGCTGGCGCAGGACGCGCAGGCGCTGCTGGGGAAGAGTGCCGATGCACTCGGGCTCGCGCCGCTGTTCGAAACGCCGAACGGCGGCATCCGCGCGCATGCGTTTCCGGGACAGCAAGGGCGCTGGCAGATCGGTCACGCGGCACTGCGCAGCCGCAGCCAGGCGGGCAGGTTGCTGGTGGTGCAGCCGATGGAGCGCGCGCTGCGCGAGGAGGAGGCGCAGGCCTTCCGCAGGCTGCTGCGCGTGCTTAGCCACGAGATCAACAATTCGATGGCGCCGATCGCGTCGATGTCGGACACGCTCCGGCGCATGTTGCCGGTCGACGGCGCGGCATTGGGCCCCGAACTGGCGCGCGAGTTGCATGGCGGCCTCGGTGTCATCGAGCAGCGTAGCGAGGCGCTGCAACGTTTCCTCGGCGGCTACGCGCGATTGGCGCGGTTGCCGCCACCGCAGGTCCGGCCACTGGATATCGCCCAGCTCTGCAGCCGCGTGCATGGGCTTTTTGCGGGCACGCGTTTCCGGATCGAACCCGGCGAGTCGGCGCGCGTGCGTGCGGATGGCGACCAGATCGAGCAGGTGCTGATCAATCTGGTGCGCAACGCGCTGGAAGCCGATGCGCAGGGCGTGGTGGTACTGCGCTGGCGCCGGGAGGCCGGGCATGCACGGATCGAGATCCTCGACAATGGCCATGGCCTGCCGTCGAGCGACAGCCTGTTCGTGCCGTTCTTCACCACCAAGCCGGGCGGCTCCGGCATTGGACTGGTGCTGTCGAGGCAGATCGTCGAGGCCCAGGGCGGCAGCCTGTCGCTGCGGCCGCGCGATGATGCACCGGGCGCCGTCGCGGACGTCGTGCTGCCGCTCGGCGACGCAATGGATGCGTGAGCCCTTCGTGGACGATGCCGAGCATGCCGTGAGGCCGGGGGGCAGGCGTCGATGGCGGTCGCGGGCACTGTCGTGGCTCCGCTGGGGGACGGCAGCGGCGCTGCTGGCGTTGCTGGCGCTCGATGTCGCGTTCCCGCCGCAACTGCCCAGGGCTCGCGACACCAGCACCCTCGTGGTCGCACGCGATGGTACGCCGCTGCGCGCGTTCGCCGATGCAGAGGGTGTCTGGCGCCATCCCGCCGATCCTTCCAGCGTCTCGCCGCTGTACCTCGAAGCACTGCTGCAGTACGAAGATCGCTGGTTCCGCCGCCATCCCGGCGTGAATCCCTGGGCGCTGGCGCGTGGGGCGTGGCAGCGGGTTGCACATGGCCGCATCGTCTCCGGCGGATCGACGCTGACGATGCAGGTGGCCCGTATCCTGGAGGGCACGCCCGGCAGCACGCGCTCGCCCGGCGGCAAGTTGCTGCAGGTGTTGCGTGCGCTGCAGCTGGAGGCGCATCTGACGAAGGACGAGATCCTCGCGCTGTACCTCGAACGCGCGCCGTTCGGCGGCACGATCGAAGGCGTGGAGGCGGCCAGCTGGGCCTACCTGGGCAAGCCGGCATCGCGGTTGTCGCATGCCGAGGCGGCGTTGCTGGCGGTGCTGCCGCAGGCGCCGACCCGGCTGCGTCCGGACCGCGAACCCGATGCCGCCCGCGCCGCGCGCGACAAGGTGCTCGAACGCATGGCCGCGCGGAACGTATGGAGCCGGACGGAGGTGGATGATGCGCTGATCGAACCGGTGGTGTCGCGCAGCCTGCGCGCGCCCAATGCCGCGGCCTTGCTCGCGCAGCGGCTGCGCGAGCGCCAGCCCCGCGCCGAACGTATCGAAAGCACGCTCGATGCCGGCCTGCAACGGGCGCTGGAAGAACGCGTGGCCGCGTATTTCTCGACGCTGCCCGAACGCACCTCGGCCGCCTTGCTGGTGGTCGACAATGCCACGATGGAGGCGCGCGCCTACGTCGGTTCGGTGGCGTTCGGGGACGCGCGGCGGCTGGGCCATGTCGACATGGTGCACGCCTGGCGCTCGCCGGGTTCGACGCTCAAGCCGTTCCTCTATGGCATGGCGCTGGACGACGGCCTGGTGCATTCGCAGAGCCTGCTGGTGGATGCGCCGCAATCGTTCGGCGGCTACCGTCCCGGCAACTTCGGCGCGGCGTTCAATGGCCCGGTCGGCATGGCGGCGGCATTGCAGCTGTCGCTCAACGTGCCGGCGGTCGACCTGCTGGATCGCGTGGGCCCGGCGCGCTTCACCGCGCGGCTGGACAACGCCGGCATCGCGCTGCGCTTCCCGCGTGGGGCCACGCCGAACCTGGCGCTGATCCTCGGCGGCACCGGTGCGCGGCTGGAAGATCTGGTCGGCGCGCACGCGGCGCTGCATCGCGACGGCATCGCCGGGCGCGTGCGCTACACGCCGGACGATGCGCTGGTCGAACGTCGATTGCTGTCGCCGGGCGCGGCCTGGATCGTGCGCGACATCCTCGAGTCGAACGCGCGTCCCGGCGAACGCAGCGATACCTTCGACACCATGCGTCGCCTGCGCGTGGCCTGGAAGACCGGCACCAGTTACGGCTTCCGCGATGCCTGGGCGCTGGGCGCGACGCGGCGGTACACCGTGGGCGTGTGGGTGGGGCGGCCTGACGGCACCCCCTTGCCGGGGCAGTACGGTGCGATCACCGCGCTGCCGCTGCTGTTCGAAACCTTCGACAGCCTGCCGCGCCTGCCGGGTGACGATGCGCCCGTGCCGCCGCCCGCAAGCGTGGCGGCACGCGAGATCTGCTGGCCGCTGGGACTCGCGGTCGAGGACCAGGCCGACGCGCTGTGCCAGCGGCGGATGCAGGCATGGACGCTCGATGGCGTGGTGCCGCCCACGTTTGCCGAACGCGATGCGCGGCTCTGGAGCGCAGGACGCGAAACCTTCGACGTGGATGCGCACACGGGGTTGCGGCTGTCCGCGGACTGCCGGTTGCCGCACGTGTCGCAACGGCGCGAGATCGCGCGATGGCCAGCGCTGCTGTCGCCCTGGCTGGCGCCGGCGACGCGACGTGCCTCTGCGCTTCCCGCGCTGTCCCCGGACTGCGGCGGCGATGGCCGCGACGCGGTGGAAGCGCTGCGTATCGAAGGCATCAACGCCGGGGCGACGCTGGCGCGCGCACCGGGCAGCGCGCAGGGCGTGCGGCTGTCGCTGCGGGCGCTGGGGTCGGAAGCGCGCATCCAGTGGCTGCTCGATGGGCGATGGATCGCGGAGACACGCGGCACGCAGGGCTTCCAGCGCGAGTTCGACCAACCGGGCCAGCACACGCTGACCGCACTGGCAGACAGCGGTGCCTGGGCGAGCGTGCCGTTCCGGATCGCTCGCTGAGGAGTATCTGGTGGAAGCGTGCTGGCGTCAGAGGTTCGCCAGCACGTTCTCGGCCGAAGACACCTTGAACTCGCCGGGCGCTTCCACGAAGACCTGCTTCACCACGCCATCCTCCGCATACAGGGCGAAGCGCTTGGAACGCATGCCCATGCCGTAGGCACTGGCATCCATTTCAAGGCCAAGTGCGCGGGCGAAGTCGCCGTTGCCGTCGGACAGCATCTTCAGGCCTTTCGGCACGTGCTGGCTGTCGCCCCAGGCCTGCATCACGAAGGGGTCGTTGACCGACATGCAGGCCACGTCCACGCCGCGCTCGCGGAAGGCGTCGAACTGCTCGACGAAACCGGGGAGGTGGCGTTCGGAACAGGTCGGCGTGAAGGCGCCGGGCACCGCGAACAGCACCACCTTGCGGCCTTCGAACAGGGTGGGGGTGTCGATCGACTGCACGCCCTCGTCGATGTGCTTGAGGACCACTTCGGGGATGCGATCGCCGGGCTGGATGGACATGGGCATGCTCCTGTGGGGATGGGGCGAGTGTAGCTGCCCGGCGCGCCTGCGGTATTGGCACCCCTTGAAATCCGGACCGGTGCACCTAGATCGCGGACATGGCCGGCGCACCGGCGCGGGCCCCAGACACGGAGCCAACACGATGAACATCACCCGCTATCGCACCCGTCCGGCGCAAGTGGCGCTGCAGGACGAGATCCGCCAGGTCTTCGACCGCTTCTTCAACGACAACGACACCGATGCCGACGGCTCGGCGGTGGTCACCGCGCAATGGGTCCCGCGCGTGGACATCCGCGAGGAAGCCGAGCGCTTCGTCATCTTCGCCGACCTGCCGGGTATCGATCCGCAGCACGTCGAGGTGCTGATGGACAAGGGCATCCTGAGCATCCGCGGCGAGCGCCGTGCCGAGACCGGCGACGACAACGCGCGATTCTCGCGCGTGGAGCGTGCCCACGGCACCTTCCACCGCCGCTTCGCGCTGCCCGACAGCGCCGACGCCGAAGGCATTTCCGCCAGCGGTCGCAACGGCGTGCTGGAAATCTCGATCCCGAAGAAGCCGGAAACCACGCCGCGCCGGATCGAGGTGGGCGCGGGCGCTTCGCACTGACCGCCCACGCGTTTCGATAGACTGGCGCCCGGCCCGCGCACCATGTGCGGGCCGGTGCGGCTGGAGCGAGCATGCAGTTCAAGGATTACTACGACATCCTCGGCGTCGAGCCGAACGCAGGCGAGGCGGAGATCAAGTCCGCCTATCGCCGGCTGGCGCGCAAGTACCACCCGGACGTCAGCAAGGAGGCCGGGGCCGAGGACAAGTTCAAGGCAGTCAACGAGGCCTACGAAGCGCTGCGCGACCCGCAGAAGCGCGTGGCCTACGACCAGCTGCGCGCGCGCGGATACCGGCCGGGCGACGACGTGCAGCCGCCGCCGGGGGGATTCGGCGGTGGGCCGGGCGGAGTCGATTTCGAGGAGATTTTCGCTGGCGGTGGCGCGGGCGGCGGCTTCAGCGATTTCTTCGAGAGCATGTTCCGTCGGGGTGGCGGCGGTCGCGCGCAGCCACGCGGCCCCCAGCCGCCGGGCGACACCCGCGCCAGGCTCGCCGTCTCGCTGGAGAGCGTGTTCCACGGCGACAGCGTGCGCGTGGGCGTGGGCGGCAAGACGTTCGAGGTGCGCGTGCCGAAGGGCATCCGTCCGGGGCAGGTGATCCGGCTGGCGAAGCAGGGCCAGCGCGGCGGCGACCTGCTGCTGGAGATCGAGTACGCCGCACACCCACGCTTCGAGGTGGACGGACGCAACATCATCTACACCCTGCCGGTGGCACCCTGGGAAGCGGCGCTGGGAGCGACGGTCAACGTGCCCACGCTCGGCGGTGACGTGGAGCTGAAGGTGCCGAAGGAATCGGAGGCGGGCCGCAAGCTGAGGCTGCGTGGCCGTGGCCTGCCAGCGGGGGCGACCGGGACGGCGGGAGACCAGATCGTTGAACTGGAAATCCAGGCGCCCACGCCGCACGACCTCAGGCAGCGCGAAGCCTATGAAAGGATCAGGGAGGCGTTCGCCGACGACTGGCGCCGGCCCTGACGGCGGCGACAGCCATGCGGCGCGGGTCAGCCCTCGTCGGTGGTACCCGCACCAATCGTGCCGAGGATCATCTCGGACAGTTCGGCTTCGCTGAAAGGCTTGGTCAGGTAGGCCTTCGCCCCTTGGCGCATGCCCCAGACGCGGTCGGTGTCCTGGTCCTTGGTGGTTACCAGGATCACCGGGATGTGCTTGGTAGAGGGGTCGCGCGTGAGCGAACGGGTGGCCTGGAAACCGTTGAGGTTCGGCATCACCACGTCCATCAGCACCAGGTCGGGCAACTCACGCTTCGCGACCTCGACGCCCGCAGCACCGTCTTCGGCAGTCAGCGCCTCGTGGCCGAGTTTCTCCACGATGCGGCGGATGCCCATCAGTTGCGACGGCGAGTCGTCGACGATCAGGATGCGCGCCATGAGAGTCCCCGTTGTTGGCTGTCCGGATTGTAACGGCGATGGACGCGCCCGCAAGCCGGATGCCTACAGCGTGACCAGGGTCCGCCCGAAGCCACCGCCGGCGAGCAGGGTGCCGAAGACGTCGGGCAGTTCCGCGAGCGAGGCCTCCCGGGTGCAGATGCGACCAAGGTGGCGCGGCTTCCAGTCGCTGGCCAACCGACGCCAGACCTCGTCGCGCAGGTCGCGTGCGGTACCGGCCGAGGCCACGCCCAGCAGCGAAACACCGCGGATGATGAAGGGCATCACCGTGGCCGGCAGCTCGTGCGAAGCGGCAAGACCGGCGCTTGCGACATTACCGTAGGGCTTGGTCTGTGCAAGCAGGCTGGCCAGCATCGTGCCGCCGACGTTGTCCAGGCCACCACCGAAGCGCGCGGTGTCCATGGGCCGCGTGGTCGCCAGCGCTTCGCGTCCAAGCACTTCGGCAGCGCCGATTTCCTTCAGGTAACCCGCGGCGTCCGGTTTGCCGCTGATCGCATGCACGGCGTAGCCGGCGCTGCTGAAGATATCGACCGCCAGTGAGCCAACGCCACCGGTGGCGCCGGTCACCGCCAGCGGGCCGAGTTCCGGCGACTGCCGGTTCTCGGTCATGCGCAGCAGCGCAAGTGCGGCGGTGAAACCCGCGGTGCCGAGGATCATGCTTTCGCGCAAACTCAGCCCGGCGGGCAGGGGAATGGCCCACTGCGATTCGATGCGCGCGTACTCGGCATAGCCGCCGTCGCGGGTTTCGCTGAGGCCGCAGCCGGTGACGAGCACCGCGTCGCCTTCCTTGAAGGTGGGGTCGCTGGAACGAACGACGTGACCTGCGAGGTCGATGCCGCCGACCAGCGGGAACGAACGCAGGATCTTGCCCTTGCCGGTGCCCGCCAGCGCGTCCTTGTAGTTGACGGACGAGTGCGCGACCTCGACCACGATCTCGCCGGGGGAAAGGGCATCGATCGCCATCTGCTCGATGCCGCCGCGATAGCCGGCGGCGTTGTTGTGGATGCGGAAGGCGTTGAAGCGGTCGGGTGTCGGCATATCTTGGATTCCGCTATCCCGGCGGACACCGGGATCCAGTGTCTTCGATTCTTGCGGTTCGGATGCGGAAAAGCAAAGTGCTGATGCGGAAAAGCAAAGTGTTGAGGTGTGCGCATTGCGCTGCGAAGAGGCGCTGGGTCCCGGTGTGCGCCGGGATGACGGTTGCCGGGCTGTTGATCTACGTTGAGCAGCAATTGCTGCTGGAAGACCCGGAGGGCGGCCGGCAGGGAAGCCGGCCGTTTTTCGACAGGACACGGATGTCCTGTCGAAAAATCCCGTCGAGACAGACGAAATCGGTTAGGTTCGCCGGGGAAAGGCATTTCTTTGGCCGCTTTCTTGACCGGCTGCGCCGTTCGCTACGCAGTGTGCCTGCAAAGGAAGTAACCCGCCCTTCAGGGCGGAACGCTCTTGACCTTGACGGCGGTCGTCCGCTCCGCGGTGGATGCAAGCCGGGACCCAGTGGCTTCGATCGGCGGATGCTGGATGCGCACCCTGCTACCGCGTCGCGTTGCGACGCTTCTCATCGATCCACTTCTCAGCCCGAGCAGGCGTGTAATCCCGCATCCACTGCAGCATCGCGTCGATATCGTCCCCATGCCACAAGTCCTGGCGCTGTTCGGGGTGCAGGAAGCGCTCTTCCACCATGCGGTCGATCATGCCGATCAACGGCTCGTAGAAGCGGTCGATGTCGAGGAACGCGCAGGGTTTGTTGCCGATGCCGAGCTGCCGCCAGGTCAGCATCTCGAAAATCTCTTCCATGGTGCCGAAGCCGCCGGGCAGGGCGACGAAGGCATCAGCCAGGTCGAACATGCGCGACTTGCGGGCATGCATCGAGTCCACGATCTCGAGCTCGGTCACGCCACGGTGCGCGACTTCCCAGTCGGCCAATTGCCGCGGGATGACGCCAGTCACTTCACCGCCGGCTTCGAGCACGGCATCGGCAACGATGCCCATCAGCCCGACGTTGCCGCCGCCATACACCAGGCGCAGCCCTTCCTTGGCGATGCGATCGCCCAGCGCGGCGGCGCGGTTGGCGTAGATCGGCTTGCTGCCGGCGTTAGAACCGCAATAGACGCAGATCGATTTCATGCGTAAATCCCTCTCCCGCCGGAGAAGGGGTGGGGTGAGGGTGCGGCGTAGGCATGCCGCTTCCAGCGCTCCGTACCCTCATCCGGCGCGTTGCGCCACCTTCTCCCGGAGGGAGAAGGAAAAATCAGTTGGCCTTGTGGATCGCGCGCTTGTCGACCGCCATTGCCGCATCGTGCACCGCTTCCGACAGCGAGGGATGTGCGTGGCAGATGCGGGCGAGGTCGTCGGCGGAGCCCTTGAACTCCATGGTCAGCACGCCTTCGTGCACCAGTTCCGACACGTTCGCGCCGACCAGGTGCATGCCCAGCACGCGATCGGTTTCGGCATCGGCGATGACCTTGACGAAGCCGGCAGGCTCGGCCATCGCCACGGCGCGACCGACGGCGGCAAAGGGGAAGGAGCCGGCCTTGTAGGCCACGCCTTCGTCCTTGAGCTGCTGTTCGGTCTTGCCCACCCAGGCGATTTCCGGCGAGGTGTAGATGACCCAGGGAATCGTGTCGAAATTGACGTGGCCGGGCAGGCCAGCAATCAACTCGGCCACCGCGATGCCTTCCTCGAAGCCCTTGTGCGCCAGCATCGGGCCGCGCACGCAGTCGCCGATCGCCCAGACGCCGTCGACGCCGGTGTGGCAGTGCTCGTCCACTTCGACCTGGCCGCGCTCGTTGAGCTTCACGCCGGTGCCGTCGGCCAGCAGGCCCTTGCTCGCGGCCTTGCGGCCCACGGCGACCAGTAGCTTGTCGACGGTGATCGACTGCTCGCCGTTCTTGTCGGTGTAGCTGACGACGACTTCCTTCTTCTTGCCTTTGCCCGTGACCTCGGTCTTCGAGACCTTTGCGCCGAGGCGGATGTCCAGGCCCTGCTTCTTGAACTCGCGTGCGGCGACTTTCGAGACTTCGGCATCGGCCACGGCCAGGAAGTCGGGCAGGGCCTCGAGGATGACGACCTCGGCACCGAGGCGCTTCCACACGCTGCCCAGTTCCAGCCCGATCACGCCAGCGCCGATCACGGCGAGGCGCTTTGGCACCTCGGTGAAGTCCAGTGCGCCGACATTGTCGACGATGGTGTCCCCGTCGAACTTCGCGAACGGCAGCTCGATCGAATCGGAGCCGGCGGCGAGGATGACGTTGGTGCCCTTGAGCTCGACTTCGCTGCCGTCGTGCTGCTTCACCTTGACCACGTTGCCCGGCTGCAGCTGGCCGAAGCCGTAAAACGGCGTGACCTTGTTGGCCTTGAACAGCTGCGCGATGCCGCCGGTGAACTGCTTCACGATGGCGTCCTTGCGGCCGACCATGGTGCCGACGTCGATCTTCGCGTCCTTGACGCTGATGCCGTGCTGTTCGAACTGGTGGGTCAGGTTATGGTACTGGTGCGAGGAATCCAGCAGCGCCTTGGACGGAATGCAACCCACGCGCAGGCAGGTGCCGCCGAGCGCGGGCTTGCCGTCCTTGCCGAGCGCGGCGTCGATGCAGGCGACCTTCATGCCCAGCTGCGCGGCGCGGATCGCGGCGTGGTAGCCGGCGGGACCGGCACCGATGACGACGACGTCGAAATTCTGCTGTTGGCTCATTGATCTGGATCCTTTGCCTTTCCCTTCTCCCTCTGGGAGAAGGTGCCCGAAGGGCGGATGAGGGTGCGGCGGAGCGGGATGCCTGGGCCGTTGCGTCGCCTAGCGGAATCCGTCCTGGCGCTCCGCCGGCCCTCACCCCAACCCCTCTCCCGGCGGGAGAGGGGCACGGTGCATCAGAGCCCCAGCACCATCCGGCCGGGGTTCTCGAGCTGGTTCTTGATGTCCACCAGGAACAGCACCGCGTCCTTGCCGTCGATGATGCGGTGGTCGTAGCTCAGCGCGATGTACATCATCGGCGCGGCGATGACCTGGCCGTTCTCGACGATGGCGCGTTCCTTGATGGCGTGCATGCCCAGGATCGCCGACTGCGGCGGGTTGACGATCGGCGTAGACATCAGCGAGCCGAAGGTGCCACCGTTGGTGATGGTGAAGGTGCCGCCCTGCAGGTCTTCCAGCTTCAGGCCGCCCTGGCGCGAGGCCACGGCGAAGTCGGCGATGCCCTTCTCGATGTCGGCGAACGACATGCGCTCGACGTTGCGCAGCACCGGCGTGACCAGGCCCTTGTCGGTGGAGATGGCCACCGAGATGTCGGCGTAGCCGTGGTAGATGATGTCGTCGCCATCGACCGAGGCATTGACCACCGGGTGGCGCTGCAGCGCATTGGCCGCGGCCTTGGCGAAGAAGCTCATGAAGCCGAGCTTGACGCCGGTGTCCTTCTGGAACTGTTCGCCCAATTGCTTGCGCAGGGCCATCACGTTCGACAGGTTGACCTCGTTGAACGAGGTCAGCATGGCGATGGAGTTCTTCGACTGCATCAGGCGCTCGGCGATGCGCTTGCGGATGCGGGTCATCGGCACGCGCTCTTCCGGACGCGCGCCACCGGACACGCCGGCGGTCTTGCCGCTGGCGTAATTGACCAGGTCTTCCTTGGTCACCGCGCCGCGACGACCGGTGCCTTCGACCTGCGACGGATCGATGCCACGGGTCTCGGCGGTGAAGCGCGCGCCGGGTGGCAGGTCGCTGGGCTTGCCCGCGGAGGCCTGCGGCTTGGTGGAGGAGGGCGCGGCGTCATCGGCCCTCTTCGCCGATGCCTTCGACTGCACTTCCTCGGCACCGGCGGCGGGCGCGTCCTTGCCCTTGCTG
Organism: Luteimonas aestuarii; assembly: GCF_004357985.1. Taxonomy (GTDB): domain Bacteria; phylum Pseudomonadota; class Gammaproteobacteria; order Xanthomonadales; family Xanthomonadaceae; genus Luteimonas; species Luteimonas aestuarii. The sequence goes on along the minus strand of NZ_SMTF01000013.1, from coordinate 37,024 downwards.
CCGGATTCGGCGGACGGCGCGGCCGCCGCGCCTTCCTCGATCACGGCGATGACCTGCGCGCTGGTCACCGTGGCGCCTTCCTCGAACTTGATTTCCTTCAGTACGCCGTCGACGGTCGAGGGCACTTCCAGCACCACCTTGTCGGTCTCGAGGTCGACGATGTTCTCGTCGCGCTTGACCGCGTCGCCGGGCTTCTTGTGCCAGCTGGCGATGGTGGCGTCGGAGACGGACTCCGGCAGGACGGGGACTTTGATTTCGGTGGCCATCGGGCGGCTTCCTGGCAGGACTGCGTGGAAAAGGGGGTTATTCGGCGGCGACCTTGCCGGTCGCCGGGTTGACCAGGGCGTCGGCGATCAGCGCCTGCTGTTCGGCGACGTGGTCGTTGTAGTGGCCCGCCGCGGGCGAGGGCGAGCGGCCGCGACCGGCGTAATGCAGGGTCTGGCCAGCGGCCAGGCAGGGTTCGAAGTGGTGCTTGATCTGGTACCACGCGCCCTGGTTCTGCGGCTCTTCCTGGCACCAGATCACCTCGCGCGCCTTCGACAGGCGCTCGAGCTCGGCCGTGAGCATCTCGCGCGGGAACGGGTACAGCTGCTCCACGCGCACCAGCGCCACATCCTTCAGCTTCTGCTTCTGCGCTTCTTCCAGCAGGTCGTAGTAGACCTTGCCCGAGCACACCACCACGCGCCTGACCTTCTTCGCGTCGGCGGTGGTGTCCGGGATCAGGTGCTGGAACTCGCCCTTGGCCAGCTCGTCGAGGGTCGACACCGCCAGCTTGTGGCGCAGCAGCGACTTCGGCGTCATCACCACCAGCGGCTTGCGGGTGGGCATGCGCATCTGCCGGCGGATCATGTGGAAGGCCTGCGCCGGCGTGGTCGGCACGCAGACCTGCATGTTCTCCAGCGCGCACAGCTGCAGGAAGCGCTCCAGCCGCGCCGAACTGTGTTCCGGGCCCTGGCCTTCGTAGCCGTGCGGCAGGAACAGCGCCAGGCCGCACAGCCGTTCCCACTTGGCCTCGCCCGACGAGATGAACTGGTCGATGACGACCTGCGCGCCGTTCGCGAAATCGCCGAACTGCGCTTCCCAGATGCACAGCGTGCCCGGCTCGGACGTGGAGTAGCCGTACTCGAACGCCATCACCGCTTCCTCGCTGAGCAGCGAGTCGATGATGGTCGCGTCCTCCGGCGTCTTCACCAGCTGCTGCAGGGGCAGGTAGTCGATGTCTGTCTTCTGGTCGTGCAGCACGGCGTGGCGATGGAAGAAGGTGCCGCGGCCGGCGTCCTGGCCCACCAGACGCAGCCGATCGCCCTCGTCCAGCAGGGTGGCGTAGGCGAGGTTCTCGGCAAAGCCCCAGTCGCCCGGCTGTTCGCCGGCGGCCATCTTCCGACGGTCCTCGTAGATCTTGGCGACACGCGGATGCAGGGTGATGTCCGCGGGAATGTCGTTGATCTGCTTCGCCAGCGCCTTCAGCTTCGCCGGCTTGACGGTGGTGTCCACCTTGTTCGAGAGCGTGCCCGCAAGCAGTGGCTCCCAGTCGATCGTCAGGTCGTAGTCCTGCGGCTTGGTGTCGGCCAGCTCGGTGGTGACCTCGCCGTTGTCCAGCTTGTCGCGGTAGGCATCGACCACCGCCTTGGCACCGTCGGCATCGACGACGCCTTCCTCGACCAGGCGCGCGGCGTACAGCTCGCGCGGGGTCTTGTGCTTGCGGATCACCTGGTACATCAGCGGCTGCGTCGCCGCGGGCTCGTCGGCTTCGTTGTGGCCGTGGCGGCGGTAGCACACCAGGTCGATCACCACGTCCTTGCCGAACTTCTGGCGGAAGTCGAAGGCCAGTTCGGCGCAGAACACCACGGCTTCCGGATCATCCGCATTCACGTGCACCACCGGCGCGCCCACCATCTTCGCCACGTCGGTGCAGTACAGCGTGGAGCGCGCGTCCTGGCGCTCGCTGGTGGTGAAGCCCACCTGGTTGTTGATCACGATGTGCACGGTACCGCCGACCGCGAAGCCGCGGGCCTGCGACATCTGGAAGAGCTCCATCACCACGCCCTGGCCGGCGAAGGCGGCGTCGCCGTGCAGGAGCACGGGCACCACCTGCCGGCGCCTGGTGTCGGCCCGGCGATGCTGGCGCGAGCGCACGCTGCCCACCACCACCGGATCGACGATCTCCAGGTGCGAGGGATTGAACGCCAGCGCCAGGTGCACCGGGCCACCGGGCGTTTGCAGGTCGGCGGAAAAACCCATGTGGTATTTCACGTCGCCGGTGTGGGCGCGGCCGTCGCCATGGGCGTCGAACCGGCCTTCGAACTCGTCGAACAGCTTGCGCGGGTTCTTGCCCAGCGTATTGACCAGCACGTTGAGGCGGCCGCGGTGGGCCATGCCGACCACGATGTCCTTGACGCCATCGCTGCCGGCGCGGCGGATCATGTTGTCGAGCAAGGGGATCAGTGCGTCGCCGCCTTCCAGCGAGAAACGCTTCTGGCCGACGTACTTGGTGTGCAGGTAGCGCTCCAGGCCCTCGGCGGCGCTGAGGCGCTCAAGGATGCGGCGCTTGTCGTCGGCGGTGCGGCCATAGCGCCCCGCAGCCGATTCCAGCCGCTCGTACATCCAGCGGCGTTGCTCGGCATCGGAGATATGCATGAACTCGGCGCCGATCGCGCCGCAGTAGGTCGCACGCAGCATGGCCACCAGGTCGCGCAGCCGCATCTGCGCCGGGCCGCCGAAGGTGGTGGTGCTGCCGCCGGGCGGCGTGGTGCTGAACTCGTGTTCCAGCTGGGCGTCGGACAGGCCGTGGAAGGACAGCTCGAGGTCCGGCGCGTCGGGCTTCTCCAGCATGCCCAGCGGATCGATGTCGGCGTGCAGGTGGCCGCGCGAGCGGTAGGCCGTGATCAGCTTGAGCACGGCGCCCTGCTGCCGCGACCCGGCGTTTTCAGTCGTGGTGCTGTCGTCGGCGCGCGCGGCCTTGCCGGCCCTGGCCACGGCATCCATGACGACGGAATGGGGCACGTCGCCGGCCTCGCGCCCCTTGAAGCCGTCGAACCAGGTCTTCCATTTCGGCCCGACGCTGTCGGGATCGACCAGGTACTGCTCGTACAGATCCTCGATGTAGGCGGCGTTGGCGCCGAGCTGGGAGGATTGCGCAAACTGCTTCAGGAGACTGTCCACGTCTGGCGTATCGGGCTCGTAGTAATGGGCAAACGCCTGATCCGGAAGGGCTTTCCTGCCCCGGGGACCAGGCGGATCGGTGACTGCGCATTATAGCCGCAGCGCATGCCGCGGCGCATCATGCTTTGGGCCAAGATCAACGCAGCGCAGGTCCTGGCCGCTGTCCGCGCAACACTACAACCCCAGTGCCCGCAGTTCGCTGCAGGGGCGCGAACGCTGCCACACCGGGTCGAATGCCTCTAGCAGCTGCCGCGCACGCGGTGCGCCTGCCAGCGCGGCTTCGCCATCGAAGCGCTGGCCGAGGGGACGGTGGTAATAGCCGCCGGCATCGCTGGCGATGCAGGCCGAGGCGTCGTTGCGATCCACCGGATCGTCCACCTCGCGCAGCGCGAACACGCTTGGCAGGCGCTGTGCCAGCACCAGCAACGGCGCGTGGGCACGCTGCGCGGCGGCGGCATCGTGGAGCAACACGTGCACCTCGTTGCCGCGCCCTGTGGTGCCAAAGGTGCGCAACGCCTCCAGCACTTGCCCGTCATCCAGCAGGCCGGGGTCGAGCTCACGGCTACGGATGACCAGCCGCCTGCGCGCGTCCTGCACCAGCGCCACGGTCAGTGCGACCGCAGCCTCGCGGTCCTCGATGGCGACCGGACGATCCAGCCGCAGCCGCATCGCCTGATGCTCGATGCCGGCTTCCATGAAGCGCTCGCCGACGGCGGCGAATCCGTGGCGACGGTAGAACGCGACCGCATTGGCCTGCGCGTGCAGACACACCGATTCCCAGCCCGCGCCGCGTGCCTGGCGCAGCAACGCGTGGAGCATCGCGGCCCCGACGCCCCGGCCACGCCAGCCGCGCAGGACGGCCATGCGCCCGATCTTTCGTTCCGGGGTGAGCCGCCCGGTGCCAATTGGGCGGCCTTCCGCGTCTTCGGCAATGACGTGGCGGGATTGCGCGTCGAGCGCGTCGAGCTCGATCTCGCGCGGCACCTGCTGCTCCTCCACGAAGACCACCTCGCGCACGGAACGCAGCGCGGAGAAATCCGCGGCATGGTCGGCGCTGCGGATGCGGAACATGCGGTCAGGCCCTGCCGGCACGATCGCTTGGTGCAGGTCGCCACGGCCGTGCGCTCACGTCGGTTCCCCCTCCAGCGCAAGCACGTAGTGGCCGGCGTGGTACAGGTCGAACGTGGCATCGCGTGCGGCCTGCGACAGCGACGCATAGAGGGCGCCGTCGATCCGTGCGGCGGCGGCGAGGCGACGCGCATCGCGTGCAGGCATGGCGTATTCCATGCCCGCGACATAGAGGCGCGCACCATCATTGCCGGCGCGCCACGCGCTGCGCGAGAACGGGTGGCGTTCCAGCGTGCCGCCGCGTTGCGCGAGATCCCACTCCACCTCGATGCGCGGGCGGGGCGCCTCGCCCGAGGACACCTCGACGCTCCGATACTGGGTGATGAAGCGCCCGAACCAGTCGCCCAGGCGGTCCGGGTCGCGCATGCGCAGCGCGTTCAGTGCTTCCACCACGCGAGCCATCGCCGCCGCGTCGATCTCGTTGGGGTCTTTCGGCGGTACCAGGCCCGGGTCGTGGTAGCGGACGCTGTCGTCGGCATCGGCCAGCAGGGTGTCGAGCCAGTCGCCGATCAATTCGGCCGAGGAAGGCGCACGCATGCCCACCGAGAACGTCAGGCACGGGTCCAGCGCCACGCCGTGGTGCGGCACGCCCGGCGGCAGGTAGAGCATGTCGCCGGGTTCCAGCACCCAGTCGTGGGTGGGCGAGAACGCGCGCAGCAGCTTGAGTTCGGCGTCGTCCCGGAATCCGCTCGAGGGGTTCGGACCCGCATCGATCTGCCATTGCCGCCGGCCCTGCGCCTGCAGCAGGAACACGTCGTACTGGTCCACGTGCGCGCCGACCGAGCCGCCGGTCGCGGCGAAGCTGACCATGATGTCGTCGATGCGCCAGCGTGGCAGGAAGTCGAACCGGTCGAGCAGGGCGCGCACGTCCGCGTCCCACTTGTCGACGTCCTGCACCAGCAGGGTCCAGTCGTGGTCGGGCATGCCGGGGAAATCGTCTTCGGCGAACGGTCCGGTGCGCAGCGTGTAGCGGTCGCTGGCGCGGTCGTGCTCGATGATGCGCGAGAGTGCGATCTCCTCGCAGGCCAGGCCGGCAAGATCCTCGGGTTCGATCGGCGACACGAACCTCGGGAACGCCTGGCGGATCAACACGGGCCTCTTCTGCCAGTAGTCGCGCAGGAAGCGTGTGGCGGGCATCCCCAGGAACTGTCTTGGCGTAGCGCGGACTTCGATCATCGTGCAGGCTCCGGGGCGATGGGCGCATCAGCCTCGTCCGCCAGTCGCTTGTCGAGGCGTGCGGTAGCCGCGGCGGCGTAGGCGCGGCAAGCATCACGGTCGACCAAGGGCTGGTCGGCGCCGGGGCCCACGCGCGACCACAGCCGGCTGGCGGTGGGGTGCGGTGTAATCAGCACCTCGCACTCCAGTGACGACACCCGTGCCAGCGTGTCGCGGAAGGTGGCGACGTAGGCGGGATGGTCGGTGAACCGGTACACGTCGTCGGAGATCGCGGTCAGGCTGTCGGCATAGACGATGCGCACGCAATCGCGGTCGTCGCAGGAGGTCCACGTCCAGGTCGTGCCGCCCGCGGTATGGCCGGGCGTGGCGACGGCTTGCAGTTCGAGCGGGCCGACGCGCAATACGTGGTCGTCGGCAATCACCTGCACGTTCGCCACCGGCGCGAAGCCTTCGAGTTCGAGGAACTGGGGGTCGCTGCGGTCGCTGGCGCCGCGTTGCAGGGTTTCCAGCGCCGGTGCGCGCGCCAATACTGGTGCGCCGGTGGCGTGCTGCAGTTCGGCCAGGCCGCCGACATGGTCGAAATGCTCGTGCGAGAACACGATGGCGCGCACGTCGCCCGGATCGAAGCCGAGCGTGCGGATGTTGGCGAGGATCTGCGCGCCCGCCTCCGGCGTGGCGGCATCGACCAGCACGTGTCCGGCGCTGGATGCCACCAGCAGCGCGGCGATACCGCAGGTGCCGACGTACCAGGTGTTGCCGTGGACGCGACGTGGCATGGCGGGATCGTTCCAGCCGGCGTCGGCGGCACACACCTCGGCAGGTTGCGGCGAAGTGGCGCTTGGCGTCGCATGGTCATGGGCCGAGGCCGCCGTGCCGAGGGAAAGCATCGCGGCGATGAACAGCGACCGCAATGAAACACCCGCCGTCTTCGATGTCCCGGCATCGTTGCCGTACCCGGGGCAACCGGGTGATGGCGCGCGTCCGTGGTTCGGTTTGATTGAAGTCATGATGTGATCTCGTCATAGCCACGGCCGACGAACTGCAGCAGGCACCAGCCGTGGCCGAACGGGTCGGCCAGGCGCACGATGCGGCCCCAGTTGGCCTCGCGGATGGGGTGTTCCTGCCGCATTCCTGCGGCAAGCGCGCGTTCGAGCGCAGGTTCCAGGGCATCCACGACCACGTCGAGGTGCACGGGCGTCCAGTGCCGGGCGTAGTCGCGTTGCGCGCCGGCAGCTGCACCGCTGCCGGCGGCGTTCTGCAGGAGGTAGATCGGCGCGTTGCCGCCCCGCAACTCGACGCCGGCATCCCCGAAGCGACGCGCGGGTGTCAGCCCGAACGCCTGCGTGTACAGCGCTTCGGCCGCTGCCACGTCCGGAACGTCGATGTTGACCAGCAACTGCATTGCGAAAGGGCGCCGCGTCTCAGATCTCGCGCGCCAGGCGCTCCGCCAAGCCCGTATAGCTCGCGGGCGTCATCGCCAGCAGGCGGCGCTTGTCGTCAGCGGGCAGTTCCAGCGATTCGATGAAGCGGCGCATCGAATCGGCAGGGATGCCCTGGCCGCGGGTCAGCGCCTTCAGCTGTTCGTAGGGGTTGGGCAGGCCATGCCGGCGCATGACGGTCTGCACTGCTTCGCCCAGCACTTCCCAGGTGGCGTCGAGGTCTTCGGCCAGGCGTGCGGGATTGGGCTTGAGCTTGCCCAGGCCCTTGAGCAGCGCGTCGTAGCCGATCAGTGCGTGGCCGATCGCGGTGCCCAGTGCGCGCAGCACGGTGGAATCGGTGAGGTCGCGCTGCCAGCGGCTGACCGGCAGCTTGGCGGCGAAGTGTTCCAGCAGCGCGTTGGCGATGCCGAAATTGCCTTCGGCGTTCTCGAAGTCGATCGGGTTGACCTTGTGCGGCATTGTCGAGCTGCCGACTTCGCCGGCCTTCACCGCCTGGCTGAAGTAGCCCAGCGAGATGTAACCCCAGATGTCGCGGCACAGGTCGATGGCGATGGTGTCGATGCGCTTCTGCACGTCGCAGATCTCGGCGATGTAGTCGTGCGGCTCGATCTGGGTGGTGTAGGGGTTGAAGGTCTCGCCCAGCGATTCGACGAAGCGCCTGGCGAACTGCGGCCAGTCCACGTCCGGGTAGCTGGCGACATGGGCGTTGTAGTTGCCCACCGCGCCGTTGATCTTGCCGGTGATCGACACTGCGGCCAGTTGTTCGCCCTGGCGCTGCAGGCGGGCGACGACGTTGGCGATCTCCTTGCCGACGGTGGTCGGCGAGGCGCTCTGTCCGTGGGTGCGCGACAGCATCGGCAGTGCCGCGTGTTCATGCGCCATCGCACGCAATGCCCGGATCAGTGCGTCGAGTTTCGGCAGCAGCACCGTCTGCCGCGCCTCACCGATCATCAGCGCGTAGGCAAGGTTGTTGATGTCCTCGCTGGTACAGGCGAAATGCACGAATTCCAGCGCGGGCGCCAACGCGGCATCGTCCTTCAGCCGCTCCTTGATGAAGTATTCGACGGCCTTGACGTCGTGGTTGGTGGTGGCTTCGATGTCCTTGACCCGCTGCGCGTCGGCCACCGAGAAGTCGTCGGCCAGCGCCTGCAGGGTCGCGACCTGGGCGGCACCGAACGGCGCCAGCTCGGCGATCGCCGGTTCGGCCGCCAGCGCGATCAACCATTCCACCTCCACCTTCACCCGCGCGCGGATCAGGCCGTATTCGGAGAAGATCGGGCGCAGGGCCTCGGCCTTGCCGGCGTAGCGGCCGTCGAGCGGCGAGATGGCGAGCAGGGCTGGATCGGCGGGGCTGGGCGTGGGCATGAGCGGGGGATGGGTGGGGCGAAGCCGTCATTTTACGCCGACGGGCGTCGGGTATCCTTCGCACGGCCGTCGATGGAATCGCCACAGGCTTCGAATACACCCGTCGTCCCTGCCAAGGCGGGACCCATGGACCTGGCTTTTCGGCGGAACCACGTCCATGGATCCCCGCCTTCGCGGGGGGGGCGATCAAAGGCGGAGGTTTCAAGAGCGTCGCCAGTCGACTCGCCTGCGCCCTGCACACACACCACAGAGGCGAATGAAATGCCCAGGTCCCGCAGGAACCCCACTGCAAACGACGACTTCCGCATCGAACACGACAGCATGGGCGAGTTGCGCGTGCCCGCCGATGCCCTGTGGGGCGCGCAGACCCAGCGCGCGGTGCAGAACTTCCCGGTCTCGGGCCAGCCGATGCCGCGCGGCTTCATCCGTGCGCTGGGTCTGGTGAAGGCCGCCGCGGCCGGGGCCAACGGCGCGCTGGGCCTGCTGCCCGAGGCCACGGCGAAGGCGATCCGCAGCGCGGCGCTGGAGGTCGCGGAAGGCCGCCACGACGCCCAGTTCCCGGTGGACATCTACCAGACCGGGTCGGGTACGTCGTCCAACATGAATGCCAACGAGGTCATTGCCACGCTGGCGTCGACCGCGCGTCGTCGCGTGCATCCCAACGACCACGTCAACCTCGGCCAGAGTTCGAACGACGTGGTGCCCACCGCGATCCGGGTCTCGGCGCAGCTTGCGGTGGTCGAGGACCTGTTGCCAGCGCTCAAGCACCTGCGCAAGGCCATCGACGGCCGTGCGAAGGCGTTCGGCAAGGTGGTCAAGACCGGCCGCACCCACCTGATGGACGCAATGCCGCTGACCTTCGGACAGGAGTTCGGCGCCTGGTCGTCGCAGCTGGCATCGGCCGAGGCGCGGCTGTCCGACACGCTCAAGCGGCTGCGACGGCTGCCGATCGGCGGCACCGCCATCGGCACCGGCATCAACGCGCATCCGAAGTTCGGCAAGGCGGTGGCGAAGGGGCTGTCGTCGCTGTCGAAGACCACATTCGAATCGGCGGCCGACAAGTTCGAGGGCATCGCCGCGCAGGACGATGCGGTGGAACTTTCAGGCCAGCTCAACGCGCTGGCGGTGGCGCTGATCAAGATCGCCAACGATCTGCGCTGGATGAATTCCGGGCCGCTGGCGGGATTGGGCGAGATCGAACTGCCGGCGCTGCAGCCGGGCAGTTCGATCATGCCGGGCAAGGTCAACCCGGTGGTGCCGGAAGCCGTGGTGATGGCCGCGGCGCAGGTCATCGGCCACCACACGGCGATCACCGTGGCCGGGCAGACCGGCAACTTCCAGCTCAACGTGGCGCTGCCGCTGATCGCGGCCAACCTGCTCGACTCGATCCAGCTGCTGTCGAACGTATCGCGACTGCTGGCCGACAGCGCCATTGCCGGGCTGACGTTGCGTCGCGACAACATCGATGCCGCGCTGGACCGCAATCCCATCCTGGTGACCGCGCTGAACCCGGTGATCGGCTACGAGAAGGCGGCGGCGATCGCCAAGCGCGCGTACAAGGAAGGACGCCCGGTGTACGACGTGGCGCTGGACGACAGCGGGCTGGATGCTCTGAAGCTGCGAAAGCTGTTGGACCCTGCCGCGTTGACGCAGGGCGGCATCAAGGATGGGGGCGGCACAGGCGGTTAGCCCCGCGGCCGGTCCAGGTCGCAGCCGGGTCGCCGCAGCATGGGCGGCGAATGACTCAGGCGTTGGCGTTGTCCCTGTCGCGGGCAGAAACGCGACAGTCGTCGATGTCCTTGTCGGTCATCGTGGCATAGGGCGCCAGCTCCGGCAGGGCGGCGGCGAGCGCCTGCTGCGAGGCCATCAGCGGCGGCAGTTGCTCGCAGATCTTCAGCGCCTCGGCCTCGATCTTGCGCGCCTCGGCTTCGATGTCGCGCTCAAGTTGCCCGGTGTTGCCGGTGAACACGCCTTTCAACGCCATCGACGCCGCCTTCATGCCGAGGTCCGCGCCCTGTACGCCCACCGCGATCCCGGCCTCGGCAATCGCCATGAGGTGCGTGCGGTGCTCGAGCAGCAAGGCGCGCTGGTCCTCGGTGATCTCCACCTGCTCACCGGCGATCAGCAGGTCACCGGCAGGCGTGATTTCCGCCTTCGGCAGGCTGGACTGGCCGTTGCGCCAGTCGCGTGACAGCGACATGTTCTCCGTCGCCAGCTTCCCGCGGGCTTCGTCGGTGGCGCGCTTGACGATGTTGCCCAGCGCCGAGGCGGGCGCTGCGGCGGTGGCGTCGTCGCTGTCCTGGCCATCCTTCGCACCGCAGGCCGCCAGCAGGGGCAGGCAGGCGACCAGGCTGGCAAGCAGGAGCGAGCGTGTCAGGTGGCGGTTCGGGTGCATGCTGTTGTCTTCCCGTGGGATTAGATGGGGCCGTCAGCGTCGACGGGGGATGTCGATCGTTCCGGACACGCGGCTGTGGTCGATGCTGCCGCTGCCCTTGGAGCGGACGGTAAGGTTGCCGGTGACATCCTCGACATCAAGGTCACCGGAACCGATCGAGCCGACCGTCACGTTGCCAGAGACACGCTCGACATCGGCATCGCCGCTGCCGATCGAACCGATCTGCACGTGGCCGCCAGCACCCTTCAGCGTGAAGTCGCCGGAACCAATGCTGCCGACCTCGACATTGCCGCGGACGTTGTAGGCCTCCACGTCGCCGGAGCCGATGGACAGCACGTGCAGCGAGCCGATTTCGCGCAGTTCGATATCACCCGAGCCGACCTTGGCGGTGACGTGGCCGCGGATGTTGCGGGCCTCGACGTCACCCGAGCCGACATCCGCGCTCAGCGCGGAGGCGCCAGTGACCCAGGCATCGCCGGAACCGACGTCGAGCTGCACCATCACGTCCGCGGGCACGCTGGCCTGCAGTGCCATGTAGGCGTACTGGTTGCCGACCCAGATGCCGCGTCCTTCGCGGGTGGCGCGTACCACCAGCTTGTCGCCTTCGCGGTGCTGGTCCAGCGTCAGCTGGCCGAGCAGGTTGGCGCCTGAAGCGCAGGCGCGGCCAGTGACGGCGGGGCGGGCGGCGGTGGTCGCATCCACGCGGAGTTCGTTGTGGCCGATCTGGAACATCACTGTCTTTACCCCGGCCAGGTCGAGCGCGAGGTCGCGCGCGTCGGAGTGCGCGCAGCGGCGGTCGTCGGCCAGTGCGAGGGCAGGGGCGGCCAGCAGTGCCAGTGTGCACAGTGTCAGCAGGGATCGGTACATCGTGGAGCTCCGTGGTTTGAAAGGGACCTGGCTTCGATGCGGATGGCGGCGAAAAGGTTGAAGCGCCACTGAGGCCGATCGAGCAGTCAGCCTGCTGGCGACCGCAGCAGATGCCGACAGGCACCTGCTGCTCGCGGTCGCTCACCCCTCGTCCCGCCAGCGACGGAGGCGGATGGCGGCGAAGATCATCGCAGCACCGGCGACCACGCCGATCCACAGGTTGGCCTGGGCGAGGTTCCTGTACACGCCGATGGGGTTCATCAGGTTGCGCGCCGCGCCGGGACCGTCCATGTCCACGTGCTGCAGGTATTCGAGGTCCATCCACGTCAGCGGGAACACGCTGGTCAGCATGCGCAGCACGATGTTCTTGAAGAACCACCAGGTGTCGAGCCCGAACACCCCCATCACTTCGAACCAGGCGACGAAGATGCCGGCGAACACCGGGATCATCACCGCCCACAGGAACGGCTTGGTCCGCGCCCATGCCGAGCACAGCATCAGCCAGCCGACGGTAGGCAATGCCCACAGCGCGTACACCGGGATCGCGGCGACGTATTGGCCGGCCAGCAGCAGCGGGCTGGACGGCCCCCACAGCAGGGTGTACGGATTGCCGCCGTGGAGGGCGACGACCGCGCTGATCAGGATCAGGAAGCCGAACATCGTGGCGATGGCGGCGAGCGTGGCCAGCAGCGGTGCCACCAGGGTGGCGGTGGCCACTTTCGACAGAACGGTGTCGCGGTCGGACAAGGGCAGCGATTTCCAGAACAGCACGCTGCGGTCCTTGCGCTCGTCGTACAACGCGCCCAGGCAGTAGAAGAACAGCACGAACGCCAGCACGATGAACGGCCAGCTGGACGCCATGATCAGGGTCAGGTCCAGGCCGTCGCCCAGCTGGCGCAGCTCTTCCTGTCCCAGCTTCGAGGTCAGCATGCCCAGGTCGAGTCCGTTGATCTGGAAACGCTCGCCGCTATTGAGCGTGATGTCTACGTCATCGGCGATGTGCTTGCGCGCGGCGACCGTGGCGATCACGATCACCATCAACGACAGCAGCAGCGAAATGCCGCCAGCCACCAGCGGCGCCCAGAAGAAGCCGCCCTTGTGCTCCCAGAACTCGCGCTGCAGCAGCCAGCGGAAGCGCTGCGTCTTGTGCGGGGGCGCCTTGCGCGGCGCCTCGGGCAAAGTGTCGGTGGCGGCGTTCATGCGTAGGTTCCTTTCATCGTGGCGACGAACAGGTCGGCCAGGCCGGGGGTGCGGGTTTCGCCGTAGCCCGACAGCGCGGCCTGGGACATGCCGTCGAACAGCATCACGGTCTTGCCGAAGGGCAGGGCGCGTTCGTCGATGGGACCCAGCTGGCGCGCGGCCTCGGCCTGGTCGGCATTGACCAGCACCTCGACGAAGCGGCCGGCCACGTCTTCCATCGGCGCATCCATGACGATCCTGCCGTCGCGGATGAACATCACGTCGGTGAGGATGTGCTCGACTTCCTCCACCTGGTGGGTGGTGATGATGATGGTCTTCTGGTCGTCGAAGTAGTCCTCCAGCAGGCGCTGGTAGAACTGCTTGCGGTAGAGGATGTCCAGGCCCAGCGTGGGTTCGTCCAGCACCAGCAGGCGCGCGTCGATGGCCATCACCAGGGCCAGGTGCAGCTGCACGATCATGCCCTTGGACATCTCGCGCACGCGCTGCTGCGGCTTGAGCTGGGTGCCGGCGAGGAAGCGCTCGCAGCGGGCGCGGTCGAACCGCGGGTGCACGCCTTCGACGAAGTCGATGGCTTCCTTCACCCGGATCCACCGCGGCAGTACGGCGACGTCCGCGATGAAGCACACATCGTTCATCAACTCATCGCGCTGGGTACGCGGGTCGCGGCCCAGTACCTTCAGGTCGCCTTCGAACGGGATCAGCCCCAGCATCGCCTTGAGCGCGGTCGTCTTGCCGGCGCCGTTGGGGCCGATCAGGCCGACGATGCGGCCGGCTTCGATGCTGAAGCTGGTACCGTCGAGGGCCAGCTTGTTCTTGTAGGCCTTGCGCAGGCCCCGGGCCTGGGCGACGGGGAGGCTGTCGGTCGCGGCGATCATTGGCGGACTCCATCGGGCGTGCCGTGCATCAGTTCATCGATCGACAGTCCCAGGCGCTGGATGCGCTCGAGCACCAGCGGCCACTCTTCCTTCAGGAAGCGGTCGCGTTCGTTGAGCAGCAGCTTCTTCGATGCTTCTTCGGTGACGTACATGCCCAGTCCTCTGCGTTTCTCGACGAGTGCCTCGTCGGCCAGTTCCTGGTAGGCCCGCGAGACGGTGATGGGGTTCAGCTGGTATTCGGCGGCCACCTGGCGCACCGAGGGCAGGGCGTCGCCGGGTTTGAGCACGCCGTCGAGCATCATCGCGATGACGCGCTCCTTCAGCTGGCGGTAGATCGGAGCGCCGTCGCTCCAGGTGATGTCGGCCATGGTTCAGCTCCGGCTGCCGCGCGATCCGCGTGCGAAGGAAAAGTAGGGCACCGCGATCACGTCGCGACTGCCGCCGCCGCGGCGCGCGGCGCGCGGGGTCTCGATATTGGCCTGCGGGGCATGTTCGCCGGTGGCGAACTCCTTGCGCAGCTCGGACAGGGCGGCCTGCAGCGCGACTTCGGTGGCGGTGGCCGCGACCAGGCCGGCGCTCATCGCCAGTGCTTCGGCCGGGTCGCTGGCTTCCGCCAGACTGGCGTCGAGCTGCCGCACGCGGGCTTCGATGGTGGCATCGATCGTGGCGTCGAGGGTCTGTTCGAACAGGGTGTCCTCGACCACAAGTGCAGGCGTGTCGAGCGGCACCGCGTCCTGCTCGGACAGGACCGGTTCGGCGACCACCAGGCCAACGAACAGCATCACGCCGGTGACCGAGAAAGCCAGTATCGTGTTGTGGAGCTTGCGGTTCATGATGAACGTCCTGCTCGGGGTGGGTAGGTGTTGTATTCAACTATAACACCAGAACACGCCGGGTCAAGCGTTTCCACGTCCTTGGGTACCCAACTGAAGTCATGGTCCCGGCGATCCGGGCCGGGCATGTGAGGCTGCGGCAATGAAATCAATGCGATACATGGCAATCCTGATGTTGGTTGGCGCGGCGACCTGCGGCTTCGCGGCCGCTTCCGGTGGTTTGCTCGACCATACGTACCGGCCGTTGGCCGACCGTACGCCGGTGCATCTGGGCACGCGCTATGGCGGCGACGTGCTGCTGGTGGTCAATACCGCAAGCAAATGCGGCTTCACCCCGCAGTTCGAGGCACTGGAGGCGATGAACGCGAAGTACGCGCCGCGCGGATTCGCGGTATTGGGCTTTCCCTCGGGCGATTTCCGCGAGCAGGAGTTCGAGGACGAGGACGAGATCCGCGAGTTCTGCACCCTGACCTACGGCGTGAAATTCCCGATGTTCGAGCGGGTGCACGTGGTGGGCGACAACGCCACGCCGCTCTACCGCGACCTGCTGCGCGCCACTGGCGAAGCGCCGAAGTGGAACTTCCACAAGTACCTGGTGGGCCGCGACGGACGGGTGCTGGGGCAGTGGGGCAGCCGCACCCTGCCGGACGATCCCGAGATCGTGGCCGCCATCGAACGCGCCCTGCAGGCCCCGCGGCCGCGACCTGCCCGCAGCTGAGCGCAGGGATCGGGGCCGATTGCCCCGGCGGTGCCGCGCCGCGACAATACCGGATTCGCGCCGCGCGACGCGGCGCCGACTGGAGAGTGGTTCCGATGACTTCGTTCCTGCGCGGCACGGCCGCGCTGCTGTGCGCCGCCGTGCTGGCGCTTCCCTTGGCCGCATCGGCCGCCGACAAGACCTCGCTCGATACCGACCGCGACCGTACCGGCTACATGATCGGCATGGACGTGGGCCGATCGCTGGCGCCGGTGGCCCCGGACATGGACGTGGCCGCGTTCGAGCGCGCCGTGCGCCACGCCTTCGAGGGCGGCGAGCCCCTGCTGGGCGAGGCCGATGCCGCCCAGGTGGGGCCGGCCCTGATGCAGCGCGTGGCTGCGCGCGGCGGCCAACGCGTGCCCGGGCTTGCCCCCGGCGCTACGCCTCCGCCGGTGGACAAGGCCAAGGTGGGCCTGCTGATGGGCGCCGACGTGGGCCGCTCGCTGGCACCGATCCAGCGCGAGTTCGACGTGGCCACCTTCATGCAGGCGGTTCGCACCACGCTGGCAGGCGGCACGCCGCTGCTGTCGCCGGAGCAGTTTGCCGCAGCAGGCGAAGCGTTCCAGAAGCACATGCAGCAGCGCGAGGCACGCGCAGGCGAGGAGAACCGCCAGGCGGGTCTCGATTTCCTGGCCGGCAACCGCACCACCAAGGGCGTGGTGACCACCGCCTCGGGCCTGCAGTACCAGGTACTGCGCCAAGGCTCCGGTCGACGCCCGATGGCGACCGACCGGGTCCGCGTCCACTATCGCGGCACCTTGCTGGATGGCACGGTGTTCGACAGTTCCTACGACCGCGGCCAGGCCGCGGACTTCGGCCTGCGCCAGGTCATCCCCGGGTGGACCGAGGGCCTTGCGCTGATGCCCATCGGCGGTCGCTACCGTTTCTGGATTCCATCCGACCTGGCCTACGGCACGCAAGGCCGACCGCCAACCATCGGCCCGAACTCCGTGCTGGTGTTCGATGTCGAACTGCTCGACATCCTCTGATCCGATCCCTTCCGCGGGCCCGCACGAGGTCCGCGCTGCCCCGTTTCCCCTGGAGTTTCCGATGAAGACCAAGACCCTCGCCGCCACTGCGGTCCTGTGCGCCACCGCCCTCGTCCTGTCCGGCTGCAAGCCGATCGAGGGCGACGGCAACCGCAGTTCCACTGCGTTCGCCGACCTCAAGGACGAGAAGCAGAAAGTCAGCTACGTCATCGGCACCCAGGTGGGTGAGTCGCTGGCGCCGGCCAAGGACGAGATCGACCTCGACGTGCTGGTCGGCGCGATGAAGGATGCGATCGACGGCAAGCCGTCCACGGTCGACGAGGCGCAGGCGATGCAGGTGATGCAGGCGTTCAGCGAACGCATGCAGGCGGTGCAGATGGCGAAGCTGGAGGAAGACAAGCAGAAGAATGCCGCCGAGGGCGAGGCCTTCCTGGCCGGGAACGCGAAGAAGGATGGCGTGCAGACGACGGCATCCGGCTTGCAGTACGAAGTGCTGGAAGCCGGCGACGGCCCGCGTCCGTCGGCGACCGATACCGTGCGCGTGCACTACAAGGGCACGTTGCTCGACGGCGAGACCTTCGACAGTTCCTATGATCGCAACGAGCCGGTGCAGTTCGCACTGAACCAGGTGGTGCCCGGCTGGCAGGAAGGCCTGCAGCTGATGCCGGTGGGCAGCAAGTACCGCCTGTGGGTGCCCGGTGCGCTGGGTTACGGCGAGATGGGGACGCCTGGTGGCCCCATCGGCCCCAATGCCACGTTGGTGTTCGAGGTCGAGCTGCTGGAGATCGTCAACGCAGCGCAATAACACCAGGATAGGGTTGAGGCATGCGAGTCGCGATTTTCGGTACCGGTTACGTTGGCCTGGTCACGGGCACCTGTCTGGCCGAAGTGGGCCACGACGTGGTCTGCATCGATGTGGACCAGGCCAAGATCGACGGCCTGAATGCGGGCGTCATCCCGATCTACGAGCCCGGGCTGGAGACGATGGTGCGCGCCAACCACGCGGCGGGGCGGCTGTCGTTCACGACCGACGCGGCCGCCGGGGTGGGGCGCGGCGACGTCATCTTCATCGCCGTGGGCACGCCGCCCGACGAGGATGGCAGCGCCGACCTGCGGTACGTGCTGCAGGTCGCGCGTACCATCGGCGAGCGCCTGCATCGGCCTGCGATCATCGTCGACAAGTCCACCGTGCCGGTGGGCACGGCCGACAGGGTGCGCGCCGAGATCGCGACGGCGCTGGACGCACGCGGCGCTGACATCGCCTTCGACGTGGTGTCCAACCCGGAATTCCTGAAGGAAGGTGCGGCGGTCGAGGACTGCATGCGGCCAGATCGCATCGTCATCGGCAGCGACAGCCCTGGGGCGATCGGGACGCTGCGGCGCCTGTACGCACCGTTCAACCGCAACCACGACCGCATCGTGACCATGGACGTGCGCTCGGCGGAGCTGACCAAGTACGCGGCCAACGCAATGCTGGCCACCAAGATCAGTTTCATGAACGAGATCGCCAACATCGCCGAGCGCGTGGGCGCCGACGTGGAGATGGTGCGCAAGGGCATCGGCTCGGATCCGCGCATCGGCTGGCACTTCATCTATCCCGGTGCCGGCTATGGCGGTTCGTGTTTCCCCAAGGACGTGCAGGCGCTGGCGCGAACGTCCGCGCAGCTCGGCCACGAGCCGATGCTGCTGAGCGCGGTCGAATCGGTGAACGAGCGCCAGAAGGGCCACCTGTTCGAACTGGTGCAGCGTCATTTCGACAAGGGCGAGGACGAAGGCATCCGCGGCCGCACCTTCGCGGTCTGGGGGCTGGCGTTCAAGCCGAACACCGATGACATGCGCGAGGCCTCCAGCCGCAAGTTGCTCGCGCAGCTGTGGCAGGCCGGCGCGAAGGTGCGGGCGTACGATCCGGAAGCGACCGACGAGGCGCGCCGCATCTTCGGCGAGCGGGACGACCTGGTGCTGTGCGATTCCGAACAAGCCGCCCTGGAAGGTGCCGATGCGCTGGTGGTGGTCACCGAATGGAAGCAGTTCCGCAGCCCGGATTTCAGGCAACTCAAGGCGGCCCTCGGCGCGGGCGTGGTGTTCGACGGACGCAACGTCTACGACCCGCGCGAAGTCGAGGATGCCGGACTGGCGTATTACGGGATCGGTCGTGGCCGTTCCATCCAGCGGGAGAGCGAAGTTGCCTGACGCACTGGAAGCACGCCTCGTCGAGCTGGAAACGCGGCTCGCCTTCCAGGAGCAGGCGTTGGCGGAATTGAGCGAGGCGCTTGCGGAGAGCCGGATGGAGGGCACCGCGCAGCTCGCACTGTTGCAGCGGCTGCTGGAAGACATCAAGCTGACGCGTGGCGATTTCGGTGGCGAGGCCGGCTCGGAGCCGCCACCGCCGCATTACTGAGCGAAGCGATCCGTAGGCATGACCGATTCATTGCGCGACCAGTTGCTGGGGCTGGGCTTCAAGCCCACGCCCAAGCCGAAACAAGGCCCGAAGCCAACGCCGGCACAGGCGAAGAAGTCCGAGGCCGGGCGCGGCAAGCGTGCGGACGGGCGTCGGGGCGGCAAGCCACATGCCGGCGGCAAGCCGGGTCGCACGCAGGAGGACATCGATCTCGCGAAGGCCTATGCGATCCGTGCGCAGCGTGACAAGGACGAGCGCATCGAGGCGGAGCGCCGCAAGCAGGAAGAGGCGCGGTTGCGTCGCGAAGCGCGCGCGAAGCTGGCGACCCTGCTCGAGGGCAAGGCCCTCAATGCCGAAGGTGCCGACATCGCTCGCCATTTCGAATACGGCGGCAAGATCAAGCGCATCTACGTGACGTCCGACCAGCTCAAGGCGCTCAATGCGGGCGAGCTGGGCGTGCTGCAGCAGAACGGGCGCTACCTGCTGGTCACCGCTGCGCTGCTGGCCGAGGCCGAAGCGGTGTTCGCGCCGTCGGTGGCGCTGAAGGTCGACCCGGATGCGCCGGCAGGGGACGACCCGTACGCCGATCCGAAGTATCAGGTGCCCGACGACCTGGTCTGGTAGCGCACCCTGGCCTGGCGGCAACGCTGCTGCGCCAGGCCATCCGACTCTTCAATCCACCGCGACATCACCGATCGCACCTGACACCTGTCGTCCCGCTTGCCACACCGCTTCGATGCGCCGGGTGTTGCGGATGTCCGACAGCGGGTCCGCCCCGAGCACCACGAAGTCCGCGCGTTTGCCGGGCGCCAGCGTGCCGCGATCATCGAGACCGAGCAGGGTGGCGGCATCGCGGGTGGCGGTGGTCAGCGCCTGTCGCGGCGTAAACCCGGCCTGCGTCATCAATTCCAGCTCGCGGTGTTCGGCGAACCCGATCACGCGGTGCGGCAGCGCGCCGGAATCCGTGCCGAAGCCAATGCGCACGCCGGCCTCGTGCAGGGTGCGCAGGTTGGCGAGATTGGTCTGCACCGCGGCCTTCGCCTTGGCGATGCCATCGCCCGCAAGTTGCTGCGCCCGCCAGCCGGCCTCTTCGAATTGCGCGCGCACGGCCTGTGGAAGCGCGGCGCGCAGGGCCGGTTCCTGTTCGATCAGGCCGGGCTGCTCGGCGTACAGGTAATTCGCTTCGTCGATCTGCACCGTGGGCATGTACCAGGTGCCGCGCCCACGCATCGCAGCGACCAGCGCCGCGTCGACGGGACGGTCGCGCACGCCGTGGGCGATCACATCGATGCCAGCATCCACGAGGTCCTTCGCCGGGCCCAGGTCGTGGATATGTGCAGCCACCAGCAGGCCGAGCGCGTGCGCCTCTTCGATGGCCGCGCGATAGATGTCCGGACGCATGATCGGCGCCTCGCCGCCCAGGTCGTCCACCCAGAGCTTGACGATGTCGATGCCGGCTTCGGCCTGCCGCCGCACGGCTTCGCGTGCCTCGTCGGGTGTCGCCGGACGCAGCGCCGGATCGTGTTCGAGCCCCATGTTCGTGGCCGGCGGCGCACCGTCCGCGACCCCGATGCCACCGCCCGCGCCAAGCAGCGATGCGCCCAGGGAAGGATCGGCATTGACCTCGTCGCGGAGCGCATGGAACACGTCGCCATTCAATCCGAGTGCGGTAACCGTCGTCACCCCGAGGGCCTGGAAGCGACGCAGGTCGCGGATCACGTTCCCGCGCGTGTAGAAGCGGTCGCCATGCTCGGTGCCCTCGGTATTGGCGACATGGGCGTGGTTGCTGACGAGGCCGGGGACCAGGTAGCGCCCGCTGTAGTCGACGCGCCTCGCATCTTCAGGAACGGACTCGACGTCGGGGCCGATGGCTTCGATGCGGCCATCGCGCAACAGCATCGACACGATGCCGAGGTCGCGTTCGCCGTCGAACACGCATGCGCCTTCGATCAGGACGACGCCTGCATCCGGTTCCGGCGATGCCGCTTGCGCCGCGGCTTCATCGCCCTGCTGTGCACTCGGTTGCGTGCAGCCCACCAGCCAGAAAAGCGCTGCGAACAGCAGAGGGTGGCTGGCGCGTCCAGAGACTGCGGACATGGCGTGTTGGCTCCGTGGAAATGAAGCCACCTTAGCGTCATCGGTGTCAGCATCACGTCGTCATGACGCGTTGCACGAGCGACGTGGGTGCGGACGGATGCATGCAGCCGGGTCTGCGGCGACGCGATGTTCCAGGTGCGCGTGGCTGCGCGTCGTCGCCTATTCCGGATCGTAGTCGAGGTTCGACGCCAGCCACCGTTCCACTTGCGCCACCGTCACGCCCTTGCGTTTCGCATAGTCCGCCACCTGTTCCTTCGACACACGGCCGACCACGAAGTACTGGCTGCGCGGATGGCTGAAGTAGTAGCCGGACACCGCTGCGGTGGGCAACATCGCGAAGCTTTCGGTCAGCGACATGCCGGCGTTGGCTTGCGCGTCCAGCAGGCGGAACAGGGTGTCCTTCTCGCTGTGCTCGGGGCAGGCGGGGTAGCCGGGGGCAGGGCGGATGCCGACGTACTTCTCGGCAATCAGCGCTTCGTTGTCCAGCGACTCGCCTGCGGCATAGCCCCAGAACTCGGTGCGCACGCGCTGGTGCAGGCGTTCGGCCAGTGCCTCGGCGAGGCGGTCGGCCAGCGCCTTGAGCAGGATCGCGTTGTAGTCGTCGTGGTCGGCTTCGAAGCGCGCGACGTGCGCATCGATGCCGATGCCTGCGGTGACCGCGAAGGCGCCGATCCAGTCCTGCCTGCCCGAATCCTTCGGCGCGATGAAATCGGCCAGGCAGAAGTCGGGACGATCGGCAGGCTTGTCGACCTGCTGGCGCAGGAAGTGCAGGGTGATGCTCCTGCCCCCTCCCCCGTTCACGGGGGAGGGCTGGGGTGGGGGTGGGTCCGCTGCATGGCCCCCATCCCGACCTTCCCCCGCAAGCGGGGGAAGGGGCTGAACCTCGACATCGTCACCGACGCTGTTCGCCGGCCAGAGTCCGAAGACGGCTTTGGCAGTCAACCACTTCTCTTCCACGATTCGATCCAGCATCGCCCGCGCATCGCGATACAGTTCGCTGGCCTGCGGCCCGACAACCTCATCGGTCAGGATGGCGGGGTACTTTCCCGCCAGCTCCCAGGCCTGGAAGAACGGCGTCCAGTCGATGCAATCCACCAGTTCGGCCAGCGGATAGTCGTCGAAGACACGCAGTCCGGGCTGGTTCGGCACGGGCGGTGTGTAATCGGCCCAGCCGCCATCGAACTTCTGCCCGCGCGCCTTCTCCAGCGACACCAGCCGCTTGGCGTCGCCGCGGTTGCGGTGGCGTTCGCGGATCTCGGCGTAGTCGGCATCGTTGGCGGCCACGAAGGCCGCGCGCATGTCGCGCGAGATCAGCGACTGCGCCACGCCCACGGCGCGCGAGGCGTCCTTCACCCACACCGTCGGCGCGGTGTAGTGCGGATCGATCTTGAGCGCGGTGTGCGCGCGCGAGGTGGTGGCGCCGCCGATCAACAGCGGCATCTCGAAGCCCTGGCGCTGCATCTCGCGGGCGACGTGGGTCATTTCCTCCAGCGAGGGCGTGATCAGGCCGGACAGGCCGATCAGGTCGGCGTTCTCGGCACGGGCGGCGTCGAGGATCTTCTGCGTCGGCACCATCACCCCGAGGTCGACCACGTCGAAGTTGTTGCAGGCCAGCACCACGCCGACGATGTTCTTGCCGATGTCGTGCACGTCGCCCTTGACCGTGGCCATGATGATCTTGCCGTTGGACTTGCCGGAGTCGCCGGTGCGCGCCTTCTCCGCCTCGATGTACGGCAAGAGGTAGGCCACGGCCTTCTTCATCACGCGGGCGGACTTGACCACCTGCGGCAGGAACATCTTGCCGGCGCCGAACAGGTCGCCGACCACGTTCATGCCATCCATCAACGGCCCTTCGATGACGTCCAGTGGGCGCGTGGAGGCCTGGCGGGCGAGTTCGGTGTCCTCCTCAACGAAGGCATCGATGCCATGCACCAGGGCGTGCGCGAGGCGGGCGCTGACCGGCTTCTCGCGCCAGGCGAGGTCTTCGACCTTCTTTTCGCCCTTCCTGCCCTTGTAGCGCTCGGCGATCTCCAGCAGGCGTTCGGTGCCGTCCGCGCGGCGATTGAGCACCACATCCTCGACGCGCTCGCGCAGTTCGGCATCGAGGTCGTCGTAGACGGGCAGGCCGCCGGCGTTGACGATGCCCATGTCCATGCCCGCCTGGATGGCGTGGTACAGGAACACCGAGTGGATCGCCGCGCGCACTGTCTCGTTGCCGCGGAACGAGAAACTGACGTTGGACACGCCACCGGAGACGTGGCAGTGCGGCAGGGTCTGCCGGATGATCCGCGTGGCCTCGATGAAATCGACGGCGTAGTTGTCGTGCTCCTCGATGCCGGTGGCGATGGCGAAGATGTTGGGGTCGAAGATGATGTCTTCCGGCGGGAAGCCGACGTCCTCGGTCAGGATGCGGTAGGCGCGGGTGCAGATCTCCACCTTGCGCGCGCAGGTGTCGGCCTGGCCGGTTTCGTCGAAGGCCATGACCACGGCGGCGGCGCCGTAGCGCAGAACCTTGCGCGCCTGCTCGATGAACTGCGCTTCGCCTTCCTTCAGCGAGATCGAATTGACCACGCCCTTGCCCTGCAGGCACTGCAGGCCGGCCTCGATCACCTCCCACTTCGACGAGTCCACCATCACCGGGATGCGGGCGATGTCGGGCTCGGACGCGATCAGGTTGAGGAAGCGCACCATCGCCTTGCGCGAATCGATCAGGCCCTCGTCCATGTTGACGTCGAGGATCTGCGCGCCGTTGGCGACCTGCTGGCGCGCCACCTCCACCGCTTCCTCGTAGCGTTCTTCCTTGATGAGCTTGCGGAACTGCGCGCTGCCGGTGACGTTGGTGCGCTCGCCGACGTTGATGAACAGCAGGTCCGGGGTAATGACCAGCGGTTCGAGGCCGGACAGGCGGGTGTGGCGTGCGGGTGCGTTCAAGCCGCTTGCTCCAGCGACGAAGGCAACTGGCGCGGTGTGATGCCCGCGACGGCTTCCGCGATCGCCTGGATATGCGCCGGCGTGGTGCCGCAGCAGCCGCCGACGATGTTCAGCAGGCCGGATTCGGCGAATTCCTTCAACGTCGCCGCCATTTCCTCGGGCGTCTCGTCGTATTCGCCGAACGCGTTGGGCAAGCCGGCATTCGGATGCGCGCTGACGTAGGCATCGGCGACGCGGGCGAGGGTTTCGACGTGCTCGCGCAGGTCCTTCGCGCCCAGCGCGCAGTTCAGGCCGACGGACAGCGGACGGCCGTGGGCGATCGACGTGTGGAAGGCTTCCGCCGTCTGCCCGGACAGCGTGCGCCCGGAGGCATCGGTGATCGTGCCGGAAATCATCACCGGCAGCCGCGCACCGCGGGCGTCGAATGCTTCCTCGATGGCATACAGCGCGGCCTTGGCATTGAGCGTGTCGAAGATGGTTTCGACCATCAGCACGTCGGCACCGCCGTCGATCAGACCGTCGATGGCATCGCGATAGGTGCCGCGCAGTTCGTCGAAACTGGTATTGCGGAAGCCGGGGTCGTTGACGTCGGGGCTGATCGACGCGGTGCGGCTGGTGGGGCCGAGCACGCCGATCACGAAGCGCGGTTTGCCGGGGGTGCGGGCCTCGATGGCATCGCAGCACTCGCGCGCAACCGTCGCGCCGGCCTTGTTCAATTCGTAAACCAGGTGTTCGAGATGGTAGTCGGCCTGGCTGATCGCGGTGGCATTGAAGGTATTGGTCTCGACCAGGTCGGCGCCGGCCTCGAGGTAGGCGCTGTGCACCCCCGCGATCACGTCCGGCCGCGTCAGCAGCAGCAGGTCGTTGTTGCCCTTCAGGTCATGCCCGCAGCCATCCCCGTGCGCATGGGCGTGCTGGCGGTCGCAGCCATCGGCGAACCGGTCGCCCCGGTAGTCGGCTTCTTCCAGTCCGTGTTTCTGGATCATCGTGCCCATCGCGCCGTCGATGACCAGGATGCGCTCGCGCAATGCCGCTTCCAGGCTTGCGACGCGTTCGGGATGGAGCCATGGGAGGGATTTCATCTCGGGTCTCGTAGGGCGGGCCTCGGCCCGCCGTGTCAGGAATCAGGTGATGTCGTCAAGCCGACTGGTTTGCTGAAGTCACGTTGATGGCGCTTCGACGCACGACATGCCACTGGCGATGGGGGTGATTGAGTCGTGACGGAAAACACGGCGGGTCTGGACCCGCCCTACGGCTTCCTGGCGATCAGCGACACCACCTCGAAATGCGGCGGCCGTTTCTCCCGCGTCACCGTTTCGGCGTTCAGCAACTCCAGCCCGGCCTTCGACACGAACCGCCGCAGGTCCTTCTCGGTGAAGCCGAGGTTGGCGTGGCCGTAGGCCTGCACCACCGACTGGTGCTCGTGGCGGTCCAGGCTGGACAGCAACAGCCGGCCGCCAGGACGCAGGACGCGCGCAGCATCGGCCACCGCCTGCGCCGGTTTGTCGGCGTAGGTGAGGGCATGCATCAGCACCACCAGGTCGAAGCTGGCGTCGGCGAAGGGCAGGGCATGCATGTCGCCCTCGCGCACCTCGACGTTGCGGAACTTGCGCAGGCGTTCGGCCGCCGCCGCGACCACGCGCTGGCTGGCATCGACGCAGACATAGCGATGCGCATGCGGCGCCAGCAGTTCGGCAAGAACGCCGTCGCCGGACGCGATGTCCAGCACGTCGCCTGTTTCCAGCAGCGGCAGGGCGGAGCGTGCCAGCGCTTCCCAGGTGCGTCCGGGGGAATAGTGCCGCTCCATGTCGCCGGCCACGCTGTCTGCCCAGTTCTGGTCGGCGGCGCGGCTGGCCAGCACGGCTGGCACGCGTTCGGCGTCCTGGCGCAGGAGCGGATCATCGCTGCCTGTGGATAGCGCCTGCCAGAGTGCGCGCTGCGCCGCATCCAGCGATTCGTGGTCGAAGCGGTAGTAGGCCGACACCCCGGCGCGACGGTCGCGCACCAGCCCGGCCTCCTTGAGCTTGGCGAGATGGGTGGAAACGCGAGGCTGCGCGAGCCGCGTGATCGCGGACAGTTCGGCCACCGTGAGTTCCTCGCCCTCCAGCAGCGCCAGCAGGCGCACGCGGGTGGGGTCGGCCAGGACTTTCAGCCGGGACGACCAGGCTTCGAGATCCATTTATATCTCCATATCGCGATATAGAGATGATTATTCGCGTGGCACCTGCCCGCGTCAAGCATGGACCACGTGAAGCGGGGCTTGTCACGCCGCGCTGCGGCTGGGGTTCGTCATGTCCGGCGGCTACAATATCGGTTGCTACGGAAACGATAGAGGGACGACGTGGACTTCGGATTCAGCGAAGAGCAGTTGATGATCCAGGAGGTCGCTCGCCGGATCGCGCAAGAGAAGATCGCGCCCAGCGCCGAGCACCACGACCGCACCGGCGAGTTTCCGCTCGAAAACATCCGCTTGCTGGGTGAGAACGGGCTGATGGGCATCGAAGTGCCGGCCGAGTACGGTGGCGCCGGGATGGACCCGATCGCCTACGTGCTGGCGATGGTGGAGATCGCCGCGGGGGATGCGGCGCACTCGACCATCGTTTCTGTGAACAACTCGCTGTTCTGCAACGGCATCCTGACCCACGGCACCGAGGACCAGAAACAGACCCATGTGCGCGCGATCGCCGAAGGTGCCGAGATCGGCGCCTTCGCGCTGACCGAGCCGCAGTCCGGCTCGGACGCCACCGCGATGCGCTGCCGAGCGGTCAAGCAGGCCGATGGCTCCTACGTCATCAATGGCAAGAAGAGCTGGATCACCTCGGGCCCGGTGGCCAAGTACATCGTGCTGTTCGCCATGACCGAGCCGGACAAGGGCGCGCGCGGCATCACCGCGTTCCTGGTCGACACCGCGCGCGATGGTTTCCATCGCGGCAAGACCGAACCCAAGCTGGGAATCCGCGCCTCGGCCACGTGCGAAATCGAATTCAGCGACTACGTCGCGCAGCCGGCCGACGTGCTGGGCGAGGAAGGCCACGGCTTCAAGATCGCGATGGGCGTGCTGGATGCAGGCCGCATCGGCATCGCCTCGCAGGCCATCGGCATCGCCCGTGCCGCCTACGAGGCCACGCTGGAGTACGTGCGCGAGCGCAAGGCCTTCGGCGCGGCCATCGGCAGCTTCCAGATGACGCAGGCGAAGATCGCCGACATGAAGTGCAAGCTGGACGCGTCGCTGCTGCTCACGCTGCGGGCGGCCTGGCTGAAGGGCCAGGGCCGGCGCTTCACCACCGAGGCCGCGGTCGCCAAGCTGACCGCGTCCGAGGCGGCGATGTGGATCACCCACCAGGCGCTGCAGATCCATGGCGGCATGGGCTACTCCAAGGAAATGCCCATCGAGCGCTACTTCCGCGACGCCAAGATCACCGAAATCTACGAAGGCACCAGCGAAATCCAGCGGCTGGTGATCGCGCGGCACGAAACCGGGCTGCGCTGAGCCACGGCCGCATGTGTTGCCTCCGCCCCTGAACGACACCATGGCCCGCGTGAGAACGCGGGCCTCATTCCATCGAACGAGTGTTCCATGACCACGCCCAGCAAGAAGAAGACCCCCGCCCCGCGCAAGTCGGCAAGCGACGCCCGCAAGGATGCCCGCAGCGGACTGCTCGACCCGATTTTCGACGCGATCCGCAAGCGCAAGGGCGATGACGATGCCAGCGCGTTCGCCGGCGCGTTCTACCGGCGCATGACCGAGGAAGAGCTGCCGCTGCACGGGCCAGACAGCTGGGCCGCGCTGGCGATGGACCTGCTGGACTTCGCGCGCAAGCGCAAGCCGCGGACCGCCAACGTGCGCCTGTTCAACCCCACGCTGAAGTCGCATGGCTGGGAGTCGTCGCACACGGTGCTGCAGATCGTCAACGACGACATGCCGTTCCTGGTCGACTCGGTGACGATGGCGCTGGCCGAGCAGGGCATCGGCGTGCATGTGCTGGGCCATCCGGTGATCCAGATCTCGCGCGACAAGGCCGGCAAGCTGCTGGCGGTGGGCGAGGGCGAGATCGAATCGGTCATGCATTTCGAGATCGACCGCCAGACCGCCGAAAGCAATGCCCGCATCGAGCAGGTGCTGCGCAGCGTGCTGGACGACGTGCGCGCCATCGTGGCCGACTGGATGCCGATGCGCGAGAAGATGCAGCAGGCGGCGGCCGACCTCGCCACGCGCAGGATGCCGGTCTCCGATGCCGAGCGGCGCGAGGCGCAGGAGTTCCTGCGCTGGGCGGCGAACGACCACTTCACCCTGTTCGGCTACCGCGAGTACCACGTACGCAAGCAGGGCAGCGAGGAAATGCTGTGCCCGGTGGAAGGCAGCGGCCTGGGCCTGCTGCGCGCCAGCGATGCGGCCAGGCCGCGTCCGCTGAAGTCGCTGGCCGCCCACCAGTTGCGCAACGAGGGCAGCGCCGAGGCGCTTGTCATCACCAAGACCAACGCGCGTTCCACCGTGCATCGGCCCGGCTACATGGACTACATCGGCGTGCTGGGGTTCGACGACAAGGGGCGTGCCGTGTCCGAGCAGCGCTTCCTCGGCCTGTACACCTCCAGCGCGTACAACCGTCGCCCGTGGGAGATCCCGCTGGTGCGCGAGCGCTACGAGCATGTCATGAGCGAATCCGGCCTCAAGCCCACCGGCCACAGCGGCAAGGCGCTCAAACACATCCTGGAAACCCTGCCGCGCGACGAACTGTTCCAGTCGACCGCGGACGAGTTGTTCCAGCTGGGCACCGGCATCCTCGGCCTGCAGGAGCGCGTGCGCAGCCGCCTGTTCCTGCGCCGCGGCCGCTACGGCCGTTTCTACTCCGCGCTGGCCTACGTGCCTCGCGATCGCTACAACACCGAGGTGCGCCATCGCATCGAGGCGATGCTCAAGCGCGTACTGCGCGCCGACCACGTGGACAGCAATGTGCTGGTCGGCGATTCGCCGCTGGCCCAGCTGCACATGATGGTGCGTCCGCGCCAGGGCGAATCGCTGGACGTGGACCAGGCCACGCTGGAAGCCGAGCTGGCCGCCATCGTGCGCAACTGGCAGGACGACCTGCGGGACGAACTGGTGTCGCGCCATGGCGAGGAACACGGACTGGCACTGGCCGAGCGCTACGGGCGCGCCCTGTCGGCCGGCTACATCGAAGGTGCGTCGGCCTCTGCGGCGGCCACCGACGTCGAGCGCCTGGCCGGCCTGCGCGATGCCGACGACCTGCAGATCAGCTTGCAGGAATCGCCGGACCGCGTCACCGGCGAGCGCGCCCTGCGCTTCAAGCTCTACCGCCAGCACAAGGACATCCCGCTGTCCGACGCGCTGCCGATGATGGAGAACATGGGGCTGCGGGTGATCACCGAACACTCGCACCGCATCGAGGCGGACGGCACGCCGCTCTACATCCAGGATTTCGATGTCGAGCTGCGTGCGCATGGGCTGGACATCGACAGCGTCAGCGGCAGTTTCGGCGAGGCGTTCGCGCGCGTATGGCGCGGCGACGCGGAAAGCGACGGCTTCAACGGGCTGGTATTGGCGGCCGGGCTCGACTGGCGCCAGGTTTCGATGCTGCGCGGGTACGCCAAGTACCTGCAGCAGGTGGGCGTGCCGTTCTCGCAGAACTACGTCGAAGCCACGTTCGCGCGCCATCCGCTGATCGCCCGGCTGCTGGTCGAGATTTTCGAAGCGCGTTTCCACCCGGCCACGGGCAGCGAGTCGAAGGCGCAGGTCGCCGAGGGCGTGGCGCGGCTGGCCGCGCAGTTCGAGGCGCTCGCGGCCGGCGACGAGGCCACCATGGCGGTGCTGCGGCCGATCATCGACGCGCGCCGCAACGGGCGCAACGCGCAGTACGACAGCACGCGCAAGGCGCTCAAGGCGTTGCTGGACAATGTATCGAGCCTCGACGAGGACCGCATCCTGCGCGGCTTCATCGGCGTCATCGATGCCACCCTGCGCACCAGCTACTTCCAGTCGGGTGCCGACGGCCTGCCCAAGCACACCATCGCCTTCAAGTTCGACTCGTCGAAGGTGCCCGACCTGCCGAAGCCGCGCCCGTACCGCGAGATCTTCGTGTACGGCCCGCGCATCGAAGGCATCCACCTGCGCTTCGGCCCGGTGGCGCGCGGCGGCCTGCGCTGGTCCGACCGCCGCGAGGATTTCCGCACCGAAGTGCTGGGCCTGGTGAAGGCGCAGATGGTGAAGAACACCGTGATCGTGCCGGTCGGCTCGAAGGGCGGGTTCATCGTCAAGCGGCCACCCGCCAACCCGGATCGTGACGTGCAGTTCGCCGAAGGCGTGGCCTGCTACAAGATGTTCATCAACGGCCTGCTCGACATCACCGACAACATCGTCGACGGCAAGATCGTGCCGCCGCGCGACGTGGTGCGCCACGATGGCGACGACCCCTACCTGGTGGTGGCCGCGGACAAGGGCACCGCGACGTTCTCGGACACTGCGAACGCGATCGCGCGCGAGCATGGCTTCTGGCTGGACGATGCCTTCGCGTCAGGCGGGTCGGTGGGCTACGACCACAAGGGCATGGGCATCACCGCCCGCGGCGCATGGGAGTCGGTCAAGCGCCACTTCCGCGCCATGGGCCGCGATTCGCAGTCGCAGGACTTCACCTGTGCGGGCGTTGGCGACATGTCCGGCGACGTGTTCGGCAACGGCATGCTGCTGTCGAAGCACATCCGCCTGGTGGCGGCCTTCGACCATCGCCACATCTTCCTCGACCCGAACCCCGAGGCGTCGTCGTCCTACGTCGAGCGCGAGCGCATGTTCAAGCTGCCGCGTTCGAGCTGGGAGGACTACGACGCCGCGAAGATCAGCAAGGGCGGCGGCGTGTGGCCACGCAGCGCCAAGTCGATCCCGTTGTCGGCGGAAGCGCGCGAGGCGCTGGGCATCGAGGGCAACGTGGCCTCGATGAGTCCGGTGGAACTGATGTCGGCGATCCTCAAGGCACCGGTGGACCTGCTGTGGAACGGCGGCATCGGCACGTACGTGAAGGGCAGCACCGAACAGCACGCGGACGTCGGCGACCGCGCCAACAACGCACTGCGCATCAACGGCAACGAGTTGCGCTGCAAGGTGGTGGGCGAGGGCGGCAACCTGGGCCTGACCCAGCTCGGCCGGGTCGAGGCCGCACTGGGTGGCGTGCTGCTCAACACCGACTTCATCGACAACTCCGCCGGCGTGGACACCTCCGACCACGAGGTGAACATCAAGATCCTGCTCAATGGCCAGGTGCAGGACGGAAAGCTGAAGATGGAGGCGCGCAACAAGCTGCTCGCCTCGATGACCGAGGAAGTGGCCGACCTGGTGCTGTGGGACAACTACCGCCAGAACCAGGCGCTGAGCCTGATGCAGCGCATGAGCGTGACGCGCCTGGGTTCGAAGCAGCATTTCATCCGCACGCTGGAATCGCAGGGCCTGCTCGACCGCCAGATCGAGTACCTGCCGTCCGATGCCGAGATCGCCGAGCGCAAGGCGCGCGGCGTTGGCCTGACGCGCCCCGAACTGTCCGTGCTGCTGTCTTACTCCAAGCTGGTCGCCTACGAGGAACTGCTGCGCTCGGACGTGCCGGAAGACCCGTACCTGTCGAAGGAACTGCTGCGCTACTTCCCGCAGCCGCTGCAGCAGAAGTACGCCAAGGCCATGGAACAGCACCGCCTGAAGCGCGAGATCATCGCGACCGCGGTCACCAACACCATGATCAACCGCATGGGCGCGACCTTCCTGATGCGCATGCAGGAAGACAGCGGCCGCAGCATGGGTGAAGTGGCCAAGGCGTTCACCATCACCCGAGAAACGCTGGAAGCACGCTCGCTGTGGATCGACATCGACGCGCTCGACGGCAAGGTGCCGGAGTCGGTGCAGATCGACGCCCTGCAGGTGATCTGGAACCTGCAGCGTTCGTTCACGCGCTGGCTGCTGTCGCGACCGGGTGCGATCCCGGACATCACCACCGCGGTCAAGCGCTACCACGATGGCTTCCACGACATCCGCGCCGGCAAGGACATCCTGCCAGCGTCGCAGCGCCCGGCCTACGAGGCCAGCCTGCGCGAGTGGGCGGAGAAGGGCGTCCCGGAGGCGTTGGGCGGCCAGCTGGCCGCGTTGCCTTACCTGGATGCCTGCTGCGACATCATCGAACTGGCGACCGAGCGCAAGCAGAAGCCGGTGGACGTGGCCAAGCTGCACTTCCGCATTGGCCAGGCGCTCAACCTGCCATGGCTGGCCGGCCAGATCGACGCGCTGGTGGTGGAAGGCCGCTGGCACGCGGTCGCGCGCGGCGTGCTGCAGGACGAACTGGCGGCGCAACATCGTGCGCTGGTGGGACAGGCGCTGCGCATGCCCGGGCATACGGCGGATGAAAAGGTGGCGCAGTGGATCGGTCGCGACGATCCCAATCTGCGCTTCACGTTGGCGATGCTGGGCGAACTGGCGACGCAGAAGACGCTGGACTATCCCACCGCATCGGTGGCGGTCCAGCGGCTCTCGCAGCTGGTGCAGCGCAGCTGATGGCCGATGGGTGGCGCCGCGCCGCGGCGTCACCCTGCGCTATGCTGGCCGCATCGCCCAGCGACCGGATGGACACGGACCGATGAGCACGACGCCACGCATCGCTTTCCTCGGCAGCCAGACCGATGGCGCGCGCGACGCGCTGCAGGCGCTGGTGGCGCGCCACGGGCAGTGCGAACCCGCCGAGGCCGACGTGCTGTGCGCGTTGGGCGGCGACGGTTTCATGCTGCAGACCCTGCATCGCCACGGCAGCCTCGGCAAGCCTGTATTCGGCATGAAGCTGGGCACGGTGGGATTCCTGATGAACACCTACCGCAGCGGTGGCGACGGCATCGACGCGGGGCAGGACCTGCTGGCGCGCATCGCCGCCGCCGAGCCTGCCGTGCTGCGGCCGCTCGAAATGGTGGCGCAGACCGAATCGGGCGCCACCGTCGGTTCGTTGGCGTACAACGAAGTCTCGCTGCTGCGACAGACCCGGCAGGCGGCGCAGATCGCCATCGACCTCAACGGCCAGACCCGGCTGGACGAGCTGGTGTGCGACGGCGTGATGGTCGCCACCGCCGCGGGCAGCACCGCCTACAACTATTCCGCGCACGGACCCATCCTGCCGCTGGGGGCCAGCGTGGTGGCATTGACGCCGATCGCCGCCTTCCGCCCCCGGCGCTGGCGCGGCGCCTTGCTCAAGGCAGGCACGGAAGTGCGCTTCCGCGTGCTGGATCCGTTCAAGCGCCCGGTCAGCGCCACCGCCGACTCGCACGAGGTGCGAGACGTGGTGGACGTGACCATCCGCGAGTCCCGGGACCGGACGGTGACGCTGCTGTTCGACCCCGAGCACAACCTCGAGGAACGCATCCTCAGCGAACAGTTCGTGGTGTAGGGCGGGCCCCGGCCCGCCATCGCGCGGCCTCGAGGCGCACGCCACGCAACCGACAGACCGCCGTCGCACGCCCCGAGACACACCCGGCGCATAATCCCCCGCATGTCACGCACCGAACCCGTCGCCGTCCTCACCATCGCCATCTCGTCCCGGGCACTGTTCGACTTGGAGGACAGCCATGCGCTGTTCGAGAACGAGGGCATCGAACCCTACGCCGAATACCAGCGCACCCGCGAAGACGACGTCCTGGAGCCGGGCATCGCGTTCCCCCTGGTGCGCAAGCTGCTGGCGCTCAACGTCAATGCGCCACCCGATGCGCCGCGGGTCGAGGTGATCCTGCTGTCGCGCAACTCGGCCGATACGGGCCTGCGCATCTTCAATTCCATCCAGCACCACAAGCTGGCGATTTCGCGCGCCACGTTCACGTCCGGCGAGCCCACCTGGCCGTACATCCGCCCCTTCGGCGCGCAGCTGTTCCTGTCGGCGAACCCCGACTCGGTGCGCCAGGCGCTGGCTAACGACGTGGCGGCGGCGACGATCCTGCCGGCCAAGGCGCTGCCCGGCAACCTCGCCAGCGAGCAGATCCGCATCGCGTTCGACGGCGATGCGGTGATCTTCGACGACGAAGGCGAACGCGTCTCGCGCGAGGGTGGTATCGATGCCTTCCACAGGCACGAGATCGCGCGTGCGCGCGAGCCGCTGATCGGAGGGCCTTTCCGTGGCTTTTTGTCGGCCCTGCACGACCTGCAGGCGGCCTATCCCGCGGGGGAGGCCGCGCCGATCCGCACCGCGCTGGTCACCGCGCGGTCCGCGCCCGCGCACGAGCGCGTGATCCGCACCCTGCGCGAGTGGGGCGTACGCCTGGACGAAGCGCTGTTCCTCGGTGGTCGCGCCAAAGGTCCATTCCTCGAGGCCTTCGGCGCCGACATCTTCTTCGACGACTCACTGCACAACATCGACAGCGCCCGGCTGCACGTCGCCGCCGGCCACGTGCCGCATGGCGTGTCGAACCCGTAGGGCGGGTCCCGACCCGCCGCTCGTCCAGTCCCGCCATTGGACAACGAGCTCATTCCACGCCAGCGGCGACGCGGTGACAGCAATTGCGTTGGCCGGTCGCGATGTCGAGAGGACCGCGCGTCCACGGATGCAATACGCGACGGCGGGTCGAGACCCGCCCTACAGCGGCAGGTGGATGTCGCTGAGCCGCCAGCGCAGGCCGTTGCGTGTCAGCACGAACGTGGTCTCGGTGCCATCGGCAGCGGTGACCGTGGCAGTGAAGCGCGATGGCGACTCGAAGCGGTATCGCGGGTCCTGCAACGGCTGGGCGCGATCGCCGGTATCGGCACGCGTCGGCGGTGGCAGGCCGCTGGCGCGGTTCCAGACCTTGCGGCCCTCCATCAACGCGCCCAGGCCCATCGGCGTGACCATGGCGTCCACGGCGCCATCGGCCAAGCCCGCGGCCATGCGAATGCCCAGCGCCCCGGCCAGGCTGGACTGTGCATCGGCGCCGGCGCGGCGCACGATGGCCTCGCGCATCTGCAGCTTGAGGCTGTGTCGCAGCGGAGGGAAGTCGACCTGCTTCGCCAGCGCACGCGCATTCTCGGTGCGCACCGCATCGCGGATCGCGTTGATGGTCAGGAACGGGCCGGCCACGCCGTAGGCCAGCACGCCCACGACGGCAAACACGGCGATCCACGTCCACTTCTTCATCAGAACTCCAGGTCGAGCGCGGCGCACAGGTAGTCCACGAACGGCCCCAGCGCAACGAGGTCCTTCGACAGCAGCCGCACCAGCGAGGTTCCCGTCATCGTGGCATCGTCGAGCGGCCGCCAGAACACCCAGTTCCGGTGCCTGAGGTCGTCGATGAACTCGAAATCCGACGGGAAGCCGCGCGGCGGCCGCACCAGGGCTTCGCTGTCATCGAGTTCGAAGCGGCGGCGCAGCGCCGGCGCATGGGCCGCGGCTTTCCAACTGCCGGGGTTGTCGAGGATGAACTGGCGGACGCGGCGCTGGGTGTCGGTCTCCGGGTGCCACAAGCCCGCGCCGACGAAGCTGCCGCCCGGCTGCAGGTGCAGGTAGAACGACGGTGCCGGCACCTCGCGCCGGCGCGTGTGGAACAGGCGCGCGCCCTGCCAGGGTTTGTAAGGCGCCTTGTCGCCGGAGAAGCGGGTGTCGCGCTGGATGCGGAACAGCGAGCCGCCGACGGTCTTCGGATCGGCATGGAAATGCGGGCTGACGTTGGCCAAGGGCGCCTGCAGGTCGGCCAGCAGGCGCTGGAATGGTTCGCGCACGTGCGCTTCGTATGCGTCCTTGTGGTCGAGGAACCACGCCCGTTCGTTGTGGCGGGCCAGGCCACGCAGGAACTTCAGGCTTTTGTCGGTGAAATAGCGGCTCATGCCAGGCTGCCCTGCAGGTCGCGACCCCATCCGTCCAGCGCATCCAGCACGTCGCGCCGGTCTGGGTGCGTTTCGCGCAGTGTCGCGATCTCGGCGAAGAACGTCGTGAACGAGTGCTCGGACATCGTGGTGCCGTCGGCGAGGCGGACGCGGCGATAGTCGTTCCAGCGGGCGCGTTCCTCGGCCGAGAGCGTCGCAGGCCAGTTGCGCGCACGGTAGCGGAACAGCAGCTCGCCCATGCGCGGATCGCGGAAGCCGAACGTGCGCGTTCCCAGCGCCTCGGGCGGCGTGGCGCGCACGTCGGCGAACAGGCGCTTGTCGCCGTCGGGAATGAAGCCGTCGTAGAGGCCGGCATCCGCATCGCCGCGCGGGAACTCGCGCTCCAGCGCATAGACGCGGCGGACTTTTTCGGCCAGCGCCGGGCCGGCGCTGCGCAGGCGCGCGGCGTTGCGCTCGACGTCCGCCGGATCGATGGCCAGCCGGGTGAAGTCGTCCTCGCGCAGGTAGCTCCACGGCACCAGCGCCGGGCAGCGGTTGAGGTGGACTTCCTTCAGCGCGATGCGGGTCGTGCCCTCGGGCAGGGCATCGGCACGCACATACAGGCGCGCCGCGATGTCTTCCGGCGACAGGTCGAGCAGGGCATCGGGTTCGCTGGCGAGGTCGAACACGATCACCCGGCTGTCGATCTTCGGATGCCGCGCCAGCGGCAGCACGGGGGCCGCGCACAGGCGGGATGCCGGGTAGCGCTGGGAGACATGCAGTGCCGGGGTCATCGCGATGACATCCAGCTGGCTGGCGGCGAACCGCTTGTCCCGCAGTTGCAGCGCGTAGTCCCACAGCCGCGGCTGCGACTGGCGGAACAGGCGGGCCAGGCCGATCAGGGCGCGCACGTCCGACAATGCCTCGTGCGCGTCGCCGATGCGCACGCCATTGCCCGTGGCCAGGTGTTCGAGCTTGAACGAGGTGCCCTTGCCGTCCTCGCGTTGCGGCCAGGCGATGCCGTCGGGGCGCAGCGCATGCATCAGCCGCAGGGCGTCCAGCAAGTCCCAGCGAGAGTTGCCGCCGCGCCACTCGCGTTCGTACGCGTCGTGGAAATTGCGGTACAGGCCGAAGCGGACGAATTCGTCGTCGAAGCGCAGCGAGTTGTAGCCCAGGCTGCAGGTCTGTGGACGTGCCATCTCCTCGAAGATGCGGGCGAAGGCGTCGGCCTCCGGCACGCCATTCGCAAGCACGTGCTGTGGGGTGAGTCCCGTGACGAGACTGGCAGCCGGCGAGGGCAGCAGGTCGTCGGCCGGGCGGACGAGGATGTCGATGGGATCCTCGATCTCGTTGAGCGCCGCATCGGTACGGATGGCCGCGAACTGGGCGATGCGGGTGCGGCGGGGGTCGGCGCCGAAGGTCTCCAGATCGTAGAAGAGGAAGCTGTCAGCCACGGGCCGGGTTCCTGCGCAGGTCGGCAACCTCAGCCGTTGCGACGGCATCGTTCCCTCCAAAATGGGATTTCATCGAGGCGCGATCGTAGAAGAGGAAGCTGTCAGCCACGGGCCGGGTTCCTGCGCAGGTCGGCAACGTCGGCCGTTGCGACGGCATCGTTCCCTCC
>NZ_SMTF01000012.1 GCF_004357985.1 Luteimonas aestuarii | reverse complement strand
CCCCGTCGGCACCTGCCGCATGGGCAGCGACGACGGTGCCGTGGTCGATCCGGAACTGCGCGTGCGCGGCGTGGACGGCCTGCGCGTGGTCGACGCCTCGGTGATGCCCGCCCTGATCGGCGGCAACACCAACGCGCCGACGATCATGATCGCGGAGCGCGTGTCGGACCTGATCCGCGGAATCTCCCAGCCAGCGGAATAGCCACGTTCCGGCTCAGCAGACAACGACGCGCGCTGGTCTCACCGGCGATGGACGCCGCACGGCAGATGCGCCTACACCCGCTCCAACATCGGCGGCAGCGGGCAGTGCAGCACCGCGCAGATGGTGCGCAGCAATTCGGCCTCGGCGACCGAAATGCGCCCGTCGTGGCTGGCGGTTGCGGTGAGCGCCTCGACCATCACTTCCTTGGCCAGCGGGTCCAGGGCATCCAGCGGCGCCCACACCGCATCCAGCGCGACGATGCCTTCTGCGGGCGGCGCGTACGGCAGGTGGTCGCGCGGCAGCACGCGCTGCATGCCGGCGAGGTAGGCGCGGCGGGCGTCCTCGGCACTGCCGGGATTGCCGGCCTGCGCGATCACGGCCAGCAGCGTGGCGAACTCCTGCTTGACGTTGCCCGGCTTGCGCCGTCCGAAGCGCGCATGGCGCGAGGGGTCGAGCGCTTCGCGCAAGTGCGTTTCCAGCAGCCGCCCGAGGCAGTATTCGAACAGCGACACCTGGCCGTCGGCATGGATCACCGCATGCACGGTGTCGAGGAAAGTCGCCAGCTCCGGACGCGGCCGCAGGCGCAGCACCGGGAACGCCATCATCGCCAGCGGCAGGCGCAGCATCGGGTGCAGGTCATGCAGGGATTCGGCGCGCAGGCGTTCGGCTTCCGTCGCGGCCAGCTTGCCCATGCGCGCCACGATCTCTTCGTGCTGCAGGCTGCGCACGCGCCCCTCGTTCGACAGCAGCAGGCCCAGCAGCAGCGGCATGGCGTGTTCACGCCGCGTGGCGGCATCGTGCAGGTCGTCGCCGATCGCCGCGACGATCGCGTCCGCGCGCAGGTAATCGTCGTTCTTCGGATGCGCCACCTGCGCCGACACCATGGGTGGGGTGACGTCGAGCTGCGCGGCCTGCGCCGGCAATGGCGATCCGGCGCGCCCGGGGCCGACCAGCCCCATCCGCGCATCCTCGTCGAGGCCGTCTGGAGGCGTCGCCAGCCACTGCGCCCGGAGGCGCTGCAGCTGGTCGGCCTTGAACGCTGGCTCCAGCGCCTGGATGCGCTGCAGCAGCGGCGGATGCGTGGCGAACAACCCGCTCAGGCCGGTGCCGTCGCCGAACAGCATGTGGCTGACCTCCTCGGCGTCGGCGCGTTCGGCGAGCCTGGAGCCTTCCTGCAGGCCACCGATCTTCTTCAGCGCGCCAGCCAGTCCCGCGGGCTGCCGGGTGAACTGCACCGCCGAGGCGTCGGCCAACACCTCGCGGCTCCGGCTGACGCTGGCCTTGATCATGCGGCCGAAGAACAGGCCAACGGCGCCGACCAGCATCGCGATCAGCGCACCCACCAGCACCGGCAGGCCATCGCGGCCACGGAAGCCATGCGCATGCTGCAGGATCTTGCGGCCGATCAGGCCCAGCATCAGGATGCCGAACAGCACGCCTACCAGGCGGATGTTGAGCCGCATGTCGCCGTTGAGGATGTGGCTGTACTCGTGCGCCACGACGCCCTGCAGCTCGTCGCGGTTGAGTCGTTCGAGCGCGCCGCGCGTGACCGCGATCACCGCATCGGAAGGCGAATAGCCGGCGGCGAAGGCGTTGATGCCGGACTCATGCTCCATCACGTAGATGGCGGGCACCGGCACACCGGACGCGATGGACATCTCCTCCACCACGTTGCGCAGGCGGCGCAGGTGGTAGTCGGTGGTGTCCTCCCGCACCGGCACGCCGCCCATCTGCTGCGCGACCGATTCGCCGCCGCCGCGCAACGACGCGATGCGGTACAGCGATCCGATGCCGATCACGCCCAGCGTCAGCAGCGATGCCATCGCCAGCACGGTCGCATTGGCACCGAACACCAGCGCCACGCCCAGGTCGACGGCCAGCACGATGCCAACGACCGCCAGCGCGAACAGCACCACCAGCCGGGTGGTGTTGCGTCGGGCCTGGGCCTGGCGTTCGAAGAAGTTCATGTCTGCACTCTCCTTCCCCCGCGTGCGGGGCATTGCGCCCTTTACGGGTGGAAGGCCGGGATGGGGGCAAGCTGGAGCGGACGCCCGAGGCCCCCACCCCAGCCCTCCCCCGCTCGCGGGGGAGGGGCGGGTCTCTAGAACTGCACCTTCGGCGCTTCGCGGACTTCGGCCTTGTCGGCCGGGATGTCGAGCAGCGCGGCCGGGGCGAAGTTGAAGACGCCGGCGACGATGTTCGACGGGAACACCTCGCGCTTGTTGTTGTAGCCCATCACCGCATCGTTGTAGGCCTGGCGCGCGAAGGCGACCTTGTTCTCGGTGCTGGTCAGCTCTTCGGTGAGCTGCATCATGTTCTGGCTGGCCTTGAGGTCCGGGTAGGCCTCCACCACCGCGAGCAGCCGGCCAAGCGCGCCATTCAGCATGCCCTGCGAGGCCGCAAGTTCCGCCATCGCACCCGGATCGCCCGGATTGGCCTTTGCCGCATTCAGGCCGGAAATCGCCGCGCCACGCGCCGCGACCACGGCGTCCAGCGTGCCGCGTTCGTGCGCCATGTAGCCCTTGGCAGTCTCGACCAGGTTCGGGATCAGGTCGAAACGGCGCTGCAGCTGCACATCGATCTGCGCGAACGCATTCTTGAACGCGTTACGCGCGGTCACCAGGCCGTTGTAGATGCCGATGCCCCAACCGCCCACCACCACCGCCAATCCGACCAGGATCACCAGCAGGATCAATACGCTACCCATCACAGTTCTCCTTGTTCATGCAATTTCCGGATCAGGCGCTATCATCGGCCCGCAGGCAGAGCATACGCAGGGGACACACCTGATGAAAGACAGCGCAGCGCACCGCAAGCCGCTCCGCAGGGCCCTGCTCGCGTCCGCCGCCCTGCTCTCGCTCACCACACTTTCCACCACCGCACAGACGCCATCGCCTGCAGGGCAAGACGCGCTGGCCATGGCGGATGTGACCACGCCGGTGCCGTTCGCGGCGAACGCCCCGGTGCCTCTGCCGGTGCAGGTCGAGCGCAGGCCGCTGGCAAACACGTTCGACGTGCGCCTGTTCGAAGCCATCGCCCAGGACCTCGTCGCCAACCAGCGCATCCCGGGCCTGGCGATGGCCATCGTCCACGACGGCAAGGTGCTCTCGGCGCGCGGCTACGGCATCACCGACGTGCGCAACGCCGAGCCGGTGGATGCGCACACCGTGTTCCGGCTGGCGTCGCTGTCCAAGCCGTTCGCCGGTACCGTCACCGGCATGCTCGTGTCCGAAGGCGCGCTACGCTGGGACAGCCCGCTGGTCGACTTCATGCCCAGCCTCCGGTTCTCCAACCCGACGGCCGCGGAGCGTCTGACCGTTGCCGACGTACTCAGCCATCGCGTCGGCTTGCCGCGCACCACCTTCGACCGCGACATCCAAGCCAACGCCGACTATCGCGACCTCGTCGCGCGCCTGTCGCAGGTCTCGATGACCTGCATGCCCGGCGATTGCTACGACTACCAGAACGTCGCCTTCAGCCTCATCGGCGACGTCGTCTTCGCGGCCAGCGGCCAGTTCTACAACGAGGCCGTCAGCCGCAAGATCCTCAAGCCGCTGGGCATGAACGATTCCAGCCTTGGCCTGGAAGGCATCATGGCCAGCCCACGCTGGGCCAAGCCGCACGTGCGTGCCGGCGCGGGCTGGCGTTCGGTCACCCCGCTGCCGACGTACTACCGCGTCTCCCCGGCGGCTGGCGTCAACGCCAGCATCAGCGACATGGCACAGTGGCTGATCGCGCAGGGCGGCCATCGCCCGGACGTGTTGCCGGCGCCGCTGCTCGCCACGCTGCAGGCACCGATCGTCGGCACGCCCAGCGAGTTGCGCGGCGGCTCATGGCGGCGCGAACGCCTCAATGCCGCCGGCTACGGCCTGGGCTGGCGCGTGTACGACTACGCCGGCCACCGCATGGTGTTCCATGGCGGCGCGGTGCAGGGCTATCGCGGCGTGATGGCGATGCTGCCCGAACGCGACCTGGGCATCGTGATCCTCTGGAACAGCGAAAGCGGGCTACCTTCCGGCCTGCTGCCGACCATCCTGGACCGCGCCATCGGCCTGCCGCAGCAGCCGTGGATGGACATCGATCCGGCCATCGAAAGCCTGTTCGCGGACCAGACCAACGACGCGCCGGCCGCGCCGGCAACCGCCTCGGCCACCGGTGGCGCGCACGCGTCGCGCGCAGACGCCACGCCGCATTGACCGGTCGCACCGGCGCCAGGCGCCGGACGCCGACCGCCCATAAAAAAACTCCCTCCCCGCCTGGGCGGCGCGGGGAAGGAGTCGTGTCCTGCGGATTCGCTGGACTGCTTACATCAACGGCGCGGGTGCAGCCGGAATTGCTACGGCCGGCGCCTTTTTGGCGCGCTTCTTAGCCTTTTTTTTTGCGGCTTTCTTGGCGGGCTTCTTGGCAGCCTTCTTCTTGGCAGCCTTCTTCGTCGCCTTCTTGGCTACCTTCTTCTTGGCAGCCTTCTTGGTGGTCTTCTTGGCTGCCTTCTTGGCAGTCTTCTTCTTGGCTACCTTCTTCTTGGCGGCCTTCTTGGTGGTCTTCTTGGCGACCTTCTTCTTGGCAGCCTTCTTGGTGGTCTTCCTGGCCGTCTTCTTCTTGGCTACCTTCTTGGTTGCCTTCTTGGCCGGCTTCTTCTTGGCGGTCTTCTTGGTGACCTTCTTGACCGCCTTCTTCACGGCCTTCTTCACCTTCTTGACCGCCTTCTTGGCGGGGCGTTTCTTTGCAGCTTTCTTCGTGGCCATGTGATGGCTCTCCTCGTCAGTTGACTTGCTGGTACTGCTGCCCAGTGCTCAAACGGCGTACGGGTATCGGACCCGGACGCAACCGCCGGCGCGCAACGCGGACCCGGACGGATTCGATGGCGGCATGGCACCGGCAGGTGCGCACCGCGGATACTGAAACGCCCGCACCATCGGTCGGTGCGGGCGTGGAATGTGGGGCGACGATGTTTTTGCAGCGGAGACGGCGCCTGCATCCACCTTGTAGAAGTCCGGGGCGGAGTGCTTTTTAGTGCTGCGCGTTTTCGCCTGGTTCCGACTCACTCTTTGTCTGCGGGAACGTCTGTT
The DNA here is from genome assembly GCF_004357985.1 of Luteimonas aestuarii. Classification (GTDB taxonomy): domain Bacteria; phylum Pseudomonadota; class Gammaproteobacteria; order Xanthomonadales; family Xanthomonadaceae; genus Luteimonas; species Luteimonas aestuarii. Next base: position 112,399 of record NZ_SMTF01000012.1, on the reverse strand, counting down.
GGGGCGAAACCTAATCACGGTTTTTTCAACTGTCAACACCCCGGTCGGCTTTTCTTCAGCCACCGGGGCGGCGATGCAAACCGCGCAAGCACCCGCGCAGGCGAACGACGCATCGCGCGCAGGCATCGCAATGCAGCTGCACGCGCGCAGGCATGTTGCATGAAAGTGCGCAAATCAAGCACTTTTACGCGATACGCACCACGGGTGACGTACGCGCGGCGCAACACGCGCATGCATGCGCGCGACCCGGCTGAAGTTCGGCCGGATGCCTCCCGGGCGTGCTGAAAATAATTTCCGAGGGGATCGACATATGGCGTTGCACAAGGACATTTGCGCAGCTTTTGCGCAGCCCGGAACGAACAACGCCGCCGTTGCCACGGCGGCGTTCCGGTCGAGCTTCGACGCCGCACGCGCGTTGCCGCGGCGGCGGGGACGACCGTTCAGTGGTCGTCGTCTTCCAGCAGTTCGGCGTAGTCGTCCGGTTCCAGCAGGTCGTTCAACTGGTCGGGTTCGCTGACCTCGACCACGAACAGCCAGCCTTCGCCGTAGGCATCCTCGTTGATCGTCTCGGGCTTGTCGGCAAGCGCGGCGTTGACCGCCGTCACCGTGCCGGACACCGGCGAGTAGACGTCGGACGCCGCCTTGACCGACTCGACCACGGCGCAGGCATTGCCCGCATCGACGCTGTCGCCGACCGCCGGCAGGTCCACGTACACCAGGTCGCCCAGCAGGCCCTGCGCATGGTCGGAGATGCCGACGGTCACCTTGCCGTCGCCCTCGATGCGTGCCCACTCATGGGACTTCATGAACTTCAAATCGCCAGGGATCTCGCTCATCGTGGACTCCGGGAAACGCGTCTGGGGAAGGTGGCGCTAGTGTAGCGAAGCGGCATGGGCTTGCCGCAAGTGTTCAGATGCCGTCGATCGGCTTGCCGTCCCGCACGAAGGGAAACCTGACCACGCGCACCGGGACTTCCTTGCCGCGGATGTCGACCCGCACCTCGCCCAGCGCCGCGGCATCGCCCGCCGGCACCCGCGCGAATGCGATGGCCTTGCCCAGGGTGGGCGAGAACGTGCCCGACAGGATCTCGCCATCGCCCGCGCCGGTCAGCACGCGCTGTCCGTGGCGCAGCACGCCCTTGTCGTCCATCACCAGGCCCACCATCTGACGCGGCACGCCGGCGGCCTTCTGCGCTTCCAGCGCGTCGCGACCGGTGAACGCACGTCCCTCGTCGAACGCGACCGTCCAGGCCAGCGCGGCTTCCAGCGGCGTGACGCCTTCGTCCATGTCCTGCCCGTAGAGGTTCATGCCCGCCTCCAGCCGCAGCGTGTCGCGCGCCCCCAGGCCTGCGGGCTTGACGCCCGCGGCCAGCAGCGCATCCCAAAGCGCGATCGCGCGTTCTTCCGGCACCACGACTTCGAACCCGTCCTCGCCGGTGTATCCGGTGCGCGCGACGAACAGTTCACCGAAGCGCGCATCGTCCACGGTGGCCGCGGCGAAGCGCGACAGCTTGCCGACACGGGCGGCGTCGGCATCGGCCAGCAGGCCGGTCACGCGCTCGCGCGCGTTGGGGCCCTGCACCGCGACCATCGCCAGTTCCGGGCGTTCGGCGACCGTCACCTCGAAGGCCTGTGCCCCGGCCGAGATCCACGCGACGTCCTTCTCGCGCGTGGCCGCGTTGACCACCAGCCGGAACCAGTCCTCGGCCATGAAATAGACGATCAGGTCGTCGATCACGCCGCCCTGTGCATTCAGCATGCAGGTGTAGAGGGCCTTGCCCGGCTTCTGCAGCTTGTCGACCGAGTTGGCGACCAGGCGGCGCAGGAACTCGCGCGTACGCGCGCCGCGCAGGTCGACCACGGTCATGTGGCTGACGTCGAACATGCCGGCATCGCGGCGGACCTGGTGGTGCTCGTCGATCTGCGAGCCGTAGTTGAGCGGCATGTCCCAGCCACCGAAGTCGACCATGCGGGCGCCAAGCGCGCGGTGGCTGTCGTTGAGGATGGTCTTGCTGGTCATTGCGCGGCCCGTGTCTGCGAAAGACCGCGATTATCCCAGATCGCCGTTGCCGCCACCCGCGCCCGCGCGACGGGTCAATGCCCGTGTCCGCACCCATCCGCGTGGCCGTGCGCGCGCCCCGATCCACAGTCCGGCCCGTCGCATTCGCCGTCCTCCACCTGCAGGGTGGCATGGTCGATGCCGAATCGCTGGTGCAGCATGCCCAGCGCCCGGCGGCGCGCCGTTCCGGCATCCACGCCGTCACCGACCACGAGGTGCGCCGTCATCGATGCCTGGCTGGAGGCCAGCGACCAGACATGCAGGTCGTGCACGTCCACCACGCCCGGCACTTCGGAGAGCGCGACGCGCACCTCGTCGAGGCCGATGCCGTCGGGGACGCCCATCATCAGCACGTGGCCCGCCTGGCGCACCAGCGTCCACGCCCGCGGCAACACCCACAGGCCGATGGCGATGGCGATGAGAGGATCGACCACCGTCCATCCAAGGAAGTGGATGACCAGCGCACCGACGACCACCCCCACCGACCCCAGCATGTCCGCCCACACTTCCAGGTAGGCGCCCTTCATGTTCAGGCTCTCGCCGCTGCCGGCCTTGAGCAGGCGCATCGCGACCAGGTTCACCCCCAGCCCCAGCAGGCCGACGACCAGCATGCCGAGCGATCCGACGGGTGCCGGTTGCAGGAAACGGTGCACGGATTCGTAGAGGATGTAGCCGGCCAGCGCGAACAACAGCGCGCCATTGGCCAGCGCCCCCATCGCCTCGGTGCGCACGTAGCCGAAACTGCGGCGGGCATCGGGCGGGCGGCGTGCCAGGCGCACGGCGACCAGCGCGATGCCGAGCGCCAGCGCATCGGTGGCCATGTGCGCGGCGTCGGACAGCAGGGCCAGGCTGTTGGTGGCCAGCGCCGCCGCCACTTCGACCAGCATGAAGCTGGCGATCAGCGCCAGCGCCCACCACAGCGGCTTCTCGTGGCGGATGCTGGTGGCGCTGGCGTGGTCGTGATCGTGGCCCATGGCGCGCACGCTAGCGGCGCGGCGCACTGTTACACAATCGCGGGCTCATCCCTCGCCGGGGCGATCACCCCTGCGCCGCTGCCTCCACGCGCAACGAAACACCGTCGGTCCCGACCACGCGCACCGGGGTGCCGACGTCGAGGTCCGGCCCTTCGACCACCCAGAACGCATCGCCGATCTTGACCCGCCCGCGTCCGGCGACGATCGGCTGCTCCAGGGGGAATACGCGGCCCACGTGCTGCGCGGCACGGCGGTTGAGGTTGGGCTGGTCGCTCTGCCGCTCGCGGCCCGGCTTGCGGATCCATTTCCGGTAGACCTGGATCGACACGAAGCTCAGCACCACGAACGCGGCGATCTGCGCCAGCAGTGGAACCCCCGGTACGAACAGCACGCCGACGAACACCACCGCCGCCGCGAAGCCCATCCACAACATGAAGGCACCCGGCGCCAGCGCTTCGGCAGCGAACAACAGCAGCGCCACCGCCGCCCAGATCACCACGTCCCAGCGCATCGACATGACTCAGCCTCCGCTCGGGAAGTTGGCGCGCGGCGGCGTGTTGTCGAGGCGCGTGCGCGTCTCGCCCTGCTGCTTGCCCAGCGCTTCCTTCGCCAGTTCCGCGATGCCTGCGATCGACCCGATGATGCCGCTCGACTCCATCGGCATCAGCACGAACTTCTGGTTCGGCGCGGTCGCCAGTTCCTTGAACGCCTCCACGTACTTCTGCGCCACGAAATAGTTGATGGCCTGTACGTCGCCCTTGGCGATCGCGTCGGACACCATCTGCGTCGCCCTCGCCTCCGCCTCTGCAAGACGCTCGCGCGCCTCGGCTTCGCGGAACGCGGCCTCCTTCTGGCCTTCGGCCTGCAGGATCGCCGCCTGCTTGTCGCCCTCTGCCCGGAGGATTTCCGACGAACGATGCCCCTCCGCCTCCAGGATCACGGCACGGCGCTCGCGCTCGGCCTTCATCTGCCTCGCCATCGCGTCCACCAGGTCGCGCGGCGGCGCGATGTCGCGGATCTCGATGCGGGTGACCTTGATGCCCCACGGATTGGTGGCCTGGTCGACCACGTTGAGCAGCTGCGCGTTGATGGTCTCGCGGTTGCTCAACGATTCGTCGAGGTCCATCGAGCCGATCACGGTACGGATGTTGGTCTGCACCAGCGCGATCGTGGCGATCTCGAGGTTGGAGACTTCATAGGCGGCCTTGGCCGCATCCAGCACCTGGAAGAACACCACGCCGTCCACTTTCACCACGGCATTGTCCTTGGTGATGACATCCTGGCTGGGCACGTCCAGCACCTGTTCCATCATGTTGACCTTGCGGCCGACGCCGTAGACCACCGGCACCAGGAAGTGCAGGCCCGGGGTCATGGTGTGGGTGTACTTGCCGAAGCGCTCGACGGTCCATTCATAGCCCTGCGGCACCATGCGCACGGTCTTGAACAGGATGATGATGCCTGCGACCAGCAGGACGATGGCGAGCAGCGAGCCGGGCATGGCGTTCTCCTTGGGTGTCCTGGCGGCGAGTATAGGTGCCAGACCGCCGCCGGGCCGGGTTTGTGACCGGAACGTGCCCACGTTGCGACCCTTTCCCGCCGGGGCGCATCCACAATGGGGAATGCCACCCGAACCCCGGCCCGCGTCGAGCTTCGCGATCGAGCTGCCCACCGCCCTGCTGGCCAGGGTGCGGGCCGGCGACCGGGCGGCATTCGAACAGGTCTACCGCTGGTTCGAGCGCCCGGTGTTCACCCTGGCGCTGCGCATCTGCGGCGACCGCGACGAGGCCGCCGACGTGCTGCAGGAGACGATGTTGAAAGTGATCGACCGGATCGGCGATTTCCGCGGCGAGAGTCCGTTCTGGGGCTGGCTGCGGCAGATCGCGGTCAACGAAGCACTCATGAAGCTGCGCCGCGGCCGCCGCCATGCCGACGAGCTGCCGCTGGACGATGGCTTCGAGCCGGCCGATGACCTCGCGCCACCGCCCCCGGCTGCGGCCGACGCCGTGCTGCTCCAGCGTGCACTTGCGGCGCTGCCCGCGAACACCCGCAGCGTGCTGTGGCTGTACCACGCCGAAGGCTATACCCATGAAGAGATCGCGGCACTGATGCAACGCACCGCCAGTTTTTCGAAATCGCAGCTCGCACGCGGCACCCGTCGCCTGCGTGCCCTGCTGGACCCCGAGACATCCCCACAGACGGAGGCGGCCCATGCCTGACGCCACCGACCGCGCACCCTCGCAACCCACGACCTGGCACGACGCCTTCGCGGCCCTGCCGCGGGAGACACCGCCTGCACCGGACTGGAACGCCCTGGCGGCTCGACTGGATGCGCGCCGTCCGCGCGCGCGCGCGCCCGTGTGGCTGGCCACGGCCGCCGCGGTGCTGCTGGCGGTCGCACTGCCCTGGCGACTGCAATGGCTCGACACCGGCACCGATACGCCGGTACGTGACTGGCCTGCGGCCACCGCGTCCACGACCGATCCGCTGGAAGCGCTGTACGCCGAATCGGCACAGCTTGAAACCCTGCTGGCCGTGGCCCGTGACGACCGCATGGCCAGCGGCACCGCGATTGCGCTCGCCGACGAACTGGAAACACGGCTGGCCACGGTGGACGCCGCGCTGATGCAGCCTGGCCTGACCCAGGAGCAGCGCGCGTCGCTCTGGCAGCAGCGCGTCGAGGACCTGCGCGTACTGGCCGGCTTCGAAGGCACGCGCCGCTGGCTGGCCGCACAGGGCGGCAGCTTCGATGCGGCGCTGGTGCAGCTGGATTGACCCCCCTCGACACGCGCCTTGGCGCGCACCATTCGGATCCACCCAGGAACCCATCCATGACCACGACCCTCCGCCCCCTCACCCGATCCCTGTTGCTCGCGCTGGCCGTGGGCTGCGTGTCCAGCGGCGCTGCGCTCGCGAACGACACGCCGACGGCGCAGGCAGACCGCGCCCGGGCGCTGGCCGACGCCCGCGCCGACATGGAGCGCGCGTCACGCCGCTATGCCGAACTGGCCCGCACGCACGCCGCGGATGCCGCGACGCATGCGGCGTCCGCACGCGACTTGCAGGCACGCATCGTGGAAGCGCGGAACCGGCCGGTGATCGGCGTCGTGCTGGCACCGGATGACGAGCCCGGCGTGCGCATCACCGGCGTCACGCCCGACGGCCCGGCCGCGAAGGCCGGGCTGCGCAGCGGCGACCGGCTGGTGTCGGTGGACGGCACCGACATCCTTGGCAGCAACGGTGCGCTGCGCGTCGAGAACGCCCGCAAATTGCTGGGCGCGCTGGGGACCGAAGCGCCCACGGCGATCACGTACCTGCGTAACGGACGGCGCGCCACCGCGCGGGTCACGCCCCAGCGCGACAGCCGGGTGGCGATCTTCAATGCAGGCGATGGCAGCCTGGTGCGGCCCGATGGCGCGATCTTCATCCGCACCCGGCCCGATGGCGGTTTCGAGATCAATGCGGATTCGATCGAGCTCGAGCGGATCGCCGGGGTCTCGCCGGACATCCATCGCGAAGTGACCCGCATCGTCGGCGGCGAAACGCCACGCCTGCTGTCGGCGTTCCGCTGGAACGGCCTCAACCTCGCCTCGATCGATCCGCAGCTGGGCCGCTATTTCGGCACCGACAGCGGCGTACTGGTGCTGTCGACCGGGGACCTCGACGGCCTGCAGGCGGGTGACGTGATCCGTCGCGTCGACGGACAGCCGGTCACCACCCCGCGCGAGGTCATGGACCGGCTGCGCCACAAGCGCGAAGGCGACAGCGTGGCAGTGGACTACCTGCGCGACCGTCGCAACGCACAGACGCGCATCGCGATCCCGAAGCTCATGACATGGCCGTCGGCACCACCCGCGCCCCCGGCTCCACCCGCCCCGCCCCGTGCGCCGACGTCGAAGGCGCCCGCTGCACCGCCGGCACCGGCGAGCCCTCCGACGCAGCCCGCGCCTCCTGCGCCTCCCGCCGCGCCGGACGCGCCCGGCATCGTGCTGGTGGGATACGCGCAGGCCGGCACACACACGCACTGAGACCCGGCTGGACGGGCGTTCGGACTGCAGGAAGCCCCGCCCTCGGTGCGTGTCCGACTCGCATTACTTCAGCCCGGATGACCCGCAGTCGCGATGCAACCGGTGCCGGACTGCGCCATCCTGCGCCGGAACCGCGTGGTGGCGACACGCGAACGGTGTCGAGTCCAGTGACTTGGAACAGGTCGTGGCAGGCGCGGAGCTCAGGCCGGGAGGGTGATCGGGTCAATCCCAGCCGGGCAGCTTCGTCCGGTCAAGCCCTGCAACCTCGAACACCGCGGTCTGGTCGCCGGCTGCACGGGTGGCGAACGTGACCTGCACCACCTTCGCGTCGCGGGTCAATGCCCACATCGCCTTCTCGTCGTCGATGAACATGGCGATGGCTTCTTCGGTTTTCGGGCGGTGCGCGGCCATGCGTCGCGGCGTGCCGTCGTCGACAGTCACCGTAACCCGGCAGTTGCGGTAACAGGCCTGCGCGAAATCGCCAGCCTGCAGCACCAGATAGCTGCTTCGTCCCCAGTCGGGATGGTCACGGAAGATCAGCCGCACCGGCTTGCGGCCCGTGCCGTCAACGTCCAGCGGGTCCTTCGCATAAATCGCAGCCGACAGCTGGTTTCCACCCTTCACCGCCTCGGTGTTGTAGGCCCACAGCGCTTCGGTGCGGCGCGCCTCGTTGGCGGCGTCGCCCTTCGACTTCACCTCGTCGTAGCTCGCCTGCACGCGGTCGGCCGCGTCGGTGCCGGGCCAGCGCGCCAGCAGCACGTCGGCCTGCGCCTTGGCCAGCGCCCAGTTCTCCTCCTCGACCGCCGCGTTGAACGCTGCTTCCGCCTGCCCGGCGGCGGCCGCGTTCGCATCGGCCTGCGCCTGCGCGCGCGCGGCCTGGGCAGCTTCCCTGTCGCTGCAACCCGCCAACACCACCAGCGAAAGCGCCGCGGACAACATGCACATGCGGGTCTTCATGCGGACTCCTCCTCGATCAATGCGACCACCGCCTCCGCGACGGCACGGGGCTCTTCCATCAGTGTCATGTGCCCGCTGCGTTCGAGCAAGCCCGTGTGCGCGTGCGGGATCCGCTCGGCATACAGCGCCATCGCGCTCGGATCGATCACGGCGTCGTGCGCGCCCCACAGCAGTAGCGTCGGCTGCCTGATCCGCGTGGCTTCCTGCCCGGGCAGGAAGCGCTCGTCACTGCGACCGATGCGGTCGAGTACCGATTGTTCGAACGCGGCCTCGCGGCGACGGTGCGCCATGTAGGCCCAGGACCCCGGCCACGGCAACCGCGGGCGCGCGTGGCGTTCGTGGAACAGGATGGAAAAGTACTGGTCGAGTGCGGCCGAATCCGCAACCCCGAATGGATTGCCGCCCTCGAGCACCGCGCGGCCGAAGGCGTTCTCCGCGAACTCAACGCCGGCCGCATCCAGCAGCACCAGCTTGTCGACGAGGTCGGGATGCCGCGCGGCCACCAGCGTGGCAATGCCGCCACCCATCGAATGCCCCAGCAGCACCACCGGCCCGCGAGCGACGTGGCGCAGGAAGCCGGCGACACGCACGGCCTGCGCGGCGAAGCCGTGGTCCGCATCGGCCACGCGCTCGCTTTCGCCCCAGCCGGGCAGGTCGGGCGCCAACAGCCGGTAGCGTCGGGGCAAGGCCGTGCACAGCCGGTACCAGTTCTCCTTGCTGCCGGTATAGCCATGCAGCATCACCAGTGTCGGAGTGCCTGCGTGATCGCTGTCGCGCTCCGCATAGCACCAACGCAGCCCATCGACCGCCACCTGCCGGCGGACGAAACCGCAGGCAATGCGCTGTCGCGCGTACTCTGCGCGGATCAACCGCGCCGGGTCGCGCCAGATCGCAAGCACGACCAGCGCGAAGGCCAGCGCCACCAGCAGCGCGATCGCGCACAGGAGCACCAGCCACGACATCGGCGTCGGCTCAGCGCATCGACGCGCCGCCGGTGTTCACGCCGGCGTTCGGGTCTTCCGCGGCCGGGTACGGCTCCGGCGCGGCCGGTGCCGCCGCCGGCACGGGACGGGGCCTGGCCTCGGCGATGATCCGCTCCACCGATCCGGTGGTGATCGGATGGTAGCCCGGACGTGCGCGTGCGAACGCCTCGCGCGCCAGCGCCAGACCGGGCTCGGTCTGCACCAGCGCCTCGTAGACCGGCACGATCAACTTGCGCCGACCGATGCGCTCGACGAAGGCCACCGCCGCATCGTTGGCCTGCGCATAGCCGCTACGAATCGCCAGCGGATACCAGCGCATCGCGATCTCGCCATTTGCGGTCCCGGTGAAACCATAGGCCTCGTCGAGCTGCGCGAGTTCGGCGACCGGCAGCATCTCCGGCATGCCCTCGAGGAAGTGCACCCATTCCTGCGTGGTCCATGGCTGGGTGATCGAGGTGGGCGGCAACTGCTTGCTGCCGCGCCAGCCCAGCCGCGCCGAATCGACGATGCCGAAGCGCTGCGACAGGACCTGCGGCGCGGACGGCGGGATGCCAGGGCCGTACACCCATTCCTGGATCTCGGCGTCGGACACCACGTTGGGATGCGCGTCGAACAGATGCTGCTTCGCGTAGGCAAGGAATTGTTCGGTGGTGATGCTCTGGAAGGCGAAGTGGTCGAAATAGCCGCGAAGGAAGGCATCGAACACGTCGCGGCCGTAACGCTGCTCCAGGAACTGCAGGAACCAGGCGCCCTTGTCGTAGGCGACCGCGCTCAACGCATCGTCGGCATCGAGTTCGGTGCCGGGCTTGACCGCCAGCGCCTGGGTCGCCTCGGGCATGGTCGACATCCCGCGCTTGAGGGCGTTGCGCGAGATCACGTATTCCATGTCCGACACGTCCTGCCCGTACAGCGCCTCGACGATGCGGGCCTCGACGTAGCTGGTGAAGCCTTCGTTCAACCAGCCATGCCTGGCGCTGGAGAAGGTGACCAGGTTGCCCGACCAGCTGTGCGCCAGCTCGTGCGCGATCAGCGACACCAGCGAGCGGTCGCCGACGATCACGGTGGGGGTGATGAACGACAGCCGCGGGTTCTCCATGCCGCCGTAGGGGAACGACGGCGGCAGCACCAGCAGGTCGTAGCGCTCCCAGCGGTACGGTCCGTACAGTTGCTCGGTGGCGACGATCATTTTCTCGGTGTCGGCGAATTCATCCACCGCCTTGTCCACCATCGCCGGCTCGGCCCACACGCCGCTGCGCGCGGAAATCGGCTTGAACACCAGGTCGCCGGCGGCGATCGCCATCAGGTACGAGGGGATGCGCTGGGGCATGGTGAAGGTGTATTCGCCGTCGCGTGCGGCGGCCGGGTCGTTGTCGGCGCTCATCAGCACCATCACGTCCGGGCGCGTAGTGATGCGCGCGCTGTAGGTGTAGCGCACCTGCGGCGTGTCCTGCAGCGGCACCCAGCTGCGCGCGTGGATCTGCTGCGACTGGCTGAACATGAAGGGCAACTGCTTGCCTTCGGTCATTTCCGGCGTGAGCCACTGCAGGCCGGAGGCGTCCGGCGAGGTGCGGTAGGTCACGCGCACCTTGCCGGGGCGCTGCGGGGTTTCGATGGCCAGCCGGCTGCCCAGCGTGTCGTGCCGTTCGCCCAGCGCATGCTGCAGCGGGCCCCACTGCCCGTCCACCTCGCCTTCGACACGTTCGATCGCCAGGTCGCGCGTGTCGAGCAGCAGTTGGGTCGCGGTTTCGTCGTTCCACTCGAGCGTATAGGTGGCGGTGCCGGCAAGCGTCCTGGCATCGAAATCGAGCGCCAGGTCCAGCGCCAGGTCGTCGATCACCACCTTCTGCGGCTCGGCGTGGGAATGCTCGTCGCGATCGACGGGCGCCTCCGTGCGATCGGGCGTGGGCGCGTCGGACGTCGTGGCGGCATCGTCGTTGGCGCAGCCTGCCAGGAAGGCCAGCGACAGGAGGCTGGCGGCAAGCAGGGGACGCAGGAGGGAAACGGACATGGCCGGGATTGCCTGGGCAGTTGCGGGGGATGACGAATTCTAAGGCAACGCGCGCAGCCCGCCGGACCGCAGCCCGCGGCGCATTCATCCTGCTTCGACGCGGAATGAACAGCCCGCCGATGACACTCCCGCCTGAACGCCGCGCAGGCCATTGCTGTTGCCGCCCGTCACCTTGTGCAGGCACGCACGCCCAGCGGCCCCGCCAGGTTGCCATGGAGCCAGCAGCATGAAACGGATGCCCCTGCCCCCCTTGCCTGCGTCCAACACCGGGCCCACCCGCAAGACCGCGCCCGTCCGGGCGCGGATGACGTTAATGGCCGCCGCCATCCTGCTGTTCGGCACGGCGTGCCAGCGCGACGCATCGACGGACGCCGAGAGCGCTGGCGCGACGTCCACACCGGTGGGCGCGGACGACTCCACGCAGGTCGACCAGGACAGCGTGGCCTACTATGAGGCGCTGGCGGAACGCCACGACGGCGGCTATGCCGCGTGCGGCGAGAGCGTGCAGCAGGCGCCGCAGGCGTGCGACGCCGTGGGCGACGTGGCGGGCGCGGGCCAGACAGCGCCGGGCCGCGTATTGCTCATGCTCGACGCGTCGGGCTCGATGGCGGCCCGGATCGGTGGCGAGCGCATGCTCACGATCGCGCAGGACGCCCTGCTCGACTTCGGCCGCCGGTTGCCGGAACAGGCCAACGTCGGCTTCCGGGTGTATGGGCACAGCGGCAACAACCGCGAATCCGGCAAGGCCGAATCCTGCGCCGGCACCGAGTTGCGGTACGCCTTCGCACCCTTCGACGAAACCCGCTTCGAGCAGGCGGTGCGGTCGTTCGAGCCGGTGGGCTGGACGCCCATCGCGGCGTCGCTGGATGCCGCCGCCGCGGATTTCGCCGCCGCCGGTGCTGGAGATGCCGCGGGCAACGTCATTTACATGGTGTCCGACGGCATCGAGACCTGCGGCGGCGATCCCGTCGCCGCGGCACGCCGGCTGCAGGCGGCGGACGTGAATGTCGTGGTCAACGTGATCGGCTTCGGCGTCGGCAGCGACGAGGCACGCCAGTTGCGCGCGATCGCCGAGGCCGGCGGTGGCGAGTACCTCAGCGCCACGAACCGCGCGGACCTGTATCGCATCTTCAATGCCCGTTCGCAGCAGGCCTACGCGCGATTCAATTGCGTGTCGCGCGAACAGCACACTGCGTTCAATACCACCTCTCGCGCGCAGCACGACCGTTTCAATTGCCTGTCCCGGCGGGCGCATGGGGAGTTCAACAACGTCAGCCGCGAAGTGCACAACGACTTCAACGCAGGCCGGGCCACCCGCGAGCAGCGCGACTACGCACTCGCGCAGGCACGACGCAAGCGGGACGATATCCTCGACCCTGCGCGTACCGAGCGCGACGCGGTGCTTGACGCGGCACGCACGCAGCGTGATCGCACGCTCAGCGAAGAACGGCGCGCACGCGACGACCGGTTGGACGACGCCCGGCGCGATCGCGACGAGGGCCTGCAACAGCGCTGACGCCCGGCCCCCGCGTTCGGGAAGCGGGCAGTAAGCCCGCCGGGTTCAGTCCTTCCAGCCGTCGTGGATGGCGACGATGCCGCCGGACAGGTTGCGATAGCGGGCACGCGCGAAGCCCGCATCGTCCATCATCGCCCTCAATTCGTCCTGCGGTGGATGCTTGCGGATCGATTCGGCGAGGTATTGGTAGCTGTCGGCATCGCCGGCGAACAGCTTGCCCAGCCTGGGCAGCACGTTGAACGAGTGGAAGTCGTACACCGGCTTGAACCAGTCCACCTTCACTTCCGAGAACTCCAGCACCCGCGCCTGCCCGCCGACCTTCAGCACGCGCCGCATCTCGCGCAACGCAGCATCCTTGTCGGTGACGTTGCGCAGGCCGAATGCGATGGTGACCAGGTCGAAGCTGGCGTCGGGGAACGGGAGCGTCTCGGCATTGCACTGCACGTACTGGAAGCCGCGCACGCGACCGCGGTCGGTCATGCGGTCGCGGCCGACGCGCAACATCTCGCCATTGATGTCGCCCAGCACCACGCTGCCCACCTCGCGGTCGCTGCGCGCCGTCCGCGGTGCCACGCGCTCCTTCAGAAGGGCGGCGATGTCGCCGGTGCCCCCGGCCAGGTCGAGCACCCGGTCTCCCGGGCGGGCCTGCGCGGTGGCGACGAAGTAGCGCTTCCAGACCCGATGGATGCCCAGGCTCATCAGGTCGTTCATCAGGTCGTAGTTGCCGGCCACCGACGAGAAGACTTCGCCGACCAGCTTCTGCTTGTCGCCGAGCGGCACGTCGCGGAAGCCGAAATGGGTGGTGCCCTGGTCTTTCGGATTGTCCATGGCGCGATTATCGCATCGTTGCCATGCGCTTCCCGTCACGCATCGCCGCGGGCAGACTGGTGGCATCGCCACATCCGCTGAACCCGCCATGCCAACGACACCCGACTACCGCGCCATGCTTGCCATCGCCGTCGAGGAGGCCCGCCTCGGCCTGGCCGAGGGCGGCATCCCGATCGGCGCCGCCCTGTTCCACCGCGACGGCACCCTGCTCGGCCGCGGCCGCAACCGACGCGTGCAGGAGGGCGACCCGTCGGTGCATGGCGAGACCGACGCGTTCCGCAAGGCGGGGCGCCAGCGCTCGTACCGCGACACCATCATGGTCACCACGCTGTCGCCGTGCTGGTACTGCAGCGGGCTGGTGCGGCAGTTCGGCATCGGCACCGTGGTGATGGGCGAGTCGGTGAACTTCCAGGGCGGCCACGACTGGCTGCGCGAACATGGCGTGGCCGTGGTCGACCTGCAGGACGAGGCCTGCATCCGCATGCTGGGCGACTACATCGCCGCGCACCCCGAGGTGTGGCATGAGGACATCGGCGAGGACTGACCCGAGGTTCGCGCGCTAGCGCTGCCTTGCCGGGTTGTTGCCGCCGGTCAGGCGTGGCTTGTCGATCTGGACCATGAAGCCGGTCGCCGTCTGCGACACCACCCGCACCAGGAACATGCCTTCCGGGGTCACCCAGCTTTCGCCGGGCTTGAACATCGAGCCTTCGTTGTTGGACCTGTCCGCCGGCGGCACATCGGCATCCTGGCTGTAGGCGAGGCCGCTGTAGTCCTGCCGCAGGCGATGGATGATCACCGCAGTACCGGCCAGCGCCCCCTCGTAGGTACCGGCGCGCTGTCGCGCTTCCAGCGTATAGAGCGTCGTCCGGTACGGATCGGGGGCTTGCGGCATCGCCAGCACCAGCATCTGCGTATTTCCGGACGCCGGCAGGTGGGCGAAGTCGAGCGCTACCGTCACAGCTTCATCGGTGGGCATGACCGTGCGCTTGCGCGGCGCGTCCACCCAGCCCAGCCGGTCACGTTGCACGATGTTGATGTGCTTGGGTCGCGTACCGTAGGTGGGGTCGCTGACCGCATTGCGCCAGCTGTCGCTCATCACGTCCCAGGGGTTGTCGTAGGGATCGTCGTCGCCGTCGGAGTTGTCCGAATGCGGCAGCCCGTAGCCGTGGCCCATCTCGTGCGCGAGCACGGCGAGGTTGTTGAACGACCAGGGCGGGTTCCACGTGGTCGGGAAATTCCGCCTCGGGCCGTCCAGCATCGCCGAGCGGCTTCCGCCCCAGGCAAATCCATCCAGATCGCCGTTGAACATGAGATTGATGCCAAGCACCGTGGAGAAATCCACGGTTGGGTTGGCCGCACCGGTACAGTCGTTGAACAGCTTCGTCAGGTCGGCCTTGGGCTTGTCGCCCGACTCGTCGACATAGTGGCTGCGCGGGTGCGGCAGCGTGAACCAGCCGACCGCATCACTGCCCTGCAGGTTGGTCTTCTGGTGCGACACCTCGCGCCAGTAATGTCCCAGCTGGCCCGGCGCTTCGCCGTACTGCCCCTGGAAGAACGCAATCGTCTTCTGCTCGGTTTGCACATCGCTGAACTTGCAGGCCACTGTCATCCAGCGCCGCGAACCGGTCACCGACTTGTGGACGGCATCGGCCTTGCCGGCGACCAGGTGCTCGGGCTGCTGCCCGATGTCGTCGGCAGGCACGATGACCTCCACGCCCTGCAGACCGGACTGCGACTTCGCCTGCGACAGCGCAATGGCCACGCGCCTGCCGGACAGGGCATGCAGGTCGCCCGCCGCGCGCCGCGCCTGCGCGGGATCAAGCGCGACGCGCACGCCACGGTCGGTCAGCAGGCTCACGTTGAAGCGAGGCGCACCGTTGGCGTCATGGCCAGCCTTGTAGCGGGCGTGCAGTTCCGGCGACGGATCACCCCACTGCAACTCGAGGTGGCCGAGCAGCGTCTGCGCATGCGCTGACGCAGACGCAAGCAACGCCACGCACGCGAACAGCACCAGCCCGATCCTCGCCATGGCATGCCTCCCAAACAAGGGAGACGATAAATGGCAGCGCCAGCGGCAACCGTGACCCGCCCCGCAGTCCGCGACGTCCGCGGCTGGCGACGCGGGCTCAGAGGATGTAGCGACTCAGGTCCGGGTCCTGTACCAGTTCGCCCAGGTGTGCATCCACGTAGGCGCGATCGACGACAACGCTGCCCGCCTTGTCCGGCGCGTCGTAGCTCACGGTGTCGAGCAGGCGCTCGAGCACGGTGTGCAGCCTGCGCGCGCCGATGTTCTCCTGGCGCTCGTTGACCTGCGCGGCGATCTCGGCAAGGCGATCGACGGCGTCATCGGTGAACGACAGCGCCATGCCCTCGGTCTTCATCAGCTCGACGTACTGCCGGGTCAGCGACGCCTTGGGCTCGGTGAGGATGCGGACGAAATCGTCCTTGGTCAGCGCGCTCAATTCCACCCGGATCGGGAAACGGCCCTGCATTTCCGGGATCAGGTCGCTGGGCTTGGCCAGGTGGAACGCGCCCGAGGCGATGAACAGGATGTGGTCGGTCTTGACCGATCCGTACTTGGTGCTGACGGTCGAGCCTTCCACCAGCGGCAGCAAGTCGCGCTGCACGCCCTCGCGGCTGACGTCGGCACCGACGCCCTCACTGCGCTTGGCCACCTTGTCGATCTCGTCGATGAACACGATGCCGTGCTGCTCGCAGGCCTCGATGGCGGCTTCGCGCACGTCGTCCTCGTTGACCAGCTTGCCCGCCTCTTCCTCCGCCAGCAGCGGACGCGCCGCCTTGATCGCCAGCTTGCGCGAATGCGTCTTGCCGCCGCCGAGGTTGGCGAACATCTGCCGCAACTGCTGGCCCATTTCTTCCATGCCCGGCGGGGTCATGATGTCGACGCCGGCGTTGGCGGACACGTCGATCTCGATCTCGCGCTCATCCAGCTCGCCGGCACGCAGCTGGCGGCGCAGCTTCTGCCGCGTCCCGGATTCCTTGGCCGATGGCTCGGCACCGATGTCGACCGTGGTGGTGGCATTGCCGAAGCCGAACGCGGGTTGCGGCGCTTCCCGGCGCGGGAGCAGGGCGTCGAGGATGCGGTCTTCGGCGCGCTCCTCGGCCTGCGTGCGCACCTTCTTCTTGGCCTGCTCGCGATGCAGCTTGACCGCGGTGTCGGCCAGGTCGCGGATGATCTGCTCCACGTCCTTGCCGACGTAGCCCACTTCGGTGAAACGCGTCGCCTCGACCTTCACGAACGGGGCGTTCGCCAGCGTGGCCAGGCGGCGCGCGATCTCGGTCTTGCCGACGCCGGTGGGGCCGATCATCAGGATGTTCTTGGGCATCACTTCGTTGCGCAGGTCGTCGGCCAGCTGCGCCCGGCGCCAGCGGTTGCGCAGCGCGATCGCGACCGCGCGCTTGGCCGAATGCTGGCCGACGATGTGGCGGTCGAGTTCCTGCACGATCTCGCGCGGGGTCATGGTAGAGGAGGTGTTGCCGGTTTTGCTGGACATCGGGAAAGGAGCCTCGGGAATCATGTTCGCCTCCCCCGCATGCGGGAGAAGGTGGCGCGAAGCGCCGGATCAGGGTGCGTGGGCCACTCGGCGAACGGCCCCCACCCGGCCCCTCTCCCGCAAGCGGCAGAGGGGCTGGAGCGTCAGAGTTCTTCCACCACCACGTTGCGGTTGGTGTAGATGCAGATGTCGCCGGCGATGCCCAGGGCCTCGGTGGCGATGGCGCGGGCCTCGAGCTGCGTGTGCGCCAGCAGCGCGCGCGCAGCGGACAGCGCGTAGGAACCACCGGAGCCGATGGCAATGATGCCGTCCTCGGGTTCAATCACGTCGCCGGTGCCGCTGATGACCAGCGAAGTGTCCTTGTCGGCCACCGCCAACAGCGCCTCGAGCTTGCCGAAGCGGCGCTCGGTGCGCCAATCCTTGGCCATCTCCACCGCGGCGCGCTGCAGCTGGCCGTGCTTCTCCAGCTTCGACTCGAACAGTTCGAACAGCGTGAACGCGTCGGCCGCCGCGCCGGCGAAGCCGGCCAGCACCTGGCCGTCCTTGCCCAGTCGGCGCACCTTGCGCGCATTGCCCTTCATCACGGTATGGCCCAGCGTCACCTGGCCGTCGCCGGCCACGGCCACCTTGCCGTCGCGGCGCACCGACAGGATGGTGGTGGCGTGGAACACGTGGGGATTCTGGCTGGGGTCCATGCGGCCTCCGGAGGGCGGATGTTCCGGAGATAGGGGCGCTCCTGCCGCGATCAACCCCCGGTGCAACCGAAGGATTCGTCCCAGGCCGGATGCGCAACGCAGGAGAAGCAGCCGCGCCGGGCATTGTGCAGGTGGACGTAGGCGATGGCGCTGGCGCGGAACATGCGCGCGAGCTCGCGGGCGACATCCACCCCTTCGCAGACCTCGGCATCGATCATCATGTGCCCGGCGTCGTAGGCACGCAACGACATCAGCCGCGCGGACACGTATGGCGGCACGACGCTGGCCGGCAATACCCGCCGCATCGCGCCGCGGCGGACGAAGATCGGACCCGAGGCACGATACGGCGATGTCGCAGGCTGGTGCTCGTAGGGCAGCAGCAGGAGTTCGTCGCCCGTCTTCGCATCCTCCAGACTGACGCGGCAGGGATAGCCCCTGTCGCTGTCGGCAATGCAGCGCTTCGCTCCGAGCTCGCGCAATCGTGCGTCATCCAGGGCGAACAACGCTTCGAACGGGGCCGGATCGATTCCGGACAGCTGGAACGCCATGGCAGGCCTCCTGGCGCAGTGGGAGCTGCAGCATGCGACCGGCCATCGCCGGATACTCGCCGGAATCGGACATCGCTCCGCGCAGGCACCAAAGGCTCAACCGGGATCCTTCCTGCGCTTGGCCCGCGGGTGCGCGGCGTCGTACACCTTGGCCAGGTGCCCGAAATCCAGGTGCGTGTAGATCTGGGTGGTGGAAATGTCGGCGTGGCCCAGCAGTTCCTGCACGCCGCGCAGGTCACCGGACGATTCCAGCACGTGGCTGGCGAAGGAATGGCGCAGCAGGTGCGGGTGCACGCGCTTGAACAGTCCCTGCCGCTGCGCCAGCTGGCGCATGCGGATCTGCACCGCGCGGGCGCTGATCGGGCCGCCGCCACGGCCCGGGAATACCGGCGCATCGTCGGCGCCGCCACTGTCGGCACGCCATTCGCGCAGCGCATTGCGCGCATGCGACCCCACCGGCACGATCCGCTGCTTGCTGCCCTTGCCCAGCACGCTGACCAACCCCTCGTCGAGCTGCAGGTCGCGCCAGCGCAGCGCGCACAACTCGCTCAGGCGCAGTCCCGAGGAATAGAACAGTTCCAGCATCGCCCGGTCGCGCAGGCCCAACGGCACGTCGGTCGGCACTTCCACCAGCGCCTTGGCCTCATCGGCATCGAGCACCTGCGGCAGCTTGCGCGGCGCCTTGGGCGCCCGCACGCCCGCCGCGGGATTGGCGCCAATGCGCCCGTGCTTGAGCAGCCACTGGTAGAAGCTGCGCACCGCCGACAGCCGCCGCTGCAGGCTCTTGGGCGACAGGCCGCGGCGATGCTCGGCCGCGACGAAGGCGCGGACGTCGGGCTCCTTGAGCGCGGACACGTCCTGCATGCCCTGCCCCTGTGTCCACGTCGAAAGCGCCACCAGGTCGCGGCGATAGCCGTCCAGCGTATGCGGCGACATGCGCCGTTCGACCTGCAGGTGGGAGAGGTAGTCATCGATCACTGCAGGCACCCGCCTTTCGGCTCGTCCGCGAGGATCGATGATGCAGGCAGACCCGGAGGGCGGCGCACGGGACGCGCGCCGCTCTTCGACAGGACAGGGATGTCCTGTCGAAAAATCCCGTCGAGCTCAACGCGACCGGTGAGCTTTGATCGGGGAAGGCCCGTTTTTCTGGTTCTTCTCCTGATCGGGGGATAGACACCCGCGGCAGCGCAGGTCCGATGCCGCCGCAAGTCGCGGCCCGATATCCGCTTGGTTGCGGCGGCACCGGACCTGCGTGGACAGACCATCGCCAGTTCGGTAAAGCGCGAAGCGGCGCTGTCCTCGGCTCTGGTTTCCGTCCCTTGCGCCGCAAAAGTGGAGGCGCCTGCCCGGCCGGCTTCGCCGTTCGCATGCGTTGCGCGCATGCAGTGGGCCAGCAAGAAAAGAAATGAACCCGGCCGCGACAACGGACGAAATGCTCTTGAGCCAAAGGCCAAGACAACGTCCATGGGTCCCCGCCTGCGCGGGGATGACGGAATCGCGGCGACCGCCGCATCAACCATCGAACCGCCGCAGCGCCACGTCGAACGCCTCGCCCATCATCCGCAGGAACAGCGTGCCCATCCCCGGGTAGAACCGGTTCGGGTCCTGGCTGCCCACCGCGACCAAGCCCGTGCCTTCGATCGCCAACAGAGCACTGGACTGCACCTCCTCCACGCGCGCGCCGTACAGCAGCGCCTGCTTGTCGGGGTGCAACCGCCCGCACAGCGGCTCGCCTTCCTTCAATGCATCGCCGAACGGGGCCAACAGCCGGTCGTCGCGCGCGATGACCTGCAGCCAGTCCTCGCCGCCCAGGCCGGCGACCGGGCTGAACAACACGATCCGCACCAGGTCGCCATTGAAATCCTCGGCCAGCGATGCCGCCATCGCACGGACCACGCCGGCGCGGTTGCTTTGGCGCATCAACGACAGCGTCAACTGATGCGTGCGTACCGCCAGCCGCTCGTTCTCCTGCGAGATCGCGAACAGGTCGTGCAGCCGACGGGACAACTCGCGGTTCTTGTCGCGCAGCACTTCCAGCTGGTAGCTGGCCAGCGATGCCGCCGGGCCATCCTCGCGCGGGACCACCAGGCTCAGTGCCAGGTCGGGGAACTGCTGCAGGAACTTCGGTTGCCGCCGCAGCCAGGCCGCCACCTCGTGCGCGCCGAGTTTTTCGGGTGTGCTCATGCGATCCATTCTCCCTCGAAGACAAATGCGGCCGGGCCGGCCATCGTGACCGGCGCGTCGTCGCCCGGCCACGCGATGTGCAGTTCGCCACCCGGCAACGATACGGCGACCTCGCGTCCGACGCGACCTTGCCGCGCCAGCACCGCCACCGCTGCGCAGGCGCCACTGCCGCAGGCGAGCGTTTCGCCCACGCCGCGCTCGAACACGCGCAGGCGGATGCGGTCCGGCGACAGCACCTGCGCGAAGCCCACGTTCACCGATTCCGGAAACCAGCGCGACTGCTGCAACGTGCCGCCAATGTGCTGCAGCGGTGCATCGTCAACCGCAGGCACCTCGATCACGGCGTGCGGATTGCCCATCGACACTGCGCCGAACCGCACACGCGCCTCCCCGTCCGACGCCACGTCATACGCATCCTGCGCCGCATCGTGCCCCGCCAACGGAATCCGCGCCGGCATGAATTCGGGCACGCCCATCGCCACGCGATAGCGGCCGTCGCCGAGCACCTCCGCCAAATGCGTGCGCGTCGGGCTGTCGAGCACGAAGCGATCGCCGTGCGCGGCGCCATCGCGCACCAGCCAGGCCGCCACGCAGCGTGCGCCATTGCCGCACTGCTGCGACGGCGAACCATCGGCATTCCAGATGCCATAGGCCGCGACCGCACTGGCGCTGCGCGGCGGCTCGATGGTCAGGATCTGGTCGCAGCCGACGCCCCGGTGGCGGTCGGCCAGCGCGCGGCACAATCCGGCATCGGGCGCAGGCGCGCCGTCACGCAAGTCGAGCACGACGAAGTCGTTGCCCGCGCCATGCATCTTGCTGAAGCGGAGCGTTCCGCGCATCGGCATCACCGGTCACCGGAGGGGTGCCGCCGAAGGTCAGCGACCGTCGTCATCCTGCGGGACGTCGCCGGCATCGACCGGGGGCGCGTCGGCATCGGCGGGCACCTCGTCGGCGGGCATCGGCATCGGCGCCTCGTCCTCGAAGGTGTCCTGCGCGGCTTCGTCAGGCAGCACCAGAGGGCCCTTGTTGCCACAGGCGGACAGTGCGAACACGAAGGCGAACAGCACGATGGCGGGGGCGATGGCAGGCCGGGTCTTCATGCGCGCAGTGTAGCCCGGCCGGCCCGCGCTGCGCAGCGTGCGTTCACCTGCCGGGCGGTTCCGGACGCCGCCACAGCCAGCCCGCCACGACCGCCATGCACGCCAGCGGCAGCGCGGTCATCCACCCGCGATGCGCGGCGAACAGCGGCATCACCAGCAGCAGCACGCCGGCACAGGCCAGCATGGTCCAGGTCGCGGCCCACTTCGCGCGTCGCGACACCGCGCCGTGCGCCTGCCAGTCCACGATCACGGGGCCGAAACGCGGGTGCGCAAGCAGCCAGGCATGCAGCCTGTCGGACCCCCGCGCGGCGGCGTAGGTGGCGATCAGCACGAACACGGTCGTCGGCAGTCCGGGCACCACGATGCCGACGATGCCGATGCCCAGGCTGAGGTAGGCCAGCAGCCACCAGGCCCAGCGGAAGCGCGAACGTAGCGTCATGGGGGGATTCTATTGAGTGGTGCGGGAGTGGGGATCACGCGGCGTCACTGGCCCCCACCCCCGACCCTCCCCCGTAAACGGTGGAGGGGGAAAGAGGGGCTGACCTGCTTCCTGACGGCTTGCGGCTATGGGGAAAGAATGTGATCTGCCCCCCTCCCCCGTTTACGGGCGTGAGGTTGATTCGCTTGCGCAGCACCGCTGCGCGAATCATCCGAACGACCGGCGTGCTGCGCCGGGCGGGCTGGGGTGGGGGCACGGCCCGCCTCTGCAATGCCCGAACGCGACAAACCCCGCGCGTGCGGGGTTTGTCGTGGTGTCATGCGACCGCACCGACGCTCAGCGTTCGGGCACGCCGAGTTGGTCGAGCATGAAGGCGTACATCTCGGACACTTCGCGGAAGCGGCGGAAACGGCCCGACTTGCCGCCGTGGCCGGCCTCCATGTTGGTGCGGAACACCACCGGGCGATCGCTGGTGTTGAGGTCGCGCAGGCGGGCGACGTACTTCGCCGGCTCCCAGTACTGCACCTGCGAATCCCACAGCCCGGTGCCGACGAACATCGCCGGATAGGCCTTGGCCTCGAGGTTGTCGTACGGCGAGTACTGGACGATGTAGTCGTAGAACTCCTTCTGCTCCGGGTTGCCCCACTCGTCGTACTCGTTGGTGGTCAGCGGGATGCTGGGATCGAGCATGGTGGTGACCACGTCGACGAACGGCACCTGCGACAGGATCACGTTGTACTTTTCCGGCGCCATGTTCGCGATCGCGCCCACCAGCAGGCCGCCTGCGCTGCCGCCATAGGCCGCCACACGGTCCGGCGCGCCATAGCCCTCCTTGACCAGGAAGTCGGTGACGTCGATGAAGTCGGTGAAGGTGTTGATCTTGTTGAGCAGCTTGCCGTCGTCGTACCACTTGCGACCCATCTCCTGGCCGCCGCGGATGTGCGCCAGCGCATACACCACGCCGCGGTCGAGCAGGCTGACGTTGGTCGCGCTGAAGCCCGGGTCCATCGACGCGCCGTAGCTGCCGTAGCCGTACTGCAGCAACGGCGCGGTGCCGTCCTTCGCAAAGCCCTTGCGATACACCAGGGTCACCGGGATGCGGGTGCTGCCGTCGCGTGCCGGCGCCCAGACGCGTTCGGTGACGTACTGCGAGGGGTCGTAACCCGGCACCGGTTGCTGCTTCAGCTCGCGGCGCTCGCCGGTGTCCACGTTCAGCTCGTACGTGGTGGCCGGCGTGGTCATCGAAGTGTAGGTATAGCGCAGCCATTCGCTGTCGGGCTCGGGGTTGGCCGACAGGCCCATCGAGTACGCCGACTCGTCGGCCTTGACGTGTTCCTCGCTGCCATCGGCCTTGCGCAGGCGGATGCGTTCGAGGGCGTCGGACCGTTCGGCAATGGCCATGAAGCCGTCGAACAGTTCCACGCCTTCGATGAACACGTTGGCGTCGTGCGCAACGACATCGGTCCACTGCTCGCGCGAGGTCGCATTGCTCGGTGCCTCGGCGATCTTGAAGTTGGTGGCCCCGCCGGCGTTGGTGCGGATCACCCAGCGATCGCCGAGGTGGTCGGCGTCGTACTCCACGTCTCGCGCGCGCGGCGCGAGCACGGTGAAGCGGGCCGGGTCGGCGGCCGGCGCATAGCGCAATTCGTCGGCCACTGTGCTGCTGGAGTGGATGATGATGAACCTGTCGTCGCGCGTGCGGCCGATGCCCATGTAGAAGCTGTCGTCCGGCTCCTCGTACACCAGTACGTCCTGGCCGACCGGCGTGCCCAGCACGTGCTTCTTCACGCGCTTGCTGAGCAGCGTCTCCGGGTCGTTCTCGATGTAGAACAGGGTGCGGTTGTCGTCGCCCCAGACCAGGCTGGCGGACATGCCGACGATCTGGTCGGGCAGCGTTTCGCCGGTCTCCAGGTCGATGAAGCGGATGGTGTACTGGCGACGGCCGTTGAGGTCCTCTGCGTAGGCCAGCAGGCGGTTGTCCTGGCTGACTTCCCAGTTGCCCACCTGGTAGAAATCCTTGCCGGCGGCCAGCACGTTGACGTCCAGCAGCACCTGCTCGCCGTTGAAGTCGGCGGCGTCGTTGGCCCTCTGGATCGACAGCGCGTCCACGCCCTCGGCGTCGGCGCGGCGTGCATAGACCGGGTAGTCCTTGCCGGTTTCGAAACGGGTGTAGTACCAGTACCCGCGCTCGCGGTACGGCACCGAGCTGTCGTCCTGCTTGATCCGCGCGACGATCTCGTCGTACAGCGCGTTCTCCACGCCCTTGAGCGGCGCCAGCACCGCATCGGCATAGGCGTTCTCGGCGTTGAGGTACGCCAGCACCTCCGGGTTTTCGCGCTTGTCGTCTCGCAGCCAGTAGTACTCATCGTTGCGCTCGGCCCCGTGCGGCGCCTTCACCGCGAAATCACGCTTCCCGGCATCGGGCGGGGTGGCGGCATTGGCCAGCGCGCGCGGCGCGGCGCGTTCGGCCTGCGCCGGATTGGCGGAGGCGGTGGCATCGGGTGCCGCGGCATCGTTGCCGGGCTGGCAGGCGGACAGCGTGGTCATCAGCAGTGAGGTCGCGATCAGGAGGGGGATGGTCTTCATATGGAGTCCATGCGGTGGGAGGCAAGGCGCCCTTCACGCGGAAGGGCGCCCCGGCGCCGGGTTGCGGCTATTTCGACAGCTGTTGCCACAGGAAGGTCAGGTACAGCGCATCCATGTGCGCGGCCTGCCGGTTGTCCGCCGCGCCGCCGTGGCCGCCCTCGATGTTCTCGTAGTAGCGCACGTCCTGGCCGGACTCGAGCATCTTCGCGTGCATCTTGCGGGCATGGCCCGGGTGCACGCGGTCGTCGCGGGTGGAGGTGAGCAGGATGGTCGGCGGGTACTGCTTCGCGGGATCGAACAGGTGGTAGGGCGAGAAGGTCTGGATGTACTCCCACTCCTCCGGGATGTCCGGATTGCCGTACTCGGCCATCCACGAAGCACCGGCCAGCAGCTTGTTGTAGCGCTGCATGTCCAGCAGCGGCACCTGGATCACCACTGCGCCGAACAGCTCCGGGTACTGCACCAGCATGTTGCCGGTGAGCAGGCCGCCGTTGCTGCCGCCACGAATGCCCAGGTGCGCGGGCGAGGTGATGTTGCGGTCGATCATGTCCTGCGCGACCGCGGCGAAGTCCTCATAGGCCTTGTGCCGGTTCTGCTTCAGCGCCGCCTGGTGCCAGCGCGGGCCGTACTCGCCACCGCCGCGGATGTTGGCGACCGCATAGGTGCCGCCCTTCTCCAGCCAGCCCTTGCCGGTGCCACCGGAATAGCCCGGCGTGAGCGAGATCTCGAAGCCGCCGTAGCCGTAGAGCAGGGTCGGCGCGGTGCCGTCGAACGCGAGGTCCTTCGGCCGCACCAGGAAGTACGGCACGCGGGTGCCGTCCTTCGAGGTGGCGAAGTGCTGCTCCACCACGTGGTTCGACGCGTCGAAGAACGCCGGCATGGTCTTCAGCGTTTCCGGCGCGGCCGCGCCCTCCCCCGCATCGCCGAGCATCAGCGTGCTGGGGGTGAGGAAGTCGGTGACGGTGAGCCACAGCGCATCGGACTCGTCGCTGTCGACCGCGCGCGCGGACACGGTGCCGAACTCGGGCACCCCCGCCAGCGGGCGGCGCGCCCAGCCGTCGGCGCCGGGGGTGAGCACGGTCAGCTTGTTCTTGACGTCCTCGAGCACGTTGAGGACCAGGTGGTTTTTCGTCCACGAAAAGCCTGCCAGCGAGGTGGTGTCGCTGGGTTCGAACAGCACGTCGAAGCTGCGCTCGCCGGCCATGAAGGCGTCGAAGTTGGCCGCCAGCAGCGAGCCGGCCGGATACGTCCTGCCGCCCACCGTCCACGGCTCGCGCAGCTCCAGCGTGAGCCATTCGCGATTGGCGGACTTGTTGGCCGAATTGGGCGCGTCCACCTTGGTCAGCGCGCCATCGGCGCCGACCAGGTACACCTCGTCGTTGTAGAAGGCGATGGTGCGGCTGACGAAATCGCGCTCGTAGAAGGGCGTGTGGTCGCGGCCGGCGGAGATGTACATGTCGTCGGCGGTGCCTTCGTACACCACGGCCGCGGACTCGAACGGCGTGCCGCGCGTCCAGCGCTTGACGATGCGCGGGTAGCCCGACTCGGTGAGCGTGCCGTCGCCGAAATCGGTGAAGGCATAGACGGTGTCGCGGTCGACCCAGGTCAGCGCGCCCTTGGCCTCCGGGCGGAAGAAGCCGCCTTCGACGAAGGACTTCGACGGAATGTCGAACTCGCGCGTCACGGTGGCATCGGCGCCGCCGCGCGACAGTGCGATCAGGCAGCGTGCATAGTCCGGACGCAGGCAGTTGGCGCCGCCCCAGACCCAGTTGGTGCCTTCGGCCTTGTTCAGCGCGTCGAGGTCGAGCAGCACGTCCCATTGCGGGTTGGGCTTGCGGTATTCCTCGAGCGTGGTGCGCCGCCACAGGCCGCGCGGGTTCTGCTGGTCACGCCAGAAGTTGTAGTACCACTCGCCCTGCTTGTTGACGGCGGGGATGCGTGCGTCAGAGTCGTAGATCGCCAGCAGGTCGGCTTCAAGCCGGCGGAACTCGGGCGTGGCGGCCAGTTCGGCCTCGGCCACGGCGTTCTGGGCCTTCACCCATTCCAGCGCCTTCGGGTCCTCGACCCCTTCCAGCCATTGGTGCGGATCGCCCACGGCACCCTCCTGCGCGCCCGCGGCGCCTGCAGCGAGGCACACGGCCACTCCGGCGGCCACGCAGGCCTGCGACAACTTCGACATGCCACGACTCCCTTGGAAAGCAGGCCGCGGAAGCTATCACACGCCGCGGGTCGGTCCGAGGGCCGGAAGTCGGGGCCGGACTCAGGCCGCCTGCGGGCGTCGCGCCCGGCGCGCAGCCGCGGCCGGCAAGGTTCGGGGTAGGCGCACGGCGGCGGGCGCGGTACGACGACGGCGCACCTGCACCGGCCGCGGCAACGGCGCCTCCCCGGTCCAGCGGCGCGCCAGCCGGCAGGCCAGCAACGCGGCCAGCGGCAGGCCGGGCAACCACAGCGCCATCCAGCCGAACAGGGCGCTGGTACCACGCGCGGTGGGGAAGGACAGCATCAACACCAGCGCGAGGCCGATGACGCCGAGCAGGAGCTGCTCGACCATCGGCATCACGGGACGGGTCGTGGACGTGGACTGCGGCATGGCGGCGTTCTCCTGTCGGGCCGACAGGCTGCCGCGCCGCCTTCTCACGGGCTGCGACGTTGGCAGTCGCCATGAAGACCGCCATCCACCGGGCCGCCTCCGTGGACTACCGGGACCGCCCATTCGCAACGAACTCCGTCATCCCGGCGCGCAAGCCGGGGTGAGGGCGGGCTGCTCGCTCGCGAGCCACCAGGCGCGCGCCCGGCCGAGCGCGCGCGCGCCGGGGGTCGAAGACCCAGTGCCTTGCGATGGACCCTGGGGCCCCGGCCTTCGCCGGGGCGACGAGGTCGTTGCGCGTCGATGCTCGCGGATGGATCGACATCCATGTGTCCCCGCCTTCGCGGGATGACGATCCATGACGGGCGACGCGGTGCGGCTGTCCGAGCTGGCCGTCAATGATGCGAGTGGGCATCCGCCGGTGCCGGCGCGTCGGCATCGACCGGGCGCACTTCGAACGCGACCTCGTGCGCACCCGCCTGCTCGAACACCAACGTCGCCGCAACGCGGTTGCCGGCGGCGAACCGCCCCTCGACCGGGGTGATGAACATCAGGTGGTAGCCGCCGGGCTTGAGCTCGACCGTCGCCCCGGCCGGCAGCGGCAGGCCATCGCCGAGTTCACGCATGCGCGCCATGCCGTCCTCGTGGCGCACTTCGTGGATCTCGACGCGCACGGATGCATCGCTGCGCACCTCCACCAGGCGGTCGTCGGCCCCGCCACCGTTGTGGATCGACAGGAATCCCGCCGCGACCGGTGCGTTCGGCGGAATCTCGCGGGACCAGGGTGCAGTGACGTGCATGCCGTCATCGCCTGGGGCCTCGCCGGCAACGACATCGCCATGCCCTGCATGGTCCGACTGTCCGCATGCGGCCAAGGCCAAGGTCATTGCAAGGACCGTCCAGATCGATGCCTTCGTCATACCGGTTTCCTGTCTCGGGGGGACGACATTGTCGCCGCTCCCGCCGATCGATGCATGCGGGCAGGCGCGATGCCAGCGATCAATACCCGGCCGCGTCCAGCGCCTTGGTTGCCTCGGCGCGGCCGACGTCGATCAGTTCCGCCGCACGCCAGAACTCGTAGAACGAACACACGTCGCGCGGGATGCGGATGACCAGCTCCGGCGGGTCCAGCGCCAGCTGCACGCGCGCGATCTGCGCCTGCATCGTATCCAGCGAGCGCGCCATGATCTCGGGCACGCCCATGGCCAGCGGATCCGCTTCCTCGCCATCCTCGTCGCGGGTCCGGCGCTGCAGCCAATCGCCAAGGCGACTGCGCAAGGTGTCCGGATCCTGCTGCGCAGGCTGCCCGGCGCCGGCCGGCATGCCGGGCGGACGCCGTGGCCAGCCGTGCATGTCCACCGCGACCAGCCGGTGCGCATCGGACAAGCGCGTCGCGGCGATCGGCAGCGGCGCCAGCAGGCCGCCGTCGACCAGCGCGCGGCCATTCACCCGATGCGGCGTGAACAGCCCGGGGATCGCGAACGATGCGCGCAGCGCGTCCCACAGCGAGCCTTCGCGCAGCCACACCTCGCGTTGGCGCTGCAGGTCCACGGCGACCGCGGTGAATTCAATCGGCAACTGTTCGATGACCGGATCGCCGACCACCTCGCGCATCGCATCGACCAGCCGCGCGCCGCGCAGCACGCCGGAGCGGCGCCAGCCAGGGTCGAGCAGGCGCAGGAAATCCCGTCGCGACATCTGGCGGATGCGCGCATCGAACTCACGCAGCCTGCCGGCGGCGAAGATGCCGCCGACCAGCGCGCCGCTGGACGACCCGGACACGGCCACGATGCGCAGGCCGCGTTCCTCCAGCACCTCGATCACGCCGATCTGCGCCAATCCGCGCGCACCACCGGCACCGAGCACCAGTGCGACCGGCTCAGCCCCGGCGATCTTCGGCGCGCGGTCCGGCGTCATCGCCCGTTCCCGTTCAGGCGTCGTAGTTCGACAGCGCCAGCTGCAGCAGCGACTTCACCTGCTGGCGCAGCGCCGGCGGTTCCACCACTTCGGCATCGGCGCCGTAATGCAACACGTCCATCAGCAGTTCGCGCGCGGCGCTGTAGGGCACTTTCAGTTCGTAGCGGCCGTCGGGCAGCCAACGGCCCTGCTGCTGCGAATGCCAGTGCTCGTCCGCCACCCAGCGCGCGGACGTCTCGCTGAACACGATGGTGGCGATGCCCTTCGGCGGGCCGGAGAAGATGCCGTAGCTGCCGGACAGGTGCTGGTCCAGTTCGGCCTCGGGGAGGTCGCGCGCGGCGGCATCGAGCAGGCGCGCGCCGCCGATGCGGTCGACGGAGAAGCTGCGCAGCGCGTCGCGCTCGTGGTCCCAGGCATCGAGGTACCAGTTGTCGCGATAGTGGGTGATGCGCTGTGGCGACACCGTGCGCCGCGTCTTCTCGTCGGTGGAGCGCGCGCGGTAGTCGAACGACAGCTGCTTGCGCTGCAGCACCGCCGAGCAGACGTTGCGGAAGGCGTGCTCGTCCATGCGCCGGCCGCGGTGCGGGATGACGCGCACGCGCTCGACAGGCCAGCGGTCGCCGGTGGCGTGCTCGGCCAGCAGCTTGTCGATGCGCGACTGCAGCGGCGCCAGCGCGCCCGACAGCACGCCACCGGTGCTGCGCGACAGCAGCTGTTGCGCGGCCAGCAGCGCATGCAGTTCGTCGGAGGTCAGCCACAAGCCGGGCAGTTCGAAGCGCTCGGCATCCTCGGTGTCGTAGCGGAACCCGGCCTCGCCATCGCCCACCACCGGTGCCATCAGCGCATCGCGCAGGAAGGCGAGGTCGCGGTAGACCGTCGCGCGCGAACATTCGAGTTCATCCTGCAGCCGCGCCACCGTCACCGGGTAGCGCGCGGTCTTGAGGATGCGGTGCAGGGAAAGGATGCGTTCGTATCGGTCCATGGCCGGATTATGCCGGGTCGACGGCGCAGCGCGCGTGACATCCGTCGACCCGAAGCCATCCTCCCGATTCCCCGGCAGGCAGCCCTTGCCATGGCGCGGCACAATAGCCACATGACGCAGCCCGCTCCAGCCGAGCCCATCCTCGACCTGTCGCCCTCGCCCGGCGACGAGGTGAAGACCACGACCTGCTACATGTGCGCCTGCCGCTGCGGCATCAAGGTGTGGCTGAAGGACGGCAGCATCCGCTACATCCAGGGCAACGCCGCGCATCCGGTCAACAGGGGCGTGCTGTGCGCGAAGGGCGCCAGCGGGATCATGCAGCACTACTCGCCGGCGCGGCTCACCAAGCCCCTGTTGCGCACCGGCGAGCGCGGCAGCGGCGAGTTCCGCGAGATCGAATGGGAGGAAGCGCTGGAGCTCGCCGCGTCCTGGCTCAAGCCGATCCGCGAGCGCAACCCGGACGAGCTGGCGTTCTTCACCGGCCGCGACCAGTCGCAGGCGCTGACCGGCTGGTGGGCGCAGCAGTTCGGCACGGTCAACTACGCCGCGCATGGCGGCTTCTGCTCGGTCAACATGGCCACCGGCGGCCTGTACACGCTGGGCGGCAGCTTCTGGGAATTCGGCGAACCCGACTGGGACCACGCCCGCTACCTGATGCTGTGGGGCGTGGCCGAGGACCACGACTCAAATCCGATCAAGCTGGGCCTGGGCAAGCTGAAGGCCAACGGCGCGAAGATCGTCGCGGTCAACCCGGTGCGCAGCGGCTATGGCGCCATCGCCGACGAATGGATCGGCATCCGCCCCGGTACCGACGGGTTGTTGGCGTTCGCGCTGATCCATGAACTGCTGCGGATGGATCGCATCGACCTCGATTACCTGGTGCGCTACGCCAATGCGCACTGGCTGGTGGTGCGCAATCCCGGTGGCGCGGACGACGGATTGTTCGCGCGCGATGCGGAGGGCAACGTGCTGTGCTGGGACACCGCTGCGCGTTGCCGCCACCCCGGCCCTCCCCCGCACGCAGGGGAAGGAGCGGAGCGAAGCGGTGCTTTTCCCCCTCCTCCGCTTGCGGGGGAGGGTTGGGGTGGGGGCAACGGCGCGACGATATCCGCCAGTGCCATCGACATCTCGCCCGCCGTCGTCGGCGAATACACCCTGCCCGACGGCCGCACCGCCGTACCCGTGTTCCAGTTGGTCGTCGATCGCTACCTCGATCCGCAGTACGCACCCGATGCCGTTGCCGAGCGCTGCGGCATCACCGCCGACACCATTCGCCGCATCGCACGCGAACTGGCCGAAGCCGCGTTCGAAAGCAAGCTGACGCTGCCGATCGCCTGGACCGACGCCTGGGGCCGCGAGCACAGCGAGATGGTGGGCCGTCCCGTCGCCATGCATGCGATGCGCGGCATCAGCGCGCACAGCAACGGCTTCCACACCTGCCGCGCGTTGCACCTGCTGCAACTGCTGCTGGGCGCGGTGGATGCCCCCGGTTCGTTCCGCTACCAGCCGCCCTACCCCAAGCCCATTCCGCTGCCGAACCGTCCGGGCAAGACCCGCAACGACGCCGGCATCCTCGACGCGCCGCCGCTGGGCTTCGTGCATGGGCCGGAAGACCTGGTCGTGGATGCCGACGGTGAACCGCGCCGCATCGACCACGCGTTCTCATGGGCCTATCCGCTGTCGGCGCACGGGATGATGCACACCGTCATCCGCAACGCCTGGGCGGGCGATCCGTACCGCATCGACACACTGATGATGTTCATGGCCAACATGAGCTGGAACTCGGCGATGAACACCACCGGGACGATGCAGTGGCTGACCGACAGGGACGCGGCCGGCGACTACCGCATCCCGCGCATCATCTACTCCGACGCCTACGCCAGCGAGATGGTGGCCTACGCCGACCTGGTGCTGCCCGATACCACCTACCTCGAGCGCTTCGACGCGATCAGCCTGCTCGACCGTCCGATCTCCGACGCCGACGGCGCCAGCGATGCGATCCGCCACCCGGTGTTCGATCCGGCCACGCAAGCCGACAAGGACGGACGCCCGCGCGACGTGCGCGGCTTCCAGTCGGTGTTGATCGACCTCGGCGCGCGCATCGGACTGCCGGGCCTGTGCGACGACAACGGCACCCCGAAGTACCGCGACTACGCCGACTACATCCTGCGCCACGAGCGCGCACCGGGCATCGGCCTGCTCGCCGGCTGGCGCGGCGACGGCACGCAGCACGGCAAGGGCGCGCCCAATCCCGACCAGTTGCAGCGCTACATCGACAACGGCGGCTTCTGGCGCGAGGAAATCCCGCGAAACGCGCGCTATTTCAAGATGGCCAACCGCGGCTACCTCGAGTGGGCGCAGCGTTTCGGCTTCGTGGGCAGTACCGACCCGATCGTGCTGCAGCTCTACGCCGAGCCGCTGCAGAAGTTCCGCCTCGCCGCGCAGGGCCACGGCGAACGGCAGCCGCCCGAACGCCATCGCGAACGCGTGGCGACGTACTTCGATCCGCTGCCGATCTGGTACGAACCGTTCGAACACGACCAGACCTCACGCGACGCCTATCCGCTCAATGCGGTGACCCAGCGACCGATGTTCATGTACCACGCCTGGGGCTCGCAGAACGCGTGGCTGCGGCAGATCGCGGCGCGCAACTTCCTGTACCTGCACCCGGATACCGGCACGCAGTACGGACTTGCCGACGAGGGCTGGGTGACGGTTGCCTCGCACCACGGCGAGATCACCGCACAGGCGAAGTTCGCCGCCAACGTGCAGCCCGATACGGTGTGGACATGGAACGCCATCGGCAAGCGCCGCGGCGCGTGGCGGTTGGCGAAGGACGCACCGGAAGGCGAGAAGGGCTTCCTGCTCAACCACCTGATCTCGGACGTCACGCCCAAGGGCGATTACGCCAATGCCGACCCGGTCACCGGGCAGGCCGCGTGGTTCGACCTGCGCGTGGCGATTCGTCCGGCCGGCGCCGCAGCCGATGGCACGCGACCGCAGTTCCCCGCGTTGCCTCTGGGCAATGCCGGCACGCAACCGCTACGCTATGGCGCGTCGTCCACGGATCGCGACCGCTAGACCCAACGACATGGAAATCCAACTACTGCTGACGTTCCTGGTGCTGGCCGGGGCCTTGTTCCTGTTCATCAGCGAAAAGCTGCCGGTCGACCTGGTGGCGATGCTGGTGCTGGCCAGCGTGCTGATCCTGGGGCTGGTCACGCCTGCGCAGGCGTTGTCCGGGTTCGCCAGCGAGGCCACGGTGACGGTCGCGGCGATGTTCGTGCTCAGTGCGGGCATTGCGCGCAGCGGCATCCTCAATGGCCTTGGCGACCTGCTGTCGCGCATCCGTTGGCCATGGATGTTCGCGCTGGCCATGATGCTGCTGGCGGCGGGCACTTCGGCCTTCATCAACAACACCGCGATCGTGGCGGTGTTCCTGCCGCTGGTGATCGCGGCGGCGGCCGCCACCGGGCAGTCCCCTTCGAAGATGCTGATCCCGCTGTCCTATGCGGCACAGTTCGGCGGCGTCTGCACGCTGGTGGGCACGTCCACCAACCTGCTGGTGCATTCGGTGGCGGTGCAGCACGGCCTGTCCGGGTTCACGCTGTTCGAGTTCACCGCACTGGGCATCTGGTTCGTGGTGGTGGGCACGGTGTATCTGATGTTCTCGCGTCGTTACCTGCTGCCCGACTATGGCATTCCCAATGCCGACGACGACAGCCACCGCGGCCGCTACCTGACCGAACTTCACGTGCCGGAAAAGTCGTCGCTGATCGGCAAGCGTGGCAATGAGCTGCTGCCGCTCGACAGCGGCGACGTGTACATCATCGAGATCGTCCGCGAAAGCGTGACCCTGCACAGTCCGTCGACCACCGAGGTGCAGGCCGGCGACCGCCTGTTGCTGCGCGGTGCCTGGAACGCGATCGACAAGGTGCGCAAGGAGCTGAAACTCGACTACGACCCGGTGGCCAAGGATCTGGTGGCCGATCCCGCCGCGGACCGCGTGCACGCCGAGCTGATGGTGGTGCCCGGCTCCCACCTGGCCGGCCACACCATGGCGTCGCTACGCTTCGGGCATACCTATCGGCTGCGCGTGCACGGGCTGCAGCGGCCGAACGAGCGCCTGCGCCGCCCGCTGCACCGCATCCCGCTGGAAGTCGGCGACATCCTGCTGGTCGACGGCACGCCCGCCGCACTGGATGCGCTGCGCCAGGAGCCGGGGCTGATGCTGTTGACCAGGCGCGCCAAGCGCGAGGTGGATTCGCGCCGCGCGATCCTTTCGGTCGGCATCATGGTCGCGGTGATCGCGCTGTCGGCCTTCGAAATCATGCCGATCGTCGCCTCGGCGCTGCTGGGCTGCGTGGCGCTCGTCGCGGTGAACGTGCTGACGCCGGAAGACGCCTATGGCGGCATCGACTGGCGCGTGATCATGCTGCTGGCCGGCGTGCTGCCGCTGGGCATCGCGCTGCAGAACTCCGGCGGCGCAGACTGGATCGCGCAGGGCGCGCTGGACCTGATCGGCAACGGCAATCCGCTGCTGACGCTGGCGATCATCTACCTGCTGACCGCGGTGATGACCGAGATGATGAGCAACAACGCCTCGGCGGTGCTGATCGCGCCCATCGCCATCGCCACCGCGGGGGTGATGGGGGTCGATCCGAAACCGTTCCTGGTGGCGGTCGCGTTCGCGGCCTCGACCAGCTTCGCCACGCCGGTCGGCTACCAGACCAACACCATGGTGTACACCGCCGGCGGCTACCGGTTCTCGGACTTCTTCAGGATCGGCGTGCCGTTGAACCTGATCTTCTTCGTGATGGCGGTGGTGCTGATCCCGCGTTACTTCCCGTTCTGAGCCGATGACCGTGCCTCTGTATCGCAACGCCTTGCATCCACCAGTCGCCATCGGCATGGGCCCGTCGGCATGAATACGCTGATGACCGTGCTGCGCATCCTGATGCTGGGCGGCGGCCTGGCCGGCATGGCGGTATCGGCCTGGGCGTTCATCGATCCCTCTGCGTTCCCGGCGCTGGGCGAAGCGCGCGGCATGCTGACGGCACCGCCCTCGCCGCGCTGGCGCGCCGCGTTCGTGTTCCTGCTGTCGTGCGCCATGGCGGCCTGGGGCGCGGGCCTGCTGCGGCATCGCGAGCTGCCATGACCGCGCTGCCGCCGCCGTCGAAGAAGAAGCTGGGCCTGGTGATCGACCTCGACACCTGCGTCGGCTGCCATGCCTGCGCCACCAGTTGCAAGGAATGGAACGCCGGCGGCATCGCCGGTCCGCTGACCGACGAACAGCCTTACGGCAAGCAGCCGTCGGGCGTGTGGTTCAACCGCGTGCACAGCTACGAGGTGGCGGCGGAGCGCCCCCAACCGCCTACGGCAGGCGCAGGGGAAGCGCCACAGCTGCAACCGGCGATGACACTGCACTTCCCGCGCAGTTGCCTGCACTGCGAAACCCCCGCCTGCGTCACCGTCTGTCCCACCGGCGCCAGCTACAAGCGTGCCGAGGACGGCATCGTGCTGGTGGACGAGGACAAGTGCATCGGCTGCAAGCTGTGTTCGTGGGCCTGTCCGTACGGCGCGCGCGAGTACTCCGAAGTGGAAGGCGTGATGAAGAAATGCACGCTGTGCGTGGATCGCATCCACAACGAGCGCCTCGATCCCGTCGACCGCGTGCCCGCCTGCGTGCAGGCGTGCCCGACCAAGGCGCGGCACTTCGGCGACCTCGGCGACCCCGATTCGGACGTGTCCAAGCTGGTGGCCGCGCGCGAAGGCGTGGCGCTGATGCCGGAGCTGGGGTACCAGCCGGTCAATCGCTACCTGCCGCCGCGCCCGCGACGCACGGGCGGGGATGCCATTCCGGACAGCGCCGCACAATCGGCGCCGGCGGATGCGCCGGGCCTGGTGTCGCGGTGGCTGCAGCGCGTGTTGAGTCGCTGACATGCACCACGACTTCCGCCGACCTTCCACGCGCGCGCCCACGCCCTGCCTGCGGGCGCTGCAGTCGAGACCGTCGTGAACCCGGCACTTTCCGTCATCTTCTTCACCACCCTGTCCGGCGCCGGTTTCGGCCTGTTGCTGTGGCTGGGCCTGTCGATCGCCCTGCTGCATGCCAACGCCGGCGCCATGCAATCACTGCACGCATTGCAGGCCTGGGCACTGCTGCTCGGGTGGGTGCTCGCGGTGGCGGGGCTGTTGAGTTCGCTCGGCCACCTCGGCAAGCCGGGCCGTGCATGGCGGGCGCTGTCGCAGTGGCGCACCTCGTGGCTGTCGCGCGAAGGCGTGCTGGCGCTGGCGACGATGCTGCCGGCGGTGGCGATCGGCGTGCTCTTGCTGTGGGTCGAACCCGGCGCCGACCGCGCGATGCTGCTGGGCGTTTCGGGCCTGCTGCTCGCCCTGCTGTCGCTGGCCACCGTGGCCTGCACCGCGATGATCTACGCGTCGCTGCCGCCGATCCCCGCCTGGCGCCATCCGCTGGTGTTGCCGGTGTACCTGCTGTTCGCCATGCTCTCTGGGCTTGCCCTGCTGTTCGCGCTGATGGCCGTGCTGCTGCCGGTGGCCGGCGACGCCCGGATGATGCTGGGCACCATCGCCGTACTGGGCCTGCTGGTGGCCGTGGCGAAGTGGCTGTACTGGCGCGGCATCGATGGCGAACCCGTGCCGGCCACCCGCGGTGCCGCCGTCGGCCTGCCGGGACGGGAAGTATCCGTGTTCGAGCGCCCGCATACCGAGCAGAACTACATCACCCGCGAGATGGCCTTCGTCGTGGCACGACGGCACGCCGACCGCCTGCGCTGGCTGGCGACCGCGCTGCTGGTCGCCGGTCCGGCACTGGCGCTGCTGCTGGCGTCGCTGGGCATCGGTCCGGCGACAGCGTGGCTATGGTTCACGGCATTCGCGGTGCTGGCCGGCAGCGTGGTCGAGCGCTGGTTGTTCTTCGCGCAGGCCCGGCACCTGGTGACCCTGTACTACTGACCGCCGGCTAAAGCCCCATTCAGGCGATGGCTGCCGGCTTCGCTGCAGTGCGGCATAATGGGTCGGCAACCGGTTCCATCGGGGAAATCCATGTTCGCGTCCTGGTGGCTGGCAGTCGCGGGATTGCCGGTCTTCCTGCACCCATTGCCCGAAGCGCCCGACCGCCCCGCCGCGGTCGCGCTGGCGGCTGGGCAGGTGTCGCTGCGGCTGCCCTGCTACCGCCTGGTCTGCGCGGATGCCGAGTGGATGCGACCCACCGCACGCGGCCCGATCCAACCGACCTCGGCGCCGGGCAGCTACCAGCGCATCGCCCCCGCCAGCCTGCCGCAGCTGTCTTCGCGCCGGGTGATCGGCCTGCGTTCGCCAGCCACGCGCCGCGACTGGTTCTACAACACCGGCCGCAACGACCGGATCGCCACCACCTACGGCTACGAAGCCGTGCGCAGTCCCGATGCGCGCGTGCAGATCGAGGTGGGTACCGGTTACCGCATCCAGCCCTACGTGGATTACGGCACTGCGGCCGAAGGCCCGATCGCGCGCGGCAGCGTGCTGTACACCCAGCGCTTCGGCAACCGTGCCTTCCTGCAGCAACGCACCCACGTCGAAACCGGCCGCGCCAACACATTCGTCCGCCAGACCATCGGCTTCGACCTGCACCTGGTGCCGCAGTGGTCGCTGCGCAGCGATTTCGAACTGCGCCACAACACCGCCGGCAACGGCGGCAACGGCATCACCAACACCGAAGGCTCGATGAGCCTGCGCTACGTGTTCTGAGCCGGGACCATCCCGGCTGCCACGGCCGCACGCTCGGCCTTTTTTGCCGAGCCGTTGCTTGCTGCCACCAGACAGCAGTTTCCATGCGTCATCCCGCGACCACGATCCTGTCTACCGCCATCCTCGCTGCCGTCGCCTCACCACTGGCATACGCGCAGGATGCCGCGCCTGGCCCGAGGGCTGGGCCGGCACCGGCGAGCTCGGGTTCGCCCTGTCGCGTGGCGACGCACGCTCGGAAAACCTCAACGCACGCACGAGTGGCACGCCGCTGCACTGCGCGCGAAGGGCGAAGTGCCCGGCGACTTCGATGGCGACGGCGTGCCGGAGACGCGCTACGCCCTCAATGCCAACCGTTGCGAACCGGGCGCATCGAGTGCGTACAAGTTCGATGCCCGCAGCTTCGTGGTCAGCAGCACGCGCTACGAGGGCGACGACTTCTCGCCCTACGACTACCAGGCCGCGCTGGCGATCGGCTACGGCCGCAGACTGGTGGATCGCGAGCGCACCACGCTCCCGGCCGAAATCGGGCCCGGCTTCCGCCGCGCCCGTGAAGCCGACACCGGCGAGACCGAAAGCGGCGTGATCGTCCGCGCCAGGGCCGTGCTCGGCCACCAGCTCACCGCGAACACGGCACTGGTCGACACGCTGCTGGCGGAGTCAGGCAGCGACAACACCTTCGCGCAGAACGACCTTGGCATGGCCGTGGCGATGAACGAGGCCTTCGCACTCAAGGCGGGTCTGCAAGCGCGCTACAACAGCGATGCCGACACGACTGCCGGCATCCGTCGCACCGACACGCTGACCACGCTCGACCTGGTCTACACCTTCCGCTGAGCCCGCGAAGGGCCGCAAGCAAGCGCCGGGACGACGGCAGATTCCTCACCAGTCCCATCGCCATGCGGCATCCATTCCCGTCACCATGCCGCGGTCATTCCGCCACCGATCCCAGCAGTTCCCCTGCGCCCGACTGCAGCAGCGCGTGCGCGACAGACTCACCCAATGCCACCGCAGAAAGTGCATCGCCTTCGGCTTCTGCGCGCACCAGGCGGCCATCGCCTGCCGATCCGACCAACCCCTGCAGGTGCAGGCGCATGCCTTCGAGTCGCGCCAGCGCCGCCACCGGCACGTGACAGCTGCCATGCAATGCGCGGTTCATCGCACGCTCGGCCTCGACGCAGGTGCGCGTGGGCGCATCATCGAGGACCGACAGCAGGCCCTGCGCTTCGACGTCGCCATCGCGGCATTCGATGGCGATCGCACCCTGCGCCGGCGCGGGCAGCCACTGCGGCGCATCCAGCCGCGCACGGATGCGCGACTGCAGGCCCAGCCGTTCCAGTCCCGCGCACGCCAGCACGATGGCGTCGTAATCGCCGGCATCGAGCTTGGCCAGGCGCGTGTTGACGTTGCCGCGCAGGTCGCGCAGCACCAGGTCCGGCCGCCGCGCGCGCAACTGCGCCTGGCGGCGCAGCGACGAAGTGCCCACGCAC
The DNA here is from genome assembly GCF_004357985.1 of Luteimonas aestuarii. Lineage (GTDB taxonomy): Bacteria > Pseudomonadota > Gammaproteobacteria > Xanthomonadales > Xanthomonadaceae > Luteimonas > Luteimonas aestuarii. Next base: position 73,261 of record NZ_SMTF01000012.1, on the reverse strand, counting down.
GCGCCTTCGGGCAGGCCGTCGATGCCGTCGAAACGATGGCTGATGAAGGCATCGGCATGGTCGGCGCGTGCGAGGATCGCGGCCAGCGCGAAGCCCGGCTCCAGCTCCATCGGCACGTCCTTGAGCGAATGCACCGCGCAGTCGGCCTCGCCTCGCTGCATCGCCACTTCCAGTTCCTTGAGGAACAGGCCCTTGCCGCCGATCGCGGCCAGCGAGCGATCCAGCACCTCGTCGCCTCGGGTGGACAACGGCACCAGTTCGACCCGCAGACCGGGGTACGCCGCGCGCAGCCGCGCTGCGACGTGCTCGGTCTGCCAGAGGGCGAGCGGGCTCTTGCGGGTGGCGATGCGCAGGCGTTCCATGCGCGCATTATCGCCTCTCGCCGGACGCCATGCCCGGCGCGGCACCTACAGCCGGCGGATCGTATCCCGCAGCTGCGCCACGCTGCGCCGGCTCACTTCCAGCGGCTTGTCGCCGTGGCGCAGGATGGCATGCACGTGGCCGTCGGGATCGCGCTTGAGTTCCACCAGTTCGTGGCGCGCGACCAGGCAATTGCGATGGATGCGCACGAAGCGGTCGCCGAACTCGTCCTCCAGCGACTTCAGCGATTCCTCGATCAGGTCCTCGCCGCGGGCGTGGTGCACCACCACGTACTTTTCCTCGGCCTGCAGGTAACGCACGTCGTCGATCGGGATCAGGCGCAGGTTGCCGCGCAGGCGGGCACACAGGTGGGTGCGCTTGCGCCCGCCCCCGGGCGGCTGGGTGCGTTCGCGCCCGGCGGCGAAGGTGCGCACGCGCTCGAGCGCGGCGGCCAGGCGCTCCGGGCGCACCGGCTTGACTAGATAGTCCACCGCCGCGGCCTCGAACGCCGACAGCGCATGCTGGTCGTAGGCGGTGCAGAACACCACCGCCGGCTGCGGATCGAACGCCGACAGGTGCCGCGCAGTCTCCATGCCGTCGATGCCCGGCATCGCGATGTCCAGCAATACCAGGTCCGGGTCGTGCTCGGCGCAAGCGCGCAGCGCGGCATGGCCATCGCCCGCCTCCGCCACCACCTCGGCCCCGGCTTCGTCGGCCAGTAGCGACCGCAGTCGCTCGCGCGCCAGCGGCTCGTCGTCGGCGATAACGATCTTCATGCGCGGGGCGACTCCAGCGAAGCGTCGGGCTGGCCCGGATGGTAGCGCCCGCGCGTCACGCCGGCCACACGCCGTCTCAGCCCGCCGTGAACCGTTGCGACAACCAATCGCCCAGCGCGGCGACCTCTTCGGCGCAGACCGAATGCGGCATCGGGTAGCGATGGAACGCGACCTCGAACCCCAGCCGCTGCAGCAGCGCCGCGCTCTGTTCCCCCGCCGCAAGCGGCACCACCGGGTCCTGGCTGCCATGCGCCATGAACACCGGCTGCGCGGTGGCACCGTCCGCCAGTGCAGCCGCGGCCGACTGCGCGGCAGGCAGGTAGGTGGACAGGCCGACCAGGCCGGCCAGCGGTTCCGTGCGGCGCAGGCCGGCGGCGAGTGCGATCGCGCCGCCCTGCGAGAAGCCGGCCAGCACGATGCGCGATGCGGGAACGCCTCGCGCCTGTTCGCGAGCGATGAGGGCCTCGACCTGCGCCACCGATTCCATCACGCCCTGTTCGTCGGCGCGGTTGGCCAGGTCGAAGTCGCGGATGTCGTACCACGCGCGCATGCGCATGCCGTTGTTGATCGTCACCGCGCGCACCGGCGCATGCGGGAACACGAAGCGGATCGCGGGCCAGTCGCGGCGCACCAGTTCGGGCACGATCGGCGCGAAGTCGTTGCCGTCCGCGCCCAGGCCATGCAACCACAGCACGCTCCATCGGGGGGCGGCGCCGGTCTCGTGTTCGATGGCTTCAAGCAGGTCGGTCATGCAGGTCCTTCGTTCTGCGCGCTACGCGCGATGGGGTGTTGGGCGACGACGTCCAGTGCGGGTCCGGCACGACGGTGTTTTCGCAGGATCGTGGGCAGTGTCGGCAAACCCATCGTCATTTTCCAGTCTCTCCGGCACGCGCACGTGGCCACGGCGTCGCCACGCTCATGCCGAAGCCAGCCATCGCTGCCATTGCGCGGCGATCACCGCGCGCGCCGCATCCACGGCGGCGTCGCGCGCGACCCGGCGCCGGCGGCGGTCCAGCGTGCACGACAACCCCAGCGACAGCAACGCGGCGTGCGCCTCGAGCAAGGCAGCGCCCTCGGCAGCTTCGAGCAGCCGTGCCTCCACCACCGCCTCGACCAGCAATGGCGTTGCACGCGGCACCAGCAGAGGCGGATGGTCGTGTGCGTGGCGCAGCACCAGGAACTGCAGCAGGAACTCCAGGTCGACCAAGCCGCCTTCGCCCTGCTTCAGGTCGAAATTCGCCGCATCGCCGCGGTCGAGTTCCGCACGCATCTTCGTGCGCATGCCGGTGACGTCGGTGCGCAGCGCGACGGCCCCACGCGCACGACCCAGCGTGTCGCGGCGCACGCGCTCGAAGTCTTCGCGCAGCGTTGCGTCGCCCGCCACCGCACGCGCGCGTACCAGCGCCTGGTGTTCCCAGGTCCAGGCACGCTCGCGCTGGTATTCGGCATAACTGGCCATCGACGACACCAGCAGGCCCTTGCCGCCATCCGGTCGCAGGCGCACGTCCACGTCGTAGAGGCGGCCACCGCCGGTCACCGTGCCCAGCAGCGACACCACCTTCTGCGCCAGCCGTGCGAACCAGCGCTGTGCGTCCAGCGGGCGCGCACCGTCGGATTGCGCCTCGGTGGGCGCGTCATACAGGAACACCAGGTCGAGATCCGAACCGAAGCCAAGTTCCTCGCCACCCAGGCTGCCATAGCCGACCGCTACGAAGCTGGCATCCGGCACGCGGCCATGTGCGCCCTGCATCTCCCGTTCGGCCAGCACCAGCACTTGTCCCACGACGGCATCGGCCAGCCACGCCAGTTGCCGCGTCGCCGTTTGCGCCGGCTGTCGCCCGTCCAGCGTGGCCAGCGCGATGCGGAAGCTGAGCTGCTGGCGGATCTCGTTCAGGGCGTACAGCGAGGCCTCGGTATCGTCGGCGCGGACCACGGCCGCGCACGCACGTGCGAACAGCGCGCGATCGGGCAACGGGCCCTCGATGCGCGCGTCCAGCAATTCGTCCAGCAACAGCGGATGCGCCGCCAGCCGCTCGGCAAGGAAGGCGCTGCGCGTGACCACGTCGACCAGGCGCGACAGCGCGGCCGGCTCCTCGTCGAGCAGGGCGAGATAACTGGCGCGGCGCAGGATGTTGTGCAACAGCGCCAGCAAACGGCGGATCGCGAGCAAGGGTTGCAGGGCCGGGGCGCTGGCCAGCAGCAGCACCGGCATCACGCGATCGAGCCGTGCACGCGAGGCATCGGACAGCTCGCGCACGCTGGGAGAACGCGCGAAGTCACGCAGCGCGGCATCGACGGCCTCCGCCTCGCCGAAGCCTGCGCTCGCCAGCGTCGCCGCTTCGCCGCCCTTCGGCAAGGCGCGCCAGTAGGCCGACAGGTCGTTGCCGCCACCGGCTTCGGCCGCGTGCCCGCGCTGCGACAGCAGGGCATTGAACTCGCGCGAGACCCGCCCGCGCTGCGGCTGCAGCGCCGCCTCCAGATCTGCCCAGGTTGCCTGGCCCAGGCCTTGCGCCAGGCGTGCGCGGTCCAGTGGCGCCGTCGGCAGCGCATGGGTCTGCGCATCGCGCAGCATCTGCAGCCGGTTCTCGACGCGACGCAGGCAACGGTAGGCCTCCGCCAACGCGGCTTCGGTCTCGTCCGGCACGTGGCCGGCATCGCGCAGCGCGCGCAACGCCGGCAACAGTCGGCGTTCGCGCAGCGCCGGTTCGCGCCCGCCGCGGATCAGCTGCAGCGATTGCGCGAGGAACTCCACTTCGCGAATGCCGCCCGGCCCGCGCTTGATGTCGTCGGCCAGCTCCTTGCGCGCGACTTCGGCGGCGATCATCGCCTTCATCGCACGCAGGCCGTCGAGCGCGCCGTAGTCGAGGTAACGGCGATAGACGAACGGACGCAGCATCGCCAGCAGCCGCTCGCCCGCATCGAGGTCGCCCGCCACCGGGCGCGCCTTTTGCCAGGCATAGCGCTCCCAGTCGCGGCCCTCGTGCTGGAAGTACTGTTCCATCGCCGCGAAGCCGAGCGCCACCCGCCCGGCGTTGCCGAACGGGCGCAGGCGCAGGTCGACGCGGTGGCAAAAGCCGTCGGCGGTGGTTTCGTCCAGCAGCTTCGCCAGCTGCTGTCCCAGCCGGGAGAAGTAGTCCTCGGCCGCCGGCGACCGCGGGCCATCGCTGTCGCCCGCGTGCTCGAAGGCATAGACCAGGTCGATGTCGGAGCTGAAGTTCAGTTCGCCGCCGCCCAGCTTGCCCATGCCGAACACCACCAGCCGCACCGGTTGGCCGGCGTTGTCGCGGACCACGCCGTGATTGCGGGCGAACACATCCTCCAGCGCCTCGAGCGCGATGCGCAGGCAGTCCTCGGCCAGGCGCGTCGTACCGGCCAACGTGTCGTCCACGTCGTCGAGCCCCAGCACGTCACGCCAGACCAGGCGCGCCGATTCCGCGCGACGATGGCGACGCAGCAACGCGGGCCAGTCGTCGCGCGCATCGGCGGCCAGGTCCGGGGGAGCGAAGGGTACGGCGCCATCGTCCCGGGCCAACGCCTCCAGCAGATCAGGCCGCGCGACCAGCACATCGGTGGCGAAGTCGCTGGCGATGGCGATGCGGCGCAGCTTTCCGCGCAGCACGTCGTCGTTGCGGATCGCATCCGGGAATCGCGCCAGCGCGCGGGCGGCCAGGGCGTCGAGTTCGCGGGCGATGTCGGCGTGTTCCATGCGGGGATTGTGGCATCGCTGCCGGCAACGACCGCTCGCCATACCGGAACGCAGGCGTAGAAACAGCGCGTCAATCCCGGTGGCGCCAGGGTGCCTGCCGGGGCCATGCCAAGTCGCGGCCCGATATCCGCTTGGTCGGCATGGCCCCGGCAGGCACCCACACCTTTCCTGCGGGCTGGACGGAAAACAAGGCACAAACAGCGCCGTTCGCCTTCTTGCCGAACTCGCGATGGTGTCCGCGCAGGTCCGATGCCACCGCAACCAAGCCCGCTTCTGGACACGATGCGGGCCGCGACTTGCGCTGGCGTCGGACCCGCGCCGCTCCTGATCGGCGCCCTTCCCGACCGGAAGAAAAATCCGCGGGCGTAAAAAAGCCCGCTTGCAGTTGCCTGCCAGCGGGCTTTGCTCCCTCCCCCACGTCGGGTGCAGGCGCATCGTGAAGGAACCGTTACTCCCCTTGCACGCTGCACTGCAAAACGATACCCGCGGGTTCAATAAGCGGGAAATTTGGGAAACCGTTTCCACCCCGGCGGGCAGCCGGGGCGATGCTCAACCCGGCAGTCGTCGGCCCAGGTCCTTCAGGATTTCACGTGCGGCATTGCGCCCGGGCAACCCGGTCACGCCGCCGCCGGGGTGGCTGCCCGACCCACAGAGGTACAGCCCGCGCAGTGCGCCGCGATAGCTGCCCTGCCCCAGCAGCGGGCGTGCCGAGAACATCTGGTCGAGGCCGAGCGCCCCATGGAAGATGTCGCCACCCACCAGCCCGAACCGGCGCTCCAGGTCCAGCGGCGACAGGGCCTCATGGCCCAGCACGCTGCGCGCGAAATTCGGTGCGACCGCATCGACGGTGTCGATCATCAGCTTCGCGACCGTGTCGCGATGCGCATCCCAGCCGCCATCGACCTCGGGATGCACGTGCTGGCAGAACAGGCTCGCGACGTGCTGGCCGGGTGGCGCGAGGGTGTCGTCGAGCGTCGACGAGATCACGAGCTCGACGATGGGCCTGCGTGACCAGCCGGCGTTGTGCGCCTTCGACTTGGCGTCGAAGTAGGCGTTCTCGAAATAGTGCAGCGAGTGCCCGACCAGGATGCCGCTCTGGTGGTGCGGCTGCAGCTGCGTGCCCGGCGCGGCACTGAAATCCGGCAGTTCCGACAGCGCCACGTTCATGCGGAACGTACCCGAGCCGTTGCGATGGCGTGCGATGCGTTCGCGGGTGTCGTCATCGAGGTGCGTGGGTGCGACCAGCTTCGTGTACAGCAGTTTCGGATTGAGGTTGGACGTCACCACGGGCGCGCGGAATTCGCGGCCGTCTTCCAGCGCCACGCCCACCGCCTTGCCGTCGGCCACCAGCACCTGCGCCACCGCGGCATCGGTTTCGATGCGCACGCCGCGCGACTCGCACTCGGCACGCATCGCCTGCGTGATCGCGCCCATGCCGCCGATGGCATGGCCCCAGACGCCGGGCTTGCCGTTGGTCTCGCCGAACACGTGGTGCAGCAGCACGTAGGCACTGCCCGCCGTGTACGGGCTTGCGAAATTGCCGACCACCGAATCCCATCCCAGCGCCGCCTTCAACGGCTCGCCTTCGAACCAGTGGTCGAGCAGTTCGCCCGCGGACCTGGTGAACAGGTCCAGCAGGTCGCGGCGGCCACGCATGTCGAGGTGCCTGAGCTGTTTCGCGACGGCGTACGAGGCGAGCCAATCGGCGAATACGAAGCGGTCGCTGATGTTCGGCGGCGTACGGTCCATCAGCACGCGCAGCACCTGCACCACGCGGTCGAGCATCCCGTAGTACTGCGGCAGGCGTTCGGCATCGCGCGTCGACCAGCGCGCGACTTCGGCCTGGCCGTGCGTGCCACCGAGCCGGAACGCATCGCCATCGGGCAGCGGCAGGAAATTCGAGTACGGCCGCTCGACCACGCGCAGGCCATGTTCGGCCAGCCGCAATTCCCGGATCACGCGCGGATTGAGCAGGCTGACGGTGTAGCTGGCGACCGAGTTGCGGAAGCCCGGGTGGAATTCCTCCGTCACCGCGGCGCCGCCCACCAGCGCGCGACGTTCCAGCACCGTCACCTTCAGGCCAGCGCCGGCGAGGTAAGCCGCGCAGACCAGGCCGTTGTGGCCGCCGCCGATGACGAGGACGTCAGCGTCGTTGCGCATCATCGGTGCATCGTTCCCTGGCGTCGGCGCGGCATGGGGTCATTGTAGGAGTGCGCGATGCCAATGAACGCGTCGGTGCCGCGCCTGGTTACAGCAGGCGTTCGACCGCATCGGCCAGCCGCGATGCCGCATCCGGTCGTCCCAGTGCCGCCGCAGCCCGCGCTGCGTCCGGCAACCGCGTCGGCGAGGTGAAGGCCTGCCGCAGCAGCGCGGCCAGCGCGTCCGGCGTGAGGTCCGCTTCGGGGACATGCCAGCCCACGCCCGCCTGCGCCAGGGTCTCGGCATTGCGCTTCTGTTCCTCGCGTGCGCCGCCGTGCGGCAGCGGCACGAAGATCGCGGGCCGACCGATGGTCAGCAGGTCGGCGGCGGTGGTGGCGCCCGCACGGGTCACCACCAGGTGCGCATCGCGCAGGCGCTGGCCCATGTCGTCGAAGAACGGTTGCACCCGCGCATCCACACCCGCGTCGTGCAGCTGCCGCGCGATGGCGTCGGCATCGTCTCCCTTGTACTGCAACGACACCTGCAGGCGCTGGCGGATTCCGGCCGGCAGGGCGAGCAGCGCAGGCGGCACGACGCGGCCGAACACCGCCGCACTCTGGCTGCCGCCCACCACCAGCAGTCGCAGCGGCAGGTCGTCGCCGAAGGCGGGGTAGTCGCCGCGTGCGGCCAGGATGGACTGGCGCACGGGATTGCCGGTCTCGACGATCCGGCCCGTATCGAAGCCATCCGCGCCGGCCACCTGCGGGAACGACGTCGCCAGGCCATCGGCGAAGCGCAGCAACTGCCGGTTCGCCTTGCTCAGGTGCGTCGCCTGCTCGTGCAGCAGCAGCGGCAGGCCCAGCGATTTCGCCGCCAGCGCCGGCGCGAAGCTGGGATAGCCGCCGAAGCCCACTACCGCCGTGACCTTGCGCCGCTTCATGTCCGAACGCGAGGCCAGCAGGCCGCGCAGGATGGTCAACACGGCCCGCACCTTCGCCGCCACGCCGCCTTCCAGCGAGCTGGCAGGCAACACCACGTGGGCGATGCCGGCAAGCGCCTGCGTGTACTGCGCGCCACGGCGTTCGGTATGGATCACCACGTCATGGCCGCGCGCCATCAGCTCGCGCGCAAGGGCTTCGGCAGGGAACAGGTGGCCGCCGGTGCCGCCGGCGGCGAGGGCGATGACGTGCTTCAAACCGAGCGCCTGTGCGAGAAGTAGCGGCGATTATGGACGATGGCGTGCGGGTGCAGCGCGTGGCGACGATACGCTTCGGCCATGCCCGCGCAGGCTGGCATCCGCGGTGGTCAGGCATCCACCGCAAAGAACCCCAGCTTGCGCGGCTTCGGCAGGCGCTTGAGTTGCCATTCCGCCCGCGAGGCGGCGGCACGGTCCGGATAGCCGCGCATGGCCAGCAACCGCAGCGGACCGCGGCCGCGGGTGTAGCGCGCACCGCGGCCTTCGCGATGCGCCTGCAGCCTGGCATCGAGATCGTTGGTGATGCCGGCATACCAGGTGCCATCGCCGCATTCGAGCAGGTACACGCACCATGTGCCTGCGCCATCGACCGGCGCGTCCGCGGGTGCCGATGCCATCATCGCAGCAGGTTCGGCCGGCCGTCATACCACTGGCGGGCATTGCGTACATGGAACTGGCGGCGCCCGCCATCGAGTTCCACGCCCACGCCCAAGCGCCCCCAGCCGACGAGCAGATCGCCACGCGGCCGCGCGCCCTGCAGGTGCAGGCGGGCATCCACGGTAAAACGGTCGTTCGCGGCGCGCGCGCGATCCAGTACCAGTGCATCGCCGCGCCACTGCCAGCGGCCTTCGGCGCGCGCCTCACCAGCATCGACCACGCGGCCGATCCATGCAGGATAGTCACCGCGGTCAGCGAACAGCGACAGCAGGAAGCCCACGTCCTGCATGCGCATGCGCACGCGGCCGCCGGCCGACGACGGCTGTTTCCACGCCACGCGGCCGTCGTCGAGGTCCACCACCGCCCACCAGCCGCTGCGCATGGTGCCGCTGCGTTCGGTGAACGCCACGTTGCGCAGCTCCACGCGGCTGCCGCCCAGCGCGAACTCGCCGCGCTGCAGGTTGCCGCGGCGCAGGCGCGCATCCAGCACCAGGTCGCCACGCAAGTCGAGGTCGGCGACCGCCAGTCGCGCGCCACGGCCGTCCACGCGCAGGGTGCCGGCGCCCACGTCGCCATCGGCGTCCACCTGCAGGTCGCCGGTCAGCAGCCCGCTGCCGCCGCGGAAGCGCAGGCGGTCGTTGGGCAGGTACGGGTTGAACACGGTGAGGTCGGGAATGCGCGCCTGGCGGAAGCGCATGCGCGCCTGCAGCGTCTCGCGCATGTGGTCGAGCCGGGCATCGGACACCAGTTCCACGCGCAGGTCGTTGCCGCTGACGAACTTGCGCCCCGGCGTCGCCAGCGGCGCGGCATCGAACCGCGTCATCGCCACCTCGACGCGCGAGCGCGAGGAGCCGTCGGAGGCGGCCTCGATCACCGCATCGGCGCGCGCGTTGCCATGGAACACGTTGCCCAGCACCTCCGCTTTCGCCACCACGTCTTCCACGCGCAGCCGGCTGCCTTCGGCCAGGCGTCCCTGCGCCAAACGCAGGTCGGCATCGACGCGACCGCTGCCTTCCAGCCCCAGCCAGTCGGCATGCGCGAACAAGGCCAGCATCCCGCCGATCGACGGCACGTGCCAGCGCCCGCGCACTTCGCCGGCGGCCGTGGCCAGTCGCGTGCGCCAGTCGCCGGTGGGCAGCGTGGTGTCGGGCAGGCGCAGGCTGGCCTGCAGCGCGACCGGATGGCCTTCGCGTTCCGGCACCGTTGCTTGCAGGTGCAAGGCATCGTCGACATCGAGCGCGATGTCGAGCGTGTTCTCCAGCGACACGCCGCCCGGTTCCCGCGCGTGCAGCGGCGCGTGCACGCGCAGCCGGTCGCCCGGCGACAGGCGGCCCTTGTCCAGCGCCAGTCGTGCTTCGACGCGGCCTTCGCCCGGAACGGCATCGAAGTGATAATTGCCTGCTTCGTCCAGCTCCGAGCGCCATCCAACGGCGGTCGCATCCAGTGCCAGCGTGGCGGCGAACAGGTCCAGCTTCGCCATGCCCGGGTAATCGGACGACAGGTGCGAGGCCATCGAGAACGCGGCATCGATGCGCGCATCGTGCAACCAGGTCTCGCCGTCGCGCGTGGCGCTGAGGGACTCGAAGGACGCGGTGGAGGGAAACAGCTCAGCCGCACCGCCGCGGAACTCCTTGCTGAAACCGACCTCGGCACGACCATTGCCGCTGAGCATCCAGTCGAACACATCGCCACCACGGATGGAGTCGCTGTGGATGCGGTCGATGCGCAACGTCCAGCCGCCGGGCTGATGCGGCGGTGGCGGGATGTCGGCCTCGGCACGCCCGACGCTGCCGTGTACCGCATCGGCCTGCACCCACGGCACGTGGACCTGCTTGCGCAGCAGCGGCCAGAGCGCGATGCGGCCACGGACGCGGTCGGATTCAACCGACCACTGCGTGCGCCGCACATGGCCCTGCATGCGCACCTCGCGCAGCACCACGCGCCCCGGCCAAAGCGTGTGTCCCCCAGCCCACGCCATCTGGAATTTCTCCGGCTTGCCGTTGACCAGCGACTGCGCCAGCGACGCATGCAGGAACAGGTTGCCAAGCAGCAGGTAGGCGGCGTATGCCAGCAGCGCGGCGATGGCACCCCGGCGCAACCGTCGTTGCCATCGCGGCGAGGGCTGGTGGGTCCTTTTCCGGCGGGTCGTGTCCATGCGCGCAGGATGCCCGAAGGCCGCCTGCGCCGGTAGCGGTCAGTCGACCGATGGTTCGCGCAGGAAGGTCGCAACGCGGCGATACGACGACGGATATGCACCCACCTGCAGCAGATCGGGGCGCAGGTTCCATTCGATGTGCAGTTGCTCGAAGCCACCGTCGCGGCCACGGGTGAACCAGACGAACTCCTCGCGCATGGCGCGGTTACGCCAGACCGCACGGAAGGTGTCGTGGTGCCAATGTTCCAGGTCCGCGACCTGCAGGTCATCGCCCCACAGCTGCAGCACCAGCCGGCCACGCTCGACGCGCACCTCCGCATCGGCGTACAGCGGATCGGCGTAGCGGCCGGCGAAGGTCGACAGCGGGCCGCCGGGTCGCGTGCCGGGGATGCGTGCGGCGTGGATCGCGTCGCGTTCGGCCCGCACCTTCGCCTTGCGGTCGGTGTACGCGGCGAACGACGCGGCGTGCCAGTCCTCGCCGTCCACGCCGAGGTAGGCATCGACGATGGTGCGCGCCAATGCCGTGGTGAACCCGGTATGCACGTTGGCGCTGACGAACACGCCCAGGTTCTCGCCCGGCAGCAGGTACACCAGGCTGTTGATGCCGTCGACCGAACCGGAATGCTGCGACACCGTGCGCCCGCGATGGTTCTCCAGCCGCCAGCCCAGTCCGTAGGCCGCCAGCGGTTCGTGCGCGCGATGCGCGACCAGGCTCTGCGCGCGGTGGAGTTCGCGGACGGTCTCCGGCGCGAGGATGCGCACGCCATCCACCGTACCCGGCGTGTCGCCGAGGTTGAGCCGCATCCAGCGCGCCATCTCCACCGCGCTGCCATGCACCGAGGCCGCAGCCGCCACGCCATCGAAGTCGCGCTGCGCGATGGCGACCACCTCGCCGTCGATCTCCTGGTGCGGCATGGCGACGTTCTCGCCGGGTTGCAGCTGGGCGAATGCGGCCAGGCTGCGCGACATGCCGAGCGGCGCGAACAGCCGCTGGCGCACGAAGTCCTCCCACTGCATGCCGGTGGTGGCGGGCACCAGCTCACCGGCCACCATGTACAGTTCGTTCGAGTACACCCAGCCGGACCGGAACGGCTGTTCCAGCGGCAGATACTGCAGGCGTTCGATCTGTTCGGCGCGGGGGCGCGCGGAAATCCAGCGGATGCGGTTGCCGCTGAGCCGACCCAGGCCGACGCGATGCGCCAACAGGTCGCGCACGGTGGCCTGCGTGGTCGCCACCGGGTCGTGCAGGCGGAAACCCGGGATGTGGTCGATCACCGGATCGTCCCAATCCAGCTTGCCCTCGTCCACCAGTATCCCCAGCGCCGCCGCGTTGATCGCCTTCGACACCGAGGCCACGTTGAACAGCGTGTGCTCGTCCACCGGCGCCGGCTGGCCCAACCGCCGCACGCCGAATCCGCGCGCCCAGACCACCGCATCGTCCTTGACCACGCTGACCGTCAGCCCCGGGATCTGCCAGTCGCGCATGCCGCGTTCGACGGAGGCTTCGATGCCCTCCAGTTCCGGCGGCGTAGCGGTTTGCGCGAACGTCGCCACAGGCAGGCCGGCGAGCAGCAGTGCCAGCAACCCTGCGCGCAACAGTGTGGGTGCCGTCAGGAACATTGTCGGCATACGCCTTGGCATGCGGGGAAGCGGCATGGAAACCTTCGTTGTCCGGCGACGTCATCGAGCAGGGTACATGTTGTATTGCGACACAGTGCAACGTCGAGGGTTGCGATCCGGCTACCCACGTTGGCGCCACGCGCACTCCATGCAAACGAAAACCCCGCCTTGCGGCGGGGTTTCGGTGTTGCGAAGCGTCGGTTGTCCCACCCCAACCCTCCCCCCGCACGCGGGGGAGGGAGCGGTGCGGACGGTCGGGGGGCGGATCAGAAATCCATGCCGCCCATGCCGCCCATGCCACCGCCGCCCGGCATCGCCGGTTCTTCCTTCTTCGGCAGCTCGGCCACCATCGCTTCGGTGGTGATCATCAGGCCGGCGATCGAGGCCGCGTTCTGCAGCGCAGAACGGGTGACCTTGGTCGGGTCCAGGATGCCGAACGCGATCATGTCGCCGTACTCGCCGGTCGCGGCGTTGTAGCCGTAGTTGCCCGAACCGTCCTTGACGGCGTTGAGCACCACGCTCGGCTCTTCGCCGCAGTTGGTCACGATCTCGCGCAGCGGGGCTTCCATCGCGCGCAGGGCGATCTGGATGCCGTGGTTCTGGTCCTCGTTGGCGCCCTTCAGGCCGTTGATGGCCTGCAGTGCGCGCACCAGGGCCACGCCACCGCCGGGCACCACGCCCTCTTCCACCGCCGCACGCGTGGCGTGCAGGGCGTCTTCGACGCGCGCCTTCTTTTCCTTCATCTCGATCTCGGTCGAGGCACCGACCTTGATCACCGCCACGCCGCCGGCCAGCTTGGCCACGCGCTCCTGCAGCTTCTCGCGGTCGTAGTCCGAGGAAGTCTCTTCGATCTGCGCCTTGATCTGCTTGATGCGGGCTTCGATGCCAGTGGTCTCGCCGGCGCCGTCGATGATCGTGGTGTTCTCCTTGGAGACCTGGATCTTCTTGGCGCGGCCGAGGTCGGCGATGGTCGCCTTCTCGAGCGACAGGCCGACTTCCTCGGAGATCACGGTGCCGCCGGTCAGCACGGCCATGTCTTCCAGCATCGCCTTGCGACGGTCGCCGAAGCCCGGGGCCTTGACGGCGCAGACCTTGACGATGCCGCGGATGGTGTTGACCACCAGGGTCGCCAGCGCTTCGCCTTCGACTTCCTCGGCGACGATCAGCAGCGGCTTGCCCGCCTTGGCCACGCCTTCCAGCACGGGCAACAGGTCGCGGACGTTCGAGATCTTCTTGTCGTGCAGCAGGATGAAGGGATCGTCCAGGTCCGCCGACATCGACTGCTGGTTGTTGATGAAGTACGGCGAGAGGTAGCCGCGGTCGAACTGCATGCCCTCGACCACGTCCAGCTCGTTCTCAAGGCCCGAGCCTTCCTCGACCGTGATCACGCCTTCCTTGCCGACCTTCTTCATCGCGTCGGCGATGATGGTGCCGATCGACTCGTCGCTGTTGGCCGAGATGGTGCCGACCTGGGCGATCGCCTTGTCGTCGGCGGTGGGCTTGGACAGGTTCTTGAGCTCGGCGACGGCGGCCTTCACGGCCTGGTCGATGCCGCGCTTGAGGTCCATCGGGTTCATGCCGGCGGCAACCGCCTTCGAACCCTCGCGGATGAACGCCTGCGCCAGCACGGTGGCGGTGGTGGTGCCGTCACCGGCGTTGTCGGAGGTCTTGGACGCGACTTCCTTCACCATCTGCGCGCCCATGTTCTCGAACTTGTCGGCAAGCTCGATTTCCTTGGCGACGGACACGCCGTCCTTGGTGATGGTGGGGGCACCGAAGCTCTTCTCGAGCACGACGTTGCGGCCCTTCGGGCCCAGGGTTGCCTTGACGGCATTGGCGAGCGTGTTGACGCCGCGCACCATCTTGGAGCGCGCGTCTTCGCCGAAACGGATTTCTTTAGCGGCCATGGAAGTATCCTCGAATGTGTAGGGCGGGCTCGAGCCCGCCACAAGGAATTGAAGTGTGGTGATGGCGGGCCAGGGCCCGCCCTACGGGCAAATCAGAAGACGCCGCGATCAGCCGAGGATCGCGAAGATGTCGTCTTCCTTCACCACCAGCAGGTCGGTGCCGTCGAGCTTCACCTCGGTGCCGCTGTACTTGCCGAACAGCACCTTGTCGCCGACCTTGACCACCGGCGCGCGCACGTTGCCGTTGTCAAGCACCTTGCCGGCGCCCACGGCCACGACTTCGCCCTTGATCGGCTTCTCGGTCGCGGAGTCCGGAATCACGATGCCGCCGGCGGACAGCTTCTCTTCTTCCATGCGCTTGATGACCACGCGGTCGTACAGCGGCTTGATATTGCTCATGTTCAACCCTCGCAAGTGATTGATTGTTAATGAAAACGGGTGGCGATGTTAGCACTCGCACATGACGACTGCCAGCACCGCGGGCGCGACAATCCCGGCCAGCCGGGCGTGTCCGGGATGTGGGACTGCCCGCCCGGCTTTCAAGGGGGCGGCAGGATTATTTTTCGCGGGGCCGATCCGCGCGTCGGGCCTCTAGAACCGCCACGCCCCCTGCAGCATGGTCTCGCCATCGTTCGGCTGGCGGATGCTGGCATTGGAGATGTGCCGTGCCAGCAGCGAGAACCGGCCCCAACGCCAACCCACCGTGGTGATGAACTGGGGGTTGCCGGACAGCGCGTCGGTCTCGCCCACCTGCAGGCCAATGCCGAAGCCGGTGGTGAAGCCGTTGTCGGTGCGCTCGTAGCGGTAGCCACCGTGGACCACCGTGACCAGGTGGTTGAGGTCGTAGGAGGTGTTGTCGCGCGGTCGCACATGGGTGGCGCCGACTTCCCAGCGCAACTCGCCACGTTCGCCGAACGGGCGCCATTCCGGCAGCCAGGCCAGGGTGGCGATGGGCGTGGTTTCATTGCTGCGGGTCAGCGAAACGCCTGCAGCCGCCTCCACCTGGGCGAAGGCGGGGGCGGCGAGGCCGACGGACAGCAGGCACGCGGTGCGCAGCAGGTGTCGCATCCCGGGCACGAGACGCTTGCACTCTTCCATGGAGGCGGGGATGTGTGGGGGGGCGCAAAGAATAAGCCCTGCCGGGGAAGACGGATTCACACCCGCAGTGGCATGGACAGCACGCAGCGTTCCGGTGCGCGGTGCCGGGGTCGGTTCGCATGACGTGAGCTACCCTATCCGGCCCTTCAATCACGCCTGACACCCCGTGACCGCCCTGCTCTGCCTCTGCAGCTGCCCCGACGACGACACCGCCGACCGCATCGCCGATGCGCTGGTGGCCGGGCGCCTGGCCGCCTGCGTGCAGGTGCTGCCGGGGATGACCTCGGTCTATCGCTGGCAGGGGCGGGTGGAGCGGGCGCGCGAGGTGCTGCTGCTGGCGAAGACCACGCAGGCGCGGTTCGATGACTTGCGCGCGCAGATCGTCGCCCTGCATCCGCATGACGTGCCCGAGGTGGTCGCGCTGGACATTGCCGACGGCTTGCCCGCCTACCTCGACTGGGTCACGGCCGAAACCACGCCGGAGCGCGCCGGATGAGTCGCTCCCTGCGCGCGCATCGCTGGTGGCTGGCATGCCTGCTGGCGCTGGTATTACCGGCAGCCCCGGCACTGGCCATCGACGAGGGCGACCTGCTGCCGGTGGACGAGGCGTTCGTGCTGTCGGCGCGCGCATTGGCGCGCGATCGCATCGAGGTCGACTGGCGGATCGCCGAGGGCTACTACCTCTATCGCCATCGCACCGCCGTGCAGGTGCAGGGCGGTGGCTTCGATGCACAGCCGCTGCAGTTGCCGCCGGGCACGCCCTACACCGATGAGTTCTTCGGCGATGTCGAGACGTATCGTGCGCGGCTGACGGCCACGCTGCCGGGCACGGCCGAAGCAGCGGCCAGCACCGTGCGCCTGCAGGTGCGTTACCAGGGCTGCGCCGATCTTGGCGTGTGCTATCCGCCGCAGACGCGCACGCTGCAGGTGCGCCTGCCCGCCGCGGCTGCCGCGTCCGGCGATACCGGGTTCGCGGCGCTGGGACGCACGCTGTCGGGTGGCAGCGCGGCCTCGTCCCTGCTGGGCGTGCGCGCCGACGGCACGGCCGACGCGCTGCCGCTGCCACCGGAACGCGCTTTCGTGTTCGAGGCGATCCCCGGCGACGGCAACACCGTGCTGATGCGGTTCACGCCGGCCAAGGGCTATTACCTCTATCGCGACCGCAACAGCTTCCGCCTCGAAGGCATGGCAGGCATCAGCGCCGGCACGCCGCGCTGGCCGCGGGGCGTCGCCCACCATGACGACCACTTCGGCGATGTCACCGTGTACTTCGATGCGGTCGACGTGCCGCTGCCCGTCCGCCGCAGCGTGGCCGAGGCTGCCGACGTCACGCTCACCGCGACCTTCCAGGGCTGCCAGGCCGAAGGCATCTGCTACCCGCCGATGACGCGCAGCGTGCGGCTGTCGCTGCCGCCGGGCCGCGTGGAGACGCCCGACGATGTCGCCGCGGCGCGCGCGGCCGAAGCCGCCTCGACGGCGGTGGAACCGATGTTGCCGCTGGCTGAGGTGCCGACAACGGCATCCGCTGACGCGTCCGCGGCCGGCGACACCGCTGCCGCAAGGCCGGACGGGACAACGATCGCCGCGAGTCCCGGCGTCGAGTCCGATCCCGACGCCTCCGCAGACAACGCCGTCCGCACCGCCGCGCCATCGCTCGCCGCAACCTTCCCCGCCGGCGGCCTGTTCGGCGCGCTGCTGCTCGCCCTGCTTGGCGGCCTGCTGCTGAACCTGATGCCGTGCGTGCTGCCGATCCTCTCGCTCAAGGCGCTGGGCCTCGCGCAGTCGGGCGAGAGCCGCAAGCGCGCGCGCGGCCATGCGCTCTGGTACACGGCCGGCGTGCTGGTCGCCTTCGCGGCGATCGGGCTGCTGGCGCTGGCGCTGCGTGCCACCGGGCAGGCGCTGGGCTGGGGTTTCCAGTTGCAGCAGCCGTGGTTCGTGGCGGCGCTGGTGTACCTGATGTTCGCCGTGGGCCTGAGCCTGTCGGGCGTGTTCTCGCTGGGGGGCGGCGTCGGCACCCTTGGCAGCGCGCTGGCGACGCGCAGCGGACCGGTCGGCGACTTCTTCACCGGCGTGCTGGCCTGCGTGGTCGCCAGCCCCTGCATCGCACCGTTCATGGGCGGCGCACTTGCGTTCGCGTTCGCGTCGTCGGCATGGCTGGCGCTGGCGGTGTTCCTGATGCTCGGCCTCGGGCTGGCGCTGCCGTTCCTGCTGATCGGATTCGTCCCTGCACTCGCCAACCGCCTGCCGAAACCCGGCCCGTGGATGGACACCTTCAAGCGCGCGCTCGCCTTCCCGATGTACCTGACCGCGGTGTGGCTGGCGTGGGTGCTGGGCAAGCAGCGCGGCGTGGATGCGATGGCGCTGGTTGCCGTAGGGCTGGCGCTGTTCGCGCTGGCACTGTGGTGGCGCGAAAGGCAGCGCTTCGGCAGCGCCAGCGGGGCCGGTCGCGTGCTGGCGCTGGTGCTGCTGGTCGCTTCGCTCTGGCCGATCGCGCGCGTCGGCACGCTGCCGCCGCCGGCGCGTGCCGTCGCTGAAGAAGGCACGGTCGCCTACTCCGCCGAGCGCCTGCAGGCCCTGCGCGACGAGGGCCGCGTGGTGTTCGTCAACATGACCGCCGACTGGTGCGTGACCTGCAAGGCCAACGAGCGCCGGGTGCTGGCGCGCGCGCCGTTCCGCGAGGCCCTGCAGGCGGCCGATGCGACCTACATGGTCGGCGACTGGACCGATGTCGACGACCACATCGGCGCCTATCTCGCCCGGCACAATGCAGTCGGCGTGCCGCTGTACGTGGTGTATCCCGCCAGTGGCAGCGATGGCGAGGTACTGCCGGCCATCCTCACCGACGACATCGTGGTGTCGGCACTGCAGCGGGCAGCGCGATGAAGGTCACGCCGCTGCGCGTGGTGGCCTTCGCGGTGGTCGCCGGACTGCTCGGCCTGGTCGCCGGGCTGTGGATCAACGGCCCCGGCCCGCTGCTGGGCACCGAGTTCGGGCAACGCATGCTCAACGACGCGATGCGCGCCACCGCCGACACGCCCGAAGGCGTGCCGGTCGCCCGTCGTGGCGAGGCCATCCCCGCCGTCGAAGTCGCCACGCTGGACGGCGACACCCTGCGCCTGCCCGAGGCCTATGCCGGCCAACCGGTGCTGATCAACCTGTGGGCCAGCTGGTGCGGGCCCTGCATTGAGGAAATGCCGGAACTGGACCGCTATGCCCGCGAACAGGGTGCGGACGGCGTGCAGGTGCTCGGCATCGCGCTGGACGACCGCGACGCGGTGGAGGATTTCCTGGAGCGCATCCCCGTGGCCTATGCCATCGCCCTCGACACGCCGGGGCCGGCCGATGCCGGGGTCAAGCTGGGAAACCCCCGCGGCGTGCTGCCCTACACGGCCCTCGTCTCGGCCGATGGCCGCCTGCTGAAACAGAAGATCGGTCCGTTCCAGCACGGCGAGATCGATGGGTGGGCGCACCCCTAGCAGGCTGTGGGCGATGTATCCCGGTCAGTCCAGGCCCTCGAACGGGCTGCGCCAGGCATCGAGGTCCATCAGGCGGGCATGCCAGTCTTCGATATGGCGATACCCGTCCAGCGGGAGCCGGGCTTCCGCCGCAAACGGCAATACGGACGCCACGCGGAAATCGGCATAGCTCAGGCGGTCTCCGACCAGCCATGTCCGGCCGGCCAGGGTCTCGTCCAGCACCGCCGCGAAGGCATGGAACTCCTGTCCTGCGCGCTCCAGCGCCTGCGCATCCGGGCCGCGGCCGAAATGGCGCGGCGCGATGATGTGCTCGGTTTAGAAGACATTGGCCGCGCGGGTGAAGTGGTGCCCGCCCCAGCTGACCCATTGCAACACCTCCTCGCGCCGCTCGGCCGGCCAGAAGCGCTCATCGAGCAGGGTCGCCAGCCGCAGCGCGATGGCGTCGGTTTCCCACAGGCTGCGGGATGGCTCCACCAGCACGGGCACCCGGGTATTGGGGTTGATCGGGCGGAACGCTTCGCGGTCGCGCCCCATCGGATCCACGCGCACGTAGTCCAGCGGGGCCCGGAGGTAGCGCCCCACGGCCACCGCCACCCGCGGATTGAGGTTGTGCGAGTAATAAAGCGTGCCCAGGCGTTCATGATCGGGCATCGAAGTTCTCCTGTCGGCCTGCAGGGCCGCCCGCAGGTTACGGCGATCCAGCGCCGACTGGATCGACAGCGGCGAACAGGCCCGTGCGTGGCGCCGCTCGGTGATTAGAGTCGCAACTCAAACAACTGCTTAAATTCCGCCAACGTCGGCGAACTGGACAGTAATGGACGGTTGGCCCAGACTGCGCGCCATTCCCGCGACCGGTCGCCCGATGGCAACGCTGCTCGTCCTGCATGGTCCCAACCTCAACCTGCTCGGTCTCCGCGAGCCGGAAGTCTATGGCCACGCCGACCTCGCCAGCATCGATGCCGACCTCAAGGCCCGGGCCGAAGCCGCCGGCCACACGCTGGCAAGCTTCCAGTCCAATGCCGAGCACGCCCTGGTCGACCGCATCCAGGCCGCCCGCGGCGACGGCACCGACTTCATCCTGATCAATCCCGCGGCCTTCACCCACACCAGCGTGGCGATCCGCGACGCGCTGGCGGCAGTGGCGATCCCGTTCATCGAAATCCACCTGTCCAACCCGCACCGGCGCGAGCCGTTCCGGCACACCAGTTATGTCAGCGACCTCGCCGTCGGCGTGGTCTGCGGCTTCGGCGCGTTCGGCTACGGGCTGGCGCTGGACGCCGCCCTCCACCAGCTCGACGCCGCCGGCTGACCGCCCCCATCCCGTTCGCAACAAGGCATCACGAGGCCATCCATGGACCTGCGCAAGCTCAAGAAACTCATCGAACTGCTGGAAGAATCGAACCTCGCCGAGATCGAGATCAAGGAGGGCGAGGAGTCGGTGCGCCTGTCGCGCGGCAGCAGCGCCGCGCCGGTGATGTACGCAGCGCCCGCCGCCGCAGCGCCCGCCGCGCCGCGCGCCGCCGAGCCGGTGATGCCGATGCTGTCGCCGGTCGATGGCGCCACCGGCGGCCGCGAACCGGCCGGCGGTTCCGCGCTGCCGCCCGGCCACGTGGTGAAGTCGCCGATGGTCGGCACGTTCTATGCGTCGCCTTCGCCGGACAAGCCGGCGTTCGTGGCCGTCGGCCAGTCGGTCAAGGCCGGCGAGACGCTGGGCATCATCGAGGCGATGAAGATGTTCAACCCGATCGAGGCCGACACCTCGGGCACGATCGTCGCGATCCTGTGCGAAAGCGGCCAGCCGGTCGAATTCGACCAGCCGCTCTTCGTCATCGGCTGAGGCCTTGGCCATGCTCGATAAAGTCGTCATCGCCAACCGCGGCGAAATCGCGCTGCGCATCCTGCGCGCGTGCCACGCGCTGGGCATCCGCACGGTCGCGGTGCATTCCACCGTCGACCGCAACCTCAAGCACGTCGCCATGGCCGACGAGTCGGTGTGCATCGGCCCGGCGCCGTCGCCGAAGAGCTACCTCGACATGGCCAGCATCATTGCCGCGGCCGAGGTCACCGACGCGCAGGCCATCCACCCCGGCTACGGATTCCTCAGCGAGAACGCCGACTTCGCCGAGCGCGTCGAACAGTCCGGCTTCATCTTCATCGGCCCCAAGGCCGAGACCATCCGCCTGATGGGCGACAAGGTCGAGGCGATCCGCGCGATGAAGGACGCCGGCGTGCCCTGCGTGCCCGGCAGCGGCGGCCCGCTGGGCGACGACGCGGCGACCAACGTCAGGATCGCCGCCGAGATCGGCTATCCGGTGATCGTGAAGGCCGCGGGCGGCGGCGGCGGGCGCGGCATGCGCGTGGTGCATACCGAAGCCGCACTGGTGAACGCCATCGCCACCACCAAGCAGGAAGCCAAGGCCGCGTTCGGCAACGACATGGTCTACATGGAGAAGTTCCTGGAGAACCCGCGCCACGTGGAGATCCAGGTGCTCGCCGACGGCCAGGGCAACGCCATCCACCTCGGCGAACGCGATTGCTCGATGCAGCGGCGCCACCAGAAGGTCGTCGAGGAGGCGCCCGCACCCGGCATCACGCCGGAGCTGCGCGCCCAGATCGGCAAGGTCTGCGTGGAAGCGTGCATCCGCATCGGCTACCGCGGCGCCGGCACCTTCGAGTTCCTGTTCGAGGACGGCCGTTTCTACTTCATCGAAATGAACACCCGCATCCAGGTGGAACACCCGGTCACCGAACTGGTGACGGGCATCGACCTGGTGCGCGAGCAGCTGAAGATCGCGTCGGGCCAGAAGCTGACGATCAAGCAAAGCGACATCGTGCTGGGCGGCCACGCCATCGAGTGCCGCATCAACGCGGAGGACCCGGACACCTTCCTGCCCTCGCCCGGCCTGATCCAGCACTTCCACGTACCAGGCGGCCCCGGCGTGCGCGTGGACTCGCACATCTACGAAGGCTATGCGGTACCGCCGAACTACGACTCGATGATCGGCAAGCTGATCGTGCACGGTGCCGACCGCGAGCAGGCGATCGCACGGATGCGCGTGGCGCTGAGCGAAATGGTGGTGGACGGCATCAAGACCAACATCCCGCTGCAGCAGCGGATCATGGCCGACGCCGGCTTCCAGGCCGGTGGACAGAACATCCACTACCTCGAGAAGCGGCTGGCGGAGCGCAAGGAAAAGGCGCTGTCGATCGGGTGATATCGGCGGCCATCAGCGTTGATGCATGACACCTTGCACTACACCCGGTGTCGGGTCGGCGCGCCCGCGGAGAAGATCCACGGCTTCGTTATCTCGCGCTATCGCGTGCTGATTCCTCCAGGCTCTGAGGCCTGCCGCGGACTCGCTCCGCTCGAGCCGATTCCTGCGTTTTTTCGGACGTTCCGGGCGCTACCTCTTCCCACTCTCCGTTACGCTGCGTGCCGGGCAACGTGCGCACGCCATTGCGTGCGGCGGGGTTCACGATGGCGACGTACTCGCTGGAACCGTCGGGCCAGACCACGCGCACGGTGCTGCCGGGTGGAAGCGAGGTGAACGGCGTACCACTGCTCGCGCGATAGACGGCTGCCATCTGCGCGGCGCCGACGGCACGCATCTCTTCCGGGGCATAGACCGTCACCGTGGCGACCTGGGACAGGTCGGCGTGGTCGCGGCTGTTCGCATCCAGCACCACCACCCCGGCAGCCGCCACCGCATACACGGAAAAGAGCGACAGCCAGAACAGCGTACCCGTTCCCCGTGACCGCAAACGGAACTTCATCATCACTCTCCTCTTCTCCCGACCAGCGCATCGACCGCACGCCGCACCACGTCGGCGCTTTGTCGCGGCACTGCTGCGTCATATGCGAACTCTTCGAAACCCTGCGCCCGGTCGCGCGAACAGATGCCGCCGTTGACGCAGTACGACGTCATCAATGGGCTGTCGGGGCCGCAGTCCATGCCCAGGCGGCACGCTGCGAGGTGCCAGACCAGCTCCCTGTACTGCGGCGCCACGTCGCGCTGCCCGAACAGCGAAGCGGTCGACAGGCCGCCCACGGCGGGCGCAATCGCGCTGTAGGCTTCGCCATCGAATGACGCATGCACGCGCTCCAGAAGCTCCTGGGCGTAGTCTTCCCCTGCCTCCAGCGGCTGACCTGCGGCCAGCAGTTCGGCCTCCGCGGCCAGGCTGCCGGCCTGCGCGGCGTCACGCCGAAGCTGCGTCGTCCGTGCCAACGAAAAATCATCGCCCGCCACGAAGCGCCCGCAGCGACTTGCGACATGATCGCGCGCAGCACGCAGCGCCGCCCCGGCATCCAGGCCCATGTCCTGCAGCAATCGCGAATCCCGTGCGTATGCCGCCGGATCCGTGGCGTAAACAGCACAGGTATCGACCACGCGCGCCATCAGCCACGTCGCATCCGCATCTCCGGCGTGCACCGCGGGTGCCAGTGCCTGCGCGTATCGGTAGAGGTCGCGCGACGCGTTGAACGCCGTGCGCAGGTCCGGCTGCAGCGGCGCCGCGGATGCCGCATCGTGCAGGTCCCGCGCCACGGCCGACGCCGCGCGGCTCGCCGGGTCAGCGCCGCCGCCCTTCGACCCGGCAGATCGCACGGCCGGCGCAGGGATCGCCTCATGCGTTTGTGCCACGTCCGGCTGCGCACAACCGCCCAGCAACGCCGATGACGCGACCAAGGCCGACAGCACGAGCACGCCACGCACCACCAGGGCGCGCATGGCGCGCGAGGCTGTCGGGCGGGGGATGTGCGCTGTTTGCATGCCGTCCTGTGGGAGAAAGCCACGCACCGCCCCGACGGGCGAGCCTGTGCAACTACGGGCGAAGGTGGCGAACCGTCGCATCGCACCTCGATGCAGAACCGGTATCTTATTGCGCCCACCGGCGATCTGCCGTGTACGGCCATCCACTTCCGTACAGCCGCCGCGCCTCACCCACACGCTTCGACGCCATGCCTTTCCTCGAACTCACCGTCCGCTGCAGCGAAACCGAACAGCCCCGCGTCGAACGGGCACTGGAAGACGTGGGCGCGCTGTCGGTGACGATGCAGGACGCGCACCTGGATGACGCCGACGAACAGGCGATCTTCGAGCCGGGCGTGGGCGAGACGCCGCTGTGGCAGGAGATGGTGCTGGCCGCGCTGTTCCCGGGCGATGCCGATGCGCTGCTGCTGCTGGCCACGCTGGAGGCCTTCGATCCGGGCCTGGACTGGTCGGGCGCCAGCTTCCGCAAGGTCGACGACCAGGACTGGGAACGCGTGTGGATGGACCAGTATGAGCCGCTGCGCTTCGGCGAGCGGACCTGGATCGTGCCGTGGAACCGCGACCTTCCGGCCGAGGCAAGCAGCGATGAGGCCGCCATCGTGCGGCTCGACCCAGGCCTGGCCTTCGGTTCCGGCACGCACCCCACCACGTCGCTGTGCCTGCAGTGGCTCGACGCGCTGGCGGTCGAGGGCACGCTGCAGGACACGACCGTGCTCGACTTCGGTTGCGGCAGCGGCATCCTCGCGTTGGCGGCGCTGAAGCTGGGCGCGGCGCAGGCGGTGGGGATCGACAACGATCCGCAAGCCCTTCTGGCCACGCGCGACAACGCCGGGCGCAATGCCGTGGGCGACCGGCTGGACGTATTCGCGCCCGCGGATGACCCGCGTGGAACGTATCCCGTCGTCATCGCAAACATCCTGGCCTCGGCACTCGACGCCCTCGCCGACACGCTGGCCGACCGCACCGCGCCCGGCGGACGCATCGCGCTGTCGGGCATCCTGGACGGGCAGGAAGAAGATCTTCTGCGACGTTTCCGCCCCTGGTTCGACAGGCTTCACGTCGCACGCCAGGGCGACTGGGTCCGCATCGACGGCGTGCGCAGGTGACGGCATGCATGCCTGACGCTTGCGCCGGCATGCTTGAATAGCGGCATGTTCATCAACTGCCGCCACTGCAACGCACTGGTCGCCACCGACCCCGCGACCGATGCGCCGCCGGAACGTTGCCCGCGCTGCCAGGGCGCGCTGCGCGAATCGGATGCGCCTGCGCAGGTGCCGGACGCCGCATCGCCTTCCGCGGATGGCGATCAGGCCGCTCCGACGCAGCCCACTGCCGAACCGATCGAAACCCTTCACGATGGCGAAGCAGCAGCGCCGGAGGATGGCGCAGGCAACGCCGCACGGGAACACTCGGACGACCCTGACGGCGCCTGGCGTCGCGCGGCCGACCTGGTGGCCGCGCTGGCCAGGCGCGACGACCTGCACGACGGGGACGACGCGGCGCAGGACGCGCCAGGCTTCGTCGGCGCGCCGCTGGACGAAGACAGTGGCCTGTCGCCCGGCGCAGCGACCGTGTCAACGGATGCGTCGACCGTATCGCCGACGGTCGACACTGCCGACGTGACCCGGGTCGACGCAGCGGAAGGTGGGGCGACCCGACCCGTGCAAGGCACGCAGTCGGAAGACATCCAGTCAGGCAATGTCGAAGGCCTGTCCGGGGCGCTCGTCCCGACCCCGCCCGCTGCGTCGCAGGACCCCTCGACAAAGACCGATCCGGCCGCCCCGCGGTCGAAAGCCTCCGCGCCAAGTTTCGCTGCGTCGCGTCATGCGTCGGCCCCAGCGACACCCCGGCGACGCTGGGTCGCACCCGCGGCAATCGGCGCGCTTTCCGCGCTGCTGATCCTGCAGATCCTGCTGGCCGATCGTGCACGCCTGTCCATGGATGCAAGCTGGCGGCCGCTGCTGGCCACCCTGTGCGGTGCGCTCGGCTGCAACCTGCCGCCTTGGCGTGAGCCAGCCGCGTTCCACCTGGTCGCGCGCGACGTGCGCGCGCATCCCACCCAGCCTGGCGTGCTGCGCGCCACGGCAACGCTGCGCAACGACGCACGCTGGCCACAGGCGTGGCCACGCGTGGTGCTGACGCTGTCGGACGTGGAGGGCCGCAGCATCGGCATGCGCGATTTCGCGCCCGATGAATACCTGGGCGAAATGCCCACGGAAGCCACGTTGTCCAGCGGACAGAGCGCGATGATCCGCCTGGACGTGCGGGAGCCGGCTGCGAACGTGGTCGCGTTTTCGTTCGATTTCCACTGATCGCAACGCTGCATTGGCGCCACGCACGACGACGCGCTAGACTCGCTCCCCCCTCGTCGCGGCCGCCTTTGCAGCGCAGCGCGGCGATGCTGTCCCAACGCGATCCGGATGCATCCTTGAACACCCCCGAACGTACCGACGCCACGCAACGCGCGCAGCCACGCGCGCCGCTGCGCGAGCATGTCGCCAATTCCGTCCGACGCTACCTCGGCGACCTGAATGGCCATGCAGCGGACAACCTGTACGAAATCGCGCTGCGCGAACTCGAGATCCCGCTGTTCGTCGAAGTGCTGGAGCACTGCGACGGCAACCAGAGCCGAGCCGCGACGCTGTTGGGCATCCATCGCAGCACGTTGCGCAAGAAGCTGCGCGAGTACGGGCTGGACGCGTAACGTCGCCGGGGTCGACGGGCTCGCCGCAGAAGCCGCGCGTCGCGCCGCCGCCGCATCAGCGCTGCGGATTACAATGGCGCCCCCTCCACGCCCGCCCAACCACGATGCCTGACCTGCTGCCCGTCCGCCGGGCCCTGCTGTCCGTGTCCGACAAGACCGGCCTGCTCGAACTGGCCCGCGCGCTCGATGCGCATGGCGTCGAACTGCTGTCCACCGGCGGCACTGCCCGGACATTGCGCGACGCGGGCCTGTCCGTGCGCGACGTGAGCGAGGTCACCGGCTTTCCCGAGATGATGGACGGCCGCGTCAAGACGCTGCACCCGAAGGTCCACGGCGGCCTGCTGGGTCGCGCCGGCATCGACGATGCGGTGATGGCCGAGCACGGCATCGCTGCGATCGACCTGCTGGTGCTGAACCTGTACCCGTTCGAATCGGTCACCGCGAAGGCGGACTGCACGCTGGCCGATGCGGTGGAGAACATCGACATCGGTGGCCCGGCGATGCTGCGCAGCGCGGCCAAGAACTTCGCGCGCGTGGCGGTGGCGACCGATCCATCGCAGTACGCCGACGTGCTGGCCGAACTCGATGCGAACCACGGTGCGCTGTCGGCGAAGATGCGGTTCGCGTTGTCGGTCGCCGCGTTCAACCGCGTCGCGCAGTACGACGCCGCGATCAGCAATTACCTCTCGGCGATCACCGACGCCTCGGCCGACGTGCCGGTGCGCGCGCCCTTTTCCGCGCAGGCCAACGGCAGCTTCGTCAAGGTCATGGACCTGCGCTACGGCGAGAACCCGCACCAGCAGGCGGCGTTCTACCGCGACCTTCACCCCGCGCCCGGCTCCCTCGCTACGTTCGAACAGCTGCAGGGCAAGGAGTTGAGCTACAACAACATCGCCGACAGCGATGCCGCCTGGGAATGCGTGCGCCAGTTCGACGCGCCGGCCTGCGTGATCGTCAAGCACGCCAACCCCTGCGGCGTGGCCGTCGGCGTGGCCTGCGGCGAGGCCTATGAACTCGCCCACGCCACCGACCCGACCAGCGCCTTCGGCGGCATCCTCGCGTTCAACCGCCCGCTGGATGCGGCCACCACGAAGGCGATCCTCGACCACCAGTTCGTCGAAGTGCTGATCGCACCGGACTACGAGCCCGCCGCGCTGGACTACGCCAGGAAGAAGGCCAACGTGCGCGTGCTGCGCATTCCCCTGGCGCCGGCATCGACCGGTTTCATCGATACCAGGCGCGTCGGCTCCGGGATGCTGATGCAGACCGCCGACGATCGCGTGGTGACGCGCGACGCGCTCAAGGTGGTGTCGAAGCTGGTGCCGACCGACGCGCAGTTCGACGACCTGCTGTTCGCGTGGAAGGTGGCGAAGTTCGTCAAGTCAAACGCCATCGTCTATGCGAAGCAGAACCGCACCATCGGCGTCGGCGCCGGACAGATGAGCCGCGTGTACTCGGCGCGCATCGCCGGCATCAAGGCGGCGGATGCGGGGCTGCAGGTCGAAGGCTCGGCCATGGCCAGCGATGCGTTCTTCCCGTTCCGCGACGGCATCGACGCCGCGGCGCAGGCCGGCATCAAGGCGGTGATCCAGCCGGGCGGCTCGATGCGCGACAGCGAGGTCATCGCCGCGGCCGACGAACACGGCATCGCCATGGTGTTCACCGGCGTACGCCACTTCCGCCACTGACCCATCCACGCCCTGCGCGCACGGAGATGACGATGCGATCCGGTTGCTTCCTCGCGGGAATGTTGTGCAGCCTGCTGGCGGCATGCGGCGGCGACGATGCGCGAGCGCTGCAGCAGGCGCGCGACGCAATGGCGGCCACGCTGCCCGCGGCGCATGTCGAGGACCTTGTCATCGAATCGGTGTCGATCGAAGGAGATGCCCTGGTGCAGGTGATCCGCAGCCCCGGCGGCAACGCCATCAAGACGCGTGAACACCCCCGCTTCGAGGAACTGCGGCAGGACGAACAGGACGACTTGCGCCTGCTGTGCGCGCATCCCGCGCTGGAAAGACTGCTCGACAGCGACGTGCGGCTGGCGCGCCGCTTTCTCGACCGCGAGGACAACGTGTTCTTCGAAGTCGAAATGCCGGCAAGCGCGTGCGGGGCGACACCACCGTGATGCTCGCACTGCTGTTCGCGGCGGGCCTCGTCCTGCTGCTGGTCGGTGCCGAGGCACTGGTACGCGGCGCGTCGCGACTTGCGCTGGCGCTGGGCCTGGCGCCCATCATCGTCGGCCTGACCGTGGTGTCCATCGGCACCAGCGCGCCGGAGCTGGCGATCAGCATCGACGGCGCGCTGTCCGGGTCGCCGGACCTGGCGCTGGGCAACATCGTCGGCAGCAACATCGCCAACGTGCTGCTGGTGCTGGGCGTGGTCGCGCTGATCACGCCCCTGGTGGTGCAACGCCAGCTGGTGTGGCTGGACGTGCCGATCATGATCGGTGCCTCGGTGCTGTGCTTCGTGATGGCACTCGACGGACACATCGCACGCTGGGAGGGTGGCGTGCTGCTGGCGGGGGCCGTGGCCTACACGGTGTTCCTGATCCGGTTGGCGCTGCGCACGCCCGAGCAGGTGCCTGAACGTCCCGAGGTGCGGGACGGCAATGGCGTGGCGGCCAAGAAGGCCGGCGTGGTGCGGCAGGTCCTGCTGATGGCCGTGGGCCTGGCGCTGCTGGTGGGCGGCGCGCGCCTGCTGGTGCAGGCCGCGACCGGCATGGCGACCGCGCTGGGCCTGAGCGAGTTGATCATCGGGCTCACGGTGGTAGCGGTGGGCACGTCGCTGCCCGAGATCGCCACGTCCATCCTCGCCGCCATCCGCGGCGAACGCGACCTGGCGGTCGGCAACATCGTCGGCAGCAACATCTTCAACCTGCTGCTGGTGCTGGGCGGCACCGCGCTGATCGCGAGCGAAGGCGTGCCCGTGCATCCGGTGGCATTGCGCTTCGACCTGCCGGTGATGACCGCAGTCGCCGTCGCCTGCCTCCCGATCTTCTTCACCGGCCACTGCATCTCGCGCTGGGAAGGCGCGGTGTTCGTCGGTTACTACGTTGCGTACACTGCCTACCTGTTGATGGCGGCTTCCAGCCACGCCGCGCTGGCCGATTTCCGGTTCGGCATGGTGTACGTGGTGATTCCGATGACCGTCCTCACCATCGCCGCGGTGACGCTGGACAGCCTCAAGGCGCGCCGCACCCGACAGGCACGCAAGGACACTCCGACATGAAGCTGCTCGTCATCGGTTCCGGCGGACGCGAACACGCGCTGGCGTGGAAGCTGGCGCAATCACCGCGCGTCGGGGAGGTGATCGTGGCGCCCGGCAACGCCGGCACTGCGCGCGAGCCGAAGTGCCGCAACGCACCTGTCCATGCGCATGACCTCGACGGCCTGCTGCGGCTGGCGCGCGACGAAGACATCGCGTTGACCGTCGTGGGCCCGGAAGTGCCGTTGGTCGCGGGCGTGGTGGACCGTTTCCGCGCCGCCGGGCTGCGCATCTTCGGACCCACGGCGGCCGCCGCGCGGCTGGAAGGCAGCAAGGCCTTCGCCAAGGATTTCCTCGCACGCCACGGGATTCCCACGGCGTACTACGGCGTGTTCACCGAAGTCGAGCCCGCACTGGCCTACCTCCGCGACAAGGGCGCGCCGATCGTGGTCAAGGCCGATGGCCTGGCCGCGGGCAAGGGCGTGATCGTGGCGATGACCCTGGCCGATGCGGAATCGGCCGTGCGCGACATGCTTGCCGGCAACGCGTTTGGTGAAGCCGGCGCGCGCGTGGTGATCGAGGAGTTCCTCGACGGCGAGGAAGCGAGTTTCATTTCGATGGTCGACGGCCGCACCGCGCTGCCGATGGCCACCAGCCAGGACCACAAGCGCGTCGGCGATGGCGACACCGGCCCCAACACCGGTGGCATGGGCGCGTATTCGCCGGCACCGGTGGTCACGCCCGAGGTGCATGCGCGGGTGATGCGCGAGGTCGTCGAACCCACCGTCGCCGGCATGGCGGCCGACGGCACGCCGTTCACCGGTTTCCTGTACGCGGGCCTGATGATCGATGCGTCCGGCGCGCCAAGGGTGATCGAGTTCAACGTGCGCTTCGGCGATCCGGAGACGCAGCCGATCATGCTGCGCCTGCAATCGGACCTGCTGGACCTGGTGGAAGCCGCGATCGACGGCCGACTCGACACGATCGACGCACAGTGGGACCCGCGTCCGTCGCTGGGCGTGGTGATGGCGGCGGAAGGCTATCCCGGCGCCGCGCGGATCGGCGACACCATCAATGCCTGGGACGCTCCGCCCGTAGAGGACACGAAGGTGTTCCACGCCGGCACGCGCATCGAGGGCGACCACGTGGTGACCGCGGGTGGCCGCGTACTGTGCGTATGCGCCATCGGCGACACCGTCGCCGACGCCCAGCGCAAGGCCTACGCCGAAGTCGCGGGCATCAGCTGGCCGGGCGAGTTCCACCGCCACGACATCGGCTGGCGGGCGATCGACCGCGAGCCAGGCTGAGGCCACTACGGCGCGGGCTCCCGCCATCGCCGCACCCCGGTTCGTGGTGGTCGGCGCATTCGACCCAACGCTTCGCAGTCGCCGGCAGGACGATGCTTGAATGGACCGACCGACAGTGCCCGTCAGACGTTCGCGTCCTCGGGCGGCAGGGCCGTGTCCAGCGGCGCGGCACCCGTGCCGATGCCGGCGGCCTGCGGGCATTGCGCGTCCACCGCGTACGCGGCCATGGACAGCGAGCCGTAGGCATAGCCATCGACCAGTACATCCGCCTGCACGTCGTCCGCCGCGGCCATGCCCGCGAGGTACAGCAGCGGGAGGAAGTGTTCGTCCGTCGGAACGGCGCTGCGGAAGTCCGGATGCGACACCAGTGACGGCACATCATGCGGACGCCACCGCATCAGGTCCCGCACGGCCGCGTCGAAACGGCGCGACCAGTCGAAGGCGCCATCCGGCTGCTGCCAATCGATCGCGCGCAGGTTGTGCACCACGTTGCCACTGCCGACCACCAAGATTCCGCGACGGCGCAGTTCGGCCAGTCTGGCACCGAGCGCGAGGTGCCAGGCGAAGGGCTTGCGCGCATCGATCGACAATTGCACCACCGGGATGTCGGCCTGCGGAAAGGCGTGCACCAGCACCGACCAGGTGCCGTGGTCCAGCCCCCAGCTGTCGATGTCGGCGCCGGCGCGATCGGGCTTCACAAGCTCCGCGATCTCGCCATGCAGGTCGGGGAGGCCCGGCGCCGGGTATTGCACGTCGAACAGCGCCTGCGGGAAGCCGTAGAAGTCGTGGATGGTCCGGGGCCGCGGCATCGCGGTGACCGCCAGCGCGTTGACATACCAGTGCGCCGACACCACCAGGATCGCGCGCGGTCTCGGCACCGACGCCCCGAAGCGCCGCCACGCCTCGGTGAACCGGTTGCGTTCCAGTGCGTTCATCGGGCTGCCGTGGCCGAGGAAGGCGGCGGGCATCATGGGTGTGGCCACCGGGCTGTCTCGCATTGCGATCTGTCGTTGCGAATCTACACCCGGGCATGTCGCGTGGTTGCGCGCGGCGTAGAACGCACTGTCCCCGGGCACGTCGGCGGCGTGGCCCGGCTCGGGGATGGGCGCACGAGGTGACGCGCCACGCTCCCTCCGGTACAACGCGACGCCACCTCGCCGGCGGCGTATCGACCGCCGCATCGCCCCGCTACACTCGCCGCGAGCCACGGAGGCCACATGGCAGACCCCCGCGACAACCACTCCCAGTTCGACCTGCTGCGGCAGCGCCGCTTCCTGCCGTATTTCTCGGTGCAGTCGATCAATGCGCTCAACGACAACGTCTTCCGCCAGGCGATCATCGGCATGCTGTTCTGGCTGCAGGCCAGCGACGAACAGCTGGCGCTGTACGCGACACTGGCGCCGGCGGTGTTCATCCTGCCCTACTTCCTGTTCTCCGGCTTCGCCGGGCAGATCGCGGAGAAGCTGGAGAAACAGCGCCTGATCCGCATCACCACGGCGATGGAGATCGGCATCATGGGCGTGGCGGCGCTGGGCTTCGCGCTGCAGAACCTGCCGCTGCTGCTGCTGGCGCTGTTTTCCACGGGCGTGCAGTCCACGCTGTTCGGGCCGGTGAAGTATTCGATCCTGCCGTCCGTGCTCAAGCCCGAGGAACTGACGGGCGGCAACGGCCTGGTGGAAATGGGCACGTCGATGTCGATCCTGCTGGGCATGGTCGTCGGCGGCCTGTTGTTCAAGCTGGCCGGCGACCAGGGGCCGTGGGTGGCCGGCGGCACGGTGGTGGCGCTGGCGGTGGCCGGCAACCTGATCGCGCGGCTGGTGCCGCGGGTCGAGGCCGGTGCGCCGGACCTGCAGATCAACTGGAATCCGGTGCCCGAATCGGTGCGCATGCTCAAGCTGGCGCGCAAGCAACTGGCGGTACGCAATTCGGTGCTGGGCGTGTCGTGGTTCTGGTTCGTCGGCACCGTGCTGACCTCGCAGTTGCCGGCGTATGCGCGCGTGCACCTGGGCGGCGACGAGACGCTGTACATCTTCGCGCTGGCGCTGTTCTCGGTCGGCGTGGGCGTGGGTTCGCTGCTGTGCGAGAAGCTGTCCGGGCGCACGGTGGAGATCGGCCTGGTGCCGCTGGGTGCGATCGGCATGAGCGCCTTCATCCTCGACCTGTCGTTCGCGCACACCGGCCTGCAGGTCGGCACCGGTAACGGCATGATGGGTTTCGTGCGCGCCGATGGCAGCGCGCGGGTGATCGTCGACCTGCTGGGCATCGGCCTGTTCGCCGGTTTCTTCGTGGTGCCGCTGTTCGCACTGATCCAGGAGCGTTCGCCGCGCCACGAACTGTCGCGGGTGATCGCCGGGCTGAACATCCAGAACTCCGGCTTCATCGTGCTGGCCGCGGCGACCATGTTGGTCACGCAGAAGGCGCTGGGCTGGAGCATCCCGCAGGTGTTCCTGGCGCTGGCGATCGCCAACCTCCTGGTGGCGATCTGGATCTTCACCGTGGTGCCCGAATTCTTCATGCGCTTCGTCAGCTGGCTGATGGTGCGCCTGCTGTACCGGCTGGAGCTGCACGGCATCGAGAAACACGTGCCGGACGAGGGCGCGGCGCTGGTGGTCTGCAACCATGTCAGCTACATGGACGCGCTGGTGCTGTCGGCGACCATCCCGCGGCCGGTACGCTTCGTCATGTACTACCGCATCTTCGAGATCCCGTTGATGCGCTGGATCTTCCGCACCGCGAAGGCGATCCCGATCGCCAGTCCGAAGGAGGATGCGGCGCTGATGCAGCGCGCGTTCGACGCCATCGACGCGGCGCTGGCCGACGGCCAGATCGTCGGCATCTTCCCCGAGGGCAAGCTGACGTCCGACGGCGAGATCGCGGCATTCAAGTCCGGCGTCGAGACGATCCTCGAACGCGCCGCCGCGCGGGGGCAGGTGGTGCCGGTGGTGCCGATGGCGCTGCGCGGGCTGTGGAGCAGCATGTGGAGCCGGCGCGATTCACGGCTGCGGCGCATGCGCGTGCCGCGCAGGTTCCGTGCGCACATCGTGGTGATGGCGGATGCGCCGATCGAAGACCCCACGGTGACCGCGGCGCAGCTGGAAGCGAAGGTGCGGGCGTTGCGGGGGGACGTGGCCTGACGGGGCGCGATCCGTTCGCATCGCGATTCCCGTCACCCCGGCGAACGCCGGGGCCCAGCGTCATTGAGGGCCTTGAAGCGGTTGAACGCGCCGGGTCCGGTCGTTCCCCGGGATGACGGCAGCGGGCGCAGGCGCGGCCCGGGCCTACAACGATGCGTGCCAGGTCTCGATGAGCCAGCGCGAGATCGACAGGCGCGGCGAGACCAGCAGGCCCGCGTCCTTCGTCTCGCCACGCAACGCAGCGCCCACTTCGTCGCGCGTGAACCAGCGCGCGTCCTCGAGTTCCACGTCGTTGACGCGCGGCACGTCCGTCTCGGCCTCGGCCACGAAACCAAGCATCAGCGACGACGGGAACGGCCACGGTTGCGAGGCCAGGTAGCGGCAGCTGCGCACGCGCACCGCCGATTCCTCGAACACTTCGCGCACCACGGTCTGCTCCAGGGTCTCGCCGGGTTCGACGAAACCGGCCAGCGTGGAATAGCGTCGCGCCGGCCAGTTCGCCTGGCGGCCGAGCAGCAGTCGCTCGCCATCGGTCACCGCCACGATCACCGCCGGATCGGTACGCGGGTAATGCTCGAGGTGGCATTGCGTGCAGCGGCCCAGCCAGCCGGCACGGTCGTAACGCAGGGCACCACCGCAGGCACCGCAGTAACGGTGCCGGGCGCGCCAGTGCAGCACGGCGCGCGCCTGTGCGAAGGCAGTGGCGTCGCGCACCGGCCAGGTGGCCGCGGCGGTGCGCAGGTCGACGCGCTGGTCGCTGTCGCCAGACTCATCCGCGAGCAGCGGCAACGCGAACCAGGCCTGTCCGCCATCGAGTCCCAGCAGCACCGCATCGGCGCTACGGTCCGGATGCCGTGCACCGGTACTGGCGCGCAATGCGCCCGCATCGTCGGCCTGCGCGCGGCCGTCGGCATCGAGCAGCAGCACGCGCGCATCCGGCCACAGCGTCGCCAGCCGGGCGGAATCGCTGCGGACATGCTCGGCGCGATCCAACGCGCCATCGATGAAGGCGAACGACGGCGACGGCATGCGACGCGACGTCAGACGGTGAACGAGGACCCGCAACCGCAGGTCGACTTGGCGTTGGGGTTGCGGATGGTGAACTGCGCGCCGTGCAGGCTTTCCACGTAATCCACCGACGCGCCCATCAGGTACTGCAGGCTGAGCGGGTCGACCACCAGGGTCACGCCGTCTGTCACCACGGCCAGGTCGTCCTCGGCCTGCTGTTCGTCGAACTCGAAGCCGTACTGGAAGCCGGAGCAGCCGCCGCCCTGGATGTACACCCGCAGCTTGAGGCCGGGATTGCCCTCGCCGTCGATCAGTTCGCGCACCTTGCCCGCCGCCGCGGGGGTGAAGTCCAGCGGGCGTTCGAGCGACTGGTAGCCGGGGGCAGCGGAGTCGAAGAGTTCCATGTCGATCAGGATGGGGCGGCAATCGGCCGAGTTCAACCGTCAACCGCCACCCGTGCCGCTTCGGCCCACGGAATGGTGCGTTCGATCGGCGCGCCGGACGACGGCGCCAGCCGGGTATGGATGCGAAGCGGCACGAAGCCCGGCGGCAGGATGATGTCGCCCTCGACGCGCTGGAAGTACCGGAACGAATACTCGCTGCCATTGGCGTCCGGCTGCTGGCGCAGGTCGGCCCACGACAGCCGCTGCAGCCGCCCGTCCTGCGTGCCCTCGACCGACAGCGTCAGCCGGCCGGCGCTGGGCGCGTCGCGGTCGCGGGTCTGGGTGAGGGTGGCGATGAAGTGCCAGACCTGGCCATCGGCCTGCTGCGGGCGCAGTTCCAGCTCGTGCACCGCCAGCCCGCGCGGCTGCGCGGTGGCACCGACGAAGCGCTCGTAGAAGGCCACGTCGGAGCGCAGGCCCGCGATCTCCTCGTCGCGGGCCGCCAGCGAGGCCTGGAGTTCGGCATTGGCGTCGCGGCTGATCTGGTCGGAGCGTTTGAGCGTGGCCACTTCCTGCTCCAGCCGCTCCAGCTCGACCCGGTGACCCGCGGACGAGCTTCCACCGCCCGCGCCACCGGACGCCACCGTCCACACGCCCCAGGCGCCGAACAGCAGCGCCGCCAGCAGCACGGCCAACGCGCCGTAGGCCCACCATGGGTGCCGGGCGGCGGTCTGCCGGATCGCGCCGGACGGCGATTCGCCGGGGTCGGCCGCCGGAGGTGTCGATTCGCTCATGCCCCGAAGCGTATCGCCAGCCGCCGCTGCCTGCATCCGTCCCGTGCGCTGCCTATACTGCGCACGTTCATGGCCGCGCCGGGGGCAATGCGATGTCGGAAGCCCATCTGTTCGCCATCGGCATCCTGCTGGCCTGGCTGGCCGGGATCCGGGTGTACCTGACCGTCTTCGGCATCGGCATCGCCGGCATGCTGGGCTGGCTGGAGCTGCCGCCTGCGCTGGCAGTGGCCACCTCGCCGTGGGTGGTGGGCGTGTCCGGCGCGCTGGCGGTCACCGAGTTCTTCGCCGACAAGATCCCCGGGGTCGATTCCGGCTGGGACCTGCTGCAGACGCTGGCCCGGGTGCCGGCCGGCGCCTTCCTGGCCGCCGCCACGCTGTCGCCCGATGGCGACCTGGGCGCCGGCATGCTGGCCACCGGCGCGGGCGTGGCGCTGACCAGCCACCTGCTGAAGTCAGGCTCGCGGGCACTGATGAACACCTCGCCGGAGCCGTTGAGCAACTGGACCGCTTCGGTTACCGAGGATGTGGCCGTGGTGGGCGCACTGGCCCTGGCCTTCGCCTATCCCTGGGTGGCGCTGGCGCTGGTGGTGGCCGTGAGTGTCGGCTTCGCGCTGGTGGTGTGGTGGATCTGGCGCAAGCTGTTCCGGCGGGCGCCCCGGCCGGTCATGCCCTGACCCCACGCACCCGCCGGGGCGCATGCTGGCCTCCCGGCGCGGCCGATCCCGTCTTTCCGGAGACGTGCGTCAGGACGCGCGGCCCGCCCGCGGCACGAACGATCGCGCGCCGGGCTCACACCCATCACACGACGAAGCCACGGGGGGATCGTCGATGACAGGCATGGCGGCTGGACCGGAGGGCCTGGTCCAGGAAACATTGCAGTCCTTGCATCGGCACCTCGACACCGTCGAAGCAAGGTTGCGCCTGCCCGACGGGCTCTCGGCCGACTC
The DNA here is from genome assembly GCF_004357985.1 of Luteimonas aestuarii. GTDB lineage: Bacteria > Pseudomonadota > Gammaproteobacteria > Xanthomonadales > Xanthomonadaceae > Luteimonas > Luteimonas aestuarii. The sequence continues at coordinate 36,141 of NZ_SMTF01000012.1, read as the reverse complement.
CCTGGATACGCTTGTCGACGAAACCGCACGGCTGCATGCGCAGGCAAACAGCATCGATGCGCCCTGGTCCGCGGCGCTGGGCGGGCTGTTGACGACGCTGCGCGGCGCAGCACGCACCGGCACGGACGCTGCGATGTCGCCATTGCGATGGCCACTGCCATCGCCAGGATTGCTGGCTGCGACGCAGCGCACAAGAAAGAAGTTGCCTCCTCCGGCCCATCCCGGCACAGTTCAAGGGATGTCCGCCGCCGACGCCCGCACCCGCGCCGAATTCCCGCCTGCACACTACTGGCGGCGCTGGGCGACCGATGCGCAGCCCGCCGAAGCGCCCGGGGCGGAAGCCCCGGATCCACTGGCGGAGCTGCCGGCGCTGGTCGCCTCACGCCGGGCGGAAGACAGCGACAGCAAGGCCGACGCCCCGTATCGCGTGCTGATCGTCGAGGACGATCCCAGCCAGGCGCTGTTCGCCGAGAGCGTGATCAATGGCGCCGGCATGCAGGCATTGGTGGCCGGCGCACCGGGCGAGGTGATCACGTCGCTGGAGCAGTTCCAGCCGGACCTCGTGTTGATGGACCTGCACATGCCGGGCATGGATGGCGTGGAGCTGACCGGACTGATCCGAGCCCACGCCGAGCTGGGACGGGTACCGATCGTGTTCCTGACCGGCGACCCGGACCCGGAACGCCAGTTCGAGGTGCTGGATGTCGGCGCCGACGATTTCCTGAACAAGCCGGTGCGCCCGCGGCACCTCGTGCTGACCGTGCAGAACCGGGTCCGCCGCGCCCGCGCGCTGCAGGGCGCCGCCAAACCGGCCGAACGCCACCCTGCCACTGGCCTGCACACCCGCCCGCAGATGTTGCAACTGCTGTCCGGGGCGATCGCCGGAACACGCGACGGCGGCCTGTTCTTCCTCGAGGTGGAGGGCACCAGCGCGCTGCGCGACCGCTACGGTTATGCCGCCCTGGAATCGGTGCTGACCGACGCCGGCCGCCACATCGGCACGCTGGCGGGCGGACACCCTGCCTCGCGACTCAACGACAACACCTTCCTGGTCTTCGCCACCGACGTGTCTGGCACGCAGGACCTGGCCGCCTTCGCCCGCGCGCTGCGCGACGGCCTTGGCCGGGAGCCGTTCGCAGCCGGCAGCCAGACCGTGCGCCTGCGCGGCCTGGTCGGCTATGCATCGCTGTCGCACGGCTTCAACGATGCCGGCAGTGCGCTGGCCTCGGCGGAACAGGCGCTGCGCAGCGCGCGAACCACGCCCATCGGCATCGCCGAATGGCAACCCGCCACGCAACCGGATATCCGTGAAGACGTCGGCTTGGCCGACATGGTGCGGGAAGCGGTCGACGGCCACGGCTTCGAGCTCGCCTTCCAGCCGATCGTGGCCGTCGCCGGCGGCGAGGAGGCGCAATACCAGACGCTGGCGCGCATGCGTGACCGCGATGGCCGGCTGTATACCGCCGCGGAATTCCTGCCCGCTGCCGATGCCGCCGGCCTGCTGCACGAGATCGACCACCGCGTGCTGTCGCTCGCCATCGACACCATGCAGCGACGCCGCGGCGAGGGCCGTGGCCTCCGCCTGTTCGTCACCCAGTCCGCGCGCAGCCTCACCCGCGATGGCTACGCTGCCGAGCTGCTGTCGCTGTTGGCCGCCAGAGGGATCGAAGGGTCGTCGCTGGTGATCGACGTGCGCCAGGAGGATGCACTGATCCACGCGCTGTCGCTGCAGGAATTCTGCAGCGCGATGGTGCCGGCCGGCGTGCAGCTCTGCCTCAGCCAGTATCGACCCGACGCCGAAGCCCGTGCCCTGCTGGCGCAGTTGCCCCTGGGTTACGTGCGGCTGTCGGCACGCTATTCCTCGGGCCTGGACGATGGCCAGGTGCGTGACGAAATGCGCGAGGCCATCGAGCAGGCGCACCGCCTTGGCCTGCAGGTGATCGGCCAGCAGGTCGAAGACCCCCAGGCTGCCGCCACGCTGTGGATGAGCGGCGTGGATTTCATCCAGGGCAACCTGGTGCAGCGCGCCGCCGGCGGGCTGGACTTCGACTTCCAGCATTCGGTGCTCTGAAATGGCCCTGACCGTCAGCCGCGCACGCCCCTCGTCCATCATGCTCCGCTGGTTCGCGCTGGGTGCCGCCGGCGGCACCGCGGTGACCACTGCGCTGCACGTGCTGGGCATGGAAGGTCCGTGGCAGGGGTTCGCGCTGGTGCTGGCGCTGTTGGCGGTATTTGCGCTGATGGCCATCGTCTACAACATGCGCCAGCGCGAAAGGCAGCTGGAAGAGGCCGACGAAGACCGCCGACGCGGTGCCGAAGAACTCACCCTATTGCAGCGCGAACTGGATCGCCATACGCAGTTGGAACAGGACCTGCGCCTGGCCAAGCAGGCCGCGGATTCGGCGGTGATGGCCAAGGGCGAGTTCCTGGCCACGATGAGCCACGAGATCCGCACGCCGCTCAACGGCATCGTGCCGATGCTCGACCTGCTGATGCACGCCAGGCTGGCGCCAGACCACGCCGAGCTGGTGCGCACCGCCTACCTGTCGTCGCAGCAGATGCTGCGCATCGTCGACGACATCCTCGACTACTCCAAGCTGGAGGCCGACCGGCTGGAACTGGAAACCACCGGCTTCAACCTGCGCGAGCTGGTCGAGGGCGTGTTGCAGCTGATGGAGCGACCCGCGCAAAGCAAGGGCCTGCGCCTGAACCTGCAGCTCGAATCCTCGGTACGCCTGCCGGTGCGCGGCGACCCGGTGCGCCTGCGCCAGGTGCTGGGCAACCTGGTCAGCAATGCGGTGAAGTTCACCGAACGCGGATCGATCACCGTCACCCTGCGCCGCGTCGGCGAGACCGCGGCGCAGCACCAGGTGCGGTTCGAAGTGCGCGACACCGGCATCGGCATCTCGCCAGCCGGGCAGGCGCGCCTGTTCCAGGCCTTCAGCCAGGCCGACGCGTCTACCACCCGTCTGTACGGCGGGACCGGACTGGGGCTGGCGATCTCGCGGCGCATCGTCGAACTGATGGGAGGCCGCATCGGCGTGGACTCCGAGCCCGGGATGGGCGCGACCTTCTGGTTCGAAGTGCCGCTACTGAAGGTGCAGGGCGACATGCCGGCCGACGAGCAGGCGCCGCAGGGCGGCCGCCTGCTGCTGCTCAGCGCCGACCCGCGCCTGCGCCTGCGCCTGAGCATGCTGCTGCCCAACTGGGGGCTGCGCGTCAGTGCGGTGGAGACCACGCAGGAAGCGCTGGACCGCTTGCGCACCGCCGCCAACCAGGGGCCACCGTGGGCCTACTCCATCGTGCTTGCCGACCTGGCCGGCATGCGCAACACGGCGCTGGCGCTGCACCGCAACCTGGGGCGGCAGTCGGTGTACGGTGACCTCAAGCTGGTCTGCCTGTACGGTGACGACCCGGTGGCGGAGGAGCTGCAACGCAGCACCACCTTGCTGAGCCGGCAGGCGCCCGACGCCGACCTGCGCGCCGCTCTGGTGGGCGGCGCGAGGCAACAGGATGCAGAACGCATGCGCGAGGATGCCCCCAAGCCGACGACGACCGCGCCCGATGCCGGCAAGGCCGGCGGCGACGCGCCGGTCGGCGGCACGCAGCGCAAACCGCGCGTGCTGCTGGTCGAGGACAACCCGGTCAACCTGATGGTCGGCCAGCGCCTGCTGGGCGTGCTGGGGATTTCCTGCGACACCGCCAGCAATGGCGAGGCGGCGCTGATGCGCATGTCCGCCTCGCGCTACGACATCGTGCTGATGGACTGCCAGATGCCGGTGATGGACGGCTATACCGCCACCCAGCGCTGGCGCGAGGGCGAAGCCGAAGCCGCCGACGGCCGCCGCCTGCCGATCATCGCCATGACCGCGAACGCCATGGCCGGCGACCGCCAGAAATGCCTCGACGCCGGCATGGACGACTACCTGCCCAAGCCGGTCACGCGCAGCGAACTGGAACGTTGCCTGCACCGCTGGTTCGACCCCGAGCAGATCCCGGTGCCGGCCGAGTTCGCCGGCCTGGTGGCACCAGCGCCGGAGCAGAGGGCCAGCGAGGAACTCGCGGTGGCGATCATCGACCCGCCGCCCCCGCCACGCATCGCCCGCGATGACGACCAGGTCGACATCGCAGCCTCGCCTGCATCCCCGGCACCAGACGCCGCACCGGCGCCCGCCACGCGCACACCGGCACCGACACCCTCTGCGCCACGGCCCACGCCCCCTGCGCCGCCTGCATCGACGCCGATGACGGCGTACGACGCCCCCGCAGCCCGTCGTCCGCAACCACCGGTGCTGGAAGCAGAGATCATCGAAGACCTGCGCGCGATGCTGGGCGACGAGGTCGATCGCCTGGTCGACGTTTTCCTCGAGGACACGCCCCGCCTGCTGAAGGATCTCGAGAATGCCGCCGCCGGCCCGGACTACGACGCATTGCGCGATGCCGCGCACTCGCTGAAGTCGTCCAGCGCCAACCTCGGCGCGATGTCGTTGTCGGCTGCAGCCAAGCGCGTCGAGCTGGCCGCGCGCGAACAGTCCCTGGAGCGTCCCGCCGTGGCCGTGGCGTTGATCGCCAACGAGTTCGCCCGCGCCAAACAGGCGCTGCTCGGCCTGCGCCAGGACCAGCAGGCCTAGCGCCATCCGCACGCAGGATTGCGGCGGTCGCCCACAGCGGCCTGCGCCGGGATACTGCCCCCTGGCAGACGCTACCTGCGCCAGGAACCAAGGTTCTTTTCCGCTCGCGGGAAAGACCCCGCTGCGGCTGCGAGGTCCGTCGCCGCCACAAGCCGCGGCCGCTATGCACCTGGTTGCGGCGACATTCCATCCACGCCGTACAGTCCATCGCAAGTCCGGTGGAACGGCGGACCCGCCCACCTGGCGTTGGCGTCGAGACGCCTGCCGATATCAGCGGCCACCCGCATGCGTGCTGCGTAGCAGGCGCCAAGCAAAAAACCCGGCAGCTTGCGCTGCCGGGTTTTCGAATCGACGCGGGAGACAGTCGCGCGCCGCGGTGTTACATGTGGATCAACGGCGCTTGGCAGTCTTGGCGGCCGACTTGACCACCTTGTCGGCCTCGGCCTGCACCTTGGAGGTGGCGGCTTCGACCTGCGACTTGGCAATGCCGGCGATCGCTTCATTGGTCTTCACGGTGCCGCCGAAGACTTCCTGGCCGGCGCTGATGGCGCGCTCGACGTTCTCGCGGGCCACTTGCACGCCCTTCGGGAACAGGCTCTTGAAGCCGTCCATGTCGCGCACGTCGGCGGCTTCGCCGAGGAACGCGAAGGTGGCTTCGGCGTTCTCTTCCAGCGTGGCGAGCTGCAGGCCGAAGGCCTTGTGCGCGTTCTCGAGGGTCAGGCGGTTGATCTGGGCGGCGGTGTCCGCGAACTGGCGGGTCGCGGCGACGAACTGGTCATTGAACTGGAGATTCATGGCGGTTTCCTGCGGTTGTCCGGCAGGGAGTGCCGGTTTGTGCGATGCAGCATAACCCAGCTGATGTTGCGCTGCAACATCGTGCTCCCTGATGGGTTCAGCCCAGATTTATCGCCATATCAATCAATGGGTTAGGGCGAAGGGCCGGTATAGCGGCAGCCCGATGTACAGGTCTCGTGGACCACCACTGCGCTCAATCCCGGCAAGACCGGCTTCAGCCGGTCCCAGATCCAGATGGCCAGGCGCTCGCTGGTCGGGTTGTCCAACCCCGGCACATCATTGAGGTAGTGATGGTCGAGCTGTTCGTACAGCGGCAGGAAGGCCTGCTTGATGTCACCGAAGTCCATCACCCAGCCGGTGTCCGTGCCGGGTTCGCCCGAGACATGGATCTCCACCCGGAACGAGTGGCCGTGCACGCGCGCGCACTTGTGCCCGGGCGGCACGTTCGGCAAGCGGTGCGCTGCCTCGAGGGTGAAGACCTTGAAGATGTCCATGCGCGCATTTTCGCACGACGCAGCCGGACCCACGCGGCAATCGACGCATCGGGCATGCGCGGCTCTCCCGTGCTGCCGCGCCCGCGTTCGTGCGAACTCGACGGGCCGGGCCTGGCGGGAACTGTGCAGTAGGATGCGCAACTGCGCACTGATCCTGATCCAGGCGGGATCTTGCCAAGGCTGTTCTCCGCTCCCGCCCCACGCGTCCGGACCCCCGACGCGTAGCACGCCAGGCTCCACGCTTCGCCGCCAACGCAACCCGATGGAACCCCGCGACATGAAGATCGCCAGCTGGAACGTCAATTCGCTCAACGTGCGGCTGCCGCACCTGGAACAGTGGCTGGGCGCGTTCGCGCCGGACGTGGTGGGCATCCAGGAAACCAAGCTGGAAGACCACAAGTTCCCCGATACCGCGCTGGCCGGGCTTGGCTACCGCAGCGTGTTCGCGGGGCAGAAGACCTATAACGGCGTGGCGATCCTGGCCCGCGGTCGTGCGATCGATGATATCCAGCTCGGCATCCCCGGTTTCGAGGACGAACAGAAGCGCGTGATCGCGGCCACCATCGACGGTGTGCGTATCGTCAACCTGTACGTGGTCAATGGCCAGGACGTGGGCACCGACAAGTACGCCTACAAACTGCGCTGGCTGGAGGCGGTGCACGACTGGATCGCCAGCGAGCTGCAGGCGCATCCGAAGCTGGTCGTGCTGGGCGATTTCAACATCGCGCCCGACGCGCGCGACGTGCACGACCCGGAAGTCTGGAACGACGACCACATCCTCACGTCCACCGCGGAACGCGATGCGCTGCGGCGACTGCAGTCACTGGGCCTGCACGATGCCTTCCGCCTGCACAGCGATGAAGCCGGTGTCTTCAGCTGGTGGGACTACAGGCAGGCGGCCTTCCGCCGGAACCTGGGGCTGCGCATCGACCTGACCCTGGTGTCGGATGCGCTGCGCGATGCCGCCGTTGGATCGGGCATCGACCAGGAGCCGCGCACCTGGGAGCGCCCCAGCGACCATGCCCCTGCATGGGTGCGGCTGGCGGGTTGAGACGATTCCGTCGCAGAAACAGATGTCCCCACGAGCGAAAGGCCCGGCAACCGCCGGGCCTTCGCATTCGAACGTGCTGCTGGACCGTTGACTCAGCGCACGTTGCCGCGGCGGAACAGGTTGACGATCGCCAGCAGCACGATGGCGCCGATCAGCGCAGTGATCAGGAAGCCGACCCAGCCGCCACCCAGGCCCAGGCCCAGCGTCGGCAGCAGCCAGCCGCCGATCAGGCCGCCGATGATGCCGACGACCACGTTGAGAATGATGCCCTGCTGGCCATCGGTGCGCATGATGATGCTGGCCAACCAACCCGCGATGCCGCCGACGATCAGATAGATGAGGAAGTTCATGCGAGGTCTCCTGTCCGATACAAAGGGATGTGCAATGCCGCCCAATGCGGGGGTGCGCGCATCCTGACGACGGCGCCGTGATGGCGACGTCACAGGAAGACCGGGCCGGGCAGCCCGATCATCACGACTATTACGCCGTTGCGCCGCTCATTGCACGCCGCCATGCAACACCCGCAGCACTGCGTCGCGCGGCAGTTTCCCGGTGTCGTTGCGCGGCAGGGCATCGACCAGTCGCACGCGACGTGGCAGGAAGACCGGGTCGATGCTGGCGCGCAGCGCCTCGACGATCGCGGCTTCATCCAGGCCATCCGCCACCACCAGCGCGGCGATGCGTCGGATGCCGGCGGCATCGGCGTCTTCCAACTGGACCAGCACGCCATCGCGTACGCCGGGGACGGCCAACAGGCGCTGCGTCAGTTCTCCCAGCGATGCACGCTTGCCAGCGATCTCCAGCAGGTCGGCCTGGCGGCCGCGCAGCAGGAAGCGACCATCGCCGTGCACTTCCACCAGGTCGGCCAGCGCGACGGGCGCCGCGAGGTGCGGCGCTTCCACCAGCGCGCCGTCGGGCTGCGGCAGCACGCGCACCCCGGGCAGCGGCGTCCACATGCCATCGCGGGCGGTGCGGCGGCGCGCGATGACGCAGGTTTCGGTGGAACCGAACATCTCGCGCACCTCGCACCCGAAGCGCGATTCGGCATCACGCGCAAGCGCCACTGGCAGCGGCGCGGTGGCAGTCACGATGCCCGACAGTGGCGGCAGTACCACGCCGGATTCGACCAGTGCACGCAGGTGTACCGGCGTGGTCACCAGCAGGCGCGCGCCATCGGCATCGCGCAAGGCCGCCGCGACATCGCCCGGGAAGAACGGCTTGCCGACGTGTACGGCGGCATCCGCAAGCAATGGCAGCAACACCGACAGCTCCATGCCATACATGTGCTGTGGCGGCACGGTGGCGACCACATGCACGGTGCGATCACGCGGCCACAGGCCCGCCAGAGCGGCGAGGTTCTGCGCCGTGCTGGTGCGGAAGCCGCGCCATGTCTTGGCGTTCGCCTTCGGCACGCCCGTACTGCCCGAGGTGAAGCCGATCGCCACCACGGCGGCGTCCTGGACGCGCAGGTCATCGCCTTCGCGTTCCGGCAGCGCGTCGGGCAAGCGCAGGAAGTGCACGCCCTCCGGCATCTCGCAGCCACAGGCCTCGCCATCGCCCACGCAGACGCTGTCGGGATGGCCGCGACGCACCGCGGCGATGGCGGCGCGCGTCCGGGACGGCGGCAGCAGCGTCACCTGGCCGCGCAGCGCAGTGGCGCAGAACAACACGATGAAGCGGTAGCGGTCCTCGCACAGGTTGACCACGTGCCCGCCCGTCGGCAGCAGCGCGGCCACCCCGCGCACATGCGCTGCGAAACGCGCGCGCGACACGGTTCCGCCGGCTCCGAACGCCAGGGGCTGGTCGCCATTGCCGCACAGCATCGGCACCGCAGGCGCGGCGGCGGGTGCGTCGTGGTCGTGGATGACGGCGGACATGGCGTGACGCGAAGGTTCCTGCGCTTCGTGATTCCCGGCCCGCTAGCTTACGCTGGTGGCGTCCCCTGCCGCCGCACCGCGTTCATGTCCCCACCCCGCGACAGCCTCCAGATCGGCCCGGTGCACTGCGCGTGGATGCCGCATCGCCGCGGCACGCCGACTGCGCCGCTGGTGCAGCCGTGGCTGGCCCTGCAGCTGGCGGTGGACGAACCGGCCTTGGGGGTCTGGCGCGACACGCATGGTCGGCCGCACCTGGCCGCGGGCCACGCCGGGCTCGACATCAACTGGAGCCACAGCGGCGACCAGCTGCTGGTCGCCCTGGGCCGCGGCGTGCGCGTGGGCGCCGATCTGGAACTGCTGCGCCCGCGTCCGCGCGCGATGGTGCTGGCCGCGCGCTTCTTCACGCCCGGCGAGGCCGCCACGCTGCAGGCACTGCCCGCCGCCCTGCAGGAGGACGCCTTCGTGCGCCTGTGGTGTGCCAAGGAAGCCGTGCTGAAGGCGCATGGCCGCGGCATCGTCTTCGGCCTGCACCGGCTGGAATTCGTGGCAGATGGCGACGCATGGCGGCTCGACCGCTGCGACCCGGCGCTGGGCACGCCCGCCGACTGGACCCTGCACGCCTTCGCGCCGATGCCCGGCTTCCTGGCGACCCTCGCCTGGCGCGCGCTGTAGCGACGGGCCAAGCCTGCGCAACCCCGGGGTTGCCCTTGCCTGGCGGGGCGGCGTACTCATCGCCACGGTTGAACAAGGGTCTGCGCGCGCGGCCGCTCCTACAATGACGACATGGACACCCCCCTCCGCGATGAACTGCGGCACACGCTGGACGCCGGCCTGGCCGCATTGCGCCTCGATCCCGCGCTGGCGGCGCCGTTGCTGGACTACCTCGCCCTGCTGGACCGCTGGAACCGCACCTACAACCTGACCGCCATCCGCGACCCGCGGGAGATGGTGACCCTGCACCTGCTCGATTCGCTGGCGATGCAGCCGCACGTGGCCGACATCGCCGCACTCGCCGACCTCGGCACCGGCCCCGGCCTGCCCGGCATCCCCCTGGCCATCGCCACCCCGGCCCTGCAGGTCACCCTGGTCGAGAGCAACGGCAAGAAGGCCCGGTTCCTGCGCGAAGCGGTGCGCCAACTGGGACTCGGCAACGCCCGCGTGGCCGAATCCCGCGCCGAAGCGCTGGACGAACCCGGCCGCTACCAAGCCATCACCGCCCGCGCCCTGGCCACGCTGCCCGACATCATCGCCGTGGGCGGCCACCTGCTGGCCCCCGGCGGCCGCCTGCTGGCGATGAAGGGCCAGCGCCCCGACGACGAGATCGCCGCGCTCCCGCCCGGCTGGCGGCTCGACGCCATCCATCCACTCGCAGTGCCCGGCCTTGCGGCCGAACGCCACCTGGTGGTGGTGTCGAACGCGGGCTAGCTTGGGCGGAGTTTGGCAATCCGGAGTTTATTTTTGGTATGGCGGTGACGTCGCCATTGGAGCGGTCCCCACCTCGCCGGCCCTCATCCGCCCTGCAGGCACCTCGCTCCGCGCCCCGGCCTGCGCAGCGCGCAGGGCGTTCAGGGGGGCGCGGGCCAAAGGCTCGCAAGCAGCCCCCTTCACCCCGGAGGGAGAAGGAACAAAGAAGCCCCTCTCCCTCCGGGGCGACAGCGCACGGTTTGCGTGCCGTTGGCGCGCGTGCGCTGCAGCGCCCGTGCCGCTGGCACGGGCCGGGGCGCCGAGCGGGGGTTGGGGGGCGGCGTGGCGAAGCGGTGATAGCCCGCATCGAGGCGTCTGTTCCGCGCCATTGGATTCATTCGGGTCAGTGGGCTAGCGCCGGGATGACGCGCCTTGGGATCAAGGCTCGCCGGAGAAGCATCTCTTCCCGACAGGCTGGTTCCCAGCCGCGCCAAACCCCCTTCCCCGCCATCGCGCGGCATAATCCCCTGTCCGGACCGCCTCGCCGCGGCCGTTTCCCTCCGCTACCGAGGCATCCCCGGACCCCATGGCCCGCATCATCGCCATTGCCAACCAGAAGGGCGGCGTCGGCAAGACCACCACCGCCGTCAACCTGGCCGCCGCGCTGGCGAAGACGCCCAAGCGCGTGCTGCTGGTGGACCTGGATGCCCAGGGCAACGCCACCATGGGCAGCGGCATCGACAAGCGCGACCTGCACGCCTCGACCTGCGACGTCCTGCTGGAGGAGTTGCACGCCGAGGACGCGATCATGGAGACGGCGGAAGGTTTCGACCTGATGCCGGGCAACACCGACCTCACCGCGGCCGAAATCGAACTGATGGACGAGGACGGCCGCGAGCAGCGGCTCAAGCGCGCACTCGAACCCCTGCGTGCACGCTACGACTTCATCGTCATCGACTGCCCGCCGGCGCTGTCGCTGCTGACGCTCAACGCGCTCACCGCATCCGATTCGGTGCTGGTGCCGATGCAGTGCGAGTACTACGCGCTGGAAGGCCTGACCGCGCTGCTGCAGACCATCGACGCACTGAAGCAGCGGCTGAATCCCGAACTCGAGATCGAAGGCGTGTTGCGGACCATGTTCGACGTGCGCAACAACCTGGCCAACGCGGTGTCGGCCGAACTGGTGCAACACTTCGGCGACAAGGTGTTCCGTACCATCGTGCCGCGCAACGTGCGCCTGGCCGAAGCCCCCAGCCACGGCCAGAGCATCGTCGGCTACGACAAGGCCTCGCGCGGAGCCATCGCCTATCTCGGCCTCGCCGGCGAAGTGCTGCGCCGCCAGCGCGAGCGCGACCAACAACAGAAGGACATGAACGTGACGGAGAACCCGGCATGAGCGCAGCCAAGAGCGCGCCCGCCAAGAAGCGTGGCCTGGGCCGCGGACTGGAAGCCCTGCTCGGCCCCAAGGCCGCCGCCGAGGCGCCGAAGCTGGAAGCTTCGCCCGAGGACACCCTGCGCACGCTGCCGGTCGATTCCATGCAGCCCGGGCGCTACCAGCCTCGCAAGCACTGGGACGGCGCCAAGCTCACCGAACTGGCCGAATCGATCAAGGCCCAGGGCGTGATCCAGCCGATCGTGGTCCGGCAGATGCCCGACCGCACCTTCGAGATCATCGCCGGCGAGCGCCGCTGGCGCGCATCGAAGGAAGCGGGGCTGGCCGAAGTGCCGGTGGTGGTGCGCCAGGCCGACGACCGCACCGTGGTGGCCATGGCGCTGATCGAGAACATCCAGCGCGAGGACCTCAACCCGCTGGAAGAAGCGCAGGCGCTGCAGCGGCTGATCGACGAATTCGACCTGACCCACGCGCAGACCGCCGAGACCGTGGGTCGCTCGCGCGCCGCGGTGTCCAACCTGCTGCGCCTGCTGGAACTGCCGCCCGCGATCCGCACGCTGCTGGAGTCGCGCCAGCTGGAGATGGGCCATGCCCGCGCGCTGCTGACGCTGTCGCCGGAACTGGCCAGCAAGCTGGCCGCGGAAGCCGTCGAACACGGCTGGTCGGTGCGCGAGGTGGAACATCGCGCGCAGCAGTTCGCGGCGGGCAAGCTGCCCGTGACCAAGAAGAAGAAGGCGGGCAAGACCGCAACGCCGCCGGACATCGCCACGCTCGAGAACGAGCTGTCCGAGACGCTGGGCGCGAAGGTCGCCATTGCGCATGGTCGCGGCGGCAAGGGACGGCTGGTCATCCACTACGCCAACCTCGATGCGCTGGATGGGGTGTTGGAGCGGTTGCGGAAGTAGTGGCGGCGCGGACTGCCGGGCCGCTCTCCCCGGCCAGCGTTCTCTCCTCAGAACGCTTGCGATACTCTCGTGAAACCCACGAATGCAAGAGCGTTCCGCCCGCGGCAGCGGGCGGGTTCATTTCTTTTGCTGGCCCACTGCATGCGCGAAGCGCATGCGGACGACGAAGCCGGCCCGAAGGGCGAGCGCCATAGGCGCGCGTCAGAAGAAACGAACCAAAGAAAAGGGCCTTCCCCGACGGGGGCTAACGATTCGGCGGACAGTGCGTCGGGATTTTCCGACTCGCCAAAGGCGTGTGACAACGGCGATTCAGTGGCGTTACGCGTGGCGACGCGTTCGTCTCCGTCGCAGCGGCAGGATCCGGTTGGCGCGGTCGGAAAACGCGGGCGTTCGTCGGCGCGCGAGCCAATGGCTCGCAAGCGCACCTCCCCACACATGTGCGGCGCCCTACGGGTCTGGCAAGTCCCGCGGCGGTTCGTCAGGAGAGCCGCAGCACGGCCTTTCCGGTGCAGGCCGAACTCCATAGACCCACATTGCAAGCGCATGCGAAAAGCCAAGGACGCTCGGTCCCGGCTTGCTCCGGGATGTCGAAGCTCAAGCCTCTGATCTAAGCCCAGTCGTAACATCGCTTGAAGACCCGGAGGGCGCCCGGCATGGACGCCGGGCGTTTTTCGACAGGACAAGGATGTCCTGTCGAAAAATCCTGACGAGCCTGACACGGAACGTTAGCTTGGTCGGGGAAAGTATTTCTTTTGTGACTTTCTTGACCGGCTGCGCCGTTCGCTTCGCAGTGTGCCAGCAAAGAACGTCACCCGCCCGTCTACGGGCGGAACGCCTTTGATCTCAGGAAAAGGTTCGGGCCAAGCAACGTGCCCCCGCATCGGCATGTCGCCATGGATGGTGTCATTCCCTGCACAAACCCAGTCTGCCCTAACGCTTCCCGAAACACTGAAGCGGCCGCAGCGCCAGGCATCGATGGGCGCCTACGGCTTCGCCGGAGCGTCCGCCCGCGCCAGCAGGCTCCCCGCATACAGCGCCGCCAGCATCAGCGTCAGCCCGCCCCAGAACGTCGAATAGAACGCGAGGTGCGTGTTGAGCGGGAAGACGGTCACCGCCAATGCCAGCATCGCCGGGCGCGCACGCTTGCGCGCCGCCTCGTCGGCGAAGCGCCACGCACGCCATGCCAGCGCCGCACCGGCCAGCCACAGCAGCAGCCCGATGCCGCCGGTCTCGCTGAGGATCTCCAGCACGATCTGGTGCGCGTGGAAGGCAGGGCCTTCACCCCATGCCGCCACCTGCCCCGCATCCGGGTCGCAATCGTCGAACGCTTCGCGGAAGCCGCGCGCGCCGACGCCGTTGATGGGATGCTCGCGCGCCATGCACAGCGCCGCGCCCCAGATCCGTGCGCGGCCCGACAGTGCGCCATCCACGCCCGCCTCACTGGCCTCCATCGCCAGCATGGTGCGCTCAATGCGCTTGCCGACATCGGGCGAGGTCAATGCGATGGCGAGGATCGCAAGCGCGCCACCGGCCAGCACCAGCAGCAGCTTCTTCCAGCCCAGCAGGCGCCAGCCCGAGAACACCAGCACCAGCGCATAAGTGATCCACGACGCACGCGAGCCGGCGAAGACGATGACAATGCCGACCAGCGACGCCGCCACGATCCAGCCCACGGTGCCGAAGCGGCGCCCGGCGGCATACAGCGCGAACGGCGACAGGCTGGCCAGCACCACGCCCAGCTTGAGGTTGCACGGGCCCAGGATGCCGCCCAGCCGGTCGGCCGCGGCCAGTTGCGCCTCGCTGCACATCGGCCGGCCGCTGATCAGCTGCTTGAGTGCATCGATGCCCCAGAACAGCGGACTGGTGTGGAACAGCACCTCGGCGAGCGCGTCCAGCGTCCACACGCCGATGATCACCGCCAGCCCACCGAAGGTGATGCGCCGTCCGCGCTCGTCGGCCACCGCGCCGGCCACCAGCCACAGGAACGGCAGGTAACGCAGGTCCACCAGCGATTCGCGGAAGGCGCGGCCGTGGTCGACGGCATCGACCGATGACACCAGCTGCGGCAGCCAGTACGCGAAGAACAACACGCTGGTCAACGCCCATGCCGGCGGACTGAGCAGCGCGGTGCCACCGCGGAAACGCCGGCGCAGCAGCAGGAAGATCGCGGTCAACGCCCCCAGCACCATCACGCCCTCGGCGTAGCCGGGCGCAGGCCACAGCGCGACGAAGGCCAGCACCCAAGGCGGCGCCCAGCGCCAGCCGTAGGCGGGCGGCATGCCGGTCACCTCAGGCGTGGGAGGAGTCGTATTCATGTATGGGCGAGGTCGCGGTACATCGCGAGCGTGGCGTCCTGCATGGCCTGCAACGTGTAAGGCATCGTAGCCGGAAGCGGTGGTGCTTGCGCAAGCAGTTCGCGTGCGCGCCGCGCGAGTGCATCGCCATCGAACGGCATTGCCGCGCCCTGCGGCTGCAGCTCGCGCAGCAACTCACCCACGCCACCGTGCGCCCAGCCCAGCACCGGCCGGCCCACCGACAGCGCTTCGATGACGGTGCGCCCGAAGGCTTCCGGCTTGCGTGAAAGCTGCAGCACCAGGTCGCTGGCGGCGTAGGCCTCGACGATGGCGGACGTCGGCGCGGTGATCGCCAGCGCATCGGCAATGCCCAGCCGCGCGGCGTCGGCTTCGAGTTCAGTGATGTAGCCGCTGCGATGCGCTTCGCGCGCGCCCGGCATCCACAGCCGCGCATCGCTGCCGGCCGCACGCAGCGTGGCCAGCAGCGCCAGCGCATCGGCGTGGCCCTTGAGCCGCGTGCCGCGCCCGGGCAGCAACAACAGCGGGCCCTCGCCGGCAAGCTTCGGATGCGCAGCCGCGACGCGTGCGCGTGCCCCGCAGTCGGGCGCGGGACGGCGCGGGAACTGCGCCGGGTCAATGCCGCGCGGAATCACCTGCATGACCGCAGGGTCGGTTCGAGGGTAGTGCCGCAACACGTATTCGCGCACGGTGTCGGACACGCACACCACCCGCTCGCCGCGCGCCATCACCGCGCTGTAGCGCGAAGGCGAGTTCAGGCCATGCACGGTGGTCACGAAGTGGGGGCGCGAGGCGGCAGGCAGGCCACGCCAGGCCAGCCAGCCGATCCACGCCGGCAGCCGCGAGCGGGCATGCACGATGTCGACGCGCTGCTCCGCGAACAGCCGGCGCAACGTGCGCACATGGCGCAGCACCAGCGGGGACTTGCGGCCGATGTCGAGCGCGGTGTGCTCGCCGCCCAGCGCCTGCAGCGCGGGCACCAGCCGCCCACCCGCGGAGACCACCAGCGCGCGATGCCCGCCGCGCACCAGGGCGTCGGTGATTTCCAGCGTGGAGCGCTCGACGCCGCCGGCGTCCAGCGCCGGCAGCAACTGCAGGACCGTCAACGGGCGGGTCACGCGTGGCGGGCCCGCGCCGGGGTCAGTCGACGAGGACGAAATGCGCCCCGCAGTAAGGGCAATCGGACTGTCCGCCTTCGGCCTCGATCGGCAGGTAGACGCGCGGATGCGAATTCCACAGCGCCATCGACGGCAGCGGGCAGCTCAGCGGCAGGTCGCCGCGGGAAATCTCGTAGCGCTGCTGCGCGTTGGCCTGGGTCGGTTGCGGAGTGGCGGTCATGGCGGGGGCCTGCATCGTGATGCGGGCATTCTACCGCCCGCCATGCCGCCGGGCGCCATCGCACGGGCGATGGCACCCGCGTGGCTCATTCCGCGGCGACCGAGGCTTCGGTGGTGATGCGCAGGGTCACTTCATCACCCACCGCAGGCGCGTAGTTGCCCAGGCCGAAGTCGCTGCGCAGGACGGTGGCGGTGGCATCGAAGCCGATCGACGGCCGCTGGGTCATCGGATGCGGGCCAGCGCCGTTCAGGGTCACGTCGAGCGTCACCGGGCGGGTCGTGTCCTTGACCGTCAGGTCGCCGGTGACGGTGAGCCGGTTGGTCCCGGTCGATTCGACGCGCGTGCTGCGGAAGGTGGCGGCGGGGAAGCGCGCTGCATCCAGCCAGTCGGCGCTGGAGAGGTGGTCGTGGAACTCGGCGGCCAGTGCATCGATGCCGGAGATCGGCAGCGTGACCTCGACGCTCGACGCGGCCACGTCCTCGGCGTTGTAGACGATGGCGCCTTCGACGTTGCCGAAGTTGATGCTGGGATTGGAGAACCCGAAGTGGTTCCACGAGGCCAGCACCATCGTGTGCGAGGGATCGATCACGTAGGTACCGGAAGCGGCCGCGACCGGATCGACGGCAGGTTCCGTCGCGGCAGGCGTTGCTGCCGCAGGTGCCGTGGTGTCCGCGGCGGGTTGCGACGGCGAGCACGCGGCAAGTGCGACGGTCAGGGCAAGGGGAGCAAGCACGGGTCGGATTCGGGATTTCATGTGGGCGTCCTCGATGGGAGGTAAGGGAGGCAGGTCAGTCCGCGGCCGCGGCCTGGGCTTCGGTGGTGATGCGCAACTGGACTTCGTCGCTGACCGCCGGCGCGCCCAGCCCGAGGCCGAAGTCACTGCGCAGCAGGTTGGCCGTGGCGTCGAACCCGATGGTGGGGCGGTTGTTGCGCGGGTGCGGCGCGGCCTTGTCGAGCACGGCGTCGAGCACCACGGTACGGGTGATGTCCTTGATGGTCAGTGCGCCGGTGACCTTCAGTCGGTCCTCGCCCAGGTCCTCGACCGCGGTGCTGCGGAACGTGGCGACCGGGAAGACATCGGCATCGAAGAAATCGGCATTGCGCAGGTGTGCGTCGAAACGCGCGACGTGCGAGTTCAGCCCCGACAACGGCAGCGTGACCTGCACCGAGGACGCCGCCACCTTGTCTGCGTCGTAGACGATGGTGCCGTCGACCTGGCCGAAGTGCGCAGTGGGATTGGAGAACCCGAGATGGTTCCACTGCGCGATGACATCGGTATGGCCGGGGTCGATCCGGTACTCGACTGGCGCCGCCTGTGCCACCGCGGTGGCACAGGCGAGCGCCAGCGCGAACACCGTCGCCGAAACCCGCGAAGGCGCCCTTGCAGGTCGCACCCGACGCATCATTCGATCCTCGCCGCTTCGTCGAAGCCCAGCCGCGGCGAGCGCGGGAACAGACTCGAGGGATCGCCCTTGCCGAGGTTGATGATCACGTTCGACTTGATGCTGGTGCCCTTGAAGAAGGCCTCGTCCACCTTGTCGTTGTCGAAGCCCGACATCGGGCCGGCATCGAGCCCCAGCGCGCGCGCGGCGAGGATGAGGTACGCCACCTGCAGGCTGGAGCTGCGCAACGCGACGCGGTACAGGCGCTCTTCGGGCGAGCCCTCGAACCAGGATTTCGCATCCACGTGCGGGAACAGCACCGGCAACTTGTCGTAGAACTTCATGTCGTAGCCGACGATCGCAACCGCGGGCGCGGCCATGGTCTTGGCGCGATTGCCTTCGCTCAGCGCCGGTTCCAGCTTCTTCTTGCCCGCGTCCGAGGTCACGAAGACGATGCGCGCCGGGCAGCAGTTGGCTTCGGTGGGGCCCAGCTTCAGCAGGTCATAGAGCTTGCGCAGGGTCTCCTCGCTGACCTCGCCGGAGAAGGCGTTGTAACTGCGGGCCTGGCGGAACAGCTGGTCGAGGGCGGTGTCGGGCAGGATGTCGGACATCGGTCGGTCTCGTCGTCGAAGGGATCGGGCGGCCAGGCGCCCATGCGCCGGTCCATGGCCTGCAGTGTAGAGTTCCATCCGTGAAGCGGTGGCCATGCTTCCGGAACGGATGATCGTATACGTGGAACGAAGCCCCTCCCACCCCGCCCTTTCGGCACCGATCTGGGCCGTCAGCGATGGCCGCGCAGGCAATGCCCGACAGGCCGAAGCGCTCGCCGTGGCATTGGCGGGAGGCGATGCAATCGAAAGCATCGTGCTGTCACCGCGTGCGCCATGGAAGTGGATGGCACCGCGAGCCCTGCCCGGCAGCCACGCTGCCTTCGGGGCGGAATTCGCGACGCGCCTGGCCTCCCCGCCGGCACTCGTGGTGGGCTGCGGACGACAGGCTGCGCTGGCGACCCGGCTGCTGCGTGCACGCGGCAGCAGGGTGGTGCAGGTGCTCGACCCACGCATCGATCCGCGGCATTGGGACCTGGTGGTGGTCCCCGAACACGACACCCTGCGCGGCGACAACGTGGTGGTGACCCGCGGCGGGCTGCACCCGGTGGACGATGCCTGGCTGGCGCGGGCGCGTACTGCCTTCGACGCCTTCTCGTCCCTGCCAGGGCCGCGCACCGCCCTGCTGCTGGGCGGCGGCAGCCGGCACGTCCCGTTCGACGTGGCCGAATTCGATCGCCTCGCCGACCAGCTCGATGCCGTGCTGGCGCGCGACGGCGGCAGCGTGCTGGCCACCACGTCGCGACGCAGTTCCGATGCCCTGCGCGACAGGCTCAAGCAGCGCTACGGCCACGCACCGCATGTCACCTGGCGTGGCGCCGACGATGGCGACAACCCCTACCCCGGCCTGCTGGCATGGGCCGACCGCATCGTCTGCTCGCCCGATTCGGTGAACATGGTGTCCGAAGCCTGCGCCACCCGCGCACCGGTGTTCGTGTTCGAGCCCGATCGCGTGCAGGGCGCCCCGCGGCGGTTCCTCGACGCGCTGCTGTCCAGCGGCCGCATCCGCGTGATGGACGACGCGTTGGCATCCTTCGATGCCGAGCCCCTGCGCGAAAGCGCGCGCGTGGCCGCCGAGATCAAACAGCGTCTGACGCTGCCCCTCTGACATGGTGGTGTGGTCGTGCGATACCGCCATCTCCTGGATACGCACCACACCAATGCGTCGGATCACAAGGCCCGTCATCCCGGCGGCTCTCAACAGGCGAGTGTCTGGTCAAGCCGGGACGCGATGGCTTCAAGGCAACTTCCGATTGCACGCACACCCAGCTGCGGCAATCCGAAAAGGAACGCCCATGGGCCCCTGCCTTCTGGGGGACGGCTCTGCTCCCGCGCGATCGAATAAGGGCCGAGCCGAGCGCCCCCTGATCGCCACGGATTCTAGCTACCCCTGGAATCTGGCTGCTCGACAAATACCAGAACCCTCTGGCCCTGTGACGCGCGCGATCAAGCGGCCTGCTGCGGGCCCGCCTCGCCATTTCGCTTTCTCCGCGGCACCAGGGACAACAGAAGACCGACCATGAACAACGACCACCAGAGAGGGATGCCGAGAAATAACATGACGCCACTGACACAACCCAGACACTGCTTCCCCAAATAGGCGATGGCTGTCCATAACGTCAGCCCGTTCGCCAAGTGCAGCCCTATACTGCTCCAATACCGAACTGGTCCTACTCTCACCAAAAGCTTCTTTGCAAAAGCGAACTGCACCGGAAGAACCAGAAGCGACGGGCAGAATGACGTGAGTACAAGTGCGCCCGCCAGCCAGCTGCCGATATCATTCACCATCATTATTCATCCGTGCCTGGCGCATCAGGTCGCCCGACTCAATTTGGTGTGCCAGGAAGTTCTCTGCATTGCCATGGCCACCGGCAGGCCAAGGCCCGCAGTGATCATGACCTGCGCACGATCCTCCTGGTCGCGGGTCTCCTCGTGGTACGTGTTGCCGATGGAGTTGACGGTAGCCGCTACCACTTGCATGACCGCCAAGATGCAGTCGACGCCCTCGTAAAGGCCCTCCGCACCTTGCTCGCCTGTCATGGTGCGATTGACAGCACGTGTCATGCAGCCGCCCATCTTCCCGAAACAGGTATCGCGGCAGCAGCACGCCGGACGCACTGCCTGCCGCGCCTTAGTAACAAATTACCTCTGGAGTGGATTGGTGCTGATGGGCTCGCCCTTCTTCGCACACGAGGGCGGGTTCGTCATGCCAAGTGTCAGAAGGTTTCCGCCATTAATAACGCAGGCAAACTCCTTGCCGTCGTTCGTCTTTAGGTTCACATACGTATTGGTTCCTTCGGTCCGCCGGTTCACGATCTCCAGATCACCAGGCTGGTACCCAAGAACACCCGATGTATCGGACTTGATCCTCTCGTCCGTCAAGTTGTTCGTACTACCCGCAATTGAGGCGCAACCGACCAAAGCAACGGATACCACAGAAGACAACAGCAGATTCTTCACCATCGACATAAAAATTCCTTCTTCGTCCTTCTTCCATCACATGCCCGGTATCGATGCAGACCGGACTCCATGTTCGGCACGCCCATCACATGACGCCATGCCGAGTAACCAAAGTCTACGCTACGACATCCTTTATCTGTCACAAAACAGGGCTTATCTGGCCATGCTGCGCTTAGCGCGCCAGCCCTGCGGGCTGAGCCTGTCGTTGTCGCTCGGCCTGCTCGACGATGCTCGACGCTTGGGCGGCCTGGTCCAGTTCCCGTCGATACCCGGCTACCTGCTGCTGCCAGTCCTGCCCGAACACCGATTGCTGCAAGCCCTGGGTCGCGGCCCGGAGGGCTGCCGGGTCGTTGTTGCGGGCCGCCTGCAATAGCTGCTCCACGTAGCTCGACTTGGCGGCTTCCACGCCCACCATCGGGCCCAGATGGGCGCGTGAGGGTTCGGGCTCGACGGGAGCACGTAGTGGCACCTGTGCGAGGTTCTCGCCGTACAGCGTTCGATGCAGGTCTCGCTCCACACGTTCCCCGAACTCCGAGATCAGGCGTGAAGGTGTCTCGACCCGTCGGCGGGACTCCTGCGCTTCACGTGCGCGCTCTTCGCGCGCCACCGGTTCGCCTGACTCCAGCGGGCCGCGCAGGTGCTCGATGCCGTCCCGCACCAAGCCCGCTGAGCCGCGGAATCCCATCGTCAGCCCGCGTCGCATCTCCTCGACGTCCTCGCGATACTTCCCGATCATCGGCGCGTATTCCCGTGCCAGTTCTCGCGTCCGCGGGCCCGACAGCACCGAGCGGTCTGCCCGGCCATCGCCATCCACGTTCCGGAAATAGTGCATGTCGTGCGAGTTCAACCCAGCGATGGCCGCACCTGGTTCGTTGCGCAGGTCGAACAGGCGTGAATCGTTGTTGGCGTAGCCCTTGTCCCGCAGCATCTCGATCTCCTGCGGCATTGCGTACACGCGGACCTGGCCGTAGTGCGCGCTGGCCGAACTCACCATGTCCGCTGCCGTCACATGGTTGAGAACGCGATTGCCGCCTTCCGGGACCCGATAGTTCAGGCTCACCGCGCCGTAGGCGTTGAACGTCTCGCCGCGTAAGTCGTAGTAATGCGCGCTGATCTGCGCCAAAGTTCCGCCCAGGGAGTGGCCGGTGACGGTGACTTCGGGGGTGAATCCCCTTCGCCCAGCCTGCTCTTGGGCGATTTCTCTTGCTCGTTCTGTCAACGCAATCGCGTCTGCCGCCTGTGGATTGGTGCGCCCCGCGACCATCAGGCCATCGGTCACGGCCAGGTCTTTCCAACGCTCGCGTTCGAATTCGGTGCCGCGGTGCGCCACGATGATCTCGCCGCTGTCCATCCGCTGGTAGATCGTGCCCTGGTAGCCGGTACGTGGGTTGTCGGCGTGCTCCAGGACCTTGTACGTCACGCCTTCAAGGACGATCTGTTGATCCTTCAGATCATGCATATTGCCTGCACGATCGTAAGAATGCCCGGCCAGCTCAGCATAGTCCTGAGAGGTCATCTTCATGGCGCCACCTCCTCTGATGCCAGCGCAATCGTGAACAATTCATTCCGAATATCGAACTTGAACCGATCTACCTCAGGCTCGCCAAAGTCAGGGAAGTCTTCAATCTTTGACGCAGGATAACCGCCCTTCCAGAAATAAGTTGTCTTCGGCTGCCCCGACTGGAACTCGCCCTCACTCTGGCTCAAGCCGGCAATGAATCTCGTCTCGCCATCAGCACCTGTCGCCTTCAAGTGCGCACGCGCCTGTATCAGCTCCCACCGGCACACGCCACGACCGTGATAGTCCTCGTCGATCATCGCGTCCGCATAGACTGTTCCGACGTATACACCATCCGACACCTGCGCAAGTTCAAATGGAATGTCTCTGGTCGGCACAGGTGACGAACGACCGCCCGGATTGTCTTTCGGCGGCGGCAGGCACTCCCGGTTGACTACGTCGTACTGCGCCGCGCTGGCGATAATCTTCAATGGCCCGGGCGCATCTTTGATCGTCATCGTCAGGCGGTATGCCTGCCGTGGGGAAGGATTCTCGCGATACTCGGGTCGGGCTTCGTTGTTCATCGGATGGGTGCAGGCAGTCAGGGGCACCGCTGTTGCGCAGAGCAACATAGCGAGCTTAAGGAGTGTGGGAAGTTTGGAGCGGGACGACGACATCCTGCCAACTCCTGTCAATCGTAGACCAAGTAGGGTCCGGTGCAGTTCGAAAACTTGATTTCGCATGCACGGCCACCGTTCTGCTCTGGGCAGATCGAAAGAGCAGACGCACTGGCGGCATCGATCGTTGGCCCTCGTTCGAAGATTATTGTGACACCATCAGCCTGCTCGATCGGCTCGGCTGCAACCGCACACTGATGCCTGTACTCAAACACGGACTTACAACTCCTACCGCCCATTTGCGTGCATCTATCTACTGCGGCACGGCGAGCCGCACGCTTAGATCGCTGCCCGGTAGAGGTGCCGACCACATCGCCATTCGTATCCTTCGCAAATGCACCCCACGTAAGCTGCCAACGCGCGGTGGGCTGACTTGGTGCCGATGGTGCTGGCCCCATACCCCCTCCACTAGGACCACATTGCGCCGAGCCCGGACCAACTCCTTGCGGGCAGGCGGTTTGTGCAAGCAGAGGCATCGGACAGGCAACTGCGATGGCAAGCATCAACAAGTACTTACTGGCTCTTTGAATCATTAGTTCACCTGTATCTGCCAACGTTGTTGGGACTTGCGCCCGCTGCCTGCGAGCCCATGGAGCCGCTAGCCGCGGGCGCCGGCGTGTACTGATACCCGCCCGCCCCCGGATGCCCCGGCTGTCCCGGGGCGCCCGGCTGCTGTTGCTGGCTGAACGCGCTGTACGGGCTGAACTGGCCCAGCGTGCCCTGGAACAGCATCGCCGCCATGGGTGGCGCACTGACGATCAGCGTGCTCAGGATCAGGCCCAGACCGCCCTGCTGCATCGCCATGCTGGTCGCGCTCTCGTTGCTGGAGCCGATGATGGCGCTGCTTACCCAGAAAGCTCCGCCCACCGCGATCACCATGTCCAGCGCAAGCATCACCATCACGTTGAGCAGCGCCATCGAAAACAAGGCGCCGATGCCGTAGAACAACCATCTCTGGAACAGCGATTTCGTCTGCTCGAACAACAGACACAGGATGAAGATCGGCCCCAGCGCAAGAATCAGCCCAATCGCAATCTTGTTCAGCAAGATGGCCGAAGCCGCTGTGACTGCAGGCCCGGCGAAACCGACGCCGGTCATCCACAAGGCGCGATCCTTCTGCTTCTGCGTCACCTCGTCGTGCTGACCATCCACCGTGTCGATCACGGTCAATGCCACCTGCATGATCGCCAGCGTCCGGTCGATGCGCTGGTATGCGTTGCCGCCGTCTTCCCTTCCGGTCATGGTGTCGTTGACCGTCCGCGTCAGGCCCTCTGTGAGGGTCTGGTAGGTCGGGCCCCACGAAACCGCAGTGCCCAAGGCGATGCCAACGATGAAGGTCGCACGCAGCGAACTGACCACCAACGCCATCATCGATTCGCGTGACTGGCCCGTGATGACACGATAGCCCTGCACGATGATCCACAGCGTCAACAAGGTCAGGCCGAGCCCACCGACCACCCGCATCACTCGCGCCCCGAGATTGGGCAGGTACTCGTTGATCAGCTCGTCGTCGATGAACGAACTGATCTCATGGAAGAACACCATGTTGGGCACGCCCGCCTTGAGCGGGATCATGTCCTGCAATAGCGCGCCGAATGCCAGCATGAGATCACTCACGTATGCCCCCTATCCCTATCTGTCGGTGACCTTCCACGAGCTTAAACATGTCTCTCAGCGATCCCGCGTGCGGGCAATCTCCAGCGCGGCTTTCAAGGTGCCGTGCTGGATTGCGGTATCGATCAGGCTCTTCTTCTTGCGGTCCGAGAATGCCGCCTGTCCAACCCACGCCTGCTCATCGCGCAGCACTTGGATCCTGGAATCGTACGCCTGCAGCAGCCGTTGCGCATTTTCCACGTCCGCCGACATCTGCGCCTCGATCTGGGCAATGTTGTTATTCAGTCGAGCCAGCGTGCCAGGTTGGTCTGGACCCACCTCGCCAGCTCTCTTTCGAATGTCGGCGAGCTGCTGATCACGTTCCCGTAGCGTCTCCATGATCCGGACCATTGCGTTGTATCGAGCGTTCTCGGTCTGCACCAATGTCCTGCAAGTGATGAACTGGCGCTGCGCAGCCCAGGCGATCCGTTCGGGACCGGACGGGAGATCGCCCTGTCGACCACACCGTTCCTCGGCGTGGTCGTCCAGACCACGTTCGGTCAGCGTTTCACGATACCCGCTAGTCCCCTTGAACGCCTCGCCCTGGACATACTGCTGCTCGATCTGCCTGATCTGGTTGCGAAGCTGGTCCAGCTGACTTTGATAGTCGTGATACATCTGCTGGTACTGCTGAATCCACGCCAGCTTGTTGGTCAAGGTGTGGCCCGGGTCGGTGACAACCGCCTGCGCATTGGCGGCACCTGTCGCCACTACACCGCACAGCAGCACACTCACCAAGCTGGCCGCTCGGCACGCCCCTTTCCAGATTGGGAGTTGATATCCTTTCATGATGAACCTCCTGGCCATAGGAACCGTGTTTGTCTTTCAATCAGCGTTGTTTCGATACTGCAGCCATATCGATTGAACGCTCGCTCTTTCCAGCCCCATCAAGCCGACGATCATCGGGCCCAGCGCCTTCTCTCACTGCCCTCTTGCCTGAGCCCTTTCGCTCTTGATAGAACCGGGGTAACCACTGCTCTGGCGCGAGCTCGGCGATATCGATCTCGTGCCGCATGGATTCCTCGCGAACGATCCTGTGCATGATCTCGATGTTGTCGGTGCTTGCTGAAATCACCGCCAGCGCGTCGTCGAGACCCCGCAAGTTGAGTTGGCAGACCGTCGATGCATGGCCTTGCTTGACCAGGAAGCTACGCGAGCGCTCGTCGAGGCTCTTGATGACATGGAACTCGGCCTCGGTGAGCTTGAGGCCCTCGATGTAGTCTTCGCGCGCCGCATTGGGATTGGGCAGCAGGATCAGGGTCGCCGTCTGCTCGATCAGCGCCGCGGAGATATCGCTGGCCAGCGCATCCTCGGGGCTCTGGGTGGCGAAGATACCCAGACCGTTCTGCTTGCGGATGGTCTTCTGCTTGTTCTTGGCGAACTCCTTGAGCCCGCCGCTGCCGTCGAGGATCTTCCAGAACTCGTCCATGACGTAGATCAACGGCCGGCCATCGATCAGGTCTTCCAGGCGATGCAGCAGGTAGTTGATGACCGGCACCCGCACCTCGGGATTGTCGATGACGTCGGTGTAGTCGAAGCCGATGATGCTTGCGCGCCCCAGATCGATGCTATCCACGGGGTTGTCGAAGACCCAGCCCAATGCGTTGCCGGCAGTCCATTTTCGCAGCCGCGCGTAAAGGCCATCGTCGCCCATGTTGGGCAGGCTTTTCTGGAAGTTGGTCATCGACCTCAAGTGCATTGGCATGTCGAGCATGTTCTCGACGGCGCGGAAGATGTCCTCGTCCTCGCGCGCGGTGTAGTGCGACTTGCCCGCCAGCACCTTGACGAGGTTGCCCAGGAATTGCACGTTGGCGTCGCTGCGCTCGCACTGGAACGGATTGAAACCTGTTGGCTGGCCGTTCTCGAGCGCGAGGTAGTTGCCACCGCATGCGCGCACGAATATCTCCGCGCCGCGGTCCTTGTCGAAGAAGAAGATCGTCGGCACCGGATCGAATTTCTGCGCCTGGCTGAGCAGGAAGTTGATCAAAGCCGTCTTGCCGGTACCGGACTTGCCGATCACCATGGTGTTCGCAATCGCCTTCTCGCCCAGCGAGTTCTCCGCCGGGTGGGTGGCGTGGAAGTTGAAGTAGTACGGCTGACCGTTGGTGGTCTGCAGCGCAGTCACGCTATCGCCCCAGGGATTGTTGTCGCGTTTGCCGGTGGCGAAGTTGTGCAGTGGCGACAAGCCGAGGAAATTCAGGGAACTGACGTTGGCCAGCCGGGTCCTGAACTTCCAGTTGGCGGGCAGCTGCGAATAGAACGACGAGCATACCGCCAGATCTTCCTTGGCCGAGACGAAACCCGCGTTCGACAGCTCGGCCCGTGCCGTGGCGATGTTCTTCGACAGCCTCTGCTGGTCGTCTGCGTACAACGCCATCGTGAAATGGTATTCGCCAAGCACGAAGTTGCCCGAGGCGATCTGGTCCATCGCATTGTCGAGCTCGGCAATCTGGCTCACGGCCTTGTCGCCGGAGGAGATCATCATGCCCTTGGTGCGATCGAGTACCTTCAGCGCGTCGTGCCGGCCCATCGGGCTGAAGGAGTGGGTGATCACATACTCGAAATCCAGGTATTTGAGGCCATTGAGGATGCCGGGCCAGGTGCCGTCGGTGTACTCCTTGATGTTGAGGACGGCTCCAAAGTGGTTCTTGCCGCCAGGCGAACTGACGACGAAATCGCCGGTCTTGGCCGAAAACATATGCCGGCTGACCGACAGATAGTCGCAAACTGGTGCCTGCAACACCGGCACTGGCTCGGTGATGCGGTTGAGCAGGTAGCCGAAGAACTCCAAGGTCTCCGAAAACACCACGCCGTTGTCCGCCTGATACATGCCCAGGCGGACCGGCGCATAATCCTTGAGCACGGCTTCGACGTTGCCGGCCAGTTCGGTGATCTTACCCACGGCCTGCTCTTGCTCTGCCTGCAGCCGAGATACATCCGCCGACTTTTCCACGAACTTCCTGCCCATGACGATGGGGCGGTAGATCATGGTCAGATAAAGTTCGTTCTGCATGATCTTCTGTGCCGACAGCGCCGCGAAGTAGTCGTCGGACAGTTGCTGGTTGAAGGCTTGCCTGTAGCGATTACTCATATCCACACGGCCACGACGACGAACGTCGTGCACCCAGAATGCGACGTTGACGAAGTCCGGCGCACGCAGTGTCTGCAGCATCCGGTTGAATGTGTTGTGCCGGTGCTCGATCTCCCACTCTTCGCGGCCGACGAAAGGCAATCCATCCAGTCGCCATGTCAACAGGAAATCGCCTCCCGTCGTCTTCACCACGTTAGGCGAGACATGCGATGACAACGGGATGAACTCAGCGATGGATGCGTCTGGCGCCAGCATGCGGCTATCGGCCTGTGGTGGTGTCGTGGAACTGCTTTCGGTAACTATTGGGCGAGAACACCCACATGCCACCATGGTGCTGAACATTCCTGGCCTTGGTGCGGAACTGCCAGCGAAGTCCCAGGAGCCGGAAGATCATCTCGTCGCGCTTGGCCATCTGCCGCATGACGAAGATCACGATTGGCAAAAGAACCACCAGGAACATGTCGATGTAGAACGTCAACAGGAGGCACGCGCCCGCCCCGATCGCGAAGGGCACATAGGGCACCCCCATGAACATGGCCGGACGCGTGCAGCCCCGGAAGAGCACGTTCTTATGCATGCTGTAGCAGCAGCTGTCCGACGTGCATCGCCTGCGACGTCACGTCGTCTGGCAGCAGCATCTTCGCGATCTGCGCCGCGGCACCAATCAGGAACCCACCGATCAGCACGGGGGCGACGTCACCGATGCGCTTGTGATTGAACGCGATCTGGTAGCCGGCGAAGATAATGGCAATCGTCACGACGGCGATGGACGCGACGTTGAGCAGCGCATTGATGTTGCCGAAGAAGCTCTGGACCCGGCCTTGGGCGCCAGTGACATCCTGCGCGAATGCGATCTCCGGGACGGCGAAGACCGTCATGAGCGCCACGGCCATGAAGGCCCCCTGGATAAAGTGACGGAACGGAAGTGCCTGTGCGTTGTGATTCATGATCTGGCCCTGAATGTTGTGGAAACGATGGTTATCATTGCGGTGTTGCGGTGCCTTCCATGGCGGGTACTGCTAAAAGACAAAAGCCTCGTCCCTGCGCGGAGACGGTGCCACCGCCGGAAGATCGGCAACGGCTTGCTGTTGCGGGGACGTGGGTGGCAGCGATGGAATCTGCGACGAAACGGCGCCCATCGGTTGCAGGCGTACGGGCGCATCGCCATCGGGCACGAGCGCTCCGGCAATCACTGGCCCTGGCGCGGCGTGCCGTGACGGCATGGCCACCGACGCCGGTTGCGGCAACATTGTGGATACAGCGGGCGCGATGGCCGAAGGGGGTTGCACACGCAGGGCTGGCACGGGGGGCGCGGCCGCCTCCTGGATCCGGCGCATGACGAGCGACGGCAGATCGGCGGCGACCGAAGCTGCCACGGCACGCCCCGTCCGCCGCTCGACGAGCGCAACGGCCGGCGCGGACAAGCTGCCGGCTTCGCTGTGCCACGACGCCAGCACCTTCTGCACGTAGCCGTGCCGGAACCCGGTGACGAAGTTGCCGGAATAGTAACAACTGAATGCTTTGCCCCAATCGCCCCCGGAACGGTGATAGCACTCGGCAAGGATCCGCGCCCCGGCCTGGAGATTCGGGCAGGCCTGGAACGCCTTCTCGTAGCTGTCCAGCCCGTAACTGGCGAGGTTGTAGCGGTTGACCTGCGCCAAGCCCAGCGAGAAGTTGTAGCCCTCGCTCTCAAGCATGCGTGCGGTAGAGACTGCTTCGGGCAGGTTGCGCGGCTGACGCACCAGGCGACCGCCAACCACGCCGATTGCGTATGGATTGAACGACGACTCGATGCGCACGACATGGCGCATGACGTCCGGAGGGACGGCCAGATTGGCGCAGCCCATCAATTCCATGCCTGGCAACATCGCCGTTACCTCCCGTCCCTGACGTCGGACATTCCAACGTCTCCCTGGACCTCTTCCCTTCCCTCAAACCAAGCGCAATGCCCCTTGCCTCCCGCGGGACATATCAACATTGCGACCGGATTGCATCTGCCAATCATTTTCACCCTCCATGCGGTCACGGCGCCAGCGCGCGCACGGGGTCGAAATCGATCCCGGTGATGTAGCGTCTGCCGGCGTGCGCCTTGATGTGCACAACGATGTCGATGGTCATCCTGAGCAGGCGCTTGATGACATCGAACTCAAGCCCGGAACCCTCGGCCGAGGCCTTGACCATCAGCGCCAGCTGGTCCCAGGTCTGCGTGGTGCTTCCGGCATGGCAACTGGTAATCGAGCCTGGATGGCCGGAAGCGCAGTTGCGGATGAAGTAGAAGGATTCGTCGCCGCGTAGCTCGGCCAGGATGATCCTATCCGGCTTCATGCGCAGACATGCCTCCATGCACGACTTGGCCGTGACGTTGCTGGCGCTCTGGCCGCCCTTCGAGTACAGCAGGTGCACCACGTTCGGCTGGTGGATGAACAATTCCCGCGCATCCTCGATCGTGACCAGGCGCTCCTGCTCGGGGATATGGTTGACCAGCGATTTCATGAACGTTGTCTTGCCGCTACCGGTGGCCCCAGCGACCACGATGTTCTTGTGGTACTGGACGGCCTTGCTGAAGAACTCGGCGTAGTCGCGATTGCGACGCAGTTCCAGCAGCTCCTGGTCGTGGTCGCTGAGCGTCTGTGCCTGCTCAAGTATCTCGTTGAAGAAGCCGTCCTGGTCATACTGCTCGAGCGTCTTGCTGAACTTGGCAGGCAACCGGATCGTGATCGACACCTTGCCGCTGTCGCAGGCCGGTGGGATCACGAACTGCGCACGCTGTCCGGTCGGGAACGTCAGCGATACCATCGGATCGACATCGGTGATCCGCTGCCCGGTGTTGCTCTCGTTGACCACCGCAGTGCAGAACTGGCGCGCGCGCTCGAAGGTGAGCGTGGGCACATCGGTCCGCTGCCAACCCGTACGCGTTTCCAGGTACAACTCGCCCGGCCGGTTGATGCATATCTCGGTCACTTCCGAGGAATGCATGTGCTCCTGGATGCCGAGCACCTGGTACTGATAATCTAGGAACTGGTTGGACACTTTGGCAAGGGGCGCGGAGTCGATGTCCATCTGCTGACCGACTAGCGCAGCACTGCTGAGAAATCAACATCGCGCGCAACGTAGACATTGACCACCGAGCCCTGGTTGATTGTCACCGTGGGTGGGCGGGTCATGTTGCGGTCCAACGCCATGTTCGCCAGCCGCTCCATCGTCCGCGCAGTGTTGCTTTCGTAAGGGCTCTGGACGATGACACCGTTCGCGATCGATGTCTCCTGCGGGCCGTGCTTGGCACCAGCGTATTTGAACGAATCACTGAGGAGGCTGATCAGCAACGCCGATCCGATTCGCTGCCCCCAATGCGCCGTATAGTGCCCCGCATTGCCGGCCGCACCCAGCATATCCACGCCAGGGCTGCGCATGTTGACGTCCATACCATTGGGCGTGGTGATACGGTCCCAGACGATCGCGACTCGGTCGCCGATGATGGCGTCCTGGCCGTAGGTGCCGGAAACCTTGGACCCCCGCGGCAACAGCAGGCGGCGGCCGTTCACCGAATAAACCGGCTCGGTGACGATGCACGTTGTGTAACCCGGAAAGTCCGAAATGACCCTGGACTGCATGACACACCGGATGTACGTACCGCGCAGCAACAGCGTGTTCGGGTTGTACAGTGGTCGTGCGCTCGCGGTGCCTTCCGGTGCCTCCTGAGGTGCTGGTGCCGGAGATTCCTGCCCCGCCGACATCATGAGCCGCGCGTACTCATCGGGAGGCAACATTCCCGACACCCCACCCCCAGGACCGTTGTGATCGAAGCCAGCGAAAGTCCCGGCCGTATCCAGCATCCTGCGCTCCTGAAGCGAGAGTTCGCGACGTCCACCAAACTCGCCCCCCGAAGACAGGCTCATGGCCGGGGGCGTGTGTTGCTGGGGCATGTCATAGACCGGCAACGGCGGCAGGTCTGCGACCGGGGGCGGCAGTGTTCGCTCGGGCGGAAGCTCCGGAATGTCCCTCGGCGCTGCCGGAATCACCACTTGCTCGCTTCTCGGCGGTACCGGTGAGCCGTCACCCGAACCGGACAGGCCGCCGCTGAAGATCCAGAGCGCGACCATGCCGAGCAGCAGCACGATACCGCCGAGGAACAACAGCGCCTTGCGGTTGAGCCGCTGTACGTCCTCGGACTTGAGGTACGGCGCTTCGGCATCCAGGTCCGGATCAGCGGGCGCCTGCCGGCCGACATAGGGATTGGACGACTGGTTCCGGTTGAAACCCGGCTCCTCATGCTCGAGGGTGGGAGGCTGGTTCACTGTTCCGGGCTCCTGCGCAGACCGATCACATTGTCGCCGTGGCGGATGACCAAGTACGGATACGTACCGTGGACCACGATGGTGTCGCCCTCGACGGTCGAATTAACCACGAACACGTCGCCGTTCGCGCTATCGCGCGCGAACACAGCGGGAAAATTCCCGCTGGGAAATCGCGTACGGTCACCCATGCGGATGTAGGTGAACCGCCGGTCGTCGTAGACGGTGGCCGGAACAAGCCATCGCGGATATCGCTTTCGATACGAATAATCGTAGTTAAAGTAATAATCGCGGTCCGGCTGCATCAAGGTATCGAGCTCGACCGTGTCCTTCACGGGGGCGGCCGTCGCTGCAAAGGTGGCGTCGCTTGGGTAGACGAAGCGGATCTTGTACTGCACACCGGCCGCCTTCGCCTGCTCCAAGGCGCGCCAGTTGGTCGCGACCACCTTCAGCTCGAAGATGTAGGAATGTGTAGCGGTTCGCACCATGAAATTGGTGTCGACGTCGATGTTCTTTGGCTTCAGGTAAAACACGTTGTCCCGACGGCTGAGATCCCAGCCTCCGCTGAACCCCGTGCTGTAGTCGAGGATATTCTCGTGCGGGCTGAGTTCGATTTGCGTGGTGATGCCCAAGCCTGTTCGAACCTGGTAAATCCGATCCGGCTGGTACTCGTATTCCTCGATAGCCTGGGCCGCCACCGGCAACGCTATGCACGCGACCAGCAGGGCCAGGCCAAGACTGAGAGACATTTGTTGCTGGCGAATCATCGATGACGTGCTCCGTTATTCGCGGTTCGCTTCGGTCTGTTCCGCAGGCTGCGGTGCCTGCGGCGCGGCGCTCCCGGCTTCACCGGCATCAGGCGGACCGAACATCGGTATCTGCATCGCTTGTTCGGCCGGATAGGTCGGAGCAGTCGCCGCCGCATTGGCAGTTGCCGGGAGCAGCGCAGGAAACTCGCGCTCCGGCGTCGAGCCACTCGCGTAATCATTGTCGACGCGATAATTGGCGACCCGGAAGCCCAGTGGGTTGAGAAGACGATCCTCCTCGCTGAGCCGCAGGTCCGGGTTATAGGTGAACTCGAGCGTGGCGATCTTGCTATCCAACGGCTCGGAGCGTCCGTTCCCTTTGTCGTACACACTGCGCTGGAAGCGCACCGTGGCACCGGATGGGCGACGCCCTTCGCCACCGCCGATCAGCACGATGCTGAGAATGCGCACGCGGACGGCGCGCGATGGGCCATAGATGCGGAACGGACGCTCGGGGTTGTTTTCCGAGTGCAGGGCAATGTACGCCGGGGCCACCGCCGGGCTTGCCATCGACAGCGTCGTCCGCCAGTTGCGCTGGCCGATCAAGCCAGAATCGTAGGATTCGCGTGCCAGCACGAACTGGGCGACATTGCTCTTGTTGATCGCTTCCTCGGTGGTGACGTCACGATCGTTGAAATTGCCGACCAGCCGCGCCACTGTCGCCGTGCCTGTATACGGATCGGCCATGACCAGGTACGGCACCTTTTCCTTCAGTGGCAGGAACAAAAAGTATCCCCCAGCAAGGATCAGCGACATGAAAATCGCGCACCCGGCTACGATCCACGCACGGCGCTCGCTGCGGCGCGCGCGATCGGCGATTGTCAGCTCGTAGTTGACGCCCTGCGAGACGGCCCGTTCGATATCCGGCGAGGCAGTTGTCTTTTTTCCGAACATGCTACTAAGCCCGCCCCTTATTCGGCCTGCACCGTCGCCGCGCCGACACCGGATGGCTGATCGGCCTGAGTACGACTGACGACAATCTGGGAGCGGTCGGCAACCACCCGCACGCCCTGCGCGGCATAAGCGGCCGTCAGCGCCAAGGCGGCCTGCTCAAGGCTGGTGGTGCGAATCTGCGCGACCGGCACGTGCAGCGAGTAATCGTTCGGGTGCAGGTACGACAGGCTCATCTTCGAGTCCCTCGCCCACCGGTTCAGCATTGTTTTCAATGTGCCGTCCGCTGGCGATGCCTGGTACACGTAGGCCTGCTGCAGTGGAATCGCCACCGGCGTTTCCGCGAACTGGTTGACCGGCCTCCATCGCCCGCCAACATCGGGCGCACCGTGCGTGGCGCA
Organism: Luteimonas aestuarii; assembly: GCF_004357985.1. GTDB lineage: Bacteria > Pseudomonadota > Gammaproteobacteria > Xanthomonadales > Xanthomonadaceae > Luteimonas > Luteimonas aestuarii. The sequence continues at coordinate 2,182 of NZ_SMTF01000012.1, read as the reverse complement.
CGCGCCCAGCAACATCGCGACACAGGAAATGCCGGAAACGACTGCATTTCGAACCAGGCCGGCACGGCTCATGGACTCACCATCGGATTACAGGACAAAGGACACCGCGCTTCTTCCTGCGGAAAAAGCGGGCGTAAAAAAAAGGGAGGAGCAGGCATCGCGCTAAAGCGACGCGAACACGTTGGCGGGCCGTGGGCCGTGTCGATGCCGTGTATGCAGTCCAAGGCTTGGACGCAACTTCTGTGGACAGATTCCATTCGTCCTCAACTCCGTTTGACTTGACTCGTATGCCGCAGCCAAGCCGCGGCATCGATTCCTAGCGACCATTCCTATAGCCGCGTGTTTAGCGAATATATCCCCGAGTTCTTAAACAGTCAATTCTGGGGGATGTGGCCATGCAAGACGTCTGGCAAGATGTCCCCGGCCCGGATGGCTCTGGCACACGGAAGGTGGAGAACATGGATCGAAGGATGGAGGATTTCGTCGCCAATGCCGCGCTCCTCGCCGCGCATCTGACGCAACAGTGCGAGAAGTCGGTGGCCGAACAGCAGGCCGCGGCGCGGGAACTGCAACAGCATGCGGATGAAATCGGGCAGAACGTCATTGCCGGCAAGGCCGAACTTGTGCAGCACGCGAGGACCGCGGTACGGGATGCGCTGGCGGTCGAAATACCGGCGGCGTCCCGTTCGCTCGCCGACACCGCCGAGCGTCTGCAGCGGATGGCGGAGCAACTTCAGTTCGAACAGTCGGCGGTCGGTCTTCGCATGCGCATCCTTGGCTGGAAGTCGATCGGCTCACTGATCGTCGCCGCGACCGTGCTCGCAGGCGGCACCGCCTACGTTGCCTGGCATAACGTGAAACGTGTCCAGCGCGCGCAAGTGCAGGCCGAGGTACTCGAGGCCTTGCGGCACGTCACGATCACATCCTGCGATGGCCGGCCATGCTTGAAGCTGGAGGATGGCCAGGAACGCTGGGTGAAGAACGACGATTACGTGCTTGTTGACGGCAGCGCTGACGCCACGCCACGCGAGTAGGGCGTGGCTGGCGATCGGCCCGCCAGCCGCCGCAGTGATTCATTCCTTTCATCCAATTCTCCTAGAGGGATTTTCCGTGGACAGCACACGTGTTATCACCACCATCCTGGTCACGCTGCTGGCCTTCGTGGCCGGCGCGTACCTGTCGGGCTACTTGGCCCTGATCTTCCTCGGCCTGGACACGGGCCTGCTGAAATTCACCACCTACTACGACTACATCAAGTTCCTCGACCATCCGCAGGTGGCGCAGTACAAGGGGCGCCTGGTGGTTGCCGGCGCCATTGGCTTCGGCTTGATGGCGCTGGTGTGGCTGTCGATCCTGGTGGCCCTGTTCAAGCTGCGCAGCCATCGCAACATCCATGGTCGCGCCCGCTTCGCCGGCTTGCTGGACCTGGCCAACAAGGGCTTCCTGAAACAGAAGGACGAGGGCATCGTCGTGGGCCAGATGAACGGCAAGCTGCTGCGCCTGCCGGGCCAGCAGTTCGTGATCCTGGCCGCCCCCACGCGCTCGGGCAAGGGCGTGGGCGTGGTGATCCCCAACCTGCTCGCCTATCGCGAGTCGGCGGTGGTGCTGGACATCAAGCAGGAAAACTTCGACCTGACCTCGGGCTGGCGCAAGTCCATCGGCCACAAAATCTACCTGTTCAATCCCTTCGCCGAAGACCGCAGGACCCACCGCTGGAACCCGCTGACCTATGTCTCCGACGATCCGGCCTTCCGGGTCTCGGACCTGCAGAGCATCGCGGCGATGCTGTACCCGGACGGCGACGACAAGGACAAGTTCTGGACCAGCCAGGCGCGCAACGCCTTCCTGGCCTTCACCCTGTACCTGTTCGAAGCGCGAGAGGACCAGCGCCGTCAAGGCTCCTCGGACGCCCTGATCCAGACGCCGACACTGGGTGCCGTACTGCGGGTCTCGTCCGGCGACGGCAGTGAGCTCAAGCCCTATCTGCAGGCGTTGGCCGACAAGCCCTTCCTCAGCGCCAACGCGAAGACCGCCTTCGCCGGCCTGCTGTCGCAGGCCGACGTGACCTTCGCCTCGATCATCGGCTCGTTCCGCGAGCCACTCAACCCGTTCCTCAACCCGGTGCTCGATGCCGCCACTAGCGGCGACGACTTCCGGCTCGACGACGTGCGCCGCCAGCGCA
>NZ_SMTF01000011.1 GCF_004357985.1 Luteimonas aestuarii | reverse complement strand
CCGCCGCCAGCGCGCCGAGCGGCACCGCGGCGCCGCAGGAGGACCGCTGGGTGACGGTGGAGTTCGACGGCACCGTCAACTCGCGCCTGCCGTGGTCGTTCCGCCCGAATGAAACGCGGATGCGGGTGCGCGTCGGCGAGGTCTACGAGGCGACGTACTACGCGCACAACGACGGCAGCGCGCCCATCGTCGGCAGCGCCACGCCTTCGGTGGCGCCGGCGCGCGCGTCGGGCTACTTCCAGAAGACCGAATGCTTCTGCTTCACCGCGCAGACCCTGCAGGCCGGCGAAACCCGCGACATGCCGGTGCGCTTCATCGTCGACCCGGCGCTGCCGGACGGCGTCAACACCATCACGCTGTCGTATACCTTCTTCAGGAACGACGTGCTGACCGATCGCGCACAGGCCTCCGTGGCCGGCGTCGCGCCGTCGCACGCCGCGCCCTGACCTTCCACGCACACCGCAACCCGGACCGACGCACATGGCACAGGCCCACGCCACCCCCGACCCGAACGTCTACTTCGTGCCCCACCAGAGCAAGTGGCCGGTGTACGCCTCGGTCGCGCTGTTCGTGGCCATGCTGGGCCTCGCCAGCTGGATGAACGAGATCTCGTGGGGCATGCCGGCGTTCTACATCGGCCTCGCCGGCCTCGCCGCCATCCTGTTCAAGTGGTTCGCCGACGTGATCCTCGAGTCGATCTCCGGCTACTACAACAAGCAGGTCGACGTGTCGTTCCGCATGGGGATGGTGTGGTTCATCTTCTCGGAAGTGATGTTCTTCGCCGCGTTCTTCGGCGCGCTGTTCTACACGCGCCAGTTCGCGCTGCCGTGGCTGGGCGGCGAGGGCAGCGGCATGATGACCAACGTCGTGCTGTGGGAAAACTTCAGCGCCGGCTGGCCGAGCACCGGCCCGGCCGAAATCGGCGGTGCCTTCCAGACCATCCCGGCGTGGGGCCTGCCCCTCATCAATACCCTGATCCTGCTGACCTCGGGCGTCACGCTGACCATCGCGCACCATGCGCTGAAGGCCGGCCACCGCCGCCAGGTGCTGTTCTGGCTGGGCACCACCATCGCGCTGGGCGTCACCTTCGCCTTCGTGCAGGGCTACGAGTACATCCACGCCTACCAGGACCTCAACCTGACGCTGGGCTCCGGCATCTACGGTTCGACGTTCTTCATGCTGACCGGCTTCCACGGCGCGCACGTGCTGCTGGGCACCATCATGCTGATCGTGATGTGGCTGCGCGTGGCGCGTGGCCACTTCGACGCCGAGAACCATTTCGCGTTCGAAGCCGCCGCGTGGTACTGGCACTTCGTGGACGTGGTGTGGCTGGGCCTGTTCCTGTTCGTCTACGTGCTCTGACGGCGACGCGCACGGACGGAGTCCTTGATCGGCCACGCCGGCGCCATGCCAGAACTCCGTGGGAAAGCGCCAGCAGTGGCGCTTTTCCGTTTTTCCGGCGGCCCGCGATGCGAGGCCGGGTTATTGCCCCGGGTTGCGTCCCACGCCGTGGAACTCGATCCAGCCCAGGTAATTGGCCAGCAGCACCAGCAGGATCAGCGCGACGGACAGCGCGATGCGCTTGGTCAGCGCATTCACGGTGCGCTTGGTCTGGCCCTTGTCGACCAGCATGTAATACAGGCCGCTCCCCAGGTTCCACAGGATCAACAGCAGGAATCCGACGATGATCAGTGTCTTCAGCGAATCGTTCATCGCGGGCTCCGGGGCGGCGACGTGGGCGTGAACGCATTATCGCAGGCGGCAGGCACGTGGGCGTGAGGCGCGGCACCGTCGTCGTGGGCTGGGCGGTCGCGGTGCTGGCGATGCTGGCATTCGCATCGCTGGGCCGCTGGCAACTGGGCCGGATGCACGAGAAGCAGGCGATGCTCGACGCGGTGCAGGCGGTCCTGGGCGCGCGCGACGCGCGACCGCTGTCGGCCGCCGCCGGCCCGGCCCAGGGTTACGACTGGGTGGCGGGCGAGGGCGTGTTCGCCGAGCCGCTGATCCTGCTGGACAACCAGCAGCGCGATGGCCGTGCCGGCGTGCGCGCCTTCCGGGTATTCGACCCGCAGGACGGCGTGCAGCCGGGCGTGCAGGCGCCGCCGCTGCTGGTCGAGCTCGGCTGGCTGCCGCTGCCGGGCGACCGCACCCTGCCGCAACTGCCGCGTCCCGAAGGCACGCATGCCATCGCCGGCCTGCTGGTGCCGCCGCCGTCGCAGGGGCTGGGCCGCGCGGTGCTGGCCGCGCAGGAAGACGGCACCCTGCTTGCCACCGGCCTCGACATCGACCGCCTGCGCGACATGCTCGGCCTGCCGTCGCTGGCGCCGCGCCTGCTCAAGCTCGATCCCGCGCTGCCGCTGGGCCATGCCCGCGACCTCGACATCCTGCCCAACACGCTGCCGCCCGAGAAACACCTCGGCTATGCCGTGCAGTGGTTCGGACTGGCGCTGGCGGTGCTGGTGACCGCGCTGGTCCTCACCTTCCGGAAGCGACGCCCATGAACGCCCCTCTCTCCGCCAAGCAACGCAACCGCAACCGCGCGCTGCTGGTCGGCATCGTGGTGATCTTCCTCGGCAGCGCGCTGGTGGCCGGCCTGCTGCGTTTCTCGGGCTGGCGCCCGTCGGCCATGAAGAACCATGGCGAACTGCTGCAACCGCCGGGCGACCTGCGCGAAGTGCAGCCTGCGCTGATCGATGGCGGCACCTACGCCTGGAACCCGGCCGAACGCGACTGGCGCATCCTGGTCGCACCGCCCGCCGATTGCGGCGAGCCGTGCGTGGCGCTGTCGCGCGACCTCGACATCGTCTGGCAGCTGTTCGGCCATCGCGCGGACAAGGTGCACACGCTGTGGTTGGGCACGCCGCCCGACGGCGCGGTGCGCAACCCGTCGTGGCGGGTGCTGGCGGACACGCCCGCCCTGCGCGCCGGACTGCCGCGCGCCGACGATCCCGCCGGCGTGCCGGTGTACGTGGTCGATCCCAACGGCTTCGTGATCCTGCGCTACGCTCCCGGCTTCGATCCCGCGCACCTGCGCGAAGACGTGAACCGCCTGCTGAAACTCAAGTGATGACGTTCTCCCGACCCAACCTGTACCGGCACTTCCACCGCATCGCCTGGCTGGCGGTGGCGCTGACGCTGTGCGTGATCGTGTTCGGCGCCTTCGTGCGCCTGTCCGACGCGGGGCTCAGCTGCCCCGACTGGCCGACCTGCTATGGACGCGCGGCATGGCCGACCACCGAGGCCGGCGTGCGGCGCGCGGACGCGCTGGACGTGCGACCGCTGGAAGTCCACAAGGCCTGGCGAGAACAGGTGCATCGCCACCTCGCCGCCGGACTCGGCGTGCTGGTGCTGGGGCTGGCGCTGATGGCGGTGCGCAAGCGACGCCACGGCATCGCGCAGGTGCTGGGCGCGTCGGCGCTGGTGGCGCTGGCGATCCCGCTGTACATGTACGGCCACATTCCCGCGGCGCTGGTGTTCGCGGGGCTGGGCGAGGCGATCCTGCTGTTCGCGGCATTGCGCTGGTCCAACATCGACCTGGCGCGTGCCGCGGTGCTGACGCTGGCGGTGGTGATCTTCCAGGCGCTGCTGGGCAAGTGGACGGTCACCATGCTGCTCAAGCCGGTGATCGTGATGGGCCACCTGATGGGCGGCATGCTGACCTTCTCGTTGCTGGTGTGGATGGCGTGGCGCGCGACCCACCTGCCGATCGTGCTGGCCGATGCCACGTCGTTGCGCCGCTGGGTGGTGGCCGCGCTGGCGGTGCTGGGCGTGCAGATCGCACTGGGCGGCTGGGTCAGCGCCAACTACGCGGCGTTGGCGTGTGGCGCCGGTGGCTGGACCACGGCCGAGCCGCACTGGATCGACTTCCCCAAGTGCGTCGGCCAGTGGTGGCCGCAGGGCGACTGGCGCGAAGGCTTCGTGCTGTGGCGTGGCGTGGGCACCGACTACGAAGGCGGGGTGCTGGATGGCGCGGCGCGCATCGCCATCCAGATGGCGCACCGGCTGTTTGCGATCGTCGCCACCGGCGTGCTGCTGGCGCTGTCGTGGCGCCTGCTGCGCACGCCGGGCCTGCGTACCTGGGCGGTGCTGCTGGCGTTGCTGACCGTCGCGCAGGTCACCCTGGGCGTGCTCAACGTGAAGCTGTCGCTGCCGCTGCCGGTGGCCGTGTTGCACAACGGTGGCGCTGCGTTGCTGCTGTTCGTGCTGGTCACGCTGCTGGCGCGCCTGCGCCAGCCGGACTGACGCGGCCATGTCGTTCGCCCGCGATTTCCCGCAGTACTGGACGTTGACCAAGCCGCGCGTGGTCGCGCTGATCGTGTTCACCGCGCTGGTGGGCATGTTCCTCGCGGTGCCGGGCCTGCCGCCGCTGCGGCAGACCGTGTTCGGCCTGCTCGGCATCTGGCTGGCGGCGGCCTCCGCGGCCGCGATCAACCACCTGATCGACCAGCGCATCGACAAGGTGATGGCGCGCACCATGGACCGCCCGCTCGCCACCGGCGCGCTGAAGCCTGCGCAGGTGCTGGCGTTCGCGGTGTTCCTGGGCGTGCTGTCGATGGCGATCCTGATCGCGCTGGTCAATCCGCTGACCGCGGCGCTGACGTTCGCTTCGCTGATCGGCTACGCGGTCATCTACACCGGCTGGCTCAAGCGCGCCACGCCGCAGAACATCGTGATCGGCGGCATCGCCGGCGCCGCGCCGCCGCTGCTGGGCTGGGCCGCGGTGACCAACATGGCCGGCCCCTGGGACTGGGCGCACGCACTGCTGCTGGTGCTGATCATCTTCGTCTGGACGCCGCCGCACTTCTGGGCGCTGGCCATCTTCCGCCGCGACGACTACGCCCGCGCGCTGGTGCCGATGCTGCCGGTGACGCACGGCGTGCAGTACACGCGCTGGCAGATCCTGTTCTACACGGTGCTGCTGTGCGTGGTGACGCTGCTGCCGGTGATCGTGGGCATGAGCGGGCTGTTCTACCTCGGCGGCGCCGTGGTGTTGGGGCTGGTGTTCCTGTGGTACGCGTGGCGGCTGCTGGACCCGCCGGACGAATTCTTCGCGATGCGGGTGTTCAACTACTCCGTGGTGTACCTGATGGCGCTGTTCGCGTTCCTGCTGGTGGACCACTGGCTGATGCCGTGGCTGCAGCCGGGGGCCGTGATGGAGTTCGTGCCGGTGACGTGATTGCTTGGGGCCGCTTTCGGCCAGAAGCAGACGTTGGATCAACCCCTGAATTAAGCAGCGCCGCGAAGGGCGTCGGCTTGAGTGAATTGTTATGTATCTGGTCTACGTAGCTGATCCATAAATTACCCTTTCCGCAAAGAATCGTACGAGCGGAAGGAACTCCGCGATCAGGTCTTCTGTTTCGGACAATGGAATATGGCAGTCTTCACGCTTGTATCGGTCGCTCGAATGAACGATGGCGTTGCGGATGTGTTTTAGCGTCTTGGCTGAGTTAGCAAGGGCATGATCCTTCATTGGACTAATCTGCACGTCTTCACCAAACACACGTCGCCTTTTCGAGTAGATCTTCTCTCCAACGCTTGTTTCGAACTCGCTAATGAAATCGATAAGGTCTTGCTCTTGGACGTACCTATCCAAGACGCTTCTCAGCATTTCTGTCTCGTCACTTCTTGAGTCTTGGCCGCGAACAAGCGAAATGACCCTATCCAATGAGTTTCTGTCTGTTCTAAGTGTTGGGGAATTGAGAATGGATGAGAGCCTATGATGCAGCTTTGTTTCCGCAACTTTGAGAAAGTAGAACTCTAGAACGTGGTAGTAGGCGAGGAAGCTCTGGCTGGGAAATGGCGAAGCCTTTGCTACCTTGTAGAAGCTAACAACGTCCTCTTCATAGCGCGCTCGCGGGATGACATTGTCGCCAGTTGCAGTGTCTCCGTTTATCGACTTGATTCGCCTGTTCCTCGGCTTCCAGATGGCGTAACAGTCATGTTGTTCAGTTGCAATCTTGAACAAGCTGCTCCGAATGGCGTGTAGTGCAGTGTCTCTGAACTGTGCCGGGGTCTTACGGCCCTTATGGGTGTATGTGGCGGTGATTGGTGACCAAAGGAACCAGTCAGGCTTACGGGTGGACAGGCTTGACTCTAAGATTCGTTTCCTCACTCTCGCGTCGAAGTATCTCGTGTACTCAGGCGAGTCAAAGAAAGCCAGAGAGAATGCGGAGGAGCACGGACCAATTTTCACGGTGTTCCCGCGGCTATCCGACAGTGTGTACAGCTCGGTCTGAAAAGATGTAAGCGGCGATAGGCGCGTTATGTGAACCTCAAAGGAGTTGTTATGGAGCAACTCTCTTTGCTCAACATCAAAGTTGATGCTTCTGGCCTTCTTATACGAAGAGAAAGCTGTTTCCAAATCAGAATCACTTTTTATCGTCAGCGCGCGTAGCTCAGGTCTCTCAACCGTGATCTCTTCGCCATCGATCTTACTCGTGATTCCAAGAGAAGTTAGCTTTGTCTGTAAGGCTGCGATGAAAGTCATAAGAGAAAAAACGCCTAGTTGCCCCCTGGTCAGGGGTTTGGCAAGGAACATATGGCTTCTAGTGAGTAGCGTCAATTAGGAAGTTCCTGGACGCAAACAGGGCTTTGGCCAGCGTGTCGAATGCTAATGCAAATGGTAAAGACGTCTACTTGGCGGCGGTGTTGGATGTAAGTCACGAACTGAGACGATATCTGCCGTAAGAGTCGTCTCAACAGGGCTGCGCTGTGCTTGGGCCCAACGTCCGCTTAGGGTCGAATCCGGACATCCAGCATCGCGATATTTCCCATCCACGGCGTCATTGAAGGGTCATCAGCGGGTTCGCAAAGCAAAGCGGCGGTGGTACAGGTAAGAAAAAGCCCGCTTGCGCGGGCTTCTTCTTCATGAGGGGCGAGCGGTCAGGTTCACTCGCTGCCATCCAGCAAATGCCGCTGCCAGAACAGCACGCTGGCCGCACCGAAGTAATCGCTGTTGGTCTTCTTGCGGAAGCCGTGGCCTTCGTCGTCGAACATCAGGAACCACACCGGCTGGCCGTTGGCGCGCACGGCGGTCACGATCTGCTCGGCTTCGGTGTACGGCACGCGCGGATCGTTCCTGCCATGCGCGACGAACAGCGGCGCGTTGATGCGATGGGCGTTGCGCAGCGGCGAGATCGCTTCGAACACCTTGCGCATCTCCGGGTCGCGCTCGTCGCCGTACTCGGCGCGGCGCAGGTCGCGGCGGTAGCTTTCGGTGTTGGTGAGGAAGGTGATGAAGTCGGAGATGCCGACCACGTTGATGCCGGCGCGGATGCGGTCGCTGTAGTGCATCAGCGAGGCCAGCACCATGTAGCCGCCGTAGCTGCCGCCTACCACGCCGATGCGCTCGGCATCGAGTTCCGGCTGGGTGGCGATCCAGTCGAGCAGCGCGCCGATGTCCTTCACCGAGTCCTCGCGCAGCTCGGCGTTGTCCAGCGCCAGGTAGGTCTTGCCGTAGCCGGACGAGCCGCGCACGTTGGGCACCAGCATCGCCACGCCCAGTTCGTTGACCAGGAACTGCGTGCTGGGGTTGAACGATGGGCGCGACTGCGCCTCGGGGCCGCCGTGGATGTTGATGATGACCGGCAGCTTCTGGCCGGCGGGCACGTTGGCGGGACGGTAGTAGAACGCGGGGATGGTGCGCGCCGCGCCGTCCACCTCGTCGAACGTGGGGTAGCGCACCAGGGTCGGCGCGACGAAATTCGCCGTGTCCAGTCCACCCACTTCGCTACGCGTCCAGCGTTCCAGCGAACGACCAGCCAGGTCGATCACGTACACGTCGCTGGGCGAGGTGGCGGTGTTGAGCGTCAGCGCCAGGCGCTTGCCGTCGTGCGAGAAATCGCCGCCGCCGACCAGGCCGACCGGCAACTCCGGCAGTTGCACCGGGCGATGGTTGGGCAGCGACAGCACGTGCACCTTGCCGATGCCGTCCTCGTTGGTCATGTACGCCAGGTGCTTGCCGTCTCGCGCGAGGGTGAAGCCTTCCACGTCCCACGGGATGTGCGCCGACAGGATCTCCGGCGCGCCGCGGCGCGGGTCGTGGAAGCGCAGGCTGAGGAACTCGCTGGGCTGGCCATCGACCGGCTCGTCGGAGATGTAGTACACGCCATTGCCATCGGGCGCGTAGGCGAAGCCGCCGAAGGCCGCGGTGCCGCCGTCGATGGGGAACATGCGCAGCGTGCCGGTGGCCACGTCCACCTCGCCCGGATACGACTCGCTGATCGAGACGTACTTCATCACCAGCAGCTTGCTGCCGTCGGGCGAGAAATCCAGCGGCGTCCACGAGCCGCCTTCGGTCAGCAGCAGGCGGTTCTGGCCCGACGCCGTGTCGCGTACCCAGACGTCGCGGTCGGTGCCGTTGCGCGCGGTGCTGGAGAACGCCATCAGCGAGCCGTCGCGGTTGAGCACGGTGCCGCCGTTCTGGCTGCGCTGGCCGTCGCTGAGCAGGGTGCTTTCGCGGGTCTGCGCGTCGAACCAGTACAGCTGCGAGAACTCGTCGCCCCCGGTGTCCTTGGCGAACACGAAGCCTTCGCGCGCCGCGCCCGGCGGCGACGCGACCACGCCGGCGACGGGCTCGGGATAGAAGGTGAGCTGTTCGCGCATGCCCATCGGCTGGCAGACGCGATGCACCTGGTTGGTTTCGGCGAAGCGGGTGCCGACCAGCAGGCAGCCGTCCTTCGTCCAGCCGCTGACGCCAGCGCCGCGGGTGTTCTGGTAGCGGTTGAGGCGTTCGACCAGGTCGGCCGGGATGTCCGGCACGTGTTCGGTGACGCGATTGCCGATGTGCTGGCGTTCGACCGTGGCGGTCTGCGCGGCGGCGGGCAGCGCACAGGAGAGGGCAAGCGCGAGGGCGGGCAGGGCGGTGTGCAGGCGCATGGGTGTTCCCCGGAGGACGAACACCTAGCCTAGAACAATTTTGGCGAAATCGTGGACGCCTGTTCCTTCCCGGGGGCTTGCGAAGAGTGGTTTGGATCGCCGGGTGCGCGCGAGCAGATCGTTGAAGCGACAACTGCCGCGGGTATGCCGCGCCCTCACCCCAGCCCTCTCCCGCAGGCGGCAGAGGGGGTTGTTGCGAGGATCAGTGCCCCGACAGGCGCGAGTGCAGCAGTTCGCGCAACTCCGCCTTCTCGGTATCGTCCAGCGACGCCATGCGGCCTTGCAGTTCGGCCAGCCGCTGTTGCAGTGCCTGCTGGTTGAGCTGGTCGATGGCGCCCTGCAGGTCCGCGCGCCAGCCGTCGGGATCGCCGGGCACCGAATGCCCCGCCAGCTTCTGCAACGCGGCGCCTTCCTCGCGGTCGCCGAAATGCTCGATCAGTGCGCCGGTGGTGATGTCCGGCCGCGCGTGCACCAGTGCGATCACGTCGACCAGCAGCGGGATGCCGGGTTGGCGCAGGGCGACGAAGCGATACGGCGGCTGCAGGTCCAGCGCCAGCGAGGGTTGCTGCAGCAGCAGCGAGATCGCCGCGCGCACCAGGCTGCGCTTGGGTGCGGGCGTGGCCGGGGCGTTGCGCGCGCGCTGCGCAGGCACATGCGTACCCGGTGACGCGCTGCGCGCGCCCACGCCGGTGAGTTCGGTGAGGCGTTGGCGCATCAGGTCGCCGAAGGCGCCGTCGGGGATCTGCGCCAGCAGCGGCTTGGCGCGCTCGGCCAGCCGCGCCTTGCCGTCGAGCGTGGACAGGGTGATGCCGTCGGACAGCGTGTCGAAGAAGAACTTCGACAAGGGCGTGGCATCGCGCAGGCGTGCATCGAAGCCTTCCGCGCCTTCCTGGCGGACGATGGTGTCCGGGTCTTCGCCGTCCGGGAGGAACAGGAAGAACGCCTGGCGGCCGTCGCGCATCCGCGGCAGCACCGATTCCACCGCCTTCCACGCAGCGTTGCGCCCGGCACGGTCGCCGTCGAAGCAGAAGTACACGTCGGGCGCGTTGCGGAACAGCAGTTCGGCGTGGTCGGGCGTGGTGGCGGTGCCCAGCGTGGCGACCGCCTGGCTCACGCCGTGCTCGAACAGCGCGACGACATCCATGTAGCCTTCCACCACGATCAGGCGTTCGATCTTCTGGTTGGCCTGGCGTACCTGCCACAGGCCGTACAGCTCGCGGCCCTTGTGGAACAGCGGGGTCTCGGGCGAGTTGAGGTATTTCGGGCCGTCATCCTTGTCGAGCACGCGACCGCCGAAGGCGATGGTACGACCACGGCGGTCGTGGATCGGGAACATCACCCGGTCGCGGAACTTGTCGTACACGTGGCCGCGGTCGTTCTTCGAGAACATGCCGCCGCGCTCGAGCAGGCGCATGCGGCGCTCGTCGGTGCCAAGTGCGTCCTTGAGTGCGGAGAACCCGTCGGGTGCGTAGCCGATGCCGAACTGCGTGCGCACCGCCTCGCCCACGCCGCGGTTGTCGAGATAGGCGCGCGCCTTGTCGCTTCCGGCCAGCTGGCGCTGGAAGAACGTCGACGCCGCTTCCATCGCGCCGTACAGGTCCTTCGTTTCGGGATTGGCATTGCGCTGCTGGGTGTCGCGCGGCACTTCCATGCCGACGCGCTTGGCCAGCTCGTCCACGGCATCGAGGAATTCCAGCCGCTCGTAGTTCATCAGGAAGCTGATCGCGGTGCCGTGCGCGCCACAGCCGAAGCAGTGGTAGAACTGCTTGGTCGGCGAGACCGTGAACGACGCCGAGCGCTCGTCGTGGAACGGGCAGCGCGATGCGTATTCCTTGCCCTGTCGCTTCAGCGGCACGCGGGCGTTGATCACCTCGACGATATCGGTCCGCGCCAGCAAGTCGTCGATGAAGGCGTCGGGGATGCGCGCCATGTCAGCCTGCCCCACCCGTCCCGCCCGTTTCGGCGGCAGCACGCGACGCGCCGTTCGGCGTGGGGGCAGGGCGATCGGGGTGCTGGGCGAGGGTGCGGGCCATGGCCCGCTAGGATGCCACGTGGGGCGGGTCCTGCACCGGCCCGCGGGCCAGGAAGCGTTCGTCGATGACGGCGGTGACCAGTGCCCCGAGGAAGAACACCAGTGCCGCGTAGTACAGCCACATCAGCATGATCACCAGCGTACCGAAGGCGCCGTAGGCGCTGCCGGGCGCGGCTTCGGTCAGGTACAGCCCGATCAGCCATCGCCCCAGCAGGAACAGCGCGGTGGTGATCGCCCCGCCCAGCCAGGCGCGGCTCCAGCCGACCCGGCGGTCGGGCAGGTAGTGGTACATCAGCGCGAAGGCGATGATGTAGATCGCGATCGACACCGCGTCGCCCGCCACGCTGACAAGGAGCGGGACCTCCGCCAGCAGCAGTTCCACGCCGGCCGACAGCAGGGTGGACACGATGATCAGGAACCCCAGGGCAAGCACGACGCCAAAGGAAAACACGCGCTTGCGCAGCCAGGCCAACACGCCACCAAGTTGCTCGGCATCGGTACGGAAGATCAGGTTCAACGTGCCCTGCAGGCGGGCGAACACCGTGGTCGCGCCGATGAACAGCAGCAAGGTGCCCCAGAGCCCGGCCAGCGAACCCACGTCGGGCTGGGCGGTGGCATTGCGCAGCACGGTCCCGGCCACGGCGGCGGCCTCGGCCCCGGCGAGCTCGGTGATCTGTTCCAGCAGCGCCTCCTGCGCATCGGGATACAGGGATGCCGCCAGCCACAGCACCAGCACCAGCAGCGGTGCCAGCGAGACCAGCGCGAAGAACGTCAGCGACGCGGCATGTGTCAGCAGGTCGATCTCGACGAAGCGCCGGGCGATCTCGGCGGGCGGGCTGCGCTCGACGCGCGCAAGCAGGGGCTGGAAGCGTTCGGGGATGCGCGACATGGGGGCATGATGCCGGATCGACAGTGGGGAGGACGTGGCTGCCGGAAGCGAAGGCGTTGCCATCGCTTCCGCTGCGTCGGCGATCAGTCCGTGGCCGCCGCTACGCTATTCCCTGCCGCGGCGCTTGCGTCGAGCTTGCCCAACGCCTGTCCCAGCGACTGGAACGCCTGCTCGGCCTGCGCCAGTTCACCGAAGTCTTCCGCACAGGCGACCACCACGGTTGCGCCCTCGCGTCCCTTGCCGGCATCGAGGATGCCGACGTTGCACGCGCGTTCCAGCTGGGTGCCGGTCTTCTGTGCGAAGTCGGTGCCGGCAGGCAGGCCTGCGGAGATGCGGCGGCCGCCGGTGGTGATGGCGCGCATGTGCGACAGCAGGATGTCGTTGCTTTCGGGCGAGAGCAGTTCGCCCGCGGCGACGCGTTCCAGCATCCGCGCGAACGCAGGCAGCGTGGCGGCATTGGTGCCGCTATCGTAGTAATCGTCGAACGCGGCCTTCAGCGATTCGGTGCGCAGTTCGCTGCGCTCCACGCCCAGTGCACGCGCCAGCGCCTGCAGCCGCGGTTCGCCGGCCCCGGCGTTGCGCAGCGCCACGATCTCCATGTTGTCCAGGTCGGCCACGCCCGGATGCAGCGGTCCGTACACGTCGTAGCGCACCTGCTGGATGGTGGTGATCGGTCCGAAGCCGCTGCCCACCCAGTCGCGGATGCGTGCGTCGAGGTGGCCTTCGCCCAGCGTGCGGATCAGCATGTCGGTCGCGGTGCTGTCGCTGTCGCGCAGCGATTTCTCCAACAGGGCGGCGATGCTGAAGCGCTCGCCGGCCTTGTGCTGCAGCATGTCGCCGGCGCCATCGACGAAATCGCTGCGCTGCAGCTCGACCTGTTCGTCCAGCGACAGCCGGCCGGCATCCACCTCTTCCAGGATGGCGATGGCCACCGGCACCTTCACCGTCGACGACAGGTACCACGGCCGGTCGTCGCCGCGGTCGAGCAGGCCGGCCTGTTCGCCGAAGCGCGCGACCACCACGCCGAAGTCGCCGGGCATGGCGTCGTCGATGGCGTCGACCTCGTCGGCCAGCGGCGCAATCCACGCCGCGTCCGCGTCGCGCGCTTCCGCCTGTTGTTCCACCGGTCCCTGCGGTTCGCCGCGGCAGCCCGCCAGCAGGGCGAGTGCGAGCAGCGGTGCAAACCGCAGCGGTACGTGGAGGGAAGTGCGAGCGCTGCGGGAATCGGGTATCGGGTTCATCGCATGGGATCGGGCGGGGACACGGTGGGCCGGGAAGGCGCCTCCATGAATACCCCGGACGCAGTGACGGCCGCGCCAACGTCGCGCAACGCGCGTTCGCCTGCCGCCGTCGCGGTACCGCGTGCGCACGCGGCGATGACCACGCGCGCCGGCGGACGGCCGGGCGCAAGCGCCGGCACCGTGGCGATGCCGAGGTCGCAGGTGCGGCGATGCTGCGTGCCGGTCTTGTGCTCGAAGCGCGTGCCCGCGGGCAATCCCGCGCGGATGCGGCGGCTGCCGGTCTGCACGCGTGACATCACGTCGAGCAGGTAGGTGGTGCCTTCCGCCCCGAGCGCGCGGCCTTCCGACAAGGCGGCGAGCATGCGCCCGAACTCCACCAGCGACGCGCTGTTGGCGTGCGTGGCGTAGTAGGCCTCGAACGCGCTGTCGAGATCCGGGCGCAGCAGGTCGGCGGGCGTGATCGCCAGCAGCTGCACCAGCCGGCGCACGCGCGCCTGCCCCGCGCCCGCACGCTGCAGCGCGAACAGGTCCTGCGAACGCAGGCCCGATGCGGACGGATGCAGCTGGCCGTAGGCCAGCCGGCGCACGTCGGCCAGGGTGGTGATGTGCATGCCGTCGACGCGACCGAGCTCGGCCGCCACGCGATTGACCTGCTCGATGCCGACGGTGCGGATCAGCACGTCGCTGGCGGTGTTGTCGCTGTGCACGATCATCTGCTCGAGCAGCCACGACACCCGCAGCCGGGTACCGGCGCGATAGGCATTGGTGCCGCCGGCGCCATCGACGAAATCCGATTCGCGCAACGTGACCCGCGTGTCCAGCGCGAGTTCGCCGCGCTCGATGGCGCGCATGACCGCGATGGCGATCGGCACCTTGACGCCGGAGGCGAGGTACCACGGCTCTTCGGCGCGGTACGAAAAGGATTCGTCCCGTCCCAGGTGGCGCACGTACACGCCGATGTCGCCTGCGTACGCGGCATCCACCGCTTCCAGCCGGCGCTCCAGTTCCAGCGTCCACGCCGGCACGCGCAGCGGACGCTCCGGTGCTGCCTGCATCCGCGCATGCAGGGGAAGCGCCGCCGCGAACAGGGTCGCGGCCGCGATCGTCGTGGTGGCCAGCAGTCGAGCGATGCCGTGCTTCATCGCCGCGGGAGTCTGGCGTGAAGGCATTGCACCCGCACTGAACATCAGTCGTCGGCGGGTTTCGTCGTTGGCGCGCGTGCAGGTTTGCGCAGCGCGCGCATGCCCAGCGACCAGAGCCAGATCCACAGCGCGGTCGCCAGCACCAGGCCCAACGACAGCCACAGCGCATGCGTGTACGACACCGCCTGGTAGTAGCCCCAGGTGTTGCGGAACAGGATGAAGATCACGCTGATGTGGATGATGAAGGCCATCAGCGCATCGCTGCCGACCACCGCGATCGGGCGCAGCAGCGTCGCCAGCAGGTTGCCACCCGCGATGCACAGCGCCAGCAGGCCCAGCGCGCCGCCCACGCTGAACAGCGAGAACGACAACCCGGGTGGATGCTTGCCGTCGTTGCGGCCGATCGCGACCAGTGTCTCCTGCAGCTGCCCCCCCGCACGCGAGGCGAACCACGCCAGCAGCAGCGCCGAGGCCAGCGCGATGCCGCCCGCCAGCAGCAGGCGGCGTCGCGGGTCCTGGTGCCAGCGCAGCAGCAGGCCGCCGACCAGCAGGCCGATCAGCACCAGCGGCAGGCGCGACAGCTGCCCCCAGGTGTAGTACTCCGGATGCTCGACGAAGATCGCCTGCAGCTGCGGGATGCCCCCGAACTCGTAATGGTTGAGCAGCCACCACGACAGCGCGATGACCGGCCACGGACTGAGCCAGCGCACCCACGCCGGCGCCTTCGCCCAAAGCGGCAGCAGCCACGGGATCCACAGCAAGGCGATGGCGTAGAAACCGAGGATCTCGACGAACGACGGGAAGTCGCGGTACAGCAACGTATCGACGATCTCGTCGCGGCTGCGGTCCCACAACTCCACGACGGTCAGCGCCTTGTACCAGAACAGCACCACCAGTCCGCGCCACAGCAGGCGGTTGCGACGCGCCGGCCAGTCGGGCGAAGACGTCTTCGGCACGAAGGCCACCGCCAGCGCCACGCCGAACACGATGAAGAACAGCGATGACGAGAACTTGGTGATCGCATGCACCGGCACCTGTCCCCAGTCGGGGAAGTCGCTGTAGGGCATCAGTCCGTTGGTGCCGTGTGCGACGATCATCAGGCAGACGGCGAAACCGCGTGCGAGATCGATGGCGTCGATGCGCTGTCGTGGCGCCGGGGGCGCAACGGTGTCGGCCGTCATCGGCAGGTCGTCCGCAGGAAGGGAGCTGCATTGCAGCAGTGCCGTCGTGACGGCAGGGTCAGTATGCGGCGATCAGGCCGCCGCGTCGGCCAGCCGCTGCAGCGCTTCGCCGGACACGCGCTGCACGGTCCATTCGTCCATGCCGACCGCGCCGAGGCTGCGATAGAAGCCGATCGCCGGGACGTTCCAGTCCAGTACCGACCACTCGAAGCGGCCGCAGCCGCGCTCCAGTGCCAGCCGCGCGAGGTGCACCATCAATGCGCGGCCGATGCCGCGGCCCCGGTATGCAGGCAGTACGAACAGGTCCTCGAGGTACAGGCCGGGCCTGGCGAGGAAGGTCGAGTAGTTGTGGAAGAACAGCGCGAAGCCGGCGGCGTGGCCGTCGGCTTCGGCGATCACCACTTCCGCGCCCGGACGCGTGCCGAACAGGGTGTCGGCAAGGCCGTCCTCGTCGGCTTCCACCTCGTGCGCGAGCTTTTCATAGTCGGCCAGGCCGCGGATCAGCGCGAGGATCGTGGGCACGTCCGCGCGCGTGGCGGGCCGTAGCTGGATGCGGGTCTCTTCCATCCCGTGAGCATGCCATGCGCGCCCCGGCGGGGCGCGGCGATGGCTCAATCGCGGACGTAGTGGTGGCGCTGCGACCCGTCATGTCGCGCGGAGCGCAGGCAACAACGCCTTGAACCTCCGGGTCGAGCCGCAGGGGCAGGGATCGTTGCGGCCGAGCTTCTCCAGCAGTTCCTTGTCGCCGTGGACGACGCGGGCACCACGCTTGACCCGGGTTTCCGACGGGAATCCCTTGCGCCGCTTACGGGTGGTTTCGAAAGCAGGGGTCGAGGGGATGGAAACGCTTCATGACGCACCTCCTGTGTCGTGGCCCGGGTCGGGCGATGGAAGGCCGGCGGATCAGCCGGCCAGCTTCTGCTTCACCAGCTTCGACACCAAGCCCATGTCGGCCTGGCCGGCCAGCTTGGGCTTGAGCACGCCCATCAGCTTGCCGATGTCGGCCGGGCCGCTGGCGCCGGTCTGGGCCACGGCGTCGTCGATGGCGGCGGCGATCGCGGCTTCGTCCAGCTTCGCCGGCAGGTAAGTTTCGATCACGGCGATCTCGGCGCGCTCGATGGCGGCCAGGTCCTCGCGCGCGGCGGCCTCGTACTGGGTCACCGAGTCCTTGCGCTGCTTGACCATCTTTTCCAGCACGGCCAGCACGGCGGCATCGTCCAGCTCGACGCGTTCGTCGACTTCACGCTGCTTGATGGCGGCATTGACCAGGCGGATCACGCCCAGGCGCTCCTTTTCGCCGGCCTTCATGGCGGCCTTCATGTCATCGGTGAGTTGCTGTTTCAGGGACATGCGAATGCTCCGGCTGGGGCCTCGGACTCAGGCAGGATGGTCGGTCCAGAAATGCAAAAAGCCGGCGACGCTCGCGCGTGCCGGCTTTTCGCGAAGCGTCGCGGCTCAGTACAGGCGCTGGCGCTTGGTGACGTCGCGCGAGGTGCGGCGCGCCTGGCGCTTCACCGCGGCGGCGGCCTTGCGCTTGCGCTCCTGGGTCGGCTTCTCGTAGAACTCGCGCTTGCGGGTTTCGGCCAGCACGCCGGCCTTCTCGCAGGTGCGCTTGAAGCGACGGAGGGCAAACTCGAAGGGCTCGTTTTCGCGGACTTTGACGCTTGGCATAGGAATCTCTGGATCGTGTGGACCGGCACGGGGGCCGGGCGAGCCGCGTATCATAGCCGCTTGCCTTGTGCCCGCGCAACCGAGTCCCCAGCGTCCAGAGCATGAAAGTCCTCGGCATCGAATCGAGCTGCGACGAAACCGGCGTGGCCGTCTACGACACCGCCCTGCCCGGTGCCGCCGGCCTGCGCGCCCATGCCGTGTACAGCCAGATCGCCCTGCACGCCGAATATGGCGGCGTGGTGCCGGAGCTGGCCAGCCGCGACCATGTGCGCAAGCTGCTGCCGCTGGTGCGGCAGACGCTGGCCGAGGCGGGTCTCGGGATCGATGAGATCGAGGGCGTGGCGTACACCGCCGGGCCGGGGCTGGTGGGTGCCCTGCTGGTCGGCGCGGGGGTGGCGCGCTCGCTGGCCTGGGCGCTGGAGGTGCCGGCGGTGGGCGTGCACCACATGGAAGGCCACCTGCTGGCGCCGCTGATGGAAGACGACCCGCCCGAACCGCCGTTCGTGGCCCTGCTGGTCTCGGGCGGGCACACCCAGCTGATCGCGGTCGATGGCATCGGCCAATACCGGCTGCTGGGCGAGACCCTCGACGATGCCGCCGGCGAAGCCTTCGACAAGACCGCGAAGATGATGGGCCTGCCGTATCCGGGCGGGCCGCAGCTGGCCGCGCTGGCCGAGCAGGGCCGGCCGGGCGCGTTCAGGTTCGCGCGCCCGATGACCGACCGGCCGGGGCTGGACTTCAGCTTCAGCGGATTGAAGACCCAGGTGCTGCTGGCCTGGCGGAACAGCGACCAGTCGGACCAGACCCGTGCCGACATCGCCCGCGGCTTCGAGGATGCGGTGGTGGACACGCTGGCGATCAAGTGCGAACGCGCGCTGGATGCCGCGGGCTGCGACGTGATCGTGGTGTCCGGTGGCGTGGGTGCCAACAGGCGCCTGCGCGCGAAGCTGCAGGACATGGCGGCGCTGCGTGGCGGCCGCGCCTGCTTCCCGCGGCCGTCGCTGTGCACCGACAACGGCGCGATGATCGCCTTCGCCGGCGCGCTGCGCCTGCAGGCGGGGCAGCGTGACGAAGCCGCGGTGCACGTGACGCCGCGCTGGGACATGGCGACGCTGCCGGCGGTGCCCGCCCGGTAGGAGCGCGCTCGGGCGCGATGCCCGGCTTGCCGTCGCTTCCACCAACATCGCGCCCGATCAACATCGCGCCCAAGGGCGCTCCTACAATGGCGGCAGCATGGTCACGCGCGTTTGCGCAGACATGAGGACGGACGTGGACAAGGTTTTCATCGAGGGCCTCGAGATCGAGGCGCTGATCGGCATCTACGATTGGGAGCGGCGCATCCGCCAGGCGCTGGTGTTCGACCTCGAGATGGCGTTCGACAACCGCGTGCCCGCCGCCAGCGACGACATCGCCGACACGCTGGACTACAAGGCCGTGAGCAAGCGGTTGATCGAATACGTGGGCGCTTCTGACTTCGGCCTGGTCGAGACCCTGGCCGAGCGCTGCGCGGCCATCGTGCTGGATGAGTTCGACGTCGCGCACGTGCGCCTGAAACTCAGCAAGCCGGGCGCGGTGCGGGGCGCGAAGGCCGTGGGCGTGGTCGTGGAGCGGAGCCGGGTGGTGGCGGGATGATGGCCTGGATGGACTGGCTGCAGGCGCAACTGTCCCCCTACCCATGGGCGTGGACGGCGGCGGTGGCGGCGTTGCTGCTGCTGGCGGCGTGGCTGGCGAACTGGCTGACCAAGCACGTGCTGTTGCGCGGCATCCGCCGGCTGTTGCGCAAGACGGTGTACCGCGACGCCGAGCACGACAGCGACGTGCGCATGAGCGTGATCCCGCGGCTGGCCAACGTGGTGCCGGCGCTGGTGATCTATGCCGGCGCGGTGCTCATCCCGGACCTGCCGCCGCTGTTCGTGAGCGTGGTCCGCGGCCTGTGCCAGGCCTGGATCGTGCTGACCGTGGCGCTGTCCGTCGCGCGCGCGCTGGACGTTGTGAACCGCGAGTACGAGCGCAGGCCCAGGGCGATCGACAAGCCGATCAAGGGCTACCTGCAGGTGGCCAAGATCGTGGTCTTCGTGCTGGCGGGGATCTCGGTCTTCGCCACGCTGATCGGCGCGGAGTTCGTGCACGTGCTGACCGGCCTGGGCGCGATGACCGCGGTGACGATGCTGATTTTCCAGGACACGATCCTGTCGTTCGTGGCCAGCGTGCAGATCGGCAGCGATGGCCGCGTGCGCATGGGCGACTGGATCGAGATGCCCAGCCAGAACGCCGACGGCGACGTCATCGACATCGCGCTGCATACGGTGACCGTGCGCAACTGGGACCTGACCATCACCACCATCCCGACCAAGAAGCTGATCAGCGAGTCGTTCAAGAACTGGCGCGGCATGAGCGAGTCGGGCGGCCGCCGCATCAAGCGCGCGCTGCACATCGACCAGTCGTCGGTCCGCTTCCTGGAGAAGGACGAACGCGATGCCTTGCGCCGGGTCGCGCTGATCGACGAGTACCTCGACGCCAAGCGAGCCGAGCTGGAGTCATGGAACGCGAAGCTGGAGGCGGCGGGCAAGGACCCGGTGAACGCGCGGCGCGTCACCAACCTGGGCACGTTCCGCGCGTATGCGCTGGCCTACCTGCGCGCGCACCCGAAGGTGCGCAAGGACATGACGCTGCTGGTGCGGCAGATGGACCCGTCCGCCACCGGCATCCCGCTGGAGATCTACTGCTTCACCGCCACCACCGCCTGGGCCGAGTACGAAGGCATCCAGTCGGACATCTTCGACCACCTGCTGGCGATCCTGCCCGAGTTCGGCCTGCGCGTCTTCCAGTCCACCAGCGATGCGGCGTTCGCTGCCGCGCTGTCGGGGCGGGACGCGACCGCCCCAGCCGAAGCGGCTGCCGACGCATGAGCGTGGCCAGCCTCAGCCTGGGCAGCAACGTCGACCCGGTGCGCTACCTGCGCATCGCGGCGGCGGCATTGCGCGGACGCTTTGGCGACGCGAACGTCGCGGTGTCGCCGGCGTACCGCTTTCCCGCGGTGGGATTCGAGGGCCCGGATTTCATCAATGCCGCGGCCGTGGTGGAGACGGACATGACGCCGGAGGCGCTGAACGACTGGCTGCATGCGCTGGAAGATGCGAACGGCCGCGACCGCAGCGGGCCGCGTTACGGCGACCGCACGCTGGACATCGACATCGTGCTCTACGACGACCGGGTGATCGAGGGCACCGGCCATCTGCGCGTACCGCGCGGCGAACTGCGCCACGCGTTCGTGCTGAAGCCGCTGGCGGACATCGCGCCCGAAGCCTTGCACCCCGTCGAGGGCAGGACGCTGCGCGAACTGTGGGCGACACATAAGGAACACGGCGTGGCGTTCGAGGTGGTGGCGCTCTACTGAGCGTGCGGCGGCTCCGTTGGCCCCCACCCCGGCCCTCCCCCGCAGGCGGGGGAGGGGGCATTGCCGTTCCCTGCGGCCGCCTCCCGGAACGATCCGGCGTGCACGTTCCCGTCGCAACGCATCCCCCGCGCATCTAACCGTCGCAATGCGCCCAACGTGCTCCCTCCCCCGCCTGCGGGGGAGGGCCGGGGTGGGGGCCAGTCCGTCACGTGTCGGCCTGATCCACGTCAAGTCGATGACTTCCGTCAATTGCCGGCACGCCGGCGCGGCGGGAGGATATGCCTATCGTCGTTGCCAGGGGAGTCGTGCCATGTTCGAGAAGGTTTCGCGGAGTTGGGAACTGGTCAAGGCCAGCGCATCGGTGCTGCGCTCCGACAAGGAGCTGATGCTGTTCCCGCTGATCTCGGGATTGGCCACGCTGGTGGTGCTGGCCACGTTCCTGCTGCCGATGTTCGCGCTGCGGGTGTTCGCCGACGGCTTCGGCATCGGCGCGGCGGTGTTCGGCTTCCTGTTCTACTTCGTGCAGTACAGCGTGATCATCTTCTTCAACTGCGCACTGATCGGTGCGGCGATGATCCGGCTCGATGGCGGCGATCCGACGCTGGCCGACGGCTTCGCGGCCGCGAAGTCGCGCATCCCGGCAATCCTGGGCTATGCCGCGATCTCCGCCACGGTTGGCGTGCTGCTGCAGGCGCTGAAGAACAGCAAGAACAACTTCCTCGTGCGCCTGCTGGGCAGCGGGTTGGGCGTGGCCTGGACGCTGGCGACGTTCCTGGTGGTGCCGGTGCTGGTCAGCCGCGACATCGGCCCGGTCGACGCGCTGAAGGAAAGCGTGCGGCTGCTCAAGCGCACATGGGGCGAGAACGCGGTGGGGCAGGTGGGCATCGGCGCGGCCTTCGGGCTGATCACCTTCGGCGTGGTGATTGCCGGGGTGCTGCTGACCGTCCTTGCGGCGCAGGCGTCGTGGATGCTTGCGGTCGCGGTCGGCGTGCTGTTCGGGCTGGGCGTGCTGCTGCTGGGCATCTACCAGGCGGCGCTGAGCGGCATCTACTCCGCCGCGCTGTACCGCTACGCGGTGTCGCACGAGACGCCCGATGCGTTCCGCGGCACCGACCTCGCCCACGCCTTCGAGCCGAAGGCCTCGTAAGCGATCGCGCCGGCACCGGCCGGCGCTTCCGGTACCTGCGCATCGTCGCGCGCGACGAGGGCGCGTGCGGCGTTCGCGTCCGCGCGACGACGACGC
This sequence comes from Luteimonas aestuarii, assembly GCF_004357985.1. Classification (GTDB taxonomy): domain Bacteria; phylum Pseudomonadota; class Gammaproteobacteria; order Xanthomonadales; family Xanthomonadaceae; genus Luteimonas; species Luteimonas aestuarii. Next base: position 100,244 of record NZ_SMTF01000011.1, on the reverse strand, counting down.
CATTATGTTGGCGGGATGGTTTCGCCGACGCACTTCGACCCCACGCTCCGCGCCCGCCTCGCATGGGGCGTGCAGGTCTTCGTGCTGCTGCTGGCCACGTGGTGCGCGCTCGATGGCCTGGGCAGCCTGTGGCTGGGGGTGCTGGTGTCGCTGGCCGGTGCCGCCTTCGGCAGCTGGGTGGCGCCGGGCGAGGTGCATCGCTGGCAGCCATTGCGGCTGGTCGCGTTCTTCGTGTGGTTCGTCGTGGCCTCGTGGCGAGGTGGGGCGGATGTCGCGCGGCGCGCGCTGTCGCCACGCATGCCGATCGAGCCGGTGATGCTGCGCCATCGCATGCGCCTGCCGCCGGGCCTGCCGCAGACGGTATTCGTCGGCGTGCTCAGCCTGTTGCCAGGCACGCTCAGCGTGGCGCTGGATGCCGATGGTGGCTGGCTCGACGTGCATTGCCTGACGCCATCGGCCGCCGACGGCATCGGTGAACTGGAGCGGCGGCTGGCGTGGTTGTTCTCGCTGCCGTTCGAGGCGGCGGCGCGATGACCGGCATGGACGCGTTGCTCTCCGCCATCGCGATGTTCCTGCTGCTCAATGTCTGCGCCGGCCTGGTGCGCGTGGTGCGCGGGCCGCGCAACGTCGACCGCATGCAGGCGGCGCTGCTGTTCGGCAGCACTACGGTCGCCATCCTGCTGGTGATGGCCGAGGCCGGCGGGCGCGCGGCGCTGCGCGATGTCGCGCTGCTGTTCGTGCTGCTGGCGACGATCCTCAGCGTGGCCTTCGTCGGGCTGCCGCCGGGTCGCGACGGAGACGACGCATGACCGTGGTCGACGGCATCGCCGCGGTGCTGCTGCTGGCGGGGTGCGGGTTCTACCTGGCCGGCACGGTCGGGCTGCTGCGCCTGCCCGACAGCTACAGCCGCCTGCATGCGCTGACCAAGGCCGACAACGTCGGCCTGATGCTGGTGTGCGCGGGACTGGCCGTGCGCGCGGCATCGCTGCGGGTGGCCCTGCTGCTGGGCGTGGTCTGGCTGCTGGCGCTGGTGGCGTCGACGCTGTCGGCGCACCTGCTGGCGCGGCGCACCGCGCGCGGCGAGGACGCCGGCGACGAGGACGTCCGTGACGAGGGCAGGCGCAACGAGGACACGCACGCGTGAGCCTGGCGTTCGACATCGTGCTGGGGCTGGCGCTGCTGCTGTTGGGCGGGCTGGTGGTGGCAGGCCCGCGGCTGTTCCTGTCGATCGTGGTGTTCACCGTGTTCGGCCTGCTGATGGCGGTGGTGTGGGCGCACCTGGGGGCGCCGGACCTGGCCCTTGCCGAGGCGGCGATCGGTGCCGGCTTGACCGGCGCGATGCTGATGCTGTGCTATCGCCGCCTCGTCGCGCTGCGCCCGGCACGTGCCCGCGAGCCCGGCGTCCGCACCACGCGCTTCGCCGTGCCTGTCGCGCTGGGCTGCGCCGGACTGGCGCTTGCGCTGATGCTCGCGCTGGCGTCGGTGCCGGTGCCCGAGGACACCGCCGGCGCGCGGGCGCTGGCCGCGAATGTCGACGGCCCGCTCGGCAACCCGGTCACGGCGGTGCTGCTGCAGTTCCGCGGCTACGACACCCTGCTGGAAATGCTGGTGCTGCTGGTGGCCTGGCTGGGCGCGGCGATGGTGGCCCGGGTCGGGCGTCCGGGCCCGCTGCAGCCCCCGGGGCCGTCGCCGTTGCTGGATGCGCTGCTGGCGGCGGTGGTGCCGGCCGCCCTGCTGGTCGGCGGCTACCTGTTGCACGTGGGCGGCAAGGCACCGGGTGGCGCGTTCCAGGCCGGCGCGGTGCTGGCCGCGGCAGGCGTGCTGCTGGCGCTGGCGGGTCGGCTGCAACCGCGGCCGCGGCCCGGCGTTACCCAGGTCGTGCTGCTGGTACTGGGCGTGGTGGTGTTCACCGCGGTCGGCCTGCTGCCCCTGGCGCAGGGCGGGCCGGTGTTGCGCATCGCCGGGTTGGGCGCGGTGTACCTGGTCGAGGGCGCGATGATGCTGTCGATCGCCATGACCCTGGTGCTGCTGTTCCTGGGGGCGGCCGGACTGGGGCGGCGGCGATGAGCGCGCAGGTGCTGGTGTGGCTGGTGGTGGCGGCGGGGCTGGTCGGCCTTGGGGTGTACGGGGTACTGGTCGCCGGCCACCTGCTGCGCAAGCTGCTGGCGCTGAACCTCCTGGGGGCCGCGGTGTTCCTCGTCATGGTGGTGCTGGGCAGCCATGTCCACGGCACGCCGGACCCGGTGACCCAGGCGATGGTGCTGACCGGGATCGTGGTGGCGGTCTCGGCGAGCGCGTTCGGGCTCGCCCTGCTGCTGGCGCTGTATCGCGCCAGTGGCGCGGCGGTGCTGGATGCGGAAGACGGCACCGACGACGAGGCCGTGGCGGACGCAGGGGAGGGCGGCGATGACCGCCGCTGAGCTGCTGCCGCTGTGGGTGCTGGCGCCGATGCTGGGGGCGGCCCTGGCCGTGGCCCTGCGGCCCAGGCACGCGGCCTGGCTGGCGCAGGGACTGGTCCTGGCACTGCTGGCGGCATGGGTCTGGCTGGCGGAGGCATTCGTGGCGGACGGCGCGCTGGACGTGGTGGTGGCCGGGATCGCGCTGCCACTCGGCATCCGGCTGCAGCTCGACGGGCTGGCGCTGCTGCTGCTGGCACTGATTGGCGTGGTGATGCTGGCCGCTGGCGCGCATGCCGCCTCGATGCCCGCGCGCGCGCAGGCCAACCGTGCGTTCTGGCCGTCCTGGCTGGTGCTGCTGGCGGGTCTGAACGCCGTGGTGCTGTCGCGCGACCTGTTCAACATGTATGTCGGGCTGGAGCTGCTGACCCTGGCGGCGGTGGCGCTGGTGGCCAGCGCCGGCACTGTCGCGGCGCTGCGCGCGGCCATGCGCTACCTGCTGCTGGCGATGCTGGGCTCGCTGGCCTGGCTGCTGGGCGTGGCGATCCTGCACGCCACCACCGGCAGCCTGGACATCGAGTTGTCCGCCGCGCGCGCCGTGCCCGGTCCGGCGACGTCGGTGGCGCTGGGGCTGATGCTGGCGGGGCTGCTGCTCAAGGCCGCCGTCTTCCCGCTGCATGGCTGGCTGCCGCTGGCGCACGGCGCGGCGCCGGGTCCGGTCAGCGCGGTGCTGTCGGCACTGGTGGTCAAGGCCGCCGTGCTGCTGGTGTGGCGGCTGTGGTTCGCGCATGGCGGCACCGGGATGGCCGCTGCCGGGCCGCTGCTGGCGGGGCTGGGCGGTGCGGCGGTGCTGTATGGCTCGGTGGCGGCGCTGCGGCAGGCGCGGCTGAAACAGGTGGTGGCGTTCTCCACCGTCGCGCAGCTCGGCTACCTGCTGCTGGTGCTGGCGATGCCCAGCGCGCTGGCGTGGCAGGGCACCGTGCTGCAGTTGCTGGGCCATGGCCTGGCGAAGGCGGCGATGTTCCTGGCCGCCGCCAACCTGGTGCAGCGGATGGGCGATGACCGCGTCGCCGGACTGGCGGGCGCCGATGCGCGTGCGCCCCTGAGCACGTTCGCGCTGGCGCTGGCGGCGGTCAGCCTGATGGGCCTGCCGCCAAGCGGGGGCTTTGCCGCCAAGTGGCGGCTGCTGCAGGGCGCATGGTTGCAGGAGGCGTGGTGGCTGGTCGCCTTGCTGCTGGTCGGCAGCCTGCTGGCGGCGGCCTACCTGTTCCGGGTGCTGGCGGCGCTGCTGGCCCGGCCGCCGGAGGGCGCGCCAGTGGCAGGCGCCACGGTGTCGCGCACGGCGGAATGGGCGGCGCTGCTGCTGGCGCTGATTGCCATCGCGCTCGGCTTCGCCGGGGCACCGGTGCTGGCCTTGGCCGGGTTCGCCGAAGGCGGCGTGCCATGAGCCTGCTGCCGTTGGCCCTGGTGCTGGTCTCGCTGGTGACGGCGGTGCTGGTGTTCGCCGCCGGCGAGCGTCGCCAGCGGCTGCGCACGGTGCTCAACCTGGGTGCGGCCCTGCTCAAGCTGGGGCTGATCGTGGTGGCGCTGCTGGCGGTGCGCGATGGCGCGACGTTCGAGTGGCGCATGCCGCTGCTGCCGGGGCTGGACCTGGTGCTCAGGATCGATTCGCTGACGCTGCTGTTCGGCACGCTGTCGGCGCTGCTGTGGCTGTTGACCACCATTTACGCCATCGGCTACCTGGAGCGCGGCGAGCACCGTGCGCGCTTCTTCGGTTTCTTCAGCCTGTGCGTGGCCGCCACGATGGGCATCGCGACGGCCGGCAACCTGTTCACCTTCTTCGTGTTCTTCGAGTTGCTGACGCTGGCCACCTGGCCGCTGGTGGTGCATCGCGGCACCGACGATGCCTTCGCCGGTGGCCGCAGCTACCTGCGCCATACGCTGTTCGGCGGCGCGCTGTTCCTGGCCGGGCTGGTGTGGCTGTACAGCGTGGCCGGCATCCCCGATTTCCTGCCGCGCGGCGGCCTGGGCAGCCTGCTGGAAGGCACGGAGTTCGCGCAGCGCGCGATCTTCGTGCTGCTGGTCGCCGGCCTGGGGGTGAAGGCGGCGCTGCTGCCGCTGCATGGCTGGCTGCCGCGGGCGATGGTGGCGCCGGCCCCGGTCAGCGCGCTGCTGCATGCGGTGGCGGTGGTGAAGGCGGGCGCGTTCGGCATCGTGCGCCTGGTGTACGACGTGTACGGTACGGAACGCGTGCACGCGCTGGGACTGGGCACGGCGCTGGCGGTGCTGGCCAGCGCCACCATCGTGTATGGCTCGCTGATGGCGTTGCGCCAGGCCGACCTGAAGCGGCGGCTGGCGTGGTCGACGGTCAGCCAGGTGTCGTACATCGCGCTGGGCACGGCCATCGCCGGCCCGCTGGCGACCATCGGCGGGCTGGTCCACCTGGTGCACCAGGGACTGATGAAGATCACCCTGTTCTTCTGCGCCGGCATCTTCGCCGAGACGCTGGGGATCAAGCGTGTCGACCAGCTCGACGGCGTGGGCCGCATCCAGCCCGTCGCCGCGAGCGCCTTCAGCGTCGCCGCGCTGGGCATGGTCGGCGTGCCACCGATGGCCGGCTTCATCAGCAAGTGGTACCTGGGCACCGGCGCGGTGGCGGCGGGGCAGGCGTGGGTGGTCTGGGTGCTGGTGGCCAGCACCCTGCTCAACGCGGCGTACTTTTTGCCGGTGCTGTACCGCATCTGGTTCGCGCCACCACCCGAAGCCTGGCCGGCACCGCAGGCGCTGCCCCGGCGTGCGCGGCTGGCGCTGGTGGTACCCGCGGCCTGCACCGCCCTGGCGACCGTGCTGGCCGGCCTGCTGGCCGGGTTGGACTGGAGCCCGCTGGGCTGGGTGCAGCTGATCGTCGACCGGGAGTACCGATGAGCGCGCTGGCCGTGCCCGCCTGGATCGTCGCTGCGCTGCTGCTGCCACTGCTGGCGCTGGCCGCCGTGCGCGTCGACAGGCTGCGTGCGGCTGCGCTGGTGCTGGCGCCGCTGCCGCTGCTGGTACTGGCGCTGTCGCCCGAGGGCGGGCTGGCGGCGCCGCGCCTACTGCTTGGCACGGCCTGGGCGGTGGATGGCGTCAACCGGCCACTGCTGCTGCTCGCCGGACTCGGCTTCGCGCTGGCCGGCGGCGTGGCCGGCGCGCGGGTGTCGCGTGCGCCAACGCTGTTCGCAACGGTGTGGCTGCTGGTACTCGCGGGCGTGGCGCAAGCGCTGCTGGCGGCGGAGCTGGCCGGGTTCTACACCGGCTACCTGGTGATGTCGCTAACGGCCTACGGGCTGGTCGTGCATGCGGCTACTTCGGAAGCCCTGCGTGCCGGGCGCGTCTATCTGGTGATGGCCCTGCTGGGCGAGGCGATGGTGCTGGCCGGCGTCCTGCAACTGGCCGGCAGCCGCGAGGCGGTGGACGTGCTTTCGCTCGCAAGCCAGCCACCCGCGCCAGGCGTGGCCTGGCTGCTGTTCGCCGGGTTCGCGGTCAAGCTGGGCCTGGTGCCGCTGCACCTCTGGTTGCCGGTGGCGCACCCGGTGGCGCCGGTGCCGGCCAGCGCGGTGCTGAGCGGCGTGCTGGTCAAACTGGGCCTGCTGGGAATGATGCGGGTGCTGCCCGAGGGCAGCCTTGCACCGGCGACGCTGGTGTTCTTCCTGGGGCTGGCGACCAGTGCCTACGGGGCGCTCGCGGGCCTCGCACAGTCGCGGCTGAAGACGGTGCTGGCGTATTCGACGGTCAGCCAGATGGGCCTGCTGTTCGCCGGGTTCGCGGCGTTGCAGGCGGCCGGTGGCGGCACCGCGGTGCTGGGGCTGCTGGCGCTGCACCACGGGCTCAACAAGATTGCGCTGTTCCTGGCCGCCGGTGGCGCGGTGGGGGCCAGCCGCGTGCGCGCGACGCTGTTCGCGTTGCCTGCGCTGGCGCTGGTGGGGCTGCCGGCGTTCACCGGCGCGCTGGCGAAGGATGCGCTGAAGTCGACGCTGGCGCCGGCGGGTTGGGAAGCGTTCGCGTGGATGTTGTCGATCGGCTCGCTGCTGACCGCGCTGCTGATGCTGCATGGCTGGCGGCTGGCGCGGGCCGATCGCGGCGATGCCGGGGTGCCGCCGCCGATCCATCCGGCCTGGCCGCTCGCGGTGCTGGCCGGCATCGCCGTGCCCTGGGCCTGGGCGGTGTCGGCAGGCCTGGCCAGGTCGCCGCTGGCCGGCATCTGGGATGCGCTGTGGCCGGCCCTGCTGGCGCTGGTGGCGTGGACCCTGGCCACGCGGCTGCGCGGCAATCGGGCCGCGCCGCGGATCCCCGAGGGCGACCTGCTGCAACCGCTGGCGACGATCGCCACGGCCCTGCGCAACGCAGGCGTCGCCGTGCTGGATCGCTGGAATGCGTGGCAACCCCCGGTCCCGCACCTGCGCCCGCTGACGCGACTGGCGGCGCTGGAGCCGGCGATGGTGCGGCTGCCCGGGGCGGGCGGGCTGATGCTGGTGCTGCTGCTGGTGATCGCCGCGCTGGCGTGGCGCGCGAGCTGACGCGGGCAGCGTGGCTCAGACGGGATCGCGGCCGCCATCCACCGCGATCACGCTGCCCGTGGTGTAGCCGGCATCGCGCAGCAGCCACAGCGCGGTGGCTGCGATCTCGTCGATGTCGCCCACGCGCCCCAGTGCGGTGCGCGCGAGGATGCGTTGCCGCAAGGCGTCGTCGCCATGCTCGTCCGGCCACAGGATCGCGCCCGGCGCGATGGCATTGACGCGCACGTCGGGCGCCATCGACACCGCCAGCGCGCGGGTCATCGCTTCCAGTGCGCCCTTGCTGGTGGCGTACGCCGGCAGGTCGGCGCGCGGTTGGCGCGCATAGACATCCGACAGGTTGAGGATCGCGCCGCGCGACGCCTTCAGGTGCGGTGCCGCGGCCTGCGACAGGAAGTAAGGCGCGCGCACGTTGGCATTGAACAGCGCATCCCACTGCGCCGGCGTAGTGGTGCCCAGCGGCGTGGGGAAGAACGCCGCGGCGTTGTTGACCAGCGCGTCGAGGCGGCCGAAGTGGCCGACCGTGCGCGCCACCAGTTCCGGCAGCCGGTCGAACTGCGCCAGGTCCGCCTGCAGCACCAGCGTGCTGCAGGGGCGCGTGGATTCGAGCGCGTCGGACAACGCCTGTGCATCGCCGGTCGAGCGATGGCAGTGGATCGCGATGGCATAGCCCGCGCCATGCAGCCGTCGCGCGATGGCGGCCCCCAGGCGCCGTGCGGCGCCGGTGACCAGGGCCACGGGATGGTGGGATGGCGCGTCGGTTGCGGGCACGAGGGGCTCCGGAATGCCGGTATCCTGTGCATTGTCGTGGTTCGGCAAGCCGATGTCCCTACCTCCCCTTTCCGATGATGCGCAGGCGCACAGCGCGCGCCTGCAGGCGCTGATCCGCGAACAGGTCGCGGACGCCGGTGGTGCCCTCCCGTTCTGGCGGTTCATGGAGCTGGCGCTGTACGCGCCGGGCCTGGGCTACTACAGCGCCGGTGCCGCGAAGTTCGGCCGCGCCGGCGATTTCGTGACCGCGCCGGAGCTGGGCCCGCTGTTCGCCGAATGCGTGGCCGAAGCCGTCGCGCCGGTCCTGCGCCAACTGGACGCGGGCGCGCGCATGCTCGAGATCGGCGGCGGCAGTGGTGCCTTCGCCGAAGCCGCGCTGCGCCACCTGGCGACGCTCGATGCGCTGCCTGCGCAGTACGCCATCCTCGAGCCCAGTGCCGACCTGCGCGAACGCCAGCAGGCGCGGCTGCGCGACGCGCTCGATCCCGGCGTGTTCGCGCGCCTGCATTGGCCCGACGGCCCCGCGCCCGACGACTGGAACGGCGTGCTGTTCGCCAACGAGGTCATCGATGCCCTGCCGACGCCGCGGTTCGCGATCCATGCCGGCGAAGTGATGGAAGAACACGTCGCCGTCGATGGGGCGGGTGGCTTCGTGCGCATCGACCGTCCCGCAGACGCGCTGCTGTCGGCGGCCGTGCGCCACGTCGAGCGCCAGCTCGATGCACCGTTCGCCGATGGCTATCGTTCCGAACTGCTGCCGCAGCTGCCGTACTGGGTGCAGGCAGTGGCCGGTGGCCTGCGCGCGGGTGCGATGCTGTTCGTCGACTACGGCCACCCGCGCCGCGAGTACTACGACCCGCGGCGCAGTGGCGGCACCTTGCGTGCCTTCCATCGCCACCACGTGGTGGACGATGTCTTCGCCCGCGCCGGATTGCAGGACATCACCGCGTCGGTGGACTTCACCGCGCTGGCCGAGGCCGGCACCCATGCGGGGTTCGAATTCACCGGCTACTGCAGCCAAGCGAGTTTCCTGATCGGCAACGGGCTGGCGCAACGCGTGGCGGCGCACGAAGCCGTGGCCGCGGACGAGGCCGCGCGCTACGCGCTGCGCCAGCAGGCCAAGGCCTTGACCCTGCCCGACGGCATGGGTGAGCGTTTCCAGGCGATCGGCTTCGCCCGCGGCGTGGCGTTCGATGCGGCTTTCCTCGCCGGCGACCTGAGCTTCCGGCTGTGAGCGGCTACCGGTTCGGGCGCTCGCTCAAGCCGCTGCGGCATCCGTGGTTCTGGTGCGCGATGTGGTGCATCGCGATCGCGGTGGTGTGGGTGTTTTCGCTGATGCCACCGCCGCCGATGCCGGACTTCGACAGCAGCGACAAGGTCTCGCACTTCCTCGCCTATTTCGTGCTGGCCTGCTGCGCGGTGCAGCTGTTCCGCAACTGGGCGGGCCTGCTGGGCGCGGGCCTGGGGCTGGTGCTGATGGGCATCGCGGTGGAGTACGCACAGGGCGCGCTGACCGACAACCGCATGATGGATGCGAAGGACGCGCTGGCGAACACGCTGGGCGTGGTCGCCGGACTGGCGACGCGACTCACGCCGCTGTGCGACCTGCTGCTGAGGATCGACGGCCGCCGCGAGTGACGGGTGCAATGGGAACCTGACCCCATCCAGCCTTCCCCTGTCTGGACGCAATGCCCCGTATGCGGGGAGGGCCAAGCGGCTCGGCTCCCTCCCCCGTTCACGGGGGAGGGCCGGGGTGGGGGCGAGTGGCGAAGCGATGTCCTCGCCGAGGCCTCGGAACCTGCCCCCATCCCAGCCTTCCCCCGTAAACGAGGGAAGGGGCGACGGCAATCGTGCCGATTCTTCTCCATAAGGACACAGCGCGTCTCCGCGGAAGCTGCGGTCGAGCGCCGCACTGCACCGGCCCGTGCCTCGGGAACGATCAGTCGAACGCAGCAAGGTAGTCGTCCAGCGTGCGCTCGCCCAGCAGCGCGAGTGCATCGTCCCAGCCGATTGCGCGGCCCGTGCGCAGGCTTTCGAGGATGCGCACGATGCACAGCTCGACTTCCGGGCTGGCGGCAAGTGCAGGCCGCGCACGGCGCTGTTCGATCACGTCGAACAGCACGGCGTTGGCCTCGGCGTAGGACAGCGGTGCGTGCTCGCCGTGGGCGCGCGCCCAGGCCTCGCTGCCCAGCACCGCGTTGACGTGCGACTGGAGCAGGTAGGTGGCGCGGCCGATCAGCTTCAGGTTGCCCGGTTGGACGGCGGTCATGGTGTTGCCGACCACGCGACCCAGCTTGGCCATGATGCCGGTGGAGTGCGCGTTGAGCAGCATCTTCAGCGCGATCACCTGGTTGAGCTCCAGCGGGTCTTCTTCCGGCAGCGTCAGCTGCAGCACGCGGGTGCCGGGCGAGGCCACTTCCACGGCCTGCGCGGTGCTGTCCGGCAGCGAGGTGCGCGAGACGCGCACGACCACGGTCGCCGCCTCGGCGGCATTGAACGCGCGCAGCCACTCCAGGCCCAGGGCATCGGGCGACTCCTCGCCCAACAGGATCAGGGTGCCGACGTCGCCGGCGGCCGGTCCGGCGCGGCGCATGTTGTCCTCGGAATACGCCAGGTCGTACAGGTGCTGCTGCTCCTCGCCAGCCAGCGCCAGGCTGCGCAGCGCGGAACGGCGCAGGTACGGATCGTCGATCTCGTTCGAGAACGGCGCTTCGTACAGCGCCGGGTCCAGGCCGTGGAACGGGCGATGCAGCAGTGCGCGCCAGGCCTCGGATGGATCGCGGGTGGGCGTCCATACCTGGATCCACGAGCGGCGTTCGCTGGCATCGTTGCGGTCCAGCGGCGCCAGCCGGAACGTCGGTGCGCGTTCGGTCACGTCCACGAACACCGGCATCAGCGCGCGCTGGGCGAGGTACGTCGCGTGTTTGCCGTCGGCATAGGCGCCGGCTTCGAGGTCGGTCCATGCCGACAGCGACGGCGCGGTGGAGGCGACGACCGTCTGCAACAGCGCGAAGTGGCGCAGGCGCGCGGCAAGGTCCGGCGTTTCGGTGAAGCCGAGCGCGCGCATCTCGTCGGCATCCAGCAGTGGCGCCAGCAGCGCGTGGATGGCGTGCTCCATCACCACGCCCAGCGCGTACAGGCTGGTGGTGGTGGCCTGCATGCGGGTGGAGCCGGTGATCGACTGCGGCCCGGTGGCCAGGTTGACCTTGGTGATGCCGTCGTCCCCGATCACGCGGCGGCTGCGCTCGAACGGCAGCAGCACGTCGTCCGGATTGTTGTAGACGAACCAGGTGCGCGACGGGTCGTTGCCGTTGACTTCGGCGCCGCGCAGCGCGGTGCCGATCACCGCCGACGTCTCGCCGCCCTCGGTCACCGCGAACACGACGTCGCCGGGGCCGATGCCGTGGTCCTGCAGCTGCAGCCGGCCGATCAGCTGTAGGTCCTCGAAGCCTTCCAGCGAGCTGATCAGCGCCCGATCGCCGCCGGTGATCTCGCCGCGCACGCGATCGGCGATGCCCGGCAACGCCTGTTCGATCTTCGCCCACGATGGTTGTTGCGCGGCGCGCTGCCAGAACGGCCGCCACAGCCCGCTTTCCAGCGTCTCCGCAAGCCGGCCGGTGGAGCCGGTGCCGTAGAAGTAGAGGCGATGGCCGTCGCGCAAGGCGCGCTGCATCGATTCGGAGGCTCGTTGCAGCGCCTGCAGGCGCGCGGGATCGTCGGCGACGGCGTTCATCGTGCGCGCCACGTCGCGATCCACCGCGAACAGCGCCTGCAGCCCGGCCACGGTGTCGGCGCCGATGCGGCGGCTGAGGTCCATGGTTTCCGGATGGCGCTGTTCGGTCAGCAGGGTGTGCAGCTGGAACTGCTGCTTGGTGCGCACGTAGTCCAGCGACTCTTCCGAAGGCGTGATGCCCAGCAGCGTGGTGACCGACGTGTCGGGTTCGGCGGCGGTGGCGTGTGCCATGGCGGTCATGCCGGCGAGGCACAGCAGCAAGGTGCGGGCAGGTGAAAGGCGAGGCATGGCGATGCGCTCCTGTCGGGTGTCGCATGGACGCGGGATGCGCGTGTCGCGCGGGGATGCAGGTGGCGCGCGACGGCGGCAGGTCGCGGCAGGGCGGGTCGGGCGATGTGTTCGCAAGCAAAGCGGATTGGCATAAAGACAGCAAACGTCGCGACGCGGCCCGGCCGGTCGGAAAGCCCGTGCTATAACCCGGGCGCCACCATAGCAGAGCGCATCGCGCATGGCTCGCCATCCACGCATCGTGTCATTGCGTCGCCCCGTGGACGCAGGTGAAGGCGGCGCGACCTGCGCTTGCTGTCCTGCAGCGGCAGGTAGCAGGACACGCGATGTCCCGTTGCTGTCGCGCATGGCTCTCGTGTTGCTGCTGGCCGTCGCATGCATCACGCCCACGGCCGCGCGCGACGACGGGCTTGTCGCCGGCATCGATGTGCTGCTGCTCGATGGCGCCCACCTGGTCGAAGGCAAGCGCGTCGGGCTGGTGACCAATCCGACCGGCGTCGATCGCGACCTGCGCAGCAGCATCGACCGCCTCGCCGCGCATCCGGGCGTCACCCTGGTCGCGCTGTACGGGCCCGAGCACGGCGTGCGCGGTGATGCGCAGGCCGGCGACCAGGTGGGCTCGACCCGCGACCCACGTACCGGCGTGCCCGTACACAGCCTGTATGGCGAACACCGCGAACCGACCGCTGCGATGCTGCAAGGCGTCGACGTATTGGTGTTCGACATCCAGGACGTCGGCGCGCGGTTCTACACCTATCCGTACACGCTGGCCAACGTGATGCGCGCCGCGCGTCGCGCCGGCATCCCGGTGGTGGTGCCGGACCGGCCGAATCCCGTCGGCGGCGTGCAGGTGGAAGGGCCGGTGCTGGAGCCGGAGTACGCCTCGTTCGTCGGCCAGTACGCCATCCCGATCCGGCATGGCATGACCCTCGGCGAACTGGCGCGGTTGTTCAACGAGGGGTTCGACATCGGCGCCGAACTGCACGTGGTGCCGATGCGCGGCTGGCGACGCGATGCAGTCGAGCCCGGCCATGCGCTGCCCTGGGTGCTGCCCTCGCCGAACATGCCCACGCCGGACACCGCGCTGGTGTATCCGGGCACGGGACTGGTCGAAGGTACGAATCTGTCCGAAGGCCGCGGCACCACGCGCCCGTTCGAACTCATCGGCGCGCCCTACGTCGATGCCGACGTGCTGGCCGATCGCATGAACGCGCTCGACCTGCCGGGGGTGCGTTTCCGTCCTGCCTGGTTCACGCCCACGTTCTCCAAGCATGCCGGCGAACTGTGCGGCGGCGTGCAGTTGCACGTCACCGATGCCGATGCCTTCCGCCCCGTGCGCACCGGCATCGCGCTGCTGGCGGCGCTGCAGTCGCTGTATCCGGATGCGTTCGCGTTCCTGCCCGGCGAGCGGCCGTTCTTCGACACGCTGGTCGGCAACAGCTGGGTGCGCGAGGCGATCCTGGCCGGCGAAACCGCGTCGGACATCGAGGCGCGCTGGCTGCCGGGGTTGCAGCGCTTCGAGGCGATGCGGGTGCGTTACCTGCTTTACTGACCCGACGACGGGTTCGGTGGAAGGCGGGTCGAGACCCGCCCTACGCATGGATTGATAGGACGGGTCCCGACCCGCCACAGGTAATACCGCACGCCCATCCCGCGCGCAGGCGGCACTGCACGCCAGCCCCGCGCCGCCGGGGCGGTGCGCTATTGCATCTGCAAATCCACCCGGTCCAGCACCCACATCATCGGCCGCGTATCGCCGGTGACGGTGAAGCACAGGTCGCTGCGGCCGGCGGTAGGCTCGAGCGGCACATCGACGTTCACGAAACCGTCGGCATCGGTCTGCGCGGGCAGCGGGATGCGTGCGAGCGTGTCGCCATCGCAGCCGCCGGCCTGCACCAGCAGTTCGCCGTGCTCGGTTTCGGCCGGCATGAACTTGCGCGCGGGTTCGTCGTGCGCCAGCTGGAAGTAATACGGCAGGCGGCCCAGCCGCACCTTCAGTCCACCGATGCCGTCGAGGTCGGCGCCTTGCCACAGCCAGCACGGGTAGAAGATGGTGACGTTGTAGATCGCACGGTCCCCGTCGATCGGGCCGTCGTCTTCCAGCCGCAGCAGCAGGCGGCCGGTGTCCGGGCAGGTGTCGAACTGGGCGTTGCCGCGCGACAGCAGGCTGCCGGCGTCGAAGGCATGCCTGGTGGCAGGCCCCAGGGCGGTGGTGCCGGCGAAAGCGGCCGCGCGCACTTCCAGCGGCAGCGGCGCCTCGATGGCCGCCTCGTACAGCGGCGAGTCCGCATCCGGGTCGCTGCCGTCGGTGGTGTAGCGGATCGCATAGCCCAGTGCATTCTCCAGCGTCACCTGCACGGTGCCGGCGGCGCGGTCGTCCTCGGCCGTCGCCATCACTTCGAAGGGCGTCTGCGCGTAGGCGATGCCGAAGGCGCGGTAGCGCGGCAGTTGCGCCGGCAGGCGCGCCAGGAAGTCGGCGTAGTCCTTGCGTTCGGCCGGCGTCCATGCGACTTCGGCCAATGCGGCGATGCGCGGGAAGATCGCATGCTGCATACGTTCCCAGGTGCGCATGTGCTCGGTCCATACGTTGGCCTGCACGCCGAGGATGTGCCTGCCTTGCTCCGCCGTCAGCACGTCGGGCACGGGCTCGAAGTCGTACACCTTTTCCATCGGCACCTGCACCGGACGGCCCGGTGGCTCGTTCGGCGACGCGGTCTGCAGGAAGTCGAGGTAGAGGTGGCTGCCCGGGGTCATCACCACGTCGTGGCCCGAGCGTGCCGCCGCGATGCCGCCCTCGGTGCCGCGCCACGACATGACCGTGGCGTTCGGCGCGATGCCGCCGTCGAGGATCTCGTCCCAACCCAGCAGGCGCCGGCCCTTGCCCGACAGGTAGGCCTCGATGCGCTTGATGAACCAGCTCTGCAGCGCGGTCTCGTCGGCGATGCCGAGTTCACGCATGCGCGCCTGCACGCTGGCGGAGGCTTGCCACTGGTCCTTGACCGCCTCGTCGCCGCCGATGTGGATGTACTGCGACGGGAACAGCGCGAGGATCTCGTCCAGCACGTCCTCGATGAAGCCGAAGGTGTCCTCGTCCACGTTGAACAGGTACGGGTGCACGCCCCATTCGTTCGACACCGGCGGCGTGTCGCCCAGCGAGCCGTACTGCGGATACGCGGCCACCACCGCCTGCACGTGGCCCGGCATGTCGAACTCCGGCACCACGGTGATGTGGCGCTCGGCGGCATAGGCCACCACGTCGCGAATCTGGTCCTGCGTGTAGTAGCCGCAGTAGGGCCGCGGCTCACCGGTCCTCGGTTCAAGACCGGCCTCGCCCGCGGGAATGCGGCAGCCGCCGACTTCGTGCAGGCGCGGATACTTCAGGCTTTCGATGCGCCAGCCCTGGTCGTCGGTCAGGTGCCAGTGGAAGGTGTTGAGCTTGTGCCGCGCCATCGCGTCCAGCAGTTGCTTGATCTCGTCGATGGACTGGAAGTGGCGCGCGGAATCCAGCATCAGCCCGCGCCAGCCGAAGCGCGGCGCATCCTCGATGTGCAGCGCAGGCGTGCGCACGGCCTGGCCCTGCGCCGAGGACAGCAGCTGCCACAGCGTCACCGCGCCGTAGAACAGTCCGCGTTCGTTGGATGCGGCCACGCGCACGTGGGTGGGCGTGACGTCCAGCACGTAGCCTTCCGGCGCATCGGCCGACGCTTCGGGGTCGATGGCGAACACGATGCCTTCCCGCGCGTCGCCGCTGCCGTCGCGGATGCCGCCTTCCACGCCATTGGTGGCCGCCATCATCTCCGCGAACCGCGCGGCCACGCGGCGCGCGGCCGCGTCGGCGGCGAAGATCGGCGTGGCGGCATCGAAACGGAAGCTGCCCTCGCGTTGTTCCATCCGCATCGGTGCCGGGATCAATGCCGGCTTTGCCACCACCGCTTCCGCGGGCAGTGGCGACGGGGCGGTCTCGGTGCCTTGCCTGCCGCAGGCGGCAAGCAACACGAGCACGCCGGGCAACAGCCATGCGGGCAGGCGCGCGAAGGGGCGGGGTCGGGTCATCGTGGGGTCCTCGTGTCGCGTGGATCAAAAAAACGGGCCCGGACGAATCCAGGCCCTTGGAGGGAACCGTATCAGGCGTGCGTGAAACCGCGCGTCAGAACTGGAAGCGCAGCGATGCCATGTAGCGACGGCCGGTGCGGTACAGGCCGCGCACCAGCTTCTCGGTGTTGGCCACGCCCGGCACGTCGGCGTAGGTGTAGTACTCCGAGTCGAGCAGGTTCATGCCGTCCAGCGACACGCTGAAGCGATCGGTGATGCGGAAGCCCAGGCTCGCGTCGAGCGACTTGTAGTCGCTGGTGACCAGGTAGTTGCCGCGGTCGACCTGGGTGTAGTACTTCGAACGCCACGAATAGGTCACGCGCGCGCTGAAGCGGTCGTTCTCGAAGAACGGGCTGATGTTGTACTGGTTCTTCGAGGTCCACGGCATCGGGTCGCCATTGCTGGCTTCCGCGTCCGAGTAGGTGTAGTTGGCCAGGATGCCCAGGCCGCCCCACAGGGTCTGCTGGTAGTTGAACGACGCGCCGCGGATCTTGGCCTCGCCCGCGTTCTGCGGACGCGACACGGTGAAGTCCATCACCTGGCCATTGCTTTCGTTGAGGTGCTGCTCGATGCCCGTGGTGTACAGGATGTAGTTGCCGACGTCCTTGTGGAACAGGGTGGCGGCCAGGATCGCGTTCTCGCTGAAGTACCACTCCGCCGACAGGTCGAGGTTGGTCGAACGGTACGGATCGAGGTCGGGGTTGCCGCCGCCGCCGGTCAGGGTCTGCGGGCCCAGCCACAGGTAGTTGGACATGTCGCCGTAGTTCGGGCGCGAGATCACCTTCGCGGCCGAGAAGCGCAGCACGATGTCGTTCCAGTCGTACACGACGTTGAGGTTAGGCAGGAAGTCGTTGTACTTCTTCTTCACGCTCACCTGTTCGTAGGTGTGCGTGCCGCCGTTGGCCGCGCTGTTGCAGTTGGCGCTCGCGGTGCACTGCCAGCCCAGGCTGTCGGATTCGGTCTGCACGTAGCGGAAGCCGACGTTGCCGCGGAAGCCGTTCCAGCTGTAGTCGGCCTGCACGTAGCCGGCGTTGATGTCTTCGTCGACCACCCAGGTGTTCTGCACGAACGACAGGTCGTTGAAGGTGCCCGGCTCGGGCATGGTCTGCCACGGCGCCAGCCAGTCGCCGCTGAGGATCCAGTCGGCCAGCGCCCAGCCGTCGATGGTGAAGCGGTTGGACAGGTCGCCGGTGTTGCCGAAGCCGCTGAGGTAGTTGGCCGGCAGCTGGCGCGGCGAGAACTCGGCGGCAGTGGCGTCGCCATAGCCGGCGACGGCCGCGACCGAGACGCCGGCCATCGTCTGCCCGGTTTGATGCTGGCGACGCTTGGCGCCGAACCGCACCTGGTACACCGGCGAGTCGAAGCGCAGGCCGAAGTCGACCTGGCCATAGACCTCCTTGTCCCAGGTGGGCTTGGTGACGATGTTGCCGCCCCAGCCGGTGTTCCAGGTCGCCGGGTCGTTGGGGTCCGCGCCCCAGCCACCGTCGATGCGGAACGCATCGGGATCGGTGAACGGGCTGCCGGGGACGTTCGGGCTGGTCGCCGGCGCCGAACCGTAGTTGTAGCCGCTGAAGTCCAGGCGCGGCGTGCCGGTCAGGTCATAGCTGTAGTCGGCCCAGTTGAGGAACTCGCCGAACACCTGGCGGCCGGTGCCGCCGGTGGCGCGCGTGGTGCCGAAATGCCAGGTGGCGAACCAGCGTTCGTCGTTCCACGTCGCCTTGATGTCGTAGGAATCGGTGTCCACCGTGGCCTGGCGGTTGATCAGGTCGTACACCGTCAACGCGTTGCTGAAGGAGGCGCGGGTGATCACGCCGCCTTCCACGTCCAGGTCGGTCAGCCGCATCAGGCTGTTCCAGGCGTTGCCGTTGAACGCGAACATCGAGTGGCTGATGTTGTTGTACGACGCGCTGACGTCCAGCACGTTGAGCTCGACGTTCATCTTCTCGTGCGGCTTGAACTGCAGGGCCACCGAGACCGTGTCGCGTTCGCGCTGCTGTTCGAAGTAATGCGCGCTGATCGAGTTGGGCGCGATGGCGTTGAGGTTCGCGCGCAGCGTGGTTTCGCACGCGCCCGAGCACGACGGCGGCACTTCCACGCCGGCGCCCCAGTCCATCGTCGGGGTGAACGAGTTGCCGCCACCCTGGCCTTCCGCATAGTCGCGGCCGGTCACGGTGCCGTAGGACTCGATGCCATCGCGGCGGATGCCTTCGTCCGCGCGCTGCGCGGCGACGATGAAGCCGAAGGTGTCGGCGTCGTTCTTCCAGCCGAACAGCAGCGAGGCCTGCGGGTCGCCGCCTTCGATGCGGTCGTTGTACAGGTAGCCCACGTGGCCGGCGATGGTGGTCTTCTCCAGGTCCAGCGGCTTGCGGGTGTGCACGATCACGGTGCCGCCGATCGAGCCCTCGTCGATGTGCGCTTCGGGCGACTTGTACACCTCGACCCTGCCGACGAGCTGCGGCGCCAGCAGCGAGTAGTTGAAGGTGCGGCCGGGCTGGTCGGCGATGAACCAGTCGGCCGAGGCCACGGTCTGGCCGTTGAGCAGGGTGCGGTTGAGCGCGGGGTCGGTGCCCAGGATGCTGATCTTCTCGCCCTGGCCGAAGGCCTTGTCGATGGTCACGCCGGGCAGCGAGGAGATCGCTTCGGCGACGTTGGTCGACGGGAACTTGCCCACGTCCTCGGCGGTAACCACGTCGATGATGGCGTCGGCATTGCGCTTGGTGTCCAGTGCCTGCTGCAGGCTGGCGCGGATGCCGGTGACCACCACGCGGTCGAGTTCGTTCTGGTTGGCGGCGGTGGCGCTGGCGTCGGTGTCCTGCGCGGCCTCCTGTGCCTGGGCGGGTGCGGCGACGCCAATGCACGCGGCGATCGCGGCCGACAACATCGTGGTGCGGTACTTCATGGCGGTTCTCCCCATCATGGAATTGGTTGGACTGCGTGGGCGGCGGGACGGAACTGGCGTCCGTTCAGTGGACATCGTGGGACGGGTCGAGGTACCAGCCTGCGGCGCCGATCACGCCCAGCTGTCCGTGCTCGACCAGGTGCACGGGAATGGCTTCGAGCGCCTCGCGCATCGGTCCCTTGTCGAGGAACCGTTCGACGAAGCCGCTTTGCGACAGGAACCCCTGGATCTGCGGCAACACGCCGCCGGCGAGGTACACGCCGCCGTGCGCGCCGTACAGCAGTGCCATGTCGCCGATGGCGCTGCCCAGCAGGCCGCAGAACAGGTCCAGCGTTTCGCGGGCCAGCGGGTCGTTGCCGGATTGCGCGGCGGCGCTGAGCGCGTCGGGCGTGGCGTGGCCGGGCGCGACGCCGCGCACCGCGGCCAGCGCGTGGTGCAGGCGCACCAGGCCGGGGCCGGACAGGGCGTGTTCGATCGGCACGTGGCTGCGGTCCTTCAGGAACTCCCCCAGTACCGCCATCTCCAGCGCATTGCCGACGGTCAGCGCGGCCTGTCCGGCTTCGGTGGGCAACACCACGGCGCCGCGTGCAGACGGGATGCGGACCGCGGCACCCAGGCCGGTGCCCGGGCCTACCACCAGGCTGGGGCCGGGCGGTGGCGTGGCGGGCCCCGACAGGTGCAGCAGCGGCTGTGCGCCGGTGCGGCCCACGGCATGCGCCACGGCCTCGAAATCGTTGACCGAGCGGAAATCCTCGAAGCCCAGCGCGTCGCGCAGGGCGGGCAGCGACACCGGCCAGGGCAGGTTGACGGTCAGCAGGCTGCCGTCGGGCAGGGCGTGGCCCGCGCAGGCGATCACGCCGCGGCGCACGGGGGACGGAGCGGGCGCGGTCGCCAGGAAATCGGCCACCACGGCATCCAGCCCCGCGTAGTCGGCGCAGGCGTACTTGCGGTAATGCAGGACCTCGATGCCTTCGCCCTCGCCGCGGCGGACCAGGCCGATGCGGACGTGGGTGCCGCCGACATCGGCGGCGACGAACGGACGCGCGGCGCGCGCGCTGGCGGTGTCGGGCAGTGACAGGGGAGATGCGGGCACTGGGGTTCCTGCGGCGCCACGCCGTCACGGTGGCTTGACGCAGTGTTGGAACGCTTTGACAACGATGTCAAGCGCTGGTGGGCCGGTCGTGCGCATCGCCGCCGGATTGGCCACATCCATGGATCCAATTCGGGCGTTCCCGGGGAATATCCAGCAAATATGCGCTTATTTCGACGACTTGTCTGTCAGTGACCCGTGCTTGTCCTGCGGCCATTTGCTGCATGACAGCACGTTCGGGCCACTGCACCACG
Organism: Luteimonas aestuarii; assembly: GCF_004357985.1. Lineage (GTDB taxonomy): Bacteria > Pseudomonadota > Gammaproteobacteria > Xanthomonadales > Xanthomonadaceae > Luteimonas > Luteimonas aestuarii. Next base: position 80,171 of record NZ_SMTF01000011.1, on the reverse strand, counting down.
CGCGGAAATCCGAGGCCCTGTTGGCGCGCACGCGAAAAGTATGACAACGTTAGTCGTGGAAGCGTCCACCAGGACACGCATCGAGACACGCATCCGCAATGGGCAACCGCGACGCAAGGGCAGCGACATGAGCGAGGGGCAGGGCAATCCGCGCAAACCCACCATCCGCACCGTGGCGGAACTGGCCGGGGTTTCGCTGAAGACGGTCTCGCGGGTAATCAACAACGAGCCGTCGGTGCTGGCCTCCACCCGCGCACGGGTGCTGCAGGCCATCGCCGATCTGGACTACGAGCCCGACCCGTCCGCGCGCAACCTGCGCAGCGCCAGTGCCTACGTGATCGGCCTGGTCTACGACAACCCCAACCCGTACCACATCATCGGCATCCAGAACGGCGTGCTGTCGGCCTGTCGCGAAACCGGCTTCGGCCTGCAGATCCATCCCTGCGACGCGACCTCGCCGCTGCTGGCCGAGGAGCTGGCCGAACTGGTGCAGCGTTCGCGCCTGGCCGGACTGGTGCTGACCGCGCCGATGTCCGAGCGCGTCGACCTCTTGCAGGCGCTGGCCGCGCGCGGCATCCGCACCACGCGCATCATCGCCGCCGCGGAGGACCCCGGCGAAGGCCCGCCCTGCGTGTTCGTGGACGATCGCGATGCCGCGTACGAGATCACCGAGCACCTGGTGCAGCTGGGCCACCAGCGCATCGGCTTCCTGTGGGGCGGCGAGGACCACCGCTCCAGCACCGAGCGCTACCTCGGTTACGAACAGGCGCTGAAGGATTACGGCATCACCCTCGACAAGCACCTGGTGATCCCCGGCGACTACACCTTCGACGACGGCTTCCGCGGTGCGCGCCGGTTGCTGGCGCTGCGCGAGCCGCCCACCGCCATCTTCGGCTCCAATGACGAGATCGCCGCCGGCGTGCTGGCGGCCGCCAAGTCCGCCGGCATGAACGTCCCCTACGACCTGTCCATCGCCGGCTTCGAGGACAGCCCGTTCTCGCGCCAGTCGTGGCCGGCACTCACCACCGCCAAGCAGGCCACCGAGGACATCGCGCGCCACGCCGCGCGCATGCTGATCGCCGGCCTGCGCCACGATGGCGAAGGTGCCGCCGCCGTGCCCAACCACGGCTTCGTGCCGCAACTGGTGGTGCGCGGCTCGACCGCACCGGTGCGCCCGCGTGCGCAGGCACAGGGAGACACTGCATGAGTCCTGTGGAAGTCGCGCTGGCCGACCGGCGCGAATCGACCTGGATGTTCCGCGAGGCCGCCGAAGCGGCGGACGTGGTGGAGCGCCAGTTCGCGCGCAACCGCGACGTGCTGTCGGCCCTGGCGCAAGAGCTGCGGCGCACGCCGCCATCGTTCGTGGCCACCTGCGCGCGCGGCAGTTCCGACCACGCGGCCACGTATGCCAAGGCCCTGTTCGAAACACAGCTGGGCGTGGTGACGGCGTCGGTGTCGCCGTCGATCGGCTCCGTGTATGCGGTACCGCAGCGCCTGGAGGGCGCGCTGTTCATCGCGGTCTCGCAGTCGGGCAAGAGCCCCGACCTGCTGCGCAATGCCGAAGCCGCGCGCGAGGCCGGCGCACGCGTGGTGGCACTGGTGAACGTGGAGGATTCGCCGCTGGCGCAGCTGGCCGACGTGGTGGTGCCGCTGCATGCCGGGCCGGAGCGCAGCGTGGCCGCGACCAAGAGCTACCTCGCCTCGCTGTCGGCATTGCTGCAGTTGGCGGCGCTGTGGAAGGGCGATGCGGCGTTGCTCGATGCGCTGCCGCGCCTGCCCGACGCCATGCGCGAAGCGTGGCGCTGCGACTGGAGCGCACTGGAAGGCGGGCTGGTGCCGATGCGCAACCTGTTCGTGCTCGGTCGCGGGCTGGGGCTGGGCGCGGCGCAGGAAGCCGCGCTCAAGTTCAAGGAAACCTGCGGCCTGCACGCCGAGGCATACAGTTCCGCGGAGGTGAAGCACGGGCCGATGGCGCTGGTGGGGCCGGGCTTCCCGGTGCTGATCTTCGCGCAGCCGGATGAAACCGAGGCCGGCACGCTGGCACTGGCCGACGAGTTCCGCGCACGTGGCGCGCAAGTCTGGCTGGCCTCGCGCCGTGCCCGCAACGATGCCGCGCTGGGCGGCAGCCTGCCGATCGCCAGCGCACCGCATCCCGCCTGCGCGCCGCTGCTGGTGGTGCAAAGCTTCTATCGCGCGGTCAACGCGCTGTCGCTGCAGCGCGGCCACGACCCCGACGCACCGCCCCACCTCAACAAGGTCACCGAGACGGTCTAGTGCCAGTGCCCTGCGCCATGCGTCGTATCCGGGCCCGTCACTCCCGCGCAGGCGGGAGCCCATGGACGTTGCAATCCCTCCCGGCGCGCAACGCACGGATCGCCACGCAGGCACGTCACCACCGCACCCGCAGCGGAACTCGCCCATGACCCAAGCCCTGGTCAACGGCCGCATCCTGCTCGACGACGGCTTCCGCGACGGCCTCGCGGTCCTGATCGAAGGCGCCCGCATCAGCGCCATCGTCGCCGCCGCCGACCCGCGCGTGCGCAACGCCGACACGGTCGATCTCCAGAACCATCACCTCGTCCCCGGCTTCATCGACGCGCAGGTCAACGGCGGCGGCGGCGTGCTGTTCAACAACACGCCCACGGTGGACGGCATCGCCGCCATCGCGCGCGCGCATCGCCGCTTCGGCACCACCGGCCTGCTGCCCACCCTGATCAGCGACGATGTCGACACCATGCGCCAGGCCGTGGCCGCCACCCGCGACGCCATCGCGCAGGGCGTGCCCGGCGTACTCGGCATCCATCTGGAAGGCCCGTACCTGGCGCCAGAACGCAAGGGCACGCATGACGCCAGCGTGTTCCGCGTGCCCGATGCCGACGAGGTCGCGCTCGCCACTTCGCTCGACAACGGCGTCACCCTGCTGACGCTGGCGCCCGAGCGCGTGCCGGCCGGGACCATCCGTGCGCTGGTGGCGCGCGGCGCCATCGTCGCCGCGGGCCATACCGCCGGCAGCTACGACGAGGTGCGCGCCGGACTGGACGCCGGCATCCGCGGCTTCACCCATCTGTACAACGCCATGTCGCCGCTGCAGGGGCGCGACCCCGGCGCAGTGGGCGCGGCGCTGGAAGACCGCGAAAGCTGGTGCGGCATCATCGTCGACGGCGTGCACGTGCATGCGGCCAGCTTGCGTGTGGCACTCGCCGCCAAGCGCCGCGGCAAGCTGTTCCTGGTCACCGATGCCATGCCGCCGGTCGGCAGCGATTCGCCGGATTACGTGCTGTACGGCGAAACCATCACCGCGCGCGATGGCGTGGTGCGCAACGCGGCCGGCGCACTGGCCGGTTCCGCGCTGGACATGGCCACCGCCGTGCGCAACACCGTGCAGTTGCTGGGCCTGCCGCTGGCGGAAGCGGCGCGCATGGCGGCGCTGTATCCGGCGCAATTCCTCGGCATCGACGATCGCGTCGGACGCATCGCCTCCGGACTGGCCGCCGACCTCGCGCTGCTGGACGACGACCTGCAGGTCCGTGCGACCTGGATCGCGGGGCAGCGCGCGTGAAGTCGATGCGCCTGCGTGCCGTGGTTGCACGTGGCGTCGCCGTGGTGCTCGCATCGGTGCTGCTGGCGGCGTGCAGCCACGGCGTCGCGCCATCGCCCCAACCAGCGCCATCGCCACTGGTCGGGCGCACGATCTGCCTCGACCCCGGCCATGGCGGCACCGCGGACACCGACCACTATCGCCAGGGCCCGACCGGCGAGCGCGAGGAATGGATCAACCTGCGCGTTGCGCAACAGTTGCAAGCCTTGCTGGAACAGGCGGGCGCGACCGTGGTGATGACGCGCGACGCGGACGTGTTCGTGCCGCTGGCGGACCGCGCACGCATCGCGCGCGAGGCCGGCGCCGAACTGTTCCTGTCCATCCACCACAACGCGACGGCCGACCCGCAGGTCAACTTCCCCATCGTGTACTTCCACGGCAACGCCAGCGAGAACCGCGCCGGCGTGGCGCTGGGCCAGGCCATCGTGTCGGCGTTTCGCGACGCCGGGTTTCCCGTGCCGGACGCGCCGGCCAGCGTGGTGTCCGACCACACCGTCTTCGCCGGCGCGGGCGCCGCCGTGCTGCGCGAGGGCTACGGCATTCCCGGCGTGCTGGCCGAAGCCTCGTTCTTCACCCATCCCGACGAGGAGCAGCGGCTGAAGACCGTCGCGCACAACCGTCGTGAAGCCGAGGCCTACTTCGCCGCGCTGGAAGCGGTGTTCGCGCAACCGCTGCCGCCGGTACTGCCCAAAGGTTCGATCGCGCCGCCGATCCCGCCCTTCCGCGGCCTGCAGGAAGCCGAACGCATGGGCGCCGCCGCACGTCGCTGGCAATCGGCGCACGCCGAAGCGCTGGCACTGGCGGACAGTGACCCCGTGCGCGCACTGGCGTTGTTCACCGAATCGGCGCGCGCGTTCCCCGATTCGCCGCTGGCCGGCGATGCGCACGCGCGGCGTGCCGAACTGCTCGCGCGCCTGGGGCGGACGGACGAAGCCGCGCAGGAATCGGCCCGCGCCCGTGAACACTATCCCGCCGCCACGCCATGACGCCGGCCCGCCACGCCTCCGTCGATGCGCTGCGCGGCATCACCGTTGCGGCGATGCTGCTGGTCAACAACCCCGGCGACTGGGGCCACGTGTACGCACCGCTGCTGCATGCGGACTGGCACGGCTGCACGCCGACCGACCTGATCTTCCCGTTCTTCCTGTTCGTGGTGGGCGTGTCGATCGCGCTGGGCATCGTGCCGCGCGCGGAGGCGGGCGGCGACGTGGCACGACTGCAGCGCGGCATCGTGGTGCGCGCGCTGAAGATCATCGCCATCGGCCTGCTGCTGCACGCGCTGGCCATGTGGCTGCTCGACCGCCCGGTGTTCCGGGTGATGGGCGTGCTGCAGCGGATCGGCCTGTGCTTCCTGGTGGCGGCCACGCTGGCGCTGCACGTCAAGCCGCGCGTGCAGTGGCTGCTGGTGTGCATCCTGCTGCTCGGCTACTGGGCGCTGCTGGCGGCCGGCGGCAGCTACGCGCCCGGCGTGAACCTTGCCGACCGCTTCGACACCGCCGTGCTGGGGCCGTTGCAGTACCGCTTCGATCCGGTCACCGGACTGGGGCAGGAGCCCGAAGGCCTGCTCAGTACCTTGCCCGCCATCGCCACCACGCTGCTGGGCGTGCGCGCCGGTGCCTGGCTGCGCGCCGGCAACCTGCGCGCGATGGTCGTCGCCGCACTGGCGTGGCTGCTGCTCGGCGGCTTGTGGTCGCTGTGGATGCCGCTCAACAAGCCGCTGTGGACGTCGTCCTACGTGCTGTGGACGGCGGGTTTCGCGCTGCTGGCGCTGGCCGCCATGCACGTGCTGGTCGACAGGCGCGGCTGGCCCGCCATCGGCCGCAGCTTCGGCGTGAACGCCATCACCGCATATGCCGGTGCCGCCGCACTGGTCTACGTGCTGCTGGCGACGGGCGCCTGGGGCGCGATCTACCAGGGCGCGTTCGTCGGATGGATGACGCCGCTGTTCGGACCGTACCTGCCATCGCTGGCGATTGCGGTGGCGTATGTCGCGCTGTGGTGGATCGTCGTGCGCTGGATGGATCGGCGCGGGTGGCACGTCAAAGTTTGATGGTGGCTAACGCCTACTAACAGGCCTCGCTGCTGTAACCTGTAGAAGCCGGTTATGCCCCTATGCTTTCGATGAGCATATGGCGGATGGTCCGATTCTCCAACTTGGAAACGATGGGGCTACTGTCATCTACATTGTCGTGAACATGCATGCCCTCATTGTAGATGAGGCCAAGCAGGTAGATGGTGTCATCAACGTCGACACCATTTTCAACGGCAAAATCCAACTTGTTCTTCGTCTTCAACGTATCGAGAAAGGCAGATTTTTGAGCTTGGCCATGGATTGAGTCATGGACAATCTTCTCAATTCGGACGCGCACGAAACAGCATACTGCGAAGGGATCATAGTTATCCGATTCTTCAACGTACTTAGTCCACTCGGCTTCTGTGTGCGCGTGGAATGCGACCGAATCCCCCCAAGATTCCCTCAGCCCGAGGGCTTGAAACTGCGCCTTAACGTTGACCGGTGATGGATCATAGTGCAGATAGTGCCGGCCGACTTCGTTTTTAATGGATGGATCTTCCCGTCTTGCGATAAGGGCGCGAAAGTACTTATTTATGGCCGGCTTGGACTTCTTTAGAAAATAGATCTTCTGGTTAGAGAATGTGAAGTTTCTAAAATAGTAAGGATTCAGGTGCGTAAGAATTAAAGGGTACATGCTCCTTTGTTTTTCACGGACCTTCTTGATGAGTCTGGTGATGTAGTACTGGACAGCCACGAGATTCGCGTCATCTAGGTAATCAAACACTTCATCAATGACGAGAATTACGTCGCGCGTCGAGATAGATCGCTCAATTTTCCTCAACTCCGCTGCAAAGCACAGAGAGTCGCGCTGACCATTTGATATGTGCAAGGCCGGCGGAAACGAGACAACGAGACTTCCCTTGCGCTCAACAGGCTTGACCTTCTTCCATGTAGCACCGAACGCCTTGATGATGTCCTCAAAGCTCTCCTTTTCGTTAATGTAGGAAAGATACTTGCACGCGTCCTTGAACGCTTTCTTGTCCCCAAGGTAAGTCAGCACTACCTGCAGGCCCGACAGCAAAGCATCGATGCGGGTCTGCCCGGGCTCGGAAAACAAGGCTAGGAGATCCGCCAGCGCCTTGATGGCGTTGATTGCTTCGAGGCGTAGCGCGAGGTCGCCGTCAGCCCATGCGCGTATGTCGTTGCCGGTTCCGGCTTGCGCCCGAAGCAATGCAGTTATTTCTTCGATTTCACGTTGGACGCGGACACCCGCCGCTTTGTCCATCAAGCCGTAGAGATCGACCAGGCCATCGGCGAGAGCCGAGTTCCCGAGAGTCTTGTCGAGATTCCGAAAGGACTTGCCGGCTGACCCAAAACGAGCGCGCATCTCCGTCACGTCATAGGCATGCTGCGCCTTTGGGGGAATGGTCTGGACCAGCACCAAATCGCTGATCTCCAGCGATGCCGTTGCGGTCGTGAAATTGCCCATATTGCGCTTAGTGGCCTTCGCCCGAAGCCGACTGGTGACCACATGAACCTCAAAGGCTTCGGCGATTGCATTGTTGTTGCCGTCTGCAACGAGGGTGGAAATTCCCCCGTCCTGCCTGATCGTGAGAGTGAGTTTTGGGTCGAGCGATTCATCTCCAAGGTGGTACTGCTCCTTCGGGAGCTCCATCCGTTTGGTTTTGAGCGCGGCAAACGCAGCGGCAAGCGAGCTTTTGCCGAACCCATTTGGCGCGACAAGCAGAGACGGTTTGTTAGGAATTATGTCGAGTGAAAACGTACAAGTCCTGAGGCCTCGAACGTTCTCAATGGCTATAGATTTGATCATCGCGCCCCCCTGCTAGCGTCATAAGCGCCGGGCCGGATTATCGCGCATCAGGCCGAAATTTCATTCGGGAAATAGCTGGTTCGCTTAGGAAAACTGAGGTCAGAGTCGACTTTCTGTCGAGAATTTACTCGCGGATTTCAACGAGAGGTCGAACCTGATCCAGGTTTCAGAAGGAGGTGTCCGCGAACTGTCCCCGCGACTAGCAGGACCGGCAGAAGGCGCTAGTCCAACTCGCCGGTAGCGATTCCGCGGCCGGCACCGCCAAGAAACTCCAGCAGGTGAGAGCCAGTCTCGGTATGCAGGCTGTGGTCTGCGGCGGGATAGACCACGAGGCCGATGTTGCGCTTTCCCGCGGCGTGCGCTGCGCGCAGGACGTCCTGCGCGGAAGCGACGGGGTTGCTGAGGTCGCGTTCGCCGAAGCCGATCAACACCGGGATGTCCAGAGCCAGGAAATCCCGCAACGGGTCACGGTCGAATGTTTCGGCCCAGTATCGGTGCGGATGTCCCATCCACATCGTGTCGAGGCTGTCCGGATCGTTGGCAATCGCTCGCCATGCGTCCTCCACCGCATCCGGCCCGATGATCGATCCCAGGATGTCGCGCATGCCCCAGCCGCCCCTGCCGATGACCAGCAGGTGGGTCACGTCGGTGCGTGACCGGGCAACGCGCGCGGCGACTTCGCCGCCTTCGGAGCCACCGACGAGCACGACGTTTTTCCATCGGGCAGGCTGGTCGCCCAGCTGCCTGGTGATGAAGGCCATGTAATCCGCCCACCAGCGATGGGGCAGGTTGTGTGCATTGAAGTCGCGCGTGCAATGCTCGCTGCTGCCCTTGCCGTCCTCGCCCAAGCGGACGTGCCGCTTGTTGAGTGAAACGTAGCGGGCGTCGATGGCCATTCCGCGTGCCAATGTCGACAGCCAATCGACACCGAGGTCCGTGCAGCCGGAGCCGCCGTAGGTGAACACGATGGTGTCGATGGTATCGGGATCGCCAACGATGATCTCGTGGAAGTCGGACGCGTGGCCGTCGTCGAACAGGAATGTTCCCGGCGTGGCGACAGGCTCGGCATGTGCGAGTGGAATCGATAGCAGCAGTGCGATCAGGGCGTGTTTGAGGCGGGTCATCCTTGTCTCCTTTCCTGGTCCGGATTGAGTAACACTTGGTCAGTGTCGTGCTTGGCCGATGGCCGCAATCCGCGCCTTCCGCAATGCCTCACCCACCTGCGTCCCACTCAACCCTTTAGTGGCGATGTCGCGCGCATTGACCGCCAGCGCCGCGGCATGCGCACGGCGCAGGGCGTCGCTCTGGGGGTAGGCGGCCTCCTCGCTACCGAGGCGGCCGCGCTTGTCGGCTTCGCACACGGTCGCCAGCCGGTCGATGCGCTCGGGCTTGCGGAAGGCGTCGCAGCGCAGCAGCAGGTCGTGCACGGTGCTGTCGCGCAGTGCGTCGAAGCGGTGCACGTTGAGGTGTTCGCGGCAGGCGATGAGGGCCAGGTCGCGGTGTTCCAGTGGCACCTTCAGGCGTTCGCACAGGGCCTTCAGCGGGGTCAGCCCGGCGTGCTCGTGGCCGACGTGCTTTGGTAGTGCATCCTTCGGCGTCAGCGCCTTGCCCAGGTCGTGGGTGAGTGCGGCGAAGCCGACCACGGTGTCGCCGGGCGCCAGCCGCGCGGCCATGTCGCTCACCAGTTCCTGGTGGAGGCCGGTATCGACTTCCGGGTGGTACTCGGCACGCTGAGGCACGCCGTACAGCGCATCCACTTCCGGCAGCACCGCCTGCAGCGCGCCCGCGTCGCGCAGCGTGCGCAGGAAGGCGGAAGGCCGGGCGGTGGCCAGCGCCTTGCCCAGTTCCTGCCACACGCGCTCGGGCACCAGCGTGTCCAGTTCGCCGCTGCGCGCCATCTCGCGCATCAGCGCCATCGTCTCCGGTGCCACCGTGAACCCCAGCGATGCGAAGCGCGCCATGAACCGCGCGGCACGCAGCACGCGGAGCGGGTCCTCGACGAAGGCCGGGCCCACGTGGCGCAACACCCGCGCCTCGATGTCGCGCGCGCCGCCGAACGGATCGACCAGGTGGCCGTCGGCATCCTGCGCAATCGCGTTGAGGGTGAAGTCGCGGCGTTCGAGGTCCTGTTCCAGCGTGACCGACGGGTCGGCATGCACCACGAAGCCGCGATAGCCGCGGCCGGACTTGCGTTCGGTGCGCGCCAGTGCGTGTTCCTCGCCCGTCACCGGATGCAGGAATACCGGGAAATCGCGGCCCACCGGGCGGAAGCCGGCGGCCAGCATCGCTTCCGGCGTTTCGCCCACCACCACCCAGTCGCGGTCGCCGGGCGGCAGGCCCAGCAACCGGTCGCGCACCGCGCCGCCGACGAGATAGGTGTCCATGCGGGGATGATGCCTGATGCGCGCCCCATGGACGCAGCCGAAACCCGCGCACATGCCGCATTGTGGCAACCGCCGTTGGCGCGACACAGGCGTGTCGGGCGTCGAGTGCGCGCTGCCGGGGCGCGGCGGCGCGCGTGGCCGTGCTGTCTCGGGTGCCCGGCGCGGGACGCCTATACTGCGCGCCATGGAACCCCGAAGTCCGCGCGTAACCGGTCGTCGCGCAGCCGTCCTGCTGGCGTTGGCGGCCCTGCCATGCGCAGCGGCCCTGGCCGCGGCCAGCCCCGCCTCCGCCGACACCGTGGCACCGTCGGGGACGTCCACCGACGCGGTGCTGATGGTGGTCTACCTGGGCGCGGCGATCGTGCTGTCGTTCCTGTGTTCGATCGCCGAATCGGCGCTGCTGAGCATGACGCCGTCGTACATCGCCGGCCTGAAGCAGACGCGTCCGCGCCTGGGTGAACGCTTGCAGCGCCTGCGCCTGGACAACATCGACCAGTCGCTGGCGGCCATCCTCACGCTCAATACCATCGCCCACACCGCGGGCGCGGTGGGCGCGGGGGCGAAGGCGACGGTGGTGTTCGGCAGCGCGTGGATGGGCGTGTTCTCGGCGGTGGCCACGCTGCTGATCCTGTTCCTGTCGGAGATCGTGCCCAAGACCATCGGCGCGCTGCACTGGCGACGGCTGGCGGCCCCCACCGCGCTGTTCGTGCGGACCATGATCGTGGCGCTGTACCCGCTGATCTGGGTGTCGGAACAGCTGACGCGCCTGCTGTCGCGCGGCCACACCGCCGAGGCCTTCAATCGCGAGGAGTTTTTGGCGATGGCGGGCATGGGCGAGGCCAGCGGCGGCATCGACCCGCGCGAGTCGCGCATCCTGCGCAACCTGTTCGGCATGAGCACGCTGCGCACCTGGGACGTGATGACGCCGCGCCCGGTGATCTCCGCGCTGTCCGGCGACACCACCGTGGTGGACGCGCTGAACAACCGCAAGGCCGCGCCGTTCAGCCGCATCCCCGTGTACTCGCAGGACATCGACGACGTGGCCGGCTTCGTGCTGCGCGACGAACTGCGGCAGGCCGACGCGCGCGGTGAGGGTGGCCGCTCCATCGCCGGGCTGGCGCGTCCCATCCTCACCGTCGCCGACAGCATGCCGCTGACCGGCTTGCTGGAGTTCCTGCTGCAGAAGCGCCAGCACATCGCGCTGGTGGTCGGCGAGTATGGCGACACCGTCGGCCTGGTGACGCTGGAAGACGTGGTGGAAACCCTGCTGGGCGACGAGATCGTCGACGAGCGCGACCGCGTCAGCGACATGCAGCGCCTGGCCCGCAAGCGCTGGGAAGAACGCGCCGCCGCGCACGGCATCAAGTGGGATGTCGACGAGGGGCGTCAGGAGTAGGGCAGCGGCTCAGGACGGTTGTGTCCAGGGAAGCTCCGGGCAACGCGTGTTCGACCGTCATCCCCGCGAAGGCGGGGACCCACGGACGTCAAGGTATCGAAACGCAACGTCTTCGGATCCCCGCCTTCGCACTGCTGTCCGGAACAAATCCAATGGCGCGGGTCTGACGCCTCGATCCGCGCCATCTCCGCTTCGCCGCCCCTCACCCCATCCCCCGCTCCGCGCCCCGGCCCGTGCCAGCGGCACGGGCGCTCCTGCGCACGCGCGCCAATGGCGCGCAAACCTTGCGCAGTCGCCCCGGAGGGAGAGGGGCCTTTCTTCACTTCTCCCTCCGGGGTGAAGGGGGCTGCTTGCGCGCCATTGGCTCGCGCCCCCGAACGCCCTGCGCGCTGCGCAGGGCCGCGGCGCGGCGCGAGGTGCCCGTAGGGCGGATGAGGGCCGGCGACGTGGGACGGCTCCAATGGCGATGTCGCTGCCGTGCCGAAAATCGAATCCCGGACTGCCGGGTTTCGCAATTTGTCCTGGATCCATCGCGGCATCTTGCACCGTCACAAAGGCACCCCGGACAACGGTGCGCCGACGCGGGGATGACGGCGCTTGTCCACAGGCGCCATGGCACTCTCCCCGCGCGGGTGACGCCTCGATCAGCGTTGCCCTAAGCCGCTGGACACACAAATCGCTTGCGCGATGAACCCTCGATGCCGCGCATGCGGTCGGTCACCGGCACCGCCTCGCCGAACATCCGCCAGTCGTACAGCACGCTGAAGGCGAGGATGCGCGCCACGTATTCGCGGGTCTCGCGGTAGCTGATGGTCTCGATCCACAGGTCCGGGTCCATCGCCGGGCGCTGCGACAGCCAGCGCGAGGTGGGCGTGGGGCCGGCGTTGTACGCGGCGATGGCGATGTACGGATGGCCGTACATGTCTTCCTTCTCGCGCAGGTAGGCGGTGCCGAGGATGATGCTGGTCTCGGGGTCGTACAGGCTGTTCGGCCCGCCCCAGGGCAGGCCGAGGCGGCGCGCGACCGCGGCACCCGTGTTGGGCATCACCTGCATCAGGCCGCGCGCGTCGGCGGGCGAACGCGCGCGGGGATTGAACGTGCTTTCGGCGCGGATCTCCGCGGCCACCCAGGCCGGGTCGATGCCGTTCTTCTTCGCCTCGCGCTGGATGATGTCGGCGTGGTGGATCGGGAAGCGCAGTGTGTACAGCCGCAGCTCGTCGGGGCCGCGCAGGTTGAACACCGCGCGGTCGAACCACTGGTGGTCCTGCGCCACCTCGACGGCGATGCGGCGCTGCGCGTCGTCGAAGCGCGACAGCGCTTCGTCCCATTCGCGCTGCGCCCAGCCGGGGCGGTCCGCGCTGTACAGCGCCATCGCGCGCTGGATCGCCGGGTCGTTCGCCACGGTGGCCTTCTGCGTGGCGTTCCAGTCCGGCATCCACGGGCACAGCGCGTAGGGCTGGCCGAGGCGATCGGCCGCGAGGAAGCCGTGGAAGTCCGGCTGCCGGGCCGCGCGTTCGAACAAGGGCTGCGCGGCGGCCTTGTCGCCGGTCAGTTCCAGCATGCGCGCCTCGAACCAGGTCCAGCGCGAGGAGTTGCGCTGCGTCGCGCCCATCCTGCGGATCGCCGCCAGCGCCGCGCGCCAGTCGGAGCGTGCGATCGCCTCGCGCGCACGCCACTCGTGCAGGCGTTCGTCGTAGGACACGTCCGGCACGCGGTTGAGCAGCCGCGCCGAATCCGGCAGGTACGACGCCACCGTCCACAGCGCCGCCTGGTGCAGCACGCGACCTCGCTCTTCCTCGTTGAAGCCGAGTGCATCGGCGAAGCGCGGCAGGCGCGCCTCGCCGTCCAGCGGATTGTCCTTGGCGAACTTCGCCAGCCCGTGCGATGCCACCAGGCGACTGCGCGCGGTCTTCGGCCACGACAGCGCGCGCTCGTGCGGCGCATCCATGAAGGCGGCGTAGTCGTTGGCCAACGCCTGCTGGTCGGACGGCAGGCCGCGCGCGGCGGCACGCATGACCGCCGGTTGCCATTCCGCTGCCGCCAGCTCCAGGCGCTCCCAGCGCAGTTCGGGCGTCAGCCCGCCGCGTTCGGCCAGGGCCGCGAACGGCGCATCGCAGTCGTTCGGCAGCGAGTTGCCGCTGCTGCGCCAGATGGCCTGCACGTCGCGCGTCCATTGCGCATCGGTGGCGCCGGTGCGCTGGCGCGCTTCCAGCTCCAGGCAGCGCAGCGCGACCGAACGGATCGACGGCGACCACGCCGCGCGGATGCCCGCCCAGTCCTGCCGCTTCTGCAGCGCACGCAACCACGACTCGCGGAACACATCGGCCACCGGCTTGCCATCGTGCCGCGTGAGGAACGCCTGCGCCTGCGATGCCGGCAGCGCATCGATGTTGCGACGAAGCGCCACGAACTCCACCCATGCCTGCGCGGGATGGCCCTGCAACTGCGTGGGCTGGCCGCGCTCGGCGGCCTCCATCGCGACGCGGAACTGCGCGTGCGCATCGGCCTGCGCCAACGCCATGCCGGGCAGGCACAGCGTGGCAGCGAGTAACATGGACGGGATGTGTTTGTGCATCGCCGGACTATACCCAAGCCCCCATGAATCCTGATTCAGACTGCGGCCCGTTCGGTGCCGGTGTGGAAGCCGTCATGCCCGCGACGGCGGGCACCCATGGACGTCGCCCCTTGGCCGGAAAGCATTCCCGCGCAAGCTTCACGCACATTGCAGTGCAAGGACGCTTCGCATGATCGAAGGCTTCTGGCTGTTCCCCCTGCTCGGCATCCTTGCCGGCCTGCTCGCCGGCCTGCTGGGCATCGGCGGCGGACTGGTGCTGGTGGCCGCGCTGCTGTGGATCCTGCCACGGCACGGCGTGTCGCCCGATGCCGCGATGCACGCCGCACTGGCCACGTCGATGGCCAGCATCATCCTGACCGGCGCGTCGTCGGCGCGCTCGCACCACGTGCGCGGCAGCGTGCTGTGGCCCACGGTGAAGTGGATGGTGCCCGGGGTGCTGCTGGGCGCATGGCTGGGCAGCCTGTTCGCGATGTGGCTCGACGGCGACATCCTCAAGTGGGTGGTGGCGATCTATTGCTGGCTGGTGGCCGCGCAGATGGCGTTTGGCCGCGTGCGTGCCGGCGTGGGCGACGATCCGGTCCCGACCGGCTGGCCGGTCAGCACCGTGGGCGGCGGCATTGGCGCGGTGTCGGCGGTGGTGGGCATCGGTGGCGGCAGCATGACCGTGCCGTACCTCGTGTGGCGCGGCGTGCAGCCGGTGCGCGCGGTGGGCACGTCGTCGGCCTGCGGCGTGTTCATCGCCATCGCCGCGGCGGCGGGTTATGCCTTCAATGCCCCCGAGGGTGCACTGCCTTCGCATGCGGTGGGTTACGTGTACATACCGGCGGCGCTGGGCGTGGCGGTGGCGTCGGTGCTTGCCGCGCCCTACGGCACCCGCATCGCGCATGCGGTCAGCGGACCGACGCTCCGGCGGATCTTCGCGGTGTTCATGGTGATCGTGGGCATCACGATGGTGGCGTGAGGCATTCGCCTCGCACGAGTTGATCTGCGTTGAAATTCCGGATGCCGTCATCCCGTCGAATGCCGGGCCCCACAGCCTTTGGTTTCTTCTGACCCAGTCGGGATCGAGCGCATTCCGCCCGCAAGCGGGCGGGTAACTTTCTCTTGCTGGCCCACTGCAGGCGCAGGAGCGCGCCTGCGAACGGCGAAGCCGGCCCCGGAGGGGCGAGCGCCATGGATGGCGCCAGTAAGGAAGGTCATTGAAGAGAAGGCCCTTTCCCCGACAGAGCTGACGATTGTGCGGGGAGTGCGTCGGGATTTCCGACTCGCCACAGAACAGTTCTTTCGGCCAGTTGATCTTTTCGCGCGTGGCGACGCGTTCATCCGCCTCGCGGCGGAAGTGAGCATCTGGCGCGGCTCGGTCGGAAAACGCGGCACTTTGTCTGCTTCGCAGCCAAAGGCCGGCCCGCGCCAGCGGCGCGAGCGTTCGTCGGTGCGCGAGCCAATGGCTCGCAAGCGCACCTCCCTACCCATGTGCGGCGCCCTACGGGTCTGGAGAGTGCTGTCGCGAGTGAGGGCAGATTCTTTGAAGCCGGATCAGACACGCGCCGCATACCACCCATGGATCAACCCCGCCTGGAAAAACTGCACGGGCGCATCGAAGCCGCCCGACTGGATGATCGACGCGACCTCGGCCGACGGCAGCACGCCCACGTCGCGCCGGTAGGCCTCGCGCATGCGCTGCAGGGCTTCGGGCGTGAGGTCGGCGGCGGCCATCGTGCGGAACCACGCTTCCAGCAGGCTTTGCTGCGATGGCGACGACAGCTCCGACGCCAGGTCCGAACTCGCCAGCAGCGCGCCGGGGCGCAGCCGTTCGGCGATGGCGCGGAAATACCCGATGCGTTCGTCGCGATCGAGCAGGAACTGCGATACGAGGAAGCTGGTTGCCGCGTCGAACGGTTCGCCCGCGGGCAGGGTGTCGAGGTAACCCTGGTGGAACGTGCAGCGATCCGAGAAGCCGTGTGCCGTCGCGCGCTGTCGGCAGGCGTCCAGCATGCCCGCCGAAGGTTCGACGGCGGTGAACGTCCAGCCCGGGAAGCGCCCGGCCAGCACCTGTATCTCGGCGCCGGTGCCGGCACCCACGCACAGCACGCGCGCACTGGCCGGCAGTCCGGCGAAGATCGCGCCCACCAGCAGCAGCTTGCATTCGCGCAACGCGGACAGCTTCGCCCACTGCTGGTCGTAGGTGGCGGACTGCTGGTCGAACGTGGATGCGATCTGTTCGCGATCCATCAGCGGTCCGCCTGCGTCGCGGACCGTCCGCAATGCAGGTGCCGGGGCGCTGCATCAACGAACGTGCGGCAGGGCATGGCTTCCATTCGGAACAACTACCTGAGCAGCCGTGCGACGCACTGGCCGAAGGCCGCGCTCTCGTCGGAACGATCGACCTGCGTGCCGTCGGACACCGACAGTTCGCCGGAGAGCGTGGCTGCCTGGGCGGTGGTATCGACGCTGCCGGTGATCTCGAATGTGTAGATCTTGCCTTGCGGCAGCAGCATGGCGCATTGCTCGAAGGTGGCAGGGGCCGGCTGGGATGCAACCGACGTGGCAGCTGCGGCAGCGAGGATTGCGATGGCTGCGATCGAGGTGACGAGCAAGGTACGCATGGGGCCTCCTGATAAATGGGCTTGCGAAGCACGGTGGCATTGGCGGGACGCCGGCCCCCGGAGCGATGACGCCAGGTGCCGGTGGCGTGTGGCGGCACTGCATGGGCGGCGCAGCGTCCCCGCGATGGTTGCCGACCGTTTCCTTCCGATCAAGTGCTACCGCGATCCGGATGGCGCGGTATCGCTTGTGTCCGGTTCCGGTCGGGCATCGGGGCCAGCCGCCACGGCGGCTTCCGCATTCGCCACGAAGTCGCTGACGTACCAGCGCCCGTCGCGCCGCTCCACATCCACTACCACGTCGATCGGCTGGTCGGCGAGCGTGTACTGCAGGCGCACGTTCGCGGTATCGCCGGTCTGCGATTGCAGGGTGACGTCCATGGTGGCGATGTCGGCATCCAGGTCCAGCCCGTAGAGCGCCATCGCCTGCTTGCCGGCGGTCACCACGGGACGGAGGCGTTGCAACGCCGCGTCGATGCCGGCGGCAGCGAAGTCTTCGGCGCTGTCCAGCCGCGCCTGCCGCGCGGCCACGGTGAGCAGGGTGATGGCCTGCGCGGCACGCTTGCGATCGTGCAGTGGCGCTTCGGCCGCCCAGGCGCTGAGCGCGGCGACGACCTGCGAGAGGTGCTCGCGTTCGGTGTCGCTGTATTCGCCGTGCTGCTGGATGAACTGCACCGCGAACAGGCCGAGCGCCGTCGCGGCCTGGCGCAACTCGCCGGCGGCGTTGGCGAACTGGCGGTCGAACGTGCCCTGCAGCGACGTTTCGGCGTCGTCGACGGTCAATGCGGCCAAGGCCCGCGGATGGGTGTCCGACAGCGGCAGTTCGTCCAGCGGCCAGCGGGTGCGCCCTTCGCGCCAGGCGGTGTCGAGCCGGGCATGCAGCCCGGGCGGAACCGCATCGGTCGCGAAGGCGGCAAGGTCGCCGGAGACAAGGTGGGCGTTGAGCTCGCGCACGGCCTCGACCGGAGTGGCGCCCCCCGGCTGGAAGCGGTCCTGGCCCGGGCGGTCGCCCCAGCCGCAGGCGGCCAGCGGTACCAACAGGCTGGCCAGCAGGAAGGCGGCGACGGTGGATCGTGCCATGCAGGTAGTCCCGGTGTGTCCCCTGGCCCGCATCTTGGCGGGCGGATGCGGCACGGGCAACCGCGGCGGGCCGGTTCCGGGCACCGGTGCCAAAAAAAACGGGAAACCGATGGTTTCCCGCTGAATCCGGCAAAGCCGGAGGACTTGTGTTGTGGCCGACGCAGGTTAGCGCGGCGTGAAATCTAATGCAACACCTGAATTATTCAACTTCAAGTCATTGATTTATATGGTCGATGATGGCTGCGGCCGGATCAATAGAAACATTGCCCCGCTTCCATCCGCTGCAGGCGCTCCGGGAACACCGCCTGCAGCCACGCCCGGGTGGCGGCCCAGCCCTCGGCGCCCTCGCTGGCGGCGTCGGCGTCCACGGTCTTGTCGATCCGGGTGTACCAGAGTCCGTGGTAATCGATGCCGGCACGGGCCAGCGCCGCCTGCATGTTGTCGATGTTGCGCTTGCCGTCGTCCACCAGCACCACGCGGTCGTAATCCAGTCCGAGCAGCCGGAACAGGGACAGCAGGGTTTCGCCCTTGTCCTGCCCCGACAGCATCATCACGCCGTCCTGGTAGGTGAGGGTGGTCGGGTCGGCATGCGGCCGCAGGCGGAAATCGAAGCTGACGCCGTTGGGCGTGGGACCGAGCATGCGCGGCAGCGCGTAGCCAGCGGCCTGCAGCTCGCGGATGGTGCCGCCACGGTAGCCGGGGTTGCGGGCAGTCTGCATCAACGTGTCCACCTGCAGGCTGTTGATGAGGTCGCGCCCTGCCGCGCCTTCGGTCGCGACCTGGGTGCCGGCTTCGTAGTTCAGCGCGATCACGTCGAACTTGCAGGGCACGTGGCCGGGGTCGCCGGGCGAAAGCGACTTCTGCCACTCGTACCAGCGGTCGCTGCCGAAGAACACCTTCGAGGTGAGCAGGGTGTCGTCGATGTCCAGCACCAGCAGCGTGCGTCGCACATCGCCCTGGGCGAGCACGTCCGGGATCGCCGACAGGGCCTTGATCTCGGTGACCTGCGATTCGGCTGCCTGGCGTGCCGGCTGCGCGGCCGACGGCGTCGTGGGCAATTGTGCACAGGCGGCGAGGGCGAGGATCAGCGGGAGGGCGAGGAAACGACGTAGGGCCATGGGCGTTGCACCGTCTGGTCGGAGGGTTGACTGCGACAGTGTGCCACGGGGGGGTTGCACGCCTTGGTGTCCGCGCCGGTGCGGGTAGCCTGCCTCGGTTACCCTGACCAGCGGTGACATGACATGCGATGGGACCATGGACGAAACAGCCACCACACTGCCGTTGACACCTGCCGAAGCCCGCGTGCTGGGTTGCCTGGTCGAGAAGCAGGCGACCACCCCGGATGCCTACCCGTTGACCGTCAATGCCGCGCATGCGGCGGCCAACCAGAAGACCGCGCGCGAGCCGGTGCTGTCGCTCGATCCCGGCGCCGTCCACCACGCGCTGCGCGCGCTGGAGCGCAAGGGACTGGCGAAGCAGGTGTTCTCGTCGCGCGCCGAGCGCTACGAGCATCGCGCCGACGCCGGCCTGGGCCTGCCGCGCCCGCAGGTGGCGCTGGTGGCCCTGCTGCTGCTGCGCGGCGCGCAGACCGCGCACGAACTGCTGGCCCGCAGCGAACGCCTGCACGCATTCGCCGACATCGACGACGTGCGCCACCACCTGGAACGCCTGATGCAGCGCGTGCCCGCGCTGGTCGCACAGGTACCGCGCGCGTCCAGCCAGCGCGAGGACCGCTATGCGCACCTGCTGTGCGGCGACGTGCCGGTGGCCGTGCCGCCAACCGACCGCCCTGGCGCAGCACAGGCGACGATTGCGCCCGGCGAGCGGCAGGCGCTCGAAGCACGCGTGGCCGCGCTGGAAGCCGAGGTGGCCGAGTTGCGGGCCCACATCGCCCGCCTGCTGGATGGCGATGCCGAATGATGCACGGCATCGCCGCCGGTGCTCAGAACCAGAAGACCAGCGCCAGTGCGAGGGCGGCGTAGATCGCGATGACGGCCCGGAAGTCGCCGACGGATTCGTCGCGGCGCACACGGCGCATGCCCGCCCCGTACTTCGCGATGACCTCGCCGCGGACGGCGGCGAGGCAGGTATAGAGCGCGAGCGCGATGCCGACTGCGACGAAGAGGGGTTTCACGGGGTGTCGGGCTTCCGGGGGATACGCTGCGCGCATGATCGCCCGGATTTGCTTCGCGGTGCGGGAACGCGTGGGCGTCTGTTGTGACTGGCGTCAGTCGTCCAGCAACGCGCGGATGTTGGCGAACCCCACCTGCGCGCGCACCTGCTTGCGTGCGGCATCGGCCACTGGATCGGCACCATCGCGCTGCAGTTCGGCCGCAGGGAGTTCCTCGAAGAAACGGCTGGGCGCGAGTTTCAGCTTCGTGCCCCAGCGTTGGGCCTCCAGCGCGTAAGACAGCCACAGCTGTTCCTTGGCGCGGGTGATGCCCACGTAGAGCAGGCGGCGTTCTTCGTCGAGACGGCCTTCGTCGAGGCTGGCCTCGTGCGGCAGGGTGTTGTCGTCCATGCCGACGATGAAGACGAAACGGAACTCCAGGCCCTTCGCCGCGTGCAGGCTCATCAGCCGCACCTGGTTGCCGGGGTCGCCCTTGTCGGCGTGGCTGAGCAGGGCGAGCTGTGCGGCGAGTTCGCCGGGACCCGCACCGCGTGCGCGATTGTTGCCGGCGCCTTCGAACCAGTCGGCCAGTTCGTCGAGGTTGCCACGGCGGATGCGGAACAGCTCGTCGCTCTTGCACTGTTCGCGCAGCGCGGCCAGCAAGCCGGATTTCTCGTTGAGCTTGCGCACCAGCTCGGTCGGCGGCAGATGGTTGGCGTCGGCGCGCAGGCTGCGCACGATGTCGCTGAAAGCGCCCAGTGCGTTGGCCACGCGCGGCTGCAATTGCTTGAGCAGGCCGATGGACTCCGCCGCGCGCGACAGCGGCAGGTGGGCGTGCCGCGCCAGTTCCGCCAGCTTCGCCAGCGAGGTTTGGCCAACGCCGCGGTTGGGCGACTGCACCGCGCGCAGGAAGGCCGAGTCGTCATCGGGATTGGCGACCAGCCGCAGCCACGACAGTGCATCCTTCACTTCGCCGCGGTCGAGGAAGGCGGTGCCGCCGCTGAGGTGGTAGGGGATGCGCAGCAGCTGCAGCGCCTTCTCCAGCGCGCGCGACTGGTGGTTGCCGCGGAACAGGATGCAGAATTCGCTCCACGGCGCTTCGTGCAGGCTGTGCTGGAACTGGATCTCGGCCGCCACGCGCTCGGCCTCGTGTGCGGCATCGCGGCATTCCCAGACGCGGATGCGTTCGCCGTCGGCGTTCGCGCTCCACAGCGTCTTCGGGTGTTCATGCGGATTGTTGGCGATCAGCGCGTTGGCGGTGCGCAGTACGCGGTTGCTGCAGCGGTAGTTCTGCTCCAGTTTCACCACCGCCAGCGCGGGATAGTCGCGTGCCATCTGCGCCAGGTTTTCGGGGTTGGCGCCGCGCCAGGCGTAGATGCTCTGGTCGTCGTCGCCCACGCAGGTGAAGTTGGCCCTGGGGCCGGCCAGCGCCTTGAGCAGGCGGTATTGCGCATCGTTGGTGTCCTGGCACTCGTCCACCAGCAGGTAGCCGATGCGTTCGCGCCAGGCGGCGATGGCCTCGGCGTCGGTTTCCAGCAGCTGCACCGGCAGGCGGATCAGGTCGTCGAAGTCCACCGCGTTGAACGCGGCCAGGCGCGACTGGTAGCGCGCGTACAGCGAGGCAGCCTCATGCTCGCGCGCACTGCGTGCGGCTTCGGCCGCCTGTTCCGGCGACAGCCCGGCGTTCTTGATGTTCGACACCAGCGATTGCATCGCCTGCACCGCATCGGGCTTGGCGCCGGGCATCAGGTCCTTGAGTTGCGCCAGGGTGTCGTCGCTGTCGAAGATGGAAAAGCCGCGACGCAGGCCGACCTTCTCGTGCTCGACCTGCAGGATGCGCAGGCCCAGCGCATGGAAGGTGCAGAGGGTAAGCCCTTCGGCCGCGTCGCCCTTGATGCGCCTGGCCACGCGCTCGCGCATTTCCTTCGCCGACTTGTTGGTGAAGGTGATCGCGGCGATGCGCCTGGCCGGATAGCGGCCGGACTGGATGAGGTGCGCGATCTTCTCGACGATCACCCGCGTCTTGCCGCTGCCGGCACCGGCAAGCACGAGCATGGGGCCGTCGCAGCGCATCACTGCGGCGCTTTGCTGGGGATTGAGGGACATTGCGGGCTGCGGCGAGTTCCGGCGCGCATTCTAGCGTGGGCGGGTGGCGGGGACAGGCTTGCGACGGTTCGGCCCTCCGCCGCGTCTCTGCTAGTTGCTGCTGGCCTGACTCATCGGTGCAATGACTTCGGTCACCATGACTTCAGGCGCTTCCTGACGCGTGGGTGGCCGCTGTAACGTTCGATCACGATGGAAAACTCCGGGAAGGAATCATGCTGAATCCGCGTTTGCTGTGCCTGGCGGCGTTGCTTGCCGCACTCGCTGGACCCGTGTCCGCCAATGAGTCGGGCAAGCCACCCGGGATCGATCCGGCGGTGCTCACGGAGGGCTTCCTGGCCGCACACCCGGACCTGCGCTGGCGGGGAGAGGGCGTGCGCGCCTACGAGGCTGGAAACCATGAGCTGGCCGCTACTTATTTCCATCGCGCCGCGCGCTACGCGGACAAGGCATCGCAGGCGATGCTGGGCGAGATGTACTGGCGCGGTAACGGTGTGGACCGCGACCGTGTGATGGGGTATGTCTGGATGGACCTCGCCGGCGAGCGCCTGTACCACGACTTCATCGTGATGCGCGAGCGCTACTGGAACGAGATGGACGAGGCCGAGCGTGTCGCCGCCATTGCACGCGGGCAGGACGTCTATGCCGAGTACGGCGACGAGGTGGCCAAGCCCAGACTGGAGGCCGTGCTGCGCAGGGAGCGGCGGCGTACCACCGGCAGCCGTACCGGTTTCGTCGGCAACCTGACGATCATTCCTCACACCGGGCCGATGGCTGGTACCGGGATGACCCTGAGCGGCGAGCAGTATTACGCCAAGGAATACTGGGAGCCTGAGCACTACTGGCAGCTGCAGGACGAGATCTGGCGCGCGCCGGCGCGTGGGCGCGTGGATGCCAGCGAACTGCAGCCCGTGCGCGACCCGCGGCCGGGTGATGATGATTGAGGATTGACGGCTGGCGCTGTCACGGTTGCTGCGTTTCGGCGCTGGCAGGGATCCGGGGCGGTGGCCGCCTTGGCAACGGTGCTTGGCCCCTGCCCGGCGGGACGGGCTTACGTACACTACGCGCCATGGCCAAGCTGTACTTCTACTACTCGGCGATGAACGCCGGGAAGACGACCACGCTGCTGCAGTCGGCGCACAACTACCGCGAGCGCGGCATGCGCGTGCTGATCCTGACGCCGCGCCTCGACCACCGTGCCGGTAGCGGCACGGTGGCATCGCGCATCGGCCTGCGGGCGGAAGGGCTGGCGTTCGATCGCGGGCACGACCTGCAGGCACTGGTGGCGGGGGATATCGCCGCGCACGGCGCATTGCACTGCGTGCTGGTGGACGAGGCGCAATTCCTGACGCGTGCGCAGGCGTGGCAGTTGTCGGACGTGGTGGATGCGCTGCGCATCCCTGTGCTCTGCTACGGGCTGCGCACCGACTTCCGCGGCGAGCTGTTCGAGGGCAGCCAGTACCTGCTGGCCTGGGCGGACGAGATGCAGGAGATCAAGACCATCTGCCACACCGGCAAGAAAGCGACGATGACCGTGCGCGTGGACGATGCCGGGCGTGCGGTCAGCGACGGGCCGCAGGTGGAGATCGGCGGCAACGAGCGCTACGTGTCGGTCAGCCGCGCCGAGTTCAAGCGCATCGCGCGCGGCGAGGGGACCATCGAACCCGTGCAGCCGCCACTGCCGATCTGACGCCCGGTGTGCGACCTGGTGCGCCCGGCCACGGTCCTCGCTTTGCGTGCGCGGTCTCCGCGCGCGCCCGGGGTGACACACCTAGGGTCGCGTGGTGGCGCCGGCGACGCAGCCGGCGCGTAGCGCGCGGATCTGTCGGGCAACCGAGCCGCCTTCGGGCATTTCCGCCAGCAGGGTGGCGTCGAGCGCCTGCAGCGTGGCCAGCGCCACCTGTCGTTCATTCCCGTCGCAGCGCGCTTGCGCGGCGTAGGCGCGCGCCAGCCAGATGGTCTTGCGCAGTTCCTGGTCGTCCTCGGGAAGGGCGCCGATGCGGTCGAGCTGGGAGCGGGCGACGATGTCGCCACGCGAGGCGGAGAACGCGGCCAGCGATACCTGCGCGCGGTAGGCGTGCGAGTGGCGTGCGCCGTAGCCCTCCCTGGTGATGGCCACGGCCTCCTGCAGGGCGTTGCGCGCGCCATCGGTGTCGCCGAGCGCTGCATCCACTTCGCCCCGCAGGCGCAAGGTATCGCCCACCAGTCCATGGCGTGGGCCGAAGGCCTCGCGGCGTATGCGCAGTACTTCCTCCAGCATCAGTCGCGCTTCCCGCGCGCGCCCGGCGTCGTGCAACACCATCGCCTGGTTGAACAGCACGGAAGCGAACATCGTCGGCCGGTTCGCATCGCGCCAGCTGGCGACGGCCTGCGACAAGTAGCCCAGGGCGGCATCCAGCTCGCCACGCTCCCAGGCCACGATGCCGAGGCTGTTGTAGTTGCGGGCGACGTCGGGGTTGTTCGTGCCGAGTCGCGCCACCAGCCAGGCCAGCGTGTCCCGGAATTCGGCCTCGGCTTCGGCATAGCGTCCCTGGTCGACATGGATCGCGGCCAGTTGCCGGCGCGCATCGATGGTGGCGTGGTGCTGCGGGCCGTGGACGTCCATCGCCAGTGCCAGCGCCTGCGCGCAGTCGCGCTCCGCGCCACGGATGTCGCTTTGCTCGCGCTGCAGCGCGCACAGGTTGCGAAGCAGCTCGATGCCCAGCGGATGGCGTTCGCCGACGCTGCTGCGCAGCAGTGACAGGGCCGCGCGCGTCTCGTCGAGCGCGCGCACGCTGTCGCCCGTCGCGCTGTGCAGGCCGGCCAGGTCGGCGAGGTTCTCGACGATGCCGACGTCGCTGCGCAGCGGGTCGCGGCGCAGGGCAAGCGAGCGCAGGAACAGCACGCGTGCCGCCTCGATGTCGCCTGCATCGCGTTGGCAACGGCCGAGTTGCGAGTAGAAATCCGACGACAGCACGGGCAGCCGGCGATCGGTGCGCATGGCCAGCGGCAACAGCGGCGCCATCGTCGTGACGCAGTCGGATTGCCCGCCCATCAGTCGCATCGTCCGGCCCATGTCCGCGGCCGCCTGCAGCCGCAGGCTGTCGGGTGCGCCATCGACGGTCTCCATGATCAGGGCCTGTTGCTGCAGCAACTCCAGTGCTTCTTCGTAGTCGCCCAGCCCGAGGCGCAGCCGTGCGATCAAGCCGAACAGCTCCGCGCGCACGAGCGGTTGCTGCGACAACTCGCGCTCGCCGCGCTGCACGCCTGCGGCCAGCAGTTGGCGGACGTCCAGCGGTGCCGTCCCCGGCGCATTGCCTGCGTTCTCGAACAGCGCCACCACGAAGCTCTGCATCGCCTGCGCGCGTGCGTTTTCGCCGATCGCCTGGCGCGCCTGCCAGGCGACGACGCCGATCGCCGCCAGCAGCACCGCGGTGACGATGCCTCCGGTCGCCAGCGCCCAGCGGTGCCGTCGCACGTACTTGCGCAGGCGGTACGCAACGCTTTGCGGACGCGCATGCACGGGCTTGCCGTCGAGGTGGCGCTGGAGGTCCAGTGCCAGGGCCTCCACCGAGGGGTAGCGCTGCTCGGGGGTCTTCGACAGCGCCTTGAGCACGATGTTGTCGAGGTCGCCGGACACGTCGTGCATCCGGCGGCGCAATGCCGGCGGGTTGTCGGCCACTTCCAGTCCGCGCTGCAGCATCTGCGAGGGGCGCAAGGGATCGACGTTGACGATCGCCTCTTCCCACTGCGCATCGCTGGGGTGCTTGAGCTGGTAGGGCTTCTGGTCGGCCAGCAGTTCGTACAGCACCACGCCCAGCGAGTACACGTCGGTCATGGTGGTGACCGGTTCGCCGCGGATCTGTTCCGGCGCGGCATAGTGCAGGGTGAAGGTGCGCAGGCCGGTGCGCGTATTGTCCGGCGACTCGGCCGTGTCGAGCAGCTTGGCGATGCCGAAATCCAGCAGTCTTACTTCGTCCAGTGGCGTGACCAGGATGTTCGACGGCTTCAGGTCGCGATGGACGATGAGGTTGGTGTGGGCGTGGCTCACCGCGTCGCAGACCTGCAGGAACAGGCGCACGCGGGTTTCGGTGTCGGGCTGCCGCGCGCGGCACCAGTCGGTGATCGGCTCGCCTTCGACGAATTCCAGCGCGAGGTACGGCTGCTGGTCGCTGCTGATGCCCGCGTCCAGCAGGCGCGCGATATGCGGATGCTCCAGCCGCGCCAGGATCTGCCGTTCGCGGGTGAAACGCAGGCGCAGGCTGGGGTCGGCGATGCCGGGCCGCAGCAGCTTCAGTGCGACCCGGCGCTGGTAGAGGCCGTCGGCGCGACGCGCCAGCCAGACCTGCCCCATGCCGCCTTCGCCGAGCAGCCGGTCCAGCTCATAGGGACCAATGGTGGTGCCGTGCACGATGCCGGCATTGGGCGGCATCAGCGGCTCGGACAGCATGTCGTCGCCCATCGCCTCCAGCGCCAGCAGCTCCTCCAGGTCCTCGGCCAGCCGCGGGTCTTCCTCCCGCATCGACGCCAGGCTGCGCGCGCGCTCGGCATCGTCCAGCTCGAGCAGGGCGTCGATCAGCGGGGACAATCGTTGCCAGCGTTCCGTGTCCATAAAACTAGAGTGTCGCGCACAGCGCGATGATCACTCCCCCTCTCCCGCCCGCGGGAGAGGGCAGGGGGGGAGGGCACGCAGGTCGCGGCCGCATCAGGCGTCGTCCCGGACCACCGCCACTCCCGCTTCCACAAGCATTCACAGGGGAAGCCTGGATCCAAGGAAGCGTGGCCGGGCAATGCGTGCGACGCGTCATCCGTTGCCGCCCGTTGCCCGCAGGCTCAGGAATCCTTCAACGCCGCCAGCAGGAACATGCGCGCCTTCTGCCAGTCGCGGCGGATGCTGCGCTCGGAGCGGTCCATCAGGGTGGCGATCTCGGCTTCCGACAGGCCGGCGAAATAGCGCAGTTCCACCACATGGGCGAGGCGCTCGTCCACGCCGGCCAGCCGCGTCAGGGCGGTATCGAGCGCCAGCATGTCTTCGTCCAGGCGCAGCCCGCCTTCGAGGTCCTGCGGCAGGTCGGTGACGCGGTGCAGGTCGCCGCCGCGCTTCTGCGCCAGGCGCTGCCGGGCGTAGTCCACCACCACGCTGCGCATCGCCGAGGCGGCATAGGCGAAGAAGTGGGCGCGGTCGTCGAACTTGATCTCGCGGCGGCCGACCAGTTTCAGGTAAGCCTCGTGCACCAGGGCGGTGGCATCCAGCGTGTGGCCCAGCTGTCCGGACAGCTGCCGGCGGGCCATCGAATGCAGTTCCTGGTACAGCGTGGCCAGCACCTGGTCGAGCGCGCCCCGGTCGCCGCCGCGCGCGGCATCCAGCCAGAGTGTGATGTCGGCGGAATCAGCCATCCAGGTCCCCTCGATGCAGCAGCGACTATACCGTGAAGCACGGTTCTTCACGCGCACCCATCCGCCTTACCGCTGGCAGTGGCCGCACCACACGGTGGCCCGCTGGGCCAGCCAGGCTTCCTTCAACGGCCTTGCGCAGCGTGGGCAGGGTTCGCCGCCGCGGCCATAGGCGGCCAGCTCCTGCTCGAAGTAGCCCGGTGCGCCATCGGGCGCCAGGAAGTCGCGCAGGGTGGTGCCGCCGCGCTGGATGGCGTGGGCCAGGATGCGCTTGACCTCGCGGGCCAGCCGCGCATAGCGCTCGCGCGAAACCTTGCCTGCCGCGCGCAGCGGGGAGATGCCGGCGGCGAACAGCGCCTCGGCGGCATAGATGTTGCCCACGCCCACCACGATCCGCTGGTCCATCAGGAACGCCTTGACCGGCGTGCTGCGACCGCGGCTGCGGGAGAACAACTGGTCGCCGTCGAAATCCTCCGACAGCGGTTCCGGGCCAAGGCCGCGCAGCAACGCATGCACCTCGCCCGGTGCTTGCCACAGCAGGCAGCCGAAGCGGCGCGGATCGTTGAAGCGCAGCGCCTGGCCCGGGCCGGGCCCGTTGCCTTCGAGCACGATGTCGACGTGGTCGTGGCCGCGCACTGGCGTGGCGGCGGGCACGACCCGCAGGCTGCCGGACATGCCCAGGTGCAGCAGGGCGCTGCCGGCGGCGGTGTCCAGCAGCAGGTACTTCGCGCGCCGGCGCACGCCGTCGATGCGCTGGCCCGGCAGCAGCCGCGTCACCTCGTCCGGGATCGGCCAGCGCAGGTTTGCGCGGCGCAGGGTGACGGCCATCACGCGGCGGCCCGCCACGTGGGGGGCGATCCCGCGACGGGTGGTCTCGACTTCGGGGAGCTCCGGCATGGTGCCAGCGTGGGGCCGGGCCGTGCCACGTGCAAGATGTTGATTGCACACATGAACAGGAATCGCCATACGCCCGCGAAGGGATGGCATTCGGTCGGACAGGGCCCCATCATGGATGGGTTCACACCGCATTGACATGCCCATGCCCGCTTCCCTGCTCGATTTCCTCTCCGGTGGCCTGCTGCAGTTCGGCTTCTGGTCGCTGGTCCTTTATTTCCTGGTCGCGACCCAGCTGACGATCTTCTCGGTCACGCTGTACCTGCATCGCAGCCAGGCGCACCGTGGCGTCGATTTCCATCCGGTGCTCGCACACTTCTTCCGGTTCTGGACGTGGCTGACCACGTCGATGATCACCAAGGAGTGGGTGGCGATCCACCGCAAGCACCACGCCAAGTGCGAGACCGAGGAAGATCCGCACAGCCCGATGCACAAGGGCATCAAGACCGTGTTCTGGCAGGGCGTGGAGTTGTACCGCGAGGCGCGCGGCATGCGCGGCGACATCGAGCAGTACGGCAAGGGTGCGCCGGACGACTGGATCGAGCGCAAGCTCTACACCCCGCATGCCACGCTGGGTCCGACCCTGCTGCTGTTCATCAGCTTCGCCCTGTTCGGCTTCGCCGGCATCGCGATCTGGGCGATCCAGATGGCGTGGATCCCGTTCTGGGCCGCCGGCGTGGTCAATGGCCTGGGCCACTGGTGGGGCTACCGCAATTTCGAGACCACCGATACCGCCACCAACCTGACGCCGTGGGGCGTCTGGATCGGCGGCGAGGAACTGCACAACAACCACCATGCCTTCCCGTCCTCGGCCAAGTTCGCCCTGCGCAAGTGGGAGTTCGACATCGGCTGGGCCACGATCAAGGGCCTGCAGGCCGTGGGCCTGGCCAAGGTGCTGCGGGTGGCGCCGTCGCTGGACGTGCGTCCGAACATCCACGTGCCTGACGCCGATACGCTGAAGGCATTGCTGGCGCACCGCTTCCATGCCATGACCGACTACCAGCGCAACGTGCTCAAGCCGGCGTTGCGCGAGGAAGCGCGAGCGGCGGGCGCCAAGCTGCGTTCCCTGCTGCCCCGCCAGCATCGGAAGGGACTGGTGGACGATGGCCGCTGGCTCAAGCCCGAGGCGCGTGAGCAGCTGCAGGACTGGGTGGCGCAGCGTCCGCGCATCCAGACCCTGGTCGAGCATCGCCGCCGGCTGGCCGCCGTGCTGGAGGCGCGCACCCACAATGCGTCCGAAACCCTGCAGAACCTGCAGGCCTGGTGTCGTGAAGCCGAAGCGAGCGGAAATCGAGCGCTGCAGGAGTACGCGGCAAGGCTGAAGGGTTACCGGCTGCAGTCGGTCCGCGCGTAAGCCGCGCGGGGGTCGAGGTCGTGCCCGTCGCGCCCCGCCGTGTGGTGCCAGCAGGTGCGGCACCACGCTTCTCGCCCCTGGAACGCAACGGTGCCGATCGACGCGGGCCTGGCCAGCGCATGTGCGCATGCGTTGCCGCCCTCTTGGTCCTGCCCTTCGCCACCTCGGCGCAGGTCGAACAGACCAGCGAGTACCTGGCGAAGATGGACACCGACGGCGATGGTCGTGTATCGCTGCCGGAATACCTCGACTGGATGAGCTACGCCTTCGACCAGATGGATCGCAACGGCGATGGCGTGCTGACGGCCGACGAACTACCGGGCGGCAAGGGCGCGGCGATTACCCGTGAAGTGCATCGCGCGCGGCTGGCCGAACGCTTCCGCAAGCAGGATGCCAACGGCGACGGCTATCTCGATGCCCGGGAGTTGGCGGCGCCGCCACGCTGAGTGGACTTTTCACGAACGCGTCGCCGCGGTACCAACGGGCCCTGCCGCGATCACCCGCTTCGCAACAGTCGAGGCATCGGCGGTGAATGCGACCAGGCGCTGGACGGGGGCAAGCGAAGGTCAGTCGCGGCACGCCGCCTGCAACACGCGATCGTCCGGCTGTAACGGCTGCCAGCGCGCATTGCGCAGGCTGCCGTCGTCTTCGAACTCCACCTGGTCCATGAAGTCCGCACGGCGATGGCCCGCGCAGTCGAACACCGCGGCGAACTGCCGCGTCGGCTCCCAGCGACCGACCAGCAGCACGCGCACCAGTACCTGCCGTGGCATCGCCGGGTTGCGGCGTTCGAAACGATGGTCGATCGCGATCAGGCGATTGCTCAGCGGCACTACGTAGGTCCACGGGCGGTACCAGCTGCGCACCTCGTTGGTCGAGGCCACTTCCACTTCGGGCGGGAAGGCGCCGCGCGCGCGCTCCAGCCACGAATACTCCAGCCAGATCGCCATCGCCAGCATGCCGGCGCCCGCGGCCGCAGGTATCAGCCATCCCGGGAGCCGCTTGCGCAGCGCGACGTTGAGGGCCAGCACCACGCCGCCCAGTCCGAACCCCGCGGCGATGATGGCGATGAACTCGAGCAGCATGAAGGTGTCCCTGGGTTGGAGGAGGGCGTGGACCACCGCCGGGCACGACGGCGGACATCATCGCATCGACATGCGCCAGCGGGAAAAGAAACGGCCCGCCACCGGCATGGCGGAGGCGGGCCGAAGGTGCTGCGGCGACCGTGGTCAGTGATCCACGGCGACACCCGCACCGCGGGGGACGCGGATGCTTTCGACCAGGTGCTGGATGCGTTCCGGCGTCGGCTTGGTGACGCGCATCGTGATGTAGGCGGCGATGAAGTTGAGCAGCGCGCCGACCGCACCGAACGACAGCGGAGAGATGCCGAACAGCCAGTTGTCGGGCGTGTTGGGCAGCATGTTGGTCTCGGGGATGAAGAACCAGCCCAGGTACGTGAAGATGTACAGGCAGGTCGAGACCAGGCCTACCAGCATGCCGACGATGGC
This sequence comes from Luteimonas aestuarii, assembly GCF_004357985.1. Taxonomy (GTDB): domain Bacteria; phylum Pseudomonadota; class Gammaproteobacteria; order Xanthomonadales; family Xanthomonadaceae; genus Luteimonas; species Luteimonas aestuarii. Next base: position 49,348 of record NZ_SMTF01000011.1, on the reverse strand, counting down.
ACCGGTGGAGTTCATCCGCTTGTAGAAGATGCCCATCATGATCGCCGGGAACAGCGACGAGGCCGCCAACCCGAATGCGAGCGCCACGGTTTGCGCCGCGAATCCTGGTGGATTGAGCCCCAGCCAGGTCGCCACCACGATCGCACCTGCCATCGAGATGCGGGCCGCCAGCAGCTCCCCCTTCTCGCTGATGTTCGGTTTGAAGGTGGATTTGATCAGGTCATGGCTGATCGCCGACGAGATGGCCAGCAACAGGCCTGCCGCGGTGGACAGCGCGGCCGCCAGGCCGCCCGCTGCGATCAGGCCGATCACCCAGCCGGGCAACTGCGCGATCTCCGGATTGGCCAGCACCAGGATGTCCTGGTTGAACGTCACCATCTCGTTGCCCGCCCAGCCGCGCGATTCGGCGACCGCGGCGAACTCCTCGTTGGCGGCGTTGTAGTACTGGATGCGGCCATCGCCGTTGAGGTCCTCGAACTTCAGCAGGCCGGTCTGCTCCCAGTTGTGCATCCAGTCGGGGCGCGCCTCGTAGCTGATCGACGTGGCCTCGGTGCCTTCCGGGTAGATCGTGGTGATGATGTTCAGTCGCGCCATCGCACCCACGGCCGGGGCCACGGTGTACAGCAGCGCGATGAACACCAGCGCCCAGCCCGCGGACTTGCGCGCGTCGGACACCTTGGGCACGGTGAAGAAACGGATGATCACGTGCGGCAGGCCCGCGGTGCCGATCATCAGCGACATGGTGAAGAGCACCATGTTGAGCGTCGAACCGTGGTGGCCGGTGTAGTCCTGGAAGCCGAGTTCCTGCAGCACCTGGTCCAGCTTGGCCAGCAGCGGCAGGCCCGATTCGGTATGGGTGGAGAACAGGCCCAGCTGCGGGATGGCGTTACCCGTGAGCTGCATCGAGATGAACACCGCCGGGATGGTGTAGGCGATGATCAGCACGACGTACTGCGCCAGCTGGGTGTAGGTGATGCCCTTCATGCCGCCGAGCACCGCGTACACGAACACCACGCCCGACGCGATCATCAGGCCGGTGGTCGCGTCCACTTCGAGGAAGCGCGAGAACGCCACGCCGGCGCCGGTCATCTGCCCGATCACGTAGGTGATCGACATGATCAGCAGCGATGCCACCGCCACCAGTCGCGCGGTGCGGCTGTAGAAGCGGTCACCGATGAAGTCCGGCACGGTGAAGCGACCGAACTTTCGCAGGTACGGTGCCAGCAACAACGCCAGCAGCACGTAGCCGCCGGTCCAGCCCATCAGGTAGGTGGAGTTGCCGTAGCCGACGAAGGCGATCAGGCCGGCCATCGAGATGAAGGACGCCGCTGACATCCAGTCGGCCGCGGTGGCGGCGCCGTTGACGATCGGGTTGACGCCGCGTCCGGCGGCGTAGAACTCGGAGGTGGAACCGGCGCGCGCCCAGATCGCGATCCCGATGTACAACAGGAACGAGCCGACGACGAAGATGAGGTTGGTGGTGAACTGGTCCATGGTCGCGGGTCCTTATTGCTCGTCCACGCCGTACTCGCGATCGAGCCGGTTCATGTACCAGGTGTAGAAGAAGATCAGGGCGATGAACACGAGGATCGAACCCTGCTGCGCGAACCAGAACCCGAGATCGGTGCCGCCGACCGGGATCCCGGCCAGCATCGGCCGCAGCAGGATGCCGAAGCCGAACGACACCAGCGCCCAGATCCCCATGCAGATGAAGATGATCCTGAGGTTGGCTTTCCAGTAATTGCTTGCGGATTTCTCTGACATGCGTGTGTCCCCGGTCAGACGGATGGAGTGGCGAAGGGCAGTGCGGGCGCACGGCCGGGTTGGGCAGCGTTGCGGAACCGCGGCGACAGGGCTCTCCTGCCGCCGCCAAGTCGATCAGAAGCTGTAGCGCGCCATGGTGTGGATGCGCATCAGCTCGCCGTCGGCGCCGGACTCGAGCGTGCGTTCGCCCCAGATCGCCTCCACGCCGAAATCGAGCTTCGGTGCCGGCGACCAGATCAGGTTGGCATGCAGCGACTGCACCTTGCGGGTGACGGCCAGGCCGGTAAGTGCGGTGTCGTTGTCCCAGCGCGAGGTCGCGTAGTAGAGGTTGCCGCGCAGCGCAGGCGAGAACACCTGGCGCAGGCCGGCATAGGCCGCCCAGCCGCCCAGCGCGTCGATGTCGCCGGCGGCGTCGGCAATCGCGTCCTGCTGCACCGTGGCCAGTCCGATGTAGCGCCCGATGCCTTCGCCGGCGGTGGCCTGGTAGCGGAAGTCGGTGCTGCTGCCCAGCTTGACCAGGCCGCTGACGGTGGCGCCGAAGCCGGTGTCGGAACTGCGGTTGCCGGGAACCGGCTCATGCTTGAGCTGGCGCACCAGGCCGGCGACGCTGAAGTGGCCCCAGTCACCCCGGTGGGTGTAGCGCGCGGTGACGTCGGGCACGCTGTTGTCGCCGGTGACCACGCGGGCGCCGCCGCCGAAGGGCTGCACCGTGGTCTCCGGGCTTTCGATCGATACGGTCCACGGCCCGCTGGTGTAGCGGACCTGCGGCTGGCGCACGAACACCACCGCGTCCGTGGGGCCGACGAAGTCGACCGAGTCCAGCAGTGCCGCGGTATCCATGAAGTTGGACCAGGTCTGGCCGACCAGCCAGTTGTTGTACGTCAGGTACACGTGGCGCAGCGTGGCACCGTAGGTATTGGTGGCCGCGGTGTTGCCCAGCGCGCCGCCGAAGAAGTCCAGTTCCACGCGCGCGCCCAGCTTGTCGCCGGACTCGAGCGTGGTGCTGGCATCGAACCACAGGCGCGAGAACTTGCCGTGTCCGTCGAGGTAGGTATCGGGGCCATCGCCGCCGACCGGAATCGCGCCGGGCACGTAGAAGTCTCGGCCCGCGGTACCCTTGGCGATGTCGCCATCGGTGGTCTTGGTGGCCATGCCGTCGATGCGGATCATGCCGCCGAGGGTGAAGGCCGTTCCGGGGTTCGCGCCGGGCGTGATGGTGGTGGCCTGGATCGGCTGGCTGCCGGCAGGCAGGGCGGGTGGCTGCGCCACGGCCACTTCGTCCAGACGCGTCTGTGTCTGTTCCAGCGTGACCTGTTGCTGCTGTTGCGATTGCAGCAGGGCTTGCACCTGTGCCTCGAGTTGCGCGATGCGCGCCTCCAGCTCGCGTTCCTTCGCGGTCTGCGCGAAGGCGAGGCCGGGTGCAGCCAGTGCGAGGGACAAGGCCAGCACCAGTGGCCGTCGGCAATTGCGTAGCGTCATCTTTCCCCTCCCAGAGAAATCGGCGGTCATCGGAACACCGTCGAGGCTGCGCGCGATGCGGCGATGCGCCTATTCGTCTTTGGTCGGAGACGGGCCGGTTTTCGACCATCGTCTAAGGCGTGTGATGCGATGCAACATGCCGGGATGTTGCACACTCGAGGCATCGCCGGAAACATTCGGCACGACACTGCGCTTCGGGAGGGCGACATGACAGACGTGTACAAGGTGGATGCCGCGTTCGCGGCCAGGGCAGGCATCGACAAGGCCGAGTACCAGCGCCAGTACCAGGCCTCCGTGGACGATCCGGATGCGTTCTGGGGCGAGGTGGCCAACCGCATCGACTGGTATCGCAAGCCCACGCAGATCCGCGACGTCAGCTACGCGCTGGAGGATTTCCGCATCCGCTGGTACGGCGACGGCGAACTCAATGCCAGCGTGAACTGCCTCGACCGCCACCTCGCCACGCGCGCCGACAAGACCGCGCTGGTCTGGGAGGCGGACGATCCGGCCACGCCGGCGAAGCACGTCAGCTACCGCGAACTGCACCAGCGCGTGTGCAAGCTGGCCAACGCCCTGCGCGCACTGGGCGTGCAGAAGGGCGATCGCGTGACCATCTACCTGCCGATGATCGTCGAGGCGGCGGTGGCGATGCTGGCCTGCGCACGCATCGGCGCGATCCATTCGGTGGTGTTCGGCGGCTTCTCGCCCACCTCCATCGCCGACCGCGTGTCCGACTGCGCCTCGAAGCTCATCATCACCGCCGACGAAGGCGTGCGCGGCGGCAGGAAGGTGCCGCTGAAGGCGAACGTGGACGCGGCGCTGAAGCTGCCGGGCACCACCACCGTGGAGACCGTGCTGGTGGTGCGCCATACCGGCGGCGCGGTGGACATGCAGATGCCGCGCGACCGCTGGTACGACGCCGTGGTCGATGCGCAGCCGGAGACGTGCGAACCCGAGCGCATGAATGCCGAGGACCCGCTGTTCATCCTCTACACCTCGGGCAGCACCGGCAAGCCGAAGGGCGTGTTGCATACCACCGGTGGTTACCTGGTCTACGCCAGCTACACCCACGAAGTGGTGTTCGACCTGAAGGACAGCGACATCTACTGGTGCACGGCCGACGTCGGCTGGGTCACCGGGCATACCTACATCGTGTACGGCCCGCTGGCCAACGGTGCCACCGCGGTGATGTTCGAGGGCGTGCCGAACTATCCCGACGTCTCGCGCTTCTGGGACGTGGTGGACAAGCACAAGGTCACCATCTTCTACACCGCCCCCACCGCGATCCGCGCGCTGATGCGCGAAGGCGACGCCCCGGTGAAGAAGGCCTCGCGTGCCTCGCTGCGCCTGCTGGGTACGGTGGGCGAGCCGATCAATCCCGAGGCCTGGCGCTGGTACCACGACGTGGTCGGCGATTCGCGGTTGCCGATCGTCGATACCTGGTGGCAGACCGAAACGGGCGGCGCATTGATCTCGCCGCTGCCCGGCGCCACCGACCTCAAGCCCGGTTCGGCGACATTGCCGCTGCCGGGCGTGCAGCCGGCGCTGGTCGACGCCAACGGCACGCGGCTGGAAGGCGCGGTCGATGGCAACCTGGTGCTGCTCGATTCCTGGCCGGGGCAGATGCGCACGGTCTACGGCGACCACCAGCGTTTCATCGATACGTACTTCAAGACCTATCCGGGCACCTACTTCACCGGCGATGGCTGTCGTCGCGACGCCGACGGCTACTACTGGATCACCGGCCGCGTCGACGACGTGATCAACGTCTCCGGCCACCGCATCGGCACCGCCGAGGTGGAAAGCGCACTGGTCTCGCACCCCAAGGTGGCCGAGGCGGCGGTGGTGGGGTTCCCGCACGACATCAAGGGCCAGGGCATCTACGCCTATGTCACGCTGATCGCCGGCGAACAGGAAAGCGACGAACTGCTGAAGGAGCTTGTGCAGCACGTGCGCAAGGAGATCGGGCCGATCGCCTCGCCCGATTTCCTGCAGTGGGCTCCGGGCCTGCCGAAGACGCGTTCGGGCAAGATCATGCGCCGCATCCTGCGCAAGATCGCCGAAAACGCGCCCGACCAGCTGGGCGACACCAGCACGCTGGCGGACCCGTCGGTGGTCGATTCGCTGGTCAAGCATCGGCGGATCGGGTGATCATCGCGCTGCATGGCCACCCTGCTCATCGCCGACGACCATCCGCTGTTCCGTGAAGCGCTTCGCGGCGTGGTCGCGCGGGTGGTCCCCGGCGCCACGCTGCACGAGGCCGACAACGCCACCGCGCTGTACGCAATGGTGGACGCGCACGCCGACGCCGACCTGTTGCTGCTCGACCTCAACATGCCCGGCGCGCAAGGCTTCAGCGCGCTGGTGCACCTGCGCGCCCAGCATCCACAGCTGCCGGTGGTGATGGTGTCGGCGCAGGAGGAGCCGTCGGTGATGCGTCGCGCGCTCGACCACGGCGCGATGGGTTTCATCCCGAAGTCGTCCGATGCCGAGACCCTCGCGCGCGCGCTGCGGCAGGTGATGGACGGCGAGCGCTGGGTGCCCGAGGGCGTCTCGACGGCCCCGCCCGCGAGTGCCGACGAGCACGACGTGGCCGCTCGCATCCGTGGACTCACCCCGCAGCAGTTCCGCGTGCTGCAGATGCTCGGGTCCGGCTTGCTCAACAAGCAGATCGGCTACGAGCTCGGCGTGTCCGAAGCGACCATCAAGGCGCACATGAGCGCCATCCTGCGCAAGCTGGGCGCATCCAACCGCACCCAGGCCGTGCTGATGGCAGGCAGGTTGGCGGTCGATCCCGATACCGTGGTGCCACCCGAAGACGACAACGGCGTGGAGACCTCAGCCTGACGGCGGCGTGTGTGGCCGCTGCGCCTGCAGGAACGCGCGCAGCGACGCCGGCTTGACCGGCTTTGTCAGAACGCGATAGCCGCGATCGCGCGCGGCCTGCTTCAAGGTATCGCTGCCGTCGGCGGTCAGCAGCGCGCCGGGCACGCCCGGTGCGGCACTGCGCAGTGCGTCGAGCGTATCGAGGCCATCGAGCCGGTCGTGCAGGTGGTAATCGACCAGCAGCACGTCGGGACGCTGGCGCCTCGTGTGTTGCAGGGCCTCGTCGACCGTGGTCGCGCAGGACACGTCCACTCGCCAGCGGCCGAGCAGGGTCTCCATGCCGGCGAGAATGTCGGGATCGTTGTCCACGCACAGCACGCGCAACCCCGCCAGCGAGTCGTCGAGGCCGGATGCCTGTGTCGTCGTGGGCCGTGCGACGGGCACGCGCGCGGCGTCGCCCCGTGGCACCACGATCGAGAACATGCTGCCGCTGCCCACGCGGCTGCGCGCATCCAGTTTGTGGTCCAGCAGCCGCGAGATGCGCTGGCAGATCGACAGGCCCAGGCCCAGGCCGCGCCCGTCCCAGTCGAAGGGTTGCTCGTAACGGTGGAACTCGTCGTAGATCTGGCGCATGTGGTGTTCGGGGATGCCCGGGCCGGTGTCCCAGACCTGCAGCGCGACCGAACCGCCGCGCCGTCGCGCGGCCAGCACGATGCGACCGCTGGGGGTGTAGCGCAGGGCATTGGCCAGGAAGTTCTGCAGCACCCGGCGCAGCAGGCGGCGGTCGCTGCGCACCACCAGCGACGGCGCATGCACGCGCACGCGGATGTTGCGCGCGGCGGCCATCGGCGCCGACTGCGCCGCCAGCTGTCGCAGCAGTTCGCCGGCATCGAAGTCGGTGATCTCCGGGCGCAGCGCGCCGGCATCCAGCCGCGACACGTCCAGCAGCCCATCCAGCAATTCCTCGGCGGCACGCAGCGACGCATCGACGCGTTCAGCCAGCCTGCGCTGCTCCTCGCCTTCCGGCGACTCGCGCATCGCCGAGGCGAACAGCCGCGCCGCGTTGAGCGGCTGCAGCACGTCGTGGCTGACCGCGGTCAGGAAGCGCGAGCGCGATTCCTGCGCCACTTCCGCTTCGCGCGTGCGCTCGGCGACGCGCTGCTCCAGGGTCTCGTTGACCTCGCGCAGCTCGCCTTCGACGCGCTTGTAGTCGGTGACGTCGCTGTAGCTGGTGACGTAGCCGCCGCCGGGCAGCGGCTGTCCGCGCAGTTCCAGCACGCGGCCGTTGCCGAGCATGCGCTGCGAGACGTGTGGCGAACCGGCGCGCATGTAGGCGATGCGGCGTTCCACCTGCGCGGCGATGTCGGCTTCGCCCAGTTCGCCCAGTTCGCCGCGTTCGGCGTTGTGGCGGATCAGGTCGGCGACGGGGCGGCCGACGTAGAGCATGCCGTCGGGAAAGCCGAACAATTGCTGGTAGCGACGGTTCCACGCGACCAGGCGCATGTCGCCATCGACCACGCTCACGCCCTGGTCGATGTTGTCGAGCGTGGACGACAGGATCTCGCGGTTGAAGCGCAGGTTCTGCCCGGCCTCGTCCAGCATCGCGACCACTTCGGCCACGCTCATGCCGGAGCCTTTCAACACGCTGGTCAGTACCAGTCGCGCCGATGCGGCGCCGACGGCCGACGCCAGGAGGCGCTCGGTGAACTGGATCCATACCCGGTCCGCCGGCGTGGCGGGCAGCAGTTCCCGGCCCTGCGCCGCCGCGTGCTCGCGGAACGCGCGCAGGGTGGCGCGCTCGCCCAGGATGCGCGTCGCCAGCACCACCAGGTCGCCGACCTGCACATTGCCGGCCCAGTCGCCGCCTGCCAGTGGATTGCGCCGCGCGTAGGGGTCGAGGAAGGGTTCGGCGCGCAGATGGTCGTCGAGTGTCGGCCGCCAGCGCGCCGACACCAGCAGGAATGCCCCGATGTTCAGCAGCAGCGACCAGAACGTGCCGTGCGTCAGCGGGTCCCAGCCGCCCAGGCCGAACAGTTGCCGCGGCCGCAGCCAGCCGATGCCGAACGGCCCGTCCACCAGCCAGCGACTGTCGAGCCAGCCGGCATCGGTGATGGTGGGCAGCAGCAGCGTGTACACCCAGACCGCGAACCCGATCAGCAGGCCCGCTTCAGCGCCTTGCCTGCTGGCGCCGCGCCAGTACAGGCCGCCGATCAGCGCCGGGGCGAATTGCGCGACCGCGGCGAACGCCATCAGCCCGTAGGCGGCAAGCGCAGTGTCGCTGCCGCTGGCGCGGTAGTACCCGTAGGCCAGCGCCGCCAGCACGACGATCGCGGCGCGCCGCACCCACAGCACCAGCGAGGCGACGTTGCCGCCATGGCGCTGCGCCCAGCCACGCCGCAGCAATGGCGGCATCACCAGATCGTTGCTGACCATCGTCGCCAGCGCAACGCTGGCCACGATCACCATGCCGGTCGCGGCGGAAAAGCCGCCGATATAGGCGAACAGCGCCAGCATGTCGCGGTTCTCGGCCAGCGGCAGCGCCAGCACGAAGCTGTCGGCGCTCACCGTGCCTTCGCGGCCGAACAGGGCAACGCCCGCGCCGGCGATCGGCAGCACCATCAGCGTCACCACCACCAGGTAGGCGCCGAACATCCAGCGCGCCTTGCGGATGTCGGCCACGTCGCCGCATTCCACCACCGCCACGTGGAACTGGCGCGGCAGGCAGACGATCGCCGCGAACGCCAGCAGCGTCTGCCCCACGAAGCCCACAGGCGGCGCGTGCTGCACCAGTGCGCGCGTGGCATCGACCAGCGGCAGTTCGCGCGCGCCCAGCCAACCCATCGCGAACACGCCCACCGCCACCAGCGCCACCAGTTTCACCAGTGATTCCAGCGCGACCGCCAGCATCATGCCCGGCCGGTGCTCGGTGGCATCCACTTCGCGCGTGCCGAACAGGATCGCGAACAGTGCCATCAGCGCCGCGACGTATAGCGCGGGATCGCCCAGCAACGTCGTTTCGCCCTGCCCGCCGAGCACGCCGAGGCTGATCGCCACCGCCTTGAATTGCAGCGCGAGGTAGGGCACCGCGGCGATGATCGCGATCGCCGCCACCAGCGCGGCCAGGCGCTGCGAGCGGCCGAAGCGCGAGGCGATGAAGTCGGCGATCGAGACCGTGTTCTGCGTCTGCGCGATCAGCGCCAGCCGTTCGAGGATGCGCCAGCCGAACAGCAGCAACAGCAGCGGACCGAGATAGATGGGCAGGTAGCCGAGGCCAGAGCGCACCGCGGTGCCGACTGCGCCGTAGAACGTCCACGACGAGCAGTACACCGCCAACGCCAGGCTGTAGACCACCGGACGCAGCCATGGCCGCTGTGGGTAGAGCGGATAGCGGTCGCCCAGCCACGCCACCGCGAACAGCAGTGCGGCGTAGCCCACCGACACCAGCAGCAGTACCCAACCTGGCAGCATCTCCCCCCGTCCTGCATCATGCGACCCCGCAGTCTACGGCGTGCGCGGCGGCATCGCTTCTCGCCGCAAGAGAGGCGTGGCGACATGGCGGTTGTCGATGCAGCGCGTTTGCGGGATAGTTGACAGCGTTGTCAAAGTCAGCGCGCTGCCATCCGCGATGGCGGCCCGCACGTCCGGTGATGGCATGGGGAGGAGGCATGCAGGTTCCACATCCCGCCGGTGACGGTCCGCGCTCACGCCTGCGCCTGCGCGAGAAGGCCGGCTACGGCATTGGCGATTTCGGCTTCAACCTCTACTGGGCCAACATCTCCGCTTTCCTGCTGCTGTTCTACACCGACGTGATGGGGCTGGCGGCAGCGGCGGTGGGCACGATGATCCTGCTCACACGGCTGCTGGATGCGGTGACCGATCCGCTGATGGCGGCGGTTGCCGACCGCACCCGTACGCGATTCGGCCGTTTCCGACCGTACCTCCTGTGGGGCGCGCTGCCGCTGGCCTGCGCCGGCGTGCTGACCTGGACCGTGCCCGACCTGGGCGAAGGCGGCAAGCTGGTCTGGGCCTATGTCACCTTCAGCCTGATGATGCTGTGCTACACCGTGCTCAGCACGCCTTACTCGGCGCTGTCGGCGGTGATGACCAGCGACGGCCAGCAGCGCACCACCCTGATCAGCTTCCGCTTCATCGCCGCGTTCGCCGGCACCACGGTGGTCAATGCCTTCACCCTCGACCTGGTGCGCTGGTTCGGCGCAGGCGACGAGGCGCTGGGCTGGCAATTGACCCTGGGCCTGTACGGCCTGGTCGCGGCCCTGCTGTTCGCCACGGTGTTCTTCAGCACGCGCGAGCGCATCGCGCCACCGCCGCAGCAGCGCAGCGACGTGCGCCAGGACCTGCGCGACCTGCTGGGCAACAAGCCGTGGATGGTGCTGTTCGTGCTGGCGCTGGTGATCATGGTGACCATCGTGATGCGCAGCGGCGCCACCGTGTACTACCTCAAGTACTACCTGGAGCGGCCGGAGCTGACCGGGCTATTCCTGGGCGCGTATTCGGTGGCGCTGGCGACGGGCGCGGCATTGACCCCGTTGCTCACCCGCTACTTCGACAAGAAGGCGCTGATGGTCGGCTCGATGCTGGCGGTGGGCGGCCTGAGCTGCGCGATGTTCCTGGTGCCGCGCGACGCGATCTGGCTGCTGTTCGCGCTCAACACGCTGGTGGGGCTGGCGCTGGGGCCGAAGTCGCCGCTGGCGTTCTCGATGTACGCCGACTGCGCCGACTACACCGAATGGAAGACCGGCCGTCGCGCCACCGCAATGACCTTCTCCGCCGCCACGTTCTCGCAGAAGCTCGGTGGCGCGCTGGCGGCAGCGGTGATCGCGTGGATGCTTGCGGCGATGGGCTACGTCGCCAACGAGGCGCAGTCCGATGCCTCGCAGCTCGGCATCGCGCTGCTGCTCACCGTGATCCCCGGCTGCGTGGCGTTCGCCGCCGCGCTGGTGATGCGCGCCTACCCCCTGGATGGTGCGGCGATGGCCGAGGTGCAGGACGCACTGGACGCGCGACGGGCCGCCAGCGCATGAGCAACGCCTCGGGCCACGGTTTCGAACGCGAGGGTCGCCGTTTCCGCATCGACGATCCCCGCGCCATGCCGCATGCCTCCAGCTTCCTCTGGAACCGGCGGATGATGGTGCAGGTGACCTGCCGTGGCTTCGCCACCGCGCAGTTCATGCAGCCGGAGCCGGCGAAGTACGCCCGCGCGCCGGTGCTGGAGGCGCGCAGCTTCATGCAGCCGGAACAGCCGACTTATGCGCACCATCCCGGGCGCTTCTGCTACGTCCGCGACGACGAGGACGGTACGCTGTTCTCGCTGCCGTACGAGCCGGTGCGCGCGTTGCCGGAATCCTTCGCGTTCCGTGCCGATGTCGATGCCGTGTCCTGGCGCATCGGCCACCTCGGCCTGGTGTTCGAATGGCGGCTGGGCCTGCCGGCCGACGACATCGCGGAACTGTGGACGCTGCGCGTGCGCAACCGTTGCGGGCGCACGCGACGCCTCAGCCTGTATCCGTATTTCCCGGTCGGCTACCTGTCGTGGATGCACCAGTCCGCCTGCCATCGCGCCGATCTTGGAGGCATCGTCTGCAGCAGCGTCACGCCGTACCAGAAGGTCGAAGACTACTTCGTGCAGCGCGACTTCATGGATCGGACGGTGCTGCTGCACGCCAACGCGCCGGATGCGTGGGACGCGAACCAGGCGGCGTTCGAAGGCGAAGGCGGGCTGCATGCGCCCTCCGCGATCTGCGATGCAGAGTTGCTGGGCGGACGGGTCGCCGACTACGAACTGCCCGCGGCGGTCCTGCAGTACCGGATCGTGCTGGATGCGGGCGCGTCGCACGAGGAACGTTTCGTGTTCGCGCCCGCCCGCGACGATGCGCAGGTGCTGGCGCTGCGCAAGAAATACCTGGACGACGGCGAAGGCTTCGACAAGGCGGCCACCGACTACGGCACCTACCTCTCACATGGACGTGGCTGCATCGACATCCGTACGCCCGACGGCTGGTTCGATGCCTTCGCCAACCAGTGGCTCCCGCGCCAGGTGTACTACCACGGCGATGCCAATCGCCTGACCACCGATCCGCAGACGCGCAACTACCTGCAGGACCACATGGGCATGGCCTACCTGCAGCCGGCCACCGCGCGTGCGGCATTGCTGCGCGCGCTGTCGCAACAGGGCGCGGACGGTGCGATGCCCGATGGCATCCTGTTGGCCGAAGGCGCGCAACTGAAGTACATCAACCAGGTGCCGCATACCGATCACTGCGTCTGGTTGCCGGTGTTCCTGCAGGCCTACCTCGACGAAACCGGCGATGTCGCGCTGCTCGACGTGCCTGTCGTCGATGGCGATGGCCATGCCGCCAGCGTCGCCGAGCGTGTGGATGCCGCGATGCATTGGTTGCTCTCGGCGCGCGACGCGCGTGGCCTGGGCTACATCGCGCAGGGCGACTGGTGCGACCCGATGAACATGGTCGGTTACAAGGGGCGTGGCGTCTCCGGCTGGTTGACCCTGGCGACTGCGCACGCGCTGCGCCTGTGGGCGGGGATCCGCGCGCGCCATGGCGGCGAAGCGGTCGCCGCGCCGTTCGCGGAGGGTGCCCGCGCCTGCAACGCCGCGGTCAACGCGCATCTGTGGGATGGCGACTGGTACGGGCGCGGCATCACCGACGATGGCGTGGCGTTTGGCGTGCACACCGATGCCGAGGGTGCGATCTACCTCAATCCGCAAAGCTGGGCGATGCTCAGTGGTGCCGCCGACGAAGCAAAGCGCGCGCGGATGCTGGCCGCGATCGAGGCGCGGCTGGTCGGTCCGCACGGCGTGGCGATGCTGGACCCGCCCTACACCGCGATGCGCGAGGACGTGGGACGGCTGACGCAGAAGTTCCCCGGTTCCGCCGAGAACGGCTCGATCTACAACCATGCCGCCGCGTTCTACCTGCATGCGCTGTACGCATCCGGCGATGCCGACCGCGCGTGGCGCGTACTGCGCGCGATGCTGCCGGGTCCGGACGCGGACGACCTGCTGCGGCGCGGCCAGCTGCCGGTGTTCGTGCCCAACTACTATCGCGGCGACTGGCGCGGGCATCCGCGCACCGCGGGCCGTTCCAGCCAGCTGTTCAATACCGGTACCGCGGCATGGCTCTATCGCTGCCTGATCGAAGGCCTGTTCGGCCTGCGGGGCGAAGCGGAGGGCCTGCGCATCGCGCCATGCCTGCCATCGCACTGGCACGAGGCGTCGGTGTTGCGACGGTTCAGGGGCGCGAGCATCGAGGTGCACATGCGCCGTATCGCCGGTACGGATGGCATGTCCGTGCGCGTCGACGGTGCCGTGCTGGAGACGCCGCTGCTGCGCGATATCGTGGCCGGCGGCCATTACCGCGTCGACGTGGCGCTGCCCGGATGAGCGCGCCGCGCGTTGCGGTGGTGATGGGCGTGTCGGGCAGCGGCAAGACCACGCTGGCACGGAACCTGTCGGACGCATGGCCTGCCGTGTTCCTCGATGCCGACGACTTCCATGACGACGCCGCAAAGGCGCGCATGGCCAGCGGCCGGCCGCTTACCGACGCCATGCGCGTGCCCTGGGTGGTACGCGTCGCGGACGCGATCGTGGCCCATGCGGGCGTGGGCGATCGCGTGGTGCTGGCCTTCTCGGGCCTGCGCCGGGCGCATCGCGATGTCCTGCGCGGCAGCGGCTTGCCTTTGCGCTTCCTGCACCTGCATGGCGACAGGGCGCTGATCGCGGCGCGCATGCAGGCGCGCCGCGGCCACTACATGCCGGCCGCCCTGCTCGACAGCCAGTTCGATGCGCTGGAACGCACGGACGCGGAGGCCGATGTGGTGATGCTGGCCATCGACATGTCCCCCGGGCAGCAGCTGCAGCAGGCGCTGTCGATCCTGCGTGGCGCTACATGAAGGAGTCGGCCAGCCGCGCCAGGCCTTCCAGGCTGCGCCGCCACGCGGGCCGGCGGCGCCAGGCGTCCAGCGTCGGGAACTCGGCGTCGGCGAGGTAGCTGTCTTCGATGGTGCGCATCCGCGCCAGCGTGTCGCGGTCGTAGCAGAGCAGGCCGACCTCGGCGTTGAGCGCGAACGAGCGGATGTCGAGGTTGATCGATCCGACCAGGGCGATGCCATCGTCGATCCGCATGTGCTTGGCGTGCAGGAAGTGCGGCCGGTAGAGCGCGATGCGCACGCCCGCCGCCAGCAGCTCGTCGTAATAGGAATGCTGCGCCAGCGCGGTCAGTGGCTGGTTGTTGCTGGCCGAAACGATCAGCGTGACCTGGACGCCCGACAGTGCAGCGATGCGCAAAGCGGCCAGGGTGGCCTCGTCGGGCACGAAGTACGGCGTGACCAGCACCAGCTCGCGCCTGGCGAGGTGGATGAGTGCGTTGACCGTGTCGCGTGCATTCTCGAAGGGATAGGCGGGGCCGCTGGGCAGCACCTGCGTCGCGGCCTCATGGTCGCAGGCCGGCAGGGTGGCCACCACCTCCAGCCGCTCGCCGGTCTCGATGAACCAGTCGCTCGCGAACACGGCCTCGAGGTGCGCGACCACCGGCCCCTCCACGCGCGCGACCAGTTCCCGGTTCGGGGATCCCGGCACGAACATGGCATCGGCGAGGTTCTGCGAGCCGATGTAGCCCGCGGTGTTGTCGATCACCGCGACCTTGCGGTGGTTGCGCAGGTCCATGCGCCCGCTGCGACGCCAGCGCAGGCCTCCGGGCAACAGCGCCTGCACGTCCACGCCGCCATCGCGCAGTCGCCCTGCGTAGCGGCGCAGGCCGCGCTTCGCACCCACCGCATCGAGCAGCAGCCGGCATTCCACGCCGCGCCGCGCCGCGCGCAGCAGGGCCTCGGTGACGCGGTCACCCACGGCATCGTCGAACATCAGGTAGTAGAGCAGGTGCACGCGCCGGGCGGCGCCGTCGATGTCGTCGATGAGCCGCTGCAGCGAGCCGTCGTAGTCGTCCAGCAACTCCACGCGGTTGCCGTGGGTGGCCATGAAGTCGCCCAGCCGCTCGACCAGCGGCACGATCTCGGTATCGGCCCCGTCGCCCTTGGGCGTCCAGCGCAGGTGCGCCAGCGGCGCCTGCTCGTCGCGGATCACCTGCGAGGCAAGCCGTTGCCGCGCCACCCGCTCACGCGACAGCCAGGGATGGCCGAACAACAGGTACAGCGGCAGCCCGAGCAGCGGCACGAAGAACACCAGCAGCAGCCAGCTGCGCGCAGCCGCGGACGAGGTGCGCGACGGGATCCACAGCAGCGCGCCGATCCGCACGCTCCAGTCGGCGAGCAGCAGCCAGAAGCCGAAATTCAGATCGGGCAGGGACATGGCCCGATTGTGCCGGACGCGGTGGGGATTGCCAGTGGATCGCCATGGGGCGTCGTCTGCGTATGGATTCCAGACGGCGCGGGAACGCGATGGTTGTCGGGGCGTAGCAGCCACTGCGATGCCGTCATCCCCGCGCAGGTGGTGAGCCACGGACGTTGCTCCCGTGTTGTCGGCAAGAAGGCATGTGGAACGAACCCTCGAAAGCAGTAGCCGCCGCGCTGTGGGGCGGAACCTGGAAAGTAGAAGCCAGCCTTGCGGCGGGTGATTGCGTGACCGGAGATTCGTCCGTTATGAAGCGCGTCCCGCTCGACCGGCGGCGCCGTTCGCTGCGCAGTCGCGGGGATGCCTTCCAACAGCCACGCGCTGCGCGCGCGGGTCATGAAAAGCAAAGGCCCGCCTTTCGGCGGGCCTCTGGATGACCGGACATGCGTCCGTTGCAAAGCACTTCCCGCCTTCGCGGGGATGACTTCCGACAGCCATGCGCCTCGCGCATGGGTCGTCAATCACTTGATCTTGCCTTCCTTGTAGATCACGTGCTTGCGGACGACGGGATCGTACTTCTTGATCTCCATCTTGCCGGGGGTGTTCTTCTTGTTCTTGTCCGTGGTGTAGAAGTGGCCGGTGTTGGCCGACGAAATCAGACGGATCTTGTCGCGCTTGCTGGGCATGGTGTCCTACTCCTCAGACTTTCTCGCCGCGTGCACGCAGTTCGGCGAGCACGGCGTCGATACCGTTCTTGTCGATGGTGCGCAGGGCCTTGGTGGAAACACGCAGCTTCACCCAGCGGTTCTCGGAAGCGACCCAGAAGCGGCGCTCGTGGAGGTTGGGCATGAAGCGGCGGCGGGTCTTGTTCATGGCGTGCGACACGTTGTTGCCGGTCGTCGTACGCTTGCCGGTGACTTGGCATACTCGGGACATTACGCACCTCGAAGTGTGTTGTGCTTCCCTTGGCCAGGGAGGCGGCGGCCCCGGCGGCCGCGTCGTCGACGGGGCCGCCACGCAATGCGGGCGAGGCGCTGCAGGGCGGGCGGAATCGCGTTTCCGTCCCGGTCGCCGGCCCATTGCACATGGGGCGGCCGCAGCTAGCCGCGCATTATGCCGTCGATTCCCTGCCCGGACAAGCACTTGGCCGCACCGGCGGGCGCGGGGCGGACGGCCTCAGGCCGGGTCGCGATCGGTCCAGACCGCCAGTTCGTTGCCGCCGGGCTCGATGAAATGGAAGCGCCGGCCGCCGGGGAAGGCGAAGATCGGACGTACGATGCGGCCGCCGGCGGCCTCCACCCGGCGCTGCGTCTCCTCCAGCCGTTCGCTGAACAGCACCACCAGGGCGCCGCCGCTGGCCGTCGACGAGGCGGAATCGGCCCGGAAGAAGCCGCCGTCCAGCCCCGCGCTGGCCGCATCGAAGGCCAGGTAGTCCGGGCCGTAGGCGGTGAAGGACCAGCCGAATACGGTTTCGAAGAAGGCCTGGCTGGCGGCCGGGTCGCGGGAGCCGAACTCGGCGTAGTCGATGCGGGCGTGGGTGGGCATGGGCGCTCCGGTGGGCGTCATTCGTACAGGGAGGTGCCGTCGGGCTGGCGCTTGAAGCGGCGGTGGATCCACAGGTACTGCGCCGGCGCGGCGCGGGCCATGGCTTCGATGCCGGCCATGACCCGGGCGGTATCGGCAGTGGCATCGGCGGACGGGAAGCCGTCGAGCGCCGGCAGGAAGCGCAGGGTGTAACCGCCATCGTCGCGGCGCAGGTGCTGGAACAGCACCACCGCGGCGCCGGACATCCGCGCCAGCTGGTGGGTGGAGGTGAGGCTGTGCGCGGGCAGGCCGAAGAACGGCACGTACACTGCGTCGCCGCGGCTGGGATCCTGGTCCGGTGCGTACCAGAGCAGGCCGCCCTGCTTGAGGTGGCGCAGGGTGCCTCGCACGTCCTGCTTGGGGAACATCGCCGCCGCGTAGCGGGCGCGCCCGCGCTTGACCGCCCATTCCATCGCCGGCTGCGCGTGCGGGCGATACATGCCGGCCAGCGGCACGTGGTCGCACATCAGCCGGCCGCAGATTTCCAGCGTGCTGAAGTGGCCGGACACCACGATCACGCCGCGGCCATCGGCGCGCGTCGCGGCCATGTATTCGAGGCCTTCGACCACCAGCCCCTTGCGCATCGGCGCGATCGAGCCCCACCAGGCGCGTGCGAACTCGAACAGGCCGATGCCGAGCGCGGCGAAGTGCTCGCGCAGCAGCTTCGCGCGCAAGGTATCGGACAGGTCGGGAAAACACAGCGCGAGATTGCGCGCCGCCACCTCGCGGCGGTCACGCAGGGCGACGCGCAGCAATACGCCAATGGCACGTCCCAGCGCGCGCTGCAGCGGCCACGGCACGCGGGCGGCCAAGGCCATCGCACCGATGCCGATCCACGTCGGCCAGTGGCGTGGCGACAGCGGGGGGCGGTGATTGGCAGGGGGCGTGCGCGACATGCGGCAAGTCTAGCGGGTGGCCGGCGTCGGGCGGGCACCTGTCGGCGAAGTGACGGGGATTCCCGCTATCCTGTGCGGATGCGGGCCGACACCACCGAACGATTGCTGCGCGGCCTGTACTCGGCGGTGCTGTACGTTCTCGCACCGGTGACCGTGTACCACCTGATCTGGCGCGGCTTCCGCCAGCCGGCCTATTTCGAGCGCTGGAGCGAGCGCTACGCACGCTATCCCGGCGCACCGGTGGACGCGCCGGTGTGGGTGCACGCGGTGTCGATGGGTGAAGTCAATGCCGCGGCGCCGCTGGTCGATGCCCTGCTGGCGCAGGATCCTGGTCGTCGCATCCTGGTGACTACCATCACCCCCACCGGCTCGGCGCGCGTGCGTGCGCTGTGGGGCGATCGCGTCGAGCACGTCTACATGGCCTACGACCTGTCGGGCGCGGTGCATCGGTTCCTCGCGCACTTCCGGCCGCGGGTGGCGTTGATCGTCGAAACCGAGCTGTGGCCCAACCTGCTGTTCTGCTGCCGCGATGCAGGCATTCCCGCCTACATCGTCAATGCCCGCCTGTCGGAACGTTCGTTGCGCGGCTACCGAGCCTTGCACGCGCTGCTGTCGCGCGCGCTGCGCACGCTGCGTCGCGTGGCGGCGCAATCGATGGGCGATGCCGAACGCTTCCAGCGACTGGGTGCCCCGTCCGATGCCGTGGTGGTGACCGGCAACCTCAAGTACGACATCGCGATCGACGCCGCGGCGCTGTCCGCCCAGGGCAACGCGTTCCGCGCGCGCATCGGCGAGCGGCCGGTGTGGATCGCGGCCAGCACGCATCCCGAGGAAGAAGCCCCGGTGGTCGCGATCCACCAGCGATTGCGCGCGCGCTGGCCGGAGCTGCTGCTGGTGTGGGCGCCGCGCCATCCCGAACGCTTCAAGCCGGTGGTGCAGCAGTGCGTGGACGGCGGCTGGCGCGTGGCCACGCGCACGCTGACGCAGTGGCCGGATGCCGACGACGCGGTGTTCGTGGTCGATACGCTGGGCGAACTGCAGGCGTTCTATGCCTGCGCCGACGTCGCCTTCGTCGGCGGCAGCCTGCAGGCCATCGGCGGCCACAACTTGCTGGAGCCGGCAGCGGTGGGCACGGCCACCGTGACCGGGCCGCACCTGCACAACTTCACCGACATCGCGCGCCAGCTGCGCGAGGCGGGTGCACTGCGCGTCGGCGACGATGCCGACGCCGTGGCAATGCAGCTCGAAGCGCTGCTGGCCGATCCCGCCGCGCGCCGGCAGATGGCCGAGGCCGGGATGCAACTGGTGGACGCCGGTCGCGGCGCGGTGCAGCGCACGCTGGGCGTCATCGCCGCGGACCTGCCCTGATCCCCGAACGAAGAAGCCGGCGATGGACGCCGGCTTCTCGTGACATCGCGCTGCGCGTCGGGCCGCGCCCTATTGCCGGACGGGCGCCACCACGTCGGTGGTCAGCAGGCGGTTGATGTCCTGCACGGTCGCGCCATCCAACGTGCCCGCGGCCTGCTCCAGGCCGAGGCGGCTGCGCAGGTAGTTGTAGCGGGCATTGGCGTAGTTCTGGCGCGCGACGAACAGGTTCTGCTGGTTGATCAGCACGTCGATGACGGTACGCGTACCGACTTCCAGGCCGACCTGCGAGGCATCGTAGGCGCTCTGCGCGGACACCAGCGCCAGTCGGCGCGCCTCGATCTCGCTCACGCCGGCCACCAGCGACTGGTAGGCGTTGCGCGTGTTGCGGATGATGGCGCGGCGGATCTGCTCGTCGCGGTCCTGCGCCTGGTCGCGGCGGGCGATGGCTTCGCGCACGCCGGACTGGGTGGCGCCACCGGCGAAGATTGGCACCGACAGGGTCAGGCCGATGCTGTGGCCCTCGCCACGTCCGGCCAGGCCGGGCTGGTTGTCCCAGACGGTGTTGTTGTTGTAACCGGCGCCGGCCGTCAGCGTCGGCAGGTGGCCGCCACGCGCAGTCTGCACGCCGTGCTCGGACGCACGCACCGCATGGCCGGAGGCCTGCAGGGTCGGATTGCGTTCCAGCGCCGTGGCCACCCAGGCATCGGCATCGCCGCCGGCGGGAAGTTCGGGGCTGAAGTCCTCGGGCAGGCCCTTGAAGTTGTAGATTGGCTGGCCGGTGATTTCCGCCAGCGCTTCCACCGCGTCCTGCAGGGCATTGCGGACCAGGATCGTGTTGGCGCGCGCACTGTCGTACTGGGCGCGGGCCTCGTGCACGTCGGTGATCGGCGCCAGGCCTACTTCAAGGCGCTTGTCGGCAAAGTCGAACTGCTTCTGGAACGCCTCTTCGGCAGCTTCCGCGGCGGCCAGGGTTTCGGTGGCTTCCAGCACGCGGAAATACGCGTCGGAGGTGCGCACCACCAGCTCGTCGTTCGCCGCTTCCAGATCGTAACCGCCCGCGGCATCGAACTCGCGCGCGCTGCGGTACTGGTTGATCGCGCTCCAGTTGAACACCGTCTGGCTGGCGCGCGCGCCGTAGGTGCGACTGCTTTCGCGCACGCTGGAGCCCGCGTTGTACCCACGGCCGAAATCGACGGTGCCACTGACCTGTGGCAACAGGCTGGCGCGTGCCTGGACTGCGCCCTCGCGGTCGATCAGACGTTGCGATTCGGCCACCGAGAGCACGGGGTCGCTCTGGCGCGCCAGTTCGTAGGTCTGCATCAGGTCTTCGGCGAACACCGGCGCGGAACACAGGGCGGAAGCCAGGGCGAGCGGGAGGAGGCGGCGGATCATGCGGAATCCTTCGGTCAGAACTTGAATGCGGGCGCGGGTTCGGCGCCGGCGAGATAGGGCAATTCGGTTTCGAACAACGATTCGGCACGCGCGCCGTTGACGGCGTCGCCATCCATGCGCACCAGCACCGCTTCCATCGCCGGGGCGCGGCCGCGGACCACGAACAGGCGTCCACCGGGACGCAGCCAGCCGAGGAAACGTGACGGCACCACGTCCACCGCGCCGGACACGCAGATCGCATCGAAGCGACGCCCGGTGTCCCACGCGAAGGCATCGGCGGCCTCGACGCGGACGTTGCGGATGGCCTGCGCGCGCAGGCGTGCCTGCGCGGCCTCGGCCAGGTCGGCATGGCGCTCCAGCGTGACCACGTCGCGGGCCAGGTGGCCCAGGCACGCGGCGAGGTAGCCGCTGCCGGTGCCGATCTCCAGCACTTCCTCGTGTTCGCGCGGCAGCAAGGCCTGCAGGGCGCGCCCCTCCACCACCGGCTTCATCATCCGCTCGCCATGGCCGAGCGGCAGCTCGACGTCGGCATAGGCCAGTGCGCGATGCGACTCGGCCACGTAGGCCTCGCGCGGCAGCTTGGACAGGGCATCGAGCACGTGGGCGTCCAGCACGTCCCAGGGACGCACCTGCTGCTCCACCATCAGTTCCCGTGCCTTCGCGTAATCGAACGTCATCTCGAGTCTGTCCAGTTGCCATCCAGGGAGGCCAATTCTACGGCCTGGACGGCTGTCCACGCGGGCATGATGGCTTCCGGCGCCTGCCCGACTGAGTGCCGGAAGTCACCGGGACGCATGGCCCGCGGCCGCATAGGCGCGCAGGAACATGTCCACGGCCGCCTGCAGGTGTTCATCGATGCGCTGGGGCGATGGAGCGTCGCATTCGCCCAGCACCAGTCGCGCGTGCAGGTCGCCCTTGAGCAGCACGAAGAACTGCGAGGCCGCGCGCGGGACGTCCGGGATATCGAGCTCGCCCGCGGCGATGCGCCGTTCCAGCAGGGTGGAGAACATCGCCTGCACACGCAGCGGGCCGGCCTCCCAGAACAGCTGCGGCAGCGGCGAATCACTCAGCTTGGGCGTGCACAGCACGCGATGCCCGGCCACGGCCTCGGGCGAGCTGCACATGGCGAAGAACGCGCGCGCGATCTCCATCAGTCGTTCGCGTAGCGGGGTGCCGGATGTCGGCTCGAACAGCGCATTGGGCAGCGACTGCTCGCAATAAGTGCGGACCACGGTGCCGAACAGCGTGGATTTGTCGCCGAAATGGCTGTAGACGGTGAGCTTGGACACGCCGGCCTCGGCTGCGATCTGGTCCATGCTGGCGCCATCGAAACCGTGCAGGCGGAACATCTCGCGCGCGGCATCGAGGATCGCGGCGCGCTTGGCGAGGTCCTTCGGACGACCGGGGCCGGCAGTCGCGATGGGGTCTGGCTTGGCGTTGGGCTGGGCTGACATGCCCAATACTATACCAAGCGGTTCTGTATTTCGGGTGAAGAGTCGGCGCGTTGTCCTCGCGCCCCAGGCGGTCCCGCCGGGGGCGGGACGGCACGGTGTCCTTCAGTCGCGCAGGTCGCTCACCCGGCAGTCCTGGTCGATGCGCGACAGCACCGCCAGCGTGGCTTCCGCGGTGCCCATGGCGCGGCCGTCGCTGGCCAGGTCGGCGGTGAAGGCGCCATCCGACAGCGCGGCGTCCACCGCGTCCTCGATGCACGCCGCTTCCTGCGCCATCCCCAGCGAGTGGCGCAGCAGCAGCGCGGCGCTGAGGATGGTGCCGTAGGGATTGGCGACGCCCTTGCCGGCGATGTCGGGGGCGGACCCGTGGATCGGCTCGTACAGTCCCACCGTGCCCTCGCCGAGCGAGGCCGACGGCAGCAGCCCCAGCGAGCCCGCCAGCATCGACGCTTCGTCGGTGAGGATGTCGCCGAACATGTTCTCGGTGACCACTACGTCGTAGGCGCGCGGCCTGGCGATCAGGTGCATCGCCATCGAATCCACCAGCTGGTGTTCCAGCGTGATGTCCGGGAACTCGTCGCGGACGATCCGCGTGGCCACGTCGCGCCACAGTCGTGACGTTTCAAGCACGTTGGCCTTGTCCACCGAGGTGACGTGGCCGCGGCGCGCACGCGCCAGCGTGCAGGCGCGGCGCATCACGCGCTCCACCTCGGCGACACTGTAGTAGCAGCGGTCGCTGGCACCCTCGGCATCGCGGGTCTTGTCGCCGAAGTAGATGCCGCCGGTCAGCTCGCGCACCACCAGCAGGTCCACGCCGGCCAGCAGGTGTGGCTTGATCGGCGAGGCGCCGATGGTGGCGGCGTGCGGGCGCACCGGACGCAGGTTGGCGTACAGGCCCAGCGCACGGCGGATCGCCAGCAGGCCCTGCTCCGGCCGCACCCTGGCATTCGGGTCGGACCACTTCGGTCCGCCGACGGCGCCCAGCAGCACCGCATCGGCGGCCTTGCAGCCGTCCAGCGTGGCCTGCGGCAGCGGCTCGCCATGGCGGTCGATCGCGATGCCGCCGATGTCGAAACTGTCGAAGCGGAAGTCGTGGCCGTGGCGCGCGCCGACGGCACGCAGCACCTCGACCGCCGCCGCGGTGACCTCGGGGCCGATGCCGTCGCCGGGCAGGAGGGCGATGTCAGCGCGCATGGATCTGTTCCTTGTGGTGTGCGGATTCATGGCGCTGGATTTCGTCGCGGCGCGCCAGCAGGTAGCCCAGCTCGTCCACGCCTTCGAGCAGGCAGGTGCGCGAGAAGCTGTCCAGCGGGAAGGCGAAGGATTCGCCAGCGGGCGTGCGCAGCGTGCGCGAGGCGACGTCGATCTCCAGCGTGTCGTCGGGGCGCTGCATCAGTCGCTGCACGATGGCTTCGTCCAGGATGACCGGCAGCAGGCCGTTCTTCAGCGCGTTGTTGCGGAAGATGTCGGCGATCTCGCTGCTGACCACGGCGCGCAGGCCCAGGTCGCGCAGCGCCCATGGCGCGTGTTCGCGCGAGGAACCGCAGCCGAAGTTGCGGCCGGCCAGCAGGATCTCGCGGCCGGCGTTGTCCTCGCGGTTGAACGCGAAAGACGGGTTGGGCGCGCCATCGGCCAGCCAACGCCAGTCGTGGAAGGCGTGCTTGCCCAGGCCCTTGCGCTCGGTGGTCGACAGGAAGCGCGCGGGGATGATCTGGTCGGTATCGATATTGGTCTGCGCCAGCACCACGCTGCGCGAGGCCACGCGGGACAGGGCGGACATCAGGCCACCTCCTTGCGCGCATCGAACAGTTCCCGCGGATCGCCGACGCGGCCGTTGACCGCGGCCCACGCGGCGGTGAGCGGTGACGCCAGCAAGGTGCGCGAGCCGGGGCCCTGCCGCCCCTCGAAGTTGCGGTTGCTGGTGCTGACCGCCAGCTGCCCCGGCGCGACCAGGTCGCCGTTCATCGCGATGCACATCGAGCAACCCGGCTCGCGCCACTCGGCGCCGGCCGCGCGCACCACCTCGTGGATGCCCTCGGCCTCGGCCTCGCGCTTGACCTGTTCGGAGCCGGGCACCACCAGCATGCGCACGCTGGACGCGATCGTGCGACCGCGGAGCACGTCGGCCACTTCACGCATGTCGCGCAGGCGGCCGTTGGTGCACGAGCCGACGAAAACCACGTCCACCTTGGTGTGCTCCAGGCTGTGGCCGGCGTTGAATGCCATGTAGTCCAGCGCCTTCCGCGCGGCGGCATCGTTTGCCGCGGGGATCGGCGCGTCGATGGCGATGGCGGTGCCGGGATGCGTGCCCCAGGTCAGGGTCGGGCGGATGTCGGCGGCATCGATGCGGACTTCCACGTCGAAGCTTGCGCCCTCGTCCGTCGCCAGCGCGGCCCAGCCAGCTTTCGCCGCCTCGAACTCCGCGCCCTTCGGCGCACGCGGCGCCTGCGCCAGCCACGCGAACGTGGTGTCGTCCGGCGCCACCATGCCGGCGCGGGCACCGGCCTCGATCGACATGTTGCACAAGGTCATGCGCTGTTCCATGTCCATCGCGCGGATGGTCGAGCCGCGGTACTCGATGACGTGCCCGGTGCCGCCGTTGACCCCGATCACGCCAATGATGTGCAGGATCACATCCTTCGCACCGACCCCCGGCGCCAGCGCGCCATCGACCGTGATCGACATGGTCTTCGCCTTGCGCTGCAGCAGGCACTGCGTGGCCAGCACGTGGCCGACCTCGCTGGTGCCGATGCCGAAGGCGAGTGCGCCGAACGCGCCATGGGTGGAGGTGTGGCTGTCGCCGCAGACGATGGTCATGCCCGGCTGGGTCAGTCCGAGTTCGGGCGCAATGACGTGCACGATGCCGCGCTGGTCGGACGCCAGGTCGAACAGCTCGATGCCGTGCGCGGCGCAGTTGCGCGCCAGCGTGTCCACCTGCTTCTCCGAGGCCGCGCTGGCGTAGGGCAGCCTGCCGTCGGGACCGGCGGGCAGCGTCGGCGTGGAATGGTCCATCGTCGCCTTGGTCCGGTCCGGGCGTGCCGGCCTGATGCCGCGCGCATCGAGTTCGGCGAAGGCCTGCGGCGAGGTGACCTCGTGGATCAGGTGCAGGTCGATGTACAGCACCGCGGGCGCGTCGTCGGTCTCGGGAACGACGACATGCGCGTCCCAGAGTTTGTCGTAGAGGGTCTTGGGGCGATTGGTGGTCATGGCTTCTCTTTGCTGTTGCTGCCGCTGTTGCTTGTCGCTCCTTCCCCCGTTCACGGGGGAAGGTTGGGATGGGGGTGCGCGGGGCGCCGGCAAGGTCGTCGTTGCCTCGCCCCCACCCCGGCCCTCCCCCGCAAGCAGGGGAGGGAGAAGATCGCAATCACGCAGTCGCGGCGACCTTTGCCGGCTGCCGCGTGCGCAGGATACGGTTGGCGACGTCCAGCCAGGCCAGTGCGCTGGCTTCGATGATGTCGCGGCTGGTGCCGCTGCCGGTGTAGCCGATGCCGTCGTGGTGGACGCTGAGCGTGGCCTCTCCGCGCGCATCGGTGCCGATGCCGACGCTGTGCACCTGGTAGCTCTCCAGCGCCAGCTCCACGTCGGTGGCCGCCGACAGCGCCGCGAACAGGGCATCGACCGGGCCATCGCCCAGCGCACTCTCGCTGAGCTTGCGGCCTTCGGGATCGGACAGCTCCACCTGCGCGCTGGCGCGCTGGCCACGGTCGCTGACGGTCATCGAGGCAAGGCGGTAGCCGCGACCGGCGACACCCCCTGTCATCAGCGTCTCGAGATCGTCGTCGTCGACCACGCGCTGCTGCTCGCACAGCGCCTTGAACTGTTCGAACACCTGGTCCAGCTGTTCGTCCTCCAGCGCGTAGCCCAGCGCGCGCAGGCGATGGCCGACCGCGGCGCGGCCGCTGTGGCGGCCCAGCACCATCTTCGAATTCGGCCAGCCGACGTCGGACGGATTCATGATCTCGTAGGTGCTGCGGTTGCGCAGCATGCCGTGCTGGTGGATGCCGGATTCGTGGGCGAAGGCGTTCTCGCCCACGATCGCCTTGTTGCGCTGCACGGGCATGCCGATCAACCGCTGCAGCAACTGCGAGGTGGGCACCAGCAGGCGCGTGTCCAGCCGCGTATCGAGGCTGTAGAACGCGTTGCGCACCTTCAGCGCCATCGCCAGTTCCTCGACCGCGGCGTTGCCGGCGCGTTCGCCGATGCCGTTGACGGTGCATTCCACCTGGCGTGCGCCGCCTTCGATCGCAGCCAGCGAATTGGCGACCGCCAGGCCCAGGTCGTCGTGGCAGTGCGCGCTGAAGACCACGTCCTTCGCGCCGGGCACGTTCGCGATCAGGCGCTGGAACAGGCCGCGGATCTCGTCTGGCGTGGTGTAGCCCAGGGTGTCGGGCACGTTGATGGTGGTGGCGCCGTTGGCGATCGCCACCGCGATCACCTCGGCCAGGAAGTCCTCCTCGGTGCGGGTGCCATCCTCGGTCGAGAATTCCACGTCATCGATGTACGAGCGCGCCATCGCCACGTGCTTCGCGGTGGAAGCCAGTACCTCGTCCTTGCTCATCCGCAATTTGTGCTCGCGGTGCAGGGGGCTGGTGGAGAGGAACACGTGCAGGCGGGGCCTGGCGGCGCCTTCCAGCGCGCGCGCGGAGGCCTCGATGTCGGACGGCAGGCAGCGCGAGAGCACGGCCAGGGTGGTGGTGCGCAGTTCGCGCGCGATCTGCGCTGTGGCTTCGCGGTCGGACTGCGAGCTGGCCGGGAACCCGGTTTCGATGATGTCGACGCCCAGTTCGGCGAGCGCACGCGCCATCACCACTTTCTGCTGCGGGGTCATGCTGCAGCCGGGCGATTGCTCGCCGTCGCGCAGGGTGGTGTCGAAGATGCGGATGTGGTCGATGCCGGTGCTCATGCGAGGGCTTCCTCGTGCGATTCGTGTCGTGACTTGCGGGTCGGGCGTGGCGTGTCCGGCGGCGCATCCGCCGGTGGGGTCGGAAGGAGGCCGGCGGGAAGCGGAGAGGGCCTCGCCGCCGGCAAGGGAAGTCGTTCGCGTGTACGCCGCCGCGGTTTGCGCGGCGGCCGCGGACGCACTTCGGACAGCAGGGCGGCCAGCACGCCGGCATCGAGGTTGCCGCCGGAGACCACCGCGCACTTGCGCTTGCCGGCGATGCGCTTGCCGGCGGCCAATGCCAGTGCGCCAGCGCCTTCGGCGATGACGTGTTCTTCCAGCGCCAGCCGCACCAGGGTTTCGCGCAGTTCGGCTTCGCGCACGATGACCACGTCGTCCAGCAAGCTTTCCAGTATGCGCCGGGTCAGGTCGCCCGGTTCCTTGACGCGCACGCCGTCGGCCAGCGTTGCCGCGGGTGCACGCAGCGAGCGGTCGCCCTTGAGCGCACGCGCCATCGCATCCACGCCCTCGACCTGCGCGCCGACGATGCGTACGCCCTGCGACCTCAGCGCCAGCGCCACGCCGGACGCCAGGCCGCCCCCGCCGATCGGCACGATCACCACGTCCGGGTTCATCGACGCGGCGATTTCCAGCCCCACCGTGCCCTGGCCGGCGATCACGTCCGGATCGTCGAACGCCGACAGCAGGCGGAAGCCGTTCTGCGCGGCCAGCTCGGCGGCGAAGGCCTTGGCCTCGTCATAGGTGTCGCCATGCAGGCGCACGGTCGCGCCCCAGTGCGCCACGCCGGCGACTTTCGTGTCCGGCGCGTTCTTCGGCATCACCGTGATCGCAGGGATTCCCAGCCGGTAGGCCGCCCAGGCCATGCCCTGCGCGTGGTTGCCGGCCGAGGCGGTGATGACGTAGCGGTCGTCGCCCCGCTCGCGCGCCGCCAGCAGTGCATTCAATGCGCCGCGGACCTTGTACGAACCGGTGCGCTGCAGGTTTTCCAGCTTGAGCCAGCAGCCGAAGCGCTCGGCATAGTGCGTGGGCGTCACGTCGAGGTACTTGCGCAGCCGCGCCTGCGCCGCCAGCACGTCGCTGGCGGACACCGGGATGGCGCTGGCTACGGCAGGGTCCATCAGACCGCCGTCAACCAGTGACGGTACGACGCTTCCTGTCCGCGCACGACGCGCGCGTACAGCACCTGCAACTCGCGCGTCACCGGGTTGTCGGCATAGCTGCGGTCCTCGATCCGGGACACCGGCGCCACTTCGGCCGCGGTGCCGCAGGCGAATACCTCGTCGGCCTCCAGCAGTTCGGCCAGGGTGACCGTGCGCGATTGCGCGCCGGTGAGCTGCAGCAGGGTGTCGCGGGTAATGCCGGGCATGGCATCGCGATGCTCGACCGCGGTGACGGTGCCGTCCTTGACCATGAATACGTTGGCGCCCGTGCACTCCACGACATTGCCGTCGCGGTCGGTGAACAGGGCCTCGTCGAAACCGCGCGACTTGGCCTCGCGCTTGGCGAGGATGGAATTGACGTAGGCGCCGCACAGCTTCAGCGGTGGCAGCGAATCGGCGGGGTTGCGCCGCCACTTGCCCACGCCCAGCCGCGCACGGGTGCCGTTGAGGTGCACCTGGGTGGCGGTGGTGGCGACCATCAGGTGCGGGGTGTGGCCCTCGACGTCCAGGCCGAAACCACCTTCGCCGAACCACGCCAGCGGACGGATGTAGGCATCGCGATGGTGGTTGGCGCGCAGCGTGGCCATCACCGCTTCGGTGGTCTGTTCCACGTCGAACGGCAGGCCGAACATCTCCGCGCCCTTGCGCATGCGCTCGAGGTGTTCGGGCAGGCGGAACACGGCGGCGCCGTCGTCCGTGGCGTAGGCGCGCACGCCTTCGAACACGCCGCTGCCGTAGTGCATGGCATGCGTGGTCAGGCCGGCCTGCGGCGCGTCGCCGTCGATCAATGCGCCATCGAACCAGACCTGTGGCTTCGGTGCGTGTGCGGCGTCCGAGATGGGGGTGACGGTGGCGGTCATGCGGGGTCCGGTGGTCGTAGGGCGGGCCCTGGCCCGCCAACATGGGGCTGCGGAAACCAGGAGTGGCGGGGCATTGCTTGCCAATGCAGGGGCGTGAATCGGTGATGGCGGGCCAGGGCCCGCCCTACGGACATGGCTGCACCTGCACGGCCAGGCAGTCGTAGAGTTTCGCGAGCTGCTGCTGCAGCGAGTCGTCGGAGCGATCGCCCTCGACGGTCATCCGCAGGTGCCAGCGGTCGCCGTCGGGCTGGGCTTCGCCATCGACCGACAGCGGGGTGAAGCCGCGGCGTTCGGCGGTGCCGAGCACGCGCGACAGCGCGCCTTCCGCGCGCCTGAGCGTGAGGTCAAGCTGGTAGCGCATTGGTGGTTTCCTCGGAGTCCGACGTGGGGGAGGGGGGCGTCGCGCCGACGGGTTCGCCGACGTCCAGCGAGCCGGCGTCGTCGGGATCGAGCATCTGTGCGTTGTTGTGGTTCGGGGGCACCAGCGGCCAGACGTTCGCGGCGGTGTCGATGGCCACGTGCAGCAGCGCCGGGCCGTCCGTGGCCAGCAGCGCGGCCAGCGCATCCTCGACGTCGACGGCCTGGTCCACGTGCAGCGCCTGGATGCCGAACGCGCGCGCGACCTCGGCGAAGTCCGGGTTGTCGGACAGGTCAATCTCGGAATAGCGTTTCTCGAAGAACAGTTCCTGCCACTGCCGCACCATGCCCAGCGCGGAGTTGTCCAGCAGCACGATCTTGACCGGCAGTCGGTAGCGGCGCAGCGTCGCCAGCTCCTGGATGTTCATCATGAACGAGCCATCGCCGCTGACGCAGACCACGCGCGCGTCCAGGTCTTCCAGTTGCGCACCGATGGCGGCCGGCAGACCGAAGCCCATTGCGCCGAGCGCGCCGCTGGTCAGGTGCTGCCGCGGCTGGTGGAAGCGCCAGTGCTGCGCGACCCACATCTGGTGCTGGCCGACGTCACAGGACACGATGGCATCCGGCGCCAGCTCACTCATGCGCTTGAGCAGGGCCGGTGCGTAGACCTTGTCGCCCGGCGCGTCGTAGCGTGCCGCGTGCTTGCGCGTGCGCTGCGCGCATATGTCGCGCCATGCGCTGCGGGCAGCGCCATTGCGTCCGGCGTTCTGCGCCGCCAGCGGTGCGGCCAGGCGGCCCAGGCTGGTCGACAGGTTGCCCGGCACCGCGGCCTCGACCGCGCGCAGCTTGCCGATCTCGCAGGCGTCGGCATCGATGTGCACCACACGTGCGTTGGGCGCGAACTCGGCCAGCTTGCCGGTGGCGCGGTCGTCGAAACGCGCGCCCACCACGATCAGCAGGTCGCATTCCTGCACCGCCATGTTGGCGGCGCGGCTGCCATGCATGCCCAGCATGCCGAGGTTGCACGGATGCATCGGCGGCAATGCGCCCAAGGCCTTCAGCGTCAGCACGGTGGGAAACTGCGCCAGGTCGATGAACTCGCGGAACGCATCCACCGCATCGCCCAGCACCACGCCGCCGCCGGCATAGACCACCGGCTTCTGCGCCTGCGAGATCACCGCCGCGGCTTCATGCAGCGAATGGTCCGGTGCGCACGGCACCGCATCGATCGGCAACGACACGTGCACGGGCAGGTGGGTGGCATCGCCCAGTTGCACATCCTTGGGCAGGTCGACCAGCACCGGGCCGGGACGGCCCTCGCGCGCGATGCGGAAGGCTTCGGCCAGCATCCAGCGCAGGTCGTCGACGTTGCGCGGCAGGAAGCTGTGCTTGACGATCGGCATGGTCATGCCGAACACGTCCAGTTCCTGGAACGCGTCGGTGCCCATCAGCGGCGTGGCGACCTGGCCGGTGATCACCACCATCGGCACCGAGTCGAGCATCGCATCGGCGATGCCGGTCACCAGGTTCGACGCGCCGGGGCCGGAGGTCGCGACGCACACGCCGACGCGACCGCTGGCGCGCGCATAGCCGTTCGCGGCGAAGGCGGCGCCCTGCTCGTGGCGGACCAGTACGTGTTTCAGCGACGCGCCATGCAGCGCGTCGTAGAACGGCATGATCGCGCCACCGGGATAGCCGAAGATCGTGTCGACCCCCTCGGCCTCCAGTGCCTGCACCAGCCAGCGCGCGCCGTTCATCACGCAGCCTCTTTCCGCGCAGCCGGCTGCGTCTCGGTCTGGCCCTGCAACCACACCATCTTCTCGCGCAGCTGCCGGCCGACCTGTTCGATCGGGTGGTCCTTGTCGGCCTGCTGGAACTTCCTGTAGTTGGGCAGGCCGGCGTCGTACTCGGCCTGCCAGTTGCGGGTGAAGGTGCCGTCCTGGATGTCCTTCAGCACGTCCTTCATGCGCGCCTTGACGCTGGCGTCGATCACGCGCGGGCCGCTGACGAAATCGCCGTACTGCGCGGTTTCCGAGACGAATTCCAGCATCCGGGTGATGCCGCCTTCGTAGAACAGGTCGACGATCAGCTTCAGCTCGTGCAGCACTTCGTAGTAGGCGATTTCCGGCTGGTAGCCGGCTTCCACCAGGGTTTCGAAGCCGGCCTGCACCAGCGACGACGCGCCGCCGCACAGCACCGCCTGCTCGCCGAACAGGTCGGTCTCGGTCTCTTCCTTGAAGGTGGTCTTGATGACGTTCGCGCGCGCGCCGCCCAGGCCCGCGGCGTACGCCAGCGCGTACTGCTCGGCCCTGCCGCTCCTGTCCTGGTGCACGGCATAGATGCAGGGCACGCCGCGGCCGATTTCGTACTCACGGCGCACCAGCGCGCCCGGGCCCTTGGGCGCGACCAGGACCACGTCCAGGTCGTCGCGCGGCTGGATCATGTCGAAATGCACGTTCAGCCCGTGCGCGAACAGCAGCACCGCGCCTTGCTTGAGGTTGGGCGCCAGCACGTCGGCATAGAGCTGCTTCTGCACCATGTCGGGCGTGAGCACCGCGACCAGGTCGGCCTCCTTGACCGCCTCGGCCGGGGCCTTGACGGTGAAGCCGTCGGCCTTGGCCTTGACCTCGGTGGGGCCGCCCGGGCGCAGGCCGATGGTCACGTCGAAGCCGGAATCGCGCAGGTTGAGGGCGTGCGCGCGGCCCTGGCTGCCGTAGCCGACGACGGCGATGGCGGGACGGGGAAGGCTCTGCTCGGTCATGTCGGGGGTCTCTGCAATGGAAGGGGATGGAGCGGTTCGGATGCGTCCGGCCAACAAAAAACCCCGCACCTTGCGGTGCGGGGTTTGCGATGTCGGCCTTGTTTCTGTCTTACGCGCCGGATCGTCCCGCACCAGTAGGCGAGGTAATAAGGACGAGTACGAGGATCGACGCCGCGCTGGCGTGCGCGTCGCGGGGATCGTTCGTGGCGGGCGTGTGGCGTTGCAGCATTGGGCGAAACTAAACCCTGTGATTCAATCGTGTCAAGCGATCATCGAAATTAATTCCTTCGACTTTGGTTGCGCCAGAAATCGTTGCAACTGAAACATCGGAAACTGCCCAGAATCCCCGGCGTTTTCGATCATTCCCGCTCATTCCAGACAGCCCCCGCATGCCCGAGTATCGCTCCCGAACGTCCACCCATGGCCGCAACATGGCCGGTGCCCGCGCGCTGTGGCGCGCCACCGGCATGCAGGATGGCGACTTCCACAAGCCCATCATCGCCATTGCCAACTCCTTCACCCAGTTCGTGCCGGGGCACGTGCACCTGAAGGACCTGGGGCAACTGGTGGCGCGCGAGATCGAACGCGTGGGCGGCGTGGCCAAGGAGTTCGACACCATCGCCGTGGACGACGGCATCGCGATGGGCCACGACGGCATGCTGTATTCGCTGCCCAGCCGCGAGATCATCGCCGATTCGGTGGAGTACATGGTCAATGCGCACTGCGCCGACGCGCTGGTGTGCATCTCCAACTGCGACAAGATCACGCCGGGCATGCTGATGGCGGCGCTGCGGCTCGACATCCCCGTGGTGTTCGTGTCGGGCGGGCCGATGGAGGCGGGCAAGACTGCGCTGGCCGAGCACAAGCTCGACCTCGTCGATGCCATGGTGATCGCGGCCGACCCCGATGCCTCCGACGAGCAGGTCGCCGCGATCGAACGCAGCGCCTGCCCCACCTGCGGCTCCTGCAGCGGCATGTTCACGGCCAACTCGATGAATTGCCTGACCGAGGCGCTGGGGCTGTCGCTGCCCGGCAACGGCACCGTGCTGGCGACCCATGCCGATCGCGAACAGCTGTTCCTGCGCGCCGGCCGCACCGTCGTCGAGCTGTGCCATCGCTGGTACGGCGCGGAGGACCCGACCGCCCTGCCGCGTGGCATCGCCACCTTCGAGGCGTTCGAGAACGCGATGACGCTGGACATCGCCATGGGCGGCTCCACCAACACCATCCTGCACCTGCTGGCCGCGGCGCAGGAAGCGGAGGTGCCGTTCACCCTGCGCGACATCGACCGGCTGTCGCGGAGGGTGCCGCAGCTGTGCAAGGTGGCGCCGAACACGCAGAAGTACCACATCGAGGACGTGCACCGTGCCGGCGGCATCATGGCCATCCTCGGCGAACTGGCGCGCGGTGGCTTGTTGCATACCGACGTGCCCACTGTGCACGCGAAGACCCTGGGCGAGGCGATTGCGCGCTGGGATATCGCAACGGTCGATGACGATGCTGTGGAGGCGTTCTACAAGGCCGGGCCGGCCGGCATTCCCACCCAGGTCGCCTTCAGCCAGGCCACGCGCTGGCCATCGCTGGACGCGGATCGTGCCGACGGCTGCATCCGCAGCGTCGAACATGCGTACTCGCAGGAGGGCGGCCTCGCCGTGCTGACCGGCAATATCGCGCCGGACGGCTGCGTGGTGAAGACCGCCGGCGTGGACGAATCGATCCACGTGTTCGAAGGCAACGCGCGCGTGTTCGAAAGCCAGGATGCGGCGGTGGCCGGCATCCTCGGCGACGACGTCAAGCCGGGCGACGTGGTGGTGATCCGCTACGAAGGGCCGAAGGGCGGGCCGGGCATGCAGGAGATGCTGTATCCCACGTCGTACCTGAAATCGAAAGGGCTGGGGAAGCAGTGCGCACTGCTCACCGACGGCCGTTTCTCCGGGGGCACCTCGGGCCTGTCGATCGGCCACGCGTCGCCGGAAGCGGCGGCGGGTGGCGCGATTGGCCTGGTGCACGATGGCGATCGCATCCGCATCGACATCCCCGCGCGGTCGATCGCGCTGCTGGTTTCCGATGAAGAACTCGCGTCGCGCCGCGCGGCACGGGACGCGGCCGGGTGGAGGCCTGCGCAGTCGCGCCCGCGCAAGGTGACCACGGCGTTGAAGGCGTATGCACTGCTGGCCACCAGTGCCGACAAGGGTGCGGTGCGCGACAAGGCGTTGCTGGATGCGATCTGACGCCAGCGCGACGTGGCTGCTGGTCGCCGCGCTGGCGCTGGGATGCCTCGCACCGGTCCGCCCCGCCAGCGCCGGCGAACTGCGTCCCTTGATCGTGGCGACCTATGCGTATCCCGGGCGCGATCGCGCGGCGGC
The DNA here is from genome assembly GCF_004357985.1 of Luteimonas aestuarii. GTDB lineage: Bacteria > Pseudomonadota > Gammaproteobacteria > Xanthomonadales > Xanthomonadaceae > Luteimonas > Luteimonas aestuarii. Next base: position 14,862 of record NZ_SMTF01000011.1, on the reverse strand, counting down.
GATCCAGCCGCTGGCCGATTACCTCGCGCGGCTCGGCGGGCGATCTGCGGAAGTACGGCTGTTCGATTCGCCATCGGCGCTGGTCGAAGCCATGCGCAGTGGGGAGGCGGACATCGCCGTCCCCAACCTGCATGGCTTCCTGCAGGCGCGGCAGTGGCCGGAGCAGCTCGCGCCGCTGCCTGTTCCCGAGGTGCCATCCGTGCAGGCGGATCGCTATCGCGCCGTGATCGTGGCGCGCGATGGCATCGATTCCCTCGATGCCCTGCGTCGCGAGGCGCCCCGCCTTGCGCTGGTGATGGTGGGGCGCGATTCGGCGTCCGGCGGTTTCGTGCCCGCGCGAGGATTGCGGGACATGGGATTGGACCCGGCGACGGGATTCGCGTCGCTCGCCTACGCCGGATCGCATGCCGCGGCGCTGCAGGTGGTCGAAGCCGGCGAGGCCGATGTCGCGGCGCTGGCCTCCGACGTGCACGACCGCTCGCGCCCCGAAGGCCTGGGCGTGCTGTGGCGATCCGGGCCGATTCCGCCCGGTCCCTTGCTGTGCCGTGTTGCCCATGACGTGCCGTGCGCCCGCATCGCCGACTGGCTGCTGCAGTCGCACGCGCAGGACGCCGCGGTGATGGCGGGACTGCGCGACGGCTGGCCGGAGTTTGGCGATGCCGATCGGTTTCGCCAGGCGGACGTGGCCGGGCTCGACCTGCTGCGTGCCGCGATCGATGGATCGACGGCAGGTCAGCCGGAGACCAGGACCTCGCGGAGCGCGCCGTAATCGTCCGCCAGCGGGAATGACTGCGCGGGCGACGCCAGCGATGCCGCGAGCGCAGGCGGCGGTTCCACGGCATGGCCGACCAGCGGTTCGACGATGGTCTCGAACTTCGCCGGATGCGCGGTCGCCACGACGGCCCAGGGGCGGGCGTCGCCGCGCACGCGCAGGTCTTCGAGCAGCTTCAGTCCCGTCGCGGTGTGCGGACAGGCGACGATGCCGTGGCGTGTGGGCGCGGTGCGGATCGTTTCGCGGATGGTGGCGTCATCGACCGACTGCGCGATGAAGCCGGCTCGGAGCGCGGCATCGCTGTCATGCCAGTGGCGCAGGCGTTCGAAGTTGCTGGGTGCGCCGACATCCATCGCATTGGCCAGCGTGGCGCGCGTCGGTTGCGCGTCGTAATCCGCACCGGTGAAATAGCGCGGCAGGGTATCGTTGGCGTTGCACGCAAGACGGATCTCCCCCACGGGCGCGCCCATCGCACGCGCCACGAATGCGGCGCAGGCATTGCCGAGGTTGCCGGTGGGCACGATGACGTTCAGTGGCTCGCCATGCGCGGCATGGAACCGCGAGGCGGCATGCGCGTAGTACGCCGCCTGCGGCAGCAAGCGGCCCAGGCTGATGCTGTTGGCGGAGCCGAGCGACACTTCGATGCGCAGCGCTTCATCCGACAACGCCTGCTTGGCGAGCCGCTGGCAGTCGTCGAAGCTGCCCTCGACATGGAAGGCACGCACGTTGTCGCCCCAGCAGCCGAGGCCATGCGCCTGGCGTGGCGACACCTTGCCGTCGGGGTAGAGGATCACCACCTTGAAGCCGTCGCGACGATGGAAGGCCGAGGCCACGGCGGCGCCGGTATCGCCCGAGGTGGCGACGAGGATGGTGGTGGGTGGCGCGCCCGGCACGCGCAGCGCATCGAGCGAACCGGCGAGGAAGCGCGCCGCGTAATCCTTGAAGGCCGCGGTGGGTCCGTGGAAAAGCTCGAGCAGGTGGTCGCCCCTGCCGTGCAGCCCGCGCAACGGCGCATCGAACGAGAACGCGGTGGCGCAGATCGCCTCGAGCCTCCCTCGGATCGACGAGCCGTCGAAGTACGGTGACAGTGTGTGCAGCGCGGTCTCGGCCAGGGATGCCGCTGGCGCCCGGAAATCAACGCACGGGAACGCTTCCGGGACATACAGGCCGCCATCGGGCGCGAGGCCGGCGACCAGTGCGGCATCGATGTCGGTGGGAGCGGCGTTACCCCGGGTGCTGGCGAATCGCATGGTTGTGCTGGACTCCTGTCGTGAATCTGGACCCGTCTCCCGCAAGCGGCAGAAGGTGCCCCGAAGGGGCGGATGAGGGTGCTTTTGCCTGGACGGCTTCGCCGTGCGTTCTCCCCGTGGAGGCGGGTCACGTCGCTTCGGTGGACAACTCCGCGCGCGGGGCATTCACCGGCGTGACGTACGCGCGCGCCTCGAATCCGGCATCGACGAAGCCCGCGCGCATCGCTGGCGCGGCCGTCTCGGCCGCCGCCCTGGATGCGAACCACGCGAACACGCTTGGGCCACCGCCGGAAATGCTGGCGCCCAGTGCGTCGTGGCCGAGCGCGGCCTGCTTCACCTGCGCGAAGCCGGGAATGAGTGGCGCGCGACGGGGCTCGACCAGCACGTCGTGCAGGCCGGCGCGGATCAGGTCGGCATCGCCATGCTGCAGGCCCAGCAGGAACTGCGCGAGGTGCGCGGTGTGCTCGACCACGGTGTGCAGGGGATAGGGTTCGGCCAGCGCTGCACGCGAGCGCCGCGTTTCCAGCACCTGGTCGGGATGCACCACCACCGCGTGCAGCCAGTCGGGCGCTGCCAGGGCGAGCATGCGTTCGGACGTAGCCATCGCCACGCCGCCGAGCAGCATCGGCGCGACGTTGTCGCCGTGGCGGCTGCCGCTGGACACCGATTCGCCGTCCAGCGCGAAGTCGTACAGCGCCTCGCGCGCGAGTGGCGTGTCGAGCAATGCATTCGCCGCGACCAGCGCCGCGACACAGGAAGCCGCCGAGCCGCCCAGCCCGGAGCCGAGCGGAATGCCCTTTTCCAGTGCCACCGCGAACCCGAACGGCAGGTCGAGCGCTTCGCGCAGCGACATCAACGCACGTCCCGCCGTATTCGATGGCGCATCGAGTGGCAGCCTGTCCACGCCGGCCACGTCGCCGCGGATCGCATCGATGCGCACCACGGGTTCTTCGATGCGGGTGACGCGTGCGACATCGCGCGGGCCGTCGATGGCATGGCCCAGCAGGTCGAAGCCGACCCCGATGTTGCCGACGCTGGCGGGCGCGAAGGCGCGGACGCTGCGACTCATGCGTAGCGGCCCTCCGACGAACCCAGCGCATTGGCAATCGCGAGCACGTCGCCGAACACGCCGGCCGCCGTCACGTCCGGGCCGGCACCCGGGCCCTGCACGACCAGCGGATTGCTGGCATAGCGATCGGTGGTGAACTGCACCAGGTTGTCGGTCAGGCGGGTGTGCCGGCATGCGTGCTCGGCCGGCAGCGCGACCACGCCGACGGTCGCCTTGCCGTCGCGGGTGAGCCGGGCCAGGTGGCGCAGGCCAAGCCCCTTCGATTGCGCCTCGCGCAGGCGCGCATCCATCGGCGCGTCGAGTTCGTCGAGGCGCGCGAGGAATTCCTCCACGCCCACGTCCTGCAGCGCCTCCGGCACCAGGCTTTCCACGTCCACGTCCTCCAGCGACAGTTGCAACCCGGCCTCGCGCGCCAGGATCACCAGCTTGCGGGCCACGTCCAGCCCCGACAGGTCGTCGCGCGGGTCGGGCTCGGTGTAGCCCAGGCCTCGCGCTTCGCGCACCAGTTCGGAGAACGGACGGCTGCCATCGTAACTGTTGAACAACCAGGCCAGCGTGCCCGAGAGCATGCCGTCCACCGCGTGCAGGGTATCGCCGGTGTCGATCAGGTTGCGCAGGGTCAGGATCACCGGCAGGCCTGCGCCGACAGTGGCCTCGTAGCCGAACTTCGCGCCGCTGTGGCGCTGGGCCTCGCGCAGCGCGCTGTAGCGCGTCCACGCGCCGCTGCCGGCATGCTTGTTGGGCGTGACCACGTGGATGCCGGCCGCGATCCATCCGGGGTACTTCTGCGCGGTCGCGTCACTGGCGCTGCAGTCGATGATCAGTGCATGCGGGATGTGCCCGGCGCGGACGTGCGCGGCGAAGGCGTCGAGGTCGAGGGGTTCCCCGCCTTCCGGGTGCAATCGCGCGATGGCATCGCCCGGTTCGATCGCGAAATGGTCCAGCGCCATGCGTTTGCTGTTGGCGATGGCGCGCAGGCGCAGGTCGACCTGCGAGCGCGACCGCAGTCCCGGCAGTACCGCGGCCAGTTGCGCCAGCAGGGTACGGCCGACGTTTCCGGGGCCGATCATGCCCACCGACACCGTCTGCGGCGACAGCCAGAACGCCGAATGCGCGGCGCGCAGCGCCCGCGTGGCATCGGTCTCGGCAATGGCGACGGAGATGTTGCGTTCGCTGGCGCCCTGCGCGATCGCGCGGATGTTCACCCGTGCCTGTGCCAGCGCACCGAACAGGCGCGCGGCCACGCCGGGGAAGCCGACCATGCCGTCGCCCACCGCCGCCAGCACGGCGATGTCCGGCGTCACCTCGACCGCCTGCGTGCGGCCATCGGCGAACGCGTCGGCGAAGGCCTGCTCGACCGCCGCGCGCGCCGGTTCGACCTGGCTGGCGCGGACCACGCAGCAGATCGAATGCTCGGACGAGCCCTGCGAGATCATCGTTACCGACACGCCGGCACCATGCAGCGCCGCGAACAGTTTCTCCGCCGTGCCAGGCACGCCGACCATGCCGTTGCCCACCAGTTCCAGCACCGCCATGTCGCGGACGATGGTCAGCCCCTTGACCGGCGACAGTTCCGCATCGCCCTCGGGGTTCTCCGGCAGGATCCAGGTGCCCGGCACCGACGGATCGAGCGTGTTGCGGATGCGCAGCGGGATGCCGCGCGCCTGCACCGGTGCCATCGTCTGCGGGTGCAGCACCTTGGCGCCGAAGTAGGCCAGCTCCCAGGCCTCGGCGTAGGACATCGTGGGCAGCACGGTGGCGTCGGGCACCAGCCGCGGATCGGCGGACAGCACGCCATCCACGTCGGTCCAGATGGTCAGCTCATCGGCATCGAACAGATGGGCGAGGATGGCCGCGGAGTAGTCGCTGCCGTTGCGGCCCAGCGTGGTGTCGTTGCCGTCACGCCCGCGCGCGATGAAGCCGGTGGCCACGATGCGCTGCGGGGGGTGCGTGGCGCGCCAGGCCGCCAGCTTCGTGCGCGATGCCTCCCATTCCACGCCCACGCCCATCTCGCCCGGATGCACCACCAGCACGTCGCGTGCGTCGAGGCGTGCCCAGCCATCGCCCAGTGCGGCCTGCACCAGCCGCGACGAGGCGATTTCGCCCAGCCCGTGCACGCGCGCGATGCGCGCGTCACCGGCATCGCCGGCCGTCAGTGCTTCCAGGTCCTCGCGCAGCGCATCGAAATCCGCGACCAGCGCATCGTGCAGAGCGGCGTTGTCGGCAGCGATGGCGGCGGCCGCGTCGAGATGCCGAGCGCGCAGCGCCTGCCACGCCGCGCGCCAGTCGCCCTTGGCAACGGCCTCGTCGGCCATCGCCACCAGCGCGTTGGTGGTGCCGTGCATCGCCGACACCACGACCAACGTGGACGCGGCGCCATCGGCCACCAGTGGCGGCAGCGACAGGATCCGAGTGGCGTCGGCGAGGCTGCTGCCGCCGAATTTGTGGACGTGGCGGACAAGGTGTTCGGAAGCGGGTGGCGCGGACGGCATGGGGTGGGAGCTCCGGTTGGGCTCCGCGTCCGGTCCGAGGGGAAGCCAGCGCTCCCACCCGGGTCGGGTGCGGAGCGGCGTGGTCATGGATCAGTCGTGCACGCGCGTCCGCACCCCGGGGCCGGTGGTACCGGTACCAGTGGTAATCGCGATCGCGAGGGGGGTGATGGTGGCGTGCATGGGGCGACAGCAATACCGGACGATGATGCGGCGCGTCAACCGTTGCAATGGTGACTGTCCATCACCGACGGCAGCCTGCACGCCGACCGTGTGGTCTAATTCGCGGTGAAGCGGGGGTACCACCGGCCGGTGGTTGAGACAGTCCCTTCGAACCTGATCCGGTTGATACCGGCGTAGGGAAGCTTCGCAGGACGCGCCGTTCGCAACGCCAGCCCGGTTGGCCCGCACCGACGTCCATGCGCCTTCGCTTCGTTCGTGGCCCGCGAATCCCTCGCGGGCCGGGTGCCCATCCCGACGGCTTGTCCGCGCACGGGATGCAACGAGGACGATGCCGATGAACGCCATTCCCAAGCCCGCCGCCGACCTGCTGCAGCAGGCCGACCAGCTGTCCGCGTCCGTGACCCGGCCGATCCCCGGCTCGCGCAAGATCTTCGTCGAGGGATCGTCGCCGGACATCCGCGTGCCGATGCGCGAGATCGCGCTGACCCAGACGCCGACGATCTTCGGCGGCGAGGAGAACGCGCCGGTCACCGTGTACGACTGTTCCGGCCCGTACACCGACCCTGACGCGCGCATCGACCTGTCCGCCGGCCTTCCGCCGCTGCGTGCGCGCTGGATCGAGGCACGCGGCGACACCGAGCAATTGCCTGCCCTGAGTTCCGAGTTCGGCCGCTCGCGCGAGACCAACGGCAAGCTCGATGCGGTGCGCTTCCCCGGGCGCACCTTGCCGCGCCGCGCGAAGGCCGGCGCCAACGTCAGCCAGATGCACTATGCGCGCCGCGGCATCGTCACCCCGGAAATGGAGTTCGTGGCGATCCGCGAGAACCAGCGGCTCGACGCGGTGCGTGACGCCGGCCTGCTGGCGCAGCACCGCGGCGAGTCGTTCGGCGCGAGCATCCAGAAGGTCATCACGCCCGAGTTCGTGCGCGACGAGATCGCGCGCGGTCGCGCCATCCTGCCCAACAACATCAACCACCCGGAAAGCGAGCCGATGATCATCGGCCGCAATTTCCTCACCAAGATCAACGCCAACATCGGCAACAGCGCGGTGAGCTCCGGCATCGCCGAGGAGGTGGAGAAGCTGGTCTGGGCGATCCGCTGGGGCGGCGACACGGTGATGGACCTGTCCACCGGCAAGCACATCCACGAGACGCGCGAATGGATCATCCGCAACTCGCCGGTGCCGATCGGTACGGTCCCGATCTACCAGGCGCTGGAGAAGGTGGACGGCCGCGCCGAGGAACTGACCTGGGAGATCTTCCGCGACACCCTGGTCGAACAGGCCGAGCAGGGCGTGGACTACTTCACCATCCACGCCGGCGTGCTGCTGCGCCACGTGCCGCTGACCGCGAAGCGCGTGACCGGCATCGTCTCGCGCGGCGGTTCGATCATGGCCAAGTGGTGCCTCGCGCACCACAGGGAGAACTTCCTCTACACGCACTTCGAGGACATCTGCGAGATCATGAAGGCCTACGACGTGGCCTTCTCGCTGGGCGACGGCCTGCGCCCCGGATGCATTGCCGATGCCAACGACGCGGCGCAGTTCGGCGAGCTCGAAGCGCTTGGCGAACTGACGAAGATCGCGTGGAAGCACGACGTGCAGTGCATGATCGAAGGCCCCGGCCACGTGCCGATGCAGCTGATCAAGGAGAACATGGACAAGCAGCTCGCCGAATGCGGCGAAGCGCCGTTCTACACGCTGGGCCCGTTGACCACCGACATCGCGCCGGGCTACGACCACATCACCAGTGCGATCGGCGCAGCGATGATCGGCTGGTACGGCACCGCCATGCTCTGCTACGTCACCCCGAAGGAACACCTGGGCCTTCCCAACCGCGAGGACGTGCGCGACGGCATCATGGCCTACAAGATCGCCGCCCATGCCGCGGACCTGGCCAAGGGCCACCCCGGTGCGCAGGTGCGCGACAACGCATTGAGCAAGGCGCGCTTCGAGTTCCGCTGGGAAGACCAGTTCCACCTCGGGCTCGATCCGGAGAAGGCGAAGGAGTTCCATGACGAGACCCTGCCCAAGGATGCGCACAAGCTGGCGCACTTCTGTTCGATGTGCGGTCCGCACTTCTGCAGCATGAAGATCACCCAGGACGTGCGCGACTACGCCGCCGAGCACGGCGTTGACGAAGCCCAGGCGCTGCAGGCGGGCATGGCGGAGAAGTCCGCCGAGTTCCGCGAACTGGGGGCGGAGGTGTACCGGCCGGGCTGAACGGATCGGCGCCCTGCCTGAACCGTTCATCCCGCCGTTGCGTCCGTTTGACGCCTTGCGGCGTATGTTCAGTCGAGGGATCAGCGCCGCGCGCGACGATCCGGAATCCACAGGGAGACCCGAACATGTATACCCCGTCCCGCATCGTCGCCTGGTTCGCCGCTGCGTGCGCCGCCGTGCTGCTTGCCGGCTGCGCCACCGGTCCGCGCATCACCACCGAGGCCGACCCCGAAGCCGATTTCGCGCGGTACCGCACCTTCGCCTTCTATTCGCCGTTGGCCATCGAACGCGATGGCTACACCAGCGCCATGAGCGAACGCATGAAGGCCGCTGCCCGCACGCAGATGGAGTCGCGCGGCTATGTCTACAGCGAGTCCAGCCCGGATCTCTGGGTGAACATCAACGCCTACACCCAGCGCCGCACCGAAGTCAGCAGCATGCCGACGGTGGACTACGCCTACTACTACAGCTATCGCGCCAACCGCTACTTCGCGGTGCCGTACTGGCGTGATCGCACCGACGTGTATCGCTACACCGAGGGCACGATGAACGTCGACCTGGTGGACGCGGCGCGCAACCGGCTGGTATGGGAAGGCATTGCCGTAGGTCGGGTGACCAACACGCGTGATGTGGCTGCGCGCGATGCACGCATCGATTCGACCATGGCCGACATCTTCGCGCAGTACCCTTACCGCGCCGGCATGGTGCCGCCCGCGCGCTGAGCAAGGGCGCGTCGGCGGGAATGAAAAAGGCAGGCCGATGGCCTGCCTTTTTCTTGGGCTGCGGCGTAGGCCGCGCTCAGAACTTCGGCTTCTTTTCCTGGGCGACGTGGCGCTCCATGGCGTAGACGAGGATCTTCTTCGCTTCCTCGGCGCCGCCCCAGCCTTCCAGCTTCACCCACTTGCCCTTCTCGAGGTCCTTGTAGTGCTCGAAGAAGTGGCCGATGCGGTCGAGCCAGTGCTGGCTGACCTGGTCCACGTTCTCGACGTGCGCATAGCCCTGGAACACCTTGGTGACCGGCACGGCGAGGATCTTCTCGTCGCTGCCGGCCTCGTCGGTCATCTTCAGCACGCCGACCGGGCGGCAGCGGATCACCGAGCCGGGCACCAGCGGCAGCGGCAGCACCACCAGCACGTCGGCCGGGTCGCCGTCGCCGCACAAGGTGTGGGGCACATAGCCGTAGTTGCACGGGTAGCGCATCGGCGTGGACAGCACGCGGTCGACGAAGATCGCGCCGCTATCCTTGTCCACCTCGTACTTGACCGGCTCGGCATCCTTCGGGATTTCGATGATGACGTTGATCTCGTCCGGGGGGTTCTTGCCGGTGCTGACGTGGTCCAGGCCCATGGATGCGGTTCCGTGCGAGGCGGTCGTGCCGCCGGTGGAAAGGGAATCGCGCATTCTAGCCGGTTCGATGCTGCGTCGCAGCAGCATTGCCCGGGCGTCCCGCGGCGGTGCGGGAGGGCGAAAACGAAAGGCCGCCCGGGGGCGGCCTTCCTGGGAACGGCATGCCGAGGTGCCGTCTAGAGCAGGGGCACCAGCAACAGCGCGACGATGTTGATGATCTTGATCAGGGGGTTGATGGCCGGGCCCGCGGTGTCCTTGTAGGGATCGCCGACGGTGTCGCCGGTCACCGCGGCCTTGTGCGCCTCGGAACCCTTGCCGCCGAAATTGCCGTCCTCGATGTACTTCTTGGCGTTGTCCCAGGCACCGCCGCCGGTGGTCATCGAGATGGCCACGAACAGGCCCGTCACGATCGTGCCGATCAGCAATCCGCCCAGTGCCTTGATGCCTGCGCCGGGCCCCATCAGCCAGTTCATGCCGAACGCCACTACCACCGGCACCAGCACCGGCAGCAGCGACGGCACGATCATTTCCTTGATCGCCGACTTGGTCAGCATGTCCACCGCGCGGCTGTAGTCGGGCTTGCCGGTGCCCTCCATGATCCCCGGGATCTCGCGGAACTGGCGGCGCACTTCCTCCACCACGCTGCCGGCCGCGCGGCCGACCGCTTCCATCGCCATCGCGCCGAACAGATACGGGATCAGGCCGCCGATGAACAGGCCGATGATCACCGCCGGGTCGGACAGCTCGAAGCTGAAGACCATGCCGGGGTTGTTGGCTTCCAGGTTGTGGGTGAAGTCGGCGAACAGCACCAGTGCGGCGAGGGCCGCCGAACCGATCGCATAGCCCTTGGTCACCGCCTTGGTGGTGTTGCCCACCGCGTCCAGCGGGTCGGTGATGTTGCGCACTTCCGGCGGCAGTTCCGCCATCTCTGCGATGCCGCCGGCGTTGTCGGTGATCGGGCCGTAGGCATCCAGCGCCACGATCATCCCCGCCATCGACAGCATGGCCGTGGCGGCAATGGCGATGCCGTACAGGCCACCGAGCGTGTAGCAGGCCCAGATCGCCGCGCACACCGCGATCACCGGCATCGCGGTGGATTTCATCGAGACGCCGAGGCCGGCGATGATGTTGGTGCCGTGCCCGGTGGTGCTGGCCTGCGCCACGTGCTTCACCGGCGCGTACTGGGTGCCGGTGTAGTACTCGGTGATCCAGACGATGGCGCCGGTCAGCGCCAGGCCGATCAGCGCACACCAGTAGATGTTCATCGCACCGTGGATGTTGTCGCCCATCAGCTGCTGGGTGATCGGGTAGTAGGCGATGGCGGCCAGCACACCCGACACGATCACACCCTTGTACAGCGCGCCCATGATCGAACCGCCCGTCTTCACCTTGACGAAGAACGCGCCGATGATCGAGGCGATGATCGACGCGCCACCCAGCACCAGCGGATACAGCACGCCGTTGCTGCCCACTTCGGTCACCATCAGGTAGCCCAGCAGCATCGTGGCGATCACCGTGACCGCGTAGGTCTCGAACAGGTCGGCGGCCATGCCGGCGCAGTCGCCGACGTTGTCGCCCACGTTGTCGGCGATCACCGCCGGGTTGCGCGGGTCGTCCTCGGGGATGCCGGCTTCCACCTTGCCCACCAGGTCGGCGCCCACGTCGGCGCCCTTGGTGAAGATGCCGCCGCCCAGGCGCGCGAAGATCGAGATCAGCGACGAACCGAAGGCCACGCCCACCAGGGCATGCAGCACCTGCGACGTCGGCAGCATGAAATGCAGGTTCAGCACGGCCCAGTACCCGGCCACGCCCAGCAGGCCCAGGCCCACCACCAGCATGCCGGTGATCGCGCCGCCCTTGAAGGCGACATCCATCGCCGGGCCGATGCCGTTGCGTGCCGCCTCCGCCGTGCGCACGTTGGCGCGGACCGAGACGTTCATGCCGATGTAGCCGGCCAGCCCCGACAACACCGCGCCCAGCAGGAACCCGACCGCCGTGTACCAATCGAGGAAGACGCCCACCAGCACGCACAGGATGGCGCCGACGATCGAGATGGTCAGGTATTGCCGGTTGAGGTATGCACGTGCGCCTTCCTGGATCGCGCCTGCGATCTCCTGCATCCGTGCGTTGCCGGCGGGCTGCCGGTTGATCCATCGCGCTGCGATGATGCCGTAGACAATCGCCACCGCCGCACACACCAGCGACAGCGTCAAACCGTGTTGCTCGAGCATGAAATTCCTCCCCGGAAATGAATGCCAAGACCACCGATACGACCGGCGGACTATGGCATACCGTCGGCCGCCTGGGGAGCACGGTCTGCCCTGGCTTTTCGGATGACGCAGCGCACAACCCCTGTCGAGAAGGATTCAAACGCGAAGTTGGGGCGGGGTACCGGCGGAAGTGCATGCCCGGACGTAAGCGGTCAGCGCTGCATCACAGGCGTGTTCTATAGCTGGCGTTCGTACTGCGCTCGTTGCGCCGCCTGCTCCTGCGGCCCCTGATCGTGGCTCTCGACCCGCTGCAGGCTTTGCGCGATCGGTGGCGGCCGATCCGTGCCCAGCGCGACCGTCGCGCTGTCCCCGGGGCGTCCGATGAAGATCGCACGCTCGGCGTCGATGTCGATGGCCTTGAGATACCCCGGCTTGATGCCGTTCACGTGCAGGCTTGCGGATGCAGGTAGCGTTCGTTGTCGTGCTGTATCCGGTGTTTGCGCTGCGCGTGGACTGGCGGCATCGGCTGGATTTGTCATGGCCGGCTGCAGCTGGATTTGTCATGGCCGGCTGCAGGTTGTCGGCCAGATGCAGGCCCGGAGCATTGCCTTGCTCGCGCTGCAACGCGGCAAAGCGGCTCTGCGCGGCCAGCGCCTGCAACGTGTCCTTGTCGGCGATGCCGTTGATCTCGCGCCCGCTCCACAGCTGGAACTGTTCGACGGCGTCTTTCGTACGCTGGCCATAATGGCTATCCACCTTGAGAGGCTGGCCGTCGCGGTCGGTGGCACCCAGGGCGCGCAGTTGCTCCTGCAGGGTTGCGACATTCCGGCCGCGATCACCCGGCTGCAGGTCGGCAGTGGGTAGAAGTGGTAGCGTCTTTGCCGCTGCGGCGCTGCTGGGAGCAGCGGGCTCGTGTTGCTGGGCCGAAGGCGTGCGCGTCGCCTGTGGCGGCATCGGGGTCGCGGGTGCCGCCGCCGTCGCTGCTTCCATGCCACGTGCCCGCACCAGGAGGTCCGGCAGTGCGTTGCCCGATTGCGCGGCAGCGGGTTGCGCACGGTTGGGAGCCCCATTGCCGAAGCGCTGATCGATATCCTCGATCATGCGTTGGATGCGGCGTATCGGATCGCGGGCGTCAAGCGCGATTTCGGTTGCGGCCAGTACCCCGGCCGGAGTTTGTTGGCCGGGAAGGTCGCCGGGAAGACTGGTTTGCCGCTGGAACGCGGCAATGGCTTCGTTGGTGCGGCTGCCGGGGTCGCCACGCAAACCGTCGACCACGAGCGGCTCGCCACGGGCGTCGGTGATGCCGAGGGAGTTGAGGTTCTGTTGGATGCGCCCGATGGTGTTGTCCCGCGCCACGTCAACAGTTTCTAGGGCATACCTTTCATATCTCTGCATGTGTCTACCCATGACATCGTATGACTGTGCGACTGATTGGCTGCCATCGCCATACAAACTAGGGTTTCCCGCTATCACCTTACGAGACAAGACCGAGTCAACCCTCTGGCTGGGATTGCTCTTCAGCGCATTGAGAAACGTTGTGGCATCCCTATCCCCGAGGTTATGGAAGGCGTACACATTTGCATCGACGTCTGGCCCGCCTAGTCTCTTCCCCTTCTCGATATTCTCTTTAGTGAACTCGGCAAGCATGCCAGCTTGAAGCGTGCGATTGGATCGTATTTCTGGTGCATTCGTCTGCTCTCTTGTCATCTGAGAAGCATTCTCGACCCCATACTTTTCACCATGCCTCCGGACAACTTCATGCCATGTTCCATCTATGAACTGACCAAACCCGTGCGCCGACGATATCGCCATGGTTCCATCAAGCTGACGAATCCTGTTCAACGACGGATTTCTTGCGCTAACAGGCTTGGCGTCGGGGTTGAAACTCGAATCAAAGCCGGCAATTTTCGCTATCACGCCAGGGTCTACATCTGCCCTCACAGCAGCGTCGACTAGAATCTGCCTATTCTCGGTCCATCTGGCATCCCTGCTGCTCATTGTTTGGTGTCATTCAGCGAGTAAGTTCCTTCAGCGAGATCGAACTGGATGAGAAGCCTCTCCGTATGACCATTCTTCGATTTGACGACAATCACAGGAAACATCAGTGTTTCTGGGTTTGACTCATCCAACTGGATGTCGTAACGGGTGGTCTGGTCGTCTTCCTCTACCATCGGAATTCGGCTTACGTCTTCGAACCGACCGTTGCGTGGAGCAACTATGTTGTGAACAACTGAGGTGCTCCCCTGCCATGTTCCACCACTGGCAAACATCCATCCATAGTGGTTTTCTCCAAGTCTGACGAACTGGGCGTTCTTGCACCCGCAATCGCCAATGCTGCCGAACTCCATCTCGTTACTAGCAGATTCAAGCGACCATTGGCCATCCGACTCGATCTTTACCTCGAACGCCCCCATCAACCCTGCGGAACTGTGGCTATACCAGTATTCATCGTTGCCAGGAATGTTGGCCTCACTGTACGCCATAAAATACAATCTTCGATTGCCATCCACATCGACTACGTGAGGCTCACTCGGTTTCATGCAGTAGTTAGTGATATCGGAGTCTGCTGCGATCGTGTGTTTCCAGCATTGCAATTCAGGCTTAAAACTACTGCCATACTGGCGTTCCATAACCTGTCGAACGATCTCGTCAAATGAGGGTAGATCAGCCTCCTTGGCAGTGGCGGCGGATGCTGATTGATCAGCAATGACTTCGGCACCCCTTGCATCATGTGTTCGATCGCTTGCAAGATCACACCCGGACAATGTGCCGGCAACACTAATCACGGCTGCCGCTGCAGCGGCATGGGAAATTTTCATTTTTTCGTCCTCCACGCTTTCCGGCTCATGCGGCGGCCTGTCTTGTTGGATGTTCGGCTTACGCCTCGGCTCGCCCGGCAGTCCATCCAGCGGAAGCGGGCCAAGTTCCCGCTGTGTTCGTTCGTTGATGGCCCGCATGTCGCGCAACAGTTGGAGATCATGAAGGCGATCCTGCGCTTGTCTCCGCCAGTTGCTGTTGTCGTTGTGATCTTCGTTCATTCGCCACACTCCGTGCGCAGCATGGGTGTCAGGTAGCCCGCAAGGCCCGCGCTACGCCTTCATTCGAAGATATGCGTAGTTCAACCTTGCCTGCGCCTTCCAGCTCCAGTGGTTCGATCCCCACCTTCGGCATGAGCCGCCTGGTGAAGTAGCCATCCTTGTAGTACCGGATCTTGCGGCACAGCACCGGATGGGCCAGTCCCTCGTACAGGATCACCTGCTTCTCCGGCCCCATCGCCTTGAGCTCCTGCGGCAGCATCAGTGCGCGCTTCTCCAGCACCTC